>NZ_FZOS01000003.1 GCF_900188165.1 Edaphosphingomonas laterariae | reverse complement strand
TCAGCACAATCTTCTCGAAGTGCTCGGCATCGAGCCGCTCGCCGAATATCTCGTGTCGGAAATCCAGGAAGTCTATCGACTGCAGGGCGTGAAGATCAACGACAAGCACATCGAAACGATCGTTCGTCAGATGCTGCAGAAGGTTGAGATCACCGCCGCTGGCGACAGCACGCTGCTGCCGGGCGAACAGCTCGATCGTATCGAGATGGACGAAGCCAACGAAAAGCTGCTCGCCGAAGGCAAGCTGCCGGCCGAAGGCAAGCCGGTCCTGCTGGGCATCACCAAGGCGTCGCTGCAGACCCGCAGCTTCATCTCGGCGGCGTCCTTCCAGGAAACGACCCGCGTGCTCACCGAAGCCTCGGTGCAGGGCAAGATCGATACGCTCGATGGCCTCAAGGAGAACGTGATCGTCGGCCGTCTCATCCCCGCCGGCACCGGCGCGGGCATGAACCGCCTGCGCGTCACCGCCTCCAGCCGCGATGCCGCTCTCCGCGCTTCGCAGCGTGCATGGCAGGCTTCGCTGGTGGCGCCCGCCACCGCGGCCGAGGAACATGCGGCGGAACTGGTTCGTCCGGTCGAAGACGACACCGGTGACGATCCCCTGGGCGCCGTCGTCGGCGAGGACTTCACCACCGAAGATCTCGATTGATCCGACGGCCTCACGGCCTGAATGAACAACCCCGCCGGAGCGATCCGGCGGGGTTTTTCTTTGAGCATCAATATGGCGCGCGCGATCGGAGCCGCCGAATGCTCCGACGTAACGCCCCACGCCGGTCACAACGGACCGACACGCGATGCCGAATTATCCACGCGGCCTAGGCGAACTCGTTGGCAAAGCGTTATAGTCGCCGCATGTTCAGCAGGCGTTCGATCATCGCGGGCATAAGCGGGCTTGGCGCCACGCTGGCCCTGCCCACGGGGGCTATGGCCCGCTCAGCCCCCAAAATGGCCCGCCTGCGCCCCGGCGATACCGTCGGCCTGATCGCGCCGGCCAGCGTATCGGATGATCCGTTCAGCCTGGAAACCGCGCAAAGCACCATGCGCGGCATGGGGCTGGTGCCGAAGCTCGGCCAGCATGCCGCCGATCGCTTCGGCTATCTCGCCGGCACCGATCGCGATCGTGCGGCCGATGTGCACGCCATGTTCGCGGACGAAAGCGTGCGGGCGATATTCGCACTGCGCGGCGGCTGGGGCGGCGCACGGATGCTGCCGCTGCTCGATTGGGATCTCATCCGCGCGCATCCCAAGCTGCTCGTCGGTTTCAGCGATGTCACCGCCTTCCACCTCGCCTTCGCCGCGCGCGCCGGATTCCCCACCATTCACGGGCCCAATGCCGGCAATCGTTGGGATTCGATCAGCTGGAACAGCTTCTGGCGCATCGCCTTCGCCGGCCAGACCCCCATATTGAACGGCTCCGAAGGACAGGATGTCACGCAGGATCGCTGGCGCATCACCACCATCCGCCCCGGCAAGGCCAGCGGCCGGCTGCTTGGCGGCAACCTCACCGTCCTCTCGACGATGATGGGATCGCCCTGGTTACCCGATTTCGACGGCGCGATCCTGTTTCTCGAAGAAGTGGGCGAAGCCGAATATCGCGTCGATCGCATGCTCAACCAGCTCGCGCTCGCCGGCATACTCCGCAAGGTCGCGGGCGTGGTGTTCGGCCAATGCTCGCGCTGCGATAGCGGCGTCGCCAATTATACCGGCTTCAGCGTGCCGCAGATCCTCCACCAATATCTGTCGCAACTCGGCATCCCGGTCTTCGCCGGCGCCAATATCGGCCATGTCGGCAACCAGCTCAGCCTGCCCGTCGGCGCCGACGTGCGTATCGACGCCGAAGCCGGCACCATCGAACTGCTCGATCCGATCGTGGCATAGGCGGTGGCGGCGAAATTCGTCGCCCCTCGCCCCTTCAACGCCGAAAGCGGCCGATAAGTTGGCCGATAGACCGGCCGCCAGACGTCAGGGCAGCGCAGCTTTCAGGATAACGCTGGGCCCGTTGACCCGGTATTTGATGCTGCCCGTCCAGTCCCGCTTCACCATTTCCAGCTTATAGTCCACGTGGCGAAAGCCCACGCCAACACCCAGATTGTCGGTGATATTGTACATCAGCGATGCTTCGGCATTGATCAGCCGGCCGCCCGCATTGTTCAGCGTCAGATCGATATAATCGACCCTGCCTTGCAGCGTGAAATGGGGCGTGACGTCGAACAGGGCATAAGCGCCGACGGTCGGCAGCGGCGCCAGCGCATCGCGCTTTTCCGTCACGGCACCAACGCTCTGGTTGCCAATTGTGGCCTCGCCTTCCAGCCGGACGACGAAGTTCGTCGCGTGAAGCCCGCCGATGATACCGATCGCGTAATTTTCGCCGCGAAAGGCGTCCCAGCCAATCCCGATACGGTAAATATCCGTTTCAAAGCGGCTCCTTACGTCGGCCGATGCCTCGAACGTGTGCTTGCCGAAGCCCAGCCTCCGGTCGATCTGCGCCTCGGCCTTTCGGTTGATCCCCATATATTCCACGACGACGCGAAAGCCGCCGCCCAGCTTCGCACCAGCCCGGAACTCCGGCAGGGAATCGTCGCGCTCGAAACCCAGATCCTTCTCAAGGCTGATCCGGGAGGCCGCTTCCTGGCTGTCCCGGTCCTCGACGCTCACCGTCGTATTGTTGGATGTCCAGAAATAGGATGCCTCCAGCCAGAAGCGATCCCGCGCCGCCTGCGCGTTGGCCGTGCCCGCGTGCATCAGGACCATGCAACTGGTCACCCAGGGGGCAAGCCGAAAGATCCCGCCCGCGCGGCCAGTCAAAAACTGCCTCATCGACGCCCCCCCTTCTGCCGGACATTCCCGGTTATGCGCTCCAATAGAACGAAGATTCAGGCCGACAGCAACAGCGTTTGTCGTTCCGATTTCAGCCGCCCTGCAACGGCCAGCCGACACAGACACGTTCGGAGGGAGGCCGCTGTCGAGGTTTTCTGCCTGAATCCTGCCGGTCGGGACACGCGGACATTGCGGTCGTCGTCTACTGAGCTTCCACCTTCGTCACCCCGGACCTGTTCCGGGGTCCACCGTGCAGCACACATCACCATTGATGATCGAGCGGGACGGAATGACCTGGCGGTGTCTTTCGGGTTGGACCCGCTGGCGGCATCGCCTGCGTGACGGTGGCCCCCGGAACAAGTCCGGGGTGACGAGACAAGGATAGTCCGCTTCCCCCGACTTCTCGGCCCTTCGATCGTGGCGTCTGGCGGCCTGATTGCTGACCGTCAGCTTTCCGCGCTTTGTGGAAAATTCCTGCCTGTCAGGAAACGCCGACTTTGCGGACATTCGAACACCGGGTTATGAACTTGATATGATTACCGTGCGCTTCTCCAACGAGCTTGATCAGCCGCTAGAGTTTATGGTGGAGCCGTGGGGCGCCGTGGAGATCATTCCACCGGGATCCCGCTTTGCCATCCACTACCCCGCGCCAGAGGGACGCTCCGACACTTCCTACGCTGAGTATCATGTCGGGATGATCCGCTTTTTGTGTGAGGGGGACACTTACGAGGTTGACGTAGACGGCGAACGGATTGGTATCTAGGGGCTGTTTCCCCCGACTTTGCTGTCCTCCACCGGCGGGGCCAGGCGTCCGGTTTCCCGACCGTCAGCTCTCCGAGACCGGACAGGCAGGTATCGGTCATCGACGGAAAATTCCTGCCTGTCAGGGCACGCTGACATTGCAGACATGCCCTAAAACCGGCCAATGTGAGGCATGGATAGAGTTCGATTAAGCTTGGTGGCAGGAGCAATTGCTTTGCCGGCTTGCACTGAACAGCCGAAGCGTGAGGAGTGGGCCGTTGTTGTCAGCATCGCGCCGCACGTAAATCCTAAATGGCACGCCGACGAAGTCGTGGTCACAGCGCGAAGTCAAAGGGGAGCCATCGGAGCACGATCCGTTTTGCTGGCGCGCCTGAACTGTCGTGTCGGAGACACGGTTCACGCGTCGGCACAGGGCTTGGCGCTGAAACTGGACGCCCGTGCGTGCGTGCGGTGAAGTCCGCTTCCCCCGACTTTGCTGCCATCCAGCGACGGGGCTGGGCCTCCGGTTTCCCGACCGTCAGCTTTCCGAGATCGGACAGGCAGGGTTCGTCCATCGGCGTAAAATTCCTGCCTGTCGGGACACGCCGACCTTTGCGGACGTCGCCTACTGAACTTCCACCTCGTCACCCCGGACTTGTTCCGGGGTCCACGGTGCAGCACACATCGCCATTGATGATCGAGCGGGACAATCCGCCATGGAATGACCTAGCGATGTCTTTCGGGTTGGAGCCGCTGGCGGCAGCGCCTGCGTGGCGGTGGACCCCGGAACAAGTCCGGGGTGACGAGACAAAGATAGTCCGCTTTCCCCGACAAAGCGGCCATCTAAATATCCTGTCCGGCGCCCCAAAACCGACGTTCATTCACCCACCGAGTTCATCCACGCAGCCCAGCAGCCTCGTCGTTGGGTCTTATCGTTCAATCGCTTGCAATCCGGCACTCGCACCGTCGCACACCCGCTCGTCGCGCCTCAGCGCCGTGCAAATTCCTGGGGGGACATGCCGGTGCGTCGGCGGAAGGCGGTGGAAAAGCTCGATGGGCTCGAAAAGCCGAGCAAATAGGCGATTTCCTTGAGCTGGCGGTCACCGGCCAGGATCATCGCCTCGGCGCGCGCCTGCCGGGCGTCCTCCACCGCTTCGGACAATGTGGTTCCGGTCGATGCCCGCCATGCGCGCGAAAGATGGCGCGGGCTTAACCGCACCAGCGTCGCCAGTTCGCTCACCGATGGCGGTGCGGTGTCCGCCTCGGCAATCCGTTCGCGCAGGCGGTTGAGCTGCCAGCCGGCCAGCCCGCCCTTGGCGATCTCGTCCTCGGCCGCCAGCCGCCCGATGCCGCGCGCCAGATCCACCGCCAGCAGCGTCGTCAGCCCGTCGAGCAGGAAGGCCGTCGCCATGCCAGGCTGGGCGATTTCATGCGCGATGCGGCGCAGCGATCCCACCACCTCGGGCTGGCGCACGTCCAGCAGCGCGCGCTGCACCCGTGGATCGCCGGGATCGATCGCCAGGTCCGGCGCTTCCTCATTTTCGGGCTGGAAGGCGATGCGCAGGAAGGTCTGGTCGCCCCCCAGCCCGCGCGTCTGCAGCCGGGTTTCGGCCGGATGGAACAGGATGTCGCCCAACGGCAGGAATTCGGCGCGGCCGATATCGCTATAACGGCCTTCCTTGCGGCCATGCGGCGGTGAAAGGTTCAGGCTCAGCGTCGGCCGTTCTTCGGCCAGGGTCAGCTCGAACGGGGTCGGCCAGTGGATGCGGCACAGGTCGATCGCGGCGGATGGGGTGTCCGCATGTGCCGCAATCGTCCAGTCCGCGTCCATCAACCGCCCTTATGCCCTCAGCTCAGGATCTTGCGGTTGGTTTCGCCCCAGAAGGCGGTCATCCGCACGATCAACCCTGCGTCGTCGAATTCCATCACGTCGAGCGTCTCGATCTCGACCTTCACCGGATAATTCACCGGAGTCGCAATATAGGCAACCGCGCCGTAACGGCCAACGACACGCACCGCGCCGTCCAGCGACAGCAGGATACCGCCCTGCATCGCATCGAAGCCCGCCTGGAAAAAGGCGCCGATCTCGGCATGGCCGTGCTTTTCGCCGGTGCCGATCGGATCTTCGATCACGGCATTCGGATGGAACAGTTCCAGCACGCCCTTCAGGTCGGCATCGCCCATGCGCTTGCCATAGGTTTCCATCGCCCAGCGGATATGATCGGGGCCCGGTCCTTCGGTCGGGGCCTGGATGAAATCGCTGGCATTGGCGTCGGCCATCTTGTCGTCCTCTCCATCACGTCAACCCGGCGAAAGCCAGGATCGGATCGATCTTGGCGGCTCTCCGTCCAGCCGCCCAGCCCCCGGCGCTGCTGTAATCGGGCAATCGCTTTACCCCGCATGCCCGAAGCGCGTGCTGCGCAGCACGACCGACTGGCTGGCCGTCGCCATCAACGTCCCGTCCTCGGCGAACAGCAGCATCTGGCCGTGGCCAAAGCCATCGGCCGCGCCGTGGACGCGGCTGTCGCACAGCACCCATTCGGTTTCCACCGGCCCCAGGAAGCGAATGCAATTGTCCAGGCTGTTGGCGGCCACGTCGCCGCGATCGTCGGACAATGCGTTGCCGATCGACGCGGGCACGAAATCGGCCATGATCGCCAGCATCTGCCGGTCGATCGGGCCGCCGCCCGCCCCCGGTTCGCCCGTTGGCCGCATCCAGTAGATCATGTGCCCGGCATCGTCGCCGGTCGCGTCCCAGCCCTTGGCGATGCGCACGTCAACGCGCGAATACATGTCGTCGGGGGCGAAGCCCCAGCGGATCGGCAGGCGCGGGCAATCCTGCGGGCGCGGCACTTGCGGCGGGGTCACGAACTGGCGGCGCACCGCGCCCGGCCGCGTGCCCAGCGAAACCCCCGCGCCCAGCACCTGCCGGCCATCCGCCCAGGCGGTGGCGCGGGCCTGGCTGGTGTGGTGGCCTTCCACCAGCGGCGTCACCTCGAACTCGACGGTGCTGCCGCGCGGGGCATAGGCCAGATATTGCGTCGTCGCCCAGGCCACCGGCCGCCCGGTGGTGCGCTCCGCCGCTTCAACCGTTGCGCCAAGCCCGACGCCGCCGAACATGAAGGCGATGTCGGGCGCGCCCACGCTCAGCCAGGGCGCGACCTCCAGCAGCCACTTGTTGTCGGCCGATCCGGGCTGGAGGGTGAAGAAGCCCGCCATGCCCGGCCCCTCAGCCGTTCGCCTTCAGCGCGAACTTCTGCACCTTGCCCGATGCGTTCAGCGGCAGGCTTTCTACCACCTCCACGAAGCGCGGTGCCTTGTAGTTCGCCATATTGGCCTTGGCCCAGCTGGCAAGCTCGGCAGGATCGGGCTTCGCGCCGGCAACCGGGATCACGAACGCCTTGCCCACTTCGCCCATCCGCTCGTCGGGCACGCCGATCACGGCGGCCAGCGCCACCTGGGGATGCTTTTGCAGGATCTTCTCGATCTCCGCCGGGTAGCAGTTGAACCCGCCGGAAATATACATGTCCTTCATCCGGTCGGTGATCACCAGCCGTCCGTCGTCGACGAACTTGCCGACGTCGCCGGTATGCAGCCAGCCGTCCGCGTCGATCGCTTCGGCGGTCCCCTTCGGGTCCTCATAATAGCCGATCATCACGTTGAAGCCGCGAACCTGCACTTCGCCTTCCTCGCCATCGGGCACGGCATTGCCCTCGGCGTCGGCGATCCTGACCTCGATGCCGGGGATCGGCTTGCCGCAGGTCGCCGCCACCACTTCGGCGGGGTCGTTGGCGTCGGACAGCGAAACCGTGCCGCAAGTCTCGGTCAGGCCATAGCCGGTCAGCACCGTCTCGATCCCGATATCGCTGCGCATCCGCTCGATCAGCGCCGGCGGGATCGATGCCGCGCCGGTGATCGACAGCCTGAGCGACGACAGGTCGGCATCGCCGATATCGGTCGCCAGGATCGTCTGGAAGATCGCGGGCGGCCCGGGCAGCATGGTGATCTTGTGTTCGGACACCAGCGCCACCAGCTTCGCCACGTCGAGATTGGCGAGCGGGTAGATCGTCGCGCCCATCATCAGGCAGGGCAGCCAGCCCGCCTTGTAGCCGAAGCTGTGGAAGAAGGGATTGACGATCAGGTAGCGGTCCTGATCGGTCAGCCCCACCGATTGCGTCCAGCTGCGATAGGTGCGGCAGGTCTGGCCGTGGCCGCTGATCACGCCCTTGGGGTCGCCCGTCGTGCCCGACGTGAACATGATGTCGGCCGCCTCGTCGGCGGAAACCTCGGCGGCGCGCGCCTCGGTCGCGGCGTTGGGCGTCGCTTCGGCCAGGAAGGCATCCCATTCCGGGCCGAAGGTGATGATCCGTTCCAGATGCGGCAGATCTTCCGCCGCCAGCATCTCGCGGTAATCATTGCCGACGAAGCTGTCGACGGTCAGCACGCAGCGCGCGCGGCTGCGGTTCAGGATATAGGCCGCCTCGCCGCCCTTGAGCCGCGTGTTGAGCGGCACGACGACGCCCCCCGCGGCCTGCGCGCCGATGCAGCCGACGATCCAGTCCAGCCGGTTGGGGGACCAGATCGCCACGCGATCGCCCTTCGCCAGGCCTGCTGCGGCAAAGCCCGCGGCCGCGCGCAGCACGGCATCCCAAAGCCCCGCAAAACTGATCGTCCGGTCGCCATCGACAATCGCCGCCTTGTCGCCGAATCGGGCCGCGGCCTCGCGCGCGACGCCCGGTATCGTCTCCATGCCCTTACTCTCCCAGCCTCATCACCGATATGCGTAGGGCCCTATCGCTTTCGCTACGCATATTGTTTGTTGCCTGTCGCAGCGCTTCATCTATCGTGATTTCATTGTCAACAAAACCCGAATGCATGAAGGAAGTGAAATTGGCCGAGCGGCGTCTGCGTTTCGACGACAAGGTGGTGGTGGTCACGGGCGGCAGCCGCGGCATCGGCCGCGATATCGTGCGTGCCTTTGCGGAGGTGGGGGCCAAGGTCGTCACCTGCGGCCGCACCCCGCCGGAGGATGAGATTCCCGCCACTTTCCATGCCTGCGACGTGCGCAAGGCGGATCAGGTGGAAGCGATGTTCGAAGCGATCGGCGCCGAACATGGCCATGTCGATGTCGTCATCAACAATGCCGGCGGTTCGCCCCATGCCGATGCCGCCACCGCCAGCCCGCGCTTTTCCGAATCGATCATCGCGCTCAACCTGCTCGCCCCGCTCCATGTCAGCCGCGCGGCGCACCAGTGGCTCGCCAAGGCGCCGGGCCAGGGCTCGATCATCAACATCGCCAGCGTCTCGGCGGTCCGCCCGTCGCCGGGCACGTCGGCTTATGCCGCGGCCAAGACGGGCCTGCTCGGCCTCACCCGCAGCCTCGCGCAGGAATGGGCGCCCAAGATCCGCGTCAACGCGATCATCGCGGGCCTGATCGGGACCGAGGATGCCGCCGCCACTTATGGCTCGGAAGATATCCAGAACCAGATCATCGCCAACCAGCCGATCGGCCGGCTGGGCTCGGGCGACGATATCGCGTCGGCCTGCCTGTTCATGGCGTCGGACTATGCGGGCTATGTCAACGGCGCCGCGTGGGAAGTCGATGGCGGCGGCGAAGTCCCGCCCTTCTTCTCGATCCTCAAGGCGCATGGCGTTGCCTGACGCCGCCGCGCCCACGGGCCGCATCCGCATCGGCGGCCTCAACCATGTCGGGTTGACGGTCGCCGATCTCGATCGCTCGATCGCCTTCTACACGGGCATCTTCGATGTCACGCTGGAAGGCCCGTGGGATCGCACCGGCCCCGGCGTCGGCAAGGTCACCGGCTATCCGGGCTGCTCGGTCCGCCAGGCCTTCCTCAATTTCGGCCGGACGGACCAGCTGCTCGAACTGCTCGAATATACCAATGCCGGCGTGGTGGTGGATCCCGCCAACGGCAATGCCGGCGCCGCCCATTTCGCCGTGGTCGTCGATGATGTCGACGGCATCTATGCCGATCTGCTGGCCCGGGGATACCGCTTCGTCTCGCCCCCGATCACCACCTCGCCCAATCCGCTTTTCTACGGCCGGGTAACCTATCTGATCGATCCCGACGGCTTCCGTATCGAGCTTTATCAACCGCTGGAGGCGTGATCAGGCTTGGCCTCGGCTGGCTGGCACCCTAAGGTGAATCTGATTCATTGAGAGTGGGAACCCACCTCAATCGTCATCCCCGCGCAGGCGGGGATCCATAAACTCTGCGGTCGACGAAGCGCGGCACGGCTTGAGGATATGGATTCCCGCCTACGCGGGAATGACGAGAAAAAGATGAAATCACGGAGGGATGCCAGCATGAACCCAGCCGATTTCCGGCTCGACCGGGCCGACGAATTTCCCCACCCCGCCGGCCCCGAACCCCATTTCAACGAAAGCACCTATGCCAACGCCTTCGATGCCGTAACCGGCGTCGGCGGCTGGCTCCGGCTCGGCAACCGGGTCAATGAAGGCCGCGCCGAACTGTCGGTCTGCCTCTATCTGCCCGATGGCCGCATCGCCGTCCGCTTCAGCCGCCCGCGCATCGAAAACAACCTCGCCTTCGATGCGGGCGGCCTGCGCTTCGATGTCGTCGAACCGATGCGCCGCCTCGATGCCGCTTATGAAGGCGACGTGTTCATCGTCACCAACCCGGATGATCTGCGCACGCCTGAAAAACTGTTTGCGGAAGCGCCGCGCCTGCCCTGCTCGCTGGCGTGGCAGCTCACCACCATCTCGCCCCAGCATGGCGGCGAACCCGTGCGCGATGACGTGCAGACCATGTATGGCCGCGATTTCTCGCTCGGCCATTTCAACCAGCACATCGCCGCCACCGGCCATTTCACCATCGGCGACGAACATTTCCCCATCAACGGCCATGGCTGGCGCGATCATAGCTGGGGCCCGCGCTGGTGGACCAACATCATCTGGTATCGGCTGTTCCTGGCCGCCTTCCCCGATGGACGCGGCTTCATGATCCACCGCATTGCCGGCGAAGACGGCCGCACGCGCCGTTCGGGCGTGCTGCTGATGGACGGCCAATATCACGAGATCACCGATTTCGACGCGATCACCGAATGGACCGACCAGCAGGATCCGGCGGCGATGCGGATCATCGTGCGCACCGAAACCGGCCTCACCGCCGAAATCCGGGGCGAGGTGCTGTCGCTTGCGCCGTTGCGCAACCGGCGGGAGGAAAAGGGCCGCGAACTGCTCAGCCGCATCGCCGAAGGCCATACCCGCTTCACCTGGGATGGCGTGGTGGGTTACGGCATGACCGAATATATCGAGCGCGTTGCGGAGGATGGAAGCCTTGCCGGATACCCGCTCTGATCCTGCCATAGCGCTGGCCGCCGCCGTTCGCCGCCGCTTCGGTGGCGGCACCTCGGTCGAAAATGTCGTGCAGGCCACGCTCGGCGGGTCGAACCGCACCTTGTTGTTCGATCTGGTCGAAGGCGGCGGCACGCGCCGCCGCCTGGTCTCGCGCGAAGAAACCTTCACCGGCGAAGCCAGCCCCTTCCTGTCACCCGGCCAGCAATTCCGCCTGACGGCCTATGTCCACGCGGCCGGCGTGCCGGTGCCCGAACCGATCTTCGAATATGATGGCCAGGACGCACTCGGCCCCGGCTTCGTCACTGCCTTCGTCGCCGGCGAAACCCTGCCCCGCCGCCTCATCGAACGCGATGATCGCGCCGCCCTGCTCGTCCAGCTCGCCGAAGCACTGGTGCGGCTGCACGGGCTGGACGTGCCGCCCGCCTCTACCGAGCCATCATCCCGCCGTGGTGCATCATCCCAGCCCATTCCGTCATCCCAGCGAAGGCTGGGATCGCAAGCAGCCGAAGCGCAACGACAACAAAGCGATGCCAACCCACCCTCGCCTGACGCTGACGATAATGGCAGCACACAACACCCCCTCGCCTTCCTCGCCGACATTCCCGAATCCGGCGATCCCGTCGCGGGCATGCGGCTGCGGCTCGATGCGCTCGATGAACCCCATCCCGCGCTCGAACTCGGCCTGCGCTGGCTGGAAACACACCGTCCGCCCCAGCGGCCGCGCGCGCTGGTCCATGGCGATTTCCGCAACGGCAACTTCATGGTCGGCCAATCGGGGCTCGCCGCGCTGCTCGATTGGGAATGCAGCCATCTCGGCTCGGGCGTGGAAGATCTCGGCTGGCTCTGCACGCGCTCCTGGCGCTTCGGCCGCAATGCCGATCATGCCGGCGGCTTCGGCACCCGCGACGATCTCATCGCCGCTTATGCCTCCGCCGGCGGCCCGCGCCTCGACGCGGATGAAATCCGCTGGTGGGAACGCTTCGGCCTGATCCGCTGGGCGATGTTCAACGTGCTTCAGGCCCACGGCTTCGCCCATGGCCGCCGCTCACCCGCCTACGCCGTCTGCGGCCGCAACACCGCGCTCATGGAATATGATCTGCTGATGACGCTGAAGGGGAGCTATGATTGATGGCCGGCCAGCACCGCTTCGTCCCGTCAGCCCCTGATCGTCATCGCAGCGGAAGCCGGTATCGCATGTTCAGGGGAACCCGCTGATGCGCCACTACCGCCCCTCCACCGCCGATCTCCTCTCGGCCGTGTCCGATTTCCTGCGCGAACTCGGTCCCCGGCTCGAAAGCGGCGATCGTTACCAGTCGCTCGTCTGCACCCACATCCTCGCCATGGTCGAACGCGAGCTTCGCGGCGAACCGCTCGCCGACGAGGATGAAGCCGCTCTTGTCGCCGCGATCCGCGCGGGCGATCATGATGGTGATTGGGATGCCACCTTCGCCCGCATCCTCAACCGCACGGTCGCGCGCGTCGCGATCGCCAAGCCCGATCATCTTGCACCGGAGCACCGTTCCTGAATGTCCGATCGCGTCACCCTTGAAATCGCCGGCGGCATCGCCCGCCTCAGCCTCGCCAACCCCGCGCGCCGCAATGCGATCGATCTCGAATTCCTCGAGGATTTCGCCGCCGCCGCGCTCGATATCCAGTCCGATGCCAGCGTCCGCGTCATCCTCTTGCGCGCCGATGGGCCGGTCTTTTCGGTGGGTGGCGATCTCGCCGATATGGTCGCCAACCGGCACCGCGCCGAACGCCACGTCCTTGAAATGGCATCGCTCTTCCACCTCGGCATCGAACGGCTGCAAGCCTCGCGCGCGCCGCTGGTCGTCGCGCTGGGCGGCACGGCGGCGGGCGGCGGGTTCAGCCTCGTCCTCGGTGCCGATCTCGTCATCGCCGGCCAGTCGGCGAAGCTCGTTTCCGCCTATCTCAAGTCCGGCCTCACCCCCGATGGCGGCGCGACCTGGTTCCTGCCGCGCCTCGTCGGCCGGCAAAAGGCGTTCGAGATCATGGCATTAAGCCCCGTTCTTTCCGCCCAGGATGCGCAGGCGCTCGGCCTTGTCGCCCGCGTCGTCGCCGATGATGCGCTCGATGCCGAAGCCACGGCCGTGGCCGCGCAGCTTGCCGCCTTGCCGTCGGATGCCCTGTTCGTCCTCAAGCGCCAGCTTCACGCCAGCCCCGGCCATGGCCTTGCCGATCAGCTTGCCGTCGAAGCCGGCGGCATCGCCCGCTCCGCCGCCCAGCCCGACGTGCAGGCCGCGCTCGACGCCTTCTTCGCCAAGGGCAAATGACCGACATTCTCTCCGCCGATGGCCTCGCGGCGCTCGCCGCCGCGATGCCGCTGGCGGAGGAATTCGGCCCGCACAGCGATCGGCCCTATCTCGCCATCGCGCTCGACGGCGCTGATCCGCTTCATGCCGATTGGCTGCGCGGCCTGCCCTGCCCGGTCATCGGCCTCGGCGCCGGCCCGCTTGGCCCGGCCTGCGATACCGTGCTCGACGATCCCGCCGATCTCGCCGCCATCGCCCGCAACATCCGCGCCACGCCGATCGCCGCGATGGTCCTCGTCCAGCACCTGCGCGCTGCGGAGGGCCTGGACGCTACCGCACACCTCACGGCCGAAAGCTTCGCTTACGCCACGCTCCAGCAAGGCACTGAATTCAAAAAATTTTCCTTCACCCGCCGGCAGCCGGCAGCCAGCAACGCCCCGCTGATCATCATCGATCGCCCCGACGATGCCACCATCCACCTGACCCTCAACCACCCCGCAAACCGCAACGCGATCGACGTCGTCATGCGCGACGCGCTGGCCGAGGCGCTGGATCTCGCGCTCGCCGATCCCGATCGCCCGGCCGTCCACCTTGCCGCCGCCGGCCGCTGCTTTTCCACCGGCGGTGAAGTCGCGGAATTCGGCCTCGCTGCCGATCCCGCCACCGCCCACTGGGTCCGCTCGCTCCGCCTGCCCGCGCACCGGCTGGCGCGGCTGGCCGATCGGCTGACGGTTCACGTCCAGGGCGCGGCGATCGGCGCCGGCGTGGAGATGGCGGCCTTCGCCCACCGCCTCACCTGCACGCCCGATGCCTGGTTCCATTTGCCCGAACTCCAATATGGGCTGATCCCCGGCGCCGGCGGCACCGTCAGTCTGCCCCGCCGGATCGGCCGGCAGCGGACAGCGCAGATGGCGCTATCGATGCGACGGGTGCCGGCCGCGCTCGCGCTTCAATGGGGGCTGGTGGACGCCATCGCGGAATAGGCCATGGCGCCGCCCACCCACGTCCCGCGCACCTGAACGCCCGCAAGGTCGCGCCGCGCCGCCGCCCATGGCCGATCGATCAGGCAGAGATCCGCCACCTCGCCCACCGCCACCCGCCGCGCGGAGCCACCGGGGTCCGCCGCCGTGCCGGTGTAGAGCGCCAGCGCCTGTTCCGCCGTTATCGCCTCATCGGGGCGCAGGCCCGCCGGACGCGTCACCGCCGCCGCCATCGCCGCCCAGGGATCGCTGCCGCCGAAGGGCGCGTCGCTGCCCGCCGCCACCCGGATGCCGGCGTCGAGCAGCGAGCGCAGCGGATACAGGAAGGGCAGATCAGCGGCGTCCACCTCCGCCAGATAGGCCGCTCCCCGCTCGACGATGAAATGAGGCTGCGTCACCACCGTCAGCCCCAGCCGGGCGATCCATTCGATCGCGTGCGGCGGCGCGACGCCGCAATGTTCGATCCGATCGCCGGGATGCGGCCCGGCGGCCTCGATCGCGGCCAGCACCAGCATCAGTTCGGCCAGCGTGACGCAATGCGCGGCGACCGGCCGGCCGGCCTGATGCGCGCCCGCCACCTCCACCACCAGTTGATCGAGGCCCGGCAGATTGTGGTCGTGATAATGCAGCTTCACCGCACCCACGCCGTTCTGCCCATCGAGCGTCCGCCGCCCCATCACGACCAGGCGCTGCGGCAAGCCAGCCCCCAGATAGCGCGCCAGATCGTCGGGGCCGTTGCGCGGCGTCACCTCGGTCAGCCCGGTCACGCCGCGCCGGGCCAGCGCGGCGCCGACCGGCAACAGATCGGGCGGATCGCGGGGCAACCGATCGGCCAGCCAGCTATCGCCGTCGACCAGCCGGCCATCCGCCGGCCCGCCGCCGAGCAGGTCGATCGCCCGGCTATTGAGCACCCACATCCGCCCACCGCGATGCTGGATGCGGATCGGCCGCGCGGGGCCATGGGTGTCGAGCCAGTTGCGATCGATCGGGCCGATACTGTCGTGATAGCCAATGCCGCGCAGCCAGCCGGTACCCGGCGCCCCCGCCAGCGCGGCTGCCAGTTCGTCCAGCGAACGCACGTCGGGCGGCCCGCAGCGCAACGATGCCATCGCGGCGGCCGTGGCGTTGAGGTGGATGTGATGATCGTGCAGCCCCGGCAGCAGCGCCCCGCCGGCCGCCGGCATCACTGCCTCCCCCGAATGCGGCATCAGGAAGGGTGCGATTTCGGCGATCCGGCCATCGGCCAGCCGCACATCGACGATCGCCCCGCCCAGATCGGCATCCTGGATCAGCATTCCCCCAGCACCTCTGCCGTATCCGCCCCCAGCGGCCGGGCCGGCGGCCCCGGCGCGCGCAGCGGATAGAGTGGCGCATCGTCCGCATCGGCCATCGCCTGCCATTCGGCCAGTTGGGCCCCGGTGGCGATGCCCGCCCCGATCGCGTGCGCCACGATGCCAGCCAGCGACAAGGCGATCAGCCGTGCCTTGCCATTACGCCAGGCGGCGAGCGCGGCGAGCGCGGCATGAAGGCCGGTCAGCGGATCGGCGATCGCATCGCCGGCGAAGAGCGGCTCCCCCCAACCCTCCTGCATCGCGTTGGCCAAACCGCCCGCCACAGCCGTGTCATCGCCGAAACCGACGCGATCGGCGGCGGCCCCGTCGCGGCCATGAGCGGTGATCGATACCCAGATCGTCCCGCGCGCCACGGCCGCCGCCGCGTCCACGCCAAGCTGGGCAAGGCCGCGCGGCCGCGATCCTTCGATCACGATATCCGCGCGCGCGATCAGGCGCTGGAGCGCGGCACGCCCATCGGCCGATGCAAAGTCCAGGGCCACGCTTTCCTTGCCGCCATTGAGCAGATCGTAAAATCCGCCATGGCCGGAGCGCGCACCATCGGGCCGGCGGGTGCTTTCCACCTTGATCACCCGGGCACCGGCGCGACCAAGCAACGATGCCGCCAGCGGCCCCGCCCAGAGCGGCGACAGATCGACCACCAGCGGCCTTTCTCCGCTGCGGCAGGGCATTGGAACCGAGGCATGAAACCAGTGTGCACCCGTTGGTGCCGGCATGGCGCAAGCGATGGGCAGGCCGATTTGGATCCCGCGCTCGACCAGCGGCGCCACCGGCAGGCGGGCGGCGATTTCGGTAATGGCGCCCCAATCGCCGGCGCCGGCCTCCAGCCAGGCCGGGATCAGCCCCCAATCATCGTCACGGGCAAGGTTGAGCGCAAACGCCCCGTCGGCTGCGCCGATGATCCGGCACGAGCCATTGGCCGAGCTTCGCCCGCCGCGCCGCAGGCCCATCAGGCGCGCGCGTTCGCCGAGCAGCAGCGCCCCGCTGGCCGGAAGATCGGCAGCAGGCGCCAGCGCGCGCAAGGCAAGCAGGGCAGCGTCCGCCGCAACCGTGAGCGCGGCCGGGCACATCAGCGGCGGGCCATCCGCCTTTCCCGTCACTGCCATCAGCCCGGCGCGCCGCCAGCCAAAAGCGGGATGATCGCCCCCGCCATGCACCGCATCCGCGCGGCCGAGATCGGCAAGCAGCGCGCGGGCGCGTTCGGCGGCGGTGCTATCGGCAGTCACGGGTGGACCATGCCCGGATCGACGGCGCGAGGCGAGCCTCAGTCGACCGTCAAGCCATCAACCCACCCCAGAATGCGCCCATATAGCCGGTCCGCGCCCGGCGCGACGAAGACGTGATGGCCCGACGTGCGCACGACATAGAGGGTGAAATCGGGGCAATTGCCATAATCACGCGGCATCAGGTGCGGCGGCCCGGTCATGTCGCGATCGCCGACCGACAGGAATACCGGCACGTCCAGCTGCCCCAGTTCGCGAACGACATTGCCCGGCATCATCGCATGCGTGCCGACATTGGCGAGCACGCGATCCATCACCTGCCGCAGCGCGCGGCCGGACGGCGTATCCTTGTCATGCACGGGTGCGGGCAGATAGGGCTGATCGCCAAAGCGCGCGCGGGCAAATTCCACCACCCGTGAACGGCCGCCATCGGGCGTTTCGAGCGCGGCGCGAATATCATCGTCGAGATATTCGGGCAGGCCGACCGTGCCGAAGCAGAAGAGCAGCATGGCATGGAAATCGCGCCGTGCCGCCTGATGGACGACGCCGATCATCGCGCCCGCCGAATGGCCGGTGCCGATCGTCGGCAGATCGGCCAGGGCCGGAAGCCCCGCCACCTTGCCGGCCGCGATCCGGCGCCGCAATTCGGCCAGCGCGCGGATATTGGCTTCGGCGACGATCTCCGTCGTCAACGCATAGCCGTCCGCCGGGCGTGTGCTTTCGCCAACGCCCGCTGGATCGATCGTGGCGACGATATGCCCCGCCGCGACCATCGCGGCGGCGAAGCTAAAATCGCCCCCCTCGCCCGCCGGATCGCCGAGATCATAATAATTGCGCGACACGCCACCGCCCGGCACGCACCAGAACAGCAGCGGCCGCGAAGCAAGCACCGCCGGCACGTGGACGTCGAGGGCGAGCGTGATCGGCTCACCCCCGTCGACCAGCGCGCCGACGTCGAGGCGCAGGGTCTCGACGCTCACAGCCCGAGGATCGCGCCCGCCACGCCCGAGGCGCAGAACACGGTCTCGACATTCTTCACCTGATTGGCGGCCAGCCCGCGCAACTGGCGGACCCCTTCGGTGATGTTGTTCATGCCGTGGATATAGGCTTCGCCCATCAGCCCGCCATTGGGGCTGAGCGGCGTGCGGCCGTCGAGATCCATATGGCCGTCGCGGATATAATCCTTGGCCTCGCCCCGCCCGCAAAAGCCGAAGCCTTCGGTCTGGCGCAGGATCTGCGGGGTGAAATTGTCATAGATCATCGCGACATTGGTTTCGCGCGGCGAGATGCCGGCGGCCTTGGTGAGCCGTTCCGTCACGCGGCGCGAAACCTCCAGATCGGTCAGGTCGCCCTCATAATAATCCGAGATGATCTCGTGATTGTTGAGGAAGGCATATTCGGCGCCGAGGATGCGCGCCGGCCGGCTCTTGGTGTCCCGCGCGCGATCCATCCGGGTGATGACCAGCGCAACGCCGCCATCCGATTCCTGGCAGCAATCGAGCAGATGGAGCCAAGGCGCCACGATCCACTTGGAATTCTGGTGGTCTTCCAGCGTGATCGGCTTGCCATAGAACCAGGCGTTCGGGTTGGTCGCGGCATTCTGGCGCAGCAGCACCGCGATGCGGCCAAGATCTTCCGACGTGACGCCATAGCGGTTCATATAGGGTCCGCAGGATAGCGCCTCCCACACCGCCGGCGTCTGCGCGCCATAGGCCATGCACCATTCGATGAAGGTGCTGCTCTTGCCATTGGGCTGGATCTGCAGATTGGGCTGGCCGAAGCGATAGGCGGAACGCTCGTTCATCGCGCGCCACACCACCATCACGTCGCAAAAGCCCGATTCCACGGCCTTCTTGGCGTGAACGAGAGTGGTGACGGAGGACGCGCCGCCCTGGGGCGTGCGCAGCGTATATTTGATCTCCCGGCAGCCGAGGTTGCGCATGAGATCGACCTCGTCCGAATGATCGAGATCGAAGGTCAGGCAGCCATCGACGTCCTTGGGATCAATGCCGGCATCGTCGAGTGCGGCGAGCACCGCTTCGGCCATCAATTGCTGTTCGGAACGCCCCGAATTTCGCGAAAATTCGGTCTGCCCGATGCCGACGATGGCGGCCTGCGAATTGCGATCGACCATGATCAGCCCTCCTTCGCCGGATGGAAGACGGGGATCTTGTGGCCCCCGCGCGTGGTGGCGAAAGCGACTTCCACCTTCATGCCGAAGCGCATGTCCTGCGGCGCGACATTTTCGACATTGGTGACGAAGCGCAGCCCCTCCTCCACCTCGACCAACGCCACCACCGGCGGCTGATCGAAGCCGAAGGCCGGCGGGTGGATCGGCATCACCCAGCTGATCACCGTGCCACGACCCGACAATGGCTGTTCCTGCCGGTCCTTGCTGCGGCATTCGGGGCAGATCGGCCGGGGCGGATGCCATAGCCGGCCGCATCCGCCGCATTTCTGCGCCACGAAGCGCCCTTCGTTCGCGGCCCGCCAGAATGGTGCGCCGTCCACCGTCATGATCGGATCCGGACGGTTGGGATTGGGATTGACGTCGCTCACGGCCCCCTCCTTCATCGCGGCCCCGGTCATTGCCAGGGGCTCTTCATCTGCTGCTGCGTGGCGCGCGGCGGATCGCAGGCGATCGCGCCCTCCCCGGCCAGCGCGTCGATCCCGGCTTCGTCATAGCCAAGGCCGTGCAGGATCGCGGCGGTATCCTTGCCCACGATCAGCGGCGGCCCCTGGATCACACCGGGCGTACCCGACAGTTCGTAGGTAAGCCCCACCTGTTCCAGCTTGCCGACCGCCGGATCATGATATTCGGTCGTCCAGTTGCGCTGCTTGAACAGCGCATTGTCGAACAGGCCGAGCGAGTAGCGATCGTCCGAAAGCTCGCCTGGAACACCGGCTTCGGCCAGCGCCATCAGCGCCAGCGCCGCCGTGCGCCCGGCGAAGAAGCCAGCGGCGTCATCGCCGGCCAGCCGGTCGAACGCCGCCTTTTCGGCATCGCTGACGGCGGCCACCTGCACCCAGCCATCCTGCGCCTGATAGAGCCGGTAATGGCCGGAAAAGCCGGTCTGATCCTTGTCCAGCCGCGGCCGGGGGATCGCCGCGCCATCGGGCTTCGCAATGGCGTAGCTGGTGTTCAGAAGGCAGGCGTTGATGATCGAGGTATCGACGAACTGCCCCTTGCCGGTGCGTTCGCGATCCTTGAGCGCGTTGAGGATGCCGACCGCCGACAGGAAGCCGTTGCCGGTATCGCCGAGCGACGAGAGGCTCCAGATCGGCTTGCCGCCGGCATGGATCGCGCCGTCCTCATGCTGGATGCCCGCCAGGCAGGCGCCGGTCTGGTCGTTCCCCGGCAGGCCCATGCGCGGCCCCTTTTCGAACCCGCGCGTGTGGCAATAGATCAGCCGGGGATGTTCCTTGGACAGCGTTTCATAATCGATGCCGAGCCGCTGGGCCGCATCGTAGCGCATATTGTGCTGCACCACGTCCGCGCTGGCGATCAGCTCCTTCAGGATCGCCATCGCCTTGGGATGCTTAAGCATCAGCGCGATCGAGCTTTTGCCGCGATTGGCGACGTAGGCGATGTGGTTCTTGTGCCAGTAGGTATCCCACAGCGCGTTGATCTTGATCACTTCCGCGCCAAGATCGGCGAGCAGCTGGCAGCCGAACGGCCCCGCGATGGCAAGGCCGAGATCGAGCACGCGAATGCCCTTCAACGGGGCATCGCCCGCCGGCGCCTTCGCGGTCGCGGCCACGGGATCGGGCAGCGCTGCGGCTTCCGCCTTCACGGCGCCGGTATCGGCGCCGCGCGCATGCGCCGGCCCCTGCACCGCGCCCTGGCTGTTCGACAGGCGATAGGTGATGCCGACCTGGTTGATCGGCCCCAGTTCGGGGTCGTCCACCGTCGTCACGCAACGATCGTCGATCAGCAGCGGATCGGTGAGCGATTCTTCGAGCGAGCGGCATTCCTGCATCGTCATTTCGGCGACGCGCGCGGCCTCCACCCATTCGGCCGCGCTGAACTTGGAAATCGCGTCCTGCAGGATTGGCTGATAATGCGCCATCACCAGCAGTTCCTCCGGCCCGATGCCGAAGCGATCGGGATCGTTCTGCACGGTAAGATCGGGCGAGGCGTTGAGCGTGTCGCCCGCCGACGCGCCAAGGATGAAGCGCGGATTGGGCACCCAATTATGCACCCAGCGCCCATCCTTGCACTGGAAATGGCCCTTGGGCGACTTGGAGCTCAGGATCCAGGTGTTGAAGCCCGGCGCGTCCGGTTCCTCCATGCGCTGCCACACGCCCGCCGCGCAGGCCATCGCGCCCTGCTGGAGCGAGGTGCTGACCTTCTGGCCACGCCCCGTCTTCTCGCGCGCGAAGAGCGCGGCGGCAACGCCGGTCGATGCCGAGAAGAAGGCGCCGAGCGACGGCCATGGCGAGGAGACGAACAGCGGCCCTTCGCGATCCGCGCCCTGCACCCATTCGGGCTGGATGTCGGCCGCCTCGACGAACGGGTTTTCACGGCCGGTCATGTGCCAGACCGCACCTTCGGCATAGCCACGTTGTTCGAACTGCAGGCCGACCCGCGCCGCAACCAGCGCATCATAGCCCTTGCGATCCTGATCGGGCGTGCCTTCGCCATAAGCGGTGATCGAGCAATAGATCAGCTTCGGGTTGATCGCCGCCAGCGTGTCATAATCAATGCCCAGCCGCTTGGTGACGCCGGGCGAAAAGCTTTCGATCAGGACGTCCGCATCGGCCGCGAGTTTGAGAAACAGTGCGTTCTCGCCGGCGTCCTTGAGGTTCAGGACGGCGCTGCGCTTGCCGCGATTCCAGACCTTGTAGCCAAGCATGTGCGAGAACGGATCGCCTTCCGGGCGTTCGATCCGCGTTACCTGCGCACCATGATCCGCCAATAGCATCGCCGTCATCGGCCCGGCTATCCCCCAGGACAGATCGAGCACCTTGAGGCCGTCGAGAACGCCGGACATTAAGCTCTCCTCATCATCGCCCCGCGTCTTCGCGATGGCCGTTGCGCGCGACGCGGGAGATCACCCGAACCGCCAACATGAATCCAATTCACCTTGAAAGCCACGCACTGTCAACTGGCAAGCGGATTGCCGCGTCATTGGGCGGCATCACTCCGCACTGAGAGCGTTTTTGGCAGCGCGAGTGACCATATGCGCAATCGCATGCCGATTTTCGCCACGAAGACCGCTTGAAATGCGCGTGCCCCACCGATACAGCCGATCCCGTGCAACGCCGCCGCCAGCGCGGCGGATAAAGAGGAGTGTTGAGGGCATGGCCGTACATTCGCTCGCCTATCTTGTCGTAGGCGCCCGCGATCTCGATGCCTGGACGCGTTACGCCGAATCGGTTGTCGGCATGATGCGGACGGAATCGAACGAGAAAGACGTTCTGCTCTACCGCCTCGATCATCGCACGTTCCGGTTCCGGATCGAAGCGCATGATGCGGACAAGCTGCTTGCCAGCGGCCTGGAATGCGCGACCCGCGCGAATTGGGAAAAGGCGCTCGCGAATCTCGAAAAGGCGGGTGTCGCGGTCGAGAAGGCCAGCGCCGCCGAAGCCAAGGCGCGCGGCTTCCACGACATGTTCCGCTGCGTCGATCCGGCGGGCAACCCGCTGGAAATCGGCTGGGGCCACATCGTCGCCGGCACGCCGTTCGTCTCGCCGGAAGCGGTGGACGGCTTCGTCACCATGGACGGCGATCTCGACATGGGCTTCGGCCATGCCGTGCTGCCGGCCCCGAATATCGACGAGACGCGCGCTTTCTATGTCGATCATCTCGGCTTCGCCAATTCGGACGAGATGCGCGTCTATCTGCAGGGCGGCCCGGAAGATCCCGGCATCGGCATGCACTTCCTGCACGCCGGCGGCCCGCGCCACCATGTGATCGGCCTTGCCCAGTTCCCCAATCCTTCGGGCATGGTGCACACGATGGTCGAGGTCGCCACGCTCGATGAAGTGGGCATCGCGCTCGATCGCGCACTGGCGGCCGGCACGCATATCTCGTCGACGCTGGGCAAGCACACCAACGACAAGATGGTCGGCTTCTACATGCGTACGCCGGCCGGCTTCGACATCGAATATGGTTATGGCGGCATCCGCCCCGACTGGAACAATTTCACCCCCACCTTCACCATCAAGGAAGACCTGTGGGGCCACAAATGGGATTTCGGCCAGTGACTGAAGTGACATTCGACAAGCGCATGACGGTCGACGAGATCGTCGGCCAGCTCAAGGACGGCATGACGATCGGCATCGGCGGCTGGGGCCCCCGGCGCAAGCCGATGGCGCTGGTGCGCGCCATCCTCCGGTCTTCGCTGAAGGACCTCACCATCGTCGCTTATGGCGGCGCGGATGTCGGCATGCTGTGCGCGGCCGGCAAGGTGAAGAAGCTGATCTTCGGCTTCGTCTCGCTCGATGCGATCCCGCTGGAACCCTATTTCCGCAAGGCCCGCGAATCCGGCCAGCTGCCCGACATTCTGGAGCTGGACGAAGGCATGCTGCAGTGGGGCCTGAAGGCCGCCGCGATGCAGCTTCCCTTCCTGCCGACCCGCGTCGGCCTGGGCACGGACATCGCCACCTATGGCAATTTCGAGACGGTGAAGTCGCCTTATGCCGACGGCGAAGTGCTGCTGGCGATGCCGGCGCTCAAGCTGGATGCGGCGCTGATCCACGTCCACCGCGTCGATCATCGCGGTAACGTCCAGGCGCTCGGCCCCGACACCTATTATGACGAGTGGTTCGCGAAGGCCGCCGCCAAGACCTATGTCTCGGCCGAGGAAGTCGTCGAGCGGATGGACCTCAGCTATCCGGACGACGCCAAGGCGAACGTGTTCGAGCGTTGCTTCGTCACCGGCGTGGTCGAAATCCCGCAGGGCGCGCACCCGACATCGCTGCCGCCGAGCTATGGCTGGGACATGGGCCACTTCAAGGCCTATGCCGCCAGCGCCGCCGAAGAAGGCGGCTGGGACAAGTATATGGCCGAAGTGATCGGTCCCGACGAAGCCCATTATCTGGCCGCCGTGGGCGGCGCCGAGAAGGTGGCCCAGCTGCCCCTCCCGATCTTCTGAGGACCAAGGCATGAGCGTTTCTGATTGTTCGCTGGCCGAACTGCTGATCGTCGCCTGTTCCGAGGCATGGCGCGGCAATGGTGAAGTCGTCGCCACCGGCATCGGCCCGGTTCCGCGCCTCGGCGCGAGCCTCGCCAAGCTGACGCACACCCCGCAGCTGATGATGACCGACGGCGAAGCCTATCTGGTGGAAGAGCCGGTGCCCGTCGGCCCGCGCGGCTATGACGATCGCAAGGCGGCGGGTTACCTGCCCTTCTCGCGCTTCTTCGATTCCGCGGTGTGGACCGGCCGTCGCCACGCGATGGTTTCGCCCACGCAGATCGATCGCTTCGGGCAGACCAACCTGTCCTATCTGGGCGGCAGCTACCAGCAGCCGAAGACCCAGATGCTCGGCGCGCGCGGTTTCCCCGGCAACAGCATCTATCATATCAACTCGATGTTCGTGCCCTTCCACTCGAAGCGACTGTTCGTCGAAGGCGAGGTCGATATGGTGTCGAGCGTGGGCTACAACCCCGCGCGTCGCATCCCGGGCGGCAACTATTCGGGCGTCGATCTGCGCGTCATCGTCACCAACCTCTGCGTGATGGATTTCGGCGGCAAGGACAACGCGATCCGCGTTATCTCGCTCCATCCGGGCGTGACGATCGAGCAGGTGCGCGAAGCCACCGGCTTCGAGCTGCAGGTGGACGGCGATCTGCCGACCACGCCGCTGCCGACCGAGGAACAGCTGGCGATCATCGCCAAGCTTGACCCGCACAACCATCGTGCGACCGTCATCAAGGGGAATCCCCCGGCGATCGCCAAGGAGTCCGTAGCATGAGTGCAGGCGCCGCGCAGGCAACTGTCCCCGTCCTCGACGGCTGGTTCACCACCGCCGGCGCGGCGCCGCACCTGATCGGCACGCGGTGCTCGGGCTGCGGGACCTATTATTTCCCCAAGCTCGAAACCTTCTGCCGCAATCCGGACTGCGAAAGCTCGCAGTTCGAAACGGTCGAGCTTTCGCGCACCGGCAAGGTCTGGTCGTTCACCAACGCCTGCTACAAGCCGCCCGAACCCTATATCGCGGCCGAACCCTTCGTGCCCTATACCATCGCAGCGGTGGAGCTTGAGCGCGAGAAGATGGTCGTGCTCGGCCAGGTCGTCGAAGGCGTCGGCGTGGAAAGCCTGAAGGCCGGCATGGAAATGGAACTGGTGCTCGAAACCATTCCCGATGCGACGCTGCCGGAAGGCAAGCTCACCTGGAAATGGAAGCCCGTGGAAGGAGCCGGCCAATGAGCGGCGAGATCGCGATCATCGGCGTCGGCATGCACCCCTGGGGCAAATGGGGCCGCAACTTCGCTGAATATGGTGTCGCAGCCGCGCAGGCGGCGATCCGTGACGCCGGTATCCACTGGCGCGACGTGCGCTTCATCTCCGGCGGCGGCACCGTCCGCAACGGCTATCCCGGCTATGTCGCCGGCGCCACGATCGCCCAGGCGCTCGGCTGGCAGGGTGCGGAGGTCAACACCTCCTACGCGGCCTGCGCCTCCGGCTCGCAGGCGCTGGCGGCTGCCCGCACCAAGATCCTGTCGGGCGATTGCGAGGTCGCGCTGGTCGTCGGCGCCGATACCACGCCCAAGGGCTTCCTGGCCCCGGCCAAGGGCGAACGCCCGGACGATCCCGATTGGGTTCGCTTCCGCGTCGGCATCACCAACCCGACCTATTTCGCGCTCTATGCGCGCCGCCGCATGGAAATCTACGGCGACACGCAGGACGATTTCGCGCTGGTGAAGGTGAAGAATGCCGAACATGGCTTCACCAACGAATATGCGCGCTATCGCAAGAAGTTCACGGCTGAGGACGTCGCCGCGTCGGCGATGGTGGCCGATCCGCTGCGGCTGATGGACGTGTGCGCCACGTCCGACGGCGGCGCCGCGCTGATCGTGTGCAGCCTCGATTATGCGAAGAAGATCGGCAAGGGCGATGCCGTGCGCATCGCCGCGATCTCGACGGTGACGCCGAGCTTCCCGTCGGCGCTGGTCGAAATGCCCGATCTCGCCACCGACAGCGCGGTCGCGGCCGCGCCCTTGAGCTTCCGTTCGGCGCTGCCGACCAAGGCCTATGAGCAGGCCGGCGTCGACCCGAAGGACGTTTCGGTCGCCGAGGTTTACGACCTGTCGACCGCGCTCGAGCTCGACTGGATCGAGGATTGCGGCCTGTGCGCACGCGGCGAGGCGGCAGCGCTGACCCGTTCGGGCGCAACCCGCATCGGCGGGCGCATCCCGGTCAACCCGTCGGGCGGGCTCGCCTGCTTCGGCGAAGCCGTGCCGGCGCAGGCGCTGGCGCAGGTGTGTGAATTGACGTGGCAGCTGCGCGGTCAGGCGGGTTCCCGCCAGGTCGAAGGCGCCAAGGTTGGTATTACCGCGAACCAGGGCCTGTTCGGCCATGGCTCGTCCGTTATCGTGGTGCGTTGATGGCTTACGACCCCCTGAACAACATTCTGACCGAGCGGCTGGGTTGCCGCGTGCCGGTGATCCAGACCGCGATGGGCTGGGTTGCCGAACCGTCGCTGGTGATCGCGTCGACCAACGCGGGCGCCTTCGGCTTCCTTGGCGTCGCGGTGATGACGCCCAAGGAAGCGGCCGAGAAGATCAAGATCGTCCGCGAAGCGACGACCGCGCCGTTCGGCGTGAACTTCCACATGTTCCAGCCGGGCGCGTCGGAGATCGTCGATCTCGTCATCGCCAATAAGGATCGCGTGCGCGCCGTCAGCTTCGGCCGCGGGCCGGACAAGAAGATGATCCAGCGTTTCAAGGACGCCGGCATCCTCTGCGTGCCGACCGTGGGCGCGGTGAAGCACGCGCAGAAGATGGTCGAACTCGGCGTCGACATGGTGACCGTGCAGGGCGGTGAAGGCGGCGGCCATACCGGCGCCGTGCCGACCACCGTGCTGCTGCCGCAGGTGCTGGACGCGGTGAAGGTGCCGGTGATCGCCGCCGGCGGCTTCGCCGATGGCCGTGGCCTCGCCGCCGCGCTCGCTTTCGGTGCTGTCGGCATCGCCATGGGCACGCGCTTCCTGATGACGCAGGAAAGCCCGCTGCCGCAGAAGGCCAAGGACGTCTATCTGAAGGCCGGCACCGACGACATCATCGTCACCAAGAAGATCGATGGTCTGCCGCAGCGCATGGTCCGCACGCCCTTGTTCGACAAGATCGAAAGCTCCGGCACGATCGGCATGTGGCTGCGCGCGATGGAAGGCGGCCTCGAAATGAAGAAGCGCACCGGCGCCAGCTGGGGCGAGATGATCCAGGCGGCCAAGGGCATGACCAGCCATGGCGGCCTTAGCTTCATGCAGGCGATGCTCGCCGCCGCCGCGCCGACGCTGATCCAGAAGGCCGTCGTCGAAGGCGACATCGAAAACGGCCTGCTCGCCACCGGCGTCGTCGGCGGCCGGATCAACAAGCTGCCGACCTGCGCCGAACTGATCGCCGACATCGAGCGCGAGGCCCGCGCCCACATCGCCGCGCTGACCGGCGCCCCCGCCGCCGCCAACGCCGCGGCCTGAGGAGAGACAGAACCATGCCCATTCGCACCCATGTCGAGGACCGCATCGGCGAGATCATCATCGACCATCCGCCGGTCAACGCGCTCGATTCCGATGGCTGGAACGAGTTGCCCGAACACATCACCGCCATGGGTCTGCGCGACGACGTGCGCTGCATCCTGATCCGCGCCGAGGGCAAGGGTTTCTGCGGCGGCGTCGACATCAAGGAGATGCAGGCCAATCCGGGTCTGATCACCAAGCTGAACCGCGGCAATTACCGCACGTTCAAGGCGATCCACCTGAACCCGCTGCCCGTCGTCACGGCGGTCCACCGCTTCGTGATCGGCGGCGGCATCGGCATCTGCGGCGCGTCGGACGTCGTGATCGCGGCCGAGGACGCCTATTTCTCGCTGCCCGAGGTCGATCGCGGCGCGATGGGCGGGGCGAGCCACCTGCAGCGCATGTTCCCGATCCAGAAGGTGCGCGCCGCCTTCTTCACCGGCGGCAAGATCGACGCACAGGAAGCCTATCGCCTCGGCGCGGTCGAGATGGTGGTGCCCAACGACCAGCTCGTCACCAAGGCGCGCGAATTCTGCGCGGTGATCGCCGGCAAGAGCCGCAAGGCGCTGACCATCGCCAAGGAAGCGCTGAACGGCCTGGAGCCGCGCGACGTGGATCAGGGCTATCGCTGGGAACAGGGCTTCACGCTCGAAATGTACATGCACGAAGACAGCCAGAAGTCGCGCGACGCCTTCGTCCACGACAAGGGCCAGGCGGCGAAGTTCTAAGCCATGGATCTCAACTACACCCCCGAACAGATCGCCTTCCGCGCCGAAGTCCGCGCGTGGATGGAGGCGAACGTCCCCAAGACCCCGCTCAAGACGCTGGAAGGCCGCGAAGGCTATGACCAGCATGTCGAGTGGGAACGCACGCTCGCCTCCGGCAACTGGGGCATGGTGACGTGGCCGGAAGCCTATGGCGGCCGCAACCTCGATCTGATCCGCTGGCTGATCTTCGAAGAAGAATATTATCGTGCCAAGGCGCCGCTGCGCGCCAACCAGAACGGCATCTTCCTGCTCGGCCCGACCATCATGGAATATGGCACGGACGAGCAGAAGGCCCGTTTCCTGACGCCGATGGCCAAGGGCGAGATCATGTGGGCGCAGGCCTGGTCGGAACCCAATGCCGGGTCCGACATGGCGGCGATCCGCAGCCGCGCCGTGCGTGACGGCGATCATTATGTGATCAGCGGTCAGAAGACCTGGTCGAGCCGCGCGGCCTTTGCCGACTGGTGCTTCGGCCTGTTCCGCACCGATCAGGACAGCAAGCGCCACAAGGGGCTGAGCTTCATCCTGCTGCCGCTCAATTCGCCGGGCGTCACCGTGCGCCCGATCCGCCAGTTGCATGGCGAGACCGGCTTTGCCGAAATCTTCTTCGATGAAGTGCGCGTGCCGGTGGAAAACCGCATCGCCGGCGAAGGCGAAGGCTGGAACGTCGCGATGGCCACGGCGGGCTTCGAACGCGGCCTGATGCTGCGCTCCCCTGCCCGCTTCCAGGCGACCGCCAAGCGGCTGGTGGAGCTTTATCGCCAGCATGCGGCGACGGCGTCGCCGGCGGCGCGCGAGGCGGTGACGCAGGCCTGGGCGGATGCCGAGGCCTATGCGCTCAACACCTATATGGTCGCGTCGACCATCCAGGCGGGCGGCCATATCGGCGCCGAAGCCAGCCTCAACAAGATCTTCTGGTCCGAACTCGACCGCGCGATGCATCGCGTGTCGATGAGCTTGCTCGGCGCGGCGGCGGAACTCCGCACCAATGCCGATGGCAGCCTCAACGAATGGCTGGAAGGCTATATCTTCTCGCTCTCCGGCCCGATCTACGCCGGATCGAACGAGATTCAGCGCAACATCATTGCCGAGCGTCTGCTCGGCCTGCCGAGGTAAGCTCGATGGATTTCCGCTTCACCGAGGATCAGATCACGCTGCGCGACAGCGTGCGCGAATATCTCGAAGGCACGCACACGCCCGAATTGCTCCGCAAGCTGGACGAACATGGCAATCGCGACCCCCAGGTCTGGAACGGCCTGGTCGAAATGGGTCTCGCCGGCCTGCTCGTGCCCGAGGATCAGGGCGGGCTCGGCATGGGTCTGGTCGAAGCCGCTTTGATCGCGGTCGAACTCGGCCGCGCCGATGTCAGCGAACCGATCGTCGACACCGCCTTCGTCGCCGCCCCGTGGCTTGCCGCCAAGGGCCAGACCGACCGGCTGGGCGACATCGCCGCAGGCGAGCTCAAGGTCGCGCTTGCGCATGACGTGAACCCGTGGATCGCCGATCTCGATCAGGCGGGCGCCGTGCTTTCCAACGGCGCGCTGGCCGATGTCGCGTCGTCCCCCGTGGTGATGGATTCGGTCGATCCGCTGCGCCGGCTTTCGGCGCGCGGCGCGCTGGGCGGCAATGATCCGCTGCTGCTCGACCTCGCCGCCCTGATGTCGGCCGCCCAGTTGATCGGCGCGGCGGACCGGATGCTCGCTCTGTCCGTGGATTATGCCCAGCAGCGCGAACAGTTCGGCCAGCCGATCGGTTCGTTCCAGGCGGTGAAGCACCATGCCGCTTCGGTTGCGGTGAAGGTGGAATTCGCCAAGCCGGTGCTGTGGCGCGCGGCCTATGCGCTGCAGAACGGCCATGCCCGTGCCCCCATCCATATCAGCCACGCCAAGCTGGCCGCGACCGACGCCGCGATCTTCGCCGCCGAAACCGCGATCCAGATCCATGGCGCCATGGGCTACACCTATGAAGTCGATCTCCATTTCTGGATGAAGCGCGCCTGGGCCCTTGCCGGTGCGTGGGGAGATCGTACCTTCCACCTGAAGCGCATCGATGACGCCGTGATCGGCGGCGGCATCGATCTTGGTCCCGATCGCACCTTCGCAAGCGAGATGATCCATGCCTGAAGCCTATATCGTCGACGCCATCCGCACCCCCACCGGCAAGAAGAAGGGCAGCCTGGCTGCCATGCACCCGGCCGATATGGGCGCGATCCCGATCAAGGCGATCGTCGAGCGCACCGGCATCAACCCCGACGCCGTTGACGACGTCGTGTGGGGCTGCCTGGACGCGATCGGCCCGCAGGCCGGCAATATGGGCCGCACCGCCTGGCTCGCCGCCGGCTACACCGAAGCGGTGCCGGGCGTGACGATCGACCGCCAGTGCGGTTCGTCGCAGCAGGCGATCCACTTCGCGGCGCAGGGCGTGATGAGCGGCACGCAGGATCTGGTGATCGCCGGCGGCTGCCAGAACATGAACGCCATCCCGATTTCGGCGGCCATGTATGCCGGCCAGGCCTATGGCTTTGAAACGCCCTTCTCCGGTTCGCCGGCCTGGGCTGCCCGCTATGGCGACGAGGAAGTGAACCAGATCTACGCGGCCGAAAAGATCGCCAGGACCTGGGGCATCAGCCGCCAGGACATGGAAGTGTTCGCGGCCGAGAGCAACGCCCGCGCCGAACGCGCGATCGACGAAGGCCGTTTCGACAGCCAGATCGTGCCCGTCGGTGATTTCAAGATGGACGAAACCGTCCGTCGCGGCACCACGCTGGAAGGGCTCGCCGGTCTCAAGACCGTGCGCGAAGGCGGCCTGATCACCGCCGGCGTGTCGAGCCAGATTTCGGATGGCGCGGCCGCCGTGCTGATCGCCAGCGAAGCGGCGGTGAAGGCCCACGGCCTGAAGCCGCGCGCGCGCATCCACCACCTCACCGTGCGTGGCGACAGCCCGATCTTCATGCTGACCGCGCCGATCCCGGCGACCAAGCATGCGCTGGCCAAGGCCGGCATGAAGCTGTCGGACATCGATCTGGTCGAAATCAACGAGGCGTTCGCCAGCGTGGCGCTTGCCTGGGCGAAGGATCTCGACGCCGATCTGTCGAAGGTGAACGTCAACGGCGGCGCGATCGCGCTCGGCCACCCGCTCGGCGCGACCGGCGCCAAGCTGATGACGACGCTGCTTTATGAGCTGGAGCGCACCGGCGGCCGTTACGGCCTGCAGACGATGTGCGAAGGCGGCGGCCTCGCCAACGTCACCATCATCGAAAGGCTCTGATGCCCGTCTACGCCTTCGAAGGACTGGTTCCGGTCGTCGATCCGGCGTCCTATCTGCACCCCACTGCGGTGCTGATCGGCGACGTCGTGATCGGCCCGGGCTGCTATATCGGCCCGGGCGCGTCGCTGCGCGGCGATTTCGGGCGCGTGCTGGTCGAAGGCAATGCCAGCGTGCAGGACAATTGCACGCTGCACACCTCGTCGGAGAGCGATTGCATCGTCGGTTTCGGCTGCACGATCGGCCATGGCGCGGTGCTGCACGGCTGCCGGCTCGGCCGGAACGTGCTCGTCGGCATGAACAGCGTCGTCCTCGACGATGCGGAGATCGGCGAGGACAGCCTGATCGGCGCCCTGAGCCTGGTCAAATCCGACATGCGGGCACCGGCGCGCAGCCTGATCGCCGGCAACCCTGCGAAGGTGGTGAAGGAAATCCCGGCGGATAACGTGTTCTGGCGGATGGGTGAGGATGGCGAATATGTCCGCCTTGCCCGCCGCTCGCTCGCGGATCTCGTCGAATGCGAACCCCTGACCGCGATGGAACCCGGACGCGGCCGCCCCGAAGGCGGCGCACGCGCGGTGCGTTTCAAGCGGTCGAACTGAGATTGATACGGAGGAATTGAACGTGGGCATTTGCGAAGGGCGCGTGGCGATCGTGACGGGGGCCGGCAACGGCCTGGGCAAGGCCTATGCGCTGGGCCTCGCCGCCGAAGGCGCCAAGGTGGTCGTCAACGATCTGGGCGTCGGCACGCACGGCGAAGACGGCGCGACCAAGGGCGCGGCCGAACTGGTGGTCGAAGAAATCCGCGCGATGGGCGGCGAAGCCGTGGCCGACACCGGCGACGTGGCCGACTGGGATGCCGGCAAGCGCATGGTCGACCTCGCCGTTTCGACCTTCGGTCGCCTCGACGCGGTGGTGAACAATGCCGGCTTCGTGCGCGACCGCATGTTCGTTTCCTGCACGCCGGAAGAATGGGATGCGGTGACCCGCGTCCACCTGCGTGGCCATTTCTGCACCAGCCGCCACGCGGTCGATTACTGGCGCGCCCAGCAGAAGGCCGGCAACCCGATCGACGCGCGCATCATCAACACCACGTCGGGCGCGGGCCTGCAGGGTTCGATCGGCCAGAGCGCCTATGCGGCGGCCAAGGCCGGCATCGCCACGCTAACGCTGGTCCAGGCGGCGGAACTTGCGCGCTATGGCATCACCGCCAACGCGCTCGCCCCCAATGCCCGCACCCGCATGACCGCCACCGCGTTCGACATGAGCGTGGGAGAAGGCGAATTCGACGTGTTCGCGCCGGAAAACATGGCGCCGCTGGTCGCCTATCTGGTCAGCGAGCAATCGAAGAAGGTGACCGGCCAGGTGTTCGAGCTGAAGGGCGGCAACATCTTCCTGTCGCAGGGCTGGACCGACAGCCCCAATTTCGACAAGGGCGCCCGCTTCACCGCGGACGAGCTTGGCCCGATCGTCGAAAAGCTGATGGCGGAGCGCGAGCCCGCCAAGCCGGTCTACGGCGCGGCCTGAGCCCATGTCCGCGGGACTGACCGACGATCAGATCTTCATCCGCGACAGCGCGCGGAATTTCCTGCGCGACCAGGCGGATTTCGATCGGCTGCGCAAGGCCGTCGACGGCGCCGGCTGGGACCGCGAGCTGTGGGCGAGCTTCGCCGGCGAGCTGGGTTTCGCCGGCATCGGCATCTCCGAAGCCAATGGCGGCGCCGGGCTCGGCCCGGTGGAACTGTCGCTGATCGCGCAGGAACTGGGCAGCACGCTGGCGCCGATCCCCTGGTTCGAAACCGCCGTGCTGGCGGCAACCGCGATCGCCGAAGCGGGCACCGAGGCGCAGCAGGCCACCCTGCTCGCCCCGATCGCCCGTGGCGAGGCGATCGCGACGCTGGCGATGCGCGATGCCGCCGGCCAGCCGCTGCCCGACGGGATCGGCCCGGTTCTGACCAAGGACGGCGCCGGCTGGCGATTGACCGGCCGCGCCCATTTCGTGCCCTTCGGCGAAGCGGCGGACCTGCTGGTCGTCGCGGCCCGCACGGCGGGTTCGACGGGCTGGGACGGCATCAGCCTGATCGCGCTGCCGGCCGCCAATCTGAAGCGCGAAGGGCTGACCTCGCTCGATCTCACCCGTCCGCTCGCCCATGTCGATCTCGATCTGGCGGTGGATGACGATGCGATCCTGGGCGAAGCCGGCCAGGCCGGCCCGGCGCTGCGCCGCACGCTGGCGATCGCGTCCGCCATCCTCGCCTCCGAACAGGTGGGCGGCATGGCCCGCACGCTTGACGAGACGGTGGAATATTCCAAGCAGCGCGTGCAGTTCGGTCGTCTGATCGGCTCCTTCCAGGCGATGAAGCATCGCATGGCCGACATGAAGCTGTGGCTGGAAGCCGCCCGCTCTGCCGCTGCCATGGCCGCCGACGCGGTCGAGCGGAATGGCGACGACATGGAAACGCTGGCTTCGTCGGCCCGCGCTTATTGTTCGGACGCCTATCTGCGCATCACGGCGGACGGCATCCAGCTCCATGGCGGCATCGGCTTCACCTGGGAGCATCACGCCCATCTGTTCTTCAAGCGCGCGCGCGGCACCGCCTCGCTGCTCGACTCCCCTGCTCATCAGCGCGAGCTTGTCGCCCGCGCCATCATCGATACGGAATAAGCCCGCATGACCAGCATTCCTGCTTACCCCACCCCCGTCGGCCTGCTGAAGGGCAAGACTGTCGTCGTCACCGCCGCCGCCGGCACCGGCATCGGCTTCGCCACCGCCAAGCGCGCGGCCGAAGAAGGCGCGACCGTGCTGATCAGCGATTTCCACGAGCGCCGGCTGAACGAAGCCGCCGACAAGATCGCCGAAGCCGTGGGCACCCGCCCCTTCGTGCACATCTGCGACGTCACCAATGAAGAGCAGGTCCAGGCCCTGCGCGACGCGGCCGTCGCCCAGCTCGGCCATGTCGACGTGCTGATCAACAATGCCGGCCTCGGCGGCGAAGTCGATGTCGTCGACATGACCGACGACCAGTGGAACCGCGTGATGGACGTGACGCTGACCAGCGTGTTCCGCATGACCCGCGCCTTCCTGCCGCACATGCAGGGCCGCAAGACCGGTGCGATCGTCAACAACGCCTCCGTGCTCGGCTGGCGCGCGCAGAAGGGCCAGGCCCATTATGCTGCCGCCAAGGCCGGCGTGATGGCCTTCACCCGCTGTTCGGCGGTGGAAGCGGCCGAACATGGCGTCCGCATCAACGCGGTGTCGCCTTCGATCGCGATGCACGCCTTCCTCGCCAAGGTGACGACGGACGATCTGCTGGCCGAACTCACCAAGCGCGAAGCCTTTGGCCGCGCCGCCGAAGTGTGGGAAATCTCCAACGTCATGCTGTTCCTGGCGTCAGACCTTGCCAGCTACATGACGGGCGAAGTCGTTTCGGTTTCGAGCCAGAGGGCCTGACGCGATGACCGCCAGGATTTATGCCAAGCCGCATGATCTGGTCGGCCAGGAAGGCACCAAGCTGGGGCCGACCGATTGGCTGACGATCGACCAGAAGCGCATCGACGGCTTTGCCGAGGTGACGGGCGATCACCAGTGGATCCACGTCGATACCGAACGCGCCAAGACCGGCCCGTTCGGCCGCACGATCGCGCACGGCTATCTGACGCTCAGCCTTGCCAACTTCTTCCTGCCGCAGCTGATCGACGTGCAGGGCTTCGTCCATGCCGTGAATGTCGGCACGGATAAGACCCGCTTCCTTGCCCCCGTTCCCGAAGGTTCGCGCATTCGCGGCGTCGGCGAGATCGTCGGCGTGGAGGAGATCAAGGGCGCGATCCAGCTCGTCGTCCGCATCACCATCGAAATCGACGGCAGCGACAAGCCGGCCTGCGTCGTCGATACCATCGGCCGCTACTTTCCGGAGTAAGAGAGAGATGCCCACGCACGAACAGATGGTTGCCGCCGTCCACGCTTATGTGAACGCGTTCGCCAACAGCGATCCGGCCGCGGTTGCCGCCCTGTTCGCGCCCGACGCATCGGTCGAGGATCCGATCGGCTCGCCGGCCCATATCGGCCATGACGCGATCCTCGCTTTCTACACCGCGTCGATGCAGACCGGCGCCAAGCTGACGCTGGAAGGCCCGATCCGCACCGCCGGCAACCATGCCGCCTTTGCTTTTTCCGTCGCTTTGGCGTTCAAGGATACGGCACGGATCGACGTGATCGATACCTTCCGCTTCAACGAGGACGGCAAGGTCGTCGAAATGCGGGCCTATTTCGGCCCCAACAACATGCAGGGAATGTGATCAGTCATGCGTGAAGCCGTTATCGTTTCCACCGCCCGCACCGGCGTCGGCAAGGCCTATCGCGGCGCTTTCAACGACACCGAAGCCCCGGTCATGTCGGGCCATGTCGTCAAGGCCGCCGTCGAGCGTTCGGGCCTCGATCCCGCCCGCATCGACGATATCTTCCTGGGCGTCGGCACGCAGAGCGGCACGCAGAGCTACAATCTCGGCCGGCTGACCGCCGCGACCGCCGGCCTCGGCCAGTCGGTCGCCGGCTTCGCGCTCGATCGCAAGTGCGGTTCGGGCCTGACCGCCGTCGCGCTTGCCGCGCGCTCGATCATCGCGGGCGACATCGACGCGGCCGTCGCCGGCGGCGTGGAATCGATCTCGCTGACGCTCAACAAGCATGCGATGACCTATCGCAACCGCAGCAAGGCGGTGATCGCGGCCGAACCCCACGCCTATATGGCGATGATCGAAACCGCCGAAATCGTGGCCGAACGCTACGGCATCAGCCGCGAGGCGCAGGACGCCTTCTCGGCGCTGAGCCAGCAGCGCGCCGGTGCCGCCACCGCCGCCGGCCGCTTCAAGGACGAGATCGTGCCGATCACCGTCGAAAAGGCGCTGTTCGACAAGGAAGGCAACGAAACCGGCAAGGAAAGCGTCACGCTCGATCGTGACGAAGGTATTCGTGGCGACACGACCGCCGAGGCGCTGGCCAATCTGAAGCCTGTCTTCAAGAATGGCGATATCGTCAAGGAAGGCCGCTTCATCACCGCCGGCAATGCCAGCCAGCTTTCCGACGGCGCGGCCGCCCAGGTCGTCGTCGATCGCGCCATCGCCGAGAAGGAAGGCCTGCCGATCCTCGGCATCTATCGCGGTTTCCAGGTCGCCGGCTGCGCGCCGGAGGAAATGGGCATCGGCCCCGTCTTCGCCGTGCCGAAGCTGCTCGAGCGCGCGGGCCTGAAGGTGTCGGACATCGGCCTTTGGGAAATCAACGAAGCCTTCGCTTCGCAGGCGATCTACTGCCAGCAGAAGCTGGGCATCGACCCCGAATTGCTGAACGTGAACGGCGGCGGCATCGCCATCGGCCACCCCTTCGGCATGACGGGTTCGCGCCTCGTCGGCGCCGCGCTCCTCGAAGGCAAGCGCCGTGGCGTGAAATATGCCGTCGTGTCGATGTGCATCGCGGGCGGCATGGGCGCCGCCGGCCTGTTCGAGATCGTCTGATGATCACCATCAACGTCACCACCCGCGACGGAGAGCGCCAGCAGATCGACGGTGTCGAGGGCTCGGCGTTGATGGAGATGCTGCGCGACGCCGGCCTCGGCGTCGACGGCACCTGCGGGGGCATGTGCTCGTGCGGGTCGTGCCACGTCTATATCGCGAACGGCGCGGGCCTGCCTGCGCCGATCGAGGATGAACAGGATATGCTGGAAGGAATGGCCGAGATCGTCGAGGTCCGCCCCTCCTCCCGCCTCTCCTGCCAGATCCTGCTCAAGCCCGAGTTCGACGGCCTCGAAGTCGAAATCGCGCCACAATTCTGATGCCATGCGCCGTCATGCTGAACCCGCTTCGGCATGACGGCGCAGCGATGATGGATCCTGACGACCCTCGGGAGAACGGTCTGCCGCAAGGCACGCCGAGCGTCAGATGGAACTATATCCGCCGCCCCTGACGTTGTTTGCACGTTGCCTCGGCGGCTCCAACGCGCGACGGAACCGACCCTGGTCCTTCGGACGAGCCACCAGCCCTCGCGGATGCCCGCTCGATCGGATTGAGATCGGAGCAGCGGAACCGAAGAACGGGGATCTCGGGCACGGTGTTGCCCGTCATCCCGGCCCCCCTTCCCAATCATATCCCCGCGCATTCGCCAGACCGAACGGAGCGCCAAAAGCCAGCTCCCGGCAATGTTGCGCCATCTCGGCGGCTGGGGGCATTCCCGCGCGTCGGGCCTGCTGGCCTTCATGCCTGCCGCAGGCAGTGCAGTTCCATCGACCTTGCCGCCAGCAAAGACATACGCGGCGGAAAGATGCTCAGTGGGCGGCAGCGGCTTTGCCAGTGTTTCAGGAAATGCCGCCCTGACGGCAAAAAATTTCGTTCCACGCGAGGGGTGGGGCGACTGGATGCGTATTCATAGGGCCAGCTGCATTCCCGAGATTCCGCATTAACATATTGAAAAATAAAACAGAATCTGGGTTGACCTGTATATACAACCGATGCTCTCTGCCGCCGACAAAAAGACGGAAACAGGGAGCAAGTGAATGAACAAGCGGACGGCGCTGCTGCTCAGCGCGACCATATTGGGGGGATATTCGGCGCCGGCCGTGGCGCAGGCGGAACGCGATGCGACGGTGAGCGCCAGCGGCGGCTCCGGCGAGATCATCGTCACGGGATCACGAATCCGCCGGCAGGATCTGGCGGGCGTCGGCCCGGCCACCGTCGTTTCGGCCGAGCAGCTTGAAAATACCGGTGTGGTCAATATCGAGACCGCGCTGCAGCGGCTGCCGTCCAATGCGGGCTTCGCCGGCAACCAGACCTCCGCTTACTGGACCAACAACGGCTACGGCACCGCGCAGGTCAATCTTCGCGGCCTCGGCATCAAGCGTACGCTGGTGCTGCTCAACGGCCGCCGCCTCGTCGCCGGCGGCACCGGCGCCAACTCGTCGCCCGATCTCAACATGATCCCGGTGGTCGCGCTCGCCCGCACCGACGTGCTGAAGGATGGCGCCTCGGCCATCTATGGCGCGGACGCGATGGCCGGCGTCGTCAACCTCGTCACCCGCAACGATTATGAAGGCCTGGGCGTCAGCGCGCGCTATGGCATCACCGAACGCGGCGACGGCGGCGATTTTACCGCCGATCTGATCTGGGGCGCGCGCAACGATCGCGGCGGCATCATGGCGGCCGCGACCTATCAGAAGGCCGAAGCGGTCAACCTTGCCAGCCGCGCCCCCTGCTCGCTGGCGGAACTTACGGCGGGCACGCTCAGCTGCACCAACAGCTCCTCCACCCCCGGCGGCCGCGCGGTGCTGCCCAACGGCCAGCAGATCAACTTCAACCAGACGCCGGGCGGCAATGGCGACTTTTTCGAGCCGTATAGCGGCGCCAAACACAACCATAATATCCAGCGCTATCTGAATGCGGTCAGCCCGATCGAGCGGATCAGCACCGCGGTGTTCGGCGATTATCAGCTGACCGATGGCATCCAGGCCTTCGGCGAATTCCTCTACACCCACCGCAAGAGCGATCAGCTGGCGACGCCGGGCACGTTGCGCAACATCGCGATTTCGGCAAGCAACCCGACCAACCCGACCGGGCAGGATCTGGTGCTCGTGCGCCGCATGCTTGTCGAAGGCGGGCCGCGCGAATTCTTCCAGAAGACGGAAACCTGGCAGGGCACGCTCGGCCTGCGCGGCACCTTGGCCAATGATTGGAACTGGGAAGTTTCCGGCGCCTTCGGACGCAACACTGCGGTCGACGGTTCGACCAATGTCGCCAACCTCGCCAATGTCGCCAACACGCTCGATCGCACCAAGTGCAGCACCACGCCGGGCGCCGCGATCCCGTGCGCAGATTATCTCGGCGCCGGCGATGTGTCGCAAGAGGTGCTCGACTATATCAACTTCACCTCGCGCGATCGCGGCGGCAACGAACTGGCCACCGTCACCGCCGATCTGACCGGCAGCCTGTTCGAGCTGCCCGCCGGCGCGGTCTCGTTCGCAACGGGTGCGGTCTATCGCAAGGAAAAGGGCTGGCGCGATCCCGATCCGTTCACCGTGCTGGGCGTCGCCAACACCAACCAGCAGGATCCGATCTCGGGTTCGAGCACGGCGAAGGAAGCCTATCTCGAACTGTCCGTGCCGGTGCTCGCCGACACCGCTTTCTTCAAGGCGCTCACCCTGGACGGCGCGGTCCGCTATTCGGATTATGATCTGTTCGGCAGCGACTGGAACTACAAGCTCGGCGTCGACTGGGTGGTCAACGACGATATCCGCTTCCGCGGCACCTATGGCACGGGCTTCCGCATCCCCAATGTGCCCGAACTGTTCGGCGGCGTGTCCGAAGGCAATCTGACGACGACCGATCCGTGCAGCCATTACGCGGCCAGCGGCAATGCGACGCTGATCGCCAACTGCCAAGCGTCGGGCGTGCCGGCCAATTATGTCCAGCTGGGCAACACCATCCTCACCACCGTCGGCGGCAACGAGAATCTGAAGCCCGAAAGCTCGACCACCTGGACGATCGGCACGGTCATCCAGCCGCGTGGGCTGGTGCCGGGCCTGTCGCTGACCGCGGACTGGTTCGATATCGACATCAAGGATGCGATCCGCGCCATTCCGGGATCGACCAAGCTGGCCGTCTGTTACGCCAGCGCCAATCTGTCGCACCCTTTCTGTAACGATTTCACCCGCAGCCCGCTGACCGGCGAAGTGAACTTCCTGTCCGCGCAGCCGATCAATACCGGGCGGGAAAAGATGAGCGGCCTCGATCTCGGCCTCGTCTACAACCGCACCATTGGCGACGTGGCGGTATCGCTCGATCTCAACCTCACCTGGCTGAACGACTATACCGTCTATCCCTTCGCCGGCGGCGATCCGATCCAGTTCGATGGCTTCATCGGCGGCGGCAATGGCGGCTATCCGAAGTGGCGCGGCTATGGCGTGCTGAATGCGGAAAAGGACGGTGTCAGCGCCACCTGGTCGGTCCAGTGGATCGGCAAGGCGACCGATTTCAACGCCGCGCCCGGCGACATCGGCTATCGCACGCCGAACGTGTTCTACCACAATGCGCAGCTTGCCTTCCGCATTGACGAGAAGACGCGGTTCCAGCTCGGCGTCGACAATATCTTCGACAAGAAGGCGCCCTACATTCAGAGCTTCACCGATGGTAACACCGATACGATGACCTACGATCTGCTCCGCCGCCGCTTCTATGTCGGCGTCCGCACCGCGTTCTGAGGCAGGGAAACAGATCGTGGCAAAGATACGCTGGCCGCTCGTCGTCAGGCGCACGCACAAATGGCTTGCCCTGCTGGTCGGGCTTCAGGTCGTCCTCTGGACGCTGACGGGCTTCTACATGGTCGTGATCCATATCGACACGATCCATGGCGACCATCTGGTGCGTGCGCCCGTCGTGCAGCCTTATGATCTTGCCGCCCTCACTCCGCCGTCACGGATCGTGGCGGCGGAACCGGGGACGAGCGAGGTGCGCCTCCAGCGCCGCCTCGATCGTCCTGTCTGGCGGGCGGAAACGCCCGCCGGTCCGGTGCTCTACGATGCCGCCAGCGGCACGCGGCTGGCACCGCCGACGGAACAGGAGATCCGCGCGCTCGCCCGCCGGATCTACACCGGCGACGGCGCGATCGTGGCCGTCCGGCTGCTGACCACCGCCCCGCAGGAAATGCAGGCCCGCAAGCCGCCTTATTGGCAGGTCGAATTTGCCGGCTGGAACCGGCCGACACTCTATCTGTCGCCGCAAACGGGTGAACTGCTGTCGCGGCGCCATGCTTTGTGGCGGGGCTTCGATTTCGCCTGGATGCTGCACATCATGGACTATGACGAACGCAGCGACGTCAACAATCCGCTGCTTCGGGTCGCCACCTGGAGCACCTTCGCGATGGCCATCAGCGGCGCCTGGCTGCTCATCTGGTCCTTTCCGCGCCGCAAGAAGAAAAAGAAGACCGCAGCATGAAGCGCATTCGTCTTTCGACCCTGCTGTTCCGCCGGATCCACAAATGGGTGGGGCTGGTGCTCGGCCTCCAGTTCCTGCTGTGGGCCTTGAGCGGATCGGTGATGGCCTTGCTCGACAAGGACGAGGTGGGCGGCCACGGCGCCGCGATGGGCCACGCCCATCCGCTCTCCGCCGAAACCACCCTGATCGATCCCGCCGGCATCGCCGGGCTCGGGCCGGTTTCCGGGGTAACGCTGCGCGATCTCGCCGGCCGGCCAGTCTATGAGCTGAACACGCCCAACGGCATCCGGCTGGCGGACGCGGTGGACGGGAAAGCGATAGCCATCGATGCCGATACCGCGCGGACCGTCGCCTCGATGATGAACGACGCGCCGATCCGCGACGTCCGCCAGCTTGCCAAGGCCAATCTGGAGGCGCGCGAGCATAAGGGCGCGATGTGGCGCGTGGATTTCGCCGACGCGGCCAATAGCAGCGCCTATGTGTCCGCCGAGACCGGGCGTTTCCTCGTGATGCGGGGCGATACGTGGCGCACCTGGGATTTCTTCTGGATGCTCCACAACATGGATTATGTGAACCGGACGAGCTTCAACCACCCCTTCATCATCTTCGTCGGGTTCGGGGCATTGTGGCTTTCGGGAACCGGCTTCTACCTGTTGTTCAAAAGCTTCAGCCGCGCCGATTTCCGCTGGTTGCGCCGCCGCCGCGCACGGCCGGCCAGCGCCTGAGCTGAATTAGGGCATCCGCATCAGGGCTTCGGTCAGCCCGCTTCCACGGCGAAGCTGGCCGAAAGCTCGAACCGGCTCGCCGGGTGCGTCAGCCAGGCATGCGAAACGAGCCGGTTCCGGCTCCACGTCTGCCGCGTAAGGCGGAGCACGGGCTCCTGCTCCTCCATGCCCAGCAACTGGCGGGTCCGCTGGTCCGGCATCGCCGCAGAGACGCGATGTTCCACGCGCTCCAGCGGCGCCACCCGGGTCAGATATTCGTTGGGCGTGGTGTGGGTGAAATCCATGTCGGCATAGCCCGGTGCGATCGACGCCAGCACCAACCGCTCTTCAAGCTGGATCGGGAATTCGGCCTCATGATGGACGATGACCGAATGGAAGATTCGCGTGCCCACCGGCACGCCCAGCAAGGCGGCGGCTTCGGGCGCCGCTTTCTCCGCCTGGTTCTGGATGACACGCGCGCGATAGGCATGGCCGCGCGCGCGCACTTCGTCCGCGATGTTGCGGATCTCGATCATGTGCCCGATCGGCTTGGGCTCGGCCACGAACGAACCGCTGCCGCTTCGCCGCACCAGCACGCCCACGCTCTGCAATTCGCGCAGCGCCCGGTTCGCGGTCATCCGCGACACGCCGAAACGGGTGACAAGCTCGGCCTCGGAAGGCACGCGGTCGCCCGATTTCAGCGTCCCCGCCTTGATCGCATCGACGATGAACGCCTTGATCGCGGCATAAAGCGGCGCGCCGCTGGTGCTTGTTTCCTGTGTTGCCGGGGCCGCTGCGGACGATGTCATCACCTGTCTATACAATCGGGTTTCGCGACAGGCCATCGCTTGTCGCGTCCCAATCGCATGGGCCGGTCGCGGCGGTCAGCCGGCGTCAGCCCCCGTGGCGGGCAAAGACGCGGCGGACGCCCGGCCCGAAGGCGATGACATTATAGGCTTCGGGCCGCACGCCGGCGACTTCCATGCCCGGCGAACCCAGCGGCATGCCCGCCACGGCCAGCCCCTTGATGCCCTTGGGCCGCTGCGCCAGCAGGCGCTTCATGTCGGCGATCGGCACATGGCCTTCGAACACCAGCCCGTCGATAATCGCGGTGTGGCAGGATGAAAGGTCCGCCGGCACGCCGCGCACCTTCTGGAAGGCGGCCCGCCGCTGATCGTCGACCATCGCGACGCGCCGCCCGAACTGTTCGCGCACCTGCGCCGCCCATTTTCCGCAGCAGCCACAGCCCGGATCGCGATGGACGAGGATCTCGTTCGCGGCGATCGCGGTGGCCGGCGCCGCGATCAGCAACAGGGCCGCCAGAAATTTCAGGCTCTTCATATCCACTCTCCCTGCGCAGGTCGTCACCGTCGATACGCCGCCCGCCGCTCAACCCCTCAAAATCTCTTGGAAGCGGGCTTCCGCCGTCGCCTCGCCGGTCCTCGCTCTGCCTTCGATGGCGCGCAGGATCAGCAATTCCCTGGGCAATGCCGGCAACGGGGCCATCACGCGCGGCGCGGACCCCGTCGACTTCCATCTTTTCCGAAAGACGCCCCCGGTCAATTGTCCGTGCCGGGCGCGCGCACCGGAAATGGCAGCGGCGAAACCGCCACGCCCTCGTCGATCAGCGCCCTTGCATCGTCGATGCTCGCCTGGCCGTGGATCGCGCGATGCTCGGCTTCGCCCAGATGCATGGCTCGGGCCTCGTCGGCAAAGCGCTCGCCCACATAGTCCGAACCTTCCAGCGCCTTGGTTTGCGCCTCCGCCAGCGCCGCCATCATCTGGCGCAGCTTGCCCGGCCCGTCATTGGCCAGCGGCACGGGCGCCGTTTCGGCACGCTGGTTGCCCTTGGCCGCGACGCGCGGCGCCATCACCGCCTTGCCGATATCCGCCGATCCGCACATCGGGCAGGAAAGCCAGCCCTTGGCGCGCTGGCCTTCATAATCCTCGGTCGACCCGAACCAGCCTTCAAAGACATGGCCGTTTTCCGCGCAGGCAAGATCGAACACGATCATCGCGCCGCATCCCCCGCCGGAATATCGCTGTTCCACGTCATCTTCAGGCCTTTGGCGCGGAAATGGGGTTTGCGCCAGCCAAATGCCACTGCTGCACCCAGCCTATGACCGCTTCGGCCAGCGCGTGGCGATCAGCATCGTCGCGCATCAGCGTGGGCGTCACCAACAGGCGCATGTCGCGGATCTCGTCCACGGCGGCGCGATCGCTCTCGTCGATCACCAGCCCGTCGATCCAGCCGCGATAATGATCGGCAATGCCTGCCGACGATACCGGCACGCCCAGTTCGGCCATGATCTTCGCCGCCGGCCCCTTCACCGCCTTGCCCGCGATGATCGGCGATACGGCAATGATCGGAACGCCGCGCGCCTTCAGCCGCTCGCGCACGCCATCCAGCGCCAGGATCGGATCGATGCTGAGATAGGGGTTGGACGGGCAGACGATTACGCCCTCGAGCGCGGGATCGTCGATGAGGGCGGCAAAGGCCGTGCTCGGCCGGACATGCGGGGCAAGCGCCAGCCCGGTCAGCTTCGGCGCGCATTGCCGGCGCACGAAATAATCCTGAAAGGCCAGCGCGCCTTCATCGCTGTGGACGATCGTCGGCGCCGGATCATCCGCCATCGGGACGATGCGGTGGGCGATGCCATGCGCCCCGGCCAAGGCGGCGGTGATCGTGGTCAGGCTCTCGCCCGCCGCCAGCCGCCTCGTCCGTTCGACATGGGTCGCAAGATCGCGATCGCCCAGCCGGAACCAGCTTTCCCCGCCCAGTTTCGCCAGCTGATCCATGAACGCCCAGCTTTCGCCGGCAATGCCCCAGCCCAGTTCGCGATTGGCGATGCCCGCCAGCGTGTAGGTAACGGTATCGATGTCGGGCGAAATTCTGAGGCCGAGATGCTCGAAATCGTCGCCCGTATTGACGACGATCGCCAGTTGCTCGGGCGGCAGCACCGCCGACAGCCCGGCCGCGAGCTTCGCGCCGCCGACGCCGCCTGCCAGCGCCAGGATCATCGGAACAGATCCATATGCGCGGGCCGCACCAGATCGCGCGCCGTGCCCCGTTCGGCCATCGGCGCCATCCCCCGGATCAGCACGACGGGGCAGCCTTCCGCCGCCTGCCCCATCAGCAGCGATCCGGCCGCCGCCACCTCGTCGGCAAAGCCAAGTTCGGATGTCTGGAGCGCGCGGCCATGCAGGTCCGCCTGCCCGCGCAGATCGAGCAGGCCCGGCAGGCCATGCACGCCGATCGCGGTGCCCACCGTGCCCATGCGCCACGCCCGACCCAGGCTGTCGACGATCACCACCGCCGGCGCGATGCCGGTGTGCGCCGCCACGCCCTCGGCAATCGCCCGCGCGCTGGCATCGGGATCGATCGGCAGCAGCAACGCCACCTCGCCCCCGGCATGATCGACGTTCGACTGGTCGATCCCGGCATTGGCCAGCATCAGCCCGCGCTTGTCGCGCACGATCAGCGCACCGGGCCGCGTGCGCGACACTTCATCGGTTTCGCGCAGGATCAGCTCGACCAGCCGGGGATCCTTGTCGACCTCGACCGCGAGCTTTTCGGCCTCGGCCGATGGCGTCACCTCGGCCAGGCGAACCAGCCGCCCCTCGGCCTTGGACACCACTTTCTGCGCGATGACCAGCACGTCGCCGGGCGCAAGCCGCATATCGGCCGCGTCGAGCGCATCGGCGACGATCGCGGCCAGCTCGTCGCCAGCCGCCACCATCGGCACGCCCGGCACCGCCCGGATCAGCAGTTCGCGCGCCGGCGTCGCCATCAATCGGCGAGGCCGGTGATGCGGATGCCGGCCGACGGCACCTTGTAGCGCTGGTTGATCGAAATCAGCACCGACGTCAGCGCCTCGGCGACGACCGAATTGCACAGCGGGCCGGCATGGAAGCCGCGCAGCTTGGCGGCCTCGGCGAGCTTGATCACGTCCTCGCGCGCTGCAATGTCGTCACCGGCGACCAGCACGTCGCAATCCAGATCATGGTCCAGATCGCGCAGATGGTGGGCGGAGATGTTCTGGAAGGCAGAAACCACCCGCACGCCATCGCCCAGCGCCGCCTGCAGCGCCAACACGGCCGATCCGCCCTCAGGCAGTTGCACGCGGTTCACCTTGGGCGGCACCAGCGGCACGGTCACGTCGATCAGGATCTTGCCTTCCAGCGCGGCCTTCACGCCCAGCGCGGTCGCCTGTTGCGCGGCGAAAGGCACGGTCAGCACCACGATCTCGCCGGCCGCCGCCGCCGCCGCATTGTCGGCACCGCGGATGTTCGCGCCGGGGATTTCCGCCGCAAGCTCCGCCGCCACCGCTTCGGCCTTGGCGGCTTCGCGCCCGCCGATCACGACCTCATAGCCGGCCGCTGCCCAGCGCGCGGCCAGGCCGCTGCCTTCCTTGCCCGTTCCGCCCAGCACCGCGAGCGTGGGTTTTCCTTCGGCCATAATCTCTCCTGTCGATATGCTGCAGAGCTCTTAGGCCGGCAGGACGCGAGAGAAAAGCGGGCTGATTTTACGCAAAGCGCAGATCATGCCACGACTTCGGTGCAATCAGGCGATGGTGACGGCGGGAATCGGCCGGCGATGGCTCAAAACCGGGATGCGCGCCCGCACATCGGCAAGCCGCTTCAGGTCGAGATCGGCGAAACCGACGCCATTTTCGCCCTGCATGTCCAGCAGCACATCGCCCCAGGGGTCGATCGCCAGCGAATGGCCATAAGTGGCGCGCCCGTCCTCATGCGCGCCGGCCTGCGCGGCGGCGATCACGAAGGCCCCCGCCTCGATCGCGCGGGCACGCAAAAGTACATGCCAGTGTGCCCGCCCGGTCGGCACGGTAAAGGCCGCAGGCACCGACAATATGGTCGCGCCAGCATCGCTCAGCGTGCGGAACAGATCGGGGAAGCGCAGATCGTAACAGATGGCCAGGCCCATTCGCCCCCAGGGCGTATCGACCACCACCGCCTGATTGCCCGGCGCATAGGCCGCCGATTCGCGCCAGCTTTCGCCGGTGGGCAGATCGACGTCGAACAAGTGCATCTTGTCGTAACGCGCGCGAATCGCACCGGCAGCGTCGATCAGGAAGGCGCGATTGACGAGCCGGCCGTCGCGCCGCTCGCCAGCCAGCGCCAGCGACCCCAGATGCACCCAGATGCCGGCCTTCACCGCCGCCTCGCGCACGCTGGCCAGCACCGGATCATGCGCCTCGTCGGCCAGATGGTCGGCTGCGCGCGCCCGGTCGCGGTCCAGAAGGCCGCTCATTTCGGGCGTGAAGATCATGTCCGCGCCGCCGGCCCTGGCCTGCTCGATCGCCGCCACCAGCGCGGCCGCGTTCGCCTGCGGGTCGATGCCCGTGCAGCTCTGGAACAGGGCGGCGCGCATCGTCACGCCGCCAGCAACGCGTCCAGCTTGCCGGCGCGATCCAGCGCATGCAGATCATCCGATCCGCCGACATGCTGGCCGTTGATGAAAATCTGGGGGACCGTGGTGCCGCCGTTCGCGCGTTCCAGCATTTCGGCGCGCTTTGGCCCGCCCATGGTGATGTCATATTCCTCGAACGTCACGCCCTTGTCGCCCAGCAGCTTCTTGGCGCGCACGCAATAAGGGCAGAGAAACTTGGTATAAATTTCGATCTTGGGCATCAGCGCCTGCTACTTCCTGTTTTGGATTTGACCGAAAACCTGTGGTCCGCCCCCTCAATTGTCAACATCGGCGCCGTCGCCATCCCCTTCCAGCGACACGCGCGCCCAGCTGATCAGGCGCACTTCGGCGGCGCCTGCCCGCTTCAACGCCCGCGCGCAGGCATTGGCCGTCGCCCCGGTGGTGTGAACATCGTCGACCAGTAGCACCGATCGCCCCTTCACCCGTTCGCGCATGGCCGGATCGACAGCGAAAGCGCCGCGCACGGCCCGGCCCCGCGCCTGCCGGCCGAGCCCGCGCAACACCGGGGTTGCGCGCGTACGCCTCACCAGATCCACCTCCACCGGCAGCCCCGATTGCCGCGCCAGAACGCGCGCGATCAGCGCGGACTGGTTGTAACCGCGTCGCCAGATCCGCCAGCGATGCAGCGGCACGGGGATCAGCACCGCGTCCTCCTCGCGCACCAGCCGGCCCATCAATCGTCCGATGGTTTCGGCATGGCCCGGGCGGCCACCATATTTGAGCCGCATCACCACATGGCGCGCAATCGGGCCATAACCCACCACGGCGCGCGCGCCGTCCAGCGCCGGTGGATCGGCAAGACATCCACCGCAGATCGTGCCCGCCGGCGCCATCGCAAGCGGAATGCCGCACCGCGCGCAACCGTCATCGCCCAGAAAATCCAGGCTTTGCCAGCAGATCAGGCAGAAACGATGATCGTCGGGCGTTACCGCGCCGCACCCCGGGCAACGCGGCGGCAGCGCCAGCGCAACGACGCGCGACGCCGCCGCTTTCGCCGATGCGACGATCCCCCTCATGTCGCCCCTTGTTCCAGCCGCCGCGCGGGCGCACAAGCCCGGCGATGCAGCAGCCACCCGATCTCGCCGAAATCTTCGATCGCCGCGTTCGTCGCCTGCGGCGGGATCGCGCCGCGCGCGCCTTTGCCGATCACGCCTTCCTGCGCGATCGCATGGTGGAAGATATTGTCGACCGGCTCGATTCGGTGAAGCGCCAGTTCACCCGCGCGCTCGATCTCGGCACCGCCGATGGCGCGCTGGCGGCGGCCCTCCGGCAGCGCGGCATCCCCGTCGTCGCGGCCGATGCGGGCTTCGCCTTCGCCCGCGCGGCGGGCGGCATCCAGTGCGACGAGGATCGGTTGCCCTTCGCCGATGGCAGCTTCGATCTCATCGTCTCGGCCGGCGCGCTCGATACCGTGAACGATCTGCCCGGCGCGCTCGCGCTCATCCGCCTCGCGCTGCGGCCCGACGGGTTGTTCCTCGGCGCTTTCTTCGGCGCGGGCTCGCTGCCGCGCCTGCGCAGCGTGCTGATGGCGGCGGACGAAGCCGCCGGCCGTGGCGTCGCCGCCCGCATCCACCCGCAGATCGACGTTCGCGCCGCCGGCGATCTCCTTGCCCGCGCGGGCTTTGCCCTGCCTGTCGCCGATATCGATCACGCGCAGATCCGCTATGGCGATCCCCTGCGTCTGATTTCGGATCTGCGCGGCATGGGCGCCACCAACATCCTGCGCCAGCGCGCCGCCGCGCCGCTCACCCGCGCGCATCTGCCGCATCTGTTCGATGCCTTCGCAGCGCTGGCCGATGCCGATGGCCGCGTCACCGAAACCGTGGAAATCGTCCACCTCACCGCGTGGTCGCCCGGCCCCGATCAGCCCCAGCCCGCCCGGCGCGGCAGCGGCCAGGCCTCGCTGGCCGACGCGCTGAAGCCGGTGCCGCTCAAGGGGCCGTCGCAGCCATGATCGGCGGCGGCGGCGCCTGCCCGCTCACCGGACGCCATTTCAGCGACTTGGCTTTCATCGAGCGACTGGCCTAAGCCCTTGCCCATGTGGCGCCGGCTGATTCCAGACACCTTCATCTTCACCCTGCTGGCCACGGTGGCGCTCGCCAGCCTGATGCCCGCGCAAGGCGCCTTTGCCGGCATCGTCGATGCCCTGGCCACCGCCGCCATCGTCATGCTCTTTTTCTTCCACGGCGCGAAGCTCCCGCGCGAAGCGATCATCGAAGCGCTCGGCCATTGGCGGCTTCACGCCGTCATCCTCGGCTCCACCTTCCTGATGTTCCCGCTGCTCATCCTGGCGATCCGCTGGCTCGCGCCGGGCCTGCTGCCCACGCAATTATGGACGGGCATGCTGTTCATGGCCGCGCTGCCGGGGACGGTGCAGTCCGCGATCGCCTTCACCTCGCTGGCCCGTGGCAATGTCGCCGCCGCCATCGCCGCTTCGTCGGCCTCGCAACTGCTCGGCATCTTCCTCACGCCGCCGCTCGTCGGCCTGCTCGCCGATGCCCATGGCGGCGATGTCGATACGGCGGGCATCGGCCGCATCCTGCTCATCCTCTTCGTCCCCTTCGTCGCCGGGCACCTCGCCCGGCCGTGGATCGGCGAATGGGTGAAGCGCCACCGCCAGCTGATCGGCCTCAGCGATCGCAGCGCCATTCTGCTCGCGGTCTACAGCGCCTTTTCCGCCGCCGTGATCGAAGGGATTTGGCGCCAGCTCCCGCTGCCCGTGCTCGGCACGCTCGTCATTCTCTGCCTCGTCGTGCTCGCCATCGCCCTGCTTTTCACGCGCGGCGCCGCCCGCCTCCTCGGTTTTTCGCGGGCGGACGAAATCGCGATCATGTTCTGCGGCACCAAGAAATCGATTGTGCAGGGCGTGCCGATGGCGCGCGTGCTGTTCGCGCCGGCCGATGTCGGCCTCATTCTCATGCCGATCCTGCTCTTCCACCAGTTCCAGTTGATGGCCTGCGCGTGGATCGCGCGGCACTATGCCGCCCAAACGGACGATGCGGACGGCTGATGATTTGGCTTCAACCCACGCCGCCCAACCCTTAAGTAGCGGCCCGAACATATATCAGGAGAATGCCCGAGTGACCGATCCGGCGATCTATCCCGTCCCTGCGGAATGGAAGGCAAAGGCCAAGGTCGATGCGCAGCGTTATGCCCAGCTTCACGGCCGTTCGCTGGCCGATCCGGGCAGCTTCTGGCTTGAACAGGCCAAGCGACTCGATTGGATCAAGCGCCCCGAAATCGCGGGCGACTGGTCCTTCGACGAAAAGGATTTCCACATCTCCTGGTTCGCCGACGGCAAGCTCAACGTCGCGGCCAACTGCACCGATCGCCATCTCGCCACGCGTGGCGATCAGACAGCGATCATCTGGGAACCGGATGAGCCGTCGGAAGAACCGCGCCGCTACACCTATGCCGAACTGCACAAGGAAGTGTGCCGTTTCGCCAATGTGTTGAAGGCGGCGGGCGCCAAGAAGGGCGATCGCATCACCATCTACATGCCGATGATCCCGGAGGCCGCGTTCGCGCTGCTCGCCTGCGCGCGCATCGGCGCGGTTCACTCGGTCGTGTTCGGCGGCTTTTCGCCCGATGCGCTGGCCGGCCGCATCCAGGATTGCGATTCGACGATCGTCGTCACCGCCGATGAAGGCCGTCGCGGCGGCAAGAAGGTGCCGTTGAAGGCCAATGTCGACAAGGCGGCGCCACTCTGCCCGTCGCTCGAAAAGGTCGTCGTCGTGCAGGCCACCGGCGGCAGCATCGACATGGAGCCCGGACGCGACGTCTGGTATCACGACATGGCGGCGATGGTCGCCGATGAATGCCCGGCCGAAGCGATGGGCGCGGAAGACCCGCTGTTCATCCTCTACACCAGCGGATCGACCGGCAAGCCCAAGGGCGTGCTCCACACGTCGGGCGGCTATCTGCTCTGGGCCAGCCTCACGCACGAGATGATCTTCGATTATCGCCCGGGCCAGATCTACTGGTGCGCGGCCGATATCGGCTGGGTCACCGGCCACAGCTATATCGTCTATGGCCCGCTCGCCAACGGCGCCACGACGCTGATGTACGAAGGCGTGCCCAACTGGCCCAACGCCTCGCGCATCTGGGAAGTCGCCGATCGCCACCAGGTCGAAATCCTCTACACCGCCCCCACGGCGCTCCGCGCGCTGATGAAGGAAGGCGATGATTTCGTCACCAAAACCAGCCGCAAGTCGCTGAAACTTCTCGGCACGGTCGGCGAACCGATCAACCCGGAAGCGTGGCGCTGGTATCATGAAGTGGTGGGTGAAGGCCGCTGCCCCATCGTCGATACGTGGTGGCAGACGGAAACCGGCGCGGCGATGATCGCCCCGCTGCCCGGCGCCATCGATCTCAAGCCGGGATCGGCCACCAAGCCCTTCTTCGGCATCGAACCCCAGCTCGTCGATGCGGACGGCAAGGTGCTCGACGGCGCGACCGAAGGCAATCTCGTCATCGCCCGCTCATGGCCCGGCCAGATGCGGACGGTGTGGGGCGATCACCAGCGCTTCTTCCAGACCTATTTCACCACCTATCCGGGCAAATATTTCACCGGAGACGGCTGCCGCCGCGATGAGGACGGCTATTACTGGATCACCGGCCGCGTTGATGACGTCATCAACGTCTCCGGCCACCGGATGGGCACCGCCGAGGTGGAAAGCGCGCTCGTGCTGCACGGCAAGGTCGCCGAGGCCGCTGTCGTGGGCTTCCCCCACGATATCAAGGGCCAGGGCATCTATGCCTATGTCACGCTCAACGCGAATTGCGAGGCGAGCGACGAGCTCCGCAACGAACTGAAGCAGTGGGTGCGCGCCGAAATCGGGCCGATCGCGACGCCCGATGCCATCCAGTTCGCGCCGGGCCTGCCCAAAACGCGCTCGGGCAAGATCATGCGCCGCATCCTGCGCAAGATCGCCGAAGGCGATGTCACCTCGCTGGGCGACACGTCCACGCTGGCGGATCCGTCGGTCGTCGACGATCTCGTCGCCAACCGGGTAGGCTGATACCAGCCACCGAACGCACAAGGCCCGGATAGATCCGACCGGCGATCGACTTTACGGTTGATCGATCCGGGCCTCGCTAAAACCGCTGACGCAGTGGCATCAGCCCGCTTTGCGCCTGCGCGTTTCCCAGCCTTTCCTGGCTGATGCCGAACGCGCGGCGGCGGAGCGATTGGCCGAAGCCCGTCCCCCGATCTCGCCGCCCCTGCGCGCGGAAACATGAGTATCGGGCTTGCCGCGCCCCGAACCGGATTTATTGCCGCCGCCCGATTCCTTGTTCACCGTCGCCCAGGCGCGGCGCGCGGCCTCGTCTTCCGGCACGCCGCGCGCTTCATAGCCTTCCTCGATATGCGCGGCCTTGCGCTTCTGCTTGTCGGTATATTTGTCCTTGTCGCCTCGGGGCATGGCATGTCTCCGTCGCCCCCGCATTACGCCATATCCAACGCACCACCGCGCGGGGCGCTCCTGCCCCGTCACGCGGCCAGCGGCATCTCGATGGATTCTTCGGACGGCGCGATCAGGATCGGCGGCGCAACGGCAGCCGCCTCCGGAACAGCCGCGAGCTTGGGGTTGGGGAAGATGATGCGGGTCAGCAGCGCGACGACGCCGACCGCGAAATAGCCGGCGACCACCGCCACCGGGTTCCACAGCATCAGCACGCCCAGCCCGATCCGCAGATAGAGCGGGTTGAACCCGAAATCCTCACCCAGCGCGGCACACACGCCGAACAGACTTTCTTTGCGGGCGGGAACGGACGGGGAAGCATGCATGACCGGAACTCCATCTGCGCGCGGAACGATCCGCGATGATGGTTTCCGCATTGCAGGCCCCGTGCCAATTCGCATCGGCCGCGCATTTGCTGGCCCAAGCACCCGCATGAGCGCATGTCGGCGGAGCGATTTTCACCAATTCTTGGCGGAAAGCGCCAATCAGGCCTTTGCAAGCACCTCGCCCAACAGCCGATCAATGGCCGCGATGCTCTCAGGCTCGTTCAGCACCGGCGCATGGCCGATGCCGGGCACCGTGACGAGATCGAGGCCATCCACCCGTCGCGCCATCTCCAGCGCAGTGGCCGCGCTCAGCACGTCGGAATGCTGGCCGCGCAGCAGGGTCACGGGGCGCCCGCTCAACCCCTCGAACGCCGGCCACATGTCGATGCCGGTTTCGCCCCCGGGCAGCTTGAACGGCTCGGCGATCTTCATGTCGTAATCATAGGTGATCCGGCCCGCCGGGGTCAGCCGGCACAGCCGCTTGGCCATGGCCAGCCATTGTTCGATGTCATAATCGGGATAGACGGCGAAATTGCCCTGCTGGATGCCGCGCGCCGCATGCAGCCAGGTCGGCCAGCTTGCCTGCTTGCCCACATAAGTGCGGATGCGCGCGATCCCGCCCGGCTCCAGCACGGGGCCGACATCGTTGAGCAGCGCGCCCGCGATCCGCTGGCGCCCGGTCGCGGTCATCAACATGGTCAGGAGCCCGCCAAGCGACGTGCCGAACGCGATGAAGCGATCGAGCTTCAACTCCTCGAACAGCGCCTCGATATCCTGCAAATAGGTCAGCGGCACATAGGTCATCGGATCCTTGGCATAGGCACTGTCGCCGCGGCCGCGCAGATCGACGCAGATCAGCCGCCATTCGCCCGCCAGCCGATCAGCCACCGGCGCAAAATCGCGCGCATTGCGGGTCAGGCCGGGGATGCACAGGATCGGCGGCCGCCCGTCATGGCCCCCGGCATAATCGCGATAATGGAGCCGCAGCCCATCCTTGGACCACCAATAGCCTTCGCTCCATTCCGCCATGCTTGCGCCTCCAAGGGTCTCGCCCCCATATCGCCGTATGACCGCTTTGCCGCAACCCGCGCCCTATCGCCCCGATCCCGCCATCCTGAAGCTCGGCCCGGATTTCTACGATCCCGTGGGCGCGGCGGATTTCCCCGAAACCCGCCTGCGCTTCCGCAACGATCGCTGGGCCGCCGCGATCGGCCTTGGCGATCTCGACGATGCCGCGTGGCTGGCCCATTTCGGCCGCTTCCAGCCGCTGCCCGATAATCTCGCGACGCCGCTGGCGCTGCGTTATCACGGCCATCAGTTTCGCGTTTACAACCCCGATATCGGCGATGGCCGTGGCTTCCTGTTCGCCCAGATGCGCGATGCGTCGGGCCGCCTGCTCGATCTCGGCACCAAGGGCTCCGGCCAGACGCCCTATAGCCGCTTCGGCGATGGCCGGCTGACGCTGAAGGGCGGCGTGCGCGAAGTGCTGGCGACCGAAATGCTCGAAGCATTGGGCGTCAACACATCCAAAAGCTTTTCACTGATCGAAACCGGCGAGCAATTGCAACGCCATGATGAGCCATCGCCGACGCGCTCGGCCGTGCTCGTACGCCTCGGCCACGGCCATATCCGCATCGGCACCTTCCAGCGGCTCGCTTATTTCCGCGAGACCGATGCGCTCCGCCGCCTGATCGATTATTCGCTGCGCGAACTTTATGGCGAGGAACCCGGCGACCAGCCCGAAATCCGCCTGCTCACCCTCGCTGTCGAGCGCACGGCGAAACTGGCCGCTTCCTACATGGCCGCCGGCTTCGTCCACGGCGTGCTCAACAGCGACAATATCGCGATCACCGCCGAAAGCTTCGATTACGGCCCGTGGCGCTTCACCCCCCGATGGGAACCGGGCTTCACCGCCGCCTATTTCGATGAAAACGGCCTCTATGCCTTTGGCCGGCAGGCGCAGGCGATCCATTGGGATGTCGTGCAGCTTGCCGTCGCGATGCGGCAAATCGCCGAGGCGGAGGCCCTCACCCCGCCGCTCGAAACCTTCCCGGCCCTCTACGAAGCCGCTTTCCGCGACGCGACCTTCGCCCGCCTCGGCATCGCGCCGCTGGACGAAGAGTCCGATTACGCATTGCTCGAAGCCATGGAGCGGGGCCTCACCGAAACCGGCGTCACCATCGACCGCTTCTTCTTCGACTGGCGTGGCGGCAAGCGGCGCGGTCCGTCGCCCGCCGACGAATTTTACCGTCACGACAGCTTCGCCGCCTTCGGCATGATGCTCGGTGCCTTCCCCAAGGTGGCGACGACCGATCATCCCTATTGGTCGGATGCCGCGCCCTGCTCGATGCATATCGACGAACTGGAAGCGATCTGGTCGCGCATCGACCAGGCGGACGACTGGACGCCCTTCCACGCCAAGATCGCCGCCATCCGCCGCATGGGCGATGCCATGCGCGGGTGACACAGCACCGCCGCGCGGTTGCGAAACCGCGTGCGCGTCGCCATTGTGGCCGCCATATCCGATGCGGACATTCGATCCGCACCGTTCAGCACCGGGATCGCCGCTTACATGTCCGCCAACGAGATCATCTCCACCGAACCCGCCACCGGCATCGAATTGTGGCGCGGCGCCGTCGGCAATGCGGCGCACGAAGTCGCCCTCGCCCGCGCCGCCTGGCCGGCCTGGGCGGCCCAGCCGCTTGCGGTGCGCACGGAAACGCTGCGCCGCTTCGCCAATGTCGTGCGCAGCAAGCTCGATGCGTTCGCCGATCTCATTGCCCGCGAAACCGGCAAGCCGCTTTGGGAAGCCCGCACCGAGGTCGAAAGCGTCATCAACAAGGTCGATATCTCGATCTCGGCCTATTCGGAACGCACCGCCCAGCGCCGTTTCGAAGGCGCACTCGGCGCCAAGAGCGCGATCCGCCACAAGCCGCATGGCGTGCTCGCCGTGCTCGGCCCGTTCAATTTCCCGGCCCATCTGCCCAATGGCCACATCGTGCCCGCCCTGCTTGCCGGCAATGCGGTGGTGTTCAAGCCGTCGGAAAAAACGCCGGCCACCGGCGCTTTCCTCGTCGATTGCTTTCACGCCGCCGGTATCCCGCAGGGCGTGATCCGTCTGCTCGTCGGCGGGCCGGATGAAGGCCGCGCCCTCGCCGGCGAACCCGGCATCGATGGCCTGCTGTTCACCGGCTCGGCGCGGGCCGGCCAGGCGCTCCACCGCCAGTTCGCCGAAACCCCGCAGAACATCCTCGCGCTCGAACTGGGCGGCAACAACCCGCTGGTCGTGTGGGATACGCCGGATATCGCCTCGGCGGCGGTGATCGCCGTCCAGTCCGCCTTCATGTCCGCCGGCCAGCGCTGCACCGCCGCCCGGCGGCTGATCGTCAAGGATGGCGCGCACGAACCGCTGGTGGAGGAAATCGGCCGGCTGATCGATCGCATCATCATCGATCAACCCCACGCCAATCCCCAGCCCTTCATGGGATCGGTGATCGACAACGCCACCGCCGATCAGGTGCAGGAATCCTTCCTCAACCTGATCCTCAAGGGTGGCCGCGCGATCAAACAGATGGCCCGCCCGCAGGCCGACCGCCCCTTCCTGACGCCCGCGCTGATCGACATGACCGGCATTGCCGGCCTGCCGGACGAGGAGATTTTCGGCCCCGTGCTCCAGATCTTCCGCGTCGCCGATTTCGATGCCGCGATCGCCGAAGCGAACAACACCCGCTTCGGCCTCTCCGCCTCGCTCGTCGCGGGCGATCCGGCGCTTTATGATCGCTTCTGGGGCAATGTCCGTGCCGGCGTGATCAACTGGAACCGGCCGACCAACGGCGCACCGTCCAACGCCCCGTTCGGCGGCGTCGGCCTGTCGGGTAACCATCGCCCCAGCGCTTATTATGCCGCCGATTATTGCGCTTATCCCGTCACGTCATCGGAAGCCGATCAGCCGCGCGCATCGATCGGCGTGGGCCTGCGCGAAGGCTGACGGCACGTCCGGCGCAAGGGCCGGGGCGGTGGATTGTTCCACTCGCCCCGAACCCGCTCTAATCCTTCATTAACCATGCCGCCTTACCGCTGGCGACATGGAAGAATCGCACCCTCGCGAATGGTGGTCGGGCCGCACGGCCATGCTGCTGCTGGTCCTCGCCGCCGCGCTGCCGCTCGTCTGGCCCACGATCCCGCCGCTCACCGATCTTCCCGGCCATATGGCCCGCTACAAGGTCGCGCTCGATATCGGCCAGTCGCCTTATCTTTCGCGCTATTTCGAGTTTCACTGGGCGCTGTTCGGCAATCTGGGCGTCGATCTGCTGGTCATGCCGCTCGCCCGCGCGATCGGCCTCGAACCGGCGGTCAAGCTGATCGTGATGGCGATCCCGCCGCTCACCGTCGCCGGCATGTTGTGGGTCGCGCGCGAGGTCCACGGCCGCGTGCCGCCGACCGCGCTGTTCGCCCTGCCGCTGGCGTTCGCCTATCCGTTCCAGTTCGGCTTCGTGAACTTCACGCTGTCGGTCGCGCTGATGTTCCTCGGCATCGGCCTCTGGCTCCGCCTCGGCCGGCTCGGCCGCCTCCGGCTGCGCGCCGCGCTGTTCCTGCCCTTCGGCTTCGTCATCTTCCTGGCCCACAGTGTCGGCTGGGGCATGCTGGGCCTCGCCATCTTCGCGATCGAAGCCATGGCCGCCCGCCAGAACGGCGCAACCTGGCTAAAGGCGGGCTGGGCAGCCGCTCTCGCCTGCCTCCCCCTCGCGCCCCCCGTGCTCCTGATGGCCGATTGGTGGACCAACCGGACGAATGGCGGCGGCGGCGCAGGCAATTGGCGTTGGGACGCAAAAGTCTATCATCTACTAAGCGTGCTGCGGAACACGTCCCAGATTTTCGACATCCTGAGCGCGACCGCCCTTTACATACTCGTCTGGCACGGCATTCGAAAAATGGGCCTGCGTTTCGACGCCCGGCTGGGATTTGCCGGTCTGGTCCTGTTCGCGGCATTTCTCGCTTTGCCCGGCGTCCTGATGGGTGCGGCTTACGCCGATATGCGGCTTGCCGCTTATGCCCTCGGCATCACCATCCTGGCGCTCACGCCCACCACTTCCGATCCCAAATGGCCGCGGATCATCGCCGTCGCCGGCATCGCCTTCTGCGCATTGCGGCTGGGGGTTCAGACCTGGACCTACTGGACACTCGATCGCGGCTATCAGGCCCAATCCGCTGCACTCGATCATTTACCGAAGGGCAGCAGCACTTTCGTGATGGCGAATGTGCCCTGCATGGGCACGTGGAACGCCGCCCGGCTGGATCATTTTGGCCAGCTTGCCGTGGTCCGCCGCGAAGCCTTTGCCAATGGACAGTGGCCGATGCCCGGCGGCCGCCTGCTCGGCGTCCGTTATCCACAGGCTCCCGCTTTTACGCTCGATCCCTCGCAAATGCTCCAGCATGAAGCATGTCGCCAGCGGGACAGCCATTCTCTCGACTACGCACTAAAGAACCTGCCACGCCCCGCCTTCGACTATCTTTGGCTCATCGACCTTCCGCGCAAGCAATGGCCGCGCGATCCGGGTCTTTCGATCGTATGGAGCAGGGACAATGCCGTGCTCTACCGGATCAGGCGCTTACCAATGCTTAACCATTCCGCCGCATCGTCGCCGCAGACGGCAGCACGGCAGGCAGGGGAAGCAACGCCATGACGCAGATGGGCGACGCAACACACCCGGACATCAGCCTGGTCATCCCGGTCTTCAACGAGGAGGCGGTTCTTCCCGCCCTGTTCATCCGGCTTGACGCACTGATGGCGGTGATCCGCGGCCGGGTCGAAATCCTGATGGTCGATGATGGCAGCCGCGATGCCTCCGCCGCCATGATCGTGAAGCGCGCCGCCGCCGATCCGCGCTATCGCTATGTCGGCCTGTCCCGCAATTTCGGCCATCAGGCCGCGATCACCGCCGGCATGGAACTGGCCGCTGGCGATGCCGTCATCGTCATGGACGCCGATCTGCAGGATCCGCCCGAAACCGTGCTCGAACTGATCGCCCGCTGGCGCGAGGGGTATGAGATCGTTCATGCCCGCCGTCGCAGCCGCGCCGGTGAAACCCGCTTCAAGCTATGGACCGCGAGCCTCTTCTATCGCGGCCTGCGTGCGCTCACCAAGGTCGACATCCCCGCCGATGTGGGCGATTTCCGCCTCGTCGATCGCCGTGCGATCGAAACCTTCCGCGCCATGCCCGAACAGGATCGCTTCGTCCGCGGCATGTTCGGCTGGATGGGCTATCGCCAGGCCGTCGTCGAATTCGATCGCGACGAACGCGCCGCCGGCGTCACCAAATATTCGCTGGGCAAGATGGTCCGGCTGGCCCTTGATGGCGTGGTCGGCTTCTCCGATGTTCCGCTGCGGCTGGCGCTGTGGACCGGCGCGATCATCTCGCTGGGCTCCTTGCTTTATGGTGCCTATGTCGTGGCGATGGCGATCTTCGGCGCCGGGCTGGTCAGCGGCTGGGCCTCGCTCGCCGTGCTTGTTTCCTTCCTGTCGGGCATCAACCTCCTCATGACGGGGATTGTCGGCGTCTATGTCGGCCGCACGCATCGCGAGGTGAAGCAGCGTCCGCTCTACATCGTGGCGCGCGATACCGGTGGCCAGGCCGCAGCCGCCGCATCGGCCCCGCGGCTACGTCGCGTCGAAACCGCCTGATCATGCTTGCCCGCAAGATCGGCGCCTTCAGCCTCGTCGGGGCCATTTCGACACTCGCTTATACCGGCCTCGCACTGGCCTTCGGAAAATTGGGGCTACACCCTGTGCCCGCCTCCTTCGCGGCTTATGCGGTGGGCATGGCGATTTCCTATACGGGCCATCGCCGCCTCACCTTCGGCTCCAGCCGCCCGCATCGCGAAGCCTTTCCCCGCTTCGTCATCGTCAACCTGTTCGGCATAGTGGTGTCGATCGCGGCGCCCTGGGCGCTGACCGTGCACCTCGCGCTGCCGCCTATCGTGGCCGTGCTGACCACCACTTTCCTCGTCCCATTGGCCAGCTTCGTCGGCCACAATCGCTTCGTCTTCCCATCTGCCTCCCAGCCACCCCACAAGCTTTCCTAACCCGCCCCAAAGCAAGCTTGGATTGCGCGGTGCGGCATTCGGGGCCATCTGCCGGCCATGTCCTCGCTTCTCGATCCGCACGCGCGCGGGCGCGTCATCCTCGTCGGTGCCGGGCCGGGTGATCCCGGCCTGTTGACGCTGCGCGCGGTGGAGGCGCTCCGCCAGGCCGATGTCGTCGTCCATGACGGGCTGATCGATCCGCGCGTGCTCGATTTCGCGCCGCCCGCCGCGCAGCGCATCTCGGTCGCCAAGAGCCGCGCGCGCCATACGCTGCCGCAGGAAGCGATCAACGCGCTGATCATCGCGCACGTCAAGACGGGCGCGATCGTCGTGCGGCTGAAGGGCGGCGACCCGTTCGTCTTCGGCCGTGGCGGCGAAGAGGTGGAAGCCGTGCGCGCCGCCGGCCTGAAGGTGGAGGTCGTTCCCGGCGTCTCCGCCGCGCTGGGCTGCGCCGCCGATGCCATGCTCCCCCTCACCCATCGCGACTGGTCGAGCGCGGTCAGCTTCGTGGCGGGCCAGTGCAAGGGCCTTACCGAACAGAATTGGGCGGGGCTGGCCGGCCATGGCCGCACGCTCGTCATCTATATGGGCGTCGCCTGCGCCACGCTGATCGCGGACAAGCTGATGGCCGACGGCGTCGCGCCCGACATGCCGGTGGCGGTGCTCGAACGCGGCACGCTCGAAGGGTCGCGCGCGCTGCGCACCCTGCTCGCCGATCTGGGCGGCATGGTGGAGCGTGAAGAGGTGGTCAGCCCGGCGATCATCGTCGTGGGCGAAGTGGTATTGCTCTCGGACGCCGAAAATCGGCTCCAGGCATTGGCGAAGCAGGCGGAGGCGCTCTCTTGAAGATTCTGACGGGCAATGATCTGGGCACCGGCGATGTCGTCTGGTGGACGGGCAGCGATTGGTCGCGCCACGTCGCCGATGCCGTCGACGTCGACAATCATGGCGAGGCGATCGCCGCCGCCGAGGAGGCCGCCCGCCGCGTCAACGCGCCTTATGTGATCGATGCGGAACAGACGCCGCAGGGGCCCCGCCCCGGCCATATCAAGGATCGCATCCGTGCCGCCGGCCCGACCGTGCGGCTCGATCTCAACATCAAGCCCGCCGATCCCGCGGCGGGAAGCTGGGTGATCTGATGTATAAATACGACCAATATGATCAGGCGATCGTCGACGCCCGCGTCGAGGAGTTTCGCGATCAGGTTCAGCGCCGCCTGGCGGGCGAGATCAGCGAGGACCAGTTCAAGCCGCTGCGGCTGATGAACGGCCTCTATCTCCAGCTCCATGCCTATATGCTGCGCGTGGCGATCCCCTATGGCACGCTCGACAGCCGCCAGATGCGGATGCTCGCCCACATCGCGCGCAAGTATGACAAGGATTACGGGCACTTCACCACCCGCCAGAACCTCCAGTACAACTGGATCAAGCTGGAGGATGCGGCTGATATCCTTGCCGATCTCGCCTCGGTCGAAATGCATGCCATCCAGACGAGCGGCAATTGCATCCGCAACATCTCGTCCGATCAGTTCGCCGGCGCCGCCGCCGACGAAGTGACCGATCCGCGCCCGTGGGCCGAACTGCTCCGCCAGTGGTCGACGTTCCACCCGGAATTCAGCTACTTGCCGCGCAAGTTCAAGATCGCGGTGATCGCGGCGGAGGAGGATCGCGCGGCGGTGAAGCTGCACGATATCGGCCTCCAGATCCATCGCAACGACGCGGGGGAACTGGGCTTCCGCGTGTTCGTCGGCGGCGGCATGGGCCGCACCCCGATGGTGGCGCCCGTGATCCGCGAATTCCTGCCGACGGCGGATTTCGTCAGCTATATGGAAGCGTGCCTGCGCGTCTATAATCGCTATGGCCGCCGCGACAATATCTACAAGGCGCGTATCAAGATCCTCGTGCATGAGATTGGCGCGGAAGAATATGCCCGCCAGGTCGAGGAAGAATGGGCGCATGTGAAGACGCTCGGCCTCGATCCGCCGGCAGGCGAATTCGAACGCATTGCCGCCCATTTCGCGCCGCCCGCGTTCGAAGGCGGCCTGTCAGACGATCTCGATCGCACGGATCCCGATTTCGCGCTCTGGCTCGATCAGAACGTCAAGGCGCACAAGCAGCCGGGCTATGCGATCGTCAATATCAGCCTGAAGCCCGTCAGCGGCATTCCGGGCGATGCCTCGTCCGCGCAGATCGACCTGATGGCCGATCTCGCCGAACGCTACAGCTTCGATGAACTGCGCGTCACCCATGCGCAGAACATCGTCCTGCCGCATGTGAAGAAGGCCGATCTCTACACGATCTGGCAGCAGCTTGAAGCCAATGGCCTCGCCACGCCCAATCTCGATCTGATCAGCGATATCATCGCCTGCCCGGGGCTTGATTATTGCAGTCTTGCCAATGCCCGTTCGATCCCGGTCGCGCAGAAGATCGCCGATCGCTTCGCCGGGCTCGATCGCCAGCGCGATCTGGGCGAGCTGAAGCTCAAGATTTCGGGCTGCATCAACGCCTGCGGCCACCACCATGCCGGCCATATCGGCATTCTCGGCGTCGATCGTAAGGGCACGGAAAACTACCAGCTTCTGCTCGGCGGCTCGGGCGCGGAAGATGCCAGCCTCGGCCGCATCACCGGCCCCGGCTTCGACGAAGACGGCGTCGTCGACGCCATCGAACGCACGGTGGAAAAATATCGCGAGCTGCGAACCGAGGGCGAACGCTTCCTCGATACCTACCGCCGCGTCGGAATGGACCCCTTCAAGGAGGCGATCTATGGTTGAGTTCCTTCGCTTCCGCGATGACGTGCCGCATGAAGAGCCGGCGGTGACGCTCGATGCCTTTCTCGGCCAGACCAACGCCACCGCCGTGCGGCTGGAATCGGATGAGGACGCGCGCAAGCTCCTCCCCCAGCTCGGCCAGCTCGCGCTGATCGAGATCGCCTTCCCCAAGTTTCGCGACGGTCGTGGCTATTCCGCCGCGCGCATTCTGCGCGAGGCCGGTTATGAAGGCGAATTGCGCGCGGCCGGCGACGTTCTCGTCGATCAGATTCCGCTGATGCGGCGTTGCGGGTTCGACAGTTTCGTGCCCGAAGCCGCGATCGATCCGGCCGCGCTGGAACGCGCGCTCGGCCGTTATGACGATGTCTACCAGAAGGCCGCCGACGGGCGCTCGCCCGTGTGGGCGCTCCGCCATGGCTGAGCCGGCGCGCAGCATCGACATGATCGACACGTCCCCGCCCTTTTCGGCCGAGGATGCGGCGCGCCTCAACGCGCGCTTCGAAGGCGTCGATACGGCGACGATGCTGCGCGAACTGCTCCGCGGCGAACTCGCCGGTCGCACGGCGATCGTTTCGTCCTTCGGCGCCGAATCCGCCGTGCTGCTGCATCTCGTGGCGCAGGTCGATACCGAAACGCCGGTTATTTTCGTCAATACGCAGAAGATGTTTGGTGAAACTCTTGCCTATCGGGATGAGCTTTCCGAACGGCTTGGCTTCGTCGATCTCCGCGTCTTTCGGCCAGATCCGCGCATCCTGGCGGACAAGGACAAGACCGGGCTACGCTGGTCCTACGATCCCGATGGCTGCTGCGAGATCCGCAAGGTCGAACCGCTGCGCCGCGCGCTCCAGCCCTTTCAGGCGTGGATTTCGGGGCGCAAGGGTTTCCAGTCGGGCACCCGCGACGCGCTGCCGCGTTTCGAGATCGACGAAGGCCGGCTAAAGATCAATCCGCTCGCGGACTGGCCGAAGGAAAAGCTGGAAGCCTATTTCCACGAACATGATCTGCCCCGCCACCCGCTCGAGGCGCAGGGCTATCTGTCGATCGGCTGCGCGCCCTGCACCAGCGTCGTCAAACCCGGCGAAGACCCCCGCGCGGGCCGCTGGCGCGGCTGGGACAAGGTGGAATGCGGCATCCACGGCGGCCGCACCCCTGGTCCGGACGAAGAACCGGTTTTCTGATCGAACGCCTTCGGCGGCAGCGCGGTGGCCGACACATCAGCACTTGCCGCTCGACATATGAAAAAGCCGGGGAAGCACATGCGCTTCCCCGGCCAAATTCAATCTCGATCGGAGTTCCGCAGCGGCTTACGCCCCCGGCAGCGGCACCCACTCGGCCTTCACGTCCTCGGCCAGCTTGCCCGTCACCACCGCGCGCTGGATCGCCTTGGAATAGCTGATGCGCCAGCCGTCGGCCGTCTTCACATATTCGTCGGCGTAGAAATTGGCGAGCAGGCGGAAGCTGCCTTCGCGCGGGTCATAGTTGACGTAACCCAGGTTCCACCGCGCCTTGGCGGTATCGCCGTCGATGTCGATCTCGCCATTATGGCCGTGATGCACGTCGGTGATCGGCGTGTTCACCGCCATCTGGGTGAAGATACCGATCAGCCCGTCGACATCGAACTCGCCCAGCGGCGGAAAGTCGATCACCGCATCCTTGGTGAAGCAGCCACGGATCTGTTCCACATCCTTGGCGTCGCAGGCGTTCAGATAGCGCGCCTTCAACTTGCGGATGTCGCTTTCGGCTTCGAGACGGGCGATACGGGCTTCGAGATCACTCATGACAGCTTGATAACCTTCGTGGTGGGAACGGGCTTGTCCTTGGCGTCGGTCCAGCGCCACAGCATCGTGCCATGGGCGTGGCCGGCGGTGTCGACCCAATTGCCGAAACCGGGGTCGCGCGCGGCGATGACCAGCGTCACCGTGCCGTCCGGGTTCGGCTTGGCGGTCGTGTCGTTATAGTGAATCTGGTGGAAACGATAATCGAGCGATTCCATCCAGTAATTGTCGAGCTGGAAGTTCCATACCCGGCATTCCGGCACGCTCGTCTCGATCACCAGCGCCTCGTCCGGCGCCAGTTCCCAGGCGCCGTGCAGATAATGGATCATCGGGTCGCCGCCGCCCCTGATGAACAGGCTCTGGTCGACGGTATCGAGCTTGTTCATATGGTCCTTGCGGAACCGCTCGGTCCAGTCGGCGAAGGTCTTCGCCGTGCCCTCGACAAAGCCGGCGACGCGGCCGAGCGCGGTTTCCAGCCGCTCAGGCGTCAGCGGTTCGGGCGTCGGCGGGCCGTCCAGCGTCTCGATACGGATATCGACCGCCTCTTCCTTGGCGCGATCGCCAAAGGTCTGGCGGACGAGCACCATGCTCGAATCCTCGGCGATCGGCAGCCAGTTGCCATTGCCCGGCCGCTCGCGCGAGACGATCAGCTCGAAGCTGCCATCGGCCTCGATATGCATGTCCTCGACGTCGAGTTCGCCGGTCGATGCCATCGTTCCGTCGGTCGCATAGCGATTGGCCTTCGATCCGAAGGTCAGGATCGGCACCGTGCCGCGCTTGCCGCTGATGCGGTAGCTGCGGTCCGACGTGATCGTCGCGTTCAGATAATGATTGTCGGGGTTATCGGCACCGATCTTCGCGGTCTGGTGGCTCGCCTGGTAAAAGCCCGGAAAATCGGGATCGGCGAATTCCAGGTTCATTTCCAGCGCGATGCGCAGCAGGCGCGTCAGGTAACGATAGCCCTCGGCACGATCGAGCGGCGTGTTCGCCGCGTCCGCACCCAGCACCACGTCACCCGCTTTTTCCAGCCTGCGGCAAAAGTCCCGCCAGGCCTCGCCCGACATGACCTTGTCGTCGCTCATCACAATCACTCCAGCATGCACAACAATGCCGCCACGCTGCACCCGGGCAGCGATGGCGGCTAGACCCTGATGAGGCCGTGTTGCGCTTATGGGGCCATATACTGGCCGCCATTGACGTCGAGCACCGCACCGGTGACGACGCGGGCATAATCCGAAAGGAAGAACAGCACCGCCTTGGCGCAGTCACCTTCCGGCGGAATGATGCCCAGCGGGATGCGGGCGGTGATCTCGGCGACCAGCGCGTCGCGATCGGCGCCGCCGGCCACCGCGCGGTCGATATAATCATAAACCGGCTGCCCGCCGATCCAGCCCATCCGCGTGTGGTTCACCCGCACGCCATATTTGCCGAAATCATTGGCCATGTGGCGCGACAACACGTTCAGGCCGCCCTTGCCGGTGGCATAGCCGCCCTCGCCGGTGAAGGGATTGACGGTGGACATGGTCGATACGTTGACGACCGCGCCGTCCTTCTTCGCCTTGAAGGTCGGCAACACCGCCTGCGTCATCCGCATCGCGCCCAGGCAGTTCACGTCGAATACCTGCGCATAATCCTCGGGATCGGCTTCATCCACCGGCAGCCAGGCGCCGTGGATGTAGGCAGTGTTGACGAGGCCATCGATCGTGCCGAACGCCTCCAGCGTCGCCGCCGCCATGGCCTGGCAGGCCTTGGCGTCGGAAATGTCGGTGGGCACGGCGATCGCCTCGCCGCCATTGGCCTTGATGTCGGCCGCAACCTCCTCGATCAGCCCCTTGCTGCGTGCGCCCAGCGCCACGCGCGCACCTTCGGCCGCCGCGATGCGGGCCAACGCCTGGCCCATCCCGGCGCCCACGCCACTGACGATGACAACCTTGTTCTTAAGCAGCATGGTCGCGCTCTCCTGCATATATCTGGTTCAGCTTGGGATCGATCGCATTGCCCACTTCGGGGCAATAAGTGCCGGACGGGCCGTACATCACGACAACGCAGCGGTTGCACGCGGTGCAGCCCGATTTGTCCGCGGTGCCGGCCTTCCACTGCGAAACCAGCGTCGGATCGTGGATCAGCGCGCGCGCGATGGCGACGGCATCGAAGCCCTCGCCCAGCGCCGCCTTGGCCGCCGTCAGCGATTGCACGCCGCCCAGATAGCACAGCTTGACCTTGCGGTTCGGGCCGAGCGCCGCCTTCAGCGTCAGCGCGTCTTCCATCAGGTAATTTTGGCGGAAGGGCGGGATCTTGGGCACGCTCATCTTCAGGATGGCGAATTGCAGCTTACCGGCCCAGGTCCGCTGCAGCGTCGCCATCTCGTCATAAGGCAGCGCGCTGCCGAACATCTTCCAGGTGGATTCGATGTTGCGGCCGGCCGAAAGCACCAGCATGTCGCAACCCGCCGCCTCCAGCGCGCGCGCGGTGACGATCGTGTCCTCGATCGTGGCGCCCTTCTTCACGCCATCGACCAGATTGATCTTGGCGATCACCGCCAGCCGGTCGCCCACCGCCTGCTTCACCGCCGCGAGCACCTCCGCCGGGAAGCGCGCGCGATTTTCGGCCGAGCCGCCATATTCGTCGCGACGGAAATTGCTGAGCGGCGAGATGAACTGGTTGAGCAGATAGCCATGGCCCATGTGCAGTTCGATCGCATCGAACCCGGCCTGTTCGCAGCGCAGCGCCGCGGCGGCGAATTCATCGCGCACCATGTCCATGTCGGCACGCGTCATCGCGCGCTGGAAGGGCCGGCCCATCAGCAGGCCCATCTTGTCGATCCCGCCCGATGACGACATCGCGCGCGGGGTCGACAGGTCCTTGATCTGGCAGAAGCTGCCGCCATGGGTGATCTGGGCCGATGCCTTGCCGCCCGCCGCGTGGATCGCGTCGGTGATCGCGCGATAATGGGGCACGCTTTCGTCGGACATCGTGCCCTGGCTCGGCAGTGTGCGCCCGTCCTTCGACACCGCGATATAAGCGAGCGTGGTCAGCCCCAGCTCATTTTCGGCATAGGCCTGATGGAAGTTCAGCAGCGCCTTGGTCGGGTTCATCTGCTTGTTCTTCGTCTCGTTCGCGCCCGAACGGATGAAGCGGTTCTTGATCGTGATCGGCCCGATCTGGACGGGCGAAAAGGGGTCGGCACTCATTTCTGGTCTCCGGCAAGCGATGCGGGCACATCCTTGGCCCAGGGCGCGATCTCGGTTCGCCGGGCGATCCGCCAGCCATCGGCCGTGCGGATCAGCTCGTCCGAATAGGTCGCGCCGATGAAAAAGATCTGGCCGCCCTTTTCGGGCAGCATCTGCATGGGGTTGAACAGCATCGTCATCGCCGTGGCGCGGGTGCCGTCCTGCGGGTCGAAACGGATCTGCGGCAGGCCGATCAGGTGCTGGGTGGTGCCGAAGCCGTTAAGCGCGGAAACCAGCCAGGGCTTGATCTCCGCCCAGCCGCCGGCGCGCCCGCCCGTCGCGCGATAATCGCATCGCGCGTCGGGCAGGAACACCGCGTCCAGCCGGTCGATATCCTTGGTGTCGAGCGCGAACACATAGTCCGTCAACAGCGCCTGAATTTCCAGGATGTCGGAAATACGGTCGATATGCATCGCGCTCGGCTCCTCAGCCGTCGAAATTGGCCTGGCCGCCGTCCAGCGGAATGGTCGCGCCGGTCAGGTAACTGAAGCTCGGGCCGCACAGCGCCGCCACCGCCTCGCCGATATCCTCCTCGCAACGGCCGATACGGCGCAGCGGGATGGTCTTGAAGAACGCCTCGGCTTCCGCCGGCCGCGCCTCGATCCAGCTCTTCAGGCCGGGGCTGTCGGCATGCGGCGCGATGTTGAGCACGCGGATGCCTTCCGGGCCCCATTCCGCCGCCGCCGCGCGGGTCAGCGCCTGGATCGCCTTCTTCACCGCCGCATAGGGGCCATAACCGGCCATATCCCAGCGGATCGTGGCGGACGAGGTGAGGTTGATGATCACGCCGCCGCCGCGTTCCGTCATCGACGCGCGGCACGCCTTCATCATCCGCATGGTCGCGATCGGGCCGCTCTCGAACCCCGCGAGGAACGCCTCGTCGGTCACCTTGTCCAGCGTTCCCAGCGGCACTTCCTGCGCATTGTTGACCAGGATGTCGACGCCGCCAAAGGCCTCGATCACCTGCGCGGTGGCCGCCTTGATCGCTTCGGCATCCTTGATGTCGACATGGAAGCCGCGCGCGCCATTGCCGCACTCTTCCGCCGTCGCTTCAACCTTGGCGAGCGTGCGGCCAAGCAGGGCGACCTTCGCGCCGTGGCGGGCGAGCGCGAGCGCGATGCCGCGCCCCACGCCCTGCCCCGCACCGGTGACGATCGCGATCTTGCCTTCAAGCGGCTTCACGCTCACGCCCCCAGCCCTTCCGGCGCACCCGGCAGAACCGGCTGGAAATAGCCCGACGACCAGCCGCCATCGACGGCATATTCGGCGCCGGTGACATAGCTCGCTTCATCGCTGACCACGAAGGCCGTCACCTTCGCCACCTCTTCCGGCGCGCCGATGCGCAACAGCGGCATCCGCTCCATGCCTTCATTCTCGCGGCCGTCGGTCTTGTTGCCGGGGTTGCCCATTTCGGTGTTGATGCCGCCCGGATGGACCGAATTGACGCGCACGCCGCGCGGACCAAGCTCGAACGCCAGGCTCTTGGAAAGGCCGCGCACCGCCCATTTCGACGCGGTGTAGACGGTCAGGCCGTTGCAGCCGCGCAGACCATCGACCGACGAGATGTTGACCACGCAGCCATTGCCGCTGGCCGTGAGCGCCGGCGCGCAATGCTTCACGCCCAGGATCACGCCCTTGATGTTGATGCCGAGCACCTTGTCGATATCGTCGGCCGAAACCTGCTCGATCGCGGTATAGTGGACGACGGCCGCATTGTTCACCAGCGTCGTCAGCTTGCCGAAGCGCGTCGTCGCGGTCTTTACGGCATTGGCCCAGTCGTCCTCGTTGCGGACGTCCATCTTCACGAACGCCGCCGCGTCGCCAAGCTCCTTCGCCAGCGCCTCGCCCTTTTCGACCAGGATGTCGCCGATCACCACCTTGGCGCCGCGCTCCACGAACAGCCGCGCCGTCGCAGCGCCCATGCCCTGCGCGCCACCGGTGACAATCGCCACCTTCCCCTCAAGCCTGCTCATAGCCTCTCCACGAAAGAATCCGGCCGGGGTGGATCCTCGGCTCTCGCCCGTGATCCTCCCCGGCCCGTTCTTCAGTGTCAAGCAGATGCGGTTCAGGCAACCGCTTTCATACCGCAAAATCGCACGTCAAAGCCGCACGATGTCACGATTGCGTAATCCGCGACGGATTTACGCGGAAACGACATCCCCCAGCGAACGCCGCAGGTCGCTTGCGCCGACCTGGATCGCCTCGGCCGATGCCGGCAGCACGCCGACCATGCTGGCAAAGCCGTGGAACATGCCGTCGGCGCGGCGCAGCGTCACCGCCACGCCGGCTTCTTCCAGCTTTTCGGCATAAGCCTCGCCCTCGTCGCGCAGCGGGTCCAGTTCCGCCGTGACGATCGTCGCGGCCGGCAGCCCGGCCAGGCTCGCGGCGCGGATCGGCGCTGCCAGCGGATCGGGGTTGGCGACGTTCGCCTCGCCCACATATTGTTCCCAGAACCAGCGCATCATCGGCCCGGTCAGGAAATAATCGGTGCCGTTTTCGGTATAGGATGCGTTGTCGAAATCGCTGTCGATCACCGGATAGATCAGGAACTGGTGCGCGATCTTCGGCCCGGCTTCGCGCGCCTTCAGCGCCACCGCCGCCGCCAGATTGCCGCCGGCGCTGTCGCCGCCCACCGCGATCCGCGTGCCATCCACATCAGCGCCGGCCTGCCCTTCGGCCACCGCGCGCACCGCCGCGTAGCAGGCGTCCAGCGGCCCGGGGAAAGGCGCTTCCGGCGCGCGCGGATAATCGACAGAAACCACCGCGATATGCGCGGCCTCGGCAATCGCGCGGGCCAGCGGGTCATGCGTTTCCAGATTGCCCGAAACCCAGCCGCCGCCATGGAAGAACACCAGCACGGGCAGCGTCTGCCCCGGCTCGGGATGGTAAAGCCGCGCCGGCACCTCGCGCCCGTCAGCCTTCAGCACGATATCCTTCACCGCCGCGATGTCCGCCTTGGGGAAAGGCATCGGCATGTCATCCGCCACGCGCGCGTTCGCCACCGTGAAAGGCGGCGTACACAAAGGCGATTGCTTCATCATTTCCAGGATTTGCTGGACCATCGGATCGAGCGCCATTCGAATCTCTCCCTTGCGGTGTTCGCGTCACTATATATCGGCCGGCACCATCCGCGCTTGCCGTTGCAGCGCCGTGAGATAGAACAGCGCGCCATGACGAACCCGGTCCAAATGGACGATCCCGCCGAAACCCTGCTGCCGTCGTCGCTGCTCGACGCGCTTTATGGCGGCCTGCTCGATGCAGCGCCATGGGAAGGTTTCCTGCGCGTGCTGCAGGCCTGGCTCGATTCGTCCTATGCCACGCTGATTCTTACCGTTCCCGGCGCCAGCACGCCGGGCATGTGGCTCACCCCCGGCGCCGATCCGCAGGTGGCGGAGGATTATCTGGATTTCTTCACCGCCGATCCCTTCATCGGGCTGCCGGAAGGCGAAGTCGTCCTCTTCGCCGATTTCGTCGATCAGACGGCCAAGCAGAATGCCGAATTCCGTCGCGCCTTCCTGGAAGCGGCCGGGGGCGATCAGATCCTCGGCGTCGATCTGCGCGCGACCTCGGGCTTCGAGGCGCGAATCCGCGTGACGCGCGATCAGAGCCGCCCGCATTTCGATCGCGCCGCGCGTGATCGGCTGCAGGCGCTCGTCCCCCATATCCGCACCGCCATCCGCCTCTACGAACGGCTCGCCACCATCGGCACCGAACAGGGCGTGTTCCAGGGCGCGATCGAACAGATGGCGGTGGCCACGATCATCCTCGATCATGGCGGCCGCATCCTGCGCACCAATGCGCGGGCGGATCTGCTGCTCGGCCAGGCCGACGGCATCGTCCGCACCGGCGATCGGCTGGTGCTGGGCGGGCGCGATGAACAGAAGGCGCTCGAAACGCTGCTCCGCACGCTCGGCGCCGAAAGCGATCCGCGCACCGTGCCGCCGGTTCGCCTCCGTCTCGAACGCCCGTCGGGCGCGCGCGATCTCGCCATTGTCGGCCAGCCGGTCGCCGGCCCCGCCTTCATGCGCGGCGGCGCCGCCGCCGCCGTCGCCCTGTTCGTCTCCGAGCCCGGCGCGCGCACTGGCCCCAGCCCCGAAGCGATCCGCGATCTCTTCCAGCTCACGCCCGCCGAAGCCCAGCTTGCCGCCGCGCTGGCCAACGGCGCCTCGCTGATCGACGCGGCCGATCGCCTCGGCGTCACCCACAACACGGTCCGCGGCCACCTCCGCGCGATCTTCGCCAAGACCGGCGTCCGCCGCCAGTCACAGCTCGTCCACCTCCTCAACGCGCGCCTGCCCTAAAACCCAGCCACCCCGATCAGGCGGCCGTGCGCGCCTTCCAGTGCAGCAGATGGTCGATATTGCGCCGCTGGTCCGGCGTCCGGCCGGTCCGCGCCAACTGGTGCGCGGTGATCGCGATCTCCGGGCGCAGCGGCTCGAACGCCTCCCACACCCGGTCATATTCGGTGCGCGCGATCAGCCATGTGCCGTCGCGCCGGACATATTGGTCGCGATAGATCAGGCAGCCGGAGGTGATCTCCTTCCGGTCGAGCGCGATGTGGAAATCCTCGCAATACCAGATCCCTTCCGCCGCATCGGCGCCGGTGAAACGGATGTCAGGCAGATGCGCGTGGTGCATGGTGATCATCTGCGAATGATGCGCATTCATCAGGAAATCGATCATCTCGTCGACGCCCGCGCAGCGCGCGATATAGGCACCACCGCGATATTCCACGGTCACGTCGGGCGTGAACAACTGACGCAGCAGCGCCTCGTCGCAGGTATCGGTCGCACGGCAATAGCGGCTCTTGAGCTGCTTGATCTCTTCGAGGTCCGACAATTGCTCCGGCGTAAAGGCCACCATCTCGCTCTCCTTCGGCATCGTCTCCGGCGGAACAGCTTATGCCGCCCGGTCGAGCTGCGAAGCGAAATCACCGTCGCCCGGCGCCCGCGGCATTCTTTATGTCGGCATTTCCGATGCGCGGCGCTCGGCACCGTGTCCGTCGCCACCTTTTCCTCACCACCATTTTCCTCTCCCGCCCGGAAAAACATGATGCCCGGCGGCGGCTTCGCCCCTATCGTTGGGCCATGAAGAAGGAAGTCGTCGCTCTTTTCCTGCTCGTGGTGTTGCTGCTGCCGATGCTGGCGGGCATCCGCCGCATCCGCAACCTGCCCCGCACGCCCGCGGACGAGCCCGCCGACGACAGCGATGGGGACAAAGCCGAATGAACGACGCGATCAGGCTTCACGAAAGCTGGAAGACCCCGCTCGCGCTCGAATTCGCCGCCCCGCACATGCAGGCGCTGAAGGATTTTCTGGTCGGGGAAAAGGCGAAGGGCGCGCGCATCTTTCCCAAGGGCAGCGAATATTTCCGCGCGCTCGATCTCACCCCGCTCGATCAGGTGCGCGTCGTCATCCTCGGGCAGGATCCCTATCATGGCGAAGGCCAGGCCCACGGCCTCTGCTTCTCGGTTCAGCCGGGTGTCCGCACGCCGCCGTCGCTCGTCAATATCTACAAGGAAATGCAGGCCGATCTCGGCATCGCGCGGGCACCCCACGGCTTCCTCGAACATTGGGCCAAACAGGGCGTCTTGCTATTGAACAGCGTTCTCACGGTCGAAATGGGCCGCGCCGCATCGCATCAGGGCAAGGGCTGGGAAAAATTCACGGACGCAGTGATCCGCGTCGTCAACGAACAGGCCGGCCCCACCGTGTTCCTGCTGTGGGGCGCCTATGCCCAGCGCAAGGCCGCCTTCGTCGATGGGTCGCGCCACCTTGTCCTCAAGGCCGCGCACCCATCGCCGCTATCGGCGCATAACGGCTTTCACGGCTGCCGCCACTTCTCGCAGGCGAATGCCTTTCTCGAAGCAAAGGGCCTCGCGCCGATCGATTGGGCGCTGCCCGAAGAAGTGTAACAACATCCTAACACACCGGCATTTCCCCGCGCGCGAATTCGGGTTATGCCGTTCACATCTCAACCGCGTTTGGGGACCGGTCATGGGTCTGTTCGATTTCCTGTCCAAGCAACTGATCGACGTCATCGATTGGGTGGAAGAACCCGGCGAGTTGGCCGAGCGCGTGCCGATGAAGGATCGCGAGATCCAGAACGGCGCACAACTCACGGTGCGCGAAGGCCAGGTCGCCGCCTTCTTCAACGAAGGCCAGATCGCGGACATGTTCGGCCCCGGCCTCTACACGCTCGAAACCTCGACGCTGCCGATCCTCACCTCGCTCCGTAACTGGGACAAGGGCTTCAAATCGCCCTTCAAGTCGGACGTGGTGTTCTATTCGCTCAAGGAACAGATCAACCTCAAATGGGGCACCGCCCAGCCCGTCACCATTCGCGACAAGGAATTGGGGCCGATCCGCCTGCGCGCTTTTGGCAGCTATTCGTTCAAGGTCGATAAGGTCGCGGCCTTCACCTCCACGCTGGTCGGCACGCTCGAACGCGTCACCGTCGCCGATATCGAGCCGCAGCTGCGCGCCGCGATCGCCACCGCGCTCGCCACCGGCCTTGGCGGCGGCAGCGTTCCCTTCCTCGACCTCGCCGCCAACCAGACGGCGCTGTCGCAGGCATTGAAGGATGCGGTGAACCCCGCCTTCGCCCAATGGGGCTTGTCGCTCTCCAGCTTCTTCGTCGAAAGCCTGAGCCTGCCGGACGAGGTGCAGAAGCATCTCGACAAGGCAAGCTCGATGCGCGTGCTCGGCGATCTCGATCGCTACGCCAAGTTCCAGGCGGCCGAAGCGATCGAAACGGCGGCGGCCAATCCGGGCGGCATCGCCGGCATCGGCGCGGGCGTCGGCGCGGGCGCGGCGATCGGCCAGGCGATGGCCTCCGGGCTTGGCGCGGGCGGCGGCGGGGCTGCCGCCCCTGCCCCGGCGGAAGATCCCTTCGCCCTCGTCGAAAAGCTGCACAAGCTGCTCACCATCGGCGCGATCAGCCAGGAGGAGTTCGACGCCAAGAAGGCGGAGTTGCTGAGCCGGATCCGCTGACCGCCGGATGCAGACGGTCAACTGCCCCAATTGCGGCGCGGAAGTCACCTTCCGCTCGCCCGCGCTGCCGATCCGGGTCTGCGATTATTGCCATACGGCGGTGATGCGGATCGAGGATGGCGTGCGGGCCATGGGGCAGATCGCCGTCCTCCCCTTCGATGTCAGCCCGCTCCAGATCGGCAGCCGCGGCCGGGTGGATGGCCAGGCTTTCGATATTGTCGGCCGCGTCCGCTGGGGCTGGGGCGATGGCTTCTGGAACGAATGGCTGATGCTGTTCGGCGATGGCACCCACGCCTGGCTGGGCGAAGCGATGGGCGATTTCATGTTCCTGCGCGAACAGGATGTCGGCTCCCTTCGCTCGCGCCTGCTCAAGCGGCTCGTTCAGTCGGGCGAGGCCGCGCCGGGCGAAGAAGCGCAGGAAGCCGGCATCGCCTATAAGGTAGTCGATCAGCGCATCGCCACCTGCGTCGGCAGCGAAGGCGAACTGCCCTTCACCGCCCCGGCCGACTGGTTGGTCTACAGCGTCGATCTGCGTTCGCCGGGCGGGGAATGCGCCAGCTTCCAGCGCGATCGCAACCAGGCCAGCTTCTATGTCGGCCGCTATGTAACGCTGGCCGAACTGCGCATGTCCGGCCTCCGCCAGATCGAGGGCTGGGCCGCGCCCAGCTACGCCTGACATGGCCGGCCCCTGGGATACGGCCCCGCCGCCGCCGTCCGAACCATCCGCCCCACCGCCCGGCACGCCACCCGCCAAGGCTGGCCCCGCGCCGGCGACGCAGGCGCTCGCCTGTCCGTCCTGCGGCGGCACGATCGAACTGAAGGCGGCCGGCTATACGGTCACGGTGGTCTGCCAATATTGCGGATCGGTGCTCGATGTCGCCAATCCCGATGTCCGCATCATCAAGGAATATCACGAGGCGGCGGCCCAGCTCACCATTCCGCTCGGCACGCGTGGCGAAATCCGCGGCATCGAATGGGAAGCGATCGGCTATCTCCAGAAATCGGAGGACGGCTTCACCTGGGAGGAATATCTCCTCTTCAACCCCTATCACGGCTATCGCTGGCTGATCACCGACGGGCGGGGCTGGAGCTTCGGGACGATGCTCACCCGGCTGCCGCAATCGGGCCGCTTCGGCACCGAACTCGCGGTCGATGGCCAGTCCTACCGCCATTTCGTCGATGGCCGCGCGCACGTCGATTATGTCCTGGGGGAATTTTACTGGCGCGTCCGCGCGGGCGATACGGTGCGCACGGCCGATTATGTCCGCCCCGGCTGGATGCTGTCCTGGGAAGGCAGCGGCGCGGAAGATAGCTGGACGGTATCGGAACTGCTGAAACCCGGCGACGTGAAACGCAGCTTCGGCGCGGGGCTGTCCGGCGGGCAGATGGCCGGCACGCCGATGCCGCACCAGCCATCGCCTTATACCGGCATCCTGCGCCCGGCGATGCTGTTCGCAGGGATCGCCGTCGCCGCGCTCTTCATCCTGACCATGTTGTTCGGCGGCAGCAGCCGGCTGTTCAGCGAACGCGTGACGATCGAACCGGATCGCACCGGCCGCTCGATCACCCTCGGCCCCATCCAGCTCGATCGTTCGTGGCAGGCCGTCACCATCGAGGCGCAGGCCCCCGCGCTCGACAATGCGTGGGTCGATCTCGATTATTCGCTGGTCGATCGCAAGACGCAGCAAAGCTACGACGCTTACGGGCTGGCCGAACGCTATTCGGGCTATGACAGCGACGGCAGCTGGAGCGAAGGATCGCGCACCGCCGCCACCAAGATGGCGATGCTGCCCGCCGGCACCTACGATCTCCTCGTCGATGCCGAAGCGCATAACTGGACGGGCGCGATGCGCGAGGTGGAGGTGCAGATCGCGGTCGAACGCGGCGCCACCTTCTGGAGCAATCTGGTGTTCGCCCTGATCCTCATCCTGTTGCCCGTCGGGCTGATCTTCTGGCGGCACTTCCGCTTCGAAACCGCCCGCCTTGGTGAGAGCGATCGCGGCGCCACCAGCGAGGACATCCTCGCATCCCTGGGCGGAAGGTGATCGCATGGGCTGGCGCGCATTTCTCTACGGTCTCTGGTGCCTCGGCATCGTCGGCGCCTATCTGGCCGCCGCCGTGGTCGGTTATTCCCCGTTCGCCGATGGCGGCCGATCCGCGTTTCGCGTCGTCAGCTACGGCCCAACCCACAAATAAGGAGGCGATGATGGTCACAAGCGTGCCCGTGCTGCTCAACACCCTGCTCTATGCCGGCGTCGGCATGGTCGTGCTCGTCGTCGGCTTCGTCCTCCTCGATCTGCTGACGCCCGGCAAATTGTGGGAAGAAATCAACGACAAGCAGAACCGCGCCGTCGCCATCTTCGCTGGCTCGGTGGCGCTCGCGCTGGCGATCATCATCGCCGCTGCCATCCACGGGTGACGGCGGTTTCGCCATTCCCCATTCGCACCATCCCCGCGAAGGCGGGGATCCATATTGTCCAACGTTGCGGTTCCATGCAGGCCATTGCGTCGCTGGATTCCGGCCTTCGCGGGAATGACGAAGCAGAAGTTCGGTGACCGATACGTCCTCCTCCCGCCCCCGCCCCTCGCCCGCCGTCCTCGCGCTGATCGCCTCCGCGTTCGTGGTGGCGACCTGCGGGCTCGTCTACGAACTGCTCGCCGGCACGCTCGCTTCCTATCTGCTGGGTGATAGCGTCACCCAATTCTCCACGGTCATCGGCGCCTATCTGTTCGCCATGGGCATCGGCAGCTGGTGTTCGCGCTATGTAACGCGCGATGAACTGCGCCTGTTCGTCCGGGTCGAAATCCTGATCGCATTGATCGGCGGCTGCCTTGCGGCGGTGCTGTTCCTGCTGTTTCCGATGATCGATCATTTCCGCATCGCGCTTTACGCGCTGGTGCTCGGCATCGGCTTCCTCGTCGGGCTGGAAATCCCCCTTCTGCTCCGCATCCTGCGCGCCGATTTCGAGTTTCGCGATCTCGTCTCGACCGTCCTCACCTTCGATTATGTCGGCGCGCTCGCCGCCTCGCTGCTCTTTCCCCTGATCCTGATGCCGCATCTCGGCATGATCCGCACCGGCTTCCTGTTCGGCCTCGCCAATGTCGGCGTGGCGCTCGCCCTGATGTGGCTGCTGCCGTCGAGCGCGCGGCTGGGCTTGGAAAAGGCCGCCGGCATCCTCGTCGCACTGGCGCTCGCGGCAGGCTTCGTCGGGGCGGAACGGTTGCAGCGGCTGGCCGAGGTCGCCGCTTATGAGGAACCCGTGATCTACGCCGCCTCCACCCCCTTCCAGCGCATCGTGCTAACGCGCGGGGGCGATGACCTGCGGCTGTTCCTCAACGGCAATCTGCAATTCTCCTCGCGCGACGAATATCGCTATCACGAGGCGCTGGTGCATCCCGCGCTCGGCCGGGTCACGCGGCCCGCCCGCATCCTCATCCTCGGCGGCGGCGATGGCCTCGCCGCGCGCGAGGTGTTTCGCCATCCCGGCGTCGAAAGCGTCACGCTGGTCGATCTCGATCCGGAAATGACGCGCCTGTTCGCCAACAGCCCGATGCTCGCCCGGCTCAACAAGGGCGCGCTCGCCGATCCGCGCCTCAAGGTCGTCAATGCCGATGCCTTTCGCTGGGTGCGCGATGCGCGCGGGCCTTATGACGCGATCATCGTCGATTTTCCCGATCCCACCGATTTCTCGGTCGGCAAGCTCTACACCAAGACCTTCTACCAGCAGGTCCACCGGCTGCTCGGCCCGGGCGGCATGATGGTGGTCCAGTCCACCTCGCCGCTCATCGCGCCCGGCGCCTTCTGGACGGTGGCGACCACGCTTGAAGCCGCCGGCTTCGCCACCCGCCCCTATCATGTCTATGTGCCCAGCTTCGGCGAATGGGGCTTCGTCCTCGCCGCGCACGGCCCGATCGGCGATGCCGTCCGCATCCCTTCCGGCGGCCGTTTCCTGACCGCGCGGGACGAACCCCGCCTGTTCGATTTCCCACCGGATATGGCGCGCCGCCCGACCCCGGTGAACCGGCTCGACAATCAGGCCCTCGTTCGCGAATTCGCCGACGAATGGGGGCGCTATGAAGGCTAGGCCCTTCCCCCGATCCTGCGGCCCGATCATCCATGCCTGATCGCCGCACCGTCATCGCCGGCCTTGGCGTTGGCGCCGTCGCGGCTGCCGGCGGCACGGCGTGGCACCTCCGCGATCCCGCCATGCCCGGCGCGCTTGGCGGTGCCGACATGGCCCGCGGCCACGCCTTGCGCGACGGCGGCTTCCCGCCCCCTTCGATCGAGGAACAGGCCGGCATCGTCATCGCCGGCGGCGGCGTTGCCGGCCTGTCCGCCGGCTGGGCGCTGGCCGAAGCCGGCTTCGACGATTTCACGCTGCTCGAATTGGAAGACGCGACGGGCGGCAACGCGCGCGCCGGCCGCAACGCCACCTCCGCCTTCCCGCTGGGCGCGCATTATCTGCCCGTCCCCAATCGCGAGGCAAAGGCGCTGCGCGCGCTGCTCACCCGGCTCGGCATGGTCGTCGGCGAGAAGAATGGCGCACCGCTCTACGATCCCTATCAGCTCTGCGCCGATCTTCAGGAACGGCTCTTCTATCAGGGCCGCTGGCAGGAAGGGCTGATCCCCCGGCGCGGCCTCAGCGAAACGGACGAGGCCGATCTCGCCGCCTTCGCCGCCGCCATGGCCGCTTTTTCGGCCCGTATCGGCCAGGATGGCCGGCCCGCCTTCGCCATTCCCATGGCCTATAGCAGCCGGGACGCCGATCTCCTCGCGCTCGATGCGATCAGCTTCGCTATATGGCTCGATCGGCAGGGCTGGCATTCCCCCGTGCTGCGCGGCCATGTCCGCTATTGCATGCGCGACGATTATGGGTGCGAGGCGGATCAGGTCTCGGCATGGGCGGGCATCCACTATTTCGCCGGGCGGCGCGGCTGGGCCGCCGACGATGCCGGCGATAACGAACTCACCTGGCCGGAAGGCAATGCACGGCTCACCACCGCGCTCTCCGCGCGGATCGGCAAGCGGATCGCGCCCGCGCGCATCGTCCACCGCGTCGCGCGCGATGGTGGCGGCGTGGTAGTGGACAGCTTCGATGTCGCGCGCAACGCCACGGTCCGCACCCGCGCGCGCGCCGCGATCATCGCCGTCCCGCATTTCATCGCCGCGCGCATCGCGCCGGAAGCCGCCCCGCAGGCGCACGGCTTCGGCTATGCGCCATGGATCGTCGCCAATGTCACGGTCGATCGCCTGCCGGCCGGGCGCGGCGCCAAGCTCGCCTGGGACAATGTGTCATGGACCAGCGAATCGCTCGGCTATGTCGTCGCCACGCATCAGGGCCCGGCCGCGCGCGCGGCGGGCAGCGTGCTCACCTGGTATCTGCCGCTTTCGCGCATGGCGCCCGCCGCCGCGCGCCGGCTGATGGTGGAACGGCCGCTGCACGACTGGCAGGCCATGGTCCGCGATGATCTGCTCGCCATGCACCCCGATCTCGAAGGCGCGATCCGCGCGATCCACATCTGGCGCTGGGGCCATGCGATGATCCGCCCGGTGCCCAATTTCCTGTGGACCACCGCCCCGGCCGCCGCCGCCGCCGCGCAAGCGCCCTTCTTCCTCGCCCATAGCGACCTGTCCGGCCTGTCGCTGTTCGAAGAAGCGCATTATCGCGGCCAACTCGCCGCCGAAGGCGCGATGGCGCATCTCGGCCATGCCTTCGCATCCATGCTATGAGCCGCTTCGTGACCTCACCGCCCCCTTATGACGGCCGCCACCTGATCGCCGATCTCCACGGCTGCGCGCGCCTCGACGATGCCGCTCATGTCGAAACCGTGCTGCGCGATGCGGCGGCGGCGGCCGGCGCCACCGTCCTCGACGTGCGCCTCCACGCCTTCGGGCCAGGCCAGGGCGTCACCGGCGTCGCGCTCCTCGCCGAATCCCACATCTCGATCCATAGCTGGCCCGAAACCGGCTATGCCGCGATCGATTGCTTCCTCTGCGGCCGCGCCCACGATCTCGATGCCGCGCTGGCGGTGATCGTCGCGGGCCTCGGCGCCACCCGCGTCGACCGGCAGGTGATCGCGCGGGGCTATGGGGTGACGCAGATTCGCTGAATCCGTTCGAACCTCCGCTCGAAGCAAACGGGGTTCAGCGTCCTAAACCCGCACCAGCCCTCCGCCCTCGATCTTCCGGTAGAAACAGCTCACCGCGCCCGTGTGGCAGGCGGGGCCTGCCGGTTCGGCCTTGATCCAGATCGCATCCTGATCGCAATCGACGCGCATCTCGACCACCTTCAGCACATGGCCGCTGGTCTCGCCCTTGCGCCACAATTTGCCGCGCGATCGCGACCAGAAGGTCGCCTCGCCCGATGCGATCGTCGCCTCCAGCGCCTCGGCGTTCATATGCGCCACCATCAGCACGTCGCCCTTCGCCGCATCGGTGACGACGGCGGTAACGAGCCCAGCGGCATCATATTTCGGCAGCAGCTCGGCGCCGGTTTCGCGGTCCTGATCCATGGCGAAAAGCAGCTATCTTGGCGGCCCCGACGGCGCAAGCAGCAACATCTCGGTCACAAAGGGGCGACAAATCGCAAAGGCCACCCTATATGCGCGCCAATTCCATCCCCGACGGGCGCCAGGCGATGATCACCACCAATCCTTTCGACGACGACAAGCTGCGCGAGGAGTGCGGCATTTTTGGCATTTGGGGCGCTGAAACCGCCTCGGCGATGGTGGCGCTCGGCCTCCACGCCCTCCAGCATCGCGGGCAGGAGGCCGCCGGCATCGTCAGCTGGGACGGCCGTTCCTTCCACGCGCATCGCGCCATGGGCCATGTCGCCGGCAATTTCGATCGCGACGATGTGATTCGCAGCCTTCCGGGCCATGTCGCCTGCGGCCATGTCCGCTATTCCACCACCGGCGAAACCGCGCTGCGCAACGTCCAGCCGCTCTTTGCCGAACTGTCGTCGGGCGGCTTCGCCGTCGCCCATAACGGCAACATCTCCAACGCGATGAAGCTTCGGCGCGAACTCGTCCGCCGCGGCTCGATCTTCCAGTCGACCAGCGATACCGAGACGATCATCCACCTCGTCGCCACCTCCACCTATCGCACGCTGCTCGATCGCTTCATCGACGCGCTGAAGCGGGTCGAAGGCGCCTATTCGCTGATCTGCATGACGCCGGAAGGCATGATCGCCTGCCGCGATCCGCTGGGCATCCGCCCGCTGGTCATGGGCCGCATCGGCGATGCCTATATCTTCGCGTCGGAAACCGTCGCGCTCGATGTCGTCGGCGCCACCTTCCTCCGCCAGGTCGAACCGGGCGAAATCGTCATCGTCTCCGAACAGGGCGTGAAGTCGCACCGGCCGTTCGCGCCGGTTTCGCCCCGCCCCTGCATCTTCGAGCATGTCTATTTCTCGCGCCCGGATTCGATCGTCGATGGTTCGTCGGTCTATGGCGTGCGCAAGAAGATCGGCGCGCAGCTGGCGATGGAAAATCCGGTCGATGCCGATCTGGTCGTGCCCGTGCCCGATTCGGGCGTGCCGGCGGCCATCGGCTATGCCCAGCAGTCGGGCATTCCGTTCGAACTCGGCATCATCCGCTCGCATTATGTCGGCCGCACCTTCATCCAGCCGGGCGATCAGGTGCGCCACCTCGGCGTGAAGCTCAAGCATAACGCCAACCGCGAACTGCTCGATGGCAAGCGCATCGTGTTGATCGACGATTCGATCGTGCGCGGCACCACCAGCGTGAAGATCCTGCAGATGCTGCGCGATGCCGGCGCCAAGGAGGTGCATCTGCGCATCGCCAGCCCGCCGACGCGCCATAGCTGCTTCTACGGCGTCGATACGCCGGAACGCGCCAAGCTGCTCGCCGCACAGATGACGGTGGCCGAAATGGCGAACTATATCGGCGCCGACAGCCTCGCCTTCGTCTCGGTCGACGGCCTCTACAAGGCGCTGGGCGAAGATCTGCGCGAAGAAGGCAGCCCGCAATATTGCGATGCCTGCTTCACCGGCGAATATCCCACCCACCTCACCGATCAGGATGAAGTCGCCCCCGCCGACCAGCTTTCGCTGCTCGCCGAACGGGTCGTCGCGTGAGCCTGAGGCCGCTGGACGGCAAGACCGCTCTCGTCACCGGTGCCTCGCGGGGCATCGGCGCCGCCACGGCCGAAACGCTGGCGGCCGCCGGCGCGCACGTCATCCTCACCGCGCGGACGCCGGGCGGCTTGGAAGCGGTGGAAGGCCGCATCCACGAAGCCGGCGGCACCGCCACGATCGCGCCGATGGACCTCACCGACGGCGAAAGCATCTCGCGCCTCGCCGCCGCCATCGGCGGCCGCTGGCCCCGGCTCGATATCCTCGTCCTCAATGCCGCAATGCTCGGCACGCTCTGCCCGGTCCCGGCGATCGACGGCAAGGAATTCGCCCGCGTCCTCGCGCTCAACGTCGTCGCCCAGCAGGCGATTCTCGCCGCCTTCGATCCGCTGCTCCGCGCGGCCGAAGGGGCACGGGTGATCGGCATCACCTCCAGCGTCGCCCAGCGCCCGCGCGCTTATTGGGCGGCCTATGCCGCGTCCAAGGCCGCATTCGAAAACCTGCTGCTCACTTATGGCGATGAACTCGCCAATCTCGGCGATGTTCGCGTGGCGATCGTCGATCCCGGCGCCACCGCCACCCGCATGCGTGCGCAGGCCTTCCCCGGCGAAGATCCGGCAACGATCCAGCCCGCCTCCACCGTCGCCGATGCGATCCTCGGCCTCCTCGCCGAAGATTTCGCCTCCGCCACGCGCCTCCGCGTCGCCGGCGCCACCCCCAGCAACCCGCACGCTGGCTGACAAAGGGGCACGCCATTCGCGCGTGCCCACCCTGCCCAGCCTTCACCGGATCAGGCGCTTTTCCATGCTGAAATTGTGGATCGGCACCGCATCGATGGCGAAATCATTGCGGCCAGTCAGCGTGAAGCCGTGCCGTTCGAACAGCGGCCGCGCCAGTTCGCTCGCCTCGACATAGATCCGCGTGATGCCGCGTCGCCGGGCTTCGGTCTCCAGCGCGCGATAGAGCGCGGTGCCGACGCCCATGCCTTCGGCTTCCGGCGCGGCATATAGGAAGTCGAGATGCCCGTCCGGCTCCAGATCGCCATAGCCCAGCCGCGCGCCCGCCTCGTCCTCGGCGATCAGCACCAGCCGGCCATCCGCACAGCGCGCTGCCATGCGCTCCACATCGGCGCGGCCGGCCCACGCTTCCACCTGCGCCGGCGTGTAGGCGCGCGGGCCGAAATGACGCACCGACCGGGCATAGAGATCGGCCAGATGCGGCGCGTCTGCCGGTTCATATAAGCGGATGCGGATCACCGCTTCGGCCTAGGCCGCCGCACCCGTGCCGGCAACCGCCGCATGCCATCTACTCCAAACCGACTATGCACCCGTGCCCCTTGGCGCATAGGCTCCCGAAAAAACGGAGAGGATGATGACGACGCCGGAAAATCGCGCGCTGTTCCTGAAGATGCTCGATGCGCTGGGCCGAAAGGATTTCGATGGCTTCCAGGCGTGCCTAGCGGATGACGTGCTGCTCGAATGGCCTTTCCCGGTGATGGAAGGTTTCCCGGCGGAGGCGCGCGGCGCGCGCTGGTTCCGCGACAGCCTGGAAGCCAGTTGGGTCGATTTCGCGCCTTATGCCTATCGCGTCGTCGCGGTGCACGACATGGCCGATCCCGACGCGCTGGTCGCCGAATATACGTCGCACAGCACCTATCTGCCGACGGGCGCGCCTTATGAGAACGCCTATGTCAGCGTGGTCGAGTTCGCCGACGGGCGGATCAGCCGCTGGCGCGAATATCTGAACCCGCAGGTGATCGCGCGCACGCTGGCGCCCGGCGCCGCCTGGACGGAAGATCGCGGGCCGGTGCCGGCCTGACTGAGCGCGGGCCCACCCGTTTCAAAAAGCAAAAAATGGCCCAAATGGCCGGTTGAGAGGACGATAGCCCCTTATGGCGCAGAGTTTCGCGCATTTGCTCCAGCCCGGCCGGATCGGCGCGATGGAGCTCAAGAACCGCATCTTCATGACGCCGATGGGCTCCAACCTCGCGGACGAGGACGGCATCACCGGCGATCGGCTCCGCGCTTATTATGTGGAACGCGCCAAGGGTGGCACCGCGCTCATCACCATGGGATCGGTGTCGATCGGCTACCCCGAAGGATCGGGCAACTGGCGAAACGAGGCGATCGCCGATGATCGCCATGTCCCTGGCGTCCGCGCGCTGGCGGACGAGTTGCACGCCCACGGAGCGAAGCTCGCCATGCAGCTCCAGCATGCCGGCCTGGTCGCGATGAACGACATGCGTGACGGCCGCCCCTTGTGGACGCCATCCGAACCGCTGATCGGCAAAGACAGCGGCGACATGATGGATGGCTTCCTGGAGGATGAATATCGCATCTTCACCGCGCCGATGGCCGCGATGGGCGAGATCCGTTACCGCGTGATGACCGCGCAGGATATCGAGGAACTGGTCCAGATGTTCGCGTCCGCCGCCGTCCGCGCGGTGTCCGCCGGGGTCGACGCGATCGAGCTACATGCCGGCCACGGCTATCTCATCTCCTCCTTCCTCAATCCGCTGATCAACCGCCGCACCGACGATTATGGCGGCTCGATCGAAAATCGCGCGCGGCTGCTGTGCGACATCATTCGCGGGGTGAAGAAGGCGGTCGGCCCCGGCGTTCCGGTATGGCCGCGCCTCGATAGCCAGCATTTCCTGATCGACGGCGGCGTCACGGTGGAAGATGCCATCGTCACCGCCCGCCTTGCCGCCGAAGCGGGGGCGGACGCGATCCACGTCACGGCGGACGGCCATCCGGGGCGCGGCGCCACCTATTCCACCGGCCATGCGACCGACAATCGCAACGCCTTCGTTCCCGCCGCCGCGCGCATCCGCGCCGCCGCCGGCGTGCCCGTCATCTGCCCCGGCCGGATCGAACCCGCCGACGCCGATCGCTTCATTGCGGAGGGCAAGCTCGATTTCGTGACGATGGGCCGCAAGCTGCTCGCCGATCCCCACCTCCCGGCCAAGCTCGCTGCGGGCAAGCCGGAAAGCGTGCGGCCCTGCATCTATTGCTACACCTGCATCAGCCAGATCTTCTTCAGCCGCCCGGTCCGTTGCGCGGTCAATGCCGAAACCGGTTTCGAACGCGAACGCGCGCTCCTGCCCGCACTCAAGCCCAAGCATGTTGCCGTCGTCGGCGGCGGCCCCGCCGGCATGGAAACCGCCCGTCGCCTCGCCAAAAAGGGCCATCGCGTCACCCTGATCGAAATGTCGAGCCGGCTCGGCGGTACCGCCCGCTTTGCCTCGATCGCTTATGCCCCCAATCAGGGCATCGTCGATTGGCTGAAGCGCGAAGTGGCCGAAGCCGGCATCACGCTGATGCTCAACCGCCGCGCCACGCCCGAGCTGCTCGCTTCGCTCGGCGTCGACGAAGTGGTCGTCGCCACCGGGGCGAAACGGGCCATGCCGCCCATTCCGGGTGCCGACATGCCTCACGTCTTTTCGGGCGACGACATGCGCCGCCTGATGCTCGGCCTCGATCTCGATACGCTTACCGACAAGACCGACTGGACGACGCGCACCGCGATGAAGCTCGGCGCGCTCACCGGGTTGACCGCACGGCCCGGCTTCATCCGCGCGGCGAGCGGATATTGGATGCCATTCGGGGAACGCATCGCCATCATCGGCGGCGAACTGGTCGGGCTGGAACTGGCCGAATTCCTCGCCAAGCGCGGACGCAAGGTCACAGTGCTGGACGATGCCGCGAAGTTCGGTGCCGGCCTCCAGGTCGTCCGCCGCTGGCGCGTGCTGGACGAGATACGCGAACTCGGCGTCACCTTGCTTCCGCAAGCGCATGACGTGGAGATTCTCGACGGGCAGGTCCGCTACACCAACCCCAATGGCCAGCAACGCACGATCGCCGCCGAACAGGTGATCGTCGCCAAGGGGGCAACTGGCGACGAAAGCCTTGCCGATGCCCTGCGCGCCGCTGGCTTCACCGTTCACACCGCCGGCGATTGCACCGGCGTCGGCTATATCGAAGGCGCGATGCACGACGCCGCCGAACTCGCGAAGGAGATCTGAAATGGGTGGAAGGCTCGACGGCCGCGTGGCGATCGTCACCGGCGCGGCATCGGGGATCGGGCGGGCGACCGCGCAGCGGTTGGCCCGCGAAGGCGCGCGCCTGATCCTCGCCGATCTCAACCGCGATGGCCTCGCCACCGTGCAGGCCGAAACCGGCGGCGATATCTTCGCCTTCGACGCGGGCGACGCCCAGTCCTGCCGCGATCTCGTGGCGCAGGCCGTGGCCAACGCCGGTCGGATCGACATTCTCGCCAATATCGCCGGCATCATGGATTGGGGCCCGATGGCCGATTTCGACGACGATCGCTGGGAACGGATGCTGCGGATCAACCTCTCCGGCGCCTGGCACATGTGCCGCGCGGCGATGCCCCATCTTGTCCAAACCAAAGGTGTGATCGTCAATATGAGCTCCGCCGCCGGGCTCGTCGGCATTCCCTACACCACCGCTTATTGCGCGGCGAAGGCGGGCGTCGTCGCGCTCACCAAATCGCTGGCGGTGGAATTCGCGGCCGCCGGCGTGCGCGTGAACGCCATCTGCCCGACGGGGGTGAAGACCGCGATGCACGGCGCCGTCGCGCTGCCCGATGGCGTCGACATGGATTTGGTCATGCGCAACTCGCCCAAGCTCGGCGATCTGTGCGATCCAGAGGATATTGCCGCCGCCGTTGCCTTCCTCGCGTCGGACGATGCGCGCAAGATCACCGGCATCGCCATGCCGGTCGATGCCGGCCAGACTGCGGGGTAATCGGCATGCAGGGTGTGACTTTCGATTTCACCGGCCGCCGCGTGCTGGTGACGGGCGCCACCAGCGGCATCGGCGCCGCGATCGCGCGGGCCTTCGCCGATGCGGGCGCGGACGTCGTCTCAACCGGCACGCGGGCCTCCGCCGCCGATTATGATGCGCCGCCGCCCGGTGAGTATCGCCAGTTCCTGCTCGGCGATGCGGCCAGCACGGATGCGCTCGCCGCCTCGCTCGATCGGCTCGACATCCTCGTCAACAATGCCGGCACCACCAGCCACCCGGAGGATTTCGGCCAGGCGGTCGACGTCAACCTCAAGGGCGTCCACCACCTCACCACCGCCATCGCGCCGCTGCTGGAAGCAAGCGATCATGCCGGCGGCGGCGCGGTCGTCTCGATCATCTCGATGATGGCGGTGTTCGGCAACTCGATATTCCCCGGTTACAGCGCGGCCAAGGCGGGGCTGGTGCTGATGACGAAGTCACTCGCGCAAGGCTGGGGCCAGCGCGGCATCCGCATCAACGCCGTCGCCCCCGGCCCGGTCCGCACGCCGATGACGGTGCGCTATGCCGACGATCCCGCCTACGGCCCCGCCACCGCGCAGCGCATGGCCCTCAACCGTTGGGGCGAGCCCGAAGATATTGCCGGCCCCGTCCTGTTCCTCACCAGCCCGGCCGCCGCCTTCATCACCGGCGAATGCCTGGTCGCGAGCGGCGGCTACATGATCGCCGAGGCATGAGCGGCGGCGCGCTCCGCTTCTGGACGGCGCTGGCCGGGCCGGCGCTCGTCTCGCTGATCCCGATGGCGGTCGCGCCCGCGCTGCCGGCCATGGCGCAGGAATTCGCCGCCGGCCATGATGGCGCGCTGTTCGCGCAGATGATCATGACGATGCCGGCGATCATGCTGATCCTCGGCGCGCCGCTGGCCAGCCTCGCCTGCGAACGGATCGGCATCCGCCCCACCTTCCTCGCCGCCGCCGCTTTGTTCACCGTGGCGGGCGGCGCGGGCCTGCTGGTCGATGGGTTCGCGGCACTCGCCGCATCGCGTCTCCTGCTGGGGCTTGCTGGCGGCGCGATCCAGACCTGCACGCTGGCCCTCGTCGGCCGCTGGTATCAGGAAGATGCGCGCCATGCCGTGCTCGGCTGGATGGTCAGCCTCGCCTCGGCCGTGGCCATTGCCGGGCTGATCCTCGGCGGCTGGCTGGTCGATATCGCGGGCTGGCGCGGACCGTTCGCGCTCTATCTGCTCGGCCTCGTCCTCCTGCTGCTCGGCGTGCTGGCGGTGGAACGCCACGCGCCCGGCGAACATGTCGCCGAAGACAGCGGCGGGTTCCGTCCGCTCTTGCCGCTCTGGCCCTTCTACCTCGCCATCCTCGCCCTCACGCTGGCCATGTTCATGCCCGGCATTCAGGGGCCCTTCCTGATCGCCGAACGCGGCACCGGCAGCGCGGCGCTTTCGGGGCTGATCGTGGCCGCCAGCCCGATCGGCGCGGTGCTCTCTTCCGCCGGTTTCGCCACCATCCGCCGCCACGCTTCGGAACGCGCGGTGCTGGGGCTGACGGCGCTGCTGCTCGGCGGTGGATGCGTGATGGCGGCCATGGCGGGCAGCACCGCCGGCATCGTCGCGGGCTTCTTCGTCACCGGGCTGGGGGCGGGAATGGTGGAACCCAATATCGGGTCGATCATCCTCGGCCGCAGCCCCCACGCGCTCCACGCCCGCGCCTCGAGCCTGATGATCAGCGCGATGTTCCTCGGCCAGTTCCTCAACCCGCTCGCCGCCGATCCGCTCCACGTGGGTTTCGGCACCGCCGGCGCCTTCCTGGGCATCGGCGGCGCGACGCTGGCAGCGGGCCTTGTCGCCCTGCTCGCCGCCCGCCGTCGCCCGGTGCCCGCCTGAGGCCGCAACGGCCGGCACTGGACCGATCCTTGAGGGTGCCAGAGCCTCGCCGCGCGCCGCTGGCGGGCGATCATCTCACGCGGCCGCGTAGATCTCGTGCATGTCCACCGCGCGTTTCTCGCGCGCGCTGGTCTCGGCGGCCAGTCCCATCGCCACGGCGTGCAGGCCGTCCTCGGCGGTCACTTCCACCGGCCCCTCGCCGCGCACCGCGCGTTCGAAGGCGAGATGCTGGTAATAGGTCGCGCCGAAATGTTCGCCGGCCGCCAGCGCCGCCGCGTCCACGCTCACATGTTCGCGCACCGCCTGCTTGGAATTGCCATAGCCGACACGCGGGCTGAAGATGATGTCGCCGGGCGGCACCATCAGGTCGATCCGCGCGCGGTCGCCGGTGACGCTGATCTCCTCCTGATGCTCCGCCCCGTCGGCGAACATGCACAGATCCAGCATCGCGCGCGCGCCATTGTCGAAATCGACCACGGTATAGCTGTTGTCGATGATGTCCGGGCGCCGGCCCTCTATCCGTTCGTCGGCATGGTTCACGTCGATCCCGCCCGAACAGAAGACGCGCACCGGCTCCGCTTTCAGGATGTGGCGCATCAGATCGAAGAAATGGCAGCATTTCTCCACCATCGTGCCGCCGGTGTTGCGCGACAGCCGGTTCCACTGGCCCACCTTGTCCAGAAACGGGAAGCGATGCTCGCGCATCGCCAGCATCACCGGGCGCCCTGCCCGGCCGGCATGCACCTGCGCGATGAACGCCTGCGCGGGCGGCATGTAGCGATATTCCATGCCGGTCCAGAACGGCGCCGGGTGGGGGGCCGCGCGCTCGGCGATCCAGCGGGCGTCCGCCATCGTCGTCGCGATCGGCTTTTCGCACAGGATCGGCAGGCCGCGCGCGAACAGCGGCTCCAATATCGCGCGGTGGGTATGGTTCGGGCTGGCGACGATCACGGCGTCGATCCCGTCGAAGCCGGCCAGATCCGCCACGTCGGCGAAGCGTGTGGCATCGGCGCAACCGGCGCCGTCCAGCGATGCGGGCTCCGGATCCACGATCGCCGCCACCCGCGCGCCCTCTATCAACGCGATGTTGCGGATATGCTCGCGCCCCATCAGGCCGGTGCCGACAATGCCGTAACGCAAACCCGTCATTCCTGTCCTCTCGTCACGCAACAGACAGGTGCGTCGGCCGAAATCCTCCAGCCGGCAAGCCCCGCCATTTTTTATAGTCAGCCCGCGTGTCAGCCGTCCGCGAATGGCACCAGCGCGGCCACCGGCACGCCATCGGCCGCGATCTTCGCGGCGCCGCCCAGATCGGGCAGATCGATCACGAACGCCGCGCCGCCTACTTCGGCACCGGCCTTGCGCAACAGCCGGATCGCTGCCAGCGCCGTACCGCCGGTGGCGATCAGATCGTCGATCAGCAGCACCCGGCACCCCGGCACCAGGGCGTCCTCATGCATCTCGATCCGGTCCTCGCCATATTCCAGCGCATAATCGACGGCGACGGTGCGGCCGGGCAGCTTGCCGTCCTTGCGGATCAGCACCAGCCCGGTGCCCAGCGCCTGCGCCACCGCCGCCCCGAAGATGAAACCGCGCGCCTCGATCCCCGCCACCATGTCGAACGGGCCGGGATGCAAAGCCGCCAGCCGCTCCACCGTCGCCGCCAGCCCCTTCGCATCCAGCAGCAGCGTCGTGATGTCGCGGAACTGGATGCCGGGCTTGGGAAAATCGGGGATCGTGCGGATCAGCGCGGCGATATCGGCATTGTCGGTCATGCGAAGATCCTCGACGCCAGGGTAGCAAGCCGCGCGCGGGTGGCATCGGGCCACTTATCGCGCGGGGTGATGATCGCATTGTCGAGCGCCGCATGGCAGCCCATCGGGCAGGCACCAGCGGGAGCCGCGGATTTCGCCAGCTCTGCCACCAGCGCCTGCGCGTTCGCCGCATTCTGGCCAAGCACGCGAACGATCTCCGCCACGTCCACCGCGCCTTCGTGCCATGCATCGAAATCGGTAACCATCGCCAGATTGACGTAGCAAAGCTCCGCTTCGCGCGCGAGCCGGGCTTCGGGCAAGCCGGTCATGCCAACGACATCCAGGCCCTGCGCCCGGTGCAGGCGCGATTCCGCGCGGGTGGAAAATTGCGGGCCTTCCATCACCAGCATCGTGCCGCCGCGCTGGTGCGGCAGGCCGAGCGCCACGAGCGCCGCTTCCACCCTGTCCGCAAGGCAGCGACAGGAAGGATCGGCGAAGGCGACATGGGCGACGACGCCATCGCCGAAATAGCTGCGGCCGCCCCGGATCGTCCGGTCGACATATTGATCGACGACAACGAAGGTGCCCGGCGCCAGATGTTCGCGGAACGATCCGACCGCCGACACCGCCATCACGTCCCTGCAACCAAGCGCCTTGAGCGCGGCGATATTGGCGCGCGCCGGTATCTCGTCAGGAGCCAGCCCATGCCCGCGACCGTGGCGCGGCAGGAAGGCGACTTCGCGGCCGGCGATCGAGCCCAGCAACACATCGTCCGAAGGGCGCCCCCATGCGGTTTCCACCGGCGTCCAAACGGCATCGGCGAGAGCGGCCATCCGATAGAGGCCACTCCCGCCGATAATGCCAAGACGGCCCCCACCTTGCGGTTGGGGGCCGTCCGGTCTGGATGCAGGCGGCGGAGGCGATGCCGCAGCCGCCCGTTCCATCGTCAGTGCTTCGTACCCGCCCAGATGTTCCGGTAGGCCAGGAACGCCAGGGTGGTCGCGATCAGCAGGAAGATCACCACGGCGACACCGGTCGCGTGACGATTTTCGAGCTTCGGTTCCGCCGTCCACACCAGGAACGCCGAAACGTCCTTGGCCATCTGGTCGACCGAAGCGGTTGTGCCGTCGGCATAGGTCACCTGCCCATCGGCCACCAGCGGCGCCGGCATGGCGAGATTCAGGTTGGCGAAATACGGGTTGTAGTGCAGGCCGGCACCCGTCTTCGCATCCGGGAAGTGCTTCAGCAGCTCCGCCGGCTGATCCTGATAACCGGTCAGCAGCGAATAGACATAGGCAGCACCATCATGGCGGGCCTTGGCCATCAGCGACAGATCCGGCGGGATCGCATTGTTGTTGGCCGCACGCGCCGCGACGTCGTTGGCATAAGGCAGCGGAAACTTGTCCGCGGCTTCCGCCTTGCGCGTCGCCGCTTCACCCGTGTCCGGGTTCACCGACGGCACTTCGATCGCCCACTGCTTGGCGATCGCCTTCACTTCGGCTTCGCTGAAACCGATGGCCTGCAGATCGCGGAACGACACATAATGCAGCGAGTGGCAGGCCGCGCAGACTTCCTTGTAAACCTGGAAGCCGCGCTGCAGCTGCTGGCGATCGAATTTGCCGAGCGGACCATTGCTGGCCAGATCGAGCTTCTTCGGGTGCAGATGGAACTCATGCTCGACAGTCGGGGCGGGCGGCTCCTTGATGAAGTTCACCGCGCCCGTGATGAGCGAGAAGAGCAGGACGAAGACAAATCCCAGCCCGACGAGGGCACCGATGGGACGGACCATTATCAGTTACCCCCTTATTCAGCGGCCACGGGCTGAGCTTCGCCGGCGGTTTCGCCGTGCTTGGCCAGCACCGCCTCGGTGATCGAGCCGGGCAGCGGAAGCGGCCGTTCGATACGCGAGATGATCGGCAGGATGATCAGGAAGTGGGCGAAGTAATAAGCCGCCGCCAGCTGCGAGATCATCACATAGGGTTCTTCCGCCGGAGCGCCGCCGCAATAGCCCAGGATCAGCACGTCGATGACGAGGATCCAGAAGAACATCTTGAACGTCGGGCGGTAGTTGCCCGAACGGACGGGCGACTTATCCAGCCACGGCAGGAAGAAGAGCAGGAGGATCGACGCGAACATCGCGATGACGCCCCACAGCTTCGCCGGCAGGATGAAATCGACGGTGAAGGCGCGCAGGATCGCGTAGAACGGCCAGAAATACCATTCGGGCACGATGTGCGCCGGCGTCGAAAGCGGGTTCGCCGCGATATAGTTGTCCGGGTGGCCGAGATAGTTCGGCGCGAAGAACAGCATGATCGCGAAGATGATCAGGAACACGCCCAGGCCGAAACCGTCCTTGGCGGTGTAATACGGATGGAACGGCACCGTATCCTGCGGGCCCTTCACCTCGATGCCGGTCGGGTTCGACGAACCCGGGATGTGCAGCGCCCAGATGTGCAGGATGACAACACCCGCGATCACGAACGGCAGCAGATAGTGCAGCGAGAAGAAGCGGTTGAGCGCGGCGTTATCCGGCGCGAAGCCACCCAGCAGCCAGGTCTGGATCGGTTCGCCGACGAACGGGATGGCGCCGAACAGGCCGGTGATCACCTTGGCACCCCAGAAGCTCATCTGGCCCCAGGGAAGCACATAACCCATGAAGGCGGTGGCCATCATGAGCAGGAAGATGACGAGGCCGAGCAGCCACACCATTTCACGCGGAGCCTTGTACGATCCGTAGAAGAGGCCGCGGAAGATGTGCAGATAGACGACGATGAAGAAGAAGCTCGCGCCGTTGGCGTGCGCATAGCGCAGCATCCAGCCCGAGTTCACGTCGCGCATGATATGTTCGACCGACGCGAAGGCGATATCGCCATTCGCGGCATAGTGCATCGCCAGCACGATGCCGGTGATGATCTGGATGGCGAGCGCGGCCCCCGCGAGAACGCCGAAATTCCAGAAATAGTTCAGGTTGCGCGGCACCGGATAACCGGCGCCCACCGCGTTGTAGACCAGACGCGGCAGCGGAAGCCGCTCGTCGATCCACTGCATCGCCGGGTGCTTCGGCGCATAATGATTTGCCCAGGGAAAGCTCATTTCAAATCACCTCAGCCGATCTGCACGACGGTGTCGGACTTGAACGCATATTCGGGAACCTCAAGGTTCTTGGGGGCAGGCCCCTTCCGAATGCGCGCCGCGGTGTCGTAGTGCGAACCATGGCAGGGGCAGAAATAACCGCCGAACTCACCCTTCACCTCGCCCTCGCCCGCGCCCAGCGGGACGCAGCCGAGATGGGTGCAGACACCCATGGTGATGAGCCACTGTTCCTTGCCTTCCTTGGTCCGCTCGGCCAGCGTCTGCGGATCACGCAGGCTGTCGACGGGCACCGCGTTCGCCTCGGCGATTTCCTTCCCCGTCAGATGACGGATGAAGAGCGGCTGCTTGCGGAAGATCGTCTTGATCGACTGACCTTCGGCAATCTTAGAGACATCCACCTCAATCGAAGCGAGCGCCAACACGTCGGCCGACGGATTCATCTGGTTGATCAGGGGCAAGGCCACTGCCACCGCGCCGACGCCTGCAAAGCTGACGGCTGCCACATTGATGAAATCGCGGCGCCGTACGCCATCACCCTCGCCTTCAGGCGCGTCTGTTGGTTGTATTTGTTCGAGCGTCGCCATTCCGGAACCCTTGCGCTGCCACGAAATAAGCGCCCGCAAGGCGTCCACCCCCGGCGACCACCCCTTAGACGCGACCGCCTGTTGTTTTCCCCCGGCGGTTGGACGCGCTGATAGACTCGCACCAACCTATTGCCAACAGCAATTTACGTAGACTTGCGGAGTTACGACATAATCGCATAGCCGATCGGCATGCGGATCGCCCTTTTTCAACCCGACATTGCCGGCAATGTTGGCACCATCCTGCGCATGGCGGCATGTTTCGGCGCCGGAGTCGATATCATCGAGCCTTGCGGCTTCCCCTTTTCGGATCGCGGGCTGAAACGGGCGGGCATGGATTATGCCGCCGACGCCGAAATACGGCGCCATGCCGATTGGGACAGTTTCCGTGCCACGGTTCCCGGCCGCCTGGTCCTGCTGACCACCCAGGCCGAAACGCGGCTGCCGGACGCCCGTTTCCAGACGGACGATATCCTTTTGATGGGGTCGGAAAGCAGCGGCGCGCCCGCATTTGTGCACGATGCCGCCGATCTCGCGGTGCGGATTCCGCTGCGGCCGGGCTTCCGGTCCTTGAATGTCGCGGTCGCGGCTGGCATCGCGCTGGCCGAAGCCATGCGCCAGACAGGGAGTTTTCCGGAATGATCGAACTCGATGCCGAACAGGCCGCAGCCCGGATCTGGTTCGAATCGCTGCGCGATCGGATCTGTGCCGAGTTCGAGGCGATCGAGCGCGAGGCGGGCAGCGATGCCGGGTTCGAATATACGGCCTGGAATCGCGACGATGACCCGGATGCAAAAGGCGGCGGCGGCGTTCGCGGCGTGATGAAGGGCCGCGTGTTCGAAAAAGTCGGCGTCAACGTGTCCACGGTTGGGGGGGAATTCTCGCCCGAATTCGCCAAGACGATCCACGGCGCCGGCGAAAGCCCGTCCTTCTTCGCCACCGGCATCAGCCTGGTCGCCCACATGGCCAATCCGCGCGTGCCGGCGGTCCACATGAACACGCGCTTCCTGGTGACCGGCAAGCGCTGGTTCGGCGGCGGTGCCGATCTCAACCCGCCCATCCCCCATGACGAGGACACGGCCGATTTCCACGCGCGCCTGAAGGCCGCCTGCGACGCGCATGATCCCGCGCATTATCCGCGCTACAAGAAATGGGCGGACGATTATTTCTACATCCCGCACCGCAAGGTGCATCGCGGCGTCGGCGGAATCTTCTACGATCATCTGGAAGGTGATTTCGACGCGAACTTCGCCTTCACCCGCGATGTTGGCGAGGCGTTTCTCGATATCTTCCCGCAGATCGTTCGCCGGCGGATGAACGAGGCCGCGTCCGATGCGGATCGCGAACGCATGCTCGCCTTCCGGGGCCGCTATGCCGAATTCAACCTGGTCTATGATCGCGGCACGCTGTTCGGCCTCAAGACCGGCGGCAATATCGACGCGATCCTGATGAGCCTGCCGCCCACCGCCACCTGGGCCTGATCGCCATGTCGCTCGAACCTGTGCCGGCGGGCCATCTCGCCGCGATCGTCACCTCGCTGGAGATGCGCGCACGGCCCCGCCCCGCGCCGCTCCCCGCTTCGCCGTTCCGTCTCGTGCGCTGGCAGGCACCGACGAACGAGGGCTATCGCAGCCTGTTCCGCCGCATTGGCGCGCCATGGCTATGGTTTTCGCGGCTGGTGCTGTCCGATGCGGCGCTGGCGGCGATCATCACCGATCCCGCCGTCCAGATCTTCGCGGTGGTCGACCGGCAGGGCATCGAGGTCGGCCTGCTCGAACTCGATTTCAGGATTGCGGGCGAGTGCGAGCTTGGCTTCTTCGGGCTGATCCCCGAACTGGCCGGCAAGGGCCATGGCGGCTGGCTGATGGCGCATGCGCTGGCGCTCGGCTGGCGGCAGGGCGTGGAGCGCATGTGGGTCCACACCTGCACGCTCGACCATCCGGGCGCGCTGGGCTTCTATCGCAAGGCCGGCTTCGTGCCGTTCGCGCGCGCGATCGAAATCTTCGCCGATCCCCGGCTCGCCGGCATCCTGCCGCGCGATGCCGCGCCGCAAATCCCCTTATTTGAAGATGCCTGACAGGTTGGGGCCAAGGATCTGGCGATAGATCATCGTCAGCGTCGCCACGAAATAGATCGACAGCGTGGCGCTGACGGCGCCCGAAACGAGAGCGAGGAGCAACCGGCCGATCGCTTCCATGCCAAGCAGCTTGCCCGCACCGAGCAGAACGACGCCCCCGGCAAGCTGCACCGCCCCGCCGATCAGCAGGCTGGCCGCCGCGAACAGCACCAGCACAGCGGCGAGCTTGACGAAATGCCCCTGCGTCAGCGCGAAGCTGCGCTTGAGCGCCGCGATCACGCCCACCGGTTCGCTGACGATCACGACATTCACCAGCAGCAGCCGGATGCCGAGGAAGAACACGCCGGCCAGCAGCGCCGTCATGTAGAGCATCAGCACGAGCGCGGTGGCACCACCCACCTGCGGCACCGCCCCCGGCGCCGGCAGCAGCGGCGCGATCGGCATGAAGGCGGCGAGCGCGGCGACGGCGAGAACGAGGCTCGATCCGATCGCGACCGGCATGCGCCGCACCGCGTTATGCAGCGCCTCGCCCACCGAAACGCCGCCACCCAGCGCCAGCCGCGTCACCGTAAGCGACGCGACCAGCGTGCACAGGAACAGGATCGGCAGCGCCAGCATCCACGGCCCGGATTCGACGCCATCGGCCGACGCCTGCGGGGCAAGGATTTCGGCAAGCGCGCTCGGCACGACCAGCAGGGTCAGCCCCAGCGGCACGAGCAACGCCCGTTCCCGCGCGACGAAGGCGCGGGCATCATCCCAGGCGGCGGTGATCGATAAGGCCATGCTTGCTCCCGATCCGGCACATGCCGGGCGCACCCTCTACAAGGCACGGGGCTAGCCACGCAATCCAGGCTTGATCCTTTATTGCCGGCGCCCCAATTGGGGCCGATGGATGGCATCGCTTCCCCCGTCGAATGGCGCGTATCGCCCGGCCTGACCCCCTACCCCGTCGCGCTTGAAACCATGCAGGCCCGCGCTGCCGCGATCGCCGCGGGCGAGGCCGCCGAACAGGTGTGGCTGGTGGAACATCCGCCGCTTTACACCGCCGGCACCAGCGCCGACCCGGCCGAGCTTCTGGCGGGCGATCGCTTTCCCGTCTTCCGCGCCGGGCGCGGCGGGCGATATACCTATCACGGCCCCGGCCAGCGCACCGGCTATGTGATGATCAACCTTGGCACACGGGGACGCGATGTCCGCCGCTTCGTCCACCTGCTCGAAGGCTGGCTGATCGACACGCTGGGCGATTTCGGCGTCGCGGCCCGCCGCGCCGATGGCCGGATCGGCATCTGGGTGGACGATGCCCACGGCCGGGAGGCGAAGATCGGCGCGATCGGCGTGCGGGTGACGCGCTGGGTCACCTTCCACGGCTTCGCCATGAACATCGCGCCGGATCTTGCCCATTTCGGCGGGATCGTCCCCTGCGGCATCGCCGAATATCCGGTCACCAGCCTGCAGGCGCTGGGCAGGAATGTGTCGATGGCAGAGTTCGACAATGCGCTCCAGGCCCGCTTCCCGGCCTTTCTGCAAGCCTTGCCGCAGCCGTGCTGCGATGCTTGAGCGGCCGGAATTTTGCCGATAGGGTCGCGCCCGATCTGGATTTTCAGGCCATAAGCCGTGCCGGGTCGACCACTAGGGAGCCGATGATGCGTGATACCTTTTCCAAGATGATGACTGCGGCGATGGTTGCCGGGGCGGCGCTGCTGGTTTCGGCCTGCGGCGGCGAAACGACGACGACCGACACCAACACGACCGAGATCAATGCCGCCGAGCCGTCGATGGAAGGTTCCGTGAACGATGTCACCGCCGTCGACGCCGCCGGCGCCAGCGACAACATGGTGATGGACAATGCCGCAGCGGCCCCGGCCGAGAACGCGGCCGTCGACAATGCGGCGGAAAACGCCACCAACGCGATGTAACATCGCCCGAGCCCATGGCTTGGCAAGAGGGCCGCCCGGCGACGGGTGGCCCTTTTTCATATCCGCGAGCCGGAATCCGGTGAGTCCCGAAGGCCACAGCCTGTCGCAAATCACATGTTCGCCCTTTATCTCGCGGCCCGGTTAATGTTTAACAGCGGGCTAAAGCGGAGGGTTTCATGGTTATACGCAGCTGGCGGCTTGGCATCGCAGCGCTGGCAACGATTGTCGGGGCGCAGGCGGCGCCTGCGGCCGCATCCTATCTTTATTGGGTGAAGCCCAATCTGGCGGGCGATCCCGTGCGCGGGGACGAACCCGGCATCGGCCTTGCGATGCCCAAGGCGACGCCCAAGGAATTGCAGGCGCATCTGCTGTGGAACATGCGCGCGGGCCTGAACGTCGCGGCGCTCCAGTGCCAGTTTTCGCCGTCGCTGATGACGGTGCGCAATTATAACGACATCCTGCGCCACCATGATCGCGAACTGAACGACGCCTACAACACGCTGGGCGCCTATTTCAAACGGATGAACGGGCGTGGCTGGCAGAAGGATTTCGACCAGTACACGACGAAAACCTATAACGGTTTTTCGACGCTGCACGCCCAATACAGCTTCTGCGACACCGCCGCGCTGATCGGCCGCGATGCCGTCGGCCGCCGCAAGGGCGATCTGCACCTGACGGCGGAAACGCGGATGCGCGAATTCCGCAACAGCCTGGTGCCCACCGGCGACGGGCTTTACGCCTATCGCTACACGCTGGCGCCGCGCCAGCTGGCCGATCTCAGCCCGAAATGCTGGGACAAGAAGGGCCGCTACAACAGCCGCAAGTGCGGCTGATCGGATAGACGGGTTTGGAAATGCGCGTTCGGCGCATTTCCAGCGCGACACCACAATCCGGCTAAAGCCCGGATTCTCTAACGCCTGCTCTCAGCGCACGCCGATCAGCTTATGCGACTGCACCGACAGCCGCCAGCGGGGGTTGGCCAGAACGAAGGCCACCGCTGCGGCGGTGGTCTCCACCACATCGGGCCCGTCCATCGGCGAGACGAGGAAATGGTCGAACGCCCAACCCTCCATCGCGCGATAATCATTGCCGGGCTGCGGCCAGACAAGCTTGAGCTCCTGCCCCGAACGCTGGACGATCTCCGTCCCCGCCTTCGGGCTGACGCAGATCCAGTCGATCCCGGCCGGCGCCGCGATCGTGCCGTTGGTTTCCACCGCGATTTCAAAGCCCCGCGCATGCAGGGCGGCGATCAGCGCGTCGTCCACCTGCAGCAGCGGCTCACCGCCGGTCATCACCACGAAGGGCACAGCCCCCGCCTCACCGACCAGGCCTTCGGCCCACAGCGCCGCCACCTTGTCGGCCAGTGCTGCGGCATCGCGATACCGGCCGCCATGATCGCCATCCATGCCCACGAAATCGGTGTCGCAGAAACGGCAGTCCGCGCTTTCCCGATCCTGCTCCCGCCCGGTCCACAGATTGCAGCCGGCAAAGCGCAGGAAGACGGCCCGGCGCCCGGCCTGCCGCCCTTCGCCCTGCAGGGTCAGGAAGATTTCCTTGACGGCGTAGCTGGTCATGGCCGCGTGGCGTATTGCGTCGGATCGGGAATGCCGGCCTCCTCATAGCCGCGCGCGCGCAGCCGGCAGCTATCGCACAGGCCGCAATGCTTGCCGCCCGGCGCGGGATCGTAGCAGGACCAGCTCTGCCCGGCATCCAGCCCCAGCCGATCGGCCTCGCGCGCGATATCGGCCTTGGTCATGTGCAGCAGCGGGCTGTGGATGGTGAAGCGGCGCCCTTCGACACCTGCCTTCGTCGCCAGGTCAGCCAGTTCCTGAAACTTCTCGACGAATTCGGGACGGCAATCGGGATAGCCCGAATAATCGAGCGCGTTGACGCCAAGGAAGATGTCATAAGCCCCGCAGGCTTCGGCCCAGCCCAGCGCCAGCGACAGGAAGATCGTGTTGCGCGCGGGCACGTAGGTGACGGGAATTTCTTCGCCGACACCGGTTTTGGGAACCGCGATATCGTCGGTCAGCGCCGATCCGCCGAACAGGGTGAGATCGAGCGGCAGCGTCACATGACGGGCGACATCCAGCATCGCCGCGATGCGCCGCGCCGCCGCCAGCTCGACCAGATGGCGCTGGTTGTAGTTGATCGTCAGCGCGTTGATCGCAAAGCCGCGTTCGCGTGCAATGCCCGCCGCGACCATGGAATCGAGCCCACCCGAAAGCAGCACGACGGCGCCGGGCTTCTGCTCGTTCATATCGACAGTCCTCACTTCAGTCCGTTGTCATGGGCCCAGGGCCGATCGCCCGTCCGGCCATGGCGGAACTGCCGGTTGCCGGGCGGATTGGATGCACAGGCGCCTAGCCGATTTTGTGCGGGTGCGAAAGCGCCGCCATCGGAACGCGCGAAGGCGCCCCCAAAAGGACGGGCCGCCCGAATGGACGGCCCAGTTGGGCCCCGAAGGGCCTGCTAGGGAGGGAATGTGCCAAACGCCGACACATCGTGGATCGATATAAACCCGGCCAGGTAAACCCCGGCTTAACGGTTGTATCGGCTCTCGTTCAGACTTGCGCTCTTGGTCGGGCAATCGCCCATGCGCCGCGCATCGGCGGTGAAGGCGAAAGGCGCGTTGCCGGCAATACCCTGCGTGTCGATGGTCGCCGAACGCGGCGTCACCACCTTCAGCGTCGTCCGCCCCCAGCCGGCCCCGGGGCAGCTATAATGCACCGTCGCGCTGGACCGCTGGTCGGCGATGACGAGGCGGCTGCACGGCGTTCCCGCATGGCGGATCTGGACGAGCGCGCTGGTATCGCCGACGCAGATCCTGCGCGGCGCCTCGCCCTCGGCCTGCAATTGCCAGAGCCCCGGCTGCAGCGTGCCCACCGCCGAAAGCGGCTGGGGGGCTGCGCCATGGGCGGCAGCAGCAACGCCGGACGCCGCACAAATGACAAGCATACGCAACAATAACTGACGGTTAAACATGACGCCAACCTCGAATCCCGGCTGAAACGGGCCAGGAAAACGCCAGCCCCACACAGCCTCGACTTCTAACCATGCCACGTTAACAGCTATACAATGGCCGCCATTTCACGGCGACCCTGACACGGCTGAAAGTAAGGCTTGTTTGTCGAGCCGTCTGTGCGCTTCGTCACTTCGTCTTGCGATTTTCCATTTTCGTCATCATGCAAAATCCGCAAGCGCGAAGCTGTAGCGGCTGGAACAGAATTCGCAGTCGACATGGATCATCCCATCCGACTCGACCATCTCGGCCCGCTCCTCGGCCGGGAAGCGCGCAATCACCGAACGGATATGATCGGCATTGCAACGGCAATTGCCGCTCAGCGAAATCATCGGCAGCACGCGGACCTCGCTCTCCTCATGGAACAGCCGCCAGGCGATCTGATCCAGCGGCAGCGTGGGATCGAGCAGTTCCTCGTCGCGGATCGTGCCGGCGAGCGCGGTGACATGGTCCCATTCCTCGCGATCCTGGCGGACGTGCAGGCGCTCCCGGCCCTCCTCGCCATCGGGCAGGTGCTGGATGAGGATGCCGCCGGCGATATGGCCGCCAATGCCGCCGCCGTTCGTCGCCAGCCTGACGAAGCTCGGCAACTGGTCCGACTGGTTGAAATAGGCCTCGGCCGCCGCGCCAAGCGATCCGCCTTCCAGCGGCACGATGCCCTGATAGCGTTCACCCGTCGCCGCCTGATCGAAGGTGATGGCGAGATAGCCGCGACCAAACAGCGCGAACAGCGACGGATCGACCGGCATTTCGGCCAGCCGCTCGGCATCGTGGCGGACATAGCCGCGCATCTCGCCCCCGCGATAATCGCAGACCAGCAGGTCGACGACGCCGCCCTCGGTCTGCGCCTGGATGGTCAGTTGGCCGCCGGCATCCTTCAGCGTCGAACCGAGCAGCGCGGTCAGCGTCAGCGCCTCGGCGAGCAGGCGGCCGATGGCCAGCGGATAGCCATGCGCAGCGAGCACGCCATCGAGCACCGGGCCGAGGCGGACGATCCGCCCCCGCGCATGGCGGGACGGGATGGTGAAGCCGAGCGCCTGATCGACATGGGCGACCACGGGCATCTCGCTCTTTCCGTTACCATTGGCTTTCAAGATCAATTCCTTAGAGCGATTTCGACGCAGATGACGCATCTGCTGCCCTGGAAATCGCGGCCTATCACAATCAAGGAGCGGTTCGCCCGACGCCTACGGCTCGGATGGACCGCTCCAGCCTCCGGCGACCGCCGGAATCATTCGCCCCTCCATGTCGGTATGGAGGGGCGAAGTTTCCAGTCCTGCGATGTCTGGCCCGTGGCGTGCGGGTCAGCCGATCATCCCGAAGCACCAGAGAAGCACGGATTTCTGGGCGTGGAGGCGGTTCTCCGCCTCGTCCCAGATCGCCGAGCGCGGGCCATCGAGCACGTCGTCGGTCGCTTCCTCGCCACGATGGGCGGGCAGGCAGTGGAGGAACACGGCATCGGGCTTGGCGTGCGCCATCAGCGCCGCGTTCACCTGATAAGGCGTCATCGCCGCCAGCTTCTCCTCGGCATGTTCCTGCCCCATCGATATCCAGGTGTCGGTGACGACGACGTCGGCATCCTTCACCGCCGCCACCGGATCGCGCAGGATCGGAACGGTGGTGCCGCGCTTCAGCGCCGCTTCCAGCACCTCCATCGACGGCTCATAGCCCGCCGGGCAGCCGACGCGGACGTCGAAGCCCATCAGGCTGCCCGCCTCGATGATCGAATGGAGCACGTTGTTGCCGTCACCCAGCCATGCCCAGCGCGTGCCGGGCAGCGCCTTGTGGCGTTCGATCACGGTCAGCATGTCGGCCATGATCTGGCACGGATGGCTGTGATCGGTCAGGCCGTTGATCACCGGCACGGTCGCATGCTCGGCCATCTCGATCAGCTTCGCATGATCGTCGGTACGGATCATGATCGCGTCGACGAAGCGCGAAAGCACGCGCGCCGTATCCGCCACCGTCTCGCCCCGGCCGAGCTGCATCGAGCCCGCATCCATCACGATCGTCGTGCCACCCAACTGGCGCATCGCCATGTCGAACGACACGCGCGTGCGGGTCGAATTCTTCTCGAAGATCATCGCCAGCGTGCGGCCGGCCAGCGGGGCATCGGCATCCGCCTTGCCCTTCGGCCAGTTGGCGCGCGCTTCCTTGCGGTCGATCGCGTCGTTCAGCATCGCCGCGATCGCGTCCCCGCCGGCATCGGCGAGGTCGAGGAAATGCCGGCTCATGCCGCCGCCGGCGGAGTGTAGGTCCGCGCGCCTTCGGAAAGCTTCTGGATGCATTCGGCGATATGGCTCTCGTCGATCACCAGCGGCGGCAGCACGCGGAACACATTTTCGCCCGCCGCCACCGTCAGCAACCCGTGATTGTCGCGCAGATGCGCCACGAAATCGCGGCTCACCGCCGGTTCCTTCATCTTGACGCCGAGCATCAGCCCCTTGCCGCGAATTTCCTCGAACAGATGGTCGTGGTTGGGGATGAGCTGTTCGAACGCGGCGCGCAGGCGCTCGCCCATCTTGGTGACATGTTCCAGGAAGCCCGGCTCCAGCATCACGTCGAGGATCGCCTGCCCCGCCGCCATGCCGAGCGGATTGCCGCCATAGGTCGATCCATGGGTGCCGACCACCATGCCCTTGGCCGCTTCCTCGGTCGCCAGGCACGCACCCAGCGGGAAACCGCCGCCAATGCCCTTGGCCGCCGTCAGGATATCCGGCGTGATGCCATAATGCTCATAGGCCCACATCTTGCCGGTACGGCCATAACCGCACTGGATCTCGTCGAGGATGAGCAGCAGGCCATGCTCGTCGCACGCCTTGCGCAGGCCCTGGATGAATTCCGGCGTTCCCGCCGTCATCCCGCCTTCGCCCTGCACGGTTTCGACGAGGAAGCCGGCGGTCTCATCGTCGATCGCGGCCAGCGCGGCTTCGAGATCGTTGAACTGCACATAAGCGAAGCCCGGCAGCAGCGGTTCGAACCCATCGCGCATCTTGGGCTGGTCGGTCGCGCTGATCGCGCCCAGCGAACGGCCATGGAAGGCGTTCTTGAAGGTGATCAGCTTGTGCCGCTGGGGGTTGCCGTTGGCATAATGGTAACGGCGCGCGGTCTTGATCGCACACTCGATCGCCTCGACGCCCGAATTGGTGAAGAACACCGTGTCGGCGAAGCTGTTGTCGACGATGCGCTGCGCCAGCGCCTCACCCTGCGGCGAACCGTAGAGGTTGGAAACGTGCATCAGCGTCGCCGCCTGTTCCTGGATCGCCTTGGTAAGGTGCGGATGCCCGTGGCCGAGCGCGTTGACCGCGATGCCGGCGGCAAAATCCAGATAACGCTCGCCGCGCTCACCGATCAGGTAGCAACCCTCGCCTCGCACCGGCCGCACGCCACACCGCGGGTATACGGGCATGAGCGGGGTAATGGCCATCGAGACTACTCCTTCACGAAAAAAGTGCGGGAAAACTCCGGAAACGCAAAAAGGCGGCCCTGTCCGGCCGCCTTCATTCGAAATGGGCTTTTATCGCCCCGCGCGGGGCGGGACAACCCCCTGCCCGACGAGGCTCAATTCTTGAGCTTCCAGCCCTTCGACAGCAGCACATAGCAGATCGCACAAAGCACGATGTTCACGCCCAACAGCGCCACCGCACCGATCGCGATGGGCGAGTCGGCGATGCCGATGAAGCCGTAGCGGAAGCCCGAAATCACATAGAAGAACGGGTTCGCATGGCTGATCGCCTGAAATGTCGGCGCCAGCGCGTCGACGGCGTAGAAGGTGCCAGACAGCAGCGAGAGCGGCTGGATGACGAAATTGGTGACGGCCGCCGCATGGTCGAACTTTTCCGCCCAGATCGACGTCAGCACGCCCAGGAAGGAGAGCAGCGCCGAACCCATCAGGCCGAACCAGATCACCGCCCAGAAATGCTGGGGGACCACCTCGACACCCGGCCAGAAGCACATGGCCAGCCACACCGTCAGCCCCACCAGAATCGCCCGGGTGATCGCGGCGGCGACGAGCGCGAACAACACCTCACCCGAAGAAAGCGGCGGCATCAGATAATCGACGATGGTGCCCTGGATCTTGCCGACGAGCAGCGAGAAGCTGGAATTGGCGAAGGCATTTTGCATCATGCCCATCACGATCAGGCCCGGCGCGATGAAATTGGCGAAGGGTTCGCCCATCACCTGACGCCCGCCGCCGCCCAATGCGACGGTGAAGATCACCAGAAAAAGCAGCGTCGTGATCGCCGGCGCCCATATCGTCTGGAGCTGGACCTTGAAGAAACGTCGCACCTCCTTCACATAGAGCGCGCGCATTCCTCCCCAGTTGACGAACGGGATCACCGGTACGCCGGGGGTGGCGCGCACCAAGTTTTCGGGCTGGTCGTTCATGGCTCTAGCGCCTATCGACTGCCAAGCCCGCCCGCAAGCGCGGGAAAGCGCAAGGACGACGAATGGCCTGGACGGACGAACGGATCGATCAGCTCAAGCGGCTCTGGGAAGCGGGCAACACCGCAAGCCAGATCGCGGAAGAACTGGGTGGCGTCAGCCGCAACGCGGTGATCGGCAAGGCGCATCGCCTTGGCCTGCAATCGCGCCCGTCGCCCGTGCGCGGCGGCGATAGCAGCAATAGCGATGCTGCGCCCAAGGCCCCCAAGGCGGAAAAGGCGGCGCCCGTCGCCGCGGCGCCACCACCGCCTCCCCCGCCCGCGCCGGCCCCCGCACCTGTCGCCAAGCCCGCGCCGGCAGCCCCGGTTGCCGCCGCCCCCGCACCGACGCCCGCGCCGGCGGCAGGATCTTCGCAGCCGCAGCAGGTGTTCCGTTCGATCGGCCCGGGCGGCTTCCAGCGCCAGTCGCCCGGCGAACAGCAGCCCCCCGCCACGCCCGCGCCGCCGCGCCGCCTGGTTCCGGCCAAGCCGTCGGCCGACATCGCGGGCAAGACGTCGCTGCTCGATCTGAACGACAAGATCTGCAAGTGGCCGATCGGGCATCCGGGCGAACCGGATTTCCATTTCTGCGGCTCGCCGATCAACCCGGGCTTCCCTTATTGCCTGGATCATTGTTCGGTCGCCTATCAGGCGCAGTTGCCGCGTCGCGACCGTCGCCCGCCGCCGCCCATGCCTTATGGCGGCCCGCGCGTCCGCTGACGCGCGTCTCCCGCGAGATGCCGGCAAAGGCCGGCATCTCGTGCGGTAATCCAGCACACAATCGCGGCCCCGGCTTTCGCCGAATGATGTGAGTGGTCAGGCCTGCAGGTCGTACTGCTTGAACAGGTCGTAAAGCGTCGGCCGGCTGATCCCCAGCAATTTGGCCGCGTTGGAGATATTGCCTTCGGTGCGGGCCAGCGCCTGCCGGATGGCGCGACGATCCGCCATTTCGCGCGCGGCCTTCAAATTGATCAGCTCCGCGCCCTCGCTGCTCAGGTCGAGATCGAGGTCGGCGGCTGTCACCAGCTTGCCCTCGGCCATGATCACCGCACGCTTCAGGCGGTTTTCCAGCTCGCGGACATTGCCCGGCCATGCCCAGTCGTTGATCGCAGCCAGCGCATCGGGCGCAAAGCCCTTCACCGCCGGGTTCATCTCCTTGGCGAAGCGCGTCAGGAAATGCTTGCCGAGCAGGGTCGCGTCACCATGGCGTTCGGCCAAAGTGGGGATGCGGACCACGATTTCGGCCAGCCGGTAATAGAGATCCTCGCGGAAGCTGCCGGCGGCGATCATCGCCTCCAGATCCTGGTGCGTCGCGCAGACGATGCGCGTGTCGACCGGAATGGCGCGGCGGCTGCCGATGCGTTCGATCACGCGTTCCTGCAGGAAGCGCAGCAGCTTCACCTGCAGCGGCAGCGGAATATCGCCCACTTCGTCCAGGAACAGCGTGCCGCCTTCGGCCAGCTCGATCTTGCCTTCGGTGGTCTTCACCGCGCCGGTGAAGGCGCCCTTTTCATAGCCGAACAGCTCGGCTTCGAGCAGGTTTTCCGGGATCGCCGCGCAGTTGATCGCGACGAACGCGCCCTTGGCCCGCCCGCTGGCATTGTGCAGCCCGCGCGCCAGCAATTCCTTGCCGGTGCCGCTCGCGCCCAGCAACATCACCGAAACATTGGCATTGGCCACGCGCTCGATCGTGCGGGCGACCTTCAGCATTTCCGGCGCGGCGGTAACGATGCTGCCCAGCACCGTCTCGCCACCCGAACCGGCGGCCGCCAGCCGGGCATTTTCCGCCTCGATGGCGTGCAGGTGGAATGCCCGCGCGACGATCAGGCCCAGCGTGTCGATATCGACGGGCTTCTGGTAGAAATCATAGGCGCCGGACGCGATCGCCCGCAGCGCGCTTTCACGCGCGCCATGGCCCGACGCCACGATCACCTTGGTATCGGGCTTGAGCCGCAGGATCTCCTCCAGCGTCGCAAAGCCCTCGGTCACGCCGTCGGGATCGGGCGGCAGGCCGAGATCGAGCGTCACGACGGCAGGCTCGGTTGCGCGCAAAGCGTCGATCGCGCCGACACGGTCGCTGGCGACGATCACGTCATAATCCTCATAGGCCCAGCGGAGCTGCCGCTGCAGGCCTTCATCGTCCTCGACGATCAGGAGGCGGGGTTTTTCGGTCATCTGGCTCATGATGGGGTCAACGCATTAACGAATCGCTCAGCATCCGCCGTGATCTGGGTCACTGGCAGGATGATCGAAAAGCGGGTGCCCGCGCCCTCGCGGCTTTCCACCTCCAGCCGCCCGCCCATCGCCGCGATCAGGCTGCGCGCCTCGAACGCGCCGATGCCGAAGCCGCCCGGCTTGGTGGAAGCGAAGGGCCGATAGAGCCGGTTGCGGATGAATTCGGCGGACATGCCCTCCCCACGATCGACGATGGAGATCACGGCCTCCAGCCCGCGCCGCTCGACATGCAGCCACACGGCTTCCCCCGGCGGGCTGACATCGATGGCATTTTGCACAAGATGCCCGATCGCCTGTTCCAGCCGGGGCGGATCGGCCGACGCGATGACATCGGTGCCGCCATCGACGCGCACCGGGTGCAGCTTGTTGCGCGCCGCCGCGACGGTATCGGCGATGGCTTTCAGCACGACCGGGCGGGGCTCGGCCGGGCGGCCGGTATTGTGTTGCGACAGGCGGGCGAGGAGATCGTTCATCTTCGCGGTCGAGCTGTGCAGGGTCGCGATCATGTCCGCCCGGAAATCCGGGTTGTCGGCGTGGCGCTCGGCATTGCGGGTCAGCAGGCTGAGCTGGCTGACCAGATTCTTGATGTCGTGCATGATGAAGGCGAAGCGCCGGTTGAATTCGTCAAACCGGCGGGATTCATTGAGCGCCTCCTGTCCGCGCGCTTCTGCCAGATAGCTCGCCACCTGCCGGCCGGCGACGCGCAGCAGATCGAAATCCTCCCAGTCGAGGCCACGATCGACGCGCGGTCGCGCCAGCAGAACGAGGCCGACCAACTGGTCATAGTGGATCAGCGGCACGCCGGCCCAGGCGCGCTGTTCGGCGACGATCCACCCCGGCGTGGTATCGGCGCCGATCTCATCCTCGTCGCGGCGCACGGCATCGAATTCGAGAATGCGGCCCGTGGCTTCCACAAGGCGCACGAAGGCGGCGTCGGCGGCGACCGTGGGCACGTCCGCCAGCGGCCAGTTCCACTGGGCAGAAAGCATCAGCCCGCCGCTGCCATCGGGTGTCAAAAGCAAGCCGCCCTGCGATTCCATGATGTCGGCGATCGCCTGGATCACGCGCACGTCGAGCGGATCGGCGCCCTCGTCCGGCCGGCCGATCGTGTCGGTGAACCGCATCCATTCCACGCGATAATCATAACGATGCTGGAACAGGTGCTTGGCCACCTTCACCTTCAGCCAGGCCCGGATACGGCCGACCGGCAGAAAGGCGAGCGCGGCGACGGACATGCCGAAAACCACCGTCACCTGCGCGACCTGCGTGTAATCGCCGCCGATCAGTTCGATCGCGCGGGCAACGATCACCATCGCGATCAGGTAGAAACCGATCGCCATCAGCGACAGCGACTGGAAGGTCACGGTGCGCGATATCCGCATCCGCCAGCGCGTGTTGCGCCGGCTCGCCAGGCCGAAAAGCGGGGTCAGCAGCACCATGATGATGCCGCGCCCGGCATAGAGCGCGATCGGCCAGCTATGGCCCAGATAGGCGACGGTGTAGAGGTTGAGATCATAGACCCACATCGACGCGAGCGCGATCATCGGCAGCCGGATGCCCCAGCGCGCATCCGGCGTGGCGGCGGTGTAGAGATTGTGGACCAGCACCAGCGCGCCCACCGCAAAGGTCATGCGCAGCAGCAGGATCGCGAAGAACAGTGCCTCCAGCCCGCGCCGGTCGCCCGGCGCGGCATAGCTGGCGACGACATCGACAAGGATCTGTCCGAGGCCGACCACCGCCAGCACCGAATAAAGCGCGACGATCGTCGATCGGGTCGAGCTTCCCGTCCCCTGCCGCAGCAGCCCGAACATGAAGCCCAGCCAGGCCAGGTTGCGCCCGGTTTCGCCGATCCGGCCGGGCAGCGATCCGGGGCCGGCCAGCATCACCGTCACCGCCCAGGCAGCCGTCATCGCGAACGCCAGCGCCAGCGTCCTGCGCTGCATGCCGCCCTTGGGCCGCTGCACCTGCCACAGCGCCAGCGCGGCGAACAGGATAGCCGCCAGCGCGTGGCTCCAGACGCCTATCGCGTCACTATTCACTACCTGCCCCCCCGAGCGGCCCTGCCCCTATCTGGAACAGCCGGGACAATAACGAAAAGCGCACGAAATGCCCGCTTTATCGCAGCATGAGGCCACGAAAACGGCAAAGCGCTTGCAATCACGGCATTGTTCATGTCCGTCCGCCCCGCCAAACCGTAAAAATCTTCGACATTCATAGTGTCGCCGATATTTACAAAAATTTTCTGAAACCATGGCGTAGATCACGGATTTTAAGGATGATCCGATCATTGTGAGATGGCATCACAGCATGGCGATCGGATGCAGGACAGCGCCGCCCCAAGGAGGATCATGGACACGCCCGGGACCAAGATAACGCCCGTCATCCTCTCCGGCGGCGCGGGCACGCGGCTTTGGCCGATGTCGCGCACGATGCGCCCCAAGCAATTGCTCAGCCTGACCGACGATCGTTCGATGCTGCAATTGACGGCGGCACGGACGAGCGACGCAGCGCATTTCAGCCCGCCGCTGGTGGTGGCAAACGCTGCCCATGCGGACGAGATCGAACGACAACTTGTCAATATCGGCGCGCCGGCCGACGCGCTGATCCTCGAACCCACCGGGCGCAACACTGCCCCGGCGATCGCGCTTGCCGCGCTGGCCGTCCCGCCGGAAACCATCCTGCTGGTGATGCCGAGCGACCATGTGATCGCCGACGTCGCGGCATTCCACCGCGCCGTCACCACGGCGCTCCCGCTCGTCGAACAGGGCTGGATGGCGACGTTCGGCATCGCGCCCGACGCGCCAGAAACCGGCTATGGCTATATCCGCGAAGGGGCCGAGATCGCGCCGGGCGCCCACAAGGTCGATCGCTTCGTCGAAAAGCCCGATCTTGCGACCGCGCAAAGCTATCTCGCCGATGGCCGCTATGTCTGGAACGGTGGCATCTTCATGTTCCGCGCGGGCGCCTATCTCGCCGCGCTCAGGCGTTTCGCGCCGGATATCGCGTCCGCAACCGGGGCCGCCATGGCGGCGGCGGACCGCGACGGCGCGCGCATCCATCCGGACAAGATCGCCTTCACCGCCTCCCCCGCCGATTCGATCGACTATGCCGTGATGGAAAAGGCCGATCAGGTCGCCGTCGTGCCCGTCGAAATGGGCTGGTCCGATGTCGGCAGCTGGGATGCGCTGCACGCCATCACCGGCCCGGACGATGCCGGCAACTGCCATCAGGGCGAGGTGATCGCGCTCGACACCAACAATTGCCTGATCCGCAGCGACGGACCGCTGGTCGCCGCCGTTGGCGTCAGCGATCTGATCGTGGTGGCGACCGGCGATGCCGTGCTCGTCCTGCCGCGCGGTGCCAGCCAGGATGTGCGCCGGATCGTCGATGAACTGAAGCGGCTGCGCCATTCCACGCTCGATCAGGTGCGCTGACCCACCCGACAAGCCTGCGCTGCCGGTTTGCGAATGTGCGTCGGAATGCTACCCTCCGGCCATGGCTTTCTGGTTGCTCTTCGCATTCGATGCGGTGTTGGCGGCCGTGCTGCTGCTCATCCTCGCCATCGGCCTTGGCGATCGATCGGGGGCGGGCGCGAATATCGGGCCGTGGATCACCCTGATTGTCGCGGCGCTTGCTGCGCTGGGCGTCGCCTTGTGGTTCAAGCGGCGCCACAGCGAAACGGCGGCGACACTCACCGTCCTTATCCCCGCCTTGCCCGGCCTGCTCTATCTCGGCTTCGTGCTGATGATGGTGGTGATGCAGCCCAACTGGCGCTGACCGGCCTTAAGCTCCACCGCCCTCAATCGCCGCCAAAGGTGAAGGGCGTCAATCCGCGCTCCCGATCGTTGAGCAGCAGGACGCGGCCCATCGGCGGCTCGGCCCGCTGCGGGCAATCGGCGCGCATGCAGCGGCGGCAACCCAGCCCCACCGGCATGCCCTCGCCCTCCAGATCCATCCCCCGCGCATGGTGCAGCACCGCCGCATTCTGCGCGGCGAGCCCCAGGCCGATCGCGAATTCGGCGCGGATGCCGTTCGGCGATCGCACCTGCGACTGCACCGTGCGCGACAATGTGAACCAGCGGCTGCCATCCTCCAGCACCACCAATTGCCGCACGATTTCGCCCGGCCGGTCGAAGGCGTGGTGGACGCGCCACAGCGGGCACCGCCCCGCCGCCGTGGCGAGCGGCGATGCCGAAGCGCCGGCATAGCGTTTCGATGCCTGCCCGGCCCGATCCACGCGCACCATGAAGAAGGGCAATCCGCGTGCGCCCACGCGCTGCAACGTCGTCAGCCGGTGCGCCACCATCTCGAAACCGGCATTGAAGCGGCGCTGCAACAGTTCCAGATCATAGCCGGTCGCCTCGCACGCGCGCAGGAACCGGCCATAAGGCATCATCAGCGCCGCCGCGAAATAGGAGGTGACGGTGCGCCGGAACAGTCGCTCCGCCGTGCGCTCGCCAAAGGCCGCCCCCGCCACCAATGCCTCGATCTCACCCCGCGCCTCGATCTGCGCCAGCTGAAACGCCGCCTGAAAGGTTCGCGATGCGGGGTCGAGCATTTCGGAAAGCTGGATCTGGCGGGCGTGATAATCCAGGCGCCGCAGCCGATCGGGCATCGCGTCCACGGGCAGGATGCGGATGGCCAGCTGGTGCTTCACCCGCAGCCGTTCGGCGATCGCGCCATAGAGATCGGCATTGCCCAGCCGCAATTCGTCGGCCAGCGCCTCGGCCGCAGCATCGAGATCGGGATAATGGTTGCGCCATCGCTCGGTTTCCCGGCGCACCGCCGCGATCGCGCCATCCTCGTCGGAGACGGGCGTGGCCGCTCCGTCGCGCAAGCGATCGAACGCGCGGGCGAAGGCCTCCGCGCCGCCCGGCGCCGCCGCCAGCCATTCCTCCACTTCCGCGCGATCGACACCGATGTCGGCGAACAGGGGATCGGCCAGCCGCCGCCGGATCGCATCCGCCCCGCCCCCCGGCTCATCGGCCGCGAGCAGACGCGGATCCATGTCGAAACGCTCGCCGAGCTTCAGCATCAGCGCCGCCGTCAGCGGCCGCTGGTTGCGCTCGATCAGGTTCAGATAGCTGGCGGAAATGTCGAGCGCCTCGGCCATCGCCGCCTGCGTCAGCCCCGTGCCCCGGCGCAGCCGGCGCACCGCATGCCCGGCGAAAATCTTCCTTTCGGCCATGCAAGCACCGCCCCTGCTAGTAAATATCCATACAACATTACTTCAAACTGTAACGCGCTGTCCACGCCATCACACGATAATCCACGCCCTCTCCATCGCCATCCGCCGGCATTGTCGGCAAATCACAGGCAAGGACAGCGCATCGCGGTTCTCTGGGCTTGTAAGAAAACAACAATCGCGGAACCCGCAACGGCCGCGATCACCGACACCGCCCGCCGCCGCATGATGCCAATGGAAGGAGACGAACGATGACCGAACCGACCCGCGCCCGCCCCGTCTTCTCGACGGAGGACTTCCAGCTCCTGAAGCAGGCCGTGCACCATTATCTGCGCGAAATTCAGGACAAGCCGGAATCGTCCAAATACAGCAATCTCTATCACCGCCTCGGCCGCTTCGGCTGAGCGCTTCCCTGAGCTTTTCCTGGGGAGGAGAAGGCGCCCGCCGGGTCATCCCGGCGGGTGTTCCCTTGCCGGCAGCGTCACGGCGGGCGCCCACACCGCGAGCCCGCCGACATATTGAATTCCGGTCGGTTCCGCAGCACAATCCCCCGCAACGCAAGAGGAGCGCGCGATGATCGGCCTTCTGCTTCTTCTCCAGGTGCAATCCGCCGACATCATCGTCACCGGGCCACGCCTTGTCGAGGCGCAGGCCGAATGCGCGGCCGGCGGCTGCACGCCGCTTCGCGATGCACAGGCGTCGATCGCGCTGGCCGAAGCCCAGTTCCGCGATGGCCGATATGTCGACGCCAAGAAGTTGCTGGCCAGCGCCATCACGCGTAATCGCGACCATGCGGCGGAAGCGCCACGCGCCGTGGCCGCGCTTTACGAAGCCTATGCCACGGTCACGCTGCACGAAGGCGATCAGGACGAATATCGCCGCGCGGTACGCCATCAGGTCGATACGTTGCGGGACAATCTGCCCGCCGGCGATCCATCGGTGATCGCCGCAACGACGGCGATGGGCGACATGTGGGTCAAGCTAGGCAACGGGCGGCAGGCGGCGGCCATCTATCGCTCGCTCGAAAAGGACGCACTCGATGCCGGACAGCAGCGCGCCGCTATGCTTGCCGGGATGAAGGTCGTCTGGCTGGCGACGGCGCGGAGCAACAAGAGCGAGGCGCTGCGCAAGCTCGATCAACTGGAAAAACGCCCGCTCGCGGCCGATCCCGGTTTCAGGATCGCACTGCGCGTATTGCGTCTGAGGCTGGCGGCCCTGGACGCGGATGATGCATCCGTGACCGCGCTGATCGGCGAACTGGGGAGGAGCGGCGACGCAAAACCCCTGCTGGTCTCAGCCCCGCCTTATGATCTGGACGCCGTTATCGCCGCCAATTCCGCCGCACGGCGATTTGGCGGGCCCGATGTCGTTCCGATGGGCCTAGGCAGCACCAGCTCGATCCAGTGGGCCGATATCGGCTTCTGGATTCGCCCTGACGGTCGCACGGCGGAGGTGGAAATCCTGCGCGGTTCGCGATCGCTGGGCTGGGCCCAACCCGCGCTCGATCAGATCGGCGCGCGCCGGTACACGGCGAGCAGCGCGGCGGACGCGGAGACATCCCCGCTCGGCAGCTACCGCGTCGAGCGTTTCACCCGGAAATACAAATATATCATGCAGTCGGGGCAGCTGGTGTACCGGCGCACCGCCATCGGGGGATTCGAGGTGATCGACCTTACCGATGCGCCCGCCGCTCCGCCCAGCTGACAGCGGTCCCGGCGATCATCGGCAGGTGGTTAGCGCCGCCAATGGCCTTTCAACCAACCGGCCAGCCCGCGCAGCTGATCGGCATCGGGCGTCACCGCCTCCCCCAGCGCGGGCACCTTGGGCCAGCCGGCATCGGCGATCGTCAGCCCTTCAGCCGAGCGCTGGCCCGCATAGCGCGGAATGACGTGATAATGCACATGAGGATCCATCATCATCAGCATGAGATAATTTATCTTTTCGTAATCCACCGCGCGCTTCAGCGCCGCTTCGATATCGGCCGTCACCGTGCCCAGCTCCGCATAAGCGGCGGCGGGCAGCGATCCGAAGGCCCGCGCCTCGCCCCTCGCGGCAAGGATCAGGCTGCCAAGCGTGGGTTGATCGGGGCGGAGCAGCACCACCCAATGCTTATAGTCGGCGATCAGAGTGGCGGGATAGCCGAAGCGCAGGATGGTATCGTTCATGCCAGCCACGAGCGTATCTCCCGTCCGTTCGCCCGCGCAAGCATCGCCTGGACGAGCTGGACGACATGAACGACGAATGAGATCACCGTCCACCACGCAACCGCGATCAGGCCCAGATCAGGCCGCTGGAACAGCATCGACACGAACAGGATCACCATGTTCGGGTTGCGGCGCGCGGTGATCAGCCGGAAATCCGAATCGACCTTGCGCCAGACATGGATGTGCATGCCGAAGCGGCGGATGAATTCGCCCTCCACCACGCGCTGCAGCACATAGACCCCGACGATCACCGCCAGCAGCATCCACAACAGGCCGGGCGCGAGCGGCAGGCCATAAGCCGCCAAGCCGACGCCCCAGGCCCACCACCAGAAGGGCGGATGCACCAGATCGATGCCATGATCGAAGACATTGCCCCACCAGGATGAGGTGATCGTGCAGCGGGCCAGTTTGCCGTCCACCGTGTCGAGCACCATGAACACCAGCCCCATCGCCATGCCGAGCCAGTAATGGCCGTGCCAGAAGGCGAAGGTGGCGGCCACGCACAGCGCGGCGCCCAGCGCCGTCACCATGTTGGGCGTCATGCCGATCCGCGCGGCGATCCGCGTCAGCACCAGCGCCCATTCCGGCCACAGATATTTGGTCAATATGTCGGTCACGCCCTTATAGGCGCCGAAATAGCTGGCCCGTTCCGCCGCCTTCACCGTGCCCGGCGTCAGCGGCATCGCAAAGGGGGTTTCGCGCTTGCGCAGCTCCGCATTGACGATGCTGGCACCGTCTTCATAGGCGACGACATCGAGCGCGCCCGTATCGGCAAGCGGCCGGCCACCGGCCATGGCCGCCGCGATACGCTCCCGCTCGGCCGCGTCGCGGCCATGGCCGATCACGGGAACGCCGCCGATCGTTAGCACCGCACCCGGGTTTGCCGCGTGATGCTTCAGCCATGGCGGATCGAACACGAAGCTGCGATTGACCAGCAGCGCCGGCGCGTCAGCCAGGGCATCGCCGAAAGGCAGCTTCGCCTTGTCGGCCATGCGGCGCGTGCGCTCGTCGATGCTCATCCCCCAGATACGGGTAGCGTTTTCGCCGACGAGGACGACCGTCGGAAGAATGTCGGGCAAGGCCGGGATCCTGTTCGAACGATGGGAACCGGCCCTAGATAGTCCATCCATTCGGCGGCGCAACATTGTCGCATCTTGTGCTTCGCATGTGACGCGGATTTGCTTTATGGCGCGGCAATCGATGTCGACCCCCGCCCCCCTTCGCCACGGCTCGCTGCGCGCCATCCTGCTCAACACCGGCTGGATGCTGGGCGGCAAGGGTTTCGGCGCGGTGCTGAGCCTCGTCTATCTCGCCATCGTCACCCGTTCGCTCGGGCTTGACGGCTTCGGCCAGTTCGCGCTGGCGCTGGGCGCGGGCCAGGCGGCGGCGACCTTCGTTTCGTTCCAGAGCTGGCAGATCATCGTCCGCTACGGCATGCCCTATATGCACGACGGGCGGAACGACGCGCTCGCCCGTCTCGTCCGCTTCGCCATCACGCTCGATGTCGCCGCCGTCATCGTCGGCGTGCTGCTGATGATGGCTGGCACGCTGCTGCTCGCCGGTCATTTCGGCTGGACGCGCGAATTCGCCTGGCAGGCGATCGGCACCAGCGCGGTGATCGTATTGTCGACGCACTGGACGCCAACCGGCGTGCTGCGCCTGCACGATCGCTTCGCCGATGCCACCTTCGCCGAAGCCGTCACCCCGTCCACCCGCTGCATCGGCGCCATCATCGTCTGGCTCACCGGGCCAAGCGTGATCGCCTATCTGGCGGTCTGGGCGGTGGCCGAGGCGCTGACCGCCATGGCCTATTGGTATGCCGCACATCGCGTGCAGCCCTTCCGCTGGCCGCGCGCGACGATGCGGCAGATCGTGGCGGAAAATCCCGGCATCGTCCGCTATGCGATGACGACCAATCTCACCTCGATGCTCGGTCTGGGCAGCAAGGAAGTGGCGGTGCTGATCATCGGCCTCGTCATCACGCCCGCCGCCGCCGGCAGCTACCGCTTCGCCCAACAGCTCGCCCAGGGCCTCGCCAAGCTGTCGCAGCTGCTCGGCCGCGCAATCTTCCCCGAACTGGTGCGCAGCCACACCACCGCCGGCACCGAGGCGTTCGATGCGCTGCTCAGGCGGACTCTCCGGATGACGGCGATCGGCGGCGGCATCGTCTTCATCCTGCTGATCACCATCGGCAAGCCCGCCATCGGGCTGATCGCGGGGCGCGAATTTCTCGCCGCTTATCCCATCCTGCTCGCGCTCGGCACGGCGGCGGCGGTGGATTTCGCCGCCGTCGGCTTCGAACCGGCGCTCGTTGCCATGGGCCGCGCAGGCCTTGCGCTCCGTGTCAGGATCATCTCGACAGTGATCCTCGTCGCGTTGCTCGCCGTGCTTCCGCATTATTTCGGCGTCATCGGCGCAGGCATCGCCGTGCTTTGCGCGTCGATCATCACCTTCGTCCTGATGTGGCGCACGCTGATCGGCCAGCGGCGGCGATCCGAGACGAATGCGGGACCGGTCGAGTCCCCCGCGCCGCAGGATCGATAGCCCCGCGCGGCTTCGACGGGCATAATCACCGTCGATCGGGTGGAGGAGCGTCAAAATGGGCCATTTGGGGGGAATCATCGTGCGGCAGCGCCGCTGGACGGCGATGCTGGCGATGACCGCAACGGCGGCCTGCGTCGCACCCGCGCCACCGCCCCCGCCCGCCGCAGCGGCCCGGCCGCCCGCGCAAGCATCGGCGCCGTCGATCCGGCAACTGCCGCCCGGCCAGGTGGCCAGCCATGCACCTTCCTCGCTCGAACGCCGCATCGTCGAACTGGGGCGCTCCTTCTCGGGCAGTGTCGGCATCGCGGTGCGCGACGTCTCCGATGGCTGGACGGTGGGTTATAATGCCGATCGGCCGATGCCCCAGCAAAGCGTGAGCAAGCTTTGGGTGGCGATGACCGCGCTCGACGCGGTCGATCGGGGTGGCCTGTCGCTGCAGGAACCCGTCACCGTCACGCGGGACAACCTCACGGTCTTCCACCAGCCGGTCCGCGCGATGATGGGGCCGAACGGCTACGCCACCAGCTATGGCGAACTGATGCGCATCGCGATGACGCAGAGCGACAATACCTGCAACGATATGGTGCTGCGCCGCGCCGGCGGGCCAACCGCCGTGCGTTCGATGATCGAACGCAAGGGCCTCGGCCGCATCGCGTTCGGGCCGGGCGAAACGCTGCTGCAAAGCGGCATCGCCGGCATGACCTGGCGGCCCGAATATGCGCACAATAATGGTTTCCGCACCGCCCGCGCCGCCATCCCCTATGCCCAGCGGCAGGCCGCGATGGACCGCTACCTCGCCGATCCGATGGACGGTGCCTCGGCCGAAGCGATCGCCGGCGCGCTCGCCCGGCTGCAGCGCGGCGAACTGCTCTCGCCCGCGTCGACCAGCCGCCTCCTCGGCCTGATGCGGCAGAGCCGCACCGGCCCGCAACGGTTGCGCGGCGGCCTCGCGCCCGGCTGGGTGCTCGCCCATAAGACCGGCACCGGGCAGGACTTCGCGGGGCTTTCGACCGGTTATAACGACGTCGGCGTGATCACCGCGCCCGATGGCCGCAGCTATGCCGTCGCGGTGATGATCGCCAGCACGCGCCAGTCCATCCCCGCCCGCCAGCAGTTGATGAACGAAGTCGTCCGCGCGGTGATCGCCTCGCATGGCTGGAACGGGCGGACACCCGTTATGGTCTCATCCGCCACGCCCCCGGCAGGCGGCATCGATCAATAGGCCGGGCGCGCGCCTCAGCCGCCGCCGTGGATCAGCGGCGCGAGGCGCGACACCAGTTCGATCTCGCGATTAACGCCGAGCTTGCCGAAGATCGCCTTGATCTGGGCGCGCACGGTTCCGACCGAAACGTCGCGCGCCGCCGCGATCGCTTCGCGGCTTTCGGCATCGATCAGCCGCAGCGCCACATCGGCTTCGGCCGGCGAAAGGCCGTAAGCGGCAACCAGCGCCTCCGCCGCGCCCGCTATCCGACGGCGCCGGCGGCGGATGACGATCACGGCCCGCGCGCCCGCGCCGAAAGTCCAGCGATCGACCGGCAACGAAGCGATCTCCGCCACCAGCGGCTCATCATCGGGGCCGCCGGGCAGGAACAGCGAGGCCATCGGCGGCGCGATCACACCCGGCCCAATCAGGGCATGGCGGCGGACTTCCCGGCGAACCAGCGACGTGTCCGCCGCCGTTGGACAGGCCAGCCCCCCGCCGCGCAGGTGGAAACGCCCGCGTTGCAGCAGCTTTTCGGCCTCGGGCGTGAAGGCGATCACCCGCCCCCCGGCGTCACACAGGAAAGCCGCGACCGTCATCGCCTCGAAAGCGCCGGCGACGAGCTTCGCGCCTTGCCTTTCGAGCGCGACCTGCAACCGCACCGCTGATCGGACATGCGGCGTGATCCGCGCAAAAATCGCGCGGTCCTCCTCGCTTGTCACCCCCGCCTTCTCGCCGCGCAGCACGGCCAGGCCGACAAAGCCGATCTCGTCCGCCACCAGCGTCGTCTGGCAGCCATAGGGGATGTCGTGCGTCGCGCTGAAATCGGCATAGACGTCGCTGCTCAGGCCACCCCGCACGGCATCATAATGTTGTTCGAAGATCACCGGCTCATCGCCAAAGGCAGCGGCCGCCGCCACGCGCGGATTGACTGCCGCGCTACCGCCGTCGATCGACGCGAATTCCTGCAACGCCTTTTCCGCAAATCCGGTGACCCAATTGAACGGGATCGCGGCCGGCCCGCCAATGCCGATCAGCTGGCCATGGGTGGAACGCGTCGCATCGGACAGCGCCTGCAGCGCCGGCAGCCAGTGCGCCGAATCGAGCGCCGCGGCATCGAAATGCCGAATGACGTCCGCGCAGATTTCGTCCATCGCCCCCATGGAGCCTAGCTTATTAGCCGGTCGTGACGAATTTCCGAAACGAAAATGGCGGCAATCGGGACATGCTTTTGCTATCGCCTCGCAAAGCCGAGATCATCTGCGCCTATCCTGATTGGGGGATGCGCGCTTCGCCTTCCTGAGCGATGGGAATATTGCGACCCGACTGGCGGCGACAGCAATTCTGTCGCCGCCTCTTTCGCTTCCCACTTTCTTACCGCTCATAGGCCTTGGGCAAGGCGCCCTCGCCCGCCGTGCGATAACGATCGCGCAGCTTGTCCTGCCGCGTGCGCAGCGGCTGCTCCACGCCGTCGATCCACACCGCGACGGCCGATGTCGCCAGTTCCAGCGGATCGCCATCCCAGATCACCACGTCGGCGCGGCGGCCGGCTTTCAGCGATCCGAACTCGCCACCCATGCCGATCGCCTCGGCCGGCTTGGACGAGATGGTGGCGAAAGCCGCCCCCCAATCGAGGCCGGCCGCGCCGGGGATCTTGCCCAGCGCCACCAGATTGCCGGCATATTGCTTGATCAGGCGGGCCTGGCGCGCCTCATCATCGTTGATCATGCCGATGCCGACGGTAACGCCCGCATTCTTCAGCCGCCCGATATTGGATTGGGTGGCCGCCAGCATCTCGAACGACGCCGGCAGATCGGCCAGTGCGGACGCGATCACCGGCACGCCCGATGCCTTCACCTGATCGGCCACCGTCCACGCCTCGGTCGCGCCGACGAGCACCAGCTTGAGGCTGGTGAACTCGCGCTTCAGCGCCAGCGCCTGCAGGATATCGCTACCCCGCTCGACATGGGCGAGAAGTGGCATCTGGCCATTCACCACCGGCACCAGAGCGGCGGCATCGGCGCGCGGCAGCAACGCATCCTCGTGGCGCCGCCCCGCCGCATAATCGCGGGCTTCGGCCAGCGCGTTGCGGAAGGTGGCGATCGCCGCAGCCCGGCTGCCGCCGGATTGCGCAGCACCGCTTTCGCCGAACTCGACGAACTGGAATGCGCGCGCCTTGGTCACCGCATCCATGTCCGCGCCCAGATCGATAACGGCGCCCTGCCCGGCGAAGATCGATCCCGCGCTCTCCGGCGCCACCACCGCGCGGGTGATGCCTTCGGCCCGGTTCAGCGTGATCGCCGACGTGCGGGGATTGACGGCCGGCGCCACATCGAGCGCGGCGTTGAATGGCGAGCGCCCGGCCGACGCATCGTTGGTCTGGCTGACGCCATCGACCTCGATAATGCCCAGCCGGCTGAACCCGGCCACCAGCCCCGGCGACACCCACTTGCCCTGCGCGTCGACGATGCGCGCGCCGGCGGGAACCGCAACCCCGCTGCCGGCGGCGGCAATGCGGCCGTCGCGCATCACCACCGTGCCACCGTCGATCGGCGCGGAACCGTCGCCGATCGCCAGCCGGGCATTGGTGATCGCCACCGTCTCGGCGGCGGCAGGTGCGGCGATCAGCGCCGCGGCGGCAAGCAGCAGCGCCTTCACTTCACATCTCCTTCGCCGGGCTGGCCCAGTTCGAAATCGGATACCGGCCGGCGCTTCGGATCGAGCGCGTCGTACATCAGCGCGCCATCGATCCACACCTTTTCGGGGCGGGTATAGACGCTCAGCGGATTGCCGTTCCACAGCACCACATCGGCCATCTTGCCGGGCTTCAGGCTACCCGTCTTGTCGGCGATGCCCATTGCCCTGGCCGGGTTGATCGCCAGCCATGTCCAGGCGATCTCGTCCGGGATGTCGATGCCGATGCGGCGGCCGTCGGCCAGCGCCTTGGCGGCTTCCTGGTTCAGCCGCTGGATGCCGTTCGCATCATCCGAATGGACGATCGTACAGGCGCCGGCATTGTGGACGAGCGGCAGGTTCTCGGTGATGGCGTCATACGACTCCATCTTGAAGCCCCACCAGTCCGCCCACAGCGCCGAACAGATTTCGTTCGCCTTCAGCACATCGGCGATCTTGTACGCCTCGACCGCATGGTGGAACGCCGAAACCTTGTAGCCGAACTCCTTGGCCATATCGATCACATTGGCCATTTCGTCAGCGCGATAGCAGTGGTTCTGGATCAGGATATCGCCCTTGAGCACCCCGACCAGCGTCTCCATCGCAAGGTCGCGCGCCGGCGGATCACCGCCATCCTTTTCATATTTGTCCCACTTGCGGCGATATTCCTGCGCCTTGGCCCAGGTCTGCCGATCGACCGCCATATTGCCCATGCGCGTGCCCGGCGCCTGATTACGCCCGCCATAGACGCGCTTGGGGTTTTCGCCGCACGCCATCTTCAGCCCATAAGGCGCGCCGGGGAACTTCATGCCCTGCATCGTGCGGGCATAGACGTTCTTCAGCACCACCGAACGGCCGCCGAACAGGTTGGCCGAACCCGGCAGGATCTGCAGCGTGGTGACGCCACCATTGGTCAGCGCGCGGCTGAAACCGGGATCCTGCGGCCACACGCTATGTTCGGCCCACACCTGCGGGGTAACGGGCGAGGTTACCTCATTGCCGTCCGAATGGGCCTGCACGGCGGGCGACGGATAGTCGCCCAGATGGCTGTGGATATCGATGATACCCGGCGTCACCCACTTGCCGCTGCCGTCGATCACCGTCGCGCCCTGCGGCGCATCGACGCTCTGGCCGATCGCGACGACCTTGCCGTCCGCGAACAGGATCTGCCCCTTGTCGATCCGCGCGCCTTCGCCGTCATAGATGGTGACGTTGGTGACGAGCGTCGGCACGCCCGGATAGGCGCGGTAGGTGGACGGGAACGGATCCTTCGACGGCATTTGTCGCGGCGCCGTGGACGACGAGGAGGATGCCGTGCGCGGCTTGCTTTCGGCCGTCGTGCAGGCCGCCGTCGCCAATCCCGCCAGCAACGCGATGGCGAACTTCTTACTGAACACCGTGCATCCACTTCTTGATCAGGGGAGAGACGAGCACCAGCAGGACGCCGATGCCGATCGAGACGAGCCCGATCGTCCAGAAAACGCCGACATAGGTGTCGAGGCTGACCTTCAGGTTGGTCACCTGGCCGCCCACGGTTTCGACACTGGCAACCTGCGCCACCATGCCCGCCACATATTGCGCGACGGAGATCGACAGGAACCACAACCCCATCATCATGCCGACGATGCGCGCGATCGACAGCTTGGTGATCATGCTGAGGCCGACCGGCGAGATGCACAGTTCCGCCATCGAGTGGATGAGGTAGAGCAGCGCCAGCCACCACAAGGTAACCTTGAAGTCCGCACCGGCATATTGCGCGCCCCACACGAGCGCGAGGAAGCCGAGGCCGACGCCGGCGAGCGCGACGCCGAACTTCACCGGGATCGACGGTTCCAGCCCGCGCTTGGCAAGCCCGGTCCACAACATGCTGAAGAACGGCGCCAGCGCCACGATGAAGAAGGCGTTGAAGAACTGGGTCTGGCCCGCCGTCATCGTGAACCAGCCGAACACCGACAGATCGGTATTGCGGTTGGCGAACAGCGTCAGCGACGAACCCGCCTGTTCGAACAGCGTCCAGAACACGACGTTGAAGATGATCAGCACGCAGGCCGCGAGCATCATCTGGAACTCGACCTTGGTGCCCACCTTCCACGACCAGGCGAGGATGGCCGGAACCGCGACGATGAAGGTGCCGAACAGCAGCTTGCCCATCAGCGGCAGCGCCAGCAGATAGCCGACGATCCCGGCGCCTTCCTTGGGGGCGGGCGCGTTCATCAGGTTGACGAACAGGAACCAGACGAGCGGGATGGCGACGATCGAGCAGAAATAGATCAGCAGCGAGCGATCGGGCCCGCTCTGTTCAGGCGGCTCGCCATAGCCGGCCAGCCGGCCGCCGTCGAACTGGATGAGCGACCAGGAAAACAGCATGCCCACGGCGGCAAGGCCAAAGCCCGCCCACCAGCCGACCGCGACTGAAAGCCACGGGCAGAGCAGCTGCGAGAACAGCGAGCCGAGATTGATGCCCATGTAGAAGATGGTGAAGCCCGCATCGCGCCGGCGATCGCCGGGGGCGTAGAGGCTGCCGACCATGGTCGAAATGTTCGGCTTGAAGAAACCGTTGCCGACCGTGATCATGCTGAGCGCGATCAGCATCAACATCGTGTAGAAGTGGCTGCGCTCGCCACCCGCCTCGAAGCCGCCCTTCTGGACCGTCCGTTCGACCGCGCCACCCGCGCCGAGCAGCGAAACCGTGCCGTCTTCATTGCCCTTGATGGCAAGGCGGCGATCGCCGTCGATCACATATTGCTGCTTGGTCTCGCTCGCCTTGTCGACCTGCACTTCATAACGCTGGCCGTCGATCACCGCATAGGGCTTGGCGGTTTCGCCGCCGAAGCAGAGCGTGAAATAGCCCAGCGCCATCAGGATCGCGCCGAACTTCACCGAGCGTTTGGAGCCGAGATAGCGATCCGCGATCAGGCCGCCGACCAGCGGCGTCAGGTAAACCAGGGCAGTGAACCCGCCATAAAGGCCAGTCGTCGTGCTGTCGTTGAACAGGAAATGTTCGGCGAGGTAGAGCGTCAGCAGCGCCCGCATGCCGTAGAAGCCGAAACGCTCCCACATTTCGGTTGTGAACAGGCGCGCCAGCTGGCGGGGATGCCCGAACCAGGTATCGCCGGATCGGGGCGATGCGGGGCCGGGTTCCGGGCTCGCATCGGCTGCGGGTTGAACCATCAAGGTCACTTTCGATTATGTGGTGGCCGGCGCGCGACGGCCCGACCTGAATGGGCCGACAGACTAACGGCGATATTTCTCGTGTGAAGAAGATTGTTGCGCGACGATGACGCTGATACCGGATTGCACCATGTTCAACGACGCCTCCTCCCCGATCGCCCTTCTCGCCTCGCGCCGGTCCGGCAAGCCCCGCGATATGGTCGCGCCCGGCCCCGATGCCGCGCAGCTCCGGCAGATTCTGGAGGTGGCCAGCCGGACACCCGATCATGGCAAGCTGGCGCCGTGGCGCTTCGTCGTGGTCCGCGCCGATCAGCGCGATGCCTTCCACGATACACTGCGCGCCGCCTATCTCGCCGGCAAACCCGATGCCGGCCGGCTGGAACTGGAGGCGATCGACCAGTTCGCCCATCAGGCGCCGACGCTCGTCGTGGCGCTGTCCAAGCCTGCCCATGCCAGCCACATCCCCTTGTGGGAGCAGGAGCTTTCGGCAGGTGCGGCGTGCATGAACCTGCTGGCCGCCACCCATGCGCTCGGTTTCGTCGGCGGATGGCTCACCGGCTGGGCGGCTTATTCCGATGCCGTGCGCGATGCCTTTGGCGGCAAGGATGAAAAGATCGCCGGCTTCATCTTCATCGGATCGCCCTCGCGTCCGCTGGAGGAACGGCCGCGTCCCGATTACGAAACAGTTGTTTCGGAATGGCAAGCAAAGCACGCTTGACGCGACGTGCTGTATTATTACAGCATGACGCCAATGACTCAGGAAGCCCGCCCCGTCTATCTCCGCCTGCGTGATCATATCGCAGCCGCGATTCTCGATGGCACCTATGCCGATGGCGATCCCCTGCCTTCGGTTCGCGCCTTCGCCGCCGAACATGGCGCCAACCCGCTGACGGTGGCCAAGGCCTATCAGAGCTTTCAGGAAGACGGACTCGTCACCGTCCGGCGCGGGGTCGGCATGTTCGTGGCCGAAGGCGCCACGCGCCGCCTGCTCAAGAATGAACGCGACGCCTTTCTCAGTGAGGAATGGCCCCGCATTGCCGAACGCATCCGCCGGCTCGATCTCGATCCGGCCGATCTCCTGGAACGCGTCGCCGGCTGATTTTGCGGCCGCGCGGCAACGCCCGGCCCGCCCCGGCAAACGCCGACAATAATTTCTACCTTTCGTCCGGCGCGCCGAAACGGCATGGGCAGCCGCGAATACGAAAGGGAAATGTCCATGCTCATCGCAACGCTGCCCGGCGACGGGATCGGCCCCGAAGTCACCGAACAGGCCGTCCGCGTCCTCAAAGCCGTTACCGGCGATCTCCTGACCTTCGAACAGGGGCTGGTGGGCGGCGCTGCCTACAAGGCGGCCGGCCATCCGCTGCCGGAAGCGACGCTGGATCTCGCCCGCCGGTCCGATGCGATCCTGTTCGGCGCGGTCGGCGATCCCGATTGCGACGCGCTCGAACGCCACCTCCGCCCGGAACAGGCGATCCTCGGCCTGCGCAAGGCGCTCGGCCTGTTCGCCAATTTGCGCCCCGCCAAGCTGTTCCCCGAACTCGCCGACGCGTCGGCGCTGCGCCCGGAAGTGGCCGCGTCGATCGATCTCGTCATCGTCCGCGAAACCAATGGCGACGTCTATTTCGGCGAAAAGGGCCACCGCAAGACGGCCGATGGCCTGCGCGAAGGCTATGACGTGATGTCGTATAACGAGGCCGAAGTCGCCCGCATCGCGCGCGTCGGTTTCGAAACCGCCCGCGCCCGCCGCGGCAAGCTCTGCTCGATCGACAAGGCCAATGTGCTCGAAACCTCGCAGCTCTGGCGCGACGTGGTGATCGAGCTGTCGGCCGAATATCCCGATATCGAACTCAGCCACATGTATGTCGACAATGCCGCGATGCAGCTGGTGCGCAACCCCGGCCAGTTCGACGTGATCGTGACCGGCAATCTGTTCGGCGATATCCTGTCGGATCAGGCGTCGATGTGCGCCGGCTCGATCGGCATGCTGCCGTCCGCCACGCTCAACAGCAGCAATCAGGGCCTGTATGAACCGATCCACGGTTCGGCGCCGGACATTGCCGGCCAGGGCAAGGCCAATCCGCTGGCGACGATCCTCTCGTCGGCGATGATGCTGCGCTATTCGCTGGGCAAGCCCGACGAGGCCGACCGGATCGAGGCTGCGGTCGCCAAGGCGCTCGCCGGTGGGGCCCGCTCGCCCGATCTCGGCGGCACGATGACCACCGCCCAGATGGGCGATGCGGTGCTCGCCGCGCTCTGACGGTTACAGCCGTCACCCCGATCTTCGTCGGGGTGACGGCTGCGCCTTACTTCGCCAGTTCGGTTTCGATCGCGTCGCTGATCGCCGCGCTGTCCGGCGTCATTTCCGGCGTGAAGCGGCCGACGACGGCGCCGTCACGGGCAACCAGGAACTTTTCGAAGTTCCACAGGATGTCGCTCGGATTTTCGCGCTTGATGCCATAGCGTTCCAGCTTCTCCTCGAAACCTTCGCCGCTCGACACCGCTGCGGGCTGCGCCGCGATCAGCGCGCTATAGAGCGGATGGCGCTCCGCCCCATTGACCACGATCTTGGAAAACATCGGGAAATCGACACCGAAATTGGTCGAACAGAATTCCGCGATCTCGTCATTCGTGCCCGGCTCCTGCGCGCCGAAATCGTTCGCGGGGAAGCCCAGCACCTCGAACCCGCGCTCGCGATATTTCGCATAAGCGGCTTCCAGCCCAGCATATTGCGGGGTCAGCCCGCATTTCGACGCGACATTGACGACAAGCAGCACCTTGCCGGCATGATCCGCCAGCGAGGCATCGCCGCCGGTGATCGTTTTCAGCGGAATTTCCTGAATCGCAGCCATTCCATCCATCTCCCATTGTCGCCCGACACCATATTCCCGATCCACAGGGGCGCAAGGCCGCGACGCGTGGTTGACGTGGCTTGCCCGCCCGCTGCAAAGCGGAAGCATGAAGAAGCTCACCGGACAGGACCGCACCATCACCTCCCGCTGGCGCCCGGCCACCCAGGCCGTTCGCGGCGGCACGGCTCGCTCGCATTATGGCGAAACCAGCGAGGCGCTCTTCCTCACCTCGGGCTATGCCTATGATTGCGCGGGCGACGCCGCCGCGCGCTTCGCCGGCGAACAGCAGGGCATGACCTATTCGCGCCTGCAAAACCCGACGGTCGAGATGCTCGAACAGCGCATCGCCCTGCTCGAAGGCGCCGAGGCTTGCCGCACGATGGCCAGCGGCATGGCGGCGATGACGGCCGCTTTGCTCTGCCAGCTTTCGCAGGGTGATCATGTCGTTGCCGGCCGCGCCGCCTTCGGCTCGTGCCGCTGGCTCACCGATACGCTGTTGCCGCGCTTCGGCATCACCACGACGATCATCGACGCGCGCGACAATGATGCGTGGAAGGCCGCGATCCGCCCGAACACCAAGCTGTTTTTCTTCGAAACCCCGGCCAATCCCACGCTGGATATCGTCGATCTCGAGGCGGTGTGCCGCATCGCCCGCGATGCCGGCATCACCACGGTGGTCGACAATGCCTTCGCCACCCCGCTCCTCCAGCGGCCGATGGATTATGGCGCCGACGTGGTGGCCTATTCCGCGACGAAGATGATGGACGGCCAGGGCCGCGTGCTCGCCGGTGCCGTCTGCGGCACATCCGAATTCATCGAGAACACGCTGCTCGCCTTCACCCGCAACACCGGGCCGACGCTTTCGGCGTTCAATGCCTGGGTGGTGCTGAAGGGCCTCGAAACGCTCGACCTGCGCATCAACCGGCAGAGCGCCAACGCGCTCAAGGTCGCCCAATTCCTCGAAAAGCGCATACCGCGCCTGCTTTATCCGGCGCTCGCCAGCCATCCCCAGCACGAACTGGCATGCAAGCAGATGAGCGCAGGCGGCACCATCCTCGCCCTCTATCTCGATGGCGGGCGCCAGCAGGCCCATGCGTTGCTCGATGCGCTCGAACTCGTCGACATCTCCAACAATATCGGCGACTCGCGCTCGCTGATGACGCACCCCTGCTCGACCACCCATGCCGGCCTCACGGCGGAGGTTCGCGCCGAAATGGGGGTGGAGGAAGGCATGCTGCGCCTGAGCGTCGGCCTCGAAGACCCGGAAGACGTGATCGAGGATCTCGATCGCGCGCTCAGGTCGATCGGGCTCTGATGCCGCTCGACGCGCTCTTCCCCTATAGCGCGGCAACGCGCGACGTGGTGGTGCGCGTCTCGGTCAGCTTCCTGCCCGAACAGTCGGAACCGGCGAAGGGCCGCTGGTTCTGGACCTATCATATCAGGATCGAAAATCACGGGCCCTTCGCCGTGCAACTCCTCCACCGCCACTGGAACATCGTCGATGGCCGGGGCGGCAAGCATGAGGTGCAGGGCGAAGGCGTCATCGGCGAACAGCCGGTGATCGAACCCGACAGCAGCTATGATTATGTTTCCGGCTGCCCGCTCAACACGCCCACGGGCGCGATGGAGGGCAGCTACCACATGGTGGGCGAGGATGGATCGAGCTTCGATGTGCGCATCCCGCGTTTCCAGTTGATCGGACCGGCGGTGACCAGATGAAGCGAACGCATCTTCCCCTGAACGGCTTGCGCGTGCTCGATGCCGCCGCACGGCATCTTTCCTTCACCCGCGCCGCCGATGAGCTGGCGGTTACGCCGGCCGCCGTCGGCCAGCAGATCCGTGCGCTGGAAGATACGCTGGGCGTCGTCCTCTTCCGCCGCACTGCCAAGGGGCTGGAACTCACGCCGGAAGGCGCTGCCGGGCTCGATGCGCTGCGCGCCGGCTTCCTCCAGTTCGAGGAAGCGGTGCGTGCCATGCAGGCCGGCCAGTCCTCCAAGACGCTGACGATCGCCGCCCCGCGCGATCTCACCGCCAAATGGCTGAGCGCCCGGCTGGCCGCTTATGGCCGCAGCGATCCCGAACTGCGCTTCGTCCTCGTCGCCGCGGACGAGGAACTGGATTTCACCCAGGCCAATCTCGATCTCGCGATCCGGCTGGCCGAGGGCCCGGGCGAACATGAAGGCGCGCCGATCGGCAAAGGCGGCTTCGTCACGATCGGTGTCGATGGCGGCGGCGAGGGGCTGATCGGCTGGCCCGGCTGCCCCCATGCCGATCCCGCCCACGCGCCGCTCACCGTGGCCGATGCCGGCCTCGCCATCGACGCGGCCGCCACCGGCTTCGGCCGCGCACGGGTGCCCGCGCTGCTCGCCGCCGCCGATCTGGAAGCGGGCCGCGTGCAGGCCTTTGCCGACGATGCCGACGGACCGGATTACTGGTTGCTCGCGCCTCTGCCCCAGTGGCGGCAGAAAAAGGTGAAGGCGCTCGTCGCGGCATTGCTCGCCTGATCGGACTCGGGGACGGTGCACCGATGCGCCGTCCCGCCCATCCCGCTGCACCTTCCTATGGAGCGCAAAAAGTGCGCGGCGACATCGGGCAGAACCGGCCTGCGCAGCCGGCTTTTCCGGCTACGACCCGCGCCAGCAAAAATGTTTGTGAAAAATCCGCCGCAGGGGCGTTGCATCCCCTGAAAACCGCCGCTAAAGGGACCGCCTCGGGCGAGGGGCTGTAGCTCAGATGGGAGAGCGCTGCAATCGCACTGCAGAGGTCAGGGGTTCGATTCCCCTCAGCTCCACCAAACCCGATTAGGTGGCGGAAAACCGCCAAACCCTAGGAAATCCGGGCACTTTTGACGGGTGGCTGTTACATTTGTAACAGGATCAACGCATGTGCACCTACCTCGACCAAGTCGGCTCGACCTACTACTTTCGCCGGGTAGTCCCGCTAGAGCTAAGGCCCTTTCTTTTGACCGCCTCGGGTAAACCTCGGGCCGAGTTCAAGCTGTCGCTGGGCACCAAGAACCGCGATGAGGCCAAGCGCCTGATCCCACGCCATACCATCGAAACTGATCGACTATTCGCGCAAGCCCGGGATGAATTGGTGGCGGCGGTTCAGTCTGCTGCTGAGCCCCCTGCGACGGCCGCCGTGCGCAGTGCTGATCCCAAAGAGGAGGCTCTTCAACTCGCACAGTGGGAAAATGGCCTGCTGATCGAGGAGGCACGACAGGAGGAAGAGGACCGCTACACGCGCCGCAAGCCCAGCAGAGATGCGCTGAGGCACCGTCTCCGGCTGCCATACCAGGAACTCACGGACGCCGAGAAAGACATGCGCGAGATACTCAGGCAGGAGCGTGAGGAGCTTGAGATTGAGCGGTTCAGGTCCGTTGCGGAGCGATGGCAGCGCGCCGAGAGGCCCGCGTCGGCTCCAAGTGTGCCGCAGCAAGAACCCCCTCCGTTCAAGGGAACAGCCTTCGACCCCGACATAATCGACAAGTGGGCCGCCGAACGGAAGATTGAGGCCAAGGGCATTGATGCTCATCGCGCCGTGGCCCGTTGGTTCCATGAGCGGGTTGGCGATATGTCGATAGAGCAGATCACCAAGAAGGATGTCATTGCCTTCAAGGATAAGCTCATTGCCGACGGCACATCAGCCGCAAACACCAACACGAAACTCCAACGCCTACGGGCGCTGTTGAATTTCGCCGTGGCAAACGATGTGATCCAGACCAATCCCGCCCACGGCATTAGTGTCGCCATCAATGACAAGCAGAAGGCGCAGCGGACGCCCTTCCCGCTCGATGCCCTGCGCAGCATCTTTGACGGCCCCATCTATGCCGAGGATACTCGCCCGTTCAGGGGCCGGGGCGAAGCGGCATACTGGCTCCCATTGATGGCACTCTATACCGGCGCCCGGATGGAGGAACTTGGGCAGCTACGGCCCGAGGATGTGTTTGAAAAAAGCTACCTCGACGATGAGAGCAACGCCCATTCAGCTTGGTTCATCCGCATCACTGAGGACGAGGACGCTGGGCTTAAGCTGAAGAACGCTGCTAGCCAGCGCGCAGTGCCGGTTCACCCCGATCTTGAGGCTAACGGCTTCGTCAGATTTGCGCAGCAGGCTAAGGCCAAGGGGCAAGCCCGGCTGTTCCCTGACCTCAAGCCCAACAAGTATGGCAAGGTAACTGCCAAGTGGGGCGAGTGGTTTAGCGGCCACATGCGGGATGAAATCGGCATCACCGACAAGCGCCTAGTGTTCCATTCGTTCCGCTACACGTTCAAGCACTACGCCGCGCATGTTGAAATGGTCGAGGGCATCCAGCGTGAGATAATGGGGCACACCTCGGGCGACGTGGCGGATAAGTACCGTGGTGGGTACTCCGAGCATCAGCTTGTTGAAGGAATGCGAAAGTACCGCGTCCCGGGCTTCACGCCCCCCGCGCCGCCGCCCGCGTTCCGCTCTGAAAATGGGAATGCCGCGCAGAACTCCTAGGAGACTCGCCAAGGGCCGCTAATGTTGCCGGGGTGTTAGGGGCCAAAACTCCCCTCTCCCTACTCAGCGGCCCGGAAAATCGCGCTCACAGCGGAAATGGATTCACCGCGCCCGACCAATGTCTTATGAGGCGGTGGGGCCGCCAGCTAGCGCGCACATCGGAGGGATTGTGGGAGAGCAGGATACTTCAGCGGGCATGTGGGAAGCTGCCAAGGCCGAATTTGAGAAATCACCCATTGCAACCACTATGGGAATTGTGGGCGGCATAGCAGGCATATTGAGTATCATCATCGCGCTAGTTGGGCCAACTCAGCCTATACCCACCCTAGCCCTTGAACCAAGCGCGGCCTCCCCAGCATGGAGCAGCTACTTACTGGTTATCGGTGCGTTCCTGTCATTGACGATAGCAGGCGCAACAGCATCCCGCTTCGTGATCAAGTATTCTGACGTAGCCGCGTTCTTCACGTCGCTTGTGCTGGCGTGTCTTACTTCCATCCTCTCCGCCATCGTTGCAAACGCTTACCAAGTCAGGTTTTTCCGTTCAGGACAATCTGTGAACGTGGACACCACGGTGGACGTCATCTTTTGGGGCACCCTATTCATCTTTCTCGCAATAACTGCCGAAGATACTTTCAAAAGCTTTGCCACCCTCGCCGTGCGAAAGGACGACGGCAAAAATCGGATGCCTGAGAGTGACGTAATCGGAAGCCTTGCGCTGCTACTCTTAGTGGCTTTGATATGGGCCGCCTTGCTTCGGGAGGGGCAGCGGCTGATTCTGGGAACATTCCTTCACTAGGCGGCCCTATTCACGGCGGTTAAACGCCGATCCTTTCTGCGGCCTCGTATTCCCCCACGGCGTCGCGTTTGATCCGCAGCAGCTTGCCGCCAAGTCGCCATTTGGAAGCGACTGACCTTGATGAGGTCATACACGAACTATCGCTCACGCACCTGAGCGCTCACGCACCTGAGCCCCCAAGTCCCGCTATCCGTCAGTTCCGTGTTTGCGGGTCGCAGACTGCAGCGATCACATTCCTGCGGCTGATAAGATTTCAGAGGGCCTCTCACCGAGCGCCGCCGCCACGCGCATGACGTTGAGTATGGTGACGTTGCGCTCGCCGCGCTCAACCTTCCCCATATGGGAACGATCGATCCCCGCTGCGTCAGCCAAAGCCTCTTGGGAAATTCCCACAGCCTTCCGACGAGCGCGGATAGCCGCTCCCAGCGCCTTTAGCTGGCCGTCGTCATCCTGTTTGCCCGAGACCCGTGCCACCAGTCCACAGGTCGCGCCTAAGGGCTTTTACTGCCACGGCATTTACGACCCATAATCGACAGTGCTAGTGCTCTTCGAAGCGTTGCTGTTCACAGCACACCGAAGGGGGAACCATGAAAACCGCTGCCGTCTTTATGCTCGCCGTGACGGCAAATTCCGCCGCGCACGCGGCCGCCCCGCTACCGGACGAACGGAAGTGGGCAGCCTGCGTAATGCAGCAAACCGTGAACTTAGCGGGCGCGATGTTGGACGAGCCTGCCGAGACCGTTGTTTCGGTGGCATTCTCTAGATGCATCTCGGAGGAAGAAGCCGCTCGCTCCGCGTTCTCGGCGGAGGCCATGCCGGACATTCTTGCAACGTTCAAGGGGTCGCAGCCCTCGGTTTTTGAGGCAGCGACGCTGCAACGCGAGATTGAAGATCGGAGGATGAACAATCTCAAGCTGGGTGCCAGAGCTCAGTTGGTCGAGATGTTAGCACAAGCGCGGGTCGAAGCCCGTCAAACCCTCGGGCGATAGCTGAAGGCTGGGGCTAGCGTACATTCCTAATTGCCCCGCCCCTTAGAACCAGCCCGCCCAGACCAGGGCATCCTTCATCTCAGGCAGCATCTCCATCAGCCGCCACACATGCTCCCCTTGGGTTTTGCTGAGGTCGTGCTCAACGTGGCCATCGGGGAACTGCACCTCCAAGCGGCCGGTGGGGAAGCGCCGCACAACCACTTGTCCGAACTGCTTTTCGATGCACTCCCCGTCGCGCTCTGCCCGCTGACGGGCAAGCAGGTCGAGATGGCTGTCCCTGCTGCGCCCGACCACCGGGGCGATGCCGGCTTTCATCCTTTCGAAATTCGCTCCGCTCCGCGCAAGATGGCAGGTATAACAAGCACGGTCCCGCGTGCGCCGCCGGAAGCCGCCGCAGGTGCCGCAGGGCTCGCCCAGGCGAATGTACGCTGCCGCACCGGCTACGAAGGCGGCGAACCGTCGAGGGTCTTTCACGCGCTTCCTGAGGGCCTCCGCAAACGCCGGATCGGCGCGGCAGATTTCTCGCTGCGCGGCGTCGAGCTTGTCGGCGCGCGGCTGCCGCTGATGGAGGGCAAAGCGGACGTCGGCCTGTGGCCCATGCGGGCGTGAAGAACCAGAAATCGGGAACTCCTTGGGAAAGATTCGCCCCATGTGCGGGGCTCGCGGGCGGAAACCTTATGGCTCCTAGTTATGGCTGCGGGGGGTGGTCGGGGTTAGGAGTCCTGATTTCGGCATCAACGCCGTATCTTTCCTTGAAGCAATCTCGCATGGCATCGTGGAGTGCCGTCTCATGCTGCTGCTTTACGATGAAGCTGTCATGGACTGGCAATGCAGCAATGCCCTGTTGGTCCAGCCGATCCAGTACGGCGATAGCAAGATCACTATCCTCACGTTGCAGCCGCACCCCCTCACCCATTCCAAACCACTGGGAAATCGGGCTCAAGTGCTGGGTTAACCGCTGGACATAAGCCGGGAACTCAATGGTCGTGGGCAGCACATGCCTATGCTTCCGGTCCGGCCGCGCCAGTGTGGCCGGGCGACCAGCCACAGGCTCCCTGTTCAGCAATCGGTTGAACGTGGCCTTCCCGAGATCGCGCAGTCCAGCAGCCTCTAGCCCGGGAACTTCATAGGGATCGCCCACGAGAGGCTGTTTTACCCGGGCATAGAGCATGGCCACATGCTGCCCCACGAAATCGAGTTCGGTAGTGGGCTCGCCGTCCATCGTTATCAGCCGCCGCTCTGCTTTAGGTACATTGATCCACCAGCCGCCGTAGAGCCGGCCGCCCCGGTCGTAGTTGCGCGCAAACACGCGGAATAAGGAGACCGCCGACAGGTCGCCCTCCCCGGGTTCCATGCTCTCGGTAGCCGCCTCGTCCGCCCATCGGCCGGCTATTGCCTCCCAAGCAGAGTCGCAGAGTTCGCAATGTACGGTAGCGAGGCGATCGTTCACCCGCCGAACTACCGCTTCGCTAGCGGCAACGTCGGGGGGTGGAGACCCCAGCCCTGCCTCGGGTCGACTTACCCTGATGAGTTGGTCGCCAGAGGGGCGTACCGCCGTCCGGGTTACCCCGTGATCCGCAAACATCACACGCAACGCGGCAGTTGAACGCAGGCGGCTTAGGCTTGAGTGCGCCGCAAATGATATGTGATGGTTCCGAAAGTAGCCCATCTGCCCCGTAATTAGGCCATGCTCAGATAGCCTGTCGCGTAGCAGCCTCATCGGCGTTAAGCCTAACCCCGTGCCGGAATACGCCGATGTGCCAAAGGGAATCGCTACGAAGCGATTGCTGTCAACGCGATTGAAGGTGGCCGCTGCGAGGTTAGCCAGCAAGGCACTTGCCGTAGCCCTGCGGATGGCGGCCGCACTCCCCTTAAGAGCCCTTTTTCGTCCGGCGGTATCGTCGATGAGCTTGAGGACCGCCTCAAGCAACGCCTTGCCAGCGTCGCCTTTCAGGCGGCGGCCGATGTCGAACGGTATCGAAGCCCGGAAATCTTTTGCGGTGTGGGCACCGGAAGCACCGAAGGCGGGCTCGTCACGCTCAGACACTAGGGGTGGACTCGATTAACAGCGGAGACGCCGAGTAGGCTTGTGTAGGCGGGCGTCGCAAGGGCGTTTCCGTGGCGTAGAGTGCGCTGACATGACGAGAGATTCTCATTCGGCGGCGGCCCGCTTTTCGACCCGCTGGATAGCGGCCCGAGAAACGCCGTAGGAAGCCGCCAGAGCACCAAGTGAGGTTCCGGCCCGCCTTGCCCGCAAAACCTCGTCGTGCTGCTCAGCGGTCAGCGCTGCAGGCCTCCCGAGCTTCTTCCCTTCCGCTTTGGCCCGGCTCAGTCCGGCCTGGGTCCGCTCAATCAACAAATCCCGCTCAAACTCTGCGACGGCGCTGATGACGGTCATCGTCATCTTGCCCGCCGGGCTGGTCAGGTCCACTCCTCCCAACTGGAGACAATGCACCCGGACACCTGCTCTGGCGAGCATCTCAACCGTGGCACGAACATCCATGGCATTCCGCCCCAGCCGGTCCAGCTTGGTGACGATCAACACGTCACCGGCCTCCATGCGGTCCACGAGGCGTACAAAGCCCCGTCGCTCCATTGCCGCGACAGAACCGGAGACAGTTTCTGTCACGATGCGCTGCGGCTCAACAGCGAAGCCTGCTTCCCTGACTTCGGCCACCTGATTGTCGGTCGTCTGATCTGCGGTGCTCACCCGGCAGTAAGCGAACGTCCTAGCCACGATGCCTCCCTGTATCGAATAGGTGCATCGCTTATGTTGCTGTATCGGAATGCAGGTCAAGCTATTTTTTGATACAGGTGGAGAAGCTGTATCGGAACTGGTCGATTTCGTGCGACTAGTAGCTAGACGATTGGGCGGGGGGGGGGTGCAATGATCCTTGTATGATCAGGAGCATCCTCGAGAAAATAATGCAATAACAGGTCGTGAAGTGCGACTGGTACATAGGCCTAACCATGTGTTAGGACCGTGCAACAAGGGGTGGTGGGCACTACGGCGTGACAGAAATTTCTGTTCGTAAAGAGATGCTGACATGGGCGCGGGAGTACCGCGGCCTAAGCATTGAAGATGCAGCAGAGCGCTTGTTAATCGAAGTTGAAACCCTTGCGGCGTTGGAGGCGGGCGTCACAAAGCTCAATCTCACGCAGTTCCGGCGGTACTCTGAAAAGCTTCGAATTCCGCTTGCGACGTTGCTAAGGCAGACCCCTCCGCCGTTACCTCCGACACCTCTCGATTTCCGGACGTTCTCGGGCGCGCGTCCATCGTTAGGGTTCGATGTTCGTTTGGCGATAAGTTACGCCTACACGGTTGAGCAAAACATCCTCGAATTAGTGGATGCACATGCCGCTCCTCGGCGTGGAGAGCTCCCGGTGGTAGGCTTGGGAGCCGATCCTGACCGTGCGGGAGAGCGCGAGCGGCAACGGCTGGGTGTTAGCGCTGAAGCTCAGTTGTCGTGGCAGTGGGGTGACGCCTTCCGCAACTGGCGGACCATCCTTGAGGGTGCAGGGGTCTACGTCCTCCAGCAAAAGTTTGATCTGGAGGATTGTAGAGGCTTCACTGTGTTCCGGAATCCGGATGCGCCAATAATTATGTTGAACAAGGCCGAGCAATATGACTCCGCCAAGATCTACTCTCTCTTGCATGAATATGCCCACCTGCTGCTAAGGCAGCCGGGGCTGTCGGACTTGGGTGAGAAGCATCCCGTTGAGGCATTTTGCAACCGGTTTGCGGCTGGGTTCCTTATGCCACGCTCACTTCTCAAGGAGGTTTTGCCCTACTGGCCCGATTCACCCGTCGACTGGGATCGCGATCTAATCGCCCATTATGCTCGACGCATTAAGGTAAGCCAGCAGGCGTTGGCGCTCCGGCTTGAGCAACTCGGTCTCGCGCCAGCTGGCTTTTTTGCTCGCCTTGTGGGTCAGCAGAAGGTCAGCGATTCCCGGTCGTCTCCTGGAGGTAATTACGTATCCACACAGGTCTCGGAAGTAGGGTACCGGTTCACCACAGCTGTTTTGAATGCCGCCGACGCAGACCGTATAACTACAGCGGAGGCGGCTGAGATGCTGTCCTTAGCTCCCAAGCACTTTGGGATGTTGAAGGATAGGCTGGACCGTCAACTTGCAGATGTGGGGTTCGGTGCCGTACATTATTGATACGGACGCCCTCGTGCACATTTCCGACCGGCCTAACGGGGCGGCGGTCTATTCGACATTGCTTGATATGGTCGAGCGTGCGGAGCTTTTCACTGTAGAACAGGTGTTTGACGAATTGAGGCGGTGGCCAGACGTGCAGAGTCTGTTCCAACCTCTAAAGAAGGTCATGTGTGTTGAGCAGTATATTCCAGAAGTTATCGGACACGTAGGATTTATATCAGAGAGCTTCGACTTTCTATTCGACCTTAGTGGCAGCAAGAATCCTGATCCTGCTGACCCGTGGCTCATAGGCTGTGCCAAGCATTACGGTTATACCTTAGTGACGGACGAGCGTAGAACTAGCACCAAGAAGATACCTTTCGTCTGTCGACAGCAAGGAGTAAATGTCCGTTGCATGTCAGGCTCCGAACTGGTTTGGGCATGTCATGGGAATGGACCGCAGTTCGGTAAATCGGCTTAAGCCGAGTGGCATCAGTCATCATTGCGCATTAGTGCTTGGCGATTAGGTGGCGTGTGATGCGCGTCCCAAAGTAAAATGCTTGATAGTGGTGATGAGGGGTTTGCTGGGAGCATGGAAGGGGTGTATTGTTGGTGATCCTTGATATATTAACCATTGACCGATGGATTGCGCTAGCTTCCAGTATAGGTACACTTGTTGCTGCCGGTCTTGCGGTATTCAGCATTCGCGAGCTAAGACTTCAGCGTGCTCAGCAATTTCAGCCTAGAATCTCTCTCACTGGTGCTGGATATGAGATTGGAGTTCGGCCTGATCAACTCCTCAGTCATAGCGAGCGCGAGGATCTTAATCTTCCGGTTGTCAATGTTGGTCATGGGATCGCAACAGACCTCACTGTTGAGTGGGTCGTTGATGTCGAAGACTGGGTCGCACAGATCAATACGCTGAGTGCAAAGCGAGGGGCGGGTATCGGGTTGGAGCAGGACGACTTCGGCCTCAAGGTGCTGTACAATGGCAGAGTGTCCTCGATAATGCGAGGTCCCGAGTATCAGGTGTTCCGCTGCCCATTCCTGGTGCCTGTCACTAGTGATAGTATGCCAGTGAGGTCGCCGCTGCCTGTTGCAGTCATTGCGCTCTTAAGTGCCTACTATTACTGCTATTTCCACAAGGCCGAAGGGGTATCAGGTAAACGCAATGACCCGGTCCCACTGTTTAGGTTCACTGTAAACATAGGTTACAAAGACACGCTTGATCGATCCTATGTCAGGAGAAGCTTTGTCGACATTACGATGTCATCGGCTGCATTGAACAAAGATGGGTCCATAGGGTTGAGATTGCAGGTAGAGCCGGTAAGTAACGAGCCGGCGGAGGGCTACTCACCTATCGTTAGCATTCTTCTTGGTGTCTTGAAAAATAGCATCGCGAGGGGTGTACCTATCTAGCTTCGTCCATTCATTTGACACTCGCTACTGACGCGCATGGCCAAGAGATTGCGCATATCGCGCTTTGCCTTCTCGCGTAAGCCCGGCAAAAATAGGTCACGACCAAATGAGGGCAATATACATGGGCGGCGCGGAAAGCTTGGACCGGACAATAGAGTTAGAGGCAGTCTATTACGCCGCACCAATGCCTCGCCGCCTAAGCAGTCTCGTTGCGCTCGGATTCATTTTCGACCGCATCCATTTTCCCGGCGTGTATTTGCCGCAAGGGGATTACGACCGTGAGGCATGGCGGCATGAGATTGCACGGATTGCCGGACTCAATCTAAGAGATCATGACTCACAAGTCTTGCTGTCAATGATGCGGTTCAGCGAAACGGCGGAAAAACTCGCAGGGTTCCTCTGCTATGATAAGAGCCGCGACGACCCGCTTGAAGCCTACGATGTTAACAAGGAGCTAGTCAGTAAAATCCAAGAAGCGATATGGGGACCACCTAGCCCCAATTTTATTCCCCTTGTCCAGTCATGGCATCATAAGAGCGTACAGGGCAGTGAAGAGCACCTGACTTACCGTGGTGAGTATCACTATCATGCAGGGGCTCTACGAGCGGCAGGCGAGGCTGGTTTACCCCTCATTAGCGATGTGCCGGGTTTGCCCATACCGGGTCTAGAAAGCAGTCCTACGAAGGATGCTAAAACCTTGTCTGCGCTCATCGCCATGGAAGCGATGAAGGTCGTGTTACCCACCATACCGCTCCTTCGCCCCGAAGACCTCATGGAGTTTAGAGAAGAGAACCGCGCCCATCTGCGAGGGTTTCGCCGAGCGATGCTTCGTTACGCAGGGGCATGGCGCAGCCAACTCGCCAACGCTACGCCCGAAGAGATAGCTCAGGAGACCAAATTCCTGGTAGAAACCGAGATCGTCCCGGCTCTCGACGAACTTAGGCAACTTGCTAGCGACCCTGCGCGGCCGTGGCATAAGCGCGCATTGGATGGTGTGCGCATCATACCTTCCGTAGCTGGAACCTGCATGTCGATGGGTCCCGGGGCGGCCCTTACGCAACTGCTCACGGCGCTTGCCCCACAGTTTTTCACGGAGGTCGAAGCGAAGGGTGACAAGCAGCGTCAGCTTCGCCGCAGTGACCTTTATTATCTCTTACAGGTTCAGAGAGCCGGGGAATAACGCTTGCCGCGACAACGGAACTGTTACATTGGGGTGTTCCAACGGCAACAGTCACCTCTTGAGAAGTGGCGGATTTCTGCGGATTTTGCGGGGTTCCGGGAGTTTCCCCTCAGCTCCACCAAACCCGAACTTCACTAAATCGCTGGATCGAAACGGATTTGCCCCACCGGGGCGAAGACCGTTTTTGCGCGCACGCATCAAGGGCGGCAGCCGCCCCGGCCACCGCCCGCCCCCGTTGATGCTTGTTTCTTGCGCGTTCAGGCCGGCAGTCGCCGGCCGGTCGCCTCGTCATCCAGATTGAGGAAGTGCGCCGCGTTCAGCCCCATCAGCTTGGCGCGAAGCTGCGGGCTCAGCGATGCATCGTCGCGGATCATCTGGCCCACCACCTGCTCGCCCAGCGGAAAGGGATAGTCCGAACCCAGCACCACGCGGTCGTCGCCCATGACGTTGATCAGCATGGCCAGCGCATCTTCGCTGAACACCGCCGAATCCACGAAGAAGCGGTCGGTGTAGGTGGATGGCAGTTTCGGGCAGTCGACCCGCACAATATCGCGGTTGCGCCAGGCATTGTCGACGCGGCCGAGCAGGAAGGCAAAGCTGCCGCCGCCATGGGCGAAGCAGATGCGCAGGCTTTCCGGCAGCCGCTCGAACGCGCCCGACAGGATCAACGACAGGATCGAAAGCTGCGTCTCCGCCGGCATGCCCACCAGCCAGGACAGCATATATTTGGGCATGCGGTGCTGCGCCATCATGTCCCACGGGTGGACGAGCACGGCGGCGCCGACATCCGCGCAATGGTGCAGGAAGGTGATGATGCCGGCATCGTCGAGATTGCGATCGGCCACATGATTGCCGATCTGCACGCCGATATGCCCCTCGCCCATCGCGCGGTCCAATTCGGCGCAAGCCGCGTCGATATCCTGCAACGGAACCTGGCACAGCGATTTCAGCCGGGTGGGGTTGTGCGCGCAGATTTCGCGCGCGGCGCTGTTGAACAGCCGGGCCACCTCGCTCGCCTGCTCCACCGGCCGGCCATAAGCGAACAGCAGCGGCGTGGCGGACATCACCTGCACATCCACGCCGTGCGCGTCCATCGCCTCGATCCGGCGTGCGCCGTCCCAGCAATCGTTCAGCACCGGGCGGAACTCGCGCTCGCCCAGCATCAGCATGGCGCGCCCGCCGCCCAGCTGCTTCATCCAGGGCCAATCGGGCGTGCCGAAGCGCGCTTCCAGGTCGGGCCATTGTTCGGGCAGGAAATGGCTGTGTATGTCGACTGCGAAGGTCATGCGCTTCCCTTATGCCTTGCCCGGGTGGACGACGCCGCAATTGCGACACGTTCGCAGTTCCTCGCTCGCATAGAAGCGGTCGAACAGCGGCGGCAGATCCTTGACAATGCTTTTCAATTGCACGTCGACACGGTGGACGATCTCCCCGCACCCGCCACAATACCATTGGAAATGATCGAGGATGCCGGCCGGCCGCTGCCGTTCGATGACAAGGCCGATGCTGCCCGGCACCGGGCGCTGGGGCGAATGCGGCACGTTCGGCGGCAGCAGGAAGATATCGCCCTCGCGCACCGGCAAATCCTGCGGGCCCTCATCCCCCCACAGGCGCAGCACCATGTCGCCCTTCAACTGGTAGAAAAACTCCTCGAACGGATCGACATGATAATCGGTGCGCGCATTGGGGCCGCCGACGATCGTCACGATGAAATCGCTGTTCTGCCAGATCTGCGCATTGCCCACCGGTGGCTTCAGCAGATCGCGATGCTCGTCGATCCACGCCTGGAAGTTGAAGGGCGGGCCATAGGTCAGCATGTCAATTTGCCTTGCCGTCTTGCCCGGGCGCCAGCGGCGCAAAGGCGGTTGCCCTGATTTCGATCAGGAGATGGGGGTGGGGAAGCTGGTGCACCGCCACGGTGGTCCGCGTCGGCCCGTTCGTGCCGAAATATTCGGCATAGGTTTCGTTGAAGCCCTTGAAGTCGTTCATGTTGACCAGAAATACGCCGAGGTCGACGATATCGCCCAGCCCGGCCCCGGCGTCGGCCAAAATGTCGGCAATGTTGTCGATCACGCTGCGGGTCTGCGCGCGAATGTCGAGCGTCGTCGCGCCGAAAGCGTCGGCCTCAGCCCCTGCGATGCTGTTGTCGGGCCGGCGCGCGCTGGTACCCGATACGAAGATGAAATCGCCCGCGCGCCGATAGTGCGGGAATGCGCCGCGCGGCACGGCCTTTCCGGGGATCACGCGACCGCCGCTCATGCCCCTTCCCCCACGCCATCGCCCCCCGCGTCACCTAGCGCCACGCGCAGGTCGACCCGGCCCAGCCGCTCGGCCTCCAGCCGCACATGCATGCCCGGCCGCAAAGCCTCCGCCGGCGTCGCTGCGCCGCACAGGATGATCCACCCCGGCTCCAGCGCAAGCCCGGCATCGGCCGCCAGCCGTGCCGCCTCGATCAGCGATCGGGTCGGATCGCCCAGGATCGCCCCGGTCGAACCGCATTGCGCCGCACGCCCATCGAGGCTGAGCACCATGCCCAGATTGGAAAGGTCGCCACCCGGCGCCTGCCAATTGCCGACCACGAAACCCGATGACGAGCTATTGTCGGCCACCACATCATTCAGCGCGAAGCGGAAGTCCCTGTAGCGACTGTCGATGATCTCCAAGGCCGGCGCCACCGCGCCGATCGCCGCCATCGCCTCGCCCGCGTCAACACGCCCCGCCAGCCGCGTCTTCAGCCGGAACGCGACCTCCGGCTCGACGCGCGGATGCACGAAACGGCCGATATCGATCACGCCGTCGTCGGCAATCGCCATCGCATCGGTCAATTGCCCCCAGATCAGGTCGGAAACACCCATCTGCGCCATCTTCGCCCGGCTGGTGAAGCCCATCTTGATGCCGACGACGCGTTCTCCCCGCGCCACCCGCCGCGCGATCAGCCGTCGCTGCACCGCATAAGCGTCCGCCAGCGAGAAATCAGGGAACTCCGCGCTGATCTGGCCGGTCGCGCGCGCGCTTTGCGCCGCATTGTCCAGCCGGTCGGCAATCTGGTCCAGATCCGCACTCATGCCGCCCTCCGCCTTGCACCGAAACGAAAACCGACGCTGCCAAGGCCGTTGATCCGTGCCTGGACGGCATCGCCCGCCTTCACGCTCATCATCGGCCCCAGCGCCCCGGTCAGGATGATATCGCCGGCGCAGAGCGATCGGCCAACGCCCGCCATCACATCGGCCAGCCACCGCGCGGCGTTCAGCGGTCCGCCAAGGCAGGCGCGTCCCGCGCCGCTCGAAAGCGGCTGGCCATTCACCTCCAGCACCATGCCGCACAGGCCGGGATCGAAATCGCTCAGCCGCCGTGGCGAGGCACCGAGCACGAACCCACCCGAAGATGCATTGTCGGCAATCGTATCGACAATCCCGATCTTCCAGTCGGCGATCCGGCTGCCGACGATCTCGATGCAGGGCAGCGCATAGGCCGTCGCCGCGATGATATCGGCGATCGTGTTGCGCCGGTGCGGCAAATCGCGATCGAGAACGAGCGCGATTTCCGCCTCGACGCGCGGTTGCAGCACCGCGTCGATCGGCACCTCGCCGGCTTCGTCCCACGCCATGTCGGCGAACAGCATTCCGTAATCGGGCTGCGCGACGCCCAGTTGCGCCTGCACCGACGCCGATGTCAGGCCGATCTTGCGGCCAACCAGGCGGCGGCCATCGGCCAGCGCGGCGCGCGTGTTCGCCTCCTGCACCTCATAAGCGGCGGCGATATCGCCTGCCGGCAGCAGCGATGCGATCGGCGCGCAGGGCTGGCCGCTGGCTTCGGCCTGCCGCAGCCGCTCCGCCGCCTGCTCGATCGCCGCAGATGCCATCGCCCCGCTCACAGCTTGATGCAGATGTTCATGGGTTCGGAATAAAAGGCCAGCGAATGCTCGCCCCCCTCGCGGCCGATGCCCGACAGTTTGGTCCCGCCGAACGGCGTGCGCAGATCGCGCAGAAACCATTCGTTCACCCAGACGATCCCGACATCCATCTGCCGCGCAACGCGATGGGCGCGCTTCACGTCGCTGGTCCAAAGCGCCGCGGCAAGGCCGTAGCGCGTGTCATTGGCGCGCGCGATCACCTCCTCCTCGCTGTCGAACGGGGCGATGTGGCAGACCGGGCCGAAAATCTCCTCACGCACGCAGCGCGCATCGTCGGCAAGGCCGGTCAGGATCGTCGGCTCGACGAAGCTGCCGCCCGCCAGATCGCCAACCAGATCGGGCACCCCGCCCCCGGTGACGATCGTCGCCCCTTCCTCCACGGCGAGGCGGTAATAGCCCAGCACCTTTTCGCGATGCGCGGCCGAAATCAGCGGCCCCATATCGGCGCCCGCATAAGGATCGCCCAGCTTCAGCGCGCGGGCGCGGGTTGCCAGTTCGGCGACGAAGCGATCGAAGATCGGCCGCGCGACATAGACGCGCTCGGAACACAGGCACACCTGCCCGCAATTCGAAAAGACCGAACGCATCGTGCCGGCGATCGCCGCCTCGAAATCGGCATCCTCGAAGATGATCGCCGCATTCTTGCCGCCCAGCTCGAACGAGATCGGTTTCACCCCCTCGGCCGCCGCGCGCATGATCGCGGTGCCCGTGGCGGATTCACCGGTGAAGGTAATCGCGTCGACATCGGCGTGGCTCACCAGCCACTCACCAGCAGAGCCCGCGCCAAAGCCATGGATCAGGTTGAATACGCCTTCGGGCACGCCCACCTCGTGCATCACCTCGGCCAGCAGGGTCGCGGTGGACGGGGTTTCTTCCGATGGTTTGGCGACGATCGTGTTGCCGCAGGACAAAGCCGGCGCCACCTTCCATGTCAGCAGCAGCAGCGGCAGGTTCCAGGGCGATACCACCGCCACGACCCCAAGCGGCTTGGCGATGCTGTAGTTGATCGCGCCCAGCCCGTCCGGCGTATCGCTTTCGAAACATTGGGTGGAACGCGCCTGCGCCAGCGCGGCGAACGCACGGAAGTTGGCCGCGCCGCGCGGAATATCCACCCGTGTCGCCTGCAGCAGCGACTTGCCGGTATCGGCAATCTCGGCCGCCACGAAATCGTCGAACCGCGCCTCGATCGCGTCGGCGATCCTGCCCAGCAGGGCCACCCGATCGGCCAACGCCATCCGGCCCCATGGCCCAGTCAACGCGCGGCGGGCAGCTGCCACCGCCGCATCCACCAGCGCCCGGTCGGCCGCCGCCACCCCGGCAATCTTCCGTCCCGTCACCGGGTCGATCAGCGGGAAGGTATCGCCCGCCGCCACGAACGCCCCATCGACATAATTGGGCAGCGTTCGATCGGCGAAGGGATAGGGCGTGTGCGGCATCGAAGGGGCATTCCCGGTTGTTCGTTGCCCCGAAACTATGGATTGCGCCTATAATGCGAAAATAATATTTTCAGGCCTTCATATAACCCAAAGATGATAGGTGGGGCGTGGCGACAGGGGACCGGGCATCGCAGGTTGTGGAAAATCGCCTGCTCGCGCGATTGAAGCTCAGGCAGTTGAAATTGCTGATAACCGTGGGCGAACAGCGCAATATCCTGCGCGCCGCCACGCTGCTTAACGTCGCCCAGCCGGCCGCCACCAAGATGATCCGCGATCTCGAAGCGACGCTCGGCATGCAATTGTTCGAACGCTCGTCACGCGGGGTGACGCCCACGCTATATGGCGAGGTCATCATCCGCCATGCCAAGCTGATCCTGGCGCAGGTGCGCCACGCGAGCGAGGAGTTGCTGTCACTGCGCGAAGGCACCACCGGCAAGATCGCGGTGGGCACATTGCTCGCTGCATCGCCCAGCCTGCTGCCGCGCAGCATCGTCGCCCTGAAGCGCGAACGGCCCGGCATCACCGTTTCCGTGGTCGAAGGCACGAACGACAAATTGATGCCCATGCTACGCGTCGGCGATCTCGATCTCGTCGTCGGCCGCCTGCCCGAATATCGCGAACGCGAAGGGTTGGTGCAGGAAGTGCTCTATGACGAACCCGTCTCGATCGTCGTGCGCAAGGGCCATCCGCTGACCGATCTGCCCGTGGTGAAGCTCGCCGATCTGCAGGCGCAGGAATGGATCATGCCGCCGCCCGAAACATCACTGCGCCGTCAGCTCGAACAAAGCTTCCGCAAGGCCCGGCTGGAATTGCCGACGCGCGCGGTGGAATCGGTGTCGATCCTCGCCAACTTCACCATCCTCAAGGAAACCGACATGGTCGCCGCGCTGCCCTATCAGGTGGTGGATTCGCAGCCCGATCTCGTCCGCCTGCCGGTCAACTTCGACATCGGCTATGGCGCCATCGGCGTTACCTTGCGGCAGGGCCAGGATCGATCACCGGCGACCAACTATTTCCTCGCCGTGCTCAAGCGCGTGGCCGAGGAAAGCGTGGCGGGCCACACTGGCGGCAATTAACGTCCCCAACGAAAATGGGCCGGAACCGGCGAACATCCGCCAGATCCGGCCCCAAAACTGCGCCGCGAACGGGGTTCGATCAGGTCACCGCATCCACCGCCGCGAACTGCGGGTCGCGCCACAACCCTGTTTCGATCACGTCGGCCAGCACGTCCACCGCATCCCAGATGTCGGCGAAACGCAGGTAGAGCGGCGAAAAGCCGAAGCGCATCGTCGTCGGCGCACGGAAATCGCCGATCACGCCCCGGCTGATCAGCGCCTTCATGATCGGATAGCCTTGCGGGTGATCGAAGGCGATATGCCCACCGCGCGCATCCGCGTCCGCCGGGCTCGCCAGCGCGAAGCCGGCATCGCCCAGCCGGGCCTGCACCAGATCCTGAAACAGGCTGCCCAGCGCCAGCGATTTCGCCCGCGCCCGCGCTATGCCGGCGCTGGCGGCCAGGTCGATCCCCGCTTCGGCGGCCACCATGCTCAGGATCGGCTGGGTGCCCGTCAGCATCCGGCCGATGCCCGGCGCCGCCGCATAATCGCGATCGAAGGCGAAGGGCGCGGCATGGCCCCACCATCCCGTCAGCGGCTGCGCCATCGTCGCCTGATGGCGAGTGGCGGCGAACTGGAAGCCGGGGCTGCCCGGCCCGCCATTCAGATATTTGTAGGTGCAGCCGACCGCGAAATCGACATTGCAGCCATTCAGGTCGATCGGGATCGCCCCGGCGCTGTGGCACAGATCCCAGACGGCAAGCGCGCCCGCCGCCTGCGCCTGCGCGGTGATGCCCGCCATGTCGAGGATATGGCTGCTCTTATAATGGACCTGCGTCAGCACCACCGCCGCTACGTCCGCGTCGATCGCGCCCGCGATCTCGTCCTTTTCGGCAAAGCGGATCTCATGGCCGCGCCCCAAAGTGCCGATCAGTCCCTGCACCACATAATTGTCGGTCGGGAAGTTCGATCCTTCCATCACGATCACGCGACGGTCCGGCCGCAGCGCCAGCGCCGCCGCGACCATGCGGTAGAGGTTGAGGCTGACCCCGTCGGTCATCACCACCTCGCCCGGCGCGGCACCGATCAGCCCGGCGATGCGATCGCCGATCTGGTAGGGTAGCTGGAACCAGCCCGCCTTGTTCCAACTGGTGACGAGGCCCCGGCTCCATTCCTCGCGCGCGCTCTGCTCCAGCCTGTCGAGCGCCGCCTGCGGGCTCGGCCCCAGCGAATTGCCATTGAGGTAGATCACGCCTTCGGGCAGCGCGAAGGCGCCGACGAAATCCGCCAGCGGATCGGCGGCATCCAGCGCCAGCGCGGCTTCGCGCGATAGCGTCGCGGGCAGGTGAACGGCCGTCGCCATGCCGCGCTCAGGCCGGCCTGGGCTTGAAGGTGGCGGTGCCCACCCAGCCGCGTTCGGATACGTCCATCATCACGCCTTCCGGTCCGTGCATCTTATATTCCGCATTGTCCTTGGCCGGGTTCATGCCCAGCCCCTGGGCTATATTGACGTCGTGGCGCGGCGCAAAGCCGGAGCTTTCGAACCGATCGACCAGTTCCTCGATATCGTCGCACTGGAAGCCGAGATGGTGGAGCCCGGTGAAATCCTCGGCGAACTCCATGCCCGCCGCCGGCCGGTTCTTGAACTTCAGGAGCGCGATGTTGATCGTCCCGTCGGTAACATAATAGCCCTGCGCATTGCGGCTATCGATCTTGCCGGCGATCGTCCAGCCAAGCACCTGGACGAAGAATTGGGATGCGTTGTCGGGATCGGCGGATGCGATCGCGACATGCTTCAGATGCACGGTCATTATGGTCCTTTCAGTGGATCAGGTGCCGACGCGCAGCGGCGCGCGGATGGCGCGCAGCGCCGCGATCATGCTGAGCGCGGTGATGCGGCCGGTGCCGGGATTTTCGTCGGTCGGGATGTTCTCGATCTCGAAGCCGAAGCGCGCGCTGTCGGCGTCGACGTCGATGCGATGGCAATTGCGCAATTTGGTCGGGTCCGCCCAGATTTCCAGTTCGGTCCGGTCGGCGCCGATGCCCGCCAGCCCCAGCGCGGCGGCGACGTTGACGTTCGAGGGAAAGGCCCGCGCCCCTTCCCGCGCGCTGCCACGAAACAGCAGCAGCGGCTCGGCCAGGCTGTCGAGGTCGATGCCGTTTTCCACGACATATTTCGCCGTGCGCAGCGAACGCGGCGGCTTGCGCGTCACCATCCGCACCGAATGGATCACCCCTTCCGCCGCCGCGCGGACGGCATCGAGGCCGAGCAGCGCGCCCGTCGCCAGAATGATCTGCCCACCCCCTGCCCGCGCCACATCGACGATTCCCGGATGCTCCAGGATCGCGGCGCCGCTGACGGTAATGAGCGTGCGCCCGGCGGCCAGCGCCGGCTCCGCAATCGACAGAAAGGCGGCGGTCGGCGCGCATTCGACGATGATGTCGCAACTGGCGGCAAGCTCGCCCGCCGATACCACGGGAACGGTCAGGTCCAGCGAACGCAACCGCGTCTCGGCCACGTCGCGGCGCCCCGCGCTGATCGCCAGCAGCTCAAGTCCCGGCAGGTCGCGCGCGATGCGCGTCGCCACCGCCGTGCCGATCGTGCCGAAGCCCGCTATGCCAACCGTCTGCGCCACGCCTGCTCCCGCCCCCAACCGATGGATCAGGGGCGAGCATAAGGCCGCCTGCTATCATCGAAATATAGAAATAGGTCTCACCACTATCGCATTCAGGAATATCCCTACCGCCCACAAGATATTCCTCAATCACATATCAGACGGCAACAATTATAGATTATTCGGCATGCCGCAGCCGCTAGCGCAAGGCCCGCAATTTCAGCGCGGGAGCAGCGGATGATCAGTTCGTCCTTGGTGATGATGGCGGTTGCGATGGCCGCGACGGGGCTGGCCGGCGGCGTGATCGCGGGCCTGCTGGGCGTGGGCGGCGGCATCGTCGTCGTGCCGATCCTCGATACGGTGCTCGGGCTATTGGGCGTCGATCCCGCGATCCGCATGCATGTCGCGGTGGCAACGTCGCTTGCCACCATCATCCCGACCTCGATCTCCTCGTCACGGGCGCACAGGGCCAAGGGCGCGGTGGATGCCGATCTCACCCGGCGCTGGGGCGCCGCCATCCTGCTGGGCGCCGTCGCCGGCACATTGATCGCCTCGCACGTGCAAAGCGTGGTGCTGTCGGCGGTATTCGCCGTCGTCGCCTTCCTTGTCGCGGCGAAGATGCTGCTGCCGCTCGATCATGTCACGCTGGCCGATGATGTGCCCGGCGGCATCGCCGCGCAGGCCATGCCGGTGGCGATCGGCGCGACATCGACGATGATGGGCATCGGTGGCGGCACGCTCAGCGTTCCGATCCTCACCTTGCTCAACTATCCCATCCACCGCGCGGTGGGCACGGCCGCCTTGTTCGGCCTGCTGATCAGCATTCCCGGCACCATCGGCTACATCATCGGCGGCTGGGGCGATCCGCGCCTGCCGATGGGCAGCCTTGGCTATGTCAACGCTATCGGCTTCCTGCTGATCGCCCCGATGACCTGGATTTCCGCCCCCTGGGGCGCGGCGCTTGCCCATCGCCTGTCGAAGCGGCAACTGGGCGTCGCATTCGGCATCTTCCTTCTGATCGTCGCTGCGCGCATGGCATGGCGCGTCGCGACAAGCTGAGAGACCTGAGACAATGACCATCACGCTGCCCGCACCGCCCGCGCTTGCCATTGCATCGGGCGGCAGCTTTCCGGTCGGCCGCATCTTCTGCGTCGGCCGCAACTATGCCGAACATGCGAAGGAAATGGGCGATGCGACGCCCGAACCGCCCTTCTTCTTCATCAAGCCGGCCAGCACGCTGCTGACCGAAGCCACCCTCGCCTATCCGCCGCGCACCGCCGATCTGCACCATGAGGTCGAACTGGTCGTCGCGATCGGCACCGGCGGCGCCGACATTCCCGCCAATCAGGCGGCATCGCACATCCATGGCTATGCCGTGGGGCTGGATATGACGCGGCGCGACCTGCAGGGCGCGGCGAAGGACAAGCGCCGCCCGTGGGATATGGGCAAGAGCTTCGATGGCGCCGCCCCCGTCGCACCGATGGTGCTCGCCCCCGATGCCGGTGCGATCAACGACGCCACCATCAGCCTCACGGTCAATGGCGAGGTGCGCCAGCAGGGCCGCATCGCCGACATGATCTGGCCGGTCGCGGCGATCATTGCGGAGCTTTCCACCTATATGGCGCTCCAGCCGGGTGACCTGATCTTCACCGGCACGCCCGCCGGCGTCGGCCCGGTCGTGCGCGGCGACCAGCTCTCCGCGCGGATCGACGGGCTGCCGCCGCTCGACATCGCGATCGCCTGAACCGCGCGCCTTCGGGCCCGTCCAACATCGCCGCTCCGGCCCGTGCCGGGGCGGCTTCTTTCTGTGTGCTCGCGCGGCCAAGCCTATAGCAAAATGACGGGTCGATATTCCAAACCGGCATTATGATCTGCCTCCGTTATAGCTTTTATTGATCTCCAGAACGACGACCGATCCCATTTCTGGAGACGAGCATGACGGCACCCTGGTATGCGCTGGCGAGCTATGCGGCGGAGGGCGCGACGCGATCGGCGCTCGTGCTCGGCGATCGCCTCCACGATCTGGAAACGCTGGCCGCTCGCACCCGGATCAGCGACGCCCTGACCGCCAGGATCGGTTCGGTCGATGCGCTCGTTCGCGATTGGGACGCGGTGAAGGGCGAACTGGCCGATCTGGCGGCATGGGCGCGCGGCGAAAGCATTGATGCCATCGCCGCGGTGCCGCTCGCCCCCTTCACCCCGCATCGCGTGTTCGGCGCGGCATCCAATTATATCGAACATGCCGAGGAGATGGCGACCAAGCTCGCCGCCAAGGCCGACAGCCAGCCCTTCATCTTCCTCAAGACGGTGGACAGCGTGATCGGCCAGGGCGACACCGTCTTCCTGCCGCCCGAAAGCCAGCGGGTCGACTGGGAAGTGGAACTGGGCGTCGTCATCGGCCGGCCCGGCCGCCGCATCGCGGTGGAGGACGCGCAGGACCACATCGCCGGCTATGTCATCGTCAACGACGTGTCCGCGCGCGATCTCACCCGGCGCAGCGACTTCCCCTTCTCGCACGACTGGTTTCGCGGCAAGAGCTTCGACAGCTTCACGCCGATCGGCCCGTGGTTCGTGCCGGCCGAATGCATCGCCGATCTCCATGCGCTGCGCCTCACCCTCAGCATCAATGGCGAGGTGATGCAGGATGGCAGCACGAGCGAGATGATCTTCGACGCCTATGAACAGATCGCCTATCTTTCGACGCTGCTGACGCTGAAGCCCGGCGACGTGATCGCCACCGGCACGCCGGCCGGCGTGGGCATGGGCCGTGGCATCTTTCTCAAGGATGGCGACGAAATGGTGGCGACGGCCGAAGGCATCGGCACGCTTTCCAACCCCGTCCGCGCCGAACGGGTGGCGGCATGATCCGCCGGCCGGCCGGCGCCGCGCTGGCGGCGATGGCGCTCATGCTCGCAGGCTGCGGCAACAGCAGCCAGTCCACGCATGAAAAGGTCACCTTCAACATGTCGTGGCTGCCGCAGGGCAGCATGGCGGGCGTGATCGCGGCGATCGACAAGGGCTATTATGCCGAAGCCGGCCTCGACGTGAACGTCGTGCGTGGCTTTGGCGGCATCCGCACCGCCAACGAGCTCGATCAGGGCATGTTCGAATTCGGCTATGGCGATCCGATCTCGGTGGTGCTCAACCGGGCCAATGGCGGCAAGACCAAGATGGTCGGCACGATCAACACGCGCTGGCCGGCCGGGCTCTGCTACGTCAAGGAACGCCACGCCATCGCGAAGCCCGCCGATCTCGCGGGGCTTACGGTGGGGGGTGGGCAAAGCTCGCCGATGCAGGCGCTGGTGCCCGCCTGGCTGACGCGCAACGGCGTCGACAAGGACAAGGTGAAGCTCCTCCAGCTCGATCCCGCGCTTGTCGTCACCTCGCTGATCGAAGGCAAGATCGACGCGGGTGAATGCTGGGAAGGCAACAGCCTGCCCTTGTTCCACAAGCGCGCGAAGGAAGCCGGCGTCACCATCGGCTGGATCCCCTATTCGGCTTTCGGGCTGGACATCTACGGCAGCGGCATCCTGACCACCGACAAGATCCTGGCGGATCGCCCGGAAACGGTCAGCAAGTTCCTTGCCGCCACCTATCGCGGCTACGCTTATGCCGCCGCCAATCCCGACGATGTGGTGGCGATGATGGTCAAGCGTTTCCCAATGCTCGATCCCGCGATCACGCGGCAGCAGATGGTGGAAACCGCCGCATTGATGAAGGACGGCGCGGGCAGCTTCGATCCCGCCCGCGTGGAAAGCTCGATCGCCTTCCTGAAACAGGCCTATCCGCTGAAGGGCGATGTCGCGGCGGGCGATGTCTTCGCCACGGCGCGGCCATGACGGGGCCCGCCATGTATCGCCCCCGCCCGGACAAGCTCGGCCATCTCGTCCTCAAGGTCCGCGACGTTCAGGCGTCGCTCGCTTTCTATCGCGATGTCGTCGGCCTCGACGTGTCGGACTGGATTGACGATCGCATGGTCTTCCTGCGCTGCGGGCAGGATCATCACGATCTCGCGCTCCTGCAGATGACGCCCGATGAAGTGGCCGGCCACCAACCAGGCCGCTCGCCGGTCGAACATTTTTCCTACCATGTCGCGGGGCTGGCGGAGATCGAGCAGATCGCGGCGATGCTTCAGGCGCGCGGCGTCGAAATCGATCGCGGCATCGGTAAGCATGGGCCCGGCGCCAACGCCTTCCTCGTGTTTCGCGATCCCGACGGCAACAATGTCGAATTCTATTGCGACATGATCCAGATCGGGCCCGATCATCCCCCGCACGAAGCCCGGGTGTGGGACGGGCGCGAGATGGAAACCTTCGATCGCTGGGCGCTCGAACATTTCCTCGTGGCCCCACCGGCCCGCATCCAGAAGCTGATCGACGACAAGGGGGGCGCCTGATCATGGCCAGGGCCGCCGCGCCGCGATCCAACCCGCTGGTCGCCGCCGCCTTTTTCCTGCTGGTCGCCCTGGCGTGGGAATTCGGCGTCCGCTGGTTCGAGGTCAAACCCTATCTCCTGCCCTCCCTGAGCGCGATCGCCACCGCCTTCTGGGACGCGCGCGGCCTGCTGCTCGAACATGGGCTGGTCACGCTGGGCGAAGTGCTGGCCGGCTTCATCGCCGCCGCCTTGCTCGGCGTGCTGCTGGCCGCCGCCATCCACGTCGTGCCGATCGCGCGCTCCACCCTCTATCCGATGGTGATCGCGCTGCAGAGCATCCCCAAGATCGGCCTCGCGCCGCTGATGGTGGTGTGGCTGGGCTATGGCTTCGGATCGAAGCTGGTGATGGCCTTCCTGTTCGCCTTCTTCCCGATCGTCATCGCCACGCTCGGCGGGCTTGCCGGGGTGCCATCCAATCTGGAGGAGCATTTTCGTGCGCTGGGCGCCAGCCGCTGGACGATGTTCCGCCGGCTGCAGGTGCCCGCCGCGATGCCGAACTTCATGGATGGCTGCAAGGTCGCCATGCCGCTCGCCGTGATCGGCGCGATCGTCGGCGAATTCGTCGGATCGAACAACGGGCTCGGCAACGTCATCCTCACCGCAACGGGATCGTCGCAGACCGCGCTCACCTTCGCGGCGCTGCTCGCGGTCACGCTGCTCTCGCTCGCCTTATTCTACGTGGTCGAGCTTCTGTCCAAATTCATCTGGTGGCGGGCAATCTGATGGGCGTTGCGATCCGCGTCGAAAATCTGACCAAATATTATGGCGGCCCCGGCGGCACCAAGGCGCTAGAGGATGTCGATATCGCGATCGACGATTGCGAATTCATCTCGATCATCGGCCCGTCGGGCTGCGGCAAGAGCACCTTGCTGCGCGTGCTTGCCGGCCTCCATGGTTTCGACACCGGTTCGGCACGGATGTTCGATGCCCCCATCGATCGCCCGCGCGACGATGTCGGCGTCGTATTCCAGACATCGAACCTGCTGCCATGGGCGACCGTCAGGAAGAACCTCACCCTCGCCGTGGAAATCCGCCACGGCCAGGCGGCGGCCGCCGCCGCGGACGTCGCCGGGATGATCGACCTCCTCAACCTCAACGGGTTCGAAGATAAATATCCCCACGAACTGTCGGGCGGGATGAAGCATCGCGTCGCCATCGGCCAGGCGCTGATGCAGAACCCGCGCGTGCTGCTGATGGACGAGCCGTTCGGCGCGCTCGATGCCCTCACCCGCGATCGGCTTAACGTCGAACTGCTGCGGCTGTGGCAGCGCGATCGCAAGACGGTGGTGCTGATCACCCACAGCATCGCCGAAGCCGTATTGCTGTCCGATCGCGTGCTCGTCCTGTCCGAACGGCCCGGCCGGCTGATCGCGAATCTCCGCATCGATCTGCCCCGCCCGCGCGATCCATCGGTCACCCGCGACCTGCCGGCCTTTGGCGATCATGTCGTCGAACTCAGCCGCATCATGGGCGTCGTCTGATATCCAAAAAGGAGGTTCCATGCCCGTCATCGGCATCGGCCAGAACGAGCTTTACTACGAAGATCAGGGCGAAGGGCCGGCCATCGTGCTGGCCCACGGCATCGGCGGCAACCATGCCAGCTGGTATCAGCAGGTTCCGGTCTTCGCCCGGTCCTACCGCGTCGTCAGCTTCGATCATCGCGGTTTCGGCCGCTCCACCGACGTGGAAAATGCCGGCCGCACCGCCTTCGCCGGCGATCTGCTGGCGCTGCTCGATCATCTCGGCATCGAACAGGCGGTGCTGGTGGGGCAATCCATGGGAGCTGGCACCTGCATCAGCTTCGCCGCCGCCCATCCCGATCGCGTCCGCGCGCTCGTCATCGCCTCGTCGCTCCACGCGATTGCCGAGGGCGAAGACGTCGCGCCGCTGATGGATGCCGCGCGCGCCGCCACCGCCGATCTGGCGCAGCTCGATCGCGTTCTCGATGCGGATTTCCGCGCCGCCAACCCCGTGCAGGCCGCTCTCTACAGCGCGATCGCCAGCTTCAACCGCGTCGATCGCAAGACGCTGGCGGGTGATTGGCCCGCGCGGATCGCGCCCGAAGCCGTGGGCAATGGCGCGCCGCTGCTGTTCCTGGCGGGATCGGCCGACATCCTCTTCCCCGTCGAAGCCGTGCGACGGACGCAGGCGCGCGTGCCCAATTCCTATCTGGTCGAGGTCGATGCCGGCCATTCGGTCTTCTTCGAACGGCCGGGTGAATTCAACGATAGCGTGCTGAGCTTTCTCGCCGCCTGCGGCATACGCGGCGTCCGGCGCAGCGCGCACAGCAACGCGGCGGGCTATACCGCACCAACCAATTGACGAACCGGGGACAGGGCATGACGGAAACGACAGTAGCGCAGGCGCTGGTCACCACGCTTCGGGACATGGGGGTGCGCCACGTCTTCGGCGTGCCGAGCGGCGGCTGGGTCGATTATATGGAGGCGCTGCGCACCACCGACGGCATCGATTTCGTGCTGACCAGCCATGAAGGCGGCGCAAGCTTCATGGCCGATGTCTGCGGCCGGCTGACCGGCGTGCCGGGCGTCTGCTTCGGGACATTCGGGCCCGGCGCCACCAACCTCGCCACCGGCGTCGGCGGCGCGCTTCTCGATCGATCGCCGCTGATCGCCTTGAGCGACGAGATGACGGCCCCGATGCGCGGCCGCGTCACCCAGATGGGGATCGACCATCAGGCCTTGTTCGCCCCCATCACCAAGATGACGACGCGGCTCGAAGCCGACAAGGTGAGCGACATGCTGGCCGAAGCCGCGAAGGTCGCGCTTTCGGGGCGCCCCGGTTCGGTTCATGTCGGCCTGCCCGTCGGCTTGAGCGCCGCCCCCGCGACGCCAGCCGCAACCGGCCCGATCGCCGCCACGCCCCCGGCGGCGGCATCCACGAATGCCATCGCTGCGCTGATCGCCGCCTTCACCGCCGCCCGCAAGCCGATCCTCGCCGTCGGCCTCGGCGCCGCACATGCCCGCGTGGGGGACAAGGTGATCGCGCTTGCCGAGCGTTTCGGCCTGCCGATCGTGCTGACGCCGATGGCCAAGGGGCTCGTGCCCGAAGGCCATGGCCATTATGCCGGCGTGCTGTTCCACGCGCTGAGCGACGTCGTCGGCCAGACCCATGCCGAGGCCGATCTGGTGGTCGCGATCGGCTATGATCCGGTCGAATTCAACCTCGAAAGCTGGATGCGCGACGGCCTCGCCATCGCCAATATCGACGTCGAACCGCTGGATATCGACGCCGCAAAGCATCCCGTTGCGGCCGATGTGACCGGCGATATCGCCGCCAGCCTCGATGCACTCCTCGCGCTCGATGCCGCGCCCCGCGACTGGGATCTCGCCGCCGTCGCCGATCGCAAGGCCGAAACCTTCCGCCGGCTGGCGCCCGACAGCAACCGCTTCGGCCCCTGCGCCGCGCTGGATGTGCTGCGCGATGTGCTGCCGCAGGATGGCATCATGGCCTGCGATGTCGGCGCCCACACCCATCTGATCGGCCAGAAATGGCCCACGCCCGCGCCAGGTACCCAGCTCATGTCGAACGGCTGGTCGTCGATGGGCTTCGGCCTGCCCGCCGCGATCGCCGCCAAGCTCTGCCGGCCGGATACGCCGGTCTGCGCCGTGGTCGGCGATGGCGGCTTCCTGATGACGGTGGGCGAGCTGGCGACGGCGGTCCGCGAAAAGCTCAACATCGTCATCCTCGTCTTCACCGACAATGATCTCGCGCTCATCCGCATCAAGCAGGAAAAGAAGCATAATCCGATCTACGGAACCCCGGTCCGGCCCGAAGGCACGATCGGCGGCCCCTCGCTGTTCGGCGTGCCCGTCGTCACCGTCGACAATCCCGATGCCCTGCGCGCCGCCCTTGTCGATGGCTTCGCTGCGGACGGCCCGGTGATCGTCGAAGCCCTGCTCGACAGCCGCGAATATGACGGGCTCGTCCTCCACAAGGACAAGCCCTGATGCTCGCGCAGCCGCCTGCCCACGCGCCAGCGCACGCCGTCGTCCGCCCTTCGCTGCATATCGCCGGCGCGTGGCGGGACGGCGCTACCCGGATGGACGTGCGCAATCCCTATGATGGCAGCCTGATCGCGCAAGTGGCCTGCGCCACCCCGGCGGATGTGGACGATGCCATCGCCAGCGCGCTCGTCGGCCAGCGGGCGATGGCGGCGCTCACCACCGGCGAGCGCGCGGCCATCCTGCACCGCACGGCCGATATGCTCGCGGCAGACGCGGCGCGCTTCGCCGCGATGATCACCGCCGAAACCGGCAAGATCATCCGCGCCGCCACCAAGGAAGTGTCGCGCGCCGTCAACACGCTGCGCCTGTCGGCCGAGGAAGCGACCCGTCTTTCCGGCGAAACCATCGCGTTCGACAGCTTTCCGGGGGGCGAGACGCGCCATGGTTTCTACGTCTATGAACCCGTCGGCGTCATCGCCGCGATCACGCCCTTCAACGATCCGCTGAACCTCGCCTGCCACAAGCTCGGGCCGGCCTTCGCCGCTGGCAACAGCGTCATCCTGAAGCCCGCCGATCAGGCACCGCTCACCGCGATCATGCTGGCCGAATTGCTGCTCGCCGCCGGGCTGCCGGCCGACGCGCTCAACCTCCTCACCGGCCGGGGCGGCGATTTCGGCACCGCGCTCGTCGCCTCGCCCGATATCGCCATGGTCTCCTTCACCGGCGGTGCGCGGACGGGCGAGACGATCGCCCGCGCCGCCGGCATCAAGCGCATCGCGATGGAACTCGGCGCCAATGCGGCGGTGATCGTCGCGGCCGATGCCGATATCGGCAAGGCGGCCGATGCCTGCGCGTCGGGCGCCTTCTGGGCCGCGGGCCAGAATTGCATCGGCGTCCAGCGCATCTTCGTCCACCAGTCGATCTACGCCGCCTTCCGCGACCGCATGGTCGCCACTACCGAGGCGATGGTGGTCGGCGATCCGATGGATCCGGCCACCGATATCGGGCCGATGATCGCCGTCGGCGAGGCCGAACGCATGGCCGCCTGGACGGACGAGGCGGTGGCGCTCGGCGCGCGCGTCTGCACCGGCGGCCGGCGCGACGGCGCGATCTTCCCGCCCACCATCTTCGAACAGGCCCCACCCGATGCGCGGATCGTGCGGCAGGAAGCCTTCGGCCCGATCGTCAGCCTGTTTCCCTATGCCGATCTCGACGATGCGATCGCCGCTGCCAATGCGGTGGACCATGCCATCCATGCCGCGATCTTCACCGCCAGCCTGCGCGACGCGCATCACGCCGCGCGCGGATTGCAGGCAGCTGGCGTGATGATCAACGATTCCACCGATTACCGCCTCGACGCCATGCCCTTCGGCGGCGCCAGGCGGGGTAATATGGGGCGTGAAGGCGTCCGCTTCGCGGTCCGCGAAATGTCGCACACCAAGGTCGTCTGCTTCCACGAAGGCTGATCGACGGCGGCCCGTTCCGTCCCCTGAAAAAATGATCCCGGCGGGCCCGCTCGCCGGGATTGTCTGGCTTGCGCGCGCCGGTTACAGCTTGGGGGTTGGCATGTCCTGCCGGCCTGTAAGCGCGTCCCTGCCCCGGCGACATTTGCCTCAACAAAATGTCGTCTTTTCATATCATTAAGAAAATGATCGGCGTCGCTCGATGGCAATCTGCATTATCGCAAAATGGCATAATAGGGCATTACAATATTATTACTCACATATGACCATACACCATAGGCTCCCCCTCGATGGAGCCACTGGCTGACGGAGGAACGCCGCCAACGCCCGACAGAGAGGCGACGCGGCATTCTGCCAGTGGTTCGTTGCTGTAGAAAAAGGGGGCTCACAACGTGGCGGATATTTCCCACCGGAATCGCATGGCATTGCTGCTGGGGACAGTGGCCGGCCTCACCATCCCGAACATCGCACTGGCGCAGGACAGCACGGCCGGCGCAACCGCCGCCGAAACCGGCCTGAGCGACATCATCGTCACCGCCCGCAAGCGCGAGGAAAATCTTCAGTCGACCCCGCTCTCCGTCTCCGCGCTCAGCGGCGATGCGCTCGACAAGGCGGGCATCGACGAATTTTACGAGATCGCCGGCCGCATCCCGGGCTTCACGATCAACCCCGATAACGTCACCGAACCCAATATCTTCCTGCGCGGCATCGGCACCGACATCGAAAGCGCGGCATCGAGCGCCGCCATCGGCTTCTTCCTCAACGACGTCTATCTGCCGCGTGCCCAGGGCACCGCGATCGAGCTGGTCGATATGGACCGCGTCGAAATCGTCCGCGGCCCGCAAGGCACGCTCTACGGCAAGAATGTCGTCGGCGGCGCGATCAATTATGTGACGCGCAAGCCCACGCAGGAATTCCGCGCCGGCGGCCAGGTCGGCTTCGGCAATTATGACTCGTTCGAGCTGAAGGCCCATGCCGGCGGCGGGCTTGCCGATGGCCTTTCCGGCAGCATCGCGGCGGTCAGCCGCCGGCACGACGGCTATGCCTTCAACACCTTTACCGGCAACGATATCGAGGATCTCAACTCCTTCGGCATCCTCGGCCAGCTGCGCTACCAGCCGAACGAGGATCTCGACATCCTGCTGACCGGCGATCTCACCCGGCGGCGCGGCACCGGGCGCTGGGTCGATATCCAGATCCCGTCGGATCACAATATCCCCTTCGTGAACCCGGATCCCCGGCGCGGGCCCAACAATATCGACGGGCGGCAGGATGCCGATCTCGGCGGCGTCCACCTGACGGTCGACTATAATTTCGGCCCCGGCACGCTCACCTCGATCACCGCCTATCGCGAAGGCACCTTCGCGGCCGTCAACAACGATGCCGGCAGCTTCATCGATTTCACCAAACTAATCTACGGACCGGACGGCCGGATCGATTTCGGCGCCATCGACCGCGACGCCTTCAACGACGATTATTACATCAACGACAAGGATGAGAAGTCGAAGAGCTTCTCGCAGGAATTCCGTTTCCGCACCGATTTCGACGGCGCGTTCAACCTGCTCGCCGGCCTCTATTACCAGCATGAGACCGTCGATCGCGTCGAACATGCCACCTACATCTTCGTCGATTATTTCGCGCAGGGCGAGGAAATCGCCGGAACCCGGCTGAAATCGGACACCTATGCCGCCTTCATCGAAGGCACCTATGATTTCACCGAGACGCTGGGGCTGACGGCGGGCATCCGCTACACCAAGGACGAGAAGAAATTCTCCGTCTATCGCGAAACCATCGGCGATTTCCTCGGTGCCGAGTTCGAGGACGAGAACGGCAATTTCACCCGCGCCTTCTCCGCGTCCGACAAGCGGAGCTGGGATGCGTGGACGCCGAGCGTCAACCTGCACTGGCAGGCGACCGAGGACGCCTATCTCTATGGCCTCGTTTCCAAGGGCTATAAATCGGGCGGCTGGAATGGCGAGAACGCCACCAACCCCGGTGAAGCGCGCCTGTCCTACGATCCCGAATATGCGTGGAACTATGAAATCGGCGCCAAGACGACCTGGCTCGATAACCGTCTGCGCTTCAACATCACCGGCTTCTGGACCGAATATACCGATCTGCAGACCCAGCAATTCGTGATCTTCGATCCCAACCTGCCGGCCGACAATGTGATCGCCAATGCCGGCGAGGCGCGGGTGAAGGGCATCGAGCTTGAAACCGCTGTCGTGCCCTTCCCCGGCGTCACCCTGTTCGCCAACTACACCTATATGGACGCCAAGATCACCGGCGATCTGATCAGCACCGAACTCGCTTATGATCCGGGCTGCTTCTGCTCGGTGCCGATCCCCACCAACCTCAAGGGCAACCGCCTGCGGCGTTCGCCGGAAAACGCATTCAGCGTCGGGCTCGACGCCGCGATCCCCGTGTCGGACCGTTTCGACGTGATCCTGAACGCGGATTATAGCTGGACCGACGATTTCTACTTCGACAACGAAAACAGCGAACGGCTGCACCAGGATTCGGTGGGCGTGCTCAATGCCGCCATCGGCTTCGCCACCACCGATCGCCGGTGGGAATTCACGATCTGGGGCAAGAACCTCACCGACAATCTCTACGAAACGGGCAAGTCGGACGTGATCGGATCGGTGCTCGTCTCCTACGCCCCGCCGCGCACCTACGGCGCCACGCTCAAGTGGAAATATTGATCGGGTGATGGCGGCGATGCGTATCGGACTGATCGGCTTCGGCTTCATCGGTGCCGAGATTTACGATCGCATCGCCGCCGATCCCGGCGCTCTCGACATCGCCTTCGTCCACAATCGCAGCCGCGACCGGCTTTGCGATATTCCGGCCGACCGCATTCTCGATGACCTTGCCGACGCACACCGCTTCGCACCGGATCTGATCGTCGAGATGGCCGGCCCCGAAATCACCCGACGACATGGCGAGGGCTTTCTCGCCATCGCCGATTATATGCCGCTCTCGCTCACCGCCCTTGCCGACGATGATCTGCGCGAACGGCTGGAACAGGCCGCCCGCGACAATGGCCACTCCCTGCTGATCGCCCATGGCGCGCTGGTCGGCATGGATAGCCTGCTCGAATGGCAGGCGATGTGGGATCATGTGACGATCAGCTTCCGCAAGCCGCCCGCCAGCCTTGGCCAGCTACCCTCGACGGTAACCGAACCGACGCTGCTGTTCGATGGCAACGTGCGCGAGATCGCGGCGCGCTATCCCCATAATGTCAACGCGATGGTGGCCTGCGCGCTGGCGACGGTGGGGCTCGATCGCTGTCGCGCCCGGCTGATCGCCGATCCCGCGATCGATCATCTCGAACTTACGGTCGAAGCGCTCGGGCGCGATGGCACGCGCCTCGCCATCGAACGCCGCCAGCCCGCGAAGGGCGTTTCGGGGAGCGAGATGGCCGCCGCCGTCCACCATTCCATCCTGCGCGCCGCCGGTATCCGCCGGCCCCTGGCGTTCGCATGACCGTTATTCCACTACGCTATAACCATGCACCAACAGTGGATTTCCCAGTTATATCCGACAGCCCTAGCCTGCCGCCATGCCTCCAAGGAGAAAGCCGTTGAGCAAGATCGCGAAATCCCCGTTCCGTCGCTCCATCCTGGCAGGCTGCGCGGCCATGGCGGCCGCCGCCGGCATCGCCGGCGCGGCATCGGCGGCGGAAGGTGAGGCCGCCAAGGTCGATATCCGCGATCCGATCATCAAGGCCTGGCACGATCTGACCTATGATCAGCGCCCACCCATGCCCGTGCCCGGCGTGGATTATGGCATCGATCCGCAGACCGGGGCCTTCCATCACCCCAAGGCGACGCCGCTGCACGAGGAACGCGCGCCCTTCCCCGGCCAGCTCGATCATTGGGAACAGAAATCCTACGCGAAGAATATGGAGGTGATCGCCTTCTATCCGCACGTCCCGTCGCCCTTCCACACATGGCAGAACATCGCGGACTTCAACGGCAAGCGATATCTCTACGTCTATGACCGGCTGAACCTGAAGGTGTTCGACATCACCGATCCGGCCAAGGCGAAGCTGCTTCTCACCAAGGGCCAGAGCTGGACGGGCAAGGGCGGCGGCGATCCGGTGAACCCCTTCCCCGCCGGCGAAATGATCGGTGCCGCGTCGATCCAGTGGAACAAGGCGCTCGGCAAATATATCATGGTGCAATCGAACGAGGTGCAGCGCTTCGGCATCTTCGACGAGAAGATGAACGAGCCTGACGGCGTCGATAAGATCCGCAAATGGCCCTATCACAAGGGCTTCAACGTCTATGTGATGAACGGCCCGCTGCCCGATCAGTGGGAAAGGATCGCCACCCGCACCACCGATTACAAGCATCCCGATGCCCAGCCCGGCCACCAGCAGGGCTCCGGCTCGCTCGATGTGCCGGCCTGGTTCGGCGGGCAATATATGTTCCTGTCCTCCGCCCCGGACGACAGCTTCGCCCTTACCGAATATCCCAATTATCTCTATTCGCCGGGTTATCAGGCGTGGGACATGTCGGACCCGAAGAACCCGAAATTCCTCTCCCAATTCTCGGTCCCCGGCCAGATCGTCGGGGTGAAGGCGGAAGAGGACGCCTATCTGAAAAATCCGCGCGCGGGCAACCGCACCTCGTGGATGGGCTCGCGCATGCCGATCTTCATCCCCAAGCCCGTGGAAAAGGGCGGCAAGTTCGGCTTCGCGGCGATGGGCGGGCTCGGCTTCTACGTGCTGGACATTTCCAACCCCGCCGAAATCAAGGTGATCAGCCATCTCGATATGGTGCCGAAATTCGCCGGCACCGAAGCCGACAATATCGACGTCAGCCAGTATGAACGCACCGGCTTCGTGTTCATGAACGGCTATCCGATGAACGACGATTGCTTCGAACCCTATAAGGACATCTTCGCCATCGACGTGCGCGATCCGAACAATCCGAAGATCGCCACCACCTTCCCGCGCCCGACGCCGCCGGCGGACGCGCCGTTCAAGGATTTCTGCGAACGGCGCGGCAGCTTCGGCCCCAAGCGGCCGGGCTATTTCACCCAGCCGGGCACGGCGCGGCAGGGCATCGTGCCTTATGCCTTCTACAATGCCGGCGTTCAGCTGTTCGACGTGCAGGATCCCGCCAATCCGAAGATTGCGGCTTATTATATCCCGCGTTTTCCGACCGATCAGGAAACGCCCGATTATGTGAAGGGCAATCTGGGCTACGGCACCTACGTCGAATATGATCGCAACATCCTGTGGCTGTTCACCAACCATGGCTTCTACGCGCTGAAGAGCCCGCTTCTCGGTGAACCGAAGAAGGGGGTTCCCGCCAAGCCCTGGCCGCCACGCGACTGATGACGAAGGGGGAATAAGGCAAATGGGGGCGGTTCCAGTTCAGGATGCGATCGACGATCTTGCCCCCAGGGCCTTTCACTGGCGCCTGCTCGCACTCGTCGGCGCGATCATCCTGCTCGATGGTTTCGACATCCAGCTCGCTGCCTTTGCCGGCCCGGCCATCCTGGCCGACTGGAAACTGGGCTCGGCTGCGCTGGCGCCGGTGATGGCGGCCTCGCTCGCCGGGATGGCGTTCGGCACCAGCATCGGCGGCCGGATCGGCGATCGCTTCGGCCGCCGGCCGGCCCTGATCGGCGCGGTCGTCTGGTTCGGCGCCACCGCGATGCTCACCGCCTTGTGCCGCGATGTCACAAGCCTCACCGCGCTCCGCTTCATCACCGGCCTCGGCCTCGGCGCGGCGGTGCCCAATGCGACAGCGCTGATTGCCGAATGGATGCCAGCGCGCGCGCGCAACTATGCCGTCACCGTCATCTCGGTCGGCGTGCCGTGCGGCGGCATCATCGGCGCCGCGATCGCATCCTGGCTGATCCCGGCTTATGGCTGGCCCGCCGCTTTCCTGCTCGGCGGCGCGCTTCCCCTGCTGCTCAGCCTCGTCATGCTCCGCGCGCTGCCGGAATCGCCGATCCTGCTCGCCCAGCGCGGGGCGCCCGCGCCGCGCATCGCCAGCCTGATCGCCCGCGCCGGCGGCACCGCCACGGGGCCGTTCCTGCCGCCGCCGGTGGTGGCCGAAAGCGGGCGCGTATTCGGTCCGGCGCTGCGCCGCTCCACCATCGGCATGGGAATCGCCTTCTTCGCCTCGCTGATGGCGGTCTATGCGCTGTTGAGCTGGGTGCCGGTGCTGCTGTCCAAGGCGGGTTTCCCGATGGATGCGGCGATCCGTGGATCGATGATCCTCAACCTCGCGGGCGTTGCCACCTCCTTCCTGCTCACCTGGATCGTGCTGCGCGTCGGATCACGCGTCACGATCGTCGCCACCGCGATCGCCGGCATGGCCGCACTCGCTTTCTGGGCGATGCTGCTGCACACGCCCGGCACCTCGCCACTCGCCATCCTCGCCGGGGTGGCGCTCACCGGCGCTACCGTGCTGTCGCTGCAGGTGATGCTGCTCGCGCTGTCCGCCCACGTCTTCCCGGTGGAATGCCGCTCGGCCGGGATCGGCTATTCGATCAGCATCGGCCGGCTCGGCGCGATCCTCAGCGCCTTCGGCGCGGGCGTGCTGCTCGGCCTGCCGCAGGGCACGCTGCTCTTCTTCGCGATGATCGGCACAGCGCTGGTGGCGCTCGCCGGCGGCGTGATGCTGGTCGATCGGCACATGCCCCCACGCCATGCCCCGCCCGCGCCCAACAAAGAACTGGCCCCCAATGACGCATGAGATGACCGCCGATCCCGCCGCCATGACCACGCCGTCCGCCGCATCCACCGCCGCCCCCCCCGCCCCTGGCGAAGCCGCCGCACGCGAAGGCGGGCTGGAACGCGGCCTTACCCAGCGCCAGCTCACCATGATCGGCATTGGCGGCGCGATCGGCACCGGGCTGTTCATGGGCAGCGGCATCGCGGTCGGCTATGCCGGGCCGGGCGTATTGTTGAGCTACATCATCGCCGCCGCGATCGCGCTGGTGGTGATGTACAGCCTGTCGGAAATGGCCGTCGCCAGCCCCACGGCGGGATCGTTCGGCACCTATGCCGAACAATATGTCTCGCCGCTGGCCGGCTTCGTCGTGCGCTATACCTATTGGGCGACGATGGTGATCCTGATCGGCAGCGAAGCCGTCGCGATCGGCCATTATATGGAATATTGGTTTCCCGGCCTGCCGATATGGCTGTCCACGGCGGGCTTCGGCCTGGCGGTCTTGTGGGTGAACACGCGCGCGGTCGGCAATTTCGGCACGGTCGAATATTGGCTTTCGGCGATCAAGGTCGCCGCGATCCTCGCCTTCATCCTGTTCGGGCTGGCCAGCATCTTCGGCGTCGGCGTGCCCGCCACCGGCTTCGGCAATTATCTCGTCGATGGCGGCCCGCTGCCCTTCGGCTTCGCGGGCGTCTGGATGGCGGTGCTGATCGCACTCTTCTCCTTCTTCGGGATCGAGATGATCGCCGTCGCCGCCGGCGAGGCGGAAGATCCGCAACGATCCGTGCCCCGCGCGATGCGGACGATGCTGATCCGCCTCGTCCTCTTCTACATCCTGTCGATCGGCATCATCATCGCGATCGTGCCGTGGACGACCAGCGGCGCGAAGCTCGTCGAACAGAGCCCGTTCGTGAAGGTGTTCGCCAGCTTCGGCTTCACCGCCGCTGCCCATGTAATGAACTTCGTCGTGCTCAGCGCCGCGCTCTCGGCGATGAACTCCAGCCTCTACATGGCCAGCCGGATGATCTTCTCGCTCGCACGCGCCGGCCATGTCCCCGCCACCTTCGGCCGCCTCAGCCCGCGCGGCGTTCCCGTCCGCGCCGCCTTGCTGTCGAGCGCGGGGGTGCTGATCGCCGCGCTGGTCGCCCTGGCCAGCCCCAACGCCTTCCAATATCTGGTCGGCATCGCCCTGTTCGGCGGGCTGTTCACCTGGATCGCGATCCTCTTCACCCATTTGCGTTTCCGCGCGCAGCGGGTGGGTGAACCGCACCTGCCCGTCCGCGCGCCCTGTTTCCCGGTCCTCCAGCTGGCGGCGCTCGCCGTGCTGCTCGCGGTCCTCGTCACCATGGCGTTCGATACGGAGTTCTGGAACATCGCCGTCATCGTCGGCCTACCCTGGCTGTTGTTCGTCGCCGGCGTTTATGCCACGCGCCGCAAGCTGGGTTTCGGCGCCTCCTGATCCATGAAGGCAGGCGCCGCCCGCTGGTTGCAGGAGCGAAGCGCATGGACGACACCGAGGCCCGCCACACCGAAAAGATGAAGAAGCGGCAGGCCGCGCACGAAAAGATCCTCGCGTCCAAGACCCGCGAAAAAGGCCTGCTGATCGTCCACACCGGGCCGGGCAAGGGCAAGACGACGGCAGCGCTGGGCATGGTCGTGCGCGCCATGGGCCACGGGCAGAAAGTGGGCGTCGTCCAGTTCGTAAAAGGCGCGATGGCGACGGGCGAGAAGGCGATCTTCGATGCCTTCCCCGATCTCGTCGAATTCAAGCCGATGGGCGAAGGCTTCACCTGGGACACGCAGGATCGCGCCCGCGACATCGCCGTCGCCCGCACCGCGTGGGAGGAGGTGAAGCGCATGATCGCCGATCCCGCTTATCACATGGTCGTCGCGGACGAACTCAACATCGTGCTCCGCTACGATTATCTGCCCGTGGACGAGATTCTCGAAACGCTCACCGCGCGGGACGAGATGAAACATGTCGTCGTCACCGGCCGCAACGCGCCGGCCGAGCTGATCGAGGCGGCCGATCTCGTGACCGAGATGACGATGGTCAAGCACCCCTTCCGCAACGGCGTGAAGGCGCAGGCCGGCATCGAATTCTAGCATTCATCGGCAAGGGCGCGCACGCCCACGCGCCCTTCCGTCACTCGTCGAAAGTCCTACAAAATATTTCCCAAGCGTTTCAAACCTCTTGGGATCGGCGGCCGAATATGTCCGCTCCCACGCAGCGTCGTTACGAATTGTTGCCCCTGCCACAATGTGTCGGAATATTGCGTCTGACCGGCCCGCCACGCGTTGACGATTGGCGATCCGTCCCTAGGTGTCGGCTATGCTCACACCGTTCCCTTCGCGGTGCCCGTCATGACGGCGCCTACCATTCTCTTGGTCGAAGATGATCCCCCCCTGCGGACGCTGACGGCGCGCGCGCTGCAGGAAAACGGCTATATCGTCCGCCCCGCCGCCACCGCGCCGGAAATGTGGGCGACGTTCGAAGCAGGCCCGGTCGATCTGATCCTGCTCGATATCATGCTGCCGGGCACCAGCGGCATCGATCTGTGCAAGGCGATCCGCCAGCGCAGCACCGTGCCGATCATTTTCATCAGCGCCCGCGGCAGCGAAACCGATCGCGTCGTCGGGCTCGAACTCGGTGCCGACGATTATCTCGCCAAGCCGTTCAGCACGCGCGAACTGGTCGCCCGCGTCCGCGCCGTGCTCCGTCGCGGCGGGATCGAGGAACAGCGCCGCGCCGTTCCGTCCAACAAGGCGGAGTTCGACGGCCTGACCGTCGATTTCGCCCGGCGCGAGCTTTATTCGCGCAGCGGCGCGATGATCCCGCTCACCGGCGCGGAATTCGATCTGCTTGCCAGCTTCCTCGGCCACCCGCAGCGCGTCATCGCGCGCGAACGGCTGATCGAACTGTCGCGCGCGCGGATCGGAGATTCCTCCGATCGCAGCATCGACGTGCTGGTCAGCCGCCTGCGCCGCAAGCTCGCCGCGGATGACAAGCCCGCGCCGATCATCACCGTGCGCGGCGTGGGATACATGCTGAACGCGGGCGTCGCGCGTATCTGATATGCTCACCCGTCCGTCGCTCGGCCTGCTTGGCCGGATCGTCGCCATCATCCTGCTGACGGTGACGATCGAATTCGCCGCCAGCACGCTTCTCTATGAACGCGCGGGCGAATTCTCGATCAAGGAGGATGAGGCCCGGCGGCTCGCGGAACATCTGGTGATCGTGCAGCGACTGGTCGGCGAACGGCCGCCGACCGAACGGCCGGCGATCGCGCGTTATCTTTCCACCGATCGCTATACCGTCCACTGGCAGCGCACCGCGCCCGAACCGCGCGCGCTGGCCGCCGAATTGCGCAACATGCGCGATCAGGTGGTCGAATGGGAACCGTCGCTCGCCAATGCCGGCCTGCAACTGCAACTCGCCTCGCCCGGCCGGCACGATATCGTGATGGGTGAAATCGTGCTCGCCGACGGCACCTGGATCCATTTCAAGATGCACGGGCTGGTCACCGGCTGGGGCCTCCAGCTGAACCGCATCGTGCTCGCGCTGGTGCCCGCGATCGCGCTCGCCGTCGTCGGCGGCCTGCTCGTCCGGCTGACCTTGCGGCCGCTCAAGACGCTCAGCCAGGCGATCGAAAGCATGGGCAAGGGCGAACGCGTCATCGTCCATGAAGAAGGCCCGAACGAGGTCCGCAACCTCATCCGCGCATTCAACCGCATGCAGGATCAGATCAGCCGGATGATCGCCGATCGCACGCAGGCGCTCGCCGCCGTCGGCCATGACCTGCGCACCCCGCTCGCCCGCCTCCAACTCCGGCTCGACGGGTCCAGCGACGCCGAACTGCGCCAGACGTCGGAACGCGACATTGGCGAGATGGAGGAGATGATCTCCTCGGTCCTCGCCTATCTCAGCGGCGATTCCGATCCGGAGGCCGCGGCCCGTGTCGATCTTGCGGTCCTGATCACCACCCTGGTCGACGACATGGCCGATCATGGCCACCATGTCAGCTATCACGGCCCCGATCACCTCGAAGCCCAGGTCCGCCCCCACGGTTTCCGCCGCGCGATCAACAACCTGATCGAAAACGCGATCCATTATGGCGATGACGTGCGCGTCACCCTGTCGGACTGGCCGGGCCGGATCGTGCTGCGCGTCGAAGATAACGGACCCGGCATCCCCACCCATGCGATGGCGGACGTGCTCCAGCCCTTCGCCCGGCTGGATTCGGCGCGCAGCCGGAACACCAAGGGGCTGGGCCTCGGCCTCGCCATCGTATCGCAAATGGTGGAACGCGAAGGCGGCGGCTTCACCCTCGTCAACCGTCAGGAAGGCGGATTGCGCGCCGAAATCGTGCTGCCGAAGACGACGCCCGATCAGCAATAATTCCTTACGCCAACGCTGCGCCGCAGCAACTGGGGCTCCTTAAGTTCTTCCTCAATCGGGTGGGATTCCGTCTCACCCCCTCAATTGAAGGAGACACAGGATGAACGAGCTGATCGGGCGCGTCTTCCATTTCGAGAAGCAGGTTTTCCCTAGCAATCTCGATCTTTACTCGAAGCTCGCCTCTGACGGGCAGAGCCCCAAGGCGCTGATGATCTCCTGCGCCGATTCCCGCGTCGTGCCGGAACATGTCATGCAGGCGCAGCCGGGCGATCTCTTCGTCTGCCGCAACGCGGGAAACATTGTGCCGCCCTTCGCCACCGCCAATGGCGGCGTTTCGTCGACCGTGGAATATGCCGTGATGGCGCTGGGCGTGCGCGACATCATCGTCTGCGGCCATTCGGATTGCGGCGCGATGAAGGCGCTGGTCTATCCCGACAGCCTGAACACCATGCCCAACGTCGCCGCCTGGCTGCGCCATTCGCACGCCGCGCAGCGCGTGGCGCACGAAAGCTATCCCGATGTCGAACCGCATGAACGCGTGCGGATCGTCGCCATGGAAAATATCGTCGCCCAGATCGCGCATCTGCGCACCCACCCGTCGGTCGCCGCCGGCATCGCGCGTGGCGAAATCGCGCTCCATGGCTGGTTCGTCGATATCCATGCCGGTGCGGTGCTGGGTCTGGATGGCGCCACCGGCCGTTTCCTGCCACTGCGCGATGATCAGCCGCTGCCGGTCGCGCTCGCGGCCAGCCCGCGTCGCGCCGCCGATACGCTGCCGCTGGTCGCTGCGGAGTAAGCCCCATGGCCAATCCGCAGGTGCCGGCGAACTGGTTCGCGCGGGATCTTACCGCGTCGATCGTTGTCTTCCTCGTCGCGATGCCCCTCTGCATGGGCATCGCCATCGCCTCCGGCGTGCCACCGGAAAAGGGACTGATCACCGGCATCATCGGCGGGATCGTCGTCGGCCTTCTGGCCGGCTCGCCACTGCAGGTCAGCGGCCCGGCCGCGGGCCTTGCGGTGATCGTGTTTGAAATCGTGCAACGGCACGGGCTGGCGGCGCTCGGCCCGATCCTCGTCGTTGCCGGCATCATCCAGTTCCTCGCCGGCGTGTTCCGGCTGGGTGGCTGGTTCCGGGCGATCTCGCCCGCCGTCGTCCACGGCATGCTCGCCGGCATCGGCGTGCTGATCGTCGTCGGCCAGTTCCATGTGCTGTTCGATGCCAAGCCGCTCGCCAGCGGCCTGGAAAATCTGGTCGCGATCCCCGGCCGCATCCTCGGCCTGTGGCCGGCGGATGGCCATCCGGCCGTGCCCGCCTTGCTGATCGGCCTCGTCGCCATCGGCTGCACGCTCGCCTGGGACAAGCTTCGCCCTGCCTCGCTCCGGCTGCTGCCGGGCGCGCTGGTCGGCGTCGTCGTCGCCACCCTCTCCGCTTATTTCATCGGTCTCGATGTGGCGCGGGTCGACGTGCCGGAATCGATCGTGGCGGCCATCGCCACGCCCACCATGGCCGATCTCAGCGGCATGCTGAGCCCGACCCTGATGGTGACGGCGGTTGCCATCGCCTTCATCGCCAGCGCCGAAACGCTGCTTTCGGCCGCCGCCGTCGATCGCATGCACGATGGCGCACGCACCGATTACAACAGGGAACTGCGCGCGCAGGGCGTCGGCAACCTGCTCTGCGGTGCCGCCGGCGCATTGCCGATGACGGGCGTTATCGTCCGCAGTTCGGCCAATGTGCAGGCCGGCGCCGTGACGCGGATGTCGGCCGTCCTGCACGGCATCTGGATCCTCGGCCTCGTCGCGGCACTGCCGTGGCTGCTGCGGGAAATCCCGATGGCCGCGCTCGGCGGTATCCTCGTCGTCACCGGCTGGAAGCTCGTCAGCCTTCAGCATGTCCGCCACCTGTTCCGCGCGCACGGCCCGCTGCCGGCGGTGATCTGGGCGGCGACCCTGGTGATGGTGGTGGCCACCGATCTCCTCACCGGCGTGCTCGTCGGCCTGGGCCTGTCGCTCATCGAGGTCATTCCCAACCTCAAGCGGCTGAAGCTCGACGTCGCCGAGGCAGAGCATGATCATGGCCACGAACTGAAGCTTGCCGGCGTCGCCAGCTTCGTTTCGCTGCCCAAGCTGTCGACGGCGCTCGATGCGCTGCCCACCGACAAGCGGATCCACATGGATCTCGGCGGGCTGCGGTCGATCGATCACACCTGCGCCGAACTGCTCACCGAGTGGTGGCAGCGCCGGCGGGCACGCGGCGGCGATATCGAGATCCGCGGCGCGCAGGGCCGCCTCGCCACGATGCTGGCCGCTCACTAAGCTAAAAAACACCCGCCCCCTTCGCGCTATCCGGTGCGAAGGGGGCGGGCTTTTTTGTGTCACCGATATGTCATGCCAGCGCAGCTCGGCATCGCAGGAGGCGGGCGCGCCCCCGCCCTTAGAGCAGGTTCCGATCCAACTGCGTCGGCTCGAAAGCTCTAAGTTTTTTTGTTTGCCGCGCTTTCCAAGTCGGCAGGTGATGCCACCTGCCTCGAAAGCACTCTGACCAACTCAATCAGGACGCGCGTTGACGTTGCGGCCTTCGCGGCCCCGGCTCTCGCGAATCGCCTGCCCCGCCCGGCCACCCGGCGGGGTCGCGCGCGGCGCCGGCGCTGCCGGGCGCGACATCGCACGCGGCGGGCTGGACGGACGCGGCATCGCTTGCTGCGGGCGGCCCGCATTGGGCGGGCGGCTCATCTGCGGCCGGTTCTCGCGCGGCACCGCGCCCCACACGCCTTCGCCCCGCGCCGCCTCCCGGCGCTTGCGCCAATCCTCGCGATCGGGGCGATCCGGCCGGTCGGGGCGGCCTGCCCAGCCATTGCCGGGGCGGTCGGGACGATCGGGTCGGCCCTGCCAGTGATCGTCACCCGGACGCCCGGGCCTGCCCGGCCCGCCGGGCCCGCCGGGCCGCCCCGCATGGTGCCGCCGCTGTTCCCAATAACGCCGCTGGCCGTCGTTCCACCGATGCCGGTGGCCGCCACGGTCGTACACATAATAGCCACTGCCGGGATAATAGAAGCCGTCATACCAGCCGTAGGACGGGTAGCCGTAATAGCCCGGTAATAATCGTCATAATATCCGCCGCCGCCATAGCCGACGGAAACGCCGCCATAGCCATAATCGTCATAGACGCACGCGCTGAGGCCGAGGCCCGCGACGGCGACCAGCCCGATTTTCGACAATCGCTTGGCAAACATGCCCATGTCCCACTCCGGGTAACGGATTATGTTACCTCGAATGAAGCCACAGGGCGATTGAACCGCTTCTGAACCCGCGCGAAGGCTGGCGTTCAGCTTCGTTCAGTCCTTCCACGCCCAATAAAGCTGCGCCGGCGGCACGTTCACCCATTCAACCGCATGGTCGATCTGCTCGAAATGCGGGGCGATGAAGTCGTGCACCTTGGGGCTGAACTGATAGACTAGGAACGCGCCGCCCGGGCGCAGTGCGGCAGCGGTCTCTCCGGCGATCCGCGGCGCAACGCCGGCGGGCAGCGTCGAAAAGGGCAGGCCCGACAGCACATAATCGGCGTGGGCAAAGCCCTGCGCGGCAAGGATCGCGCGCACGTCCGCCGCCGATCCGTTGACGGGCACGAAGCGCGAGTCGGTGATCCGCGCGCTCAGATATTCGATGAAATCGGGGTTGGTATCGATCGCGATCAGCGTCGCATCAGGTGCCATCCGTTCAAGGATATGGCCGCAGAAAGTGCCGACGCCGGGGCCATATTCGACGAACACCTTGGTGTTCTGCCAGTCGACGCGCGACAACATCTTGTCGATCAGCCGCTTAGACGACGGGATGATCGATCCCACCATCACCGGATGCTTCAGGAAGCCCAGAAAGAACATCCCGAGCGGACCCAGTTTGGCGGGGTTCAGCCGGCCCTTGCGGGTACGTGCCAGCGCAGTTTCGCCGGTAGAAACAGTCATGCAGGCTCCAACAGACCGACATAGGAGTAAGTTCCGTTCGCAAAACTGCGGGGGAAACGCAAGCGATCCCCTTCCCTCCTGCGGCAAGCCGCGCTTATTAAGCCTCTTATGGAAAATATTTCCGCAGGCTGCGTCGCCGTCATTTTCGTCAACCGCCGCACGGCCGATGATGACGCGGGCTATCATGCCGCCGCGCAGGCGATGGTGGAAGAAGCCGGCCGCCAGCCGGGATTCGTCGGCATCCACAGCGTGCGTGCCACCGATGGCGAAGGAATCACCATCAGCTATTGGGCCGATGAAGCCGCCGCACTCGCCTGGCGGAAAAATGCCGAACATGCCGCGATCCGCGAACAGGGCCGCGCGCGCTGGTACGAATATTATCACCTGATCGTCGCCGAGGTTCGCCGGGACTATCAATGGCATCGTTGAACATGTCCGGCACCCGGCGCGATTTCGCGCTGCTGTTTCTCGTCATGCTCACCATCGCGGCGGGCAACACCGCGCTGCAATCGGTGCTGCCCGCGATCGGCCGGCTGCTGGCGCTGCCCGATGCGGTGATCGCGCTCACTTTCTCCTTTTCCGCGCTGGTCTGGGCGCTGGCCGCGCCGGGCTGGGCGCGACGGTCCGACCGGCAGGGCCGCAAGCGCATGGTGCTGACCGGGCTGATCGGCTTCGTCATCTCGCTGCTGCTCTGCGCGCTGGCGCTTACCGCCGGAATTTCGGGCTGGGCCGCCGCCTTGCCCGCTTTTGCCGGCTTCATCGCGGCGCGGATGATCTACGGCTTTCTCGGCGCGGCCGCCCCGCCGGCCGCGCAGGCGCTGGTCGCATCGCGCACCAGCCGGGCGGAACGCACCAACGCGCTCACCCTGCTCGCCTCCGCCTTCGGGCTGGGGACGATCCTCGGCCCCGCGCTCGCCCCCTTCTTCATGCTGCCCGTCGTCGGCCTTGCCGGCCCGGCCTATATCTTCGCGCTGATGGGCGCGGTGGTGCTGGTCGCGACATGGCGGCTGCTGCCCGATGATGGCCCGGACATGCGCGTCCACGGCGCCGCCACCGCCGAACCCAGCATCGGCGGCGAACCCAGCGGCGCATCGGTGATCGCCGCGCTCAACGAACAGACCAGCGAACGCCTGCGCTGGACCGATCCGCGCCTCCTGCCCTGGATGATCTCCGGCCTCGTCGCCGGCCACGCGCAGGCGATGGCCGGCCAGGCGATCGGCTTCCTCGTCATGGATCGGCTGGAATTGCCGCCCATCGCCGCGCAGCCGGTGATCGGCGTGGTGCTGATGGCCGGTGCCGCCGCCGCCCTGCTCGCCCAATGGGGCATCATCCCGCGCCTGCGGTTGGGCCCGCGCGCGATGGTGATCTGGGGCGCACTGATCGCCGCCGCCGGCTGCGCGATGATCGCCAGCGCCAGCGACATTCACGGGCTGGCTGTCGCCTTTGCACTCGCCTCGCTCGGCTTCGGTTTCCTGCGGCCGGGCTTCACCGCCGGCGCCTCGCTCGCCGTCGGCACGCGCGAACAGGGGCTGGTCGCAGGCCGCGTCACCTCGATCAACGGCGCCGTGTTCGTCCTCGGCCCGTCGATCGGCATCGGCCTCTACCAGATCGCGCCGCCCATCCCCTATCTGCTGGCGGCGGGGGCATTGCTGCTCAACGCAGCCTATGCCGCCCGCCGCCTGCAACGCTGATCGGGATCAAGCCGGCCGGCTCACTCCCCCTTCTTCTCGCCCCGGGGCTTCAGCATCCCCGGCCCGACAAAGCCGATCGGCGCCAGCGCCAGCGCATCCTGCTTGATCTTGGCGGCGATCTGTTCGTACTCGCGCTCGATCTCGGGCGTCACGCTGGGCCGCGTATCTTCCAGCGCCTGCTCGAAATGCCTGGCGTTCACGTTCGGCGTGTCGATGCCCTGCCGCAGCGCGAACAGGCCGGCCCGCCGCACCAGATCCTCCAGATCCGCGCCGGTGAAGCGATCCGTCCGCCGCGCGATGCTGTCGAGGTCGACATCATCGGCCAGCGGCATTCGAGCGGTGTGGATATCGAGAATCCGGCGCCGGCCAACCTCGTTCGGCACCGGCACATAGATCAGCTCGTCCAGCCGCCCCGGCCGCAACAGCGCCGGATCGATCAGGTTGGGCCGGTTGGTCGCGCCGATCACCACCACGGACTGCAGTTCCTCCAGCCCGTCCATCTCGGCAAGGATGGTGTTCACCACGCGCTCGGTCACCTGCGGCTCGCCCATGCCACCGCCACGCGCCGGCACCAGGCTGTCCAGTTCGTCGATGAAGATCACCGTCGGCGCCACCTGCCGCGCGCGGGCGAACAGGCGGGCGATCTGCTGCTCGCTCTCGCCATACCATTTCGACAGCAAGTCGCTCGATTTGGTGGCGATGAAGTTCGCCTCCGCCTCGCGCGCCACCGCCTTGGCCAGCAGCGTCTTGCCGGTGCCCGGCGGGCCATAGAGCAGAAAGCCCTTGGCCGGGCGGATGCCCAGCCGGCGGAACGCATCGGGGTTCTTCAGCGGCAGTTCTACGCCTTCGCGCAGCCGTTCCTGCGCGTCGTCCAGGCCGCCCACGTCCTCCCAGCGGACATTGGGCTTCTGCACCATCACCTCGCGCATCGCGGAAGGCTGGACGCGCTTGATCGCCTCCTGGAAATCCTCGCGCGTCACCGAAAGCGTGTCGAGCACCTCGGGCGGGATCGTCCGCTCCTCCAGGTTCAGCCGGGGCATGATCCGCCGCACGGCCTCGATCGCCGCCTCGCGGGCCAGTGCCCCCAGGTCGGCGCCGACGAAGCCGTAGGTCTGCCGCGCCAGTTCGGCCAGATCCACCTTGTCGCCCAGCGGCATGCCGCGCGTGTGGATGCCCAATATCTCGCGCCGGCCGCGCTCGTCCGGCACGCCGATCACGATCTCGCGGTCGAAACGGCCGGGGCGGCGCAGCGCCTCGTCGATCGCCTCGGGCCGGTTGGTCGCGGCGATGATCACCGTGTTCTGCCGCGCTTCCAGCCCGTCCATCAGCGTCAACAACTGGGCTACCAGCCGTTTCTCGGCCTCACCCTGCACCTGCCCGCGCTTCGGCGCGATCGAATCGATCTCGTCGATGAAGATGATCGAAGGCGATGATTTCGCCGCCTCGTCGAAGATCTCGCGCAGCCGCTTCTCGCTCTCGCCATAGGCCGAACCCATGATCTCGGGCCCGTTGATCAGGAAGAAACTCGCGTCGCTTTCATTGGCCACCGCGCGCGCCAGCCGCGTCTTGCCGGTTCCGGGCGGGCCGTGCAGCAGCACGCCCTTGGGCGGATCGACCCCCAGCCGCTGGAACAGTTCGGGATAGCGCAGCGGCAGCTCCACCATCTCGCGCACCTGATCGATCGTCGCGCCCAGCCCGCCAATATCGTCATAGGTCACATCGGCGCGGCGCTGGTCCTGCGGCGCCTGATATTCGGATCGCAGCTCGACCTCGGTATTCTCGTCGATATGCACGATGCCCTTGGCCGGCACCGTCGACACCACGATCAGGCGGATTTCCTGCAAGGCAAAGGCCGGCGCATTCAGCATCTGGCGCAACTGCGGCGGCATGTTCGACTGATCGATCCGCTGCTGGCCTGCGGTCGCCACGGTGTCGCCTGCGGTCAGCGGCCGCATGCCGAAGCTGCGCTTCAGCGCCTCGCCCGATCCCTGCAGCCGCAGATTTTCCACCGCAGGCGCGAAAACCACGCGCTGCGCCGGCTTCGATTCGGCCTTGCGCACCTCCACGAAATCGCCCGATCCGATCCCGGCATTGGCGCGTTGCAGGCCGTCGATGCGCAGGATTTCCAGCCCCTCATCCTCGGAATAAGGCAGCACCGCGCGCGCCGCCGTCATCCGCTTGCCGGTGATCTCGACGACATCGCCTTCCGTCAGGCCCAGCGCGCCCATCGTGGCGCGCGACATGCGGGCAATGCCCCGGCCGCTATCGTCGGGGCGGGAATTGGCTACTTGAAGCTTGCGGTTTCCGGTCTCGGGGGCGGGATTGTCGTCGTCTGCCATATCATCCTCTCCGCTCGGGACTGCAGACATAAGAGTTCGAAACCGGATTTCGATCCGGCCAAGCAACAAAAAATCTGCGGAGGAGATAAGCCGGGCTGCCGAAGCCCGCGCGAGCGCCATGCGGTGACACGCCATTGCGCCGGGCAAAAAAAGGGCCGACCCAAAAGGGCCGGCCTTGAAAGTCTTTAGGAGAGGATGCCTGAAAGGCCCGTCCCTTTTGCGTCGCAGCGATAAATTGTGCAAGTGCGAAAAGATTGATTGTGGTTGCATAATATGCAATCACAATCGCAAGTTTTTGGCGGACACGCGTGTTCGCTCTGGCGAAGCGCCAGATTGCAGTGCACAATAAACGCCAGTCATTGGAGGCCAGCATTGCGTCGATTGCCACCGCTTACCGCTGTCGAGGCGTTCGTGCAGGTTGCGCGGCTGGGTTCCGTAAAGGCAGCGGCCGAGGAACTGGCACTGTCGTCCCCCGCGCTCAGCCGCCGCGTGCAGGCGATGGAACGCTTCGTCGGCCGCTCGCTGTTCGAACGCCGTCATCAGGCGATGCTGCTCAACAGCGATGGTGAACTTCTCCTCGCCCGCCTCGCACCCGCGCTCGACTCGCTGGCCGAAGCGATCGAAATGACGACGGGTGAGGCCGAACTGCTCCGCCTGCGCCTGGCCGTGCTGCCGCTCTTCGCCTCGCAGCGCTTGATGCAGCGGCTCCCCGAACTGCGCGGCCTCCATCCCGAACTGCATATCGATATCGACACCGCCGCCCATGGCCTGTCGCGCCTCGGCGAAGGGGTGGATGCCGCAATCGTCCTCGCACGCGAAGTCGAACCCAGCCTCTATTCGCGCCGGCTCGATCGCAACAAGGTGGTGGCCATCGGCGCACGGCGCCTGCTCGACGGGCGCAACCCGCTGCGCGCGCCCGATGATCTGCGGCGGATGACGATCTTCCTCCACCGCGACATGCCCGAAACCTTCAACAGCTGGCGCGAAGCGCTGCGCCGCCCCGATCTCGAGCCTGCGGCCGTCGATCATTTCGATTCTGGCCACCTGATGCTCGATGCCGCCGCGCAGGGGCTGGGTGTCGCCTTCATGCTCGACAGCCATCTCCACGACGCCAACGATGCCCGGCTGGTCGAACTGTTCGACGATGTCGATGTCGACAGCCAGTATAGCTACTGGTTCGCCTGCCGCCGCTCCGCCCTCTCGCGCCGCCCCGTCCGCATCTTCCACGACTGGCTGTTCGAAGCGATCGCACGCGATTGAACGCCGCCGGCCGCGCCGCCCGTCGCGAACGGCCGACACCGTCCGCTTTCAGAATCAACGCCCCGTCCACGCCGTGACCGAAAGGCAGGGTCTAGCGGTCAGCCGAATGCACGGCGACCAATCAGAAGATTGCCGAGAGAACCTCCGTTCCCGCGCTTTTTAGTAGCGGCTCGTTTCTCTTCTGCACCTCAGCGCCGACACGGTTGGCAAATTTCATGTATGTGGCTTTATCTCTGTCGCCCAGAGCGGTGCAGACCTGCGCAAGCTCATCTGAGGAAAGTGTGCCCCAAGCGCTGACGAGGTTCCGCTCCCATTCACGATGATGGCGCTCAACGGCAGCGTCGATGGCTTTCGAAAGTGCGTCACCTGCTGATGATCCGCCACGCTGCGCAGCGATGGCGGCGGTCTGGGTCCGCTTCGCAACCGCCTCCAGCATCGACCGAAATTGCTCTTTAGGTTGCAAAGCACTCACGACGCCTTGAGCATCGAGAGACGCGCACTTAGGCGCTGAACCGCAACCAGTTAGGGCGTATGTGGCGGCAAGCAATAGGACGGCGCGGTACATGGAGGAAAGACTTGGCACGCCACCGTTAAGTGCGGCTTAAGGCGGCGCCTCGAATGTCAACTCCGTCCGCGTGTCCCGACGGGCAGCTTTAAGCGCCCCCCTACGGAAAACGCCCCGCCCGGCCACAGCCGAACGGGGCGTCCTCAAAAAGCCCGGCGTGCGGCCGGAGCTCGATCGGCCGATCAGGCGTCGGCGGCGATCTTCGCCTTGACGATCTTGCCCGGCGTGCGCGGCGGCTCGCCCTTGGGCAGCGCGTCGACATGCTCCATGCCTTCGCTCACGACGCCCCACACCGTGTACTGGCGGTCGAGGAAGGTCGCGTCGTCGAAGCAGATGAAGAACTGGCTGTTCGCGCTGTTCGGGTTCTGCGCGCGCGCCATCGAGCAGACGCCACGGACGTGCGGCTCGGCGTTGAATTCGGCCTTCAGGTCCGGCCGGTCCGAACCGCCCATGCCGGTGCCGGTCGGATCGCCACCCTGCGCCATGAAGCCGTCGATCACGCGGTGGAACACCACGCCGTCATAGAAGCCCTCGCGGACCAGTTCCTTGATCCGCTCGACATGGCCCGGCGCCAGATCGGGGCGAAGCTGGATCACGACGTCGCCGCCGCTGTCGAGCGAAAGGATCAGGGTGTTCTCGGCATCGGCCATGATGGTCTCCTGGGAAATAGGCCTTGGAAATGATTAGGCCCAACTACGCGGCGGCGGCGATATCCGCCAGCCCATATTCGGCGGCGATCAGCGCGTAGCTGCGCCGCCGCGCCGCATGGTCGGACATGATGTTGACCAGCATTACCTCGTCCGCGCCATATTCGTCGGCCACCGCATCCACCTGGGCGCGCACGTCGGCCGGCGTGCCAAGGATCGTGCGGCGCTGGCGGCGATGCCCGTCGCCATGTTCGGCAAGCCAGGCGAGCGCCTTGTCCATCGGCGGCACCGCGATCAGCTCGCCCCGGAACAGATGGGCGAACATCATCGCCGCCGGCGCGGCCAATTGGGTCGCCTCCTCTGCCGTCGGCGCGGCGATCGCCCAGCTCGCCACCATCACATGCGGCGCGTCGAGCCAGCGCGACGGTTTGAAGTTGCGCCGATATTGTTCGGCCATTTCGGCGCCCGCCGGGTTGATGAAATCGGCGAAGCAATAAGGCAGCCCGCTGCCCGCCGCCCAGATCGCCGAATCCATCGACGATCCCAACAGCCATGGATCGGGCGATCCCTGCCCGCCCGACGGCAGGCTTGCCACCAGCGGCGCGAAGGCATGATCCTCGGGCATCGTATCCGAAAGATAAGCGAGCAATTCGGCCAGATTCTGCGGAAAATCGTCCGAAGGCATCCGGCGTGACCGGTCCCGCTGCAGGGCATAAGCGGTGCGCCCGTCCGTTCCCGGCGCACGGCCCAGCCCCAAATCGATCCGCCCCGGCGCCAGCGCGGCCAGCATGCGGAAGGTTTCCGCCACCTTGAAGGGCGAGAAATGCGGCAGCATGATCCCGCCCGATCCGACACGGATGCGTTCCGTGGCCAGCGCCACCGGCCCGATCAGCGCCTCGGGCGCGACGCCGGCGATCCCGGGCGAGGCATGATGTTCGGCCAGCCAGTAGCGATGATAACCCAGCTTATCGGCGGCGCGCGCCAGATCGAGCGTGTTGGCAAGCGCGTCGGCCGCAGTGGAACCTTCGGCAATCGGCGACTGGTCCAGAACGGACAGGCGATAGGATCGGGTCATAGATGGACCATATGGGTATTCCGTAGCGGGTTGAAACCCTTGTCCACCGGGTCTAGCGGCGATCTGTCATGGAAGCCCACGCCTCGGCCCCGCAGGCCCTGCCCTCACCCGCCAAGCGGCTGGCGATCACCATCACGGTGATGGCCGCCACGCTGATGCAGGTGCTCGATTCCACCATCGCCAACGTGGCGCTGCCGCATATGCAGGCGTCGCTGGGCGCCACCCAGGAATCGATCGCCTGGGTGCTCACCTCCTACATCATCGCCGTCGCCATCGCGACGCCGGTGACGGGCTGGCTCGAATCGCGCTTCGGCCGGCGCGAACTGTTCACCGCCTCGGTGATCGGCTTCACGGTCGCCTCCGCCGCCTGCGGCCTGGCGCCGACGCTGGAAACGATGGTCGCCGCGCGCATCCTGCAGGGCGTGTTCGGCGCCTTCATCGGCCCGCTCACCCAGGCCGCGATGCTCGACAGCTATCCGAAGGAAAAGCACGCCCAGGCACTCACCATCTGGGGCATGGGGGTGATGATCGCGCCGATCATGGGCCCGGTGCTTGGCGGCTGGCTGACCGATCAGTGGAACTGGCGCTGGGTGTTCTTCATCAACGTGCCCTTCGGCATCGTCACCGCCATCGCCTGCTGGGTGCTGCTGTCCTCGGCCCGGCTGCAGAAGACGGCGCTCGACATCACCGGCTTCATCCTGATTTCGATGATGCTCGTCGGTTTCCAGCTCATGCTCGATCGCGGCACGCATCTCGACTGGTTCGAATCGACCGAGATCATCATCGAATGCGCAATCTTCGTGATCGGCCTGTGGATGTATATCGTCCACAGCGCCACCACCGCGCACCCGCTGATCCCCCTCGGCCTGTTCCGCGATCGCAACTTCATGGTCGCCAACCTGTTCATGTTCCTGGCCAGCGGCGTCAGCATCGCGGGTTCGGCGCTGATGGCGCCCATGCTGCAAACCCTGCTCGGCTATGATGCCTATGGAGCGGGCCTGCTGGTGGCGCCGCGCGGCGCGGCGATGATGCTGTCGATGTTGCTGGCCGGCATCCTCGCCAAGCATGTCGACGGGCGGATCATGATCGGCTTCGGCCTCGCGCTCATCGCGATCTCGCAGATGATGATGGCGGGTTTCGATCTCGACATGGGGTCGGGGCCGATCATCTGGTCCGGCGTGATCCAGGGCCTCGGCACCGGTTTCGTCGTGCTCTCGCTCAACCTGCTCGCCTTCGCCACGCTCGCCCCGCATCTGCGCACCGAAGGCGCGGCGCTCTACAGCCTGTCGCGTAATATCGGCTCGTCGGTGGCAATCTCGGTGTTGTCGGCATTGCTCGCCCGCAATGTCCAGGTCAGCCATTCGGACCTGTCGGCGCATGTCACCGCTTCGTCCCTGCCCTTCGTCACCCCGGCGGTGATCGAAAAGCTGGGCGCCCAAGGCGCCGATCTTCTGCGCCTGATCGATAGCGAGGTGAACCGCCAGGCGCTGATGATCGCCTATATCGACGATTATTGGCTGATGGGCTGGGCGGTGGTCGTGCTTCTGCCCTTCGTGCTCCTGATGCGCAGCGCCAAGCCGCAGCCGGGGGCCGAACCGCCACCGATGATGGAATAGGCACGATCCCGCGATCGCCACAAAAACCGCGATCGCGGGCAAAGGCCCCGCCCCGCCCGCCGATTTTCGCGTGAATGAAGGCATTCTGCAGGCTGACAGCGGCCGCTTGCCCGCCTAGAAAGCAGCCGAATCCAAGACGCGCGCCAAAGGTGGGGACCGATGAGCGAAACCGAAATCGATCCCGCGCACGCCGAAGCGATCGTCGAAACCAATCTCGACGAGGATGATCGGCTGAAGCCGGAATTCGTCACCGCCGTCCTCACCCATGTCGAGGCGGGCGACGATGAAGGCACGCGCGCGCTCGTCGCCCCGCTCCACCCGGCCGATATCGCCGATCTGTTCGAACTGGTGCCGGGCGAAATGCGCCGCCCGCTCGCCGCCGCCATTGCCGACATGCTCGACGGCGACGTGCTGTCGGAAATGAACGAATGGGTGCGCGAGGAGCTGATCGACGCGCTCGCCCCGCACGAAGTGGCCGAAATCGCCACCCAGCTCGAAACCGACGATGCCGTCGCGATCATCGAGGAACTGGAGGAGGATGAGCAACGCGCCGTCCTCCGCGCGATGGAGCCGGACGATCGCGCCGCGATCGAGGAAGCGCTTAGCTACCCGGAGGAATCCGCCGGCCGCCTGATGCAGCGCGATCTGATCGCGGTGCCCGAACATTGGACGGTGGGCGACGTCCTCGATTATCTCCGCTCGAACGAGGATCTGACCACCGATTTCTGGGAAATCTTCGTGGTCGACGGGCGTCACCATCCGGTCGGCACCTGCAATCTCAGCTGGATCCTCCGCACGCCCCGCGCGATCGCCGTCGCCGATGTGATGAAGCGCGAACAGACGCTGATCCCGGTCGACATGGATCAGGAGGAAGTGGCCCTCCGCTTCCAGAAATATGCGTTGATCTCGGCCGCCGTGGTCGATCAGTCGGGCCGCCTCGTCGGCATGATCACGGTCGACGATATCGTCCACATCATTCAGGAAGAAGCGGGCGAGGATATCCTCCGCCTGTCCGGCGCGGGCGACGACGATATCAACCAGCCAGTGGTCGACAGCTACAAGGCGCGCGTCCGCTGGCTGCTCGCCAATCTGCTGACGGCGCTGGTCGCCTCCACCATCATCGGCATCTTCGAAGGCACGATCGCCAAGATGGTGGCGCTCGCCACGCTGATGCCCATCGTCGCCGGCGTCGGCGGCAATGCCGGCACGCAAACCATGGCCGTCACCGTGCGCGCCATCGCCACCAATCAGCTCACCCAGTCCAACACGGTGCGCGCCATCGTCCGCGAAATCCGGATCGCGCTGCTCAACGGCCTCACCGTCGCGGCGGTCATCGGCTGCGGCGTGGCGATCGTCTTCGCCAATCCGGCACTGGGCGCGGTGATCGCTGCCGCCATGCTCACCAACATCGTCATTGCCGGCCTGTCCGGCGTGCTCGTGCCGGTCGCGCTCGATCGCATGGATGTCGATCCGGCGGTGTCCTCATCCATCTTCGTCACAATGACGACGGACTCCATGGGATTCCTTGCTTTTCTTGGCCTCGCCACGGCTGCCGGGCTCGCCGGCTAGAGCACCCGGCCACGCACCTTTGCAGTCGCGCCGTCTGCTCGACTTCGTTTTGCACAGGCTTGTTTCGGCATCCGTCGCCGCTACATCGGCAATGCCATCGCGCCATGGCGCCCGGCCTTCGTCGGGACGGCGCGGTCAATTCAGGTAAGCGGTTCGTGACACTCCATCTCACCAAGATCGCCGTCGGCTGTTCCAGCCTCGACATTCTCGATGAACGGATCGCCGCGCGCGCGGGCGGCGGCACGGTCGCGATCCACACCCGATACCGCCCCAAGCGCGCCGAAGAACTGGTCGGCGGCTCGCTCTACTGGATCATCGCACACCGCCTCGTCGCGCGACAGGCGATCCTCGGTTTCGAAGAAGCCGAAGGCGGCCGCTGCATCATCCGCGTCGCAGCCCGCCTCATCCCCGTCCGCGCCCGCCCCAAGCGCGCCCATCAGGGCTGGCGCTACCTGGAAGCCAAGGACGCCCCCGACGATTTTGGCGACGGCGGCGATACCGACATCTCGGCCATGCCCAAGGCCCTCGCCGACGAATTGTCGGCGCTGTCCTTGATCTAGAAGGCCGGCGACACCGTTTCGCGAAGCCGCCGGTTATCCCCAATTTGCCTTAAGCTTAGCCGCAGCGCGCGTCGCCGGACCCCAGCTTGCGGACGCTGCATTTGGCGCCGCCGGTGATCGTGGCGTTGCCCGATCCGATCAGCGTCACCGATGCGGTCTGGCGCACGCCAAGGCTGGTGTCGCCCGATCCGGCGGTGGTGATCGACGCCGCGTCGCTGGTCAGGCCGGCGCCTTCGATATTGCCCGATCCCGCGATCGAGCTGCTCACCTTCTGCGCGGTGCCGGTGATCGTGATGTCGCCCGATCCCGCGATCGAAAGGTCCACCGTCTCGGCTTCCAGCGCGCCCACGGCCAGATCGCCCGATCCCGCCACCGAACCGCTGAACGCCCGGCCCTTCACCCGGTCGATGCGCATGTCGCCCGATCCCGCGATCGCGGCCTCGGCCAGCTGCGGCAAGGTCACCGTCACCTTGGCGGCACCCTTGGGGCCGTTGGTGTTCCAGCTGTCCTTCTTGCGCTTCACGCGCAGCTCGTTGTCGACGACCACGATCTCCATGCGGTCGAGCACCGCATCGTCGCCCTCGGCGCGCACGGACGCCGCCGGGCCGACGCGCACCGTTACGTCGTCGGGCCCTTCCAGCGAAATCTTGTCGAACCCGGTCAGCGCATATTGGCGGCTGCCGGCGGTGCCGGCCTTGCCGGTTTCGCTATGGCTAACCTCCGCCTGGCCGATGTCTCCGCATCCCGCCAGCACCACCAGGGGCATGATAAGCAAGCCAAAACGCATTCCGAAGCCTCCTGCCGTATTAATACAGCAATACAGAAGTCGGAGGACCGCTGCAACCCCCGCCGGCAGTGCCGACCAGACGATCCACCGCGCGCCTTACCGCACCCGGATCCGAGGGTCCGGCGCGCCGCGCCGCATGCGGTTCAGGAATTCGCCGATCGGCGCGGGCGCCGCCACCTCGGGTTCGTCCTCCTTAGGCGGGTTGGCCCAGAAATCCTTCCACGACGGCCACAGCGCATGGAAGCTGCCTTCATAAGGCTCGCGGCCCGGCCAGCGCATCTTCATGTCGCCGATCGGCGGCTTGTTGAGATCGGTGGCGTACCAGTAGCAGGGCAACCGCCGGCGGAAATACCACACGCCGTCGATCCGCTCATAATTGTCCCAGTAGAGCATCTGCATGATCACCCATTCCGGGCCCGTCTCATGCTCGTTCTTGGAATAGACGACGCCATGGGCGTGATCGGCATCGTCGAACTCGATCACATGGTTGCCCACATGGTGCGAGGTGCCGGTGAACTGCAGGCGAAGCGTGTCATCCAGCCAGCGCTTCAGATGGCCCCGCCCCACCTTTTCGCGGCTGACGCGAATATCGGGCGCGAACAGGCCGACATGCGCGTCGAGATCGCGCATATCCAGCGACAGCGAGTATTTGGAGACGAGCTGGCGGATGGCGTCGGTCGATTCCAGCCGGTCGATCCGGGCTTCCAGGTCAGTCATCGGCTTGTGTCTCCTGCGCTTTATGGGAACAGTATCGGCGGACGAGCGTCGACAGTCACGACTGGCGTTGCCGCGAATGCGGACGGGCGTCTAGGGTGTGGATGTTGCGCTGGAGGACTATCGCTTGCTGAATTGCGCCAGATGGCCATTTTGGGCCGCACTGCTGAGCCTGCTTGCGGGTTGCGCATCAAGCGGCGATCGGGCGGATGCCGCCACGGCACCGTCACCCGCGAACTGGCGAAGCCTTGCCACGGTGAACGACCGCGAACGCATCCGCACCTGGCGCGATGCCTGGGTGAAGGCCACCGCCCAGATCAACGCCGCCGGCGAAGGCGCGAAGCTACCCCCGCTCGGCCCGCTGATGCAGCCCGATGCCGCGCTTGCCAATCCCGGCCTGCCGCCGGGCGCCTATTCCTGCAAGATCTACAAGCTCGGCACGCGCCAGGCCGACGGCCCCGTGTTCCGCGTGTCCCAACCCTTCACCTGCCGTGTCGCGCAGGAGGGCGACATGCTGAGCCTGAGCAAGCTGGGCGGCGTCCAGAAGCCGGTCGGCTTCCTGTTTCCGGGCGACGACAGCCGGATGATCTTCCTGGGCACGATGATGCTGGGCGACGAACAGCGCGCGCTGGATTATGGCCGCGACCCCGAACGCGACATGGCCGGCGCGCTCGAACGGATCGCGCCCCAAAGGTGGCGGCTGATCCTGCCCTTCCCGCACTGGGAATCGACGCTCGACGTGATGGAACTGGTGCCGAAAGCCTGACTCCTCAGCCGCGTTCGGCGCGCCATTTCGCGGTCAGGATCTGCGCCGCCTCAAGATCGGGCATGAAATCCACTTCCTGCCATTCGAGGCCGTGGATCGACGTGGTGGACACGATATCGAGCGGCGCAAGCTGATCGATCAGCTTGAGATACCAGCTGGAAACCCCTTCCGGCCCGTGCATCAGTGCATCAACCGCATCAACGAAGACCTGCGGCCCCTGCCCGCGAAACGCCAGGAAGCCGATCGACTCGGCGTTGCATTCGGTGATCGTCTTGCCGATGCGCAGCAGGCGATCGCCATCGCGCAGCACCTTCATGTCATCATCGTCATAAGCGGGCTTTTCATCGACCGTGACGGTGATGGGCGCGGTCGCCCCCGCGATCACCTTGCGGACGATATCCGGGCCGATCAGCGTGTCGCCGTTGAGGATCAGGAAATCCTCCTTCATCTCCTCGCGCGCCATCCACACCGATCCGGTATTGTCGGCGACGTGGTAGAAGGGGTTGTAGAGCGTCCGCGTCTTGCCATCGGCACGCGCCGCGACCAGCGCATCGACCAGATCGGAACGGAAGCCGGTGACAATCACCGCTTCTTCCACACCGCCGGCATACAGGGCATCCAATTGCCATTCGAGCAGCGTCTTGCCCGAACAATCGAGCAGGCATTTCGGCCGGTTTTCGGTGAGCGGCAACAGGCGGGAGCCCTTGCCCGCGCTCAGGATGACGGCCTTGCGAATGCTCATGATCGGATCGTGCTTCTCGAAAAATATGGGGGATCGAGCCAGCGCCTATCGGCTGCAATCGTGACTTTTCCGGGGCGAACGCTATAGCCTCGCCTTTCCAATATCATCGCAAGGCGCAACGGCGGCGTGAACGAACAAGGCAAGTGGACCGCGATCCTGCTGGCGGGATCGCGCCCCGGTGGAGACCCCTTCGCCGAACAGCATGGCGAACGGTTCAAGGCGCGCGTGCCGATCGCCGGCGAAGCGATGATCGCCCATGTCGTCCGCACGCTGGCCGCCGTCGATCGCATCGGCCGCATCGTCATCCTGTCGCAAGAGCCCGAAGCAGTGATTGCCGGCGATCTGGGCTGGATCGGCGAGCATCCGAAGGTCGCGCTCAAGACGAGCGGCCAGGGGATTTCGCGGAGCATCGCCGATATCGCCGGCACTGCGGCCGCGCCATGGCCCGTGCTGATCGCGACCGCCGACCATCCGCTTCTTGCACCATCCGACGTCGAGCTGTTCCTGAATGGCGTGGGCGATGCCGACGTTGCCGTGGCAATGGTGCCGCAGCATGTGCTGCTGGCCGCTTATCCCGACAACAAGCGTACCTGGCTGCGGTTCAGCGACGGCGGCTTCACCGGCGCCAACCTATTCGGGCTTACCGGGCCCAACGTGTCCGCCGTTCTGGATCTGTGGGCCAACGCGGAAAAGGATCGCAAGGCCGCGCGCAAGCTGATGCTCCGCTTCGGCCCCTGCCTCGCCATCCGCGCGCTCACCCGCACCATCACGCTGGCCAGCGCGCTGGCAACCGCTGGCAAGCGGCTGGGGGTGAAGGTGCGCCCCGTGCTGCTCGATCGCGCCGAGGCGGGAATCGACGTCGACAAGGCAAGCGACTACGCGCTCGCCTCAAGCATATTGGAACGGCAGAACGGCTAAAGCGAGGTTCAGTCGCCGAGGATCAGCGTCATATGTTCGACGCGCGGCGGCTTGGCGAAGCATGGGCCGGCGAGCTTGCGCCATTCCAGAAATGCATCCGAATTGCGGAAGCCGACCATATGATCGTCCACCGTTGCCCAGCGGACGAGCAGCCGGAAACGGTGCGGATGCTCGATCGAACGCGTCACCTTCATCCCCAGGCAGCCCGGCGAACCGAGAAAATAGCGCGATGCTTCGCCGATAACGGCTTCGAAATCGGCTTCCTTGCCGGGCAGGATATCGATTTCGGCGAGTTCGAGGATCATGGCCGTAACCTTAGCCCAGCGTGGCGTAACAAGCGAGTGCGATCGTCGCGCCTGCGCAATGGATCGGCCGGCTGTGGCTGCCGTGCATCGGGGCCGCATGCATTCTATGTCGTTACTGGCACGGTCCGGCGACGTTACCCGTAAATTTAACCCGCAAGCAGTTTACATCAGCGAAAGTAGGGCGCAGAAACTGCATATGACTTAACCCGTTACCCGTCAGGGTCGCGGAGAAGCGCTCGGCGGATCAACCGCCGAGCGCTTCTTTCATTTCTGGCTATGCTATTTGTGGCTGGCGCGCAGGCCGCTGATCGTTGCCGCCGGCCCGATCTGTTCAATATCGGTCTTGAGGTGGAGCAGCGCGACACCTGTCTGCTCCTTGGCGCGGGCCAGCGCCGGGCCGAATTCCGCCGTCTCGGTCACCGTCTCCGCCCAGGCACCATAGGCGCGGGCCAGCGCGGCGAAATCGGGGTTGGCGAGGTCCGTGCCCGAAATCCGCGCCGGATAGCGCTTTTCCTGATGCATGCGGATGGTGCCGTAACTGCCATTGTCGATCACCAGGATCAGCATCTTGAGGCCATAACGGACGGCGGTCGCCAGTTCCTGCCCGTTCATCAGGAAACAGCCATCCCCCGCCAGCACGACAACCTGCCGCTGCGGCGCGCGCAAGGCGGCGGCGACGCCCGCTGGCAACCCATAGCCCATCGAGCCGGCGGTCGGCGCAAGCTGGCTGACCGGCCCGGCATAATGCCAGAAGCGATGCCACCAGCTGGAGAAATTGCCCGCCCCATTGCAGATGATGCTGTCCGCCGGCAGCTGATCGCGCATCATCGCGACACACTGGCCGAGATCGAGGCGCTGGCCATTGGGCGCGGGCGTTGCCCAGGCTTCCCATTCGGCATGCGCCTCCCGCCCCGAAGCGAAGCGCGGAAACACCTTGCTGGAAGGCATGCCCGCCTCCCCCACCCGGTAGAGCGCGGTTTCCAGCGCGAGGGCGAAGCTGTTGACGCCCGCGCAGATCGCGAGATCGGTCGCAAAGACGCTGCCCAACTCATTGGGATCGGGGTGAATATGGATCAGCTTCTGCCCCGGATGATCGGGCGTGATCAGCGTATAGCCATCGGTTGTCGCCTCTCCGAGACGCGGGCCCACGACGAGCAGCAGGTCCGCCGCGCGCACCCGGTCCAGCAGCTTGGGATTGGGGCCATAGCCAAGGTTGCCGGCATAGACCGCACATTCATTGGCAATCGCATCCTGCCGGCGGAAGGCGACTGCGACGGGCAGTCCCCACGCTTCGGCAACCTTGGCGAAGCTGCGCGCGGCCGTATCCGTCCAGCCCGCCCCGCCGACGATCGCCACCGGGTTCTTCGCCTCCGCCAGCAGATCGGCGACCTGCGCGATGGTGCCGGCTGCCACCGCCTGGCTCGGCCGTTCGACGCGGGGACGGTCGGTGGCGTCGGCCAGATCGGTCAGCATGTCCTCCGGCAGTGCCAGCACGACCGGGCCGGGCCGTCCCGACATCGCCACCGCATAGGCCCGCGCGACATATTCGGGGATGCGGGCGGCATCGTCGATCCGTGACGCCCATTTGGCGATCGGCGAGAACATCGCCGTGAAATCGATTTCCTGAAACGCCTCGCGATCGCGATCGCCGCGCGCAACATCGCCAATGAACAGGATCATCGGCGTCGAATCCTGCATCGCCGTGTGCACTCCGATCGACGCGTTGGTGGCCCCCGGCCCGCGCGTGACGAAGGCGATACCCGGCCGCCCCTTCATCGCGCCATCGGCTTCGGCCATGAAGCCGACGCCGCCTTCCTGCCGCGCGACGATCAGGTCGATCTCCGGCGTGTCGTGCAACGCATCGAGCACGGCCAGATAGGATTCGCCGGGAACGCAGAAGATGCGGTCACAGCCTTGGGCGAGGAGGGCGTCGACAAGGATGCGACCGCCGGTGCGCTGATTGCTCATTGCGCATTCATAGCGGGGGCGGATCGACGGAAAAAGGCCCCTCCCGGCGACGCATCCGGCGTGCGCGGTTGCGTCGGGCGTAATCGGAACGCGCTTTGATTGACGGCCCTCCCCGTGGCCATCTATTTGCGCAGTCATACACCCTTAGCGGAGAGGGGAATGGCGAAAAAAATTTATCCCGACGCGGCAGCGGCGCTGGAAGGCCTGCTGTTCGACGGCATGACGATCGCAGCCGGCGGCTTCGGCCTGTGCGGCATTCCCGAACGGTTGATCGATGCGATCCAGGCATCGGGCGTGAAGGGCCTGACGGTCGCGTCCAACAATGCCGGCATCGACAATGAGGGGCTGGGCAAGCTGCTGCGCACCCGCCAGATCGCCAAGATGATCTCGTCCTATGTGGGCGAGAACAAGGAGTTCGAGCGGCAATATCTCGCCGGCGAACTGGAGGTTGAGTTCTGCCCGCAAGGCACGCTGGCCGAACGGATGCGCGCGGGCGGAGCCGGCATCCCCGGTTTCTACACCAAAACCGGCGTCGGCACGCTGGTGGCCGAGGGCAAGGAACTCAAGGAGTTCGACGGCGAAACCTATGTGCTCGAGCGCGGCATTCGTGCCGACCTGTCGATCATCAAGGGCTGGAAGGCGGACGAAGCGGGCAATCTCATCTTCCGCAAGACCGCGCGCAACTTCAACCAGCCGGCGGCGACGTCGGGCAGGATCTGCGTGGCGGAGGTAGAGGAGATCGTGCCGGTCGGCAGCCTCGACCCCGACTGCATCCACGTGCCGAGCATCTATGTGAAGCGTCTCGTGCTGGGCGCGCCATATGACAAGAAGATCGAGTTCCGCACCGTGCGGACGCGGGAGACGGCATGATGGCCCAGGACAGCAAAGGGTGGGATCGCAACGCAATGGCCGCGCGCGCGGCCAAGGAATTGCAGGACGGCTTCTACGTCAATCTCGGCATCGGCATCCCGACCCTGGTGGCGAACAACATCCCGGCCGGCATGGAAGTCACGCTCCAGTCGGAAAACGGGATGCTCGGCATCGGCCCCTTCCCTTATGACGACGAGGTCGATGCGGATCTGATCAACGCCGGCAAGCAGACGATCAGCCAGTTGCCGCAATCCTCTTATTTTTCGAGCGCGGACAGCTTTGCTATGATCCGCGGCGGGCATATCGACCTGACCGTGCTCGGCGCGATGGAAGTCGCCGAAAATGGCGACATCGCCAACTGGATGATCCCCGGCAAGATGATCAAGGGCATGGGCGGGGCGATGGATCTCGTCGCCGGCGTGAAGAAGATCATCGTGGTGATGGAACATAACGCCAAGGATGGCAGCCCGAAGTTCATCCCGGCCTGCACCTTGCCGCTGACCGGCAAGAATGTGGTCGACATGATCGTCACCGATCTCGCCGTGTTCCAGCGCCCCGATCATCAATCGCCGTTCCGGCTGATCGAGCTGGCGCCGGGCGTCACCGCCGAGGAAGTGGCCGCCAAGACGACGGCGCATTATCTGAGCTGAACATAAAGCCCCGGCACGCGGACCGCCCGATGGCGACGCGCGTGCCGGCCGGTCAGGGGCGTCCGTTGACGACCGCGACCGAGGCTATTTCCCGGGCGAGCTTCGCGGCGAGCGCGGCGGTGATCCCGCCGACATCGCGGGTCGGGTTGAACTCGACGATATCGGCGCCGACCAGCGGCGCGCGGATGCGATGGATGAGCGCGAGCACCTCGCGCACGGTCAATCCACCCGGTTCGACATGCGACACGCCCGGCGCAAAGGCGGGATCGATGCCGTCGATATCGAGGCTGAGATAGACCGGCCCGTCGAGGCCCGGCACCGCATCGAGCGTAAAATCGCGCATCGCCACAATCTCCACGCCGAAGCGCGCGGCCTGTTCCCGGCAATGGCGGTTGAGTGTGCGAATGCCGACCTGAACCAGCCGTCGGGCAAGCCCGCGCTCCATGATCCGCGCAAATGGCGACGCGTGGCTGAGCGGATCGCCTTCGAAATCGTCATAGAGATCGGGATGCGCGTCGATGTGCAGGATATCGACCGGGCCATGCGCCGCAGCCACCGCCTCGATAATCGGAAAGGTGACGCTGTGATCTCCGCCCAGAGCCAGCGGGAAAGCCCCGTCCGCGATCGCGCGCGCTACGGCATCGCGGATCAGCGCGCGATCGCCCGCATCCTCGCGCAGGGGCAGATCACCGATATCTTCGATGGGAATGTCGCTGCCGAGTTCCAGCCCGTTCTCGCACGCCGCGTTGCCGGCCTCGCTCCACAAGGCCGAGCGGATCGCGGCGGGCGCCGAGGCCGCGCCGCGCAGGAAGGAGGAATGCGTGTCGGTCGGCAGCCCGATGATGCGGACCGGCCGCGCCTCCCCCTTCCCCATCACCGTCTCAGATATCGTCGTCGGGTTCCGGCCCCGCCATCATGGCGTCGCCAACTTCGGCCGAATTGCCGCGAATGGCCTTTTCGAGGCGAGTGGCGACCTCGGGATTTTCGCGAAGATAGTTCTTCGCATTTTCACGCCCCTGGCCGATGCGGATCGAATCATAGCTGAACCAGGCGCCCGACTTTTCGACCAGGCCCGCCTTGACGCCAAGATCGAGAATCTCGCCGACCTTGGACACGCCTTCGCCATACATGATGTCGAATTCGACCTGCTTGAACGGCGGGGCGACCTTGTTCTTGACCACCTTCACCCGCGTCGCATTGCCGACGATATCGTCGCGATCCTTGATCTGCCCGGTGCGGCGGATGTCGAGACGGACCGACGCGTAGAATTTCAACGCGTTGCCGCCCGTCGTGGTTTCCGGATTGCCGTACATCACGCCGATCTTCATGCGGATCTGGTTGATGAAGATGACCAGGCAGCGCGACCGGTTGATCGAGCCGGTGATCTTGCGCAGCGCCTGGCTCATCAAGCGCGCCTGCAGGCCGACATGGCTGTCACCCATCTCGCCTTCGATTTCGGCGCGCGGCACCAGCGCGGCGACCGAATCGACCACCAGCACGTCGATCGCGTTCGAGCGGATCAGCGTGTCGGTGATTTCCAGCGCCTGTTCACCCGTATCCGGCTGCGATACGATCAGTTCGTCGATATCGACGCCAAGCTTCTTGGCATAGATCGGATCCAGCGCATGTTCGGCATCGACGAAGGCGGCGGTGCCGCCGGCCTTCTGCGCTTCGGCGATGGCGTGGAGCGCCAGCGTCGTCTTGCCCGAGCTTTCCGGGCCGAAAATCTCGATGATGCGGCCACGCGGCAGGCCGCCAATGCCGAGGGCGATATCCAGGCCCAGCGATCCGGTCGAGATCGCTTCGATCTCGATCTTCTCGCGGCTGCCCAATTTCATTGCGGAGCCCTTGCCGAACGCGCGATCGATCTGCGCGAGCGCGGCTTCGAGGGCTTTTTGCCTATCCATGTCGGCCTTTTCCTTTTCGGAACCGATGAGCTTCAACTGTGCGGCCATCCGGTCAGCTCCCTCGTTAGATCGCGCGTCCGCGCGGTTCAACCGGGATGCTTCGTACACGGATTGTTCTTATCGAACAAGAGGGGAACAAATCAGGCCGATGCGGTGATCCCGTCGAGCCCCATACGCACCCCATCCATCGTGTAGGGCTTGGTCAGCACAGGTGCCGATGCGTGGCGGGATGGCGGCGGTTCGACATGCCCGCCGGTCGCCACGAGGAATGGCTTGGCGGCCGCGACCAGCGCATCCGCCACCGGCCAGCTCGCTTCGCCACCACGCAAATGAACATCCAGGATGGCCGCATCGAAATCGCCGGCCGCAACGAAAGACAGCGCCGTTTCAACCGTTTCGGCCAGCCCGGCGACCCCGTGGCCGAGCATGTCCAGATAGTCCTCGAGAACCATCGCGATCAACGGTTCGTCCTCAATGACGAGGATGCGCAAAGGGCTGGTCATTGCGTAGGTCATACAATGGGCGCGCGCCGCCCGCCAGCATCTGCGCGTCGTTTCGTCGCTTTCCTATGCGACGAGCGGTTCGACCTTGCGAACGAGGCGGCCGGGGCGTTCGCCCGTCGGTTCGCCATTTTGCCATGTCATCCGCCCGGCGACAAAGGTCGCGTCATAGCCCTCGGCGTCCTGCAACAGCCGTCGCCCGCCCGCCGGAAGGTCCGCCGCCCAGCGCGGCGGCAGGAGCCGCAGCCGATCGAAATCGATGATGTTGAGGTCCGCGCGCTTGCCCGGCGCGATCACGCCGCGATCGGTGAAGCCCCACATCGCGGCGGTTCGCCCGGTCTGGAAATGCACCGCTTCCTCCAGCCCCAGCCGGGCGCCGCGCTCACGCGCCTTCACCCAGTGGGTCAGCTGGAAGGTCGGCGCGCTCGCATCGCAAATCAGCCCGCAATGCGCCCCGCCATCGGCGAGGCTGATCACACCGCCCGGATCGCGCATCATCTCCAGCTGCGGTTCCAGGCTGCCTTCCGAATAGTTGATCATCGGGAAATAGAGCCATTCCAGCCCCTCCCCCGAGATCATTAGATCATAGACCAGTTCCTGCGGCGTGCGGCCCGCGCGCGCGGCCTGCGCGGCAATCGAACGCTCCGGCCCCGGCTCATATTGGGGCGGATCGCCGAGCGGGAACATATTGCCCCATGCCTGCATCTTGGGGCGCCAATAACGGTTCTGGCTGATGCTTTCTTCGGCCAGAAGCTGCGTGCGGAATGCAGGATCGCGCATCCGCTGCAGCTTCGCGGCGAGCGGCAGCTGCGCGATCGCCGCGTAAGACGGGTGATCGGAAAAGGGATGGATCTTGCTTTCGAGGTTGATCAGCATGCCCACCGGGCGTGATCCGACCCCGGCGTGAATCGGCAATCCTTCCGCCCGCGCCTCGGCCAGCAGCGAAAGCAGCCGACGCGGATGGTCGGGCGTTTCATCGAACTGGACGAGCGTGAACGACAGCGGCTGCCGCGTCTCCCGCGAAAGGCGCCTGATCCATGCGAATTCGCGCGCCGGATCGTCGCGCGACCAATCGCAGACGAGCTGGAGCATCCCGCCCCCGCCCGCGCCGACCGCATGGCCAAGGCCGAGCAATTCTTCCATCTCGACAAAGCTGCCGGGCACCGGCTTGCCATCGGCGCCGAGGTGCAGCTTGGTTCGCGACGTCGAAAAGCCGATCGCGCCGGCCGCCATGCCATCGCGGACGATGGCCTCCATCTCGGCCATCTCCGCCGGCGTCGCGATGCCGCGTATCGAGGCTTCCGGCCCCATCACATAGGCCCGCACCGCGCTGTGGGGGATCAGGGCCGCGATATCCATCACGCGCGGCATCTCGTCCAGCCGGTCGAGATATTCGGGGAAGCCCTGCCACGTCCACGGCAGTCCTTCGGAAAGGGCGCTGCCGGGAATATCCTCAACGCCCTCCATCAGCGTGATCAGCGCCTCGCGGTCCTCGGGCCGGGCGGGCGCGAAGCCGACGCCGCAATTGCCCATCACCGTGGTCGTCACGCCATGCTGCCCGGATGGCGAAAGCAGCGGATCCCAGGTCGCCTGCCCGTCATAATGCGAATGGATGTCCACCCAGCCCGGCGCCACGATCCGCCCATCGGCGTCGATATCTTCGCGTGCGCGGCCGAGATCGCGGCCCACGGCAGCGATCTTCCCGTCGGCGATCGCGACGTCCGCGATGAAGGCGGGCCGGCCGGTTCCATCGACGACACGGCCGTTCCTGATCACCTTGTCGAACATCGGCCCTCCTCCACGGTCGGGTCGCCCCTTCAAGGGCCGCCCGTCTCTCGTCCGGCGCGCGCTGTATCCAATCGGGAGAGCGCGCGGACCCGATGGTGCGATGCAGGTGCGATTCGCGCAAGATGAATGCGCTTCACCGTGGAAGGAGGGCTCAGCCCTTGTTCTGGACCAACGCGTCGCGCGCGGCTTCCGCCAGCTGTTGCACCGAGAAGGGCTTGGCGAGGAAGGCCACGCGATCGAGGTCGATCGAACGCCGCAACTGCTCCTCCGCATAGCCCGACATGAACAGGATCGGCAGCTGCGGGAATTTCTCGCGCGCGTGGCGGACGAGCGTGGGCCCGTCCATCGTCGGCATCACGACGTCGGAAACCAGGAGGTCGATCACCTCGCCATCCTCGGCCGCCATTGCCTCCAGCACCTCCAGCGCCTCCTCGCCATTGGCCGCCGTCAGCACCTTATAGCCCTGACGGGTGAGCGCGCGTTCGGCAACGGCGCGCACCATGTCCTCATCCTCGACGAGCAGGATGGTGCCGGTGCCCCACAATTCGCCCTGCTTGGGCTTCTTGGTGGGCACGGGCGGCGCATCGGTGACGGGATCGGCGCGATGAACCGGCAGATAGATCACGAAGCTCGTCCCATCGCCCGGCTTCGAATCGGCGAAGATGAACCCGCCCGATTGCTTGACGATGCCGTAAACCGTGGAGAGGCCGAGGCCGGTGCCCTTGCCCACTTCCTTGGTGGTGAAGAAGGGTTCGAAAATCTTGCCGAGCAGTTCGGGCGGAATGCCGGTGCCGGTGTCCGACACACTGAGCGCGGTATAATCCGCGACGGGCAGGATATCGCTGTTCAGGCGCCGCACTTCGGCCGCGCTCACCGCATAGGTCTGGATCGTCAGCGTGCCGCCGCCGGGCATGGCATCGCGGGCGTTGACCGCCAGATTGACGATCACCTGTTCCAGCTGCCCGGGATCGGCACGCACCTGGCCGAGATTGCGGCCATGTTTGACGATCAGCTTCACCTGTTCGCCCATCAGTCGCTTGATGAGGTTCGAAATCTCCGAAATCACGTCCGGCAGCTGCAGGATCTGCGGCCGCAGCGTCTGCTGGCGCGAGAAAGCGAGCAGCTGGCGGGTCAGGCCGGCGGCGCGGTTGGAATTCTGGCGGATCTGCTGGATGTCGTCATAGTCGCTCTCGCCCGGGCGATGGCGCAGCAGCATCAGATCGCAATGGCCGATGATCGCGGTCAGGATATTGTTGAAATCGTGGGCGACGCCGCCGGCGAGCTGGCCGACAGCCTGCATCTTGGTGGCCTGCGCCACCTGATTCTTGAGCCGCGATTCCTCGCTATTGTCCTTCAGGCTGAGCAGCGCGGCCGCCTCGCCCAACCCGCGCGCGCCGGCGATGGTGAGTGCCACCGGCTCGTCGGCGCGATAGCGCAACCGCACGGCAATATCACCCGACATGCGCTGCCCGGCGGCAAAGCGCCGCACGGCATCGGCCACCGCCGCCTTGTCTTCCTTGACGACGAGATCGCTGGGATAGAGCACCGGCTGCCCCGGCGGCAGCCCGGCGGCGCGGCGGAAGGCCTCGTTCATGAACAGGATGCGGCCATCGCGTTCGGCCAGCGCGAGGCCGAGCGGCAGCATCGCCAGCAGCGCCTCGATATGGCCGGACGCCGCCTCCACGGCCGGGCGCAGCGCGGCGGCATCGTCGAGCAACAGGAAAAGCGTCGGGCTTTCGCCGATGCCGTCGTCGAGCGGCACCTGAATGACGCGCAGCGGCGTGGCGTTCGCGCCTTCGCTGTGGAAGCGAATGAGATCGCGGCTGTCGTCCAGCAGATGGGCCAGAACCTGCCCGGTCCCGTCGCCATTGCCATCGCCCAGCGCGCGCTGGAGGAATACCCGATTGGCGGAAACGATCCGGCCGCCGCCATCGACGATCGCGGCCATCACACCGGCGGCGCCAAGACGGACGCCGCCATCGCCTTCGACCAGACGGCGCGCCTGATGGGTCAGGTCATTGCCCTCCATCCGCCGCAACCGCCAGACGAGATGATCCTCGCTAAGGCCCGCACGCATCACCGTCGCGCTCAGCCGGCCGCGCCCGCTGGCAAGGCCGTCGAGGCTTGCCGATCCGTCGCGCCATGCTGCGCGCCCGATCTGGGCCAGGCGCTCATCGCCATTGTCGGCGATGGCCAGCCCCGGCGGCGATGGCAGGCCGGGAAACCATTCGCCATAAACGCGGCTTGCGCAGATCAGCCGGCCGGCACGATCGGTGATCGCCACGGCATCGCCGGAATCGTTGATGGCGGCGCTCATCAGCCCGATATCGGCGGGCGCCGACACGGTGTAGCTCGTGCTCCGGCGGCTGGCATAGAGCACCACCAGCCCGACGGTGGAGCAGAAGAGCGCGATGAAGATGCCCGCCGCAACCAGATCGCCCAGCAACCACAGCAGCAAAAGCGCCGTCACCAGCCCGATCGCCAGCACACCCCAAAGGATCGGCCGGTCGGCCGTGCGCAGATCAGGTGGGGTTAGTGGCGGAGAGGCGGTGGCCATGGCGGCCTTCATCATCCGATGCACGCCACCCCGTCAAGCAGGCGCGCAGCAGCCTGTCGGCATGTTCCACCGTCAGGCCTCAACTATCGAAGCGCCAAGCCGAAATCGGACGCCTCAGCCGCGAATGATCCGTTCATTGCGGCGCTGGCGCCACTTGCGGGCGATCCACATCCGCCACATCACCGACGCGATGACATAGCCGAGCGCCGCACCGACCACGGACACCACCACCAGCCCGAGCGCCAGTGCCGGGCCGACATCACGGACGATCCATTCGGTCCAGCCGATCGACTGGCTGACATGCCCGGCCAGCGCCGCCGGATCGCCAAGATCGTGACCGAGCAGCTTGCGCCCGATCCAGATCGAAAAGGCCCAGATGGCCGGCGTGGTGAAGGGATTGGTGATGAAGGTCGTCAACGCCGCGACGGGCACATTCGCCCGCGAAGGCAGCGCGAAGATCGCCGCGAAAACGGTTTGCGCGACGGGGATCAGCACGCCCACCAGCACGCCCAGCGCCACGCCGCGCGGAACCGAACGGCGGTGGAACCGCCACAGTTCCGGCAACAGGATGCGGTGGGCGATCGGCCGCAGCCAGCCGATCTTCTCGAAAGTTTCGCGCGTCGGCATGTTGCGTTCGGACCACGCCCGCATTCTGTCGAACATGCGTCAGCCCCGATCGCGCAGCAGGCGCTGCTGTTCGCGCTTCCAGTCGCGCGCCTTTTCGGTCGCCCGCTTGTCGTGCAGCTTCTTGCCCTTGGCCAGCGCCAGTTCGACCTTCGCCCGCCCGCGCGGATTGAAATAGATCGACAGCGGAATCAGCGTCATGCCTTCGCGCGCCACCGCGTTGCGCAGCTTGTTGATCTCGCGCTCGTGCAGCAGCAGCTTGCGGGGCCGCTTCGGTTCATGGTTGAAGCGGTTGCCATGGCTGAATTCGGGCACGTTGGCGTTGACCAGCCAGACCTGATCGTCCTTCAGCTCGGCATAGCTTTCCGCGATCGAACCTTCGCCGAAGCGAAGCGACTTCACCTCGGTGCCGGTGAGCGCGATGCCCGCCTCGAAGAATTCCTCGAGAAAATATTCGTGCCGCGCCCGCCGGTTTTCGGCGACCGTCTTCACTTTTTCGAAGGTTGCAGGCTTGGGGCGGGCCATCTCTTACTTTCTTGGGCGCGCGAATCGCGTCACGCGCCCATATGGGCAATCTCGCGCCTTACACCAGCCCCGCATGGGCCAGCGCCGCATCCACCGCCTTGCGGCTCGCCTCTGACGGCCAAGTCATCGGCAGGCGCAGCTCGACGGGGAAACCGGGACGGGTGCGGCTCATCGCGTATTTCACCGGGCCGGGTGAAGCATCGGTGAACAACGCCGTGTGCAACGGGAAAAGACGATCCTGCAACGCCAGCGCTGCCTTCCAGTCGCCCGACAGGCAGGCAGCCTGGAAATCGGCGCACAGGCGCGGCGCGACATTGGCGGTGACGGAGATGCAGCCGACACCACCCATCGCCATGAAGCCCAGCGTCATATCGTCATTGCCCGAAAGCTGGCAAAAATCCGGCCCGCAGGCGAGCCGCTGGGCCGCCACGCGCTCCACCTTGCCGCTCGCATCCTTGACACCCACGATCGTCGGGATCTTCGCAAGATGCGCCATCGTGTCGACGTTGATGTCGGTCACCGTGCGGGCCGGCACGTTATAGAGCACGATCGGCAGATCGCAGTGATCGGTCAGATAGGCGTAATGCGCGATCAGGCCGTCCTGGTTGGGGCGGTTATAATAAGGCAGCACCACCAGCCCGGCGGTGGCGCCCGCCGCCTTGGCATGCTGCATATGTTCCAGCGCGACCTTGGTATCGTTCGATCCGCAGCCGGCGATCACCGGCACACGCCCCGCCGCCTGCTCGATGCAGACCGCGACGACATGGTTATGTTCCTCGATCGACATCGTGGCGCTTTCACCCGTCGTGCCGCACGGCACGAGCGCGGACGAACCGTTCTCGATCTGGAAATCGACGAAAGAGCGGAAGGCCGCCTCATCGAACTTCCCGTCGCGAAACGGGGTCACGAGAGCCGGAATCGACCCGCTGAACATCATGCACTCCCTTCACCTGAAGCCCCATTGTCGGCATAGTGGCCAACCGGGAGGGCCGGTTTCATTCACGGGCTGATAAGGATGGCTGCCACATCATGTCCAGCATGTTGACGCGCGTTTTTGGGCTTGGAGTATTGATGGCGTCTGTCGCGAGTGCGGCGACGCTGACGAGCGAACAGCGGGACTGGTATCGAAGCAGGCTCGGGCTGGGCGCATCCAGCACGTTTTCGGCCACATCCGTGCCGTCCGATCCGGTTGCCGAAGGCGTCGTGCGCTGGAACCGGTTGCGCCAGACGGATAGCCTGCCTTTCTCCGAATATGCCGGTTTCCTGCTGGCCTTCCCCGGCTGGCCGGGCGAATCGGCAATGCGGCGGACGGCCGAGCGGCAACTCGAATCCTATCCGGTGGCGCCGTCCGAAGTGGCGCGATTCTTCGATCGCTTCCCGCCACTCACCAATGCCGGGCGGCTGCGCCAGGCCGAGGCGCTGGCGTCGATCGGGCGGACGGCGGACGCAACCGCCGCCGCGCGTGCGGCATGGACCGGCGGCGCGCTCAGCGAATCCGACGAATTGCGCCTGCTCGGCCGCTTCGGCCCGCAACTCACCCAGGCCGATCATGACACCCGCATGGATCGCCTGCTGTGGGATCGCGCGACGACCGCCGCGGCCCGCCAATATGCGCGCACGTCGCCGGTGAAGCAGGGCCTGTTCGACGCCCGGCTGTCGATGCAGACCAAGCGCGCCGACGCTGCCGAGAAGGCGATGGTGTTCGCGTCGAGCGGTAATAACGATCCCGGCTACGTCGCCGATCGGGCCCGCTGGCTGCGCGACAGCGGCCAGGGCGTGACCGCGCGATCCTGGCTCGGCCAGCGCCGCACCTTCGCCGCGCCGCCGCTCGATCCCGCGAAATGGCTGGAAATCCTTGTCATCAACGCCCGTGCTGCGTCCAACGACAACCAGTCCACTTATGCGCTCGACATCGCCCGTCAGGCGGACAGCGCCTTCGCGCCGGGCACGTCGGTCCGCACGCGCAGCTTCGCGGAACGCGATGCCTATACCGATCTCGTCTGGCTGGGCGGCGTGACCGCGCTTCAGAAGATGAATCGCCCGGCCGACGCCGTGGGGATGTTCAGCCGCTATGCCGCCGCCGCCCAGTCACCCGGCACGCAAACCAAGGGGCTTTATTGGGCGGGCCGCGCCGCCGTGGCTGCGGGCGACCAGCCCAATGCGACGCGCTATTTCACCGAAGCCGCGTCGCATCCCGATCAATTCTACGGGCAATTGGCGGCCGAGCGGATCGGCCGGCCGGCAGCCACGCCGCAGGTGGCGCCAACCAGCATCGCCGCCGCCGAACGGACGAGCTTCATGCAACGGCCGATCGTCCGCGCGGCGCGCATTCTTGGCGAGCTGGGCGACTGGCGCAACCAGAGCCAGTTCCTCCGCACGATCGCGCAGGACGCCAAGACCGACGCCGATCACGCGCTGACAGCCGAACTGTCGCGCGAGATCAGCCGCCCCGATCTCGGCGTGATGGTGGCGCGTAACGCGCGCAATACCGGGCTCAGCGATTTCGTGCCGACCGGCTTCCCACAGGTCTCCGTGCCGCCCACCGAACGCGGCAATTGGGTGATGATCCACGCGATCGCGCGGCAGGAAAGCCAGTTCGATCGCGAAGCCGTCAGCCATGCCGGCGCGCGTGGGCTGATGCAGCTGATGCCCGCCACGGCACGCGAACAGGCCGGGAAGCTTGGCCTGCCATATGATTATGGCCGGCTGACCGCCGATCCGTCCTACAACATCCTGCTCGGGTCCAGCTTCTTCCAGCGCATGCTCAGCTATTATGGCGGAAATCATGTGCTTGCGGTGGCAAGTTACAATGCCGGCCCAGGCAATGTGAACAAGTGGCTGCGATCCAACGGCGATCCCCGGATGCCGGGCGTCGACGTGGTGGACTGGATCGAACAGATCCCGCTTTCCGAAACACGCGGCTATGTGCAACGCGTGCTGGAAAACGCGGTCGTCTATTCGGCGATGAACCCCGAACACGCCAGAATGCCGTCGCGCAACAAGCTGTCGGCCTATCTCGGCAAATCGACGCCGGGCTGATATCTGCCCGGCCATGAACGATCGCCCGCCCAATTATATCACGCCCGCCGGCCTCAAGGCGCTCAGGGAACGCTATGACCAGCTTTTCGCCGTCGATCGGCCCAAGCTGGTCGAGGTGATTTCATGGGCGGCCGGCAACGGCGATCGCTCCGAAAATGGCGATTACATCTACGGCCGCAAGAAACTGCGCGAGATCGACCGGGAACTCGGCCATCTTTCGCGGCGGATGAAGGCGGCCAAGGTGGTCGATCCCGCCACGCAGGCGGATCGCGATCGGGTCTGGTTCGGCGCCACCGTCACGCTCGTCGACGAGGACGACAAGGAACGCATCGTCACGCTGATCGGCGAGGATGAGGCGGATGCCGGCCAGGGCCGGATCAGCTGGCGCTCCCCCCTCGCCCGCGCGCTCAAGGGCGCCACCATCGGCGATGTCCGTCGCGTCGAGCTACCTGCCGGCCCCAAGGAATGGGAAGTGCTGACGATCAGCTATCCCGCAGGCTGAACGCCCGCACCGACACGGTAGCAATAATAGGATTTGGGCACGCCCAGCACCCGCTCAACCGCGATATGACCATCCGGTAGCAGATGGCGAAGCCGATCCCGCCCGATAGGGCGTGTTCCAGCCATCTGCCGTGCATCCCATGTCCGGCCCGCGCGCTTCCAGGCGCGGATCACCGCGCGCCGGCGTGCCGCGGGGCGCAACCACCAGAACAGCGCCTTGCAATGATGCTCCAACGGAAATTCGGGTGCGGGCACCTGCAGCCAATAGCTCGGCGCGCTGGCCACCGCCGCCGCGAAGGCCCGTTGCCGCGCCAGCGACCCGACATGTTCGAGCACGCTGTTGCTGAACACCAGATCGTAGCCCGAAACCAGATCGGCATTCCGACAGATATCGCCAACCACCACCCTGCCCCGCCAGTGCGGCGGAATGTCGTTGAACGCGCCCGGCAGATTAAGGAGCGTCACGTTCAGCGGGGCGCCCAGCATATCCCACAGCTCGGGCATTCCCCCGACGTCCACGATCCGGCAGCGGGGCGAAGGTCGCATCACGGCCATGAAATGCCGCATCCGCCGGATCCGAAACTGCCGAGCGACCCACGCGTCGAACGTCAAGCGACACCCCGACGGCTGGACAGCCAGGTCAGGCCACGACGAATTTCCTGCGGCAAGGTGCGATGGCTGGTGCAGGCAGTGGCGCAGAGGCCCGTGCCAGCATGCTCGCAAACCAATGTCCGGGGCAGAACATCGGCGCGCTGCGCTCCTTCCCAGAGCGCCTTCACGGACTGGCCGACGATATTGCCAATGGCCGGCATCCCCCAGCAATGCCGCACCTCCCCATCCGGCCGGATTTCTAGCGAGCGCAGCCCTGCCCGGCATTCGGCATATCCATGAAATTGCCTTTCGCCCCGAAAATGCGGCCCGATCGCGCGGAGCTTCTCCACACTCGTTTCGATAGGGGCCCCGCCATTTTTGCGATCGACCAGATGCTCCACTACTTCATCGAGGTCGCGAAGATCATCGTCTCGGCGCACATATAGCGCCTCGATCTCGTGCTCACGCCAAAGCCGAACGGGTGAAAAATCAACGACGACACCCGCCAGCCCAGAACATAGGTCGACCAATTGCGGCAGATCGCGAAAATTATCGCGCGACACGGTCGTCTTGATTCGGATCAGCGTCCGCGCACCAGCCCGCGCCCGGCAGGCAATCAGATGATCCAGTCCGGCGCGCAGACGACCAAATGATCCTGGAACGCCACGAAGCCGATCATGAACATCGGCATCCGCGCTATCGATAGAAAGGTCGATATTGAGTGGATGAGCATCGAGCAACATCGCCGCCACCGACGAGCGGAATGCAAAACCGTTGGAGCAGATGCCCCAATCTATGCCCTGTTCCCGGCAAAGGCCAAAGAGGGGATAAAGATCGCGCCTGATCAATGGCTCTCCACCGATGAACTGGATCGTGCATCGACCAAGATAGGCGCGCAGGCCGGCTATGACATCCGTCCATTGGGGGAGGCCCATCTCCGACGCATAGTGGTCCTGCCGCCAATGGTCGCAATATAGGCACCGGTAATTGCATCTCTCGGTCAAAAATGCCCGAATGCTTACCGGCCGCGTATAATCGATCCGCGTGGCCACATAGAGGCGCTCAGCCAATCCCTGCCGCACAACGCGCGCACCCGCGCGAAAAAGCGCACCTCCATCGGACATGCAGCCACCACTCCCCCGGAACGCTTCTTGCCACTTTTCAGCCCAGCGGCAATGGCGCTCCAAAAAGGTTAAAGCGATTTCTACAATTTAGCAGGTGTTATTTTCAGCTTATCTCGAAATCCGCGCCGAAGTTCGATCGCGCGAGCGCGATCAGTTCGGGGCTGGCCGGTGGCGGCGTCATCGGCACCGATTTTTCCAGGCGATCGGCGATATAGGTGAGCGCCGCGATGCGCGCGGCCTTCTTGTTGTTGCCGTCGATCACCTGCCAGGGCGCCCAGCGGGTGTTCGTCAGTTCGAACATGTCGGCCATGGCGGCCAGATAGTCCGCCCGGCGGGCACGGTTGCGGAAATCCTCTGCACCCGTCTTCCAGCGCTTCCAGGGATGCTGGATGCGCTTCTTGATCCGTTCGTCCTGCGATTCCTGCGTGGTGTGCATGAACAGCTTGACGATGGTGGTGCCGTCTTCCTTCTGCTGCGCCTCGAACTCGTTGATTTCGTCATAGGCGCGGCGCCACTGTTTCTCGGTGGCGAAATTCTCGACGCGCTCGACAAGCACGCGGCCATACCAGCTGCGATCGAAGATGTTGATCTCACCACGGCCCGGCAGCCGCGTCCAGAAACGCCAGAGGAAATGGCGCTCCTTTTCCTCCTCGGTCGGCGCGGCGATCGGCCACACCTCGAAATAGCGGGGATCCCAATTGGCGGTCAGCCGCTGGACGGTGCCGCCCTTGCCGGCCGCGTCCCAGCCTTCGAACACGATGATCGCGCGGCGGCCATGGACGATATGGGCGACCTGGATACGGGCCAGGCGCTCCTGAACCGCCTCCAGCGCCTCATCATAATCGCCGTCGAACTTGGCGCCCGTTTCATAGTCCGAAAGATCGATGGTCACGCCATCCCTCCGTCCCGCGTCACCCCGACAAAGGCCGGGGTCTCATGCCATCAGGGCGCACCCTTGCCGCACGAGATGCCAGCTTTCGCCGGCATGACGCAAGGTCGGTCGCGCTCTTAGCTCTTGGACGGCTCGACCACCCGGATGTTGAGCTCGCGCAGCTGCTTCATCGTCGCCGGCGCGGGCGCCTGCATCATCAGGTCTTCCGCCTTCTGCGTCATCGGGAAGACGATCACCTCGCGGATGTTCGGCTCGTCCGCGAGCAGCATGACGATGCGATCGACGCCCGGAGCCGAGCCACCATGCGGCGGCGCGCCGAACTTGAAGGCATTGATCATGCCGGCGAAATTGGTGTCGACTTCCTGCTGGCTGTAGCCGGCGATCTCGAACGCCTTGTACATGATTTCCGGCCGGTGGTTCCGGATCGCGCCCGACGACAGCTCCACGCCGTTGCAGACGATGTCATACTGATAAGCGAGGATATCGAGCGGATCCTTGCTCTCCAGCGCCTCCAGCTCGCCCTGCGGCATCGAGAAGGGGTTGTGGCTGAAATCGACCTTCTTGTTGTCCTCGTCATATTCGAACATCGGGAAATCGACGATCCAGCAGAATTCGAAGCGCTCGGGATCGATGAGGCCGAGCTGTTCGCCGACGCGCGTGCGGGCGAGACCGGCAAGCTTCGCCGCCTGCGCTTCCTTGCCGGCAGCGAAGAACAGGCCGTCGTCCGGCCCGAGGCCGAGCGCCTCGGCCATCGCCGACATCTTGTCCTCGCCATGGTTCTTGGCGATCGGGCCGCCCCATTCACCGCCCTTGCGGGTGGCATAGCCCAGGCCCGCAAAGCCTTCGGACTGCGCCCAGCTATTCATGTCGTCGAAGAATTTGCGGCTCTTGTCCGCCGTCCCCGGCGCCGGGATCGCGCGCACCACGTCGCCCGCCTCGACGATGGAGGCGAAGCGGCCGAAGCCCGATCCCTTGAACTGGTCCGACACGTCCGAAATGATCAGCGGGTTGCGCAGATCCGGCTTGTCGTTGCCGTATTTCAGCATCGATTCCTTGTAGGGGATGCGCTTGAACGGCAGCGGCGAAACGCTGCGGCCCTTGCCGTCGAAATCGGCGAATTCCTCGAACACGCCATGCAGCACCGGCTCGATCGCGGCGAACACGTCTTCCTGCGTGACATAGCTCATCTCGAAATCGAGCTGGTAGAATTCACCCGGCGAACGGTCGGCGCGGGCATCCTCGTCGCGGAAGCAGGGCGCGATCTGGAAATAGCGATCGAAGCCGGCAACCATCAGCAGCTGCTTGAACATCTGCGGCGCCTGCGGCAGCGCGTAGAACTTGCCGGGATGGACGCGGCTCGGCACCAGATAGTCGCGCGCGCCTTCCGGCGACGAAGCGGTCAGGATCGGCGTCTGGAACTCGGTGAAGCCCTGCCCGATCATCCGCTGGCGCAGCGATGCAATGACGTTGGAGCGCAGCACGATATTCTTGTGCAGCCGTTCGCGGCGCAGATCGAGGAAGCGGTAACGGAGACGAATGTCCTCCGGATAATCCGCCTCGCCCGCCACCGGCAGTGGCAGTTCCTGCGCGGTCGACTGCACCGTCACTTCGCGGGCATAGACTTCGACATCGCCGGTCGCGAGATTGGCGTTCGCCGTCCCCTCGGCGCGCAGCTTCACATTGCCGGTGATGGTGATCACCGATTCGACGCGCATCCCGTCGAGCGTGGCGAAGGCCGGCGAATCGCTGTCGGCGACAATCTGGGTGAGGCCATAATGGTCGCGCAGGTCGACGAACAGCACGCCGCCATGGTCGCGCTTGCGGTGGACCCAGCCCGACAGGCGGACGGTCGCGCCCTCGTCGGAGGCGCGCAGTTGGGCACAGGTGTGCGAGCGATAGGCGTGCATGATTGTCTTTCAATGATCGATTATTCGCGAGCGCCGCGCTTCGCGCGCACATGTGCGCCTTGTCAAGCCGTGAGACCCGGCTATGGACCTGACATGCAGATTCATCCGCTGATTACCGACAGCGACACGCTCGCCGCTTTCATCGCCCGTATTGCGCAGTCGCCCTATGTTACGGTCGACACCGAGTTCATGCGCGAAAACACCTATTGGCCCGATCTATGCCTGATCCAGATCGCCGACGCCAACGAGGCTGCCGCCATCGACCCCAAGGCAAAAGGCATTGATCTCAAACCCTTGCTCGATCTCCTCGTCAATAATGAGGACGTGCTGAAGATTTTCCACGCCGGCGGCCAGGACCTCGAAATCGTCTACAACCTGACCGGCAAGACCCCCCATCCGCTGTTCGATACGCAGGTTGCGGCGATGGCCCTCGGCATGGGCGAACAGGTCGGATACTCGAATCTCGTCGAATCGATGCTCGGCATCAAACTCGACAAGGGGGCGCGATTCACCGATTGGGGCCGCCGCCCGCTCGACAAGCGCCAGATCGATTATGCGATCGGCGATGTCACCCACCTGATGGCGATCTTCCCCAAGATGCTCGATCGCCTGCGCCGCACCGGCCGTGGCCAGTGGCTCGATCAGGAAATGGAGCGGCTGGGCGATCCTTCCAACTACGAAAACCTGCCCGAACAGGCCTGGATGCGCATCCGCGTGCCGAGCCGCCGGGCGGACGTCCTCGGCCGGCTGAAGGCGCTGGGGGCATGGCGCGAGCGCGAGGCGCAGGGCAAGAATTTGCCGCGCGGGCGCATCGCCAAGGATGAGACGCTGGCCGATCTTGCCTCCCACCCGCCCAAGGTGCAGGCCGATCTGTCCAAGGTGCGCGGCCTTTCCCCAAGCTGGGCGACCAACGATATCGGCGGCCGGCTGATCGGCGCGATCGAGGCGGCGACGCCGCTGTCCGACGACGAAATGCCCCCGCGCGAGGACCGCAAGCCCGGTCTGGGCAAGGAAGGCGCGCTGATCGCCGATCTGCTCAAGCTGCTGCTCAAGATCCGATCGCGCGAATCCGATGTCGCGCCGCGGCTGATCGCGCGTTCGGACGAACTGGAGGCTCTGGCCGCCGGCCAGCGCGAAGGACTGGGCCTGCTGGAAGGCTGGCGGTTCGATCTGTTCGGCAAGGACGCGCTGGCGCTGGTCGAAGGCCGCATGGCGTTCAGCGTCCGGCGCGGCAAGCTGGTGATGTCGGCCGTCGAACCCGAATGATCCTGTCGCCCGGCTCACAATGAACGATCTTCATTTTGAGCTTGGCGCCCTGCTCCGCCACAGGCACACTCCGCCGCGACAGCGCGCCCGGACACGAGGCGCGCGTGGAGCAGGAGGCGGATCATGGATGATTTTTCGCGGATCGGCGTCATCGACACTGCCACCGAAAGCAGCGTGCTCGTCAGTTCGTCGCGTTACCTGAACAACCCCCGGCTGGGCGACGCGATGACGACCGCGATGCTCCGCCGCAACGGCGCCGACCGGCGGGTGGGCTGGGACAGCACCAATATCGTGCGCGCTTATTGGGAAGTGCGCGACACGGCCGAAGTGAACCGCCTGCTGGGCGAGGAACGCCGCCGCAATCCGGCCTTCGACGCGTTCATGGAAGAACGCTTCATATCGAGCTTCACGCGCGAGGACCTGGCCGATTATGCCAAGGGCACGCTGGGGCGCATCTTTTACGACTATCTGGTTGCCGGCGATCTCGACATCGCGCTCGACCCGCGCCTGCGCGTCGATCCCAGTTGGCGGCCGGCCACCGACCTAGAATATTTCGAGCTTCGTTCCGCCCAGACCCATGATTTCGAACATATCCTGGGCGGCGTCGGCTTCGACGCGATGGCGGAGGTGGTGCCGTTCTGGATGCGGATCGAAAACTGGAACCGCAACATGTCCCCCGAACTGGCGGGCGAGATGGTAGCGGTCCACATGCTGCTGATCATGCCGATGTTCACGCGCGTCCAGCTTCATTATCCGGCCGCCTATGCGACGCTTTCAGACTTCGTGGAGCGCGGCATCCAGATCGGCCGCGCCGCCACGCCGCTGTTCATGGCGAAGTACGAACCGCTGTTCGGCCTCAGCCTGGACGAGGCGCGCGCCGCATTGAACATTCCCCCCGTGAAACTTTATGACTCGTCGGAGATTTCAACCTATTTCGGCGAAGGCGCGCCGGGCACGGCGAAGAAAGCCATGGCGGCCTGATTTCGGGAGGATGACATGCGGACGATAGCCCTGATCGCAACCGGCGCCGGCGCCCTGATGCTGGCCGGTTGCGCCGACAAGGCGGAAACCATGCCGACGCCGGCCCCGAACGGCGCCTGCAATGCGGACCCCGGCCAGGCCTTTGTGGGCCAGACGGCCGAGCAGGGAACGGTGGAGAAGGCCCGCCGCGCCACCGGATCGGGCACGGTGCGCGTGGTCCGCCAAGGCCAGCCGGTGACGATGGATTATCGCGCCGACCGGTTGAACATCGAGGTGGACGGCAATCAGGTGATCCTGTCGGTGCGCTGCGGCTGACCCGGCCATAGCGAGCGCGACGCGACACCCAAGTTGAGGAAGTTGAGGCATGCCAGCGCATTCCTCAACTTCCGTGCATCGCGCTGAGCCTGCGGTGAGAAAGAACTGAAACGGCGGGTTTTCCGTCGCTTCCGCCTCCCTCCTATCATCGTGCTTTACGTGTAGGACAGCGTATGCCGGCATGACACGGGGAGCGCCGTGCCGTTCAGCCGGCGATGACGAGCGTGGGCTTGAGGCCGAAGGCGCTGGCGAGCGTCTTGTGGCGACGTTCCACCGATTCGCCGTAAAGCGCGGCATCGGCGGCGCGGAGCGTGAGGGTAAGCGCGTCACGGGCGAGCCCGAGCGCGCTGGTTTCAAGCGGTTCGGCAACGCCCCCGCTCAGGCGCTGGCCAAGCCGCATCGCCAGCCCCCAGCGTTCGGCCTGTGCGATTTCATCCGGGCTGAGCAGTTGCGCCACGACGGCCGAAACGCCATCGCCACCGAAGCTGCGATAGAGCGCGTGCGCCATCTTCGCCCGCCCCTGCGCATCAATGCCCACCCAATTGCCGTGCAGCGCGGTTTCCAGCCCGCGCGTCGCGCGAAATTCCGGGTGAGCGCGCCAGCCCACATCGGCGAGCAGGCAGGACGCATGGCGCAACCGGGCGTCGGCCGGGCCTTCGCCGGTGAACAAAGGCGCGATCCAGCGATCGAGCAGATCGCCATGTTCGGGAAAACGGCCCTGCCGCACGCCTTCTTCGCGCGTGGCGCTGATCAGCGGATCCTGCGCGCGCACGGCTTCGGGCAGGCTGCGATGCAAAAGCCCTTCGCGCAGGCCATAAGCGGAAACGACGAGGCTGGACGAACCGAGGTGACGGACAAGCACCGCCAGCAGCGCGGCGGCGTGCCCCAATGTCGGGATGCGCGACGGCGAAATGCCGGAAATTTCGCGCAGGCGGGCTTTGTCGAGATGGGCGAGCGAGCGGATCAGGCGCTGGGGCGCTTCGATCGGCATGCGATAATGGTGGATGATCGGCAGCGGAAAGCCCGACAGGTGCATGTCGAGCCGGGCCAGCGAACGCCATGAGCCGCCGACCAGATAGAAAGGCAGGCCCTCGCCCCGGCCCTCCCACCCCGTCGCGCCGAGAGCCTCGACAACGACGCGCTCCAGCGCCTTCGGCCCATGGTCGCGAATGGCGGCGACGCGGAGGACGCCGAGCGGGAAGGAGACGCGTTCCCCCACCTTGCCATCGCCGACGCGAATCAGTTCGAGGCTGCCGCCGCCGAGATCGCCGACGATGCCGTTGGCGTCGGGAATACCCGCGAGCACGCCATAGCCCGCCATCCGGGCTTCTTCCTCACCCGAAAGCACTTCAACCTGCAGGCCCAGCGCTTTGATATGATCGATGAAATCGGCGCCGTTGCTCGCTTCGCGCACGGCGGCGGTGGCCACGGTGCGGACCTGCGCCACACCCATCTGGCCGGCGAGCCGCTGGAAGCGGGACAAGGCGGTCAGCGCCCGATCGGTGGCTTCGCTGTCCAGCGCGCCATCCTTGACCAGGCCACGGCCGAGCCCGGCCATCACCTTTTCGTTGAACAGGATCGAAGGGATACGAACCGGCCCGTCATAGACGACGAGGCGGATGGAGTTCGAACCGATGTCGATGATGGCCGTGCGGCCGTCATCCCGGCCCTCGCGGGCCTTTTTGCGGTAGAGCGATGCGGCGACCATGCTGGACTGCGATTAGCGGGATTCGGCCTGCGCCGGAAGTGCGGAGCGGCGATTTTCGCAAGTTTTCGTTCGCCTCACCTGCCGTCCCCGCGCGGACAAAGGCTTGCACGGCATCGTGAAATCCACGCGGACACCCCGCCTGCCAGCCTTTAGAGGTAAGCCTGCTTCGGCTTCAGCCGGCGCGCCGCAGGCTGAGCTTGGGCACCGCGCCGCTGCGCTCCAGCGCCGCGCCGCGCCCGGACAAAGACGGGTTGGTCATGAAATAGCGGTGCAGGTTGAACGGCCGTTTACCCGGCACGACGCGATCATAGCTGCCGTCGGAATTGAGGTGCCAGCTCTGTTCGTTGTCGATCAGGTTGGCGACCATCACCTGATCGAGGATCTGGGCATGCACCGTCGGGTTTTCGATCGGCAGCATATATTCGACCCGACGATCGAAGTTGCGGGGCATCCAGTCCGCCGAGGAGATGAACACGCGCGCATTCTTGTTGGGCAAGGCCGCGCCGTTGCCGAAGCACATGATGCGGCTATGTTCGAGGAAGCGGCCGACGACCGACTTCACATGGATATTTTCCGACAGGCCAGGCACACCCGGGCGCAGGCAGCAAATGCCGCGCACGATGAGATCGACCTGCACCCCGGCCGCCGAAGCGCGGTAGAGCTGTTCGATGATCGCGGGATCGACCAGCGAGTTCATCTTCGCCCAGATCGCGGCGGGCTTGCCGGCGCGGGCATTATCGATTTCGACCTGGATCAGATCGCACAGCCGATCGCGCATGCCGAGCGGCGACATGACCAGCATTTCCAGATTGCTGGGTTCGACATAGCCGGTGATGTAGTTGAACAGCTGCGCGGCATCGCGCCCGGCACGCGGATCGGCGGTGAAGAAGCTGAGATCGGTGTAAATCTTGGCCGTGACCGGGTGATAGTTGCCGGTGCCGAAATGGCAGTAGGTGCGGTAGGCCCCGCCTTCGCGGCGGACGACCATCGACACCTTGGCGTGGGTCTTCCAGTCGACGAAGCCATAGACCACCTGCACGCCCGCGCGTTCCAGCTGCGAGGCCCACATCAGGTTCTGTTCCTCGTCGAACCGCGCCTTGAGTTCGACGACGGCGGTGACCGACTTGCCGGCTTCCGCCGCATCGACGAGCGCGCGGATAACGGCCGACTGCTTGCCCGCGCGATAGAGCGTCTGCTTGATCGCCACGACATCGGGATCGCTGGCCGCCTGGCGCAGGAAGGCCAGCACGACATCGAAGGTTTCGTACGGATGGTGAACGACGATGTCCTTGGCGCGGATCGCGGCGAAGCAATCCCCGCCATGTTCGCGAACCCGTTCCGGAAAGCGCGGGCTGAACGGCGGGAATTTCAGATCGGGCCGATCCTCGTCGACCAGCTGTTCGAGATCGGCGATGCCGAGGAAGCGTTCGGTATCGGTGATGATCGCATCGGTGCCGACGATTTCGTCCTTCACCAGCCGTTCGAGCGATTCGGGGGTGCCGGCCAGCAATTCGAGCCGGATCACCCGGCCCTTGCGCCGGCGCTTGATGGCGGAGCGGAAGTAACGGACCAGATCCTCCGCTTCTTCCTCGATTTCGATATCGCTGTCGCGAATGACGCGGAAGGCGCCATAGGCCTCGACCGAATAGCCGGGGAACAGCACGCCGGTGAACCGGCGGATCGCCGCTTCGATCGACACATAGCGCGCGGCCGCGCCGGGCAGGCGGATGAAGCGGGGCAGCGTGGCCGGCACCATCACCAGCTCGCGAATCGGTTCGCCATCGGACAGCCGCTTCAGTTCGAACATCAGGCTGAAGCCCTTGTTCGGGATGAAGGGGAATGGGTGGGCGGGATCGAGCGCCTGCGGCGTCAGCACCGGGAAGATCTGATCACGGAAATGGCTGTGGAGCCATTCGGCCTCTTCGACCGAAATATCGTCATGGCCGACAAGCGAGATGCCCGCCACGGCGATTTCCGCCTTCAGTTCGCGCCAGACGGCCTGCTGCGAATCCATGAGCTGATCCGCCTCGCGCTCGATCGCGGCGAGCTGCTGGGCGACGGTGAGCCCGTCGGCCGAGCGCGCGTCGACATCCTCCAGCAGCTGGCCCTTGAGACCGGCGACGCGGACCATGAAGAATTCGTCGAGATTATTGCCCGAAATCGACAGGAAGCGGAGCCGTTCGAGCAGCGGATGGGCGGTGTTGCACGCTTCCTCGAGCACGCGGCGATTGAAGCCGAGCCAGGAGATTTCGCGGTTGAAATAGCGCTGGCCGGGCTCCACCGGCGAGGCGACGGGCTCGATTTCGTCGATCGGCTGCAGGGCGGCGGCGTCTTCCATCATTTCAGGATAAGCGAATAATCATGAATCGTCGATGACACCGACGGCGGCCAGCGCCTCGCGCGCAAGCGGCACCGTGATCCGCGACCGCTTGGCCAGCGACAGCGAATCGAGCGCGTCAATCACATGCAGGATCGCCACATAGCTACGCTCGATCCGTGGCAGCAGATAGGCGATCACGTCTGGCCCGGCGGCAAGGCCGCGCTGGCCGAGCAGCCGTTCGAGCAAGGCGGCGGCCAGCGCGTCATCGGGCTCGGCAATGGCGATATGGGGCGTGGCCGCCATGCGCGAGCGGAGATCCGGCAGGCCGATCTGCCACACCGGCGGCGGCGCATCGGCGATCAGCAGCAGCGGCTGGCGTTCGGCCTGGGCGCGGTTCCAGGCGTGGAACAGCTCCTCCTCGTCGCGCCGGTCGGCATTGTCGATCAGCCGCGCGCCGGCCTTGGCCACGAAGATGCGGCCGAGCAGGCTGCGCCCCGATTTGCGCGGGCCGGTGAGCAAGGTGGCCATGACCGGCCAGAGCGCGCGATGTTCGAGATGGCGAAGGGCGGCGGCATTGGCTTCGCCGCGACAGAAATCCCGTTCATCCTCCGCCTCCGGCCATGCGAATGGCAGGGCGATCTGGCTCATCGGGCGTCCGGCCCGCCCGCCGGCGCCGGCGCCGCATTGGGTGGCGGTGCGGCGGGCGCGCCGCGACGGATGCGCAGCGTGCCCGGCCCTTCCTCGACCCGCCAGCCACGGGCCTGGAGGGCGATCTTCAGCCCGGAAATCTCGCCTTCATAGTTGACCCGCATGACCGAAAGGCCCCCCAGCGCCATGCTGGTCGTTTCGACCCCGCGAACCCCCGGCACGCCGCGCAACGCGCCTTCGGCCGCGGTGAGCGCGGCGGCGTCGGCGGTTTCGACCTGGACGTTATAGGCAATGGCGGTGACGGCCATGTCGTCGGCCATGGTTTCCGCCGCGAAGGCATCGTCCGACAGTTCTTCCGGCTCCTCCTCGATCACCAGCGAGGGATCGGGGCGCAGCCGCCCGTCGCGCAGCGCCTGCGAGAAGCTGGCGTCCATCCGGCGGACGCCTTCGTCCATCAGCGCGGACAGGCCATCGCCATTGGGCGCGCGCAGGGTGAAGCGATCGAGAATGCTGTCGTCGGGCCCATGGCGGGCGGTGAAGCGGGCGAGGACCGGCCCGCCCGGCCAGCTGCGTTCGACCGCGACCTCGGCCACGATCACGTCGGCCGCGCCGAACTGATCGAGAATCATCCGCCACCAGCCGCGCCCGGGCCGGCCGGTCTGCGCTTCGTTCAGCAGCAGCGGATCGCTGCCCGTGCCGGTCGGCCGCACATAATCGATCGGGCTGCCGCCGGGGCGGAAGCGCGCCCAGGCCCGCTGCCATTCGGTGCGGGTTTCGAAGCTGGTGGCCGTTCCGCCCGACCACATCACCGGAATCAGCAGCAAGGGCGGGGAACGCAGGCCCTGCCCATGCGCGCCGAGCAGTTGCCCCGTGCGGGCGCGATCGAACAGCACGCCCAGCCGCGCGATATAGCGCTTCGGCCCGATCTGTTCGTCTTCGACGACGATGCCGGCGACGATCGAATCGAGGGTCGAATCGGAGAGGCCGGGCGCGGCCGAAACCGGCTGGGCGTTGGTGCGGCTCCACAACAAAGCCCAGCCCTTGCGCTGCGCGACACGCCAGCCGGCGGTGCGCGCAGATTCGGCATCCCTGGCCGAAACATCGACGGTAACGCCGCCGACTTCGTAGCTGGAACTGCTGTCGATCGGCGCGATTCCGCGGTCGCTGCCCTCGATCTGCGCGATCACGACGCCACCGGCGCCGAGCAAAGCGGCGCCAGCAAGCGCGATCCAGATGCGATTCAGGTGCGGCAGGGATCGAACGGCGGAAGTCACGCGCGTCTTTTGGCGACTTGGGCGTGGAAATCCAAGCGGGATATGTTTAGGGGCCGTGCATGACCGACGATACCCCCTATACCTACGCCAAGGCCGGCGTCTCGATCGCGGCCGGAAACGCGCTCGTGAAGGCGATCGCACCGCTGGCGCGCGCCACCGCGCGACCGGGCGCCAATGCCGATCTCGGCGGCTTCGGCGGCTTCTTCGATCTCAAGGCGGCGGGCTATAACGATCCCCTGCTCGTGGCCGCCAATGATGGCGTCGGCACGAAGCTGAAACTGGCGATCGACAGCGGCAACCATGATGGCGTGGGCATCGATCTTGTCGCGATGTGCGTGAACGATCTGATCGTTCAGGGCGCCGAACCGCTTTTCTTCCTCGATTATTTCGCGACCGGCCGGCTCGACAACGGCGTTGCCGAGCGCGTGATCGCCGGCATCGCTTTGGGCTGCCGCATCGCTGGCTGCGCGCTGATCGGCGGCGAAACCGCCGAAATGCCGGGCATGTATGCCGATGGCGATTATGACCTCGCCGGTTTCTGCGTCGGCGCGGTGGAGCGCGATCAGGCGCTGACGGGCACGCGCGTTGCCGATGGCGACGTGATTCTCGGCCTCGCTTCGTCGGGCGTCCATTCCAACGGCTTCTCGCTCGTCCGTCGCCTCGCCGCGGACAAGGGCTGGAAGCTCGACCGCCCTGCCCTGTTCGATCAGGACGTGCGGCTGATCGATGCGCTGCTGGCGCCGACCCGCATCTATGTGAAGTCGCTGCTGCCGCTCGTCCGTTCGGGCAAGGTGCAGGCGATGGCGCACATCACCGGCGGCGGCCTGCTGGAAAATATCCCGCGCGTCCTGCCCGAAGGCCTGCACGCGCATGTCGACGCCGATGCCTGGCCGCAGCCCCGGCTGATGGCGTTCCTGCAGGCGCAGGGCAATATCGAGCCCGAGGAAATGGCCCGCACCTTCAACTGCGGCATCGGCATGGCGGTGATCGTTCGCCCCGGCGATGTGGACGCGGTGACGGCGGCGCTGGAAGCGGCCGAGGAACATGTGTTCCGCATCGGCCATATCGCCAGCGGCGAAAAGGGCTGCACCGTCGCGGGTTCGCGCGATGCCTGGAGCGCGCGCGACGCGTGGAGCGCCACGCATAATGGCTGACCCGGTCCGCGTCGGGATTCTCATCTCGGGACGCGGTTCGAACATGGCATCGCTGGTCGACGCGAGCATGGCGGCGGATAGCCCCTATCGCGTCGTCCGCGTGCTTTCCAACGTGGAGGATGCCGGCGGCCTCGCCATCGCGACGGCGGCCGGCGTGCCGATCTGGGCCAGAAGCCACAAGGGCCTGAAGCGCGCCGAATTCGACGCGCTGATCGATGCCGAACTGCGCGCCGCCGATGTCGAACTGGTCGCGCTCGCCGGTTATATGCGGCTGCTTTCGCCCGAATTCATCGCCGGGTGGGAAGGCCGCATCCTCAATATCCACCCGTCGCTGCTGCCGCTCTACAAGGGCCTCGACACCCATGCCCGCGCGATCGCGGCGGGCGATGCGGAAGCCGGCTGCTCGGTCCATGTCGTGACGCCGGAACTGGATGACGGCCCGGTGATCGCGCAGGCGCGCGTCGCCATCCGGCCCGGCGACACGCCCGGCAGCCTGGCCGATCGCGTGCTGGTGGAGGAGCACAAGCTCTACGCCACCGCGCTCGCCGATTATGCGCGGAGGCTGCGTTGAACCGCGACGCGCTGCTCGAACGGGTGAGCGCGATCTGCCTCGCCCTGCCGGAAGCGACCACCAAAATGTCCCACGGCGCCCACGCCTTCCAGGTCGCGGGCAAGAAGATGTTCGCCTATTTCACCGACGAGGGGCACCATAATGCCCCGATCAGCATCACGGTGAAGACCAGCGGCCGCGACGAACAGGCCATGCTGCTGGAGGCCGACCCGGACCTTTATTACATGCCCGCTTATATCGGCGTTTCCGGCTGGATCGGCATCAACCTCGTCCGCGACGAAGCGCCCGACTGGGACCATATCGAGGACCGCGTGCGGCAAAGCTATCGACGGGCCGCACCGCGCAAACTGGCGGACCTCGCCTGATCCCACCCATTGCCGCCGGCCTGCGGTCTACATCCAGGCCGCGTGGACACATTTTGATGGGGAATGGCCGTCAGGTTTCGGATGCGGCGCGAGATCGTCTGATGGCGGCTATGTCGGGGGAAGCGGACGCTAGCCGATCACGCCACAGCGTTGGCCTTGGGTGGAAGGCGGACATTCCGCCGGGAGCTCAAAGGAGGCTCTGTGCTCTTGTCTGTTGCAACTGCCGTCGGCCGCCAACTACAACATCAAGATCGTAATCGTCCCCCAACTTGTGAGATGCACGATGTGGTCCGCGTTCAGAGCACTTGCAGCCCGAATCGGCCTAGGCGCTGAGGAAGTGGACGGGGTGGAACGCGGGGAAAATGCCACGCTCGTTCAGCACCCGCTTAACCATCAAATCCAGTTCAAGGTGCGCCCCGATCCCGACTGGACGCAGCGGATAGGAGAAGCCTGGGCGGGCGCCCTAGTCAACAGTCGGCGAGAATCGGCTGGAATTATTGCCGTCATGGAGGGCCGATTGGTGATCGCCGATCCGAACAACTCTGAAGGGGCCATAACTGCCGAAGTCGTCGCAGGCGAATATGAGGTGGTCCTGACGGTGGCGCATCTGGGGTCAGAGGCAACATACGATTATGAGGAGTATGTCTCGCATGCATTTGCGTTGCGGCGCGACAATGAAGGCGTGACGACGATTGAGCCGCTGACCGACGAACATGGAACTGAACTGGGTGTGGAGGGCACAATCACGACTTTCGCCGGTGAGGGCGTGATTGCTCGGATCGCAGCCGATTACCCGGACCTACGCATCTGGACTATTCCCCGGTTGCTAAGCGCAGTCTCCCCAGAAGCGAATTTGCCGGACAGTAAGTCGGTGCGCGCCCCTACGAAGGATGGGTCAAGTGTGCTCATCGCCGTCGAGGCGGGTAGCGGGAGGCAGGATTATCCCTTGTTCAGGCTCGCCGATGCGAAGGGCAACACCGTCGGAGTGCTGGTGGACTTCTTCGTTGATAATCGCCCCTACGACGAGTGATTCTCCATTGATCGCTAATTTCCGCTTTGGGTCGTGAGCTACCAAAGCCAGCAGCGGCAGCCTTGTCGGCGTGTCCTGACAGGCAGGAATTTTCCACAAAGCGCGGGAAGCTGACGGTCAGCAATCAGGCCGCCGGACGCCACGATCGAAGGGCCGAAAAGTCGGGGGAAGCGGACGTCGAATGAGAACGTCATGCCAGCGAAGGCTGGCATCGCTGTCGGCTACAGGATGCGCTCGAACAGATCATCCCATTGAGGATTGGCGGCCTCGATCAACCGGATTTTCCATGCGCGTTGCTACGCCTTCAGAGCTTTCTCGCGGGTGATGGCTTCGACGATGCTGTCATGCGGCTCGACAAGGACCAGCCGATCGACGCCGTATTTCCGGCAGAAGGCCGAACCCGCGCCTCTGCGATGCTGCATCATGCGCGCGGCGAGATCGGTGGTGACACCGATATAGAGAACGCCGTTCGGCTTGTTCGTAAGGATATAGGTCCAGCCACCCTCGCTTATGCGGCGACGCTACACCAGCCACAACGCGATGCCAGCCTTCGCTGGCATGACGTATATGAACGAACGTCCGCTATGTCGCGGTCCTGACCGTCAGGATTCACGCGGAAAAAACACCGATAGCGGCCGTGATCCGTATTTGCGCGTGCGACCTTGGCGGCGCGGCAATGGGCCCTGACTTTCGCCAGGGCACCCAAAGGAATATCGGACGGGTGAGCCTTAGCCCGCCGCGCCTTCGATGATCGGCACGAACTGCGCCGCGGTGAGGCTGGCCCCGCCGACGAGCGCGCCATCGACATCGGCGACCGCCATCAGTTCGGCCGCGTTGGTGGGCTTCACCGATCCGCCATAAAGGATGCGGACCTTGGCGCCTTCGCCACCCAGCAGCCCACTCAGGCGCGCGCGGATGGCCGCGTGCATTTCCGCCACGTCGGCGGTGGACGGCGTGCGGCCGGTGCCGATCGCCCAGACGGGTTCATAAGCGACGACGAGCGTGGCGCCCGTGCCCGCCGGCGGGACCGAACCATCGAGCTGGCCTTCGACCACCGCGACGGCGCGGCCGGCATCGCGCTCGGCCTCGGTTTCGCCGACGCAGACGATGGCGACGAGGCCCGCTGCGATCGCGGCTTCCGCCTTGGCGCGGACCAGCGCATCGCCTTCGCCATGATCGGCGCGACGCTCGCTATGGCCGACAATGGCATATTTGCCGCCGGCTTCGGCGATCATGCCCGCCGCGACATCGCCGGTGTGCGCGCCGCTGGTGCCGGTGTGGCAATCCTGCGCGCCGATGGCCAGGCCCGGCTGGCGCTGCGCGGCGGCGGCGATCAGCGTGAAGGGCGGGCAGATCGCCACGTCGAGGCCGGGATTCGCCGCCGCCGCCGCCGCGATCGCATCAAGCTCGGCAAGCGCCGCGATCGATCCGTTCATCTTCCAGTTGCCAGCCACCAGCTTGCGCAAAGCCATCACCGCCCTCCAATTGCAAAGTCGCCGCCGCCCGTAGCGCCCCCCCGCTTGATGGCGCAAGCCCGCACCTCTATGGCGGAACATCTTCGGCAACCGCCTCGGGACCAGCGATGATTTCCTTTTTCCGCCGTGCACTTTCCTCCTGGCTGGTTCTGGCCCTGTTCGGGCTGGTGCTGATCGCCTTTGCGGTGACGAGCATCGATCCCAGCTGGATCAGCGGCAATGGCGGCGGTGGAAGCCAGATCGCGACCGTGGGCAGCAACAAGATCAGCTCCAACGAAGCCCGCCAGCGCGTCGATACCGCGCTGCGCCAGGCCCAGCGCGAAACGCCGGGAATCGACATGGCGGCATTCGCCGCGCAAGGCGGGGTCGACCAGGTGATCGGCCAGACGATTTCCTTCGCCGCGCTCGAAACCTGGGGCCGCGAACAGGGGCTGACGGTGAGCGACCGGCTGATCGACGGCGAGATCGCCAGCACGCCGGCCTTTTTCGGCCTGACCGGCAAGTTCGATCGCAGCGCGATGGAAGCCGCGCTGGGCCAGGCGCGGATGAGCGAACGCCAGCTGCGCGCCGAAATGGCCGGCGATGCGCTGCGCCGCCAGATGTTCGTGCCGATCGCCGGCGGCGCGCGGGTGCCCGACGGCATCGTCGTGCCCAATGCTTCGCTGCTGCTGGAACAGCGCGCCGGCCTGATCGGCGTCGTTCCCGCCGAAGCCATCCCGGCCGGCCCGGCGCCCACCGACGCCGAAATCCAGGCCTTCTACAAGGCGAACGCCCAGCGCTTCACCATCCCCGAGCGCCGCGTGCTGCGTTATGCGCTGTTCGGCACCGACCAGATCGCCGCCGCCGCGCCCACCGAGGCGGAAATCCAGGCCTTCTACAAGGCCAATGCCGCGACCTATGGCGCCAGCGAGACGCGCACGATCGCGCAGGTGATCGTGAGCGACCAGAAGGCCGCCGAGGCGATCGCCGCCAAGGCCAAGGCCGGCACGCCGATCGCCGATGCGGCAAAGGCGGCGGGTTCGGAAGCGATCACGCTCGACACCGCCAAGGCGCAGCTTGCCGAAAATGCGTCGGCCGCCGTGGCCGATGCCGCCTTCGCCCTGCCGCAGGGCGGCACCAGCGGCGCGGTGAAGGCCGATCTCGGCTGGTATGTCGTGCAGGTGGCGAAGATCACCGGCCAGGCGGCCCGCCCGCTGGCCGCCGTTCATGCCGAAATCGCCGATTCGCTGACCAAGCAGAAGCGCGATGAGGCGCTGAGCACGATGATCAGCGGCATCGAGGATGCGATCGCCGACGGCGCCAGCTTCGACGATGTTGCCCGCGACAAGCGCCTGACCGTCGTCACCACGCCCGCGATCCTGCCCGACGGCCGTGCGCCCGCCCAGCCCCACTGGAAGGCGCCGCCGGAGCTGCCGCTGCTGATGCGTTCCGCCGCGCAGATGACCACCGAGGACGATCCTGCCGTCGAAACGATCGGCACCGGCCAGCGTTATGCGCTCGTCGCCGTCTCCGAAGTCGTGGCCGCCGCCCCCGCACCGCTGGCCGATGTGCGCGAAGGCGTGATCGCCGGCATTCGCAACGAACGGTCTGCCAAGCAGACCCGCGCCATCGCCGACGCGATCCTCGCCAAGATCAAGGCCGGCACGCCGATGGCCGAAGCCTTCGCCCAGACGCAGGTCCGCCTGCCCGCACCGGCCAAGGCGAACGCCCGCCAGATGGATCTGCTGCGCCGCGACCGCCCGGCCCCGCCGCCGCTGAAGCTGATGTTCGGTATGAAGAAGGGCGAAACCCGCCTGCTCGCCGCGCCCGACAATAGCGGCTGGTTCGTCGTGCAGCTGGGCGAGGTGATCCCCGGCGATGCCCGCACCCAGCCGATGCTGATCGCGTCGCTGCGCGGCGATTTTTCGCGCAGCATGGGCGATGAATATATCCAGCAGTTCATCGCCGCCGCGTCGAAGGACGTGGGCGTGAAGCGCAACGAAGCGGCGATCACCGCGCTCAAGGCCGAACTCGGCGGCCAGGGCCAGTGAATCCGGCAGAGGACGCGAAGGCGGCGGCACGGCTGCGCGCGGGGCAGCCCGCGCTCGTGTGGCGGCGGCAGATCGCCGATGTCGACACGCCGATCGCCGCCGCGCTCAAGCTGATCGAACCGGGGCGTGGCGATTTCCTGCTCGAATCGGTCGAAGGCGGCGCCGCGCGCGGCCGTTACACGCTGCTCGGCCTCGCGCCCGACCTCGTGTTCCGCGCGCAGGGCACCGAAGCGGCGATCAACCACCGCTGGCTGACCGACCGCGAAGCATTCGAGCCGTGCGGGGCCGACACGCTGACCGCAATGCGCGGGCTTGTCGCCGCGTGCCGGATGGACGTGCCCGAAGGGCTGCCCTCCGCGCTCGCCTGCCTTGTCGGCTATTTCGCCTATGAAACGGTGGGTCTGGTGGAAAAACTGCCGCGCCCGCCGGCCAATCCGCTCGACCTGCCGGACATGCTGTTCGTGCGGCCGACCGTGATCCTGATCTTCGACCGGCTGGCCGACGAACTGTTCCTGGTAGCGCCGGTATGGCCCGATGCGGTGGTGGATGCCGACGCCGCCGTCGCGCTCGCCAATGAACGGATCGAGGGCGTGGCCGCGCGGCTGGCCGCTGCCCTGCCCGCGCGCGGCGCGACCCCGGCCAATCTGCCCGACGCGGTTCCGCAACCCGCCGTCGATCCGGTGCGCTATCGCGACATGGTGTTGAAGGCGAAAGATTATATCGCGGCGGGCGATATCTTTCAGGTGGTGCTGGCACAGCGTTTCTCGCTGCCCTTCCCGCTGCCACCCTTCGATCTTTATCGTGCGCTGCGGCGGATCAACCCGTCGCCCTTCCTCTATTTCCTCGACATGCCGGGCTTCGCGATCATCGGGTCGTCGCCCGAAATCCTCGTCCGCGCGCGCGATGGCGAGGTGACGATCCGGCCGATCGCGGGGACGCGGCCGCGTGGGCGCACCGCCGCCGAGGATGCCGCCAACCGCGATTCGCTGCTCGCCGATCCCAAGGAACGCGCCGAACATCTGATGCTGCTCGATCTCGGGCGCAACGATGTGGGCCGCGTGGCGGAAGCCGGCACGGTCACCGTGACGGACAGCTATACGATCGAAAAATACAGCCACGTCATGCACATCGTATCCAACGTCGTCGGCCGGCTGGCGCCGGAGAAGGACGCGGTGGACGCCCTGTTCGCCGGCTTCCCCGCCGGCACCGTTTCCGGCGCGCCGAAGGTGCGCGCGTGCGAGATCATCGCCGAGCTGGAACCCGAAACGCGCGGCGCTTATGCCGGCGGCGTCGGCTATTTTTCGCCCGACGGATCGATGGACAGCTGCATCGTCCTGCGCACCGCCGTGGTGAAGGATAGCGTGATGCACGTCCAGGCCGGCGCCGGCATCGTCGCCGACAGCGACCCGGCTTATGAGCAACGCGAGTGCGAGGCCAAGTCCGGCGCGTTGATCGCCGCGGCGCGCGAAGCGATCAGCCGTGCAACGGATGCGGGGTTCGGCCAGTAGCTGCCATTGCAACAGGGTTAACTCGCCCTTAGCGAATGCCGCGCATTGTGCATGTGCGAAGAGCGGGAATCGGGTAACTGAGATGTTGGAAGCGGCTGCGTTGACCTATGGGATGCTGGCGAGTTTCGTGCTGTCGAGCGCGAACCGCAACCGCAAGGCGCAGCGCGCCAACCCGAAGATCGTCGAAGTGTTCGGCTATCTGCTGGTCGGCACGTCGGTCGGCGGCGCGATGGCGCTGGGCGGCTATGCGCTGATGGTGGCAGGCGCCTGACGGGCAATGCCAGGCTTGCCGGAGGGGCAACCTGCGATTGCCGGCAAATTAGGTAAGCTCCCTTCCCCAATCGTGCCCACGCCCCTAAAGCATCGGGCATGATCCTCGTCATCGACAATTATGACAGCTTCACCTGGAACCTCGTGCATTATCTGCGCGAACTTGGGGCCGAGGTGGACGTGGTGCGCAATGACGCGATCAGCGTCGGCCAGGCGATGTCGAGCGGAGCCAAGGGCTTCCTGATTTCGCCCGGCCCCTGCACGCCTAACGAAGCGGGGATCTCGCTCGATCTGGTGGCGGCCTGCGCGGCGGACAAGCGCCCGCTGTTCGGCGTGTGCCTGGGCCACCAATCGATCGGCCAGCATTTCGGCGGCCATGTCGTCCGCGCGGCCGAACTGATGCACGGCAAGACCAGCCCGGTTGAACATGACGGCAGCGGCGTCTTTGCCGGCCTGCCCTCCCCCTTCACCGCGACGCGCTACCACTCGCTCGTCGTCGAGGACATTCCGGCGGAGCTGGTCGTCAACGCGCGCACCGCCGATGGCACGGTGATGGGTTTCCGCCATCGCGAGCTGCCGATCCACGGCGTCCAGTTCCACCCCGAAAGCATCGCGACCGAGCATGGCCATGACATGCTGGCGAACTTCCTGCGCGAAGCGGGAATCGCGGCGAGGCTGCCGGCATGACAACGCGCGTGCTGTTGCCTGACGCCGCCCGGCCGCTCGACCACGCGACCGCGTTCGCCGCCTTTGGCGACCTGCTCGACGGCCGGGTCGCGGAGGAGGACGCCCGCCTTTTCCTGACGGTGATGGCGGAACGCGACGAAACCAGCGTCGAGATCGCGGCCGCCGCGATGGCGCTGCGCGAACGCATGATCTCGATCGCGGCGCCAGCCGGCGCCATCGACGTGTGCGGCACCGGCGGTGACGGATCGCACAGCCTGAACGTATCGACCGCCGTTGCCATCGTCGTCGCGGCCTGCGGCGTGCCCGTGGCCAAGCATGGCAACCGCGCGGCTTCATCCAAGGCGGGATCGTCGGACACGCTGGAGGCATTGGGCCTCGATCTCGACCGCGCATCCGCACGCGCGGCGGAAAGCCTTGGCGATCTTGGCATCGCCTTTCTGTTCGCCCAGCTCCATCACCCCGCGCTCCGCCATCTGGCTGCCGTGCGCCGCGCGATCGGCCGCCGGACGATCTTCAACCTGATCGGCCCGATCGCCAATCCCGCGCGCGTGACGCGCCAGCTGATCGGCGTCGCACGACCGGATTATCTGCCTGTTTATGCTGAAGCATTGCGCCTGATCGGCACCGAATCGGCGATGATGGTGGCGGGCGACGAGCCGCTGGACGAGCTTTCCATCGCGGGGCCCAGCACCATCGTCCGCATCGGCGCGTGCGGCGAAGGCACGATCCGCATCACGCCGGAGGATGCCGGGCTGACCCGCCACCCGAACGAGGCGCTGCGGGGCGGCGACGCAGCCTTCAACGCCGCCGCGCTGCGCCGCCTGCTGGATGGCGAAGAAGGCGCCTATCGCGATGCCGTGCTGCTGAACGCCGCCGCCGCGCTGATCGTCGCCGGCCATGCCGATGATCTGCGCGCGGGCGTGGAGGAGGCCGCCGAGGCGATCGACAAGGGGCTGGCCAAGCAATTGCTCGACTGCTGGATCGCCTTCTGATGAACAAGCTCGTTGAAATCTGCGACGCCAAGCGCGCCGAAGTGGCCCGTCGCAAGGCGCGGACACCGCTGGGCGAACTGGAAACGCGCGCGGCCGCGCAATCGGCGCCACGCGGATTTCGCGCCGCGCTGGATGCCAAGGTGGCCGCCGGCGGCTTCGGGCTGATTGCCGAGATCAAGAAAGCCAGCCCGTCCAAGGGCCTGATCCGCGCCGATTTCGATCCGCCGGCCCATGCCCGCGCGTATGAAAGCGGTGGCGCGGCCTGCCTGTCGGTCCTGACCGACGAGCCGTATTTCCAGGGCCATGACGATTATCTGGTCGCGGCCCGCGCCGCCTGCGCATTGCCGGTGCTGCGCAAGGACTTCATGGTCGATCCGTGGCAGGTGGTGGAAGCGCGCGCGCTGGGCGCCGATGCCATCCTGATCATCGCCGCCGCGCTCGACGACGGGCAGATGGCCGAGATCGAGGCCGCGGCAATCGCATTGGGGATGGACGCCCTGATCGAAGTGCATGATGCCGACGAGTTCGATCGCGCGCTGAAGCTGAAATCCCGGCTGATCGGCGTAAACAATCGCGACCTGCGCGACTTCACGATCGATCTCGCCCGCACCTACGAACTCGCCGATCGCGCGCCAGCCGGATGCACCTTCGTCACCGAAAGCGGCATCGCCTCCAAGGCCAATCTGGACGGGATGGCCAAACATGGCGTGCGCTGCTGTCTCGTCGGGGAATCGCTGATGCGGCAGGCCGATGTGGAAGCAGCAACGCGCAAGCTGCTGACCGGCCAATGACCGAAGGCCGCCTCACCCATCTCGACGAAACGGGTTCGGCCCGCATGGTCGACGTATCGGCCAAGGCAACGACGACCCGCGAAGCGACGGCGAGCGGGCGGATCACCATGTCGGCCGCCGCCGCTGCCGCGATCCGCGATGGCGCGGTCGCCAAGGGCGACGTGATCGCGGTGGCGCGCGTGGCCGGCATCATGGCCGCCAAAAAAACCAGCGACCTGATCCCGCTCTGCCATCCACTGCCGATTGCCGGCGTGACTCTCGATCTGGTGGTCGAAGACGATGGCGTCGCGGCCACCGCCACGGTGCGGACCACGCATCAGACGGGCGTGGAAATGGAGGCGCTGACGGCGGTTTCCGTCGCCCTGCTGACCATTTACGACATGGCCAAGGCACTCGATCGCGGGATGACGATCGGCGACGTAAGGTTGATCGCCAAGTCCGGCGGGCGCTCGGGCGACTGGCGCGCGGCCTGACGTGGCGTGGACCAATTCCGATGGTGAATGACCGTCGGTTTTCGGGAGCCGGGTTGGATACTTGAATGGCCGTTTTGTCGGCGGAAGCGAACTGTCAGCTATAGACACGCCGCAAGAAGTGAAGCCGCCCTGCGCTTAGCGCTCCCACCGCTGCAAATTTGCGGTCGATTGATCGTATAGAGCCTGAAGCGAAGCTATCTGATTATCGCGAAAGTAGATCGTCAGGACGAGGTCACCATGCGGCAGACTTGCAGTGCAGAGCCCCTGTCGAGAACCATCCGCCATCGCAAAACAACTCGCCAGTGATACGGTTGATTTCCGGTCCACTCCCGTTCGCAGATCATAGGTCCAGAAAACCCCATCGCTTACTTTCCGTAGTGGTTGGCCACGCCATGGAAGCGAGCGAGATGCACAAACAGTCGCATTTATTCGCGCCTCAGTTCCGGCCGCGCGGGCACACATTCGTTCCTTGCTAGCCACACCAATTAGATTTCGATCGGGTGGGCTCGCCTCCGGGTTGAGATAAAAGGAAAAGCCGTCACTTGGATCGAGCGCTGGTAAAAAAAAACGGCGTGTCACTGTCCGCAATGTCGTTGACCTTAGGAATATCGAAGACGTGCCCTTCGAGTTGCCGCTCGACCGACGAGGAGCAAGCACCGAGTAAGCCCGTGATCAATAACGAAGCTGCGATCGAGTGGCTGTTCATGTCGGCACGCTATGAGAGCAAGCTGTCGTCTGCAATCAGGCACACGCGCCAATGCGCGGATATTTGCAACGTCGGCGTGTCCTGACCGTCAGGATTCAAGCAGAAAACACGGACAGCGGCCTCACCCCGCATTTGCCCACGTCGCCTGAGGCCGCTTGGGCTGGGCGATCTCGGGATTTCTCCCGATTGCCGGGATCGGTTGGGGGGTTAGCTTGGGGCCATCCAGGCGGGCCTTGCCCGTCCGACGACCGGGATGGACGTCCGATGAAATCACTCGCCGAGCTATTGAGGCTGCGCCCTGCGAAATCGACCTATGATCCACCGGCGGACCTGCCGATGGATCGCACGACCGGCGGCTCGCCACCCTATGCCTTCCCGCCGGAACTGATCAAGGAACTGGCCGGCAAGACCGAGGATGAGGTGTCTTCGACGCTGTCGAAGTTCCGCACCGGCCTGTCGGAACATCGCACGCGATTGTCGGAGCATCGCACCGACCTGTCCGAACATCGCACCGACCTTTCGGACTATCGGACCGAGTTGTCGCAGCACCGGACGGAATTGTCCGACGACCGTTCGCACCTGTCGAACGAGCGGACGCACCTTTCCTATCTGCGAACCGCCGTGTCGATGATGAGCTTCGGCGTGACGCTCAACCGGTTCGCGGTGTTCCTGGCCGAGAATGAGCGCGCGGCGACGCCGGCGAAGGAAACCGCGCTGCGCATGCAGAGCACCGAACTGATCGGCCTTGGCATGGTGGTGATCGGCGTGTTCCTGCTGGTCTGGTCGCTCTATCGCTACCAGTCCGTCCACACCCAGATCATGGCGGGCCATTTCGAGCCGCCGGCGACATCGGTGACGATGCTGACCATCGCGATCCTGGTGTTCGGCGCGGTGACGACGATCGCGTTGCTCGTGATACGCTAGGCTGTAGTGACATTTTAGGGATTCACGTTGGACTGGATTTCTGATTCAACGCTGACTTTTGGAGGTTGGCGTGGAAGGGGAAGTGCTGCGGGACGATCAGTGGGAGCGATTGCGAGAGTTTGTTCCGGGCGGCCGCAAGGGTAAGCGCGGCCCGCGCAGTGATGGCAGACTGTTTCTCGACGCCTTGCTCTGGCTAGCCCGATCAGGGGGGCGTTGGCGTGATCTTCCGGAGAGGTTCGGGCCCTACCAGACGGCCAAGCGCCGCTATGAGAACGGCGGAGCAATATTCGACCACGGTAGCGGCGGGATAGCCCTGCTGCGGGCGGCGTAAAAGTCGTCCACCTTGAAGCCTTTCTGCCAAG
>NZ_FZOS01000016.1 GCF_900188165.1 Edaphosphingomonas laterariae | reverse complement strand
TCGAGAAACAGTCTGCCATCACTGCGCGGGCCGCGCTTACCCTTGCGGCCGCCCGGAACAAACTCTCGCAATCGCTCCCACTGATCGTCCCGCAGAACTTCCCCTTCCACGCCAACCTCCAAAAGTCAGCGTTGAATCAGAAATCCAGTCCAACGTGAATCCCTAAAATGTCACTACAGCCTAGCGCCGTCCGCTGCAAACTGGTGGTAGATTTCCTTTAAGGCGGTGAGAAAGGCCACGAAATAGCGCTGGCTGCGTTCCGCCGCGCGATTTCAGCCCGATCGATGCGACGCCTCAGGCGATCACGGCGGAGAGCGCCCTTGCCAGATCGATCTGGCTGAACGGCTTCTGCAGCTTGAAGAATTTGAAGTCGATATCGTCCGGCAACTCGCCATAGCCGGTGGCCAGGATCGCCGGAATGTCGGGGCGTTCGGCCCGCGCGGCTACGATCAGTTCCACGCCGGTGACGTTGGGCATGGCCTGATCGGTCATGATCAGGTCAATCTCCGGGTGACTGTGCAGCAGGGTCAGGCCCGCCTCGGCCGACGCGGCTTCCAGCGGCACATGGCCCAGATCTTCCAGCAGCGCGGCGGAATTGATCAGCACCAGCGCATCATCGTCGACCACCAGCACGTTCAGCGGGCGCGCGGCAGCCGGCACGTTGGCCGCCGTCGCGGTCGCCTTTGCCGGCGCGTCGGGCGCAGGCATGGCGGGCAGCCACAGTTCCGCCGTCGTTCCCTCGCCAAGGCTGCTCTGCAGCACGAACTTACCGCCCAGCTGCTCGATCAGGCCGTGGATCATTGACAGGCCAAGCCCCGTCCCCTTGCCGACGCCCTTGGTGGTGAAGAAAGGCTCGGTCGCGCGGGAAAGCGTTTCAGCGTCCATGCCCGTGCCGGGGTCGCTGACGCTCAGCACCACATAAGGCCCGGCGGGCAGGCCGTGCAGCCCCTCCGCCCCCACCACCCGATCGCGCCCGGAAACGGTGATGACCCCGCCATCCGGCATCGCGTCGCGCGCATTCACAATCAGGTTGAGCAGCGCCATTTCGAGCTGGTTGGCATCCGCCTTGACGTTGCACAGGTCGAGCGGGAAGCGCGCCTCGATCGGCCAGGCCGGGCCGAGCGAGCGTTGCAGAAGATCGGTCATGCCATGAACAAGCGCCGGCACGGCAACGCGCACGGGCTTGAGATGCTGGCGTCGCGCAAAGGCCAGCATACGCTGGGTGAGGCCCACCCCGCGATCGGCGCCCATCACCGCATTGTCGAGCAGGCGCTGGACGTGCGGATCATCCGGCAGGCGCTTGCGCAGCAGTTCAAGGCTGCTGAGAATTGCCATCAGCAGATTATTGAAATCATGCGCGATCCCGCCGGTCAGCCGGCCGATCGCATCGAGTTTCTGCGCCTGGAACAATTGTTCATGCGCTTGTTCGAGCGCGATCTGCGCTTCCACCCGTTCGGTCACGTCGCGGGTGATCTTGGCGAAACCGATGATCTGGCCGTCGCTGGCGTGGATCGGATCGATGACGACGTTGGCGCGGAAGTGGCTGCCGTCCCGGCGAACGCGCCAGCCTTCGCCAAGGAAGCGCCCTTCGCGGCGCGCCGTTTCCAGCGCACGCGCGGGGGCGCCGGCCAGCCGGTCCTCCTCGGTATAGAAAGTTTCGAAATGCCGGCCGATGATCTCCTGCTCGCTATAGCCCTTGATCCGCGCAGCCCCGGGATTCCAGCTCGACACCAGACCGTCGGCATCGAGCATGTAGATCGCATAATCGGTGACGCTCTGGACGAGCAGCCGGAATTGCTGATCCTGCCGCATCAGATCGGCCTCGGCGCGCTGTCGTTCGGTCAGGTCGCGCGTCAGCTTGGCATAGCCGATATGGCCGCTTTCCGGCGTCACGATCGGAAGGATCGTGACATGTGCCCAGAAACGCTCGCCATCCTTGCGGACGCGCCAGCCTTCCTGTTCGAACTTGCCGGTCGACGCCGCGATCTCCAATGCCCGGCGCGGAAGGCCGGCAGCGCGATCTTCATCGGTGTAGAAGCTCGAAAAATGCCGGCCGACAATCTCGTCAGCGCGATATCCCTTCAGCCGCTGCGCGCCCGTGTTCCAATTGGTCACGCGCCCATCCAGATCGAGCATATAGATCGCATGATCGGTGATCGCATCGACGAGCAGCCGGTACCGGCCATCTTCCGTCAGTGGAGTCTCGGCGCACCCGGTTTCGTCCATGTTGGCGATCGTTCCCGCATTCACGTGTCAGCTACGCAAACCAAACCCTCGGCAATGCCTAAAGTTTCGCGGGATTTGCCCGCCGCCCGATGGGATCATGCCACCGATCGTTCGTCGGCAGAATCCACGGCCTCGTCCCCTTCCCCGTAAAGCCGATCGAGATAATGGCCGGCCAGCAGATAGTGCGCCCGAACCGCCGCCGGGTGGGTCGCCGTCTGGGCAAGATCGATTTCCTGTTCGGCACGCCGCTCCAGATAATGCGGATCGTCCAACGCTTCGTTCATCGGCTGCTCTTTTTTCACAATCAACGTCATAGCGCCTGCCCTACGAAGGCCCGCGCCGAAGGTTCCGCGACTAATCCTACGGAATGATACCGCTCAACCCGCCTGGGGTACGAGCAGTTGTTCGATCGCGACGAGCAGGCCGTTCGGGTGGAACGGCTTGCCGACCAGCGCGGCATCGCGGAACCGGGGCGGCAGATGATCGCGGCCATAACCCGTCACGAACAGGAAGGGGATGCGCCGATCGGTCAGCTCGGCGGCGATGACGTCCACCGCCTCCCCCTGCAGGTTGCCGTCCAGCACCGCCAGATCGGCCTCGCTCGTTTCGATCAGGTCGAGCGCCTCGGCGACGGTGGAGGCCGGCCCCAGCGGCACGGCCCCCGCATCCTCGACCGCGGCGGCGATCTCCATCGCGACCAGCGGTTCATCCTCGATGATCAGGATGCGTTGCCCCGCCAGCACGCGCGCATCGGCCACCACATCCTTAGGCGGTGCGGGTGCGATAACGGGCTCGACGCTTTCCACAGGGCGGATGCGCGCGCCGATCGGCACCAGCAGCGTCCAGGCCACGCCCTCCGGCGTGTAGCCGGGCGTGGCCGATCCGCCTTCCGCCTTGAGGCTGCGTTCGATCAGCGCCGTGCCGAAGCCGCGCCGGCGCGGCGCGCTGACGATCGGGCCGTCGCGTTCCACCCATTCCATCCTGAGATCATCGCCTTCAACGACCCAGGTCAATGAGACGCGGCCGCCGGGCACGGAAAGCGCGCCATATTTGTGGGCGTTGGTCACCAGCTCGTGCAGGATCATCGCCAGATGCAGCGCCAGCTCCGGCGCCAGATCCAGCTCGGGGCCGTCGATGACGAGCTGGGCGGGATTGACCGTGCCGATATCGATCTGGCCGTTGATCAGATCGCGCAGGCTGGCACCCTGCCATGTCGTGTTGCTCAAGAGCGAATGGGCGCGCGCAAGCGCGTGGATACGGCCCGTGAAGGTGGGCGCAAAATCCGAAGGTCCGCTGGAATGGCGCAACGTCTGTTCGGCGATCGCCTGCACCGATGCCAGCGTGTTCTTCACGCGATGGTTGAGCTCGCCGACCAGCAGACGCTGCGTATCCTCCGCACGCTTGCGATCGGTGACGTCCAGTATCTGCAGGTTGATCGATACCAGCCGCCCCTGCCCGTCCAGCAGCGCCGAACAATAGCATTCGCAATCGACCCGCAGCCCTTCCGCCGTCCGCATCCGCATCGGCTGCATGTCGCGCAACCGGCGCCCGGCGATCAGATCGTCCATCAGGGCTGCAAAGGGCGCCGCGTCGTCGGGATCGAGCCAGGCGAACTGGCGCGGCGTGAACCCGGCCACCTCCGCCGATCGCCAGCCGAACAGGCGCTCCGCGCCCTTGGACCAGGCGATGACATGCAATCGGGCGTCGAATTCGACGATGGCTAGCGGTGAATTGTCGCTATGGGCGTTCAACCGCGCCAGCGCCGCCGCATGCTCGTCGCGCTGGCGCGCCAGTTCCTCGCGCTGGCGGAAAAGTTCGACGAAGATCTGAACCTTGCTGCGCAGGATCTGCGTGTCGACCGGCTTCAGAAGATAATCCACCGCACCGGTTTCATAGCCCTTGAAGCGGCGGCGATCATCGGTCGCGACGGCGGTCAGGAAGATGATCGGCACGCGCCGCGTGCGTTCGATCCCGCGCATCAGTTCGGCCAGTTCGAAACCGTCCATCCCCGGCATCTGGACATCGAGCAGCGCCAGCGCGACATCGTGAACCAGCAGCAGTTCGAGCGCCTGAACGCCCGATCGCGCCTTGAGCAGTTCGACGGCCGATCCCTTGAACAGCGCCTCGAGCGCGGTCAGATTGTCCTCGACATCGTCGACCGCGAGGATCTTGATCGCGCTAGGCGGCATCGCTCAGTTCCCGGCTGGAGACAAGGTTGCGCCGATAGATCTTCTCGGCCTCGTTAAAATCGGAAAAGCCATCGGAATATCGCGAAAAGCGCAGCGATTCCTTGGAACCCAGCCCCAGAAACCCATCGCGCACCAGCGACTGGCTGAACAGGCCCAGCGCGCGATCCTGAAGCTCGCGATCGAAGTAGATCAGCACGTTGCGGCTGGAAACCAGATGGACCTCCGAGAAAACGGCATCGCTGGCGAGATTATGTTCGGCAAACACCGCCCGGCGCCGCAGCGTCTTGTCGAACACGGCCGCGCCATAGGCCGCCGTGTAATAATCCGACAAGGATCGCGTGCCGCCGGACAGGCGGTGATTTTCGGTGAACTGCTGGATGCGATCGAGGCTGTAGATCCCGGCTTCGGCCTTGGTGAGCGCCGCCGGGCTGATATCCGTGCAGTAAAAGATGGTACGCTGTTCCAGCCCCGCTTCGCGAAACAGGATCGCCAGCGAATAAAATTCCTCGCCATTGGCGCAACCCGCGATCCACACCTTGATGGACGGATAGGTTCTGAGATGCGGGATCACCTGTTCACGAAGCGCGCGGAAATAAGCGGGATCGCGAAACATCTCGCTCACCTGAATGGTCAGGAAACCCATCAGTTCGGCAAAGACCGCCGGTTCGCGCAGCACGCGATGCTGAAGCTGGGACAGGCTTTCGCAACCGAAACGCTGCTGCGCCCGCATCAGCCGGCGGTGCAGCGATCCGCGCGAATAGCCCCGAAAGTCATAATGATAATGTCGCCAGATCGCGTCCAGAAGCAGATCGAGTTCGATATCCTCGTGCGGCAGGAAAACCTCGCTCATCGCGGCATCCAGACCCGCGCCAGGCTGAGCAGCTTGTCCACGTCGAGCGGCTTGGCGAGATAATCATTGGCGCCGGCCTCCAGGCATTCCTGCTGGTCGCGCTCCATCGCCTTCGCGGTCAACGAGATGATCGGCAAGTCCTTGCCCCAGGCCTGCGACCGGATCTCGCGCGTCGCCGTCAGCCCGTCCATCTCCGGCATCATCACATCCATCAATACGAGATCGACCGGGGGGGACAGGCCCCGCCCGGCTTCATCCAGCAACTGCAATGCTTCACGCCCGTTCCGGGCGATGCGGACATTTGAACCATGCGGCTCGAAAATGCTCGCAAGGGCATAGACGTTCCGTATGTCGTCCTCGACCACCAAAATTTCTCGTCCGTCGAGGGTTGCGTCGCGATTCAAGGACTTGGTGATCAGCTGCTGCTGCTGCTCGGGCAGGTCGGATACGACCTGATGGAGGAACAGGGTCACTTCATCGAGCAACCGTTCCGGCGATTTCGCGCCCTTGACGATGATCGACTTGGAATAACGCCGCAGACGCAGTTCCTCGTCCTGCGAAAGATCGCGGCCGGTATAGACGATCACCGGCGGGAAACCGACCGTCTCGTCGCCGCTCAGCCGTTCGAGCAGATCGAGGCCCGACGCGTCGGGCAGGTTGAGATCGAGCACCATGCAATCGAACGTTTCCTGCCCCAGCAACGCGCAGCATTCGGCGGCCGAATGCGCCTCGATCGTCTCCACATCGCGCGAAGCGAGCAGCAGCTTGATGCTTTCGGCCTGCCGCGCATCATCCTCGACGACGAGCACGCGGCGCATGCGCTGCGACATGCGCGCCTCCAGCCCTTCCAGCATGTCGATCAGCGCGTCGCGCTTCACCGGCTTGAACAGATAGCCGATCGCGCCGCCCGACAGCGCCGCCTTGCTGTCATCGCCCACCGATACGACATGGACGGGGATGTGCCGGGTGCGCACGTCGCGCTTGATCCGATCGAGAACCGAAAGGCCGGTATGATCCGGCAGGTTCATGTCGAGGATCACGGCATGGGGCAGATATTGCCGCGCCATCAAAGCGCCCTCGTCGGCCGTGCCGGCGATCAGGCATTCGAACTTCAACTCATGCGCGATGTCGCAGAGGATTTTGGCGAAGGCCGGATCGTCCTCGACGATCAGGATCAACCGCGCATCCCCGCTCAGCCGTTCGCGATCGTCGCTGACCAGCGCGGCTTCGCGGCGACGCAGCGGCTTCACCACCTGCGGCAGCGGCCGGGCCGGCTCGGCCGCCGGCGTCGCCAGCGCGCCGTCGAAAGAAGGCGGCACGATCAGGGTGAAGGTGCTGCCCGCTCCCGGCACGCTTTCCACCGCCACCTCGCCGCCAAGCAGGCGGGCAAGCTCGCGCGAGATCGAAAGGCCAAGGCCGGTCCCGCCATATTTGCGGCTGACGGTGCCATCGGCCTGACGGAAGGCTTCGAAGATGATCTGCTGCTGATCGGGCGCGATGCCGACGCCGGTATCCCGCACCGCAAAGGCCAGCCGCCCGTCGGCGCGCGCACCAACCTTCAGCGCGACCGAACCGGAATCGGTGAACTTGATCGCGTTCGACAGGAAATTCTTGAGCACCTGTTCCAGCCGCTGCGGATCGGTTTCCATCTCCAGCGGCGCATCGCCCTCCGCCTGCGCCTCGAACCGAAGCCCCTTGGCCTCGGCCGACGGGCCGAACATCGCCTGCAGCTTGTCGAGGATCGCGGTGATGCGGACGCGCCGGGGCTGCAGTTCGAGCTTGCCCGCCTCGATCTTGGAGATGTCCAGAATGTCGTTGATCAGCGTCAGCAGATCATTGCCCGACGTCTCGATCATCTCCGCATGGCGCACCTGCTCATCATGCAGGTTGCCCTCGCGATTTTCGGCCAGCAGGCGCGCCATAATCAGCAGCGAATTGAGCGGCGTCCGCAATTCGTGGCTCATGTTCGCCAGGAATTCGGATTTGTAGCGGCTGGCCTGATCCAGTTCCGCCGCCTGCGTCTGAAGCGAAGCCTGCACGCGGGCGAGATCGTCACGCTGAAGCTCCAGCTGCCGGGTCTGCCCTTCCAGCTGGGCGTTGGTCTGTTCGAGCTCGGATTTCTGCAATTCGAGCCGCGACTGCGAGTCCTGCAGCTGGCGGCTCTGCGCCTCCAGCTCATCATTATTGGCGCGCAGCTCCTCGCTCTGGACCTGCAGTTCCTCGGCCTGCTGCTGCGTTTCCTCAAGCAGTTCGCGCAGCCGCGCGCGATATTTGCCCGATCGCACCGCCACGCTCAGCTGATCGCCCGCGCGATCGAGCAGCGCCATCGCCCGATCGACATTGGCGCCGCTCAGGCCAAGCTCGATCACGGCGTTCACGGCATCCTCGGCCTTGACCGACGCGATGATCAGCGCGCCCGGCTTCGCGCTTCCCAGCGCCGAGCCGTAATAAAGATAGCCTTCGGGCACGTCCGAAAGGACGAAGGCGCGCTCGTCACGCACGGCCTGCCCCAGCAGGCCATCGCCGGCGGCGAAGCGTTCCGGGATGTCGGCATGGGCGGGGACACCGTAACTGGCGCAACGGACGAAGCCGTCACCATTGCTGATGTAGAGCGCGCCGGCCTGCGCATCGAGATATTCGGCGAGGAAGCTGAGCGCGTTGGCGCCCAGTTCGTCGAGCGGCCGATCGCCCGCTACCGCCTGCGCCAGCCCGACCTCGCCGGCCTGCAGCCATTCCTCGTGCTGGATCGTCAGCCGGTTCTGGATGAAGAAGAAGCCGATGCTCGCCAGCATCCAGCCGATCACCGTGCCCAGGGCGCGGTTGCCGATGGCGATGGCCGGGTCGACGCCCGCGGGGGCCAGATGATAGCCCGCGATCGTCAGCAAGGTGGCCAGCGCCGCGACGATCAACGGCAGCTGTGGCCGGACCGCAAGATAGGACAATACGACGGGAAGCAAATAGGCCACCCATACCGCCGTTCCCAACGGGAAGATCATATCGGCAGCGAAAGGAAGTCCAAGCAAGACAGCAAGACCGGCATAGAGCCACGCGGACATTATCCCTGCTTTTTGCTTGCCCATATCGCTTCATTACCTCTTCAGACTGGCGCAACGACTATCGAGCGGCGCATCGGATCGACATCTCACACGGGATCCCTGCCGCAGAACGCGACAAGCATTTCGAAAGTCATGCCTTCTCGAAGCGCAAATGCCAAGCGTGCAGGCATGGGGCGGGTGTCAGTCGCGCATGACGCGCGGAAGCGGCCCGCCCCGCCCGTTCAGGCTTCCAGCGCGTCGAAGATCGCGGTGATGGCGGCGGGCGCGGAAACGAAGTCCATGTGGCGGCACTTCACCTCCACATTGCTGTCCGCCTCGTGCGGCAGGCCGCGCGCGCAGGCGGGGGCGACGATGCCGTCATTGGCGGACCACAGCGCAAAGGTTTTCATGGGCGGCTTTCTGGTCAGGTCCACCTGCATCGGCGGCTGGTCCACCGGATGCCCGTTCAGCCGTTCATAGAGCTTCCACGCCCGGTTGGCGCGCAGATCGCCCGAAAAGGGGCTGCCCAGCGTAATCACGCGATCGACCAGTTCCGGCCGCAGCTTCGCCAGTTCGCGCGCGTAAAGCCCGCCCAGGCTCCATCCGATCAGCGAAACCGGCGTCCCTTCATCGAGCGCGATGGCGTCGAGCTGTTCGCACAATCGGTCGAGCAGGTCCGGCGTCGCGCCACGGTTCATACCCAGCCCCCAGCCATGGGGGGCATAGCCGGCGATGCGCAGCATCCGCCGCAGCCGCAGCGTGAAGATGTCGCGCGCCATGAAGCCGGGGATCACCATCACCGCGCGTCCGTCCGCCCGGCGCGTCGCCGCGATCCGCCGCGCGGCCCATGCGGTAAAAGGGCGCGACACCAGCGCCTGCCCTTCGGCCAGGAAACGCGCCAGCGGCGGCACGCCGCCATCGGCCAGCGCCGGCTCGGGATGGTCCTGCATGACCGGATGATGAAGCGTGTGTGACATGGCGATGACAACGTAATGCACGCCATCGGGTTGCGCGAGGGTGAACGAAGTAAGCGAAAGCATTATGAGAACGCGGACCGGGGCCGCAATCCGGCGAAGGCCGGATTATCCTAAAAGCGCGGCTGGCCCGATACGGCACGACATGCTTTAGGTGGCCGATGCCCCACGATGCCCGCCGCCACGCGCCCGCCACCGCCCGCAACCGCGATCCGATCCTTGCCGTGCTGCGCGATGCCCTGCCCGCCACCGGCCTCGTGCTGGAAATCGCCAGCGGCACCGGCGAACATGCCGTGCATTTCGCGGGCGCGCTGCCGGGCCTCACCTGGCAGCCGAGCGATCCTGATCTGGACGCGCTGGGGTCGATCCGTGGCTGGGCGGAGGCCGCGCGACTGCCCAATCTCCGGCCGCCACTTCTGCTCGATGCATCCGCGCCCGACTGGCCGATCGACCGCGCCGATGCGCTGGTCTGCATCAACATGGTCCATATCAGCCCGTGGTCGGCCACGCTCGGCCTGTTCGCCGGGGCCGCGCGCATCCTTTCGCCCGGCGCGCCGCTGATCCTCTATGGCCCCTATCTCCGCGCCGACGTGGAAACCGCCGCCAGCAACCTTGCCTTCGATGCCGATCTCAAGGCGCGCAACCCGGCCTGGGGCCTGCGCGATCTGGCGGACGTGGCCGCTGTCGCGCGCCATGCCGGTTTCACCGCCGAAGGCGTGGTCGAACTGCCGGCCAACAACATCCTTGTCATATTTCGTTACGGTTGATCGATTGTCCAACGGCGGCACGGCGTTAGGCTCGTCGCCAGTCACCCTTTCCTGCCAAGGATCCCCGATGCGCCTGTTTGCCGCGGCCATGGCCGCCACGATGCTCAGCACCCCCGTTTCCGCCGCCCCCCGCCCGATCGCTTATGCGGCGGCACCCGCCAGCACCGGCACGATCGTACTGCCGCTGGCCAGCGCCGACGATCTTGCCGTGCGCGGCGCCACATTGGCCGAGGCGGATCGCGCCGCCATCGCCCGCGCGCTCACCGCCGCCGCGTTCGATTACAAGGCCCGCTCCACGCTTTCGCTGCGCGGCATTGGCGGCCACGCCCACATCCTCGTCATCGGCATGGGCAAAGCCGCGCCGCTCCCGGCCGATCTGCAGGATATCGGCGGCCTCGCCGCGCAGAAGACGTCGGCCGATGACGGCCCGGTCGCGCTCGTCGCCACCGGCCTCGGCAACGCCGCCGCCGGCGATCTCGCCCTCGGCGCCACGCTCGGCGGCTATGGCTTCGACAAATATCATGTCGATGTGACGCCGGCGAAGCCCGGCCAGTCCGCCGCGCTCACCATCGTCACCGCCGAAGCCGATGCCGCGCGCAAGGCGGATCAGCGCGATGTCCGCGCACTGGCCGACGCCGTCGCCTTCACCCGCGATCTGGTCAGCGAGCCCGCCAATATCATCTATCCCGAAAGTTTCGTCGCGCGCACGCAGGATGCGTTTCGCGGGCTGGCCGGCGCCAGTGTCGAGGTGCTCGACGTGCCCGCGCTCGAACGGCTCGGCATGGGCGGCATTCTCGGTGTCGGGCAAGGCTCGCGCCGGCCGCCGCGGCTGCTGATCGTATCCTATAAGGGCACCGGCGCCCCCGCCCAGCCGATCGCGCTGGCCGGTAAGGGCATCACCTTCGATTCGGGCGGCATCTCGATCAAGGGTGGCACCGGCATGTGGGAAATGAAGACCGACATGGCCGGTGCCGCCGCCGTCGTCGGCACCGTGCTCTCGCTCGCCAAGCGTGGCGCGCCGGTCAATGTCGTCGCGTTCGCGGCGCTTGCGGAAAACATGCCCGGCGGCGGCGCCACCCGCCCCGGCGACGTGCTGAAAACCTACAGCGGCAAGACGATCGAAGTGGTCAACACCGATGCCGAAGGCCGCGTCGTGCTGGCCGATGCGGTGGCCTATGCCGACAAGCGCTACAACCCGTCGGCGATCATCGACGTTGCCACCCTCACCGGCGCCGTCGGCCGCGCGCTGGGCGATGAATATGCCGGCCTGTTCAGCCGCCACGATGCGCTGGCCGGGCAGCTTGTCGCCGCCGGCAAGGCGACGGGCGAACTGCTGTGGCAGCTTCCGCTCCACGCAAGCTACGCCAAGGATGTGAAATCGGACATCGCCGACGTTCGCAATTCCACCGAAGGGCGCAATCCCGGTGCCGGCCATGGCGCGCAGTTCATCGGCTATTTCATCGATCCGGCGACGCCCTGGGCGCATATCGACATCGCGTCGACCGCCTGGACGAGCGAAGAACAGCCCACCGCGCGCAAGGGTGCGACCGGCTATGCCGTCCGCCTGCTCGATCGCTTCGTGCGCGATTACCAGCCCGTGCCGCGCGGCGCGGGCGAAGGGGGGAAATAAGCGCCGCCACGGCCGCTATCCCGGCCATGATCGGGATAGCGGCGCAAGCGCACCGCGCGGGTAAATTCGCATCTTGCCCGCCCCGGCTTGCCCTCGATGCCCGCCTGCGGCACCCTGCCACCCATGAGCCGCTTCGTAACCGACCGGCTGATCTTCACACCCGGCGAAGTCGATCTCGCCCGATCGCCGCTGGCGGGGCATCTCGACGCTGAAACCTATGTGCTGGGCGCGTTCAATCCGGGCTTCACCCGGCTGCCCAACGGCAATCTGCTGATGATGGTGCGCGTGGCCGAGGCGCTGCGCGATCCGATCCGCGACGGCCATGTCCACGCGATCCGCTGGGTGGCCGGCGACAAGCAGGGTTCCGGGGGCGGTTCGCCATCAGGCACCGGCCGCTATGTCCTCGATCCCTGGCCGCTCGATCAGGCCGACACGGCGGACCCGCGCAAGTTCATGCTCCATGGCGGCGGGTGGAAGGTGATGGCGCTGACCTCGCTGTCCTGGCTGCTGCCGGTGGAGCTTTCGCCCGACGGGCTGGAACGGGTGGCGGTGCATTATGATCGCGCGATCGCGCCGGCCCATGACGTGCAATGCTATGGCATAGAGGATGCGCGGATCAGCAAGGTCGGCGATCGGTGGTGGATGACGACCTGTTCGGTCAGCCCCGAGCGCCATGCGACGACGCTCCACAGTTCCGACAACGCGCTCGACTGGCGGTTCGAAGGCGTGGTGCTCGATCACCAGAACAAGGACATGCTGATCTTCGAAGGGCTGATCGACGGACGATATTGGGCGCAGACGCGCCCGCTCGGCGACCTCTATTTCGCATATCCGCCGGGCAGTGAATGGCGCGCCGGCCCTTCGATCAACCTTGCCACCTCCCCCGATGCGCTGCACTGGAAGCCGCATCTGGCGCCCGGCATCCGCCCGCGATCGGGCACGGTGGCGACGGCGCGGATCGGTGGCGGCGCGCCACCGGTGCTGACCGACAAGGGCTGGCTGACCCTGTGGCACGGGGTGGAGCCGCACGAGATCGTCGGCATCTATCGCACCTACTGGTCGCTGCTCGACCGCGACGATCCCAGCCGCACCCTCCATAGCGACGACACCCCCCTCCTCGAACCCGCGCCCGAACTGACCCGGCCGATCGAGGAACTGATGTATCTGCACAATGTGGTGTTCACGACCGGGATCGTCGACGGTGGCGACCATTTCATCGTCGCCTCGGGCGAGGCCGATCTCGCCTGCCGGATCACCCATATCCCCAAGGCGCATTTCGGCCTTTGAAGGACTGGGCGCATCGGTCGTCGCGGTCGCTTATGTGACGCAACCTGGGCGCCATGTTGTTGCTTCGGCAGCACCGTGCGCGCCGGAAGCCGGCAGAACCGCGCGCAACCCTCACCTTCCTCGATCTCCTCAACCGCCCGCGCGGGGATGACGAAAGAAAATTGCGCCGCTATCCATCGGCACAGATCCCAGGAACAGAAAGCCTATTCCATGCGTCGTCGCACCTTCCTCGCCGCCATTCCCGCCGCTGCGGCGGCCCCTGCGATGCTGCGGGCGCACCCCCCCGCGCCTGCCCCTGCCCCGGTGTGGACGCCGGGCGAGGTGCGGTTCGACCGACCGGACGTGCGCGGCGGCGATCGGCCGGTGGGCGCCAGCTTCGCCTCGCGTTCGGCGGTTTACGGGCTGTCCGGCGGCGCCGGATCGGCCCAGCCGCTCGCCACGCAGGCGGGGATCGAGATTTTGAAGAAAGGCGGATCGGCGGTCGATGCCGCGATCGCGATCAATGCCTGCCTCGGCTTTCTGGAACCCACCGCCTGCGGCATTGGCGGCGATCTTTATGCGCTGTTGTGGGATCCGAAGAAGGGCAAGGTCGATGGCCTCGCCAGTTCGGGCCGCTCACCGCGCGGGCTGAGCTTCGAAACGGCGCAATCGCGCACGAAGAACGGCGTTCTGCCGGCTTATGGCGCGGTCACGGTGTCGGTGCCCGGCACCGTCGCCGGCTGGTGGGCGCTCCACCAGCGCCACGGCAAGCTCAAATGGGCCGAGCTGTTCGAACCGGCGATCGCCATGGCCGAAGGCGGCGTGCCGGTGGCGCCGATCATCGCGCATTATATCGGCCGCGCGATGGCGAACTTCACCAAACCGGGCATGGGCATCGAGGAAGTGGACAATGCCCGCAAGCTGTGGATGGCCAATGGCGCGGCGCCCCGGGAAGGCGATCCGTTCCGCAACCCCGATCTTGCCCGCACCTATCGCCTGATCGCGCAGGGCGGCCGCGATGCTTTCTATAACGGCCCCATCGCCGACACGATCGAACGCTATTTCAAGCGTATCGGTGGCTGGCTGACCCGCGCGGACCTTGCCGCGCATCAGGCCAATTGGTCGACGCCGCTGGAAACCAGCTATCGCGGCATCGGCGTGCATGCGATCGGCGAGAACACGCAGGGGCTCGCCACGCTCCAGATGCTCAACATCCTCGAGCATTTCGACATGAAGGGTGCGGGCTTCCAGTCGGCGCTGTCGATCCACCTGCAGGCGGAGGCCAAGCGCCTCGCTTATGAGGATCGCGCCCGTTATTATGCCGATCCGCAATTCGCCAAGGTGCCGTTCGAATGGCTGGCATCGAAGGAATATGCGGCCGAGCGCGCGAAGCTGATCCGCCCGGACCGGCTGATGACGGACGTGAAGCCGGGCAACGCGCCGTCGCGTGGCGACACCACCTATTTCACCGTTGCCGACAAGGATGGGCTGATGATCTCGCTCATCCAGTCCAACTTCCGTGGCATGGGTTCGGGGCTGATCGCCGACGGCCTGGGCTTCATGTTCCAGGATCGCGGCCAGCTCTTTTCCTTCCAGCCCAGCCATCCCAATATCTACGCGCCCGGCAAGCGCCCCTTCCAGACGATCATTCCGGGTTTCGCCACCAGGGATGGCAAGCCGTGGCTCAGCTTCGGCGTGATGGGCGGCGACATGCAGCCGCAGGGGCAGACGCAGATCATCGTCAACCGCAGCGACTATGGGCTCGACGCGCAGGCCGCCGGCGATAGCCCGCGCTGGCACCACGAAGGATCGTCCGAAAGCATGGGCGAGGATTCGGGCGACGAAGGCCCCAACGGGCTGCTGCGGCTGGAAAATGGCGTGCCGCAGGCGACCCGGCAAAAGCTGGCCGATATGGGCTGGAAGATCGGCGCGTCCGACGGCGGCTTCGGCCGCTACCAGTGCGTCGAGCGGATCGAGCGCAATGGCGAACGCGTCTATGCAGCGGCGAGCGAGATGCGCGCCGACGGCTGTGCCCTCGCTTATTAAGGCTGACTGAAAAGGCCCGCCGCCATCCCGACCTGGATCGGGGTGGCGGCGGGCCGCATTTCAATAACCGTTCAGCCGCGCCACCCGATCGGCGTGGAAACCGCTGTCGCCGAACAATTCCTCCAGCACGCGCTGGCGCTTCATGTAGAGGCCGATGTCGAACTCGTCGGTCATCCCCATGCCGCCATGCATCTGGATGCCCTCCTGCACCGCCAGCATCGCCGCGCGGCCGGTCTTGGCCTTGGCGACGGCGACCATCAGGTCGGCCTTTGCGTCATTGCTGTCGAGCAATTGCTGCGCCTTCAACGTCGCGGCGCGGGCGATCTCGATTTCGGAATAAAGATGCGCGGCGCGGTGCTGCAGCGCCTGAAACTCACCGATCAGCCGGCCGAACTGCTTGCGCTGCTTGAGATAGTCGACGGTCATGTCCATCGCGGCGCCGGCAACGCCCAGCATCTCCGCCGCCGCCCCGGCGCGCCCGGCATCGAGCATGCGGCACAAGGGCGCCCAGCCGCCATCCACATCACCGATCACCGCGCCGGCATCCACCGCGACACCGTCGAACAGCATCCGCGCGGCGATCGAGCTGTCGGCCAGCCGCACGCCTTCCACCGACAGGCCCGCCGCGCCCTTGTCCACCGCGAACAGGGTGATGCCCTGTTCCTCGCCCGCCGCGCCGGCCGTCCGCGCGGCAACGATCACCAGATCGGCGACATGGCCATGCGCCACGAACTGCTTGCCGCCGGTCAGGCGGAAGCCGTTGCCCGATCGTTCGGCCCGGAGCGCGGTTTCCACCGGGCGATGCTTGCGCAACTCGTCAACGGCGATCGCCGCCACGGTGTCGCCGGCAACGATGCCCGGCAGATAACGGCCCCGCATGTCCGCATCCGCCCCCTTGAGCGCCGTCACGGCCGCGACCGCGCTCGACAGGAAGGGTGAAGGCGAAAGGTTGCGGCCGATCTCCTCCAGCACGATCCCCGCTTCGACATGGCCGAGGCCGCTGCCGCCATCTTCGGCCGGAACGAGCACGCCGGTCAGCCCCATTTCGGCGAACTGCTTCCACAGATCGCGGGAAAAGCCGGTCGCGTCGTTGCTGTCGCGCAATTGGCGCAGATGCTTGACGGGCGCCTGTTCGGCCAGGAACGGCCCGGCCATATCCTTCAGCATCGCCTGGTCTTCGGTCAGGAACATCGGCATCGGATCAGGCCCCCGGCAAGTTGAGGATATGCTTGGCGATGATGCCGAGCTGCACTTCGCTGGTGCCGCCCTCGATCGAATTCGCCTTGGAACGCAGCCACGCGCGCGGGCGCGTGCCCTGTTCCGATCGCGCGCTTTCCCATTCCAGCGCGTCCGAACCGCCGGCCGCCATGTCGAGCTCCAGCCGGCGCTTGTTCAGCTCGGTCCCGGCATATTTCATCATCGACGGCTGCGCGGGGTGCGCGCGGCCATGCTTGAGTTCGTCGAGGAACTTTTCGGACATCGCCCGGAAGGCCAGCGCATCGACATCGTGGAGCGCGATCTCGGCGCGCAGCACTGGATCCTCGATCGGGCCATATTCACCGGCAAGCTGGTGGCCGAGCGACGGTTCGCCAGCGGCAAAGCCCATCGAACTGATCATCTCGCGCTCATGGCCGAGCAGATATTTGGCGACCGTCCAGCCCTGATTGACCGCGCCGACAATCTGTTCCTTCGGCACCTCGACATTGTCGAAAAAGGTTTCGCAGAAGGGCGAATAGCCGGAAATCAGCAGGATCGGCTTGGTCGACACGCCGGGCGATGCCATGTCGAACAGCAGGAAGCTGATGCCCCCCTGCTTCTGGCTGGGATCGGTGCGGACCAGGCAGAAGATCCAGTCGGCCTTGTCGGCATAGCTGGTCCAGATCTTCTGGCCGTTGACCAGCCAGTGATCGCCCTTGTCCTCCGCCCGCGTCTGCAAGCCGGCCAGGTCCGATCCCGCGCCGGGTTCCGAATAGCCCTGGCACCAGCGGATCTTGCCCTGCGCGATTTCGGGCAGATAGTGCCGCTTCTGCTCCTCGGTTCCGAACTTCAGCAGCGCGGGGCCGAGCATCCAGATGCCGAAGCTGTGGAGCGGGCTGCGGCAGCCGAGCCGGGCCATTTCCTGACGGAGAATCTTCGCCTGTTCGGGCGAAAGGCCACCGCCGCCATATTCCTTCGGCCAATCAGGCACCGTCCAGCCGCGCGCGGCCATCGCTTCGAACCACTGCTGCTGCTCGGGGCTGGCGAAGTGGCCCTTGCGGCCACCCCAATAGGCATCGTCGAAACCGGCGGGCTGGCGCATCGCCGGCGGGCAATTCGCCTCCAGCCAGGCGCGCGTTTCGGCGCGGAAGCTTGCATCCTCGGTCATTTATGTCCTCTCCGACGGGTTCTGGCCCGATTACGGACTGACATGCCATCCGTTGACGCTAACGTAAAGCGCAATGGCGACAGGGAGAGCGTGATGGACCATGAGGCGGTGATGCGGGCCTATTACGAGGCCTATAATAGCGAGAACCCGGCCGCGCTCGGGGCGTTGCTGGCGGAAGATGTCGTGCTGGTTTCGGCCACCGGCGAGCAGGTGGGCCGCGACGCCTATCTCGCCACCTATGGCTGGATGACGACGACCTTCGAGGACCGCATGACGCCGGAACGGATCACGGCCGACGATGCCGGCGCCACGGTGGACATTTACGACCGGCTGGTCGCCCGCGCCGATGTCGCGGATTTCCTGGGGATGAGCCCGCGCGCCGGCGAGGTAATCGAACTGCACCTCACTGGCCACTACACGATCCGCGATGGCCGGATCGCACGGATCGAGATCGGCCCGCGCGCGTGAGGCCGTTGCCTTGGCGGCGGCTTTGATGCCAACTGGCGGCCCCAAGGAGGAACGCGCATGGCCCATTGGCTGATGAAGTCCGAACCCGAATCCTATTCGTGGGACGCGCTGGTCCGCGATGGCGGGACGGAGTGGGACGGCGTGCGCAACCCCGCCGCGCGGCTGCATCTGAAGGCCATGCAGGTCGGCGACGAGGCCTTTTTCTACCATAGCGGCGCGGACAAGGCCTGCGTGGGCGTGATGAAGGTGACGCGGACGTGGCGGCCCGACGGGCCGGAGGACAAATGGGCCTCGGTCGCGGTCGCGCCAGTCGCCCCCCTTGCCGCCCCGGTGACGCTGGCGACCATCAAGGCCGATCCCCGCCTCGCCAGGCTGGAAATGATTCGCCAGTCGCGCCTTTCGGTATCGCCCGTGGGCGAGGATGAATGGCAGACGATCCTCGAACTGGCCGGTGGCGTTCGCGGCGGCTGAGAGGCCGCGAGCCGACACGTCCGCTTGGTGGCTTTCCCAACCGATTGCGCACAGGCGAGCCCGGCTAGTGGCCGGGCTTCACCTCGATCTCCACGCGTTCGATCTTGCCCGTGAACTTGAATGGCAGCTGATATGTGAAGTCGATCGGCGAGCCGGTATCCATGCCGATATCCACCCCTTCGCCGAGCGAGAACTGGATCGGCACGGTCTTTTCCAGCCGCCCGCCGGCGATCTCGCTACCATTGGCGGACAGCGTGATCGTCCCGCCCTTGCCCATGCCGCCGCCATCATATTTGAAATCGACCACCAGCGTCGCCTTGCCCTTGGGCAATGCGGCCTCGGCAGTGAAAGTCGGCCGGTCGACCGACAGGAAGTTGTAGACGAACACGGGCTTGCCCTGCCGCAGATAGAGGCCGTAGCCGCCTTCCAGCCCGCCATGGGTGATGATCATGCCTTCGGCTTTGGCGTCGGGAAGGTCGATCTCGGCGGTGATCGTCCAGCTCTTGTTGAGCATCGGCAGGCAGGCCGAGTCCGGCAAGGCAAGCTGCCCTTCATAATAGACCGCCTTCGTGCGCCCGCCCACCATGCTCGGCCGCCCCATCGCCTCGGCATTCATACGCTGGGTGCCACGCCAGTCGAGCGGCAGGACGTTGTGCTTGGCGGCCTCCACCCACCACATATCCTGCAGTTCGCGCAGCTTTTCGGGATGTTTGGCGGCCAGATCTTTCGCCTGCGAGAAATCCTCGTCGAGCTTATAGAGCTCCCAGACCTGCTCATCCGGGTTCCAATCCTCGGGCCGGATCGGCACCCAGGGCACGAACGAAGGGGCCGACGCCATCCAGCCCTCGTGATAAAGGCCGCGATTGAGCGCCAGTTCGAAATATTGAGTCTTGCGCTTGCTGGCGGCCTTGCCGTCGTCAAACGTAGCCGCGAAGCTTACGCCTTCGATCGGCTTTTGCTGGATGCCGTTCAGTTCGCTGGGCGCCCTGACGCCGCAGACTTCATAAAGTGTCGGCACGATATCGATCACATGGATGAACTGATCGCGCAGCGCGCCCTTGTCCTTGATCTGGTCCGGCCAGGAAATGATCATCGGATTGCGCGTTCCGCCAAAATGGCTGGCCACCTGTTTGGTCCACTGGAACGGCGTGTTCATCGCGTGCGCCCACGATGACGGGAAGTGGTTGAAGTGCTTCGGCCCGCCCAGCTCGTCGATGGCCTTGATATTGTCTTCCCACTTTTCCGGGAAACCGTTGAAGAACATGTTCTCGCAGAGCGAGCCTTCAAGCCCGCCCTCCGCGCTCGATCCATTATCGCCGGCGATGTAGATGATGATCGTATTGTCCGCGTCCGGCAGCGCCTTCACCGCATCAACGACACGCCCCATCGCCGCATCGACCTGCGCGCCATAGCCGGCGAAGACCTCCATCATCCGCGCATAGAGCCGCTTCTGATCGGCATTCAGATCGTCCCACGCGGGCAGGCCCTTGGACCGCACGGTCAATTCGGTATCGGCCGGCACCACGCCGAGCTTCTTCTGCCGTTCGATGGTCTTTTGACGATAGGCATCCCAGCCGTCGTCGAACTGGCCCTTGAACTTGTCGATCCATTCCTTCGGCGCCTGATGCGGTGCATGGGTGGCGCCGGGCGCGACGTACAGGAAATAAGGCTTGTCGGGCGCGATGCTCTTCACCTGCCGCACCCAGGTGATCGCACGATCGGCCAGATCCTCGGTCAGGTGATAATCGGGATCGTCCGACGCAGGCACGAGGTTCTTGTTCTCGTACAGAATCGGATTCCAGTGGTTCATGTCACCGGCATTGAAGCCGTAGAAATAATCGAAGCCGAGGCCATTGGCCCAGCGGTCGAACGGCCCGACCGCGCTCGTCTCCCAGGTCGGCGTATTGTGGTTCTTCCCGATCCACGCGGTCATATAGCCGTTCTGGCGCAGCACTTCGCCGATGGTGCCGCAGTTGCGCGGCAGGATGCAGCAATAGCCATCATATCCGGTCGCCAGTTCGGTGATCCCGGCGAAGGACGTGGAATGATGGTTGCGCCCGGTGATCAGCGCCGCACGCGTCGGGCTGCACAGCGCCGTGGTGTGAAAATGATTGTAGCGAAGCCCGTCCGCCGCCAGCCGATCCATCGTCGGCGAAGGTACGCCGCCGCCGAATGTGCTGAACTGGCCGAAACCCACATCGTCCAGCAGGATCAGCACGATATTCGGCGCGCCCTTGGGCGGCTGCACCGGCTGGGGAAAGGTCGCGGGGTCCGAATCCTGATAGGTTCGCCCGACTTCGCCGGTAAAATGGAAGTCCGGGCGCGGCAGGATATCGGGCGTTTCGGCGGGGCGATCGATGGACATGGCACCGGGCTCCAAATCTCGAATGAGGCCCTGAAAATAGATCGTACGGGCGGAGCGGCACCATCGGGATAAACCCGAGCAATGGGTCAGGCGACCAGCGTGCGGTGGATCGCCTTTCCATGGAATCTGGCGCCATGATCGACGCCCGCTGCGTCATCAAACGCCCACTCGGACGTCTCCGCCCCCACCGCCCCCCCCCCTTCCGAACAGGTCAAGCGGCAGACGCAGCGCTTGCGCTGTTCGTTCGAACGAACTAATCCGCACATCATGGCTCGCGCAACCACCGCCACCGTCGCAACTCTCACCGCGGACGAACGGCTGCTCGACACCGCGATCGACCAGTTCGGCCGCCATGGCTTCGATGGCGCCAGCACCCGCGCGATCGCAGCGGCGGCGGGGACGGCGATGTCGTCGATCACCTATCATTATGGCGGCAAGGACGGGCTCTACCGCGCGGCCGCGCGCCACATCGCCCACGGCATCCGCCGGCGGATGACCGCGCCGATGGCGGCGGCCTTCGCGCTGGGCGGGGACGGCAGCGCGCGCGGGGCGAGCGAAGCGCTGCTCGCCATCCTCGACGGTTTCGCGGAAGTGCTGACCAGCGGCGAGAGCGAGGCCTGGGCGCGCTTCATCGTGCGCGAGCAGATGGCGCCGACCGCCGCCTTCGAAATCCTGTATGCCGAGGTGATGGCCGGCATGGCCGCCTATATCACCACGCTGCTGCTGCGCATCGGCGAAGGGCGGATCGGCGAGGCCGAGGCACAGGTGAAGGCGCTGGCGATATTCGGCCAGATCCTTGTGTTCCGCGTGGCCCGTGCGACGGTGTTGCACGTGACCGGCTGGGCCGACGTGACGCCGGTGGAAGCCGACGAGATCAAGGCGGTGGTGCGCGCCAATACCCGCGCCATATTGGAAAGCCTGCGTGGAGACCGGCCATGAATCGCCGCCGCCTGATCCCGATCGCCATCATCGCCATTCTGGTGGTCGCGGCGATCCTGACCCGGGGCTTCGGCCTGTTCGACAGCGGCCGGGGCGGCACCCTGCGGCTGAGCGGCAATGTCGACATACGTTCGGTGGATCTCGGCTTCCGCGTCGGCGGGCGGATCGCCGAAATGCCGGTGGACGAAGGTGCGAAGGTGGCGGCGGGCACGGTGCTCGCCCGGCTGGACACCCGCCCGCTCAACGATGCGCTGAACGCGGCAAGCGCCGAAATCGGCGTGTCCGAGGCGGAACTGACCAAGCGGATCAACGGCAACCGCCCGCAGGACATCGCCCGCGCCGAAGCGGAGGCCGCCGCCGCGCGCGCCACGCTGGCAAAGGCCAATGAGGATTATCAGCGCCGCGCCGAACTGGTGAAGACCGGCGCCGTCAGCCAGGCGCTCTACGATGCCAGCAAGGCCGAATATCTGGCGGCGCAGGCGCAGTTGCGCGCGGCCGACGAGGCCCTGTCGCTGCAACGCGCGGGTGCGCGGCGCGAAGATGTCGCCGCCGCACGGGCCCAGCGGGCCGCCGCCATCGCCCATCGCGACAAGGCGGCGACCGACCTTGCCGACGCCACCATCACCGCCCCGGCGGCCGGCACGATCCTGACCCGCGCGCGCGAACCCGGCGCGATCGTCCAGCCGGGCGAGGCGGTGTTCACGCTGACGATCGACCGGCCGATGCGCGTGCGCGCCTATATTTCCGAACCCGATCTTGGCCGGATATCGCCGGGCATGAAGGTGGAAGTGGCCGTGGACGGCAATCCCCGGCGCTATGCCGGGACGATCGGCTTCATCTCGCCCACGGCGGAATTCACGCCCAAGACGGTGGAGACGCGCGATCTGCGCAGCGACCTCGTCTATCGTATCCGCGTGATCGTCACCGATCCGGACGATGCGCTGCGCCAGGGCCAGCCCGTCACCGTGACGGTGCCCGACGCACGGCCGGCGGCCGACTGAGATGGTCGACACCGTCGCCAGCGCGCGCGGCGTGACCAAGCGTTTCGCGAAGCCCGCGACGACGGCGCTGGACGCGGTGGACATCGATATCGTCGCCGGGCGGATGACCGGGCTGGTCGGCCCCGACGGCGCGGGCAAGACGACGCTGATCCGCCTGCTCGCCGGCCTGCTGGACCCCGACGAAGGCGAGGTGGAGGCGCTGGGCCGCCCGGCCACCGCCACCGATCGCAGCCTGATCGGCTATATGCCCCAGCGTTTCGGCCTGTACGAAGATCTGAGCGTCATCGAAAATCTGTCGCTTTATGCCGATCTGCGCGGGCTTGCCGCCGACGAGCGCGACGCGCGCTTCGCCCGGCTGCTCGATTTCACCGATCTCGATCGCTTTCGCACCCGGCTGGCCGGCAAGCTTTCCGGCGGCATGAAGCAGAAGCTGGGGCTGGCCTGCGCGCTGGTTCGCACCCCACGCCTGCTGCTGCTCGACGAACCCGGCGTCGGCGTCGATCCGGTCTCGCGCCGCGAATTATGGGCGATGGTGCGCGAGCTTTCGAGCGAGGGAATCGGCGTGCTCTGGTCGACCGCCTATCTGGACGAGGCGGAGAAATGCGACAGCGTGTTCCTGCTCAACGAAGGCCGGCTGATCCATGCCGGTCCGCCGGGCGCGCTGACCGAAACCATGGCGGGGCGCACCTTCCGCCTGTTCGGCGCCGATGAAGACCGGCGGGCGCGGCTGGAACGCCTGCTCGACCGCGACGACGTGACCGACGGCACGATCCAGGGCGCATCGCTGCGGTTGGTGGTGAAGCCGGGCGCCCCCCCGCCCGAGGTGCCCGGCCTGACGACCGAGCCCGCGACGCCACGCTTCGAGGACGCCTTTGTCGATCGGCTGGGCGGCGGGCCCGGCGGCACCAGCCGGCTCGCCGAAAGCTATCGCCCGATCCCGCCCGGCGACGCGCCGGCAATCGAAGCGGTGGGGCTGACCAAGCGGTTCGGCGATTTCACCGCGGCAAGCGACATCCATTTTTCGATCCCGCGGGGGCAGATCTTCGGCCTGCTCGGCCCCAATGGCGCGGGCAAATCGACCACCTTCAAGATGCTGTGCGGGCTGTTGACGCCCAGCGCCGGCAATGGCCGCGTCGCCGGCCACGATCTGCGCACGGCACGCGCCGATGCCCGCCAGTCGCTGGGCTATATGGCGCAGAAATTCTCGCTCTACGGCGATCTCAGCGTCCGCCAGAATCTCGATTTCTTTTCCGGCGTCTATGGCCTGACGGGCGCCGCGCGACGCGAGGCGATCGAGCGGTCGATCGATATTTTCCACCTCGCCGATTATGTGAACAGCAATAGCGGCGGCATGCCGCTGGGCTTCAAGCAGCGCCTGGCGCTCGCCTGCGCGGTGATGCACCAGCCGCCCGTGCTGTTCCTCGACGAGCCGACATCGGGCGTCGATCCGATCGTCCGCCGCGAATTCTGGACGCATATCAACGGGCTGGTCGAACGTGGCGTGACCGTGCTGGTGACCACGCATTTCATGGACGAGGCCGAATATTGCGATCGCATCGCGCTGATCTACCGCGCCGAGGAGATCGCGGTCGGAACGCCCGACGAGTTGAAGGCGCAGGCCGGGCTGGACGATCCGACGCTGGAGGACGCCTTCATCGCGTTGATCGAGGCGTCTGACCGGGCGCGGGAGGCGGCGTGATGGACGGGTTCAACCGCCAGCGCTTCGCCGCGATGCTGGTGAAGGAAACGCTGCAGATCGTGCGCGATCCTTCCACCTTCCTGATCGCCTTCCTGCTGCCGCTGCTGCTGCTGTTCCTGTTCGGCTATGGCGTGTCGCTGGATGTGACGCGGGTGAAGATCGGGCTGGTGGTGGAGGATCGCAGCGCGCCGGCGCTGAGCCTTGCCACCAGCTTCCGCCAGTCGCGCTGGTTCGAACCCCACGAAGCGCACAGCGTGGCCGATGTGAAGCCCGCGCTGGTTTCGGGCGCGGTGCGCGGCATCGTCGTGATCCCGCAGGATTTCGGCCGCAAGATGGCGTCCGGCCGGGGCGCCGCGATCCAGATCATCACCGACGGCAGCCTGCCAAACACCGCCAATTTCGTCGCCGCTTATGCGGAAGGCGTGCGCGCGAGCTGGGAAGAAGGGCAGCTGCGCGAACGCGGCCACGCCACCGATCCGCCGATCCAGATCGCGACCCGTTTCTGGTTCAACCCGGAACTGGCCAGCCGCTTCTTCCTCGTCCCCGGCGCGATCGCGATCGTGATGACGATGATCGGCACATTGCTGACCGCGCTGGTGATCGCCCGCGAATGGGAACGCGGCACGATGGAAGCGATCATGGCGACGCCGATCGGCATGGGCGAATTCCTGGCGACCAAGGTGATCCCCTATTTCCTGCTCGGCCTGGGATCGATGACGGTGTGCACGCTGATCGCGATCTTCGCCTTCGGCGTGCCGTTCCGTGGATCGCCGCTGGCGCTGCTGATCATCGCATCGGCCTTTCTGGTGCCGGCACTGGGCCAGGGACTGCTGATTTCGGCCGCGACCAAGAACCAGTTCGTGGCGAGCCAGGTGGCGCTGCTCACCGCCTTCCTGCCGGCGATGCTGCTTTCGGGGTTCCTGTTCGAAATCCCGTCCATGCCGACGCCCGTGCAGGCGCTGACCTATATCGTGCCGGCGCGCTACCTGATCCCGCCCTTGCAGACGGTGTTCGTCGCCGGCGACCTGTGGGGGCTGTTCCTGCCCGACATCCTGATCATGCTGGGCTTCGGCGCGGTGTTCTTCGCCCTCGCCTTCCGCGCCACGCGGCGGAGGATCGCATGATCGACCCGGTTGTCAGGGGCCGCCTGTGGGCGATCATCGTCAAGGAAATCTGGGCGGTGCTGCGCGATCCCAGATCGCGGATCATCCTGATCGTGCCGCCCTTCCTGCAGCTGATCGTCTTCGGTTTCGCGACGACGTTGGAGGTGAAGAATATCGACATCGCGCTTTATGACCGCGACGGCGGCGTCTGGGCGCGCGAGTTCAGCCAGCGGCTGGCGGGCAGCCCCAATGTGCGCCGCATCATCCCGGTGCGATCGCCCGCCGAGCTGCGCGATGCGATCGACAATCGCCAGGTGATCGCCGCGATCGGCATCGACCAGCGGTTCAGCGCCGACATCGCGGCCGGGCGCCCGGCGACGGTTCAGGCAATCCTCGATGGCCGGCGATCCAATGCGGCGCAGATCGTGGCCGGCTATCTCGGCCGGATCACCGTCGACATGGGGGCCAGCGTGCGCCCGCAGCTGAAGGCGCCGGGCGGTTCGATCGTCACCCACTGGTACAACCCCAACCTCGATTATCTGTGGTTCACCATGCCCGCTTTGGTGGTGATCGTGAGCACGGTGACGGCGCTGGGCGTGACCGCGCAATCGGTGGCGCGCGAGCGTGAACTGGGGACGTTCGACCAGCTGATGGTTTCACCGCTGCGCGTGCACGAAATCCTGATCGGCAAGATGGTGCCGCCGCTGCTGATCGGCCTGTTCAACGCGACGCTCTACACCATCCTGATCCCCACCGTGTTCGGCGTGCCGCTCACCGGATCGGTGCCGTTATTCTATGTCGCCCTGCTCTTCTACATGCTCGCCCTGATCGGCCTCGGCATGCTGATTTCCTGCCTGTCGCAGACCCAGCAGCAGGCATTTCTCGGCATGTTTCTGCTCACCGTGCCCGCGATCCTGCTGTCGGGCTATGCCAGCCCGGTCGATAATATGCCGAACTGGCTGCAGTGGGTGGCCGAATTCAATCCCCCCAAGCATTTCCTGATCGTCAGCGAAGGCACCTTCCTGAAAGCGATGCCGCCCGGCGACATCCTGGCCAACACCTGGCCATTGATGGCGATCGCGGCGGCGACGCTGACGGCGGCCGCCTTGCTGTTCCGATCGCGGATGGAGTGACCCGATGCCCGTGCGCCCCTTCATCACCCGGCCGCTGATCGGCCTGCTGCCGCTGGCGCTGGCGGCCTGCGCTGTCGGCCCCGATCACGCGCCGCCCGCCGTGGCCGGGCAGGATGGCGGCTGGATCGCGCCCGCCAGCAACCCACCGGCGGGCAATGCGGCCGTCGACACCGCCTGGTGGCGGCAGCTGGGGGATCCGCTGCTCGACCGGCTGATCGACAGCGCGGGCCGCGCCAATCTGGACATCAAGGAAGCCGAGGCACGGCTGCGCGAGGCACGCGCCAATCGCGACGCCGCCGCTGGCGGCCGCTGGCCCGAAATTTCCGCCGGGGGATCGGCCACCGCCAACCAGCTGAGCAAGAACGGCCAGATCCCGGTGGGTAACATCCCCGGCTTCGATCGCAGCTTCAACCTGTTCGACATGGGCTTCGACGCCAGCTGGGAAATCGACCTATGGGGCCACACCGCCCGGCAGGTAGAGGGCGCCGAAGCGCGCGTCGCCGCAGCCGAAGCCGCCCGGCAGGAAGCCCAGCTGCAGGTGATCGCCGAAGTGGTGCGCAACTATATCGACCTGCGCAAGGCGCAGGCGCGGGCGGCCAGTGCGCGCGCCGATGCCGAGGCGCGGGCGCAGGTGGCGACGCTGACCGAACAACGTTTTCGCGCGGGCGAAGCGGCGCGGTTCGATTTCGTTCGCGCCGACGCGCAGGCGCGGGCGGCGGCGGCATCGCTGCCCGAGCTGGAGGCCAATGCGGCGGCGGCGGCCTATCGGCTGGCACTGCTAACCGGGCAACCGCCCGAGGCGCTGGCGGGCGAACTGCTCGCCCCGCAACCCTTGCCCCGTGCGCCCGCCGCGATCGGCACCGGGCTTAGATCCGATGTGCTGCGCCGCCGCCCCGACATTCGCGAGGCCGAACGCCGGCTGGCCGCCGCGACCGCCGATGTGGGCGTGGCCACGGCAGACCTGTTTCCGCGCCTTTCGCTGATCGGATCGGTGGGCCAGCAGGCGCGATCGGGCGACGACCTGTTTTCAGGCGGCAGCACCCGCTTCACGATCGGGCCGAGCCTGCATTGGCCAATCTTCGCGGGCGGGCGCATCCGCGCGCAGATCCGCGCCGCCGATGCGCGGGCCGACGGCGCGGCCGCGCGCTATGAGCGAGCGGTGCTGGGCGCGCTGGCCGACAGCGAGACCGCGATCAACCGCTTTGCCGCCGCCCGCGCGGCACGCGCCGATCGCGAAGCCGCCCGCGAACGGAACGCCGAGGCGCTGACGCTTGCCCGCCAGCGTTATCGCGCTGGCGAGGACGACCTGATCGTGCTGCTCGATTCGCAATCGGCCTATAGCGTCGCCGAGGCGCTGGCGATCGACGCGCGCGCCGCCGAACTGGCCGCCGCGACCGCGCTCTACAAGGCCTTGGGCGGCGGCTGGGATGCCCTGCCCGCCAGCTGATCGCCCACCCGGCTGACCATGAAGCCGCGATCGGCTAGCATCGTCGGACAGCAAGGGAGTCGGTGGATGGTGACGATCGTCGGAATTGCGGGCAGCCTGCGCCAGGCGTCCTATAATGCGGGCCTGCTGCGCGCGGCGACCAAGGCGCTGCCGGCGGGCGTGACGCTGGAGATCGGATCGATCGTCGGCATCCCGCTTTACGATGCCGACAAGGAAGCGGCCGAGGGGATTCCCGCCGCCGTGAGCGCGCTGAAGGAGCAGATTGCCGCCGCGGACGGCCTGCTGCTGGCGACGCCCGAATATAATAATGGCATTCCCGGCGTGTTCAAAAACGCGATCGACTGGCTGTCACGCCCGCCCGCCGATATCGGCCGGGTGTTCGGCGGCAAGCCGGTCGCGATCATCGGCGCCTCGCCCGGCGGGTTCGGCACGATCCTCGCCCAGAATGGCTGGCTGCCAGTGCTGCATACGCTGGGCGCGCGCCACTGGTCGGGCGGGCGCTTGCTGGTATCGGGTGCCGGAAAGGCATTCGACGCGGCGGGCAACCTCATCGACGATGTGGTCGCCCGCAGGCTGGAAAGCTTCATTGCCGATTTCGCGGCGACGCTGCGCAAGCCCTAATGCGCTATCGGGTCAGTTGCTGACCGGTTCGTCGTCCCCGTCGCCATCGCCGTCGATCATTTCATAAGCGCCCCAGATCGCGCCGGCGGCGACCAGGACCAGCATGGCGATACCGAGGCCATTGCCCGAGGCATGGCTGCTGTTCGTCATCGTGGCGCCCATCCGCGCGGACGGCGACAATTTGGCGGCAGGGCTGGTGCCCGGCTGCACGGCAGCGGTGGCGGCCATGGCCTGACCGGCCATGACGGCAAGAGAGGTGGCGGCGAGAATGCTCAAAGCGAAACGGCGCATGGATAGCCCTCCGGTTAACTCTGAAACCTCCTGAACGAACCTGCCCACCGATCGTTCCCGACCCATAACGCAAAATGCCGCCGATCTTGCGATCGACGGCATCCTGCTTTGAACGGTAATGAACCGTGGTGTCAGGCGACCTGCGCCGGACGATAGGCAACGCGGCGGCGCATCGAGGCGCCGACCACGCCGAAGCCGACCAGCATCATCGCCCAGGTCGTCGGTTCCGGAACGGCATTCACCGTCACCATGTCGAGCACCGCACCATAGGCGCCTTCCGTCGGGTTCGACGAGAATTGCAGCGTGGTGCTGCTGCCGGTCGCCGTGAACTGGAAGGTGTTCTTCAGATACTGCATGTCGTCATGCGCGGGCGCCTTGATGCCCAGGATCGTGTCGCTGGCGAAGATCGTCGCGCCGTTGATCGCGGCAACCAGGCCCTGCTTGGCGATATCGCCGCCATCGGGGTTGCCCGACAGATAATAGTCGACCGTATAGGTCTGGCCCGCGACGGTGGCGAAGGTCTGTTCGATCGCGCCGGGCACGCTGCCGGCCAGATCGACGCTGTGCGTGCCATCGAAGGCATCCCAATAGCCGTTGATCCAGTCAACCGAACCGCTGCTGACCGTCCAGCCGGTGATCGTGCTGTCGCCCGAAGCGAGCGTCGAGAAGCCGCCCGAAGCCGGGTTGGTGGTGCCGGTTTCGAAGCTGCCGTTGACGATCAGCGACGCATTGGCCGAGCCGGCCATCAGCACCGCAGCGGCGACACCGAGAAGAAGTTTACGCACCATAACAGCCATCCCTTTTAAAACTTTGCGTCCCCACGACGCCGGACAGCCAATCAATAAGCAATTCGCGTGCCAGATTGAAATTTGGTCGAAAAACCCCCGTTTTGCGTCGCAACACGACAAGCGCCCTATATCGATGGTTAGCGGTTCGTAAAATATTCCGACGGAATCAGGCGCCCTCTGCAACGGCGCCGGCCATCGGACGGCGATGATTGCGCCGGACGAGTAACGCAGCCGCAGCAAAACAGAGCGTCGCCACCGCGAAACCCGCGATATGCGTGGCCACCGCCAGGCCGTAATTGCCCGTCCAGTCCCGCAACCAGCCGGCAAGCGGCGACATTCCGAAGAGAAATGGCACCGTCAATATTCCCGACAGTCCCATCACCTGAGCGAACGACCGACGGCCGAACAGGTGGTTCACCAGCACCGCCTTGGCTGCGATGAAGCCGCCGCCGCACATGCCGATGACGACCGCATCGAACACCAGCACGCCGAAGCCCACGGGCAGGATCAGGATCATCCAGACGATGCCTTGGATCACGCAATTGGCGATCAGCGCGCCGCCGCCGCCCCAGCGATCGGCCAGCCAGCCGAACAGCAGCGATCCGGCAATGCCGGTGCCACCCGAAATCGACGCGAGCAGCGCCGCCTGTTCGAGGCTCCAGCCGCGTTCGGTGACGAGCGGGACGAGGTGGACCGATTTGGTGACGCCCGCGCCGACGGCCAGCGCCGAACCCAGCACGATCAGCAGGAAAGCCGGCATGGCGAGCAGCTGGAGCATCGGCATCACCGTGGCATCCGCCGCCGCGTCAGGCGTGCGCCGCGCATCTTCGCCAAAGGCCTGCTGCCCCACTTTTTCGGGCCGGTCGATGACGAACAGCAGGACCGGCAGAACCAGCGCGTGCACCGCCGCCAGAAGGAGGAGCACGCGGTGGAAACCGAGGGCTGGCAGCACCCAGGCCACCGCCAACGGCACCAGCATCACCATCAGCGGCATCTGGACGATGCCGATCATCCGCCCCTGCCGTTCGGCATACCAGTTGGTGACCAGCGTGGCGCTGGGCAGCATGCCGAGAAAGGCCACGCCCGGCCCGATCATCAGTCCGTAAATCGCCAGCACCTGCGTGCCGGAGGTGGCCATGGCGAGCGCACCATAGCCGAGCGTCAACAACACCGCGCCCAGCATCATGGTGCGGCGGATGGTGACGCGATCGACGAACTTGCCGATCACCGGGGCGAGCAGGCCAGTGGCGAGCACGACCAGCGACAGAGGCAGCGAAACCATCGCCCGCGACATGCCGAAGGCGCGTTCGAATTCGCCGACGAGCGGCCCGAACGCGCCATAAGTCGGGCCGATCGCCACGCTCTGCGCGATGAACGCAAGGGCGACCATGCGCGGCCCGAGGAACCGCGCGCCATCGGCGCTCACGCCGCGGTCTCCGGCCGGCAATGCATGATGGCTAGGCAACGCGCCGGCGTGGCTTCCGGGTTGCGCCAGGCATGGTTGGTGCCGCGCTGGACGACGACATCGCCGGCCTTCAGTTCGGCCCGGCCTTCATCGAGTTCGAGCACCAACCGCCCTTCGAGCAGGATGAGATAATCGAGCGTCGGGGTACGGTGGAAACCGTTGGCATCAAGGCCGGGAATGCCCTGCTTCAAATATTCGGCCATCACGGCATCGGGGGGAATTTCGATATGGCGGGCGGAAAGGCCGCCGGGCCGGAATTCCAGCGTATCCCGGCTGCCGTCCGGCTCGCTGCCCAGCCAGTTGGCGGGATCCGATTCCCAGACGAGCCCAAAGGGCGGCACATCGGCTTCGACCAGAATGCGCGAACGCCCGTCCGCGCCTTCGGTGGTGACGATGCGCTTCACGCCGCCACCTGTTCGCGAATGTCGAGCATCACCTTCACCGCCTGGGGCTGGCATTGCATTTCGAACGCATCGGAAATCGCATCGAGCGGATAGCTGTGGGAGATCAAAGTGTTGCGATCGACCTTGCCGTCCCGCATCAGTTCCAGCGCCTGAACCAGCTCCTCGGGCGCGTAGCCGTTCGATCCCATGATCACCGGCTCCTTGTGGATGATCGGCATCATGTCGATCGTCATCGGCCCTTCGAACGCGCCGAAGCAGATGATCCGCCCGCCAGTGAGCGAGACGAGCCGGAGCGCGGTTTCGAGCGGCGGTGGCCCGGACATGTGGGCGATATAGCCCGCGCAATCGAAGATCACCGGCACGTTTGCCGAAACGCCGCGATAGCTTTCCTCGCGCCCGCAGATCGCCGCCACCGCCGCGAACACATCGCCATCGCGGGCATTGACCACATCGGTCGCGCCGATTTCCAACGCCTTTTCCAGCCGCGCCTGCTGCACGTCGATCGCGACGATGCGGCCCGCGTCGATCGCCTGCGCGCGGATCGCCTGAATGACGCCGAGGCCGATGATGCCGACGCCGAAGACGACGACATTCTCGCCCGGCCGGATCTCTGCCTTGCGCACCATCTGCAGGCCATCGGCCATCGGCTCGGTCGTCGCCGCCTCGACGAAGCTCACCCCGTCCGGCATCCGCACCAGCTGAAAGGGATTGACCGGCACCGTCACATAATCGGCCATGCCGCCGCCGAAGCCGGTGACGCCGACCACGCGTTCGCCCACGGCCCAGCCTGTCACCCCTTCGCCCAGTTCGGCGATGCGGCCGGCAAATTCGTGGCCGGGCACCTCATAGCCTTCGGGCGTCTTGCGGGCGAGGTGATCGCGCGACGTGTTGTTGCGATACATGTGGAGGTCCGATCCGCAGATGCCGCAAGCCTCGACCGCGACCAGAACCTCGCCTGGCGCGGGCACGGGGCGCGTCGCATCGACGCGCATCTCGATCTTGCCGGGATCGACATAATTGGCTGCCTTCAAGGGCTCTCTCCTCGCTCGTCCCGCTGTGCCGCAGGATCGGTATCGGGGCGAAGGATTCCACGATTTTCAAGCTTCGGCAAATTATATTTACAGTATGTAACGTAAATAATATCGTGAAACCGAATCAAGAAAAACCGGAGGAGAGACGATGCGTAAGGTGAAGCTGAGGGCCGGCGTGTTCCTGGCGCCCTTCCACCCGCTGGACGAAAGCCCGACCTTGGCGCTGGAGCGCGACCTGCAGCTCGCGGTCGACATCGAGAATCTCGGCTTCGAGGAAATCTGGTACGGCGAACATCACAGCGGCGGTTACGAGCTGTCGGCGTCGCCCGAACTGATGATCGCGGCGGCCGCGCAGCGGACCAAGCGGATCAAGCTCGGCACCGGCGTGGTTTCGCTGCCCTATCACAACCCGCTGATGACGGCGAACCGCATCGCCCAGCTCGACCATCTGACCTATGGCCGCCTGATCTTCGGCGCCGGCCCCGGCCTGCTGGTGTCCGACGCCCACATGCTCGGCCTCGATGCGGTGGAATCGCGCGGCAAGCTGGACGAGGGGCTGGATCTGATCACCCGCCTGCTCGCCGGCGAATGGGTGACGCAGAAATCGAGCTGGTACGATCTGCGCGAGGCGCACTGCCAGCTCCTACCCTATAATCGCGATCTCGAACTGTGCGTCGCTTCCACCTTCTCGCCCAATGGCGGCACGCTGGCGGCGAAATATGATGCGGGCATGCTGTGCCTTGCATCGACCATGTATCAGGGCTTCGACGCGCTTTCGACCAACTGGAAGATCGCGCAGGAAAGCTCGGCCAAGCTGGGCCGCACGATGTCGCCCGCGCGCATCCGCTGCGCGACCGAAATGCACATCGCCGAAACCCGCGACAAGGCGATGGATCAGGTGCGCGCCGGCTATGAACGCTATCTGCGCTACATCAAGAACCAGTCCGAACAGCTGCCCGATTCCCCCGCGCACCACACGCTCGAAGACCTGATCGAACGGCAGGAAATCGTGGTCGGCACCCCCGACGATGCCGTCGCCCAGATCCGCCGGCTCGAACAGAAGGTGCCCGATTTCGGCTGCCTGCTGCTGCTGGAAAAGAACTGGGCGGCGCCGGCCGATCTCAAGCGCTCGCTCGAAATGTTCGCGCGCTATGTTCTGCCCGAGGTGAATGGCGACAATGTCGCGCGGACCAGGAGCTTCGACTGGTGCCGCGAACAGCGCGACGGTTTCATCGAAACGATCATGACCGCGAACCAGAAGGCCTTCGCCAAGCATGCGGCGGACAGCGCCGCCGGGGAGAAGGCGGCCTGACCCGGCGCCTGCCACCGGATTTGCCTCCACCCGCCGGACGGGGCTAGGGCTGGCGCCATGGCGACGGCCTCCCCTTCCGACGATGGCGGCGAACCGCGCGCGCGCGGCCGCCCGCGCGACGCGCGCGCCGACGCGGCGATCCTGGATGCCGCGCGCCACATCCTCGCCACGCGCGGCTTCGATGCGCTGAGCTTCGAGGCGATCGCCCAGGCGACGGGCATATCGCGCGTCTCCATCTATCGGCGCTGGCCGTCCAAGGCGCATCTCACCAGCGAGATCGCCAATGGCGGCGGCGGTCATCTGCCCGACGTGATCGCCAGCGAAGGCATAGAGGGGCAGGTCCGCGCGCTCGTCCGCCAGCTCCACGATCGTTATGGCCAGCCCGATATCGGCGCGGCGGCGATCGGCATGATCGTGGCCTATCAGCGCGAACCCGCGCTGCGCGAGGAACTCCACATCCCGCTGGAAGATCAGGCCCGGGCCGACCTGCGCACCGTGATCGCCAGGGGCAAGGCGCTGGGCATGGTGCGCGACACGATCGACGCCGACGCCCTGTTCGACATCGCCGTGGGCGCGGTGATGTTCCGCATGCTCGTCAGCACCGCCGCCTCGGACGAGGATGTGGTGGACGCGATCAGCGAGATCGTGCTGAACGGCGTCGCGCGTGCGCGTGGCGTTCGGACCGATTGCATCGAATAAAACGCGCTAAAGCTCTGCTATATCGTACATTTCGGACATGCGACCAATCGCCCTGACCGGCAAGGTCCGCTAGATCAGATAGCCCAGTTCATAACAGCCCCAGCGCCGGCCTGCGAAGACCAGCGGCACGAACACGCTGCGCAAGGGGCGGTAGCGGCCTTCGCCAAGATCCTGGCGATAGGTATAGAGAAACCAGTCGCCCTCGCGGTCGAGCGCGTCACGGGTCTGGCGGTCCATGAAGATCTGGCGGTTGCGGGCATGTTCCGCATTCCAGATGCGATCGCCCGGCCGCTGTGGTTCGGAGCGCGCGCTGATATGGGTGGGCAGGTGGCCGTTGCGATCGATCAGGCAGCAGCCGACGATCGCGGGATCGCGGGCCGTGGCGGCGTCCAGCAGCGGCCGCAGCTCGCGATCGGCGAAGGGCACGAAGCCGGTGAGGAATTGCGGTGGATCGCTGTCCGGCACGGCGCGATAGCCGGTGTCGAACAGGTCCGCTTCCGCCAGCCGCCCGGCAGCCAGCGCGTCCGCGATCAGCCGGCCGGCATGCGCCGCTTCGTCCAGCGCCAGATCGATGAAGCGCCGGTCCGGCGTCGCGATGCCACTATGCGCCACCTGATCGAGCATCCGGTTCGAAGCTGATTCCAGGTCGTCCAGCCGCTGGCGGGTGCGCGCAAGCTCGGCCGCGTTTTCGGTGCCACGCATCAGGAAGGCGCCAAGGCCGTCGTCCAGCGTCGCCACGTGGCGCGTCACATCCTCGCCCGCGCGGGCAATCGCCGCCGATTGCTGGTCGAACTGGGTGACGAGCGCCGCGATCCTCTCCAGCGTACCGCTGATCTCGCCCGCCCGGCTGCGCGCCGCGCGGCCGCGTTCCGCACTCGCCTGCATGTCGCCGATCACCCGCCAGGCGCTGCGATCCAGCCGTTCGATGCTGCCGCGCACGCTGGCCGTCGCTTCCCGCGCGCTGCCGGCGAGCCGTTTCACCTCGCCCGCGACGGCGGCGAAGCCACTGGCCGACTCCCCTGCCCGCGCCGCTTCGATCGTCGCGTTGATCGCCAGAATGCCGGTCTGCCGCGCGATCGCGTCGAGCTTGCCGGATACCGCCGCGACATGCTCGATCGCCTGGGTGAAGCCCGCCAGTTCGTCACCGATGCGGACGACATCGTCGATCAGCCCGCCGATTTCGCCCAGCGCGTCGATCACCGCACCATGGCTGTCGCTGATCAGGCCGGTCGCGCGTTCGGCCACCTCGCGGATCTCGGTCGCGGCGTCGTGCGCCTCGCCCTGCAGCATCGAGAGCCGCGCCACGCTGTCGCGCAGCGTTTCCAGCCGGCCATGATCGTCCTCGATCCGCTGGTTCACCTGGGAAACGAAACCGGCGACGTCGCTGCATTGCAACGCGAAATCGCCGCACTGCTCGCCCAGCCGCGCCAAATGCTCGTCCGTTCCCAATATCACCAGTGGCTTACTCCCCCCATCGCCACAATGAACGATCATTGACGCAATGCAACAATCTATGCGCGGCGATGGTAAATCCATGGTGAAGGCCGATGCGGGTTTCGCTTGTCCATCGCCCGCCGCCACGGCAAGGCTAGGCCCCATGTTCCTTTCCTTCCTCGATGAGCTGCGCAGCGCCGGCATCCCCGCCTCCATCAAGGAGCATCTGGTGTTGCTGGAAGCGCTGGACCGCGACGTGATCGAACGGCGGCCAGAGGAGTTCTATTATCTCTCCCGCGCGATCTTCGTGAAGGACGAAGGGCTGCTCGATCGGTTCGACCAGGTGTTCGCCAAGGTCTTCAAGGGAATCGAGGGCAGCTATGGCACGGCCGAGGCCGAACTGCCCGAGGAATGGCTGCGCAAGGTGGCCGAGCTGTACCTGACGCCCGAGCAGATGGAGGAGATCAAATCGCTCGGATCGTGGGAGGAAATCATGGCGACGCTGAAGAAGCGTCTCGAAGAACAGCAGGGCCGACACCAGGGCGGCAACAAGTGGATCGGCACCGGCGGCACATCGCCCTTCGGCAATAGCGGCTACAATCCCGAAGGCGTACGGATCGGCGGCGAAAGCCGGCACAAGCGCGCGGTGAAGGTGTGGGACAAGCGCGAATTCCGTAATCTCGATTCCACCAGGGAACTGGGCACGCGCAACATCAAGGTCGCGCTGCGCCGGCTGCGCCGCTTCGCCCGCGAAGGGGCGGCCGACGAACTGGATATCGACGCCACGATCAACGGCACCGCGCGGAAGGGCTGGCTGGACGTGCAGATGCGGCCCGAACGGCACAATGCGGTGAAGCTGCTGCTGTTCCTCGATGTCGGCGGGTCGATGGACCCATATATCAAGCTGTGCGAGGAGCTGTTTTCAGCCGCCACGGCGGAGTTCAAGAATCTCGAATTCTTCTATTTCCACAACTGCCTCTACGAAGGCGTGTGGCAGGATAATCGCCGTCGCTTCGCCGAACGCACGCCCACCTGGGATATCCTGCACAAATATGGGCACGACTATAAGCTCGTCTTTGTCGGCGATGCGGCGATGAGCCCTTATGAGATCACCCATCCCGGCGGATCGGTGGAACATCATAATGACGAACCCGGCTATGTGTGGATGCAGCGCATCACCAACACCTATCCGGCGGCGGCCTGGCTGAACCCGACGCCGGAGGAGCATTGGGGCTATTCGCAGTCGACCCGGCTGATCCGCGAACTGATGAATGAACGCATGTATCCGCTCACCCTGGACGGGCTGGACGATGCGATGCGCACGCTGAGCCGCAAGGTCTGAGCCCTTTCCCGATGGAGAAATCGATGCCCGCCCCCCGCCTGCTTCTGGCCGCGCTGATCGCCGCGACCATGGCCAGCCCCGTGCTCGCCCAGCCCAAGCCGCAAGCCAACCCCTATAGCGATCGGCTGGCCGCGTTGACCGACCTACAGCGCAACGCCGCGCTGCGCCGCGCGGTTCTCGATTCCGGCCAATATTGCAAGCGCGTGGAATGGAGCGCGAAGCAGCAGACCTACAAGAATCTCGTGATGTGGACGGCGCGCTGCAATCCCGGCGGCGACAAGGCCGTATTCATCGGCCCGGACGGATCGGTGCAGGTGCGCCCGTGCAAGGATCTAGCGCAGCTGAAACTTCCCCAGTGCAGGATGCCCCCGGCCAAGCCGGCGACCGCCGCAAAGCCGAAATAAGGAAAGCGCCTCAGCCGGCGGCCCAGAACGCCGCCAGCTGCCCGGCGCACCAATGCGGATCTTCCATGTGGAGGAGATGGCCGAGATCGGCCCGGTCCCGCCGCGTCACATGCGCTGCGCTGGCAGCGATAATATCGGCGATCAGGCGGAAATCGGCCATGTCGCGCCCGCCGCTGAGCAGCAGGATCGGCCGGTCGATCTCGTGCAGGCGCTCCACGTCCGGCAGCGCCGCTTCCTGACGGTCCTCCACCCATTGCACGCCTGAAAAGCGAAGGATTTCATCCGCCAGCATCGCCGCCGCCGCGCTTTCGCGCGTGCTGACAAACAGCGGATGCTGCCCCCACAGCCGCTTCGCCTCCGCCATGTCGCCCGCCCGCGCGGCGCGCGTGATCACGTGCCAGAGCGATCGCCACTCGTCCGACCATTCCCACGCCGTCATCGCGGGGCTGACAAGCGCCAGCCGGTGCACGCGACGCGGAAAGCGGATCGCGAAGTTGAGCGCGATGGCGCCCCCCATCGACAGGCCGACAAGATCGCACCGTTCGATGCCCAGCCCGTCGAGCAGTGCGGCCAGATCGTTCGTGTGGCTGAAGGCATCATCGCCGGTCGCGACGGACTGACCGAAGCCGCGCAGATCGGGGGCGATATAGGTGCGGCCGGCGGGCAGCGCCTGCCACAGCGCCTCCCAGCTCGCGGCATCGCCGCCAAAGCCGTGGACGAACAGCACGGCGGGCCCATCGCCCCGCACCCGAACCGAAAAGCGAACATCCGGCGTTGTTATGGTGCGTGTTTCCGAAACGGCCATCGCGCACTCCCCCGGCATCTGCGGTTCAGGCCGCCTTGTGCAGCACGCCCCCGGTCATCGCCGCCGGTGCCCCGGTGGTGCCGGGGAAGCTGATCGGCCGGCCATCGAGCGCGCGGACGGCCATGTAGGCGAAGCCCTCCGCCTCGGTCGCGTCGCCATTCCAGCCAAGCGCCTCGATCGGTTCGGGCGTGATGCCGCAGGCTTCGGCCAGCATCGCCATCAACGTCGCATTATGCCGCCCGCCGCCGGCAACGATCAGCCGCCGGGGCGCCTCGGGCAACAGCTTCAGGCCATAGGAAACGGTGATCGCGGTGAATGCGGTCAGTGTGGTGGCGCCATCGGCGGGCGAAAGGCCGCGCACCGGCGCCATCGTGAAATCCGATCGATCGAGCGACTTGGGCGGCGGCTGACCGAACCAGCGATTGTCCAGCATCGTCTTGAGGATCGCCTCCTCCACCCGCCCGGTCGCGGCGAGCGCGCCGTCGCGGTCGAACGCCTGCCCGGTCGTCGCCAGCATCCAATCGTCGATCAGGCCGTTGGCCGGCCCGGTATCGAAGGCGATCAACTCGCCCTCGCGGCCGATCCAGGTAAGATTGCCGACGCCACCAAGATTCAGGATCGCGATCGGCTTGGCCTCGTCCGCCACCAAAGCGCGGTGATAGACCGGCAGCAGCGGCGCGCCCTGCCCGCCCGCCGCCACGTCGGCGGAACGCAGATCGTTGATCACCGGAATGCCCAGCGCGTCCGCCATCACCGCGCCGTCGCCGATCTGCCAGGTCCAGCCGCGATCGGGCCGATGCGCGATCGTCTGGCCGTGAAAGCCGATCACGGCCACGTCCGTCGGCGAGATATGCGCGTCCATCAGCAGCTTGCGCACCGCCAAGATGTGGCTGCGCGTCACCAGTTCCTCGGCCGCCTGGATTTCGGGATTGGCGCGCGGGCTTTCGAAGGCCAGCGCCAGTTCGGTCGCGGCCTTCAGCGTGGTGCGCGCCGCTTCGGAATAGCGTTCGCCGCGAAACGCGATCGGCCGCACCTGCCCTTCGCCATCGGTTTCGATCAGCGCGGCATCGATTCCGTCCAGCGAGGTGCCGGACATCAGCCCGACGGCAAGAACGGATTTGCTCATGAATCGAACCTTTCGGGGTGGCCTCGGCGGGCGGCGCGCTCGGCACGCGCGAGCAGGAAGCGGAGTTCCATTGCAGCTTCCTCGCCCAGCGGCAAGCGCAGCCGGGCCGCACGGGCGCGAATCTCCTCCAGTTCCCGGTCGGCGATGCGGATGCCGGTAAAATCCGCCCAATCCCAGGCCTCTGGCGGCCGCTCCTCGATCCCCGCCGCATGGTTGAGGGCGAGGCGCAGATAATGCGCCACCTCCTCGGGCGAACGATCCATCGGCCGTTCGGTCAGCCGCACGATCAGCGCGACCGGGATCGCGACCGGCGCCAGTGCGACGGCAAGCGCGGCATTGAACACATCCTGCCACGTCCAGCTTCGCGCCTTCGCCATCCATTCGCCCAGCGGCACGCCCGTCTCCCCGAAAAATCCTCTGCCATCTGCCCCTACACGGGAAGGCGCGCCCATGCTAAGCGCCGCCACCGAACAATCCCAGATGGCGCCATGACCGAATATAAGTCTGATCTCCTGCGTCTGCTCGACAGCCGAGGCTATATCCACCAGCTGACCGATGCGAGCGCGCTTGACGCGCTGGCCGAACGGGCCGTCGTACCGGGCTATATCGGCTTCGATCCGACCGCGCCTTCGCTGCATGTCGGCCATCTCGTGTCGATCATGATGCTTCGCCAGTTGCAGCGCGCCGGCCACAAGCCGATCGTGCTGATGGGCGGCGGCACCGGCAAGATCGGCGATCCGAGCTTCAAGGACGAAGCCCGCAGCCTGCTGGGCGAAGAAACGATCAAAGCCAATGTCGCGTCGATCAAGCGGGTATTCGAACGCTTCCTGACGTTCGGCGACGGGCCCACCGACGCGATCATGCTCGACAATGCCGAATGGCTCGACAAGCTGGAATATATCCCCTTCCTGCGCGACATCGGCCAGCATTTCTCGGTCAACCGGATGCTCAGCTTCGATTCGGTGAAGCTGCGGCTCGATCGCGAACAGTCGCTCTCCTTCCTCGAATTCAACTACATGATCCTCCAGGCCTATGATTTCCTGGAGCTGTCGCGCCGCGCCGGCTGCCGCCTGCAAATGGGCGGGTCGGACCAGTGGGGCAACATCGTGAACGGGGTGGAGCTTGCCCGCCGTGTCGATGGCACACAGGTCTTCGGCCTCACCACCCCGCTGCTCACCAATGCCGATGGCACCAAGATGGGCAAGACGGTGGGTGGCGCCGTGTGGCTGAACGAGGATCAGCTTTCGCACTTCGATTACTGGCAGTTCTGGCGCAACACCGACGATCGCGACGTCGCATCGCGGCTGCGCCTGTTCACCGATCTGCCGATGGACGAGATCGACCGGCTGGCCGCGCTGCAGGGCGCCGAGATCAACGAGGCGAAGATCGTCCTCGCCAATGCCGCGACCGCGCTTTGCCGGGGTGCGGATGCGGCCGCGCAGGCCGCCGAAACCGCGCGCCGCACGTTCGAGGAAGGCGCCGCCGGCGATGCCCTGCCCACGCATGCGGTGGCGGGCGGCAGCATCGTCATCGTCGATGCGCTGGTCGCGCTCGGCCTCGCCGCGTCGAAGGGCGAGGCGCGTCGCCTGATCAAGGGCGGCGGCGCCCGCGTGGACGGCGAGAAGGTGGCCGATGAGGCACAGGTGATCGCCGTTGGCGACACGCCGGTGAAAATCTCCGCCGGCAAGAAGCATCACGGCGTCCTCACCGCCGCCTGATCGCGCCAGAATACATCTTCGTCGCAATCGTGCCGTTTCGGAACGGAAACGGCACGAGCGGCGCTATTTTCCCAGCATCGACAATGCTACGCCCCCGGTCGACCTGACCGGAGGGCGCGGAGGCACATGAATGCCTCGTCGGACAGGCCGCTTTTTCTTAACTCGGGGTGTGTTCCGATGCGCTTGTCTCTCGCTTTTCTTGCTTGTGCCTATTTTGGCTTTTCCGCCGTCCCCGCCTTTGCCGCCACCTGCGGCAGCGTTTCCTTTGGGGGCGATTTCGCCGGCAGCTACAGCTGCAGCAGCCTGGGCACGCCCACCGGCGTCACCGGCCAGCTCGGCGGCGTCACCTTCCTCGACAACAACACGCTGCTGATCGGCGGCAACGCCAATACGGCGCAGGGCTATATCGCCAGCATCGACGTGGTGCGCGGCGCGGATGGCCACATCACCGGCTTCGGCGCGCCATCGGCCTTTTATGCGGCGGCCCCGCAGATCGACGGCGGGCTCACCTTCGGCCCCGGCGGCGTGCTGTTCGCCACCGGCTATCCCACCAACACGCTGCTGCAATACAAGCCGGGCAGCACCGCGCCGGACAAGATTATCAGCCTTGGCGGTGCCGGCGGCGTCGGCGGCACGGTGGGCACGCTGCAATTCGTGCCGCAGGGCTTCGACGGCGCGGGCAATCTTAAGATCGCCAGCTATTCGACCGGGCAATTCTACACCGCGACGCTCACGGCGGACGGCTCGGGCCTCTACACGGTCGGCGCGGTCACGCTGTCGGGCCAGTTGTCGGGTGGACCCGAGGGCCTCGTCTATGTCGACGGCGGCAATGCCGGCTTCGGCGTCGATAGCCTGCTCGTGTCCGAATATAGCGCGGGCAAGGTCGGCACCTACACGCTCGACGCCAATGGCAACCCGATCGCCGGCACGCGCCGCGATTTCATTACCGGGCTGAACGGCGCCGAAGGGGCGGTGATCGATCCGCTGACCGGCGATTTCCTGTTTTCAACCTTCGGTTCGGGTAACGGCCTGTTCGTCATCAGCGGCTTCACCGCGCCGCCCGCCGCTGTGCCGGAACCGGCGACCTGGGCGATGATGATCGCCGGATTCGGCCTCGTCGGCGGCACCCTGCGCCGTCGCCACGGCACGCTCGCCACGGCCTGATCGTTAACCGCCATGGTCCCGCGGACGGAAAAGTCGCGGGACCATGGCTCGTTTCATCGCATTAACCATTTCTCTTGGGCCGCGCTTAATCCCCGTGGCGCACCGTCAGCGGGCATTTCGGGGTAAGAATCATGGCTTCACAGGGTCTCGCGCGTCATCTTTTCGAGGTCGAAAAGCGCCGCGCCACGCGTGAGGACATTTTCCTGCGCACCACGATCCGGCTGCCCGGCTCCTCCGAGATCCCGGCCGAGATCATCAATGTGTCGCGCTTCGGCTTCATGGCGCGCACCGCCGCCATCGTCGCGCAGGAATCGATGATCGACATCACCATCCCCGGCCATGGCGAACGCCGCGCGCGCGTCGCCTGGGCGCTCGGCAACCGCATCGGCGCCGAATTCCGCCCGCCGATCGAGGCCGAGGAATATCGCCTGATCTTCGATCTGGCCGAATAGGCCGTCAGCCCGAACGCAGCAGCCCCACCGCCGCATCGCGCTCGAACAGATAGAGGGCGGTCCGCGCCGCCTGCCCCCGCTCCGCTTCAAGCCCGCCGTCACGATCGACCAGCAGCCGCGCATCGTCTGTCGCGGTGTCGATCAGCGCCGCCAGTTGCTCGGCATCGGCCAGCCGCAATTCCGCGTCGCCCGATTGGCGCGTGCCGAGGATCTCGCCCGCGCCGCGCAGCTTCAGATCCTCCTCCGCGATGCGGAAGCCATCGTTCGTCTCGCGCATCAGCGCCAGCCGCGCCCGCGCGGTCTCGCTCAACGCGCGGCCCCGCAGCAGCAGGCACACCGATCGTCCCTCGCCCCGCCCCACCCGACCGCGCAACTGGTGCAATTGCGCCAGGCCGAAGCGATCGGCGCCCTCGATGATCATCAGCGTCGCATTGGGCACGTCCACGCCCACCTCGATCACCGTGGTGGCAACCAGCACGGCATGATCGCCCCGCTGGAACGCGGCCATCACCGCATCCTTTTCCGGCCCCTTCATCCGGCCATGGACCAGCCCCACCTTGTCGCCGAACCGCGCCTTCAATGTCGCGGCGCGGTCCTCAGCGGCGGCCTGATCGGAAAGCTCGCTTTCCTCGACCAGCGGGCACACCCAATAAGCCTGGCCGCCGCCGGCCATGTGCCGGCCGAGCGCATCGACCACTTCGTCCAGCCGCTCGTCGTTCATCACCCGCGTTTCGATCGGCTGGCGGCCGGGCGGCATCTCGTCCAGCCGGCTCACGTCCATCTCGCCATAATGACTCAAGGTCAGCGTGCGCGGGATCGGCGTCGCCGTCATCACCAACAGATGCGGCGGCAGTTCGGCCTTCGCCGTCAGCATCATCCGCTGGGCGACGCCGAAACGGTGCTGTTCGTCGATCACGGCAAGCCCAAGCCGCTTGTAGGTCACGCCTTGCTGGAAGATGGCGTGCGTGCCGATCAGGATATGGATCGATCCGTCGGCCAGCCCCATCAGCACGCTTTCGCGCGCGCGGCCCTTTTCCCGCCCGGTCAGGATCGCGACATTGACCGGCATCCCCGCCAGCTGGCGCGACAGCGTTTCATAATGCTGGCGTGCCAGAATCTCGGTCGGCGCGAGCAACGCGCCCTGCGCCCCGGCCTCGACCGCGGTGAGCAACGTCATCAGCGCCACCAGCGTCTTGCCAGCGCCGACATCGCCCTGCAGCAGCCGCACCATCGGCGTCGCCTGTTGCAGATCACCCTCGATCTCGGCGATCGTCCGCCGCTGCGCGCCCGTCGGCGCATAAGGCAGGCGCAGCATGTCGCGCAGCCGCCCGTCGCCCAGCAGCGGCTGGCCACGCCGCCGCCGCGACGATGCCCGCACCAGCATCAGCGCCAACTGGTTGGCGAACACCTCGTCATAGGCCAGCCGTTCGCGCGCCACCTTGTCCGCCGGATCGGCATGGGCGCGCGTGATCGCGTCGCGCCAATTGGGCCATTGATGGCGCGCCAGCAGGCTCGGTTCGATCCATTCGGCCAGATCGGGCGCCCGCGCCACCGCCTGTTCGGCCAATTGCCCCATGCGGCGATTGGCCAGCCCCTCCGACAGCCGATAGACCGGCTCGCGCGCCGGCAGGTCCACCGCCTCGCCCGGCGCGATCACATGATCCGGGTGGATCATCTGCAATTGCTGGCCGTAAAGTTCGATCTTGCCGGAAACGGTGCGCGGCTCGTTCAGCGGAAACAGCTTGCGCGCCCAGCCCGAATTGCGCCCGAAATAGACGAGGCTGAGCGCGTTGCCCGCCTTGTCCACCGCCTGCACGCGAAACGGCGCCCGAGCCGATCCCGATGCGCGATATTCGACCGGCGTCACCACCACCGTCACCACCCGCCCGGCATCCTCCTCCGCCAGCACCTCCACGGCCTTGCGGTCGATCCAGGTGGCGGGAAGGTGGAACAAAAGATCGACGACGCGTTCCAGCCCCAGCTTGCGCAAGGGCTTCATCAGCGCAGGGCCGACGCCCTTCAACGCTTCCACTTCGGCGAACAACGGGTTGAGAATGTCAGGGCGCATAGTAGATGACACGCACTCATATCGACCAGTCGGCAGGTGCGCCAGCACCCGCCGGCTTATTGGCATTGCCCGGGAAGCCGACCATGGATCGTGACATTCGCCTCAAGCGCCTCCGTTTCCGCGCCTGGCACCGCGGCACGCGGGAAGCCGATTATATGGTCGGCGGCTTCTTCGATCATCATTCGGCCAGCTGGGGCGAGGCCGAGATGGACTGGTTCGAAGCCTTTATGGAGGAACAGGACGTCGACATCATGGCCTGGGCCATGGGTGTGGAGCCCGTGCCCGCGCAATGGCAGGGGCCGATGATGGAGGCGCTGATGCGGCTCGATTATATCGAGGTGCTGAAATGACGGCGACGCCGCCGGGGCCACGGCACCTGCATCGCATCGCGGTGCCTATCGCCGTGGCCATGGACGGCATTCGCCGCCGATGACTGATATCCAGCGCATCCTGAAGGCGGATCGGCCGCTCACCCTCGCCGGCGTCGCGGCGGGCTTCCTGCCCTGGTTGCTGGCCGATCTGGCACGGGCCTGCGGCGGGCGCAAGGATGGCGGCCGGGCGGTGTTCGTGGCGCCGGACGATGCCGCGCTGCGCGCCATTGCCGATGCCGCGGCTTATTTCGCGCCCGAAGTGGAAGTGCTTCAATTCCCCGCCTGGGATTGCCTGCCTTATGACCGCGCCTCGCCTTCGCTGCGCGCGACATCGCAGCGGCTGGCGACGCTCCACGCGCTCCAGCGCAAGGCGGATCGGCCGCAATTGCTGCTGACCACCGTCAACGCCGCCACCCAGCGCACGCTCACCCCCTTCCGCATCCGCCAGCTCGTCGCCCGCCTCGCGCCCGGCGAGCGAATCGATCGCGATGCGCTGGCGCTCCTCCTCCAGGCCAATGGCTATGTCCGCACCGATACCGTGGCCGATGCCGGCGAATTCGCGGTGCGCGGCGGCCTGCTCGATCTCTTTCCCTCGGGCGAGGAACTGGCCCTGCGCCTCGATTTCTTCGGTGACGAGATTGAAAGCGTCCGCCGGTTCGATCCGGCCGACCAGCGCACGGTGGACCGGATCGACGGCTTCACCCTGCTCCCCGCGTCCGAGGCGCTGCTGGATGAGGAAAGCATCAAGCGCTTCCGCACGCGCTATCGCGAAGCCTTTGGCGCCACCGCCACCGGCGATCCGCTCTATCAGGCGATTTCGGACGGCCGCCGGCTGGCCGGCATGGAACATTGGCTGCCCTTCCTCGAAGATCGCCTCGCCACCCTGTTCGATCATCTGCGCGACGACGACATCATCGTCCGCGATGCAGGTGACGAAGGCGCGGCCGACGCCCGGTTCGAAGCGATCGCCGATTATCACGCCAATCGCGTCCGGGCGCAGTCCTCCGATCCGGGCAGCTATCGCCCGATCGACCCCAAGACGCTCTATCTGGCGATCGACGAATGGCAGGCTGCGATCGCCGACCGGCCGATCCACCTGATCACGCCGTTCCACGAGCCGGAAAGCGCCAGCGTACTTGATTTCGGGGTCGATGGCCCGCGCGATTTCGCGCCCGAGCGCGCCCAGAATCTCAACATCTATGAAGCCGTTACCGAACATGTCGAGGCGCTGACGCGTGGCGGCCGCAAGGTCGTCCTCGCCAGCTATTCGGGCGGCGCACGCGAACGGCTTGGCGGGCTGCTGAAGGATCACGGCCTGGCCGGCGCCGCCCCCGCCGATAGCTGGCAGGAAGCGCAGGGCATCGCCGCGCGCGGCACCGTTGCGCTCGCCGTCGTCGCGCTCGATCACGGCTTCACCACGCCCGACATGGCGGTGCTGACCGAACAGGACATGCTGGGCGATCGGCTCGTCCGCCGCGCCAAGCGCAAGAAATCCGCCGACGCCTTCATGGCCGAACTGGCGACGCTCAGCCCCGGCGATCTCGTGGTCCACGCCGATCACGGCATCGGCCGTTATGAAGGGCTGATGTCGATCCCGGTCGGCACCAGCCCGCACGATTGCGTCGCGCTCAGCTATGCCGGCGGCGACAAGCTCTACGTGCCGGTCGAAAATATCGACGTCCTGTCGCGCTATGGCGCGGAGACGGAAGGCGCGGCGCTCGACAAGCTGGGCGGCGTCGCCTGGCAGGCGCGCAAGGCGCGGATGAAGGAACGCATCCGCGAAATCGCGGGTGAACTGATCGCCACCGCCGCCGCGCGCGCGCTGCGCCCGGCCGACGTGGCCGAAACCGATAGCGGCAGCTATCCCGCCTTCGTCGATCGCTTCCCCTATCAGGAAACCGACGATCAGGATCGCGCGATCGGCGACGTGCTGGACGATCTGGCCAAGGGCACGCCGATGGATCGCCTCGTCTGCGGCGATGTCGGCTTCGGCAAGACCGAAGTGGCGTTGCGCGCCGCCTTCGTCGCGGCGATGGCAGGCATGCAGGTGGCGGTGGTGGTGCCCACCACGCTGCTCGCCCGCCAGCATTTCACCAATTTCGTCGAACGCTTCCAGGGTTTCCCGATCAATATCGGCCGCCTGTCGCGGCTGGTGCCGGCAGCCGAGGCGAAGAGAACCAAGGAAGGACTGACCGACGGGTCGATCGACATCGTCGTCGGCACCCATGCGGTGATCGCCAAGGCCGTCGAATTCAAGCGGCTCGGCCTCGTCATCGTCGACGAGGAACAGCGCTTTGGTGTCGTCCACAAGGAACGGCTGAAGGCGATGAAGTCGGACGTCCATGTCCTCACCCTCACCGCCACGCCGATCCCGCGCACCCTGCAGATGGCGATGTCGGGCCTGCGCGAATTGTCCGTCATCCAGACCCCACCGGTCGATCGCCTGGCGGTGCGCACCTATGTGATGCCGTGGGATCCGGTGGTGCTGCGCGAAGCCCTGCTGCGCGAACATTATCGCGGCGGGCAGAGCTTCTTCGTCGCCCCGCGCATCAAGGATCTACCCGATATCGAGGAGTTCCTGCGCAAGGAGGTTCCCGAGGTCCGCTATGTCGTGGCGCACGGCCAGATGAGCCCGACCGAGGTGGAGGAGCGGATGTCCGCCTTCTACGACAAGAAGTTCGAGGTGCTCTTGTCCACCACGATCGTCGAAAGCGGGCTCGATATTCCCAGCGCCAACACGCTGATCATCCACCGCGCGGATCGCTTCGGCCTCGCCCAGCTTTACCAGCTGCGCGGGCGCGTCGGCCGATCGAAGACCCGCGCCTACGCCTATTTCACCACGCCCGCGACGCGCACGATCACCGAAGCCGCGATGAAGCGGCTGCACGTGCTGTCCGATCTCGATTCGCTTGGCGCGGGCTTCCAGCTCGCCAGCCACGATCTCGATATTCGCGGCGCCGGCAACCTGCTCGGCGACGAACAATCGGGCCATATCAAGGAAGTCGGCTTCGAACTCTACCAGTCGATGCTGGAAGACGCGATCATGGAGGCCAAGGCCGGCGGGCTCAGGGAAGCCGCCGTCTCGACCCGCGATCTTTCGCCGCAGATCAACGTCGACGCGCCGATCCTCATTCCCGAGGAATATGTGCCCGATCTCGATCTGCGCATGGGCCTCTATCGCCGCATGAACGAGCTGGAAAACGCAACCGAGATCGAGGCGTTCGCGGCCGAGTTGATCGATCGTTTCGGCAAGCTGCCCGAACCGACGCAGAACCTGCTGTCGGTGATCCAGACCAAGCTCAACTGCCGCAAGGCGCATGTCGCGAAGCTCGATGCCGGGCCGCGCGGCGCGCTCGTCACCTTCTTCAACGACAGCTTCCCCGATCCGGCGGGCCTGATCGCTTATGCCCAGCGCCTGCAGGGCACGGCCAAGCTGCGGCCAGACAACAAGCTGGTCATCACCCGCCCCTGGCCCGACGCCAAGGCGCGGCTCAATGGCGCGCTCCAGCTATCCAAGGGTCTCGCCAAGATCCTGCGCTGATCGCGGCCGCTCCGCAGCTCGCCAGCGGCCGGGCATATGCATCGGAGCGTGCAATAAAGTGCGGGCCGGGGGTCGCCCCCCGGCCCGCTCCTGCATCCGCCCTTCACCCCGGCGGGAATTGATTCCGGGGCGCGGGCGAAACCCTTGGTCAGGCCCCCATTGCTCAGGCCCTTTTTGCTCAGGCCCCCTCGTTCAAGCCAGCGCCGCCGGGCGCTCGCGCCGGCGCATCGCGCCGCCGACAAGGCCGAAACCGGCGATCATCATCGCCCAGGTCGCGGGCTCGGGCACCGGGCCCGGCGCGCTGGGCGTCACGCTGTTGACCTTGAGCTGCTTGAGCTTGAAGCCGTCGAGCTTGTCGAGATCGGTGAAGCTGGCGCCGACGAACAGCAGATTGCCTTGTTCGTTCAGCCCGTTGATATCGCGCAAGCCGGCCGTGCCCGACGCGGCCTGGAACGGATTGAACAGCGCATCCACCGACGCCCAGTTGGCGAAGTTCAGCCCCGACGAAAAAGGCGTGGCGCTGTTGCCCACCATGATCGTGGCATCGCTGTCGGTCTCGCGGCCGATCTTGTAGGGCGAGAAATAGGCCTGATCCACCTCGACCACCTGATCGAACTGGAACACGATAAAGTCGAAACCGTCCTTATTGTCGACGGTGTGGGAATTGCCGCTTTGGCCGCTGCCTTCCTTGCTGTTGGTGACGCCAAGGCCGTTCGAATAGGCGCCGAGATAGGCGCTCTGCACCGTGCTGCCTGTGGCCGACGCCCGCCGCCAGGCCGTCGCCTTCACGTTGATCGTCGTCGAACCCGACGTTGCCGAGAATGTCCGGACATTGCCGTCCGTGCCGTCGAGATAGCTGTTACCCGTCAGGTTGAAGGTGAGCAGCGCCGCCGAAGCCGATGCCGGAACCGCCGCCACTGCCAGCGCCGCAGCGCCGATCATGATCGATTTGAAGCCCACCATGAAACGCCCCCCAAACAACCATCCGGAATCGATCCGGCTTTCACGGATGGTATTTGCAAATGGGGGGCCAATCCACGCGAATTACGGAATTGCGTGTCTCATAATGGTAAACAACCTTCTGAAACCCAAAGCGAATGTAAAGTAATTCGACACCGAATCGCGCCGAACGCCATCACCAATAGGGTTTCGAATCCCAATAGGAATACATGGGTGTTTCACTTTCACGGATGCGATCGGTGGCATCGAGGTCGAGGCTCGGCGCATCCTCGATCTGTTCGCGCGTCACGTCGGCCACATAGCCGTGGCGGCCCGCATCATAAGTGATCTTGTCCCACGGCAACGGGTGGACGTGGCTACCGATGCCGAACAGCCCGCCGAACTGCAGCACGGCATAGGCGACCTGCCCGGTCGTCTTGTGGATCATCACCGCGTGGATCGTGCCCAGCTTGTCACCCTGCGGCGAATATACCGGCGTGCCTTCGACGCGGGCGGAGGAAATCAGTTCGTGGCTCTGGTCCATCGCTGTGGTCATGTCTGTCATGGCGACCTCCCAAGGAAGTGTCCCGCTCATGCCAGTCGCGGCCCGTCCCCTCGGCGAAGCCGCGCTGGGGGTGCGATATTATGCGCCTTTTACCCCGCGATTTCCAGTTTCGGACACGGCAAAAGACGCCGCATGGGCCCCCACCCACACGGCGTCAGGTTGTCCACCCTTCTGGGAGAAGCGAGGATCCCTGGATCCCCTTGGATGGAGCCGGATGCGATCAGCCGCGGAAGGCGTCGTAGGTCCATTCCCAGTCGCCCAGCGCCGGGCCGTCCTGGAAACCGAACTCCTCGCGAATGTCGGCGATCTGCCAGTCCAGATAATCTTCCCAGCGGATCATGAAGAAGGGCTTCTTCTGCTTGGCGCCCACCGCATAGCCGCGCGCCATGCCTTCCAGCAGCGTCGGCAGCACATTGGGATAATGCAGGCCCGCGCGGCTGACCGAGGTCGACATCAGGATCGAGCCATAAGCGTTCAGCTCGTGGACGAAATCGCCCTGAAAATAGTTGGAATTGGCGATGGTGTTGGCGGCGATCAGCGCGATTTCGCCCACCGGGCTCGGATCGAGGCCCGTCACCATATGTTCGATATCGTGGTTCTGCACCCGGCGCTTCACCAGATATTCGAAATCATTGGCCGGCGCGCCGGTATACATGAAGTCGATATCCAGGCCGCTCTTGACGATGAAATCGTGCATCAGCGAACCCAGCGTGCCGGGCTTGCAGCCTTCCACCAGCTCGGCGGTGAAGTTGGACAGGAAACGCGCGTCCAGCCATTCGGCGAATTCGGGAATCCGTGCCTTTTCGGCCGCCAGCGCGCCGAAGACATGGCCATAATCCGTCACCTCGCCAAAGGCGCGGCTCAGCTGCGGGATCAGATAGGCGGCCGGCAGGTCGTGCCCGTCGCGCTTCAGCCCGAACTGGGCATAGACATCGCGGAACAGCGGGTTGTTGAGATATTTCGAGTTGCTGATCAGCACGCTCGACGTGGGCGGTTCGGCCGCGCCCATCAGATAGGATGCTTCGTCCTTGTTCAGCTCGATCGGCTTGTTCATCGCCCTCTCCTGGCTTGTCTTTTTCAACCCATGAATTTCGGATCGCGCACGTCGAGCACCGTCCACGGGTGCCCGACGAGCGCATCGACGCTGGCCACGCCGGCCAGCGCCAGCACGTCGACCGCCTCGTCCGCATTGATGTGCACCTGCGATCGGCCGCCATTGGGAAAGGTCAGCTCGATCGCCACCGCCGCCTCGCCATCATGCGTGGCGGTCAGCTGCACGCGCGATATGGTGGCGGTCACCCTGCGCTCCTAAGCCCTCACCCCGCGCGCGGCGGCTCGATGAAGATCACGTCGGTGGGCGTGATCGCGCCCACCGGGCGGAAGGCCACATAGAGGTTCCAGCTCTTCAGCATGTTCACCGCATCCTCGAGCGGCGTTCCCGCCAGTTCGCGGGTCGCGATGCTTTCCCAGCTGTCGCCCGGCTTGGGCTGGATGAAGTTGCGGCGGGGCGCGATGCGGACGGCGTTGTTGGTCATGTCTCTCGCTCCCTTCAGGCGGCCATCGGCACGATCGCGCCGGTGCGGGCTTCGGTATAGCCACCGTCGCGGCTGTAGGCGCGGCGGCCGTTGACGAACACCTGCTCGATGCCGGCGGCGCGGCGGATGTAGCGGAAGCCATCCGCCGGAAGATCGTCGACCGAGATTTCCGGGCCGCGATCAATCGCCGCGGGGTCGAAGATCACGAGGTCCGCCGCATAGCCCGGCTTCAGCAGGCCGCGATCCTTGATTCCCCACAGATTGGCGATGTCCCAGGTCAGCTTGTGCACCGCCTGCTCGACCGACAGCGTCTTGTGGCCGCGCACATATTGGCTGAACAGGTAGCCGGTGTCGCCATAAGTGGAAAAGTTGGTGACATGCGCGCCGCCGTCGCCCGCACCGATGCCGATCAGCGGCTCGGCCAGGAAATTGGCGATCTTCGCGGTGTCATTATGGCCCAGCGCCTCCAGGCCATAGGATGTCTGGAGATCGTCCTCGAGCGCGACGTCGATGATCGCCTCGGCGATGTGGCAGCCGCGTTCGGCGGCGATGTCGCGGATCGTGCGGCCTTCCAGATGCTTGCTGTTCGGTCCCGGCCGCTTCACGAAGGCGTCGGCGAAGTCGATCTGCAGGCCGATCGGCATCATGAAATGCTCGATCTCGGCCTTAAGCTTGGCGCGATGTTCGGGATCGCGCAGCGCGGCGAGCTTCTGATCGTGCGGCATCAAGGTCGTCGCCCACCAGCTCGGCAGCGTCGCGAAGGTGGACATCGGCGCCGTCAGGTCGAACGACAGGTCGATCGGGCGGGTCTGCATCTGCGGCACGACGCGCGCGCCATGCGCGGTCTGCAGCTTGATACGCTCCAGCGCGATCCCGCACAGTTCCGGCGCGGCATTGCTGTCGAACAGCGGCGAGAAGGTGGTGGAGATCCCATGCTTGCGCGAAAGATCGGCCAGAATGTCGATCCGCGCGCACAGCAGGTCCGCATCCCAGAATTCGGGCACGATCTGCAGGATCGCGCCGAATTCGCCCAGCACGGCGCACAGCGCGTCCAGTTCCTTGGGCTCGGCGAGACGCGCGGGCACCGGGCGATTTTCATGGTCGATATCGACCCACGAACCGCTCATGCCGATCGCGCCGGCGCGCAGGCATTCGCGCAGCGCTTCCTGCATCGCCGCGATTTCATCGTCGGTGGCGGCCCGTTCGCGGGCGTCGTCGCCCATCACCCACAAGCGGATCAGGCTGTGGCCCACGGCGGGCGCGACGTTGATGCCAAGCCCGCCACGGATCGCATCGACATATTCGCCGAACGTCTCCCACTTCCAGGTCAGGCCCGCGTCGAACGCGTTCTTGGGCATTTCCTCGATCTTGCGGAAGGTGGCGCCCAGCAATTCGCGATGCTCGGCACGCAGCGGCGCCAGGCTCAGCGAACAATTGCCGGGGACGATCGTGGTGATGCCATGCTCCAGCGAAGGCTGGGCAAGGCCATCCCACACCAGCTGCGCGTCATAATGGGTGTGCGGATCAATGAAGCCGGGGGCGACCACAAGCCCCTTGGCGTCCACCACTTCGGCGGCATCGCCGCTCACCTCGCCCACCGCGACGATACGGCCGCCGCGCACGCCGACATCGCCGGTGAAGCTGGGGCCGCCGGAACCGTCACACACGCGCGCGTTCCGGATGATGAGATCGAGCGACATCAAATGCATCCTCTACCTAGTGACCACGAATCACCGGCGCGATCTCAAGGCCGCGCTCGATGCGTTCGATATTACGATACAGACTGCACCATATATGACAAGTGCAGATTCGACGGAATGCAGCAATGCCACCGATCCGGCGGCCGAACGCACCTAAGCCGCTGCCGTGCTGCGCCTTTGGCGTTCGCAAGCAAAACTATATTGGAATCACTACTAGATTAGTAGACTAAATCCATGCCCACCAGCCAAGGCGCTGGCGGGCCTCCGGTGAGTGGCTGTCGCCGGGCGGATGTGCGCGTCCGCAAGAAGGGCCCGCGGCTTTTGATGGGAAGCAGCTTGCTCCGCGTAACCAACGGCTAAAGCGCACGAAGGTTCGGCCCGCTCAACCGGACGTCGTGATCCCGCGAATGCGAGGAGATGATATGCGACGGCTATGTCCATTCCCGACCAGATGACGGCCTGACGGCCGACTGACCAACCCGATCAAGAACGCACGACCGTGCGCGCCCTTTGGCGTGCGCGAATGGAAGCGGCTGCCCTGCGAAGGCGCCGCGGGGGACGAACACGCATGCCTATTCGACGTGACTATAAGACGAAATTGGGGTTCCATATTGCGGCGAGCGCGACCGCGCTTGCGTTGATCGCACCATCGCCGGCCCAGGCCGGGGACGCTGCCGCGCCGGCGGAAGCGGCTGGCCCGGAGGCGGCGGCTGGCGCGGAATTGCTCGCCGCCACCGAAATCCTGGTAACGGCCCGCCGCCGCGAGGAACGCGCGCAGGACGTGCCGATCGCGCTCAACGCCATCGGTGCCGACACGCTGGAACGCACCGGCACCTTCACCATCAACCAGGTTCAGCAGCTCGTGCCCAGCCTGCAGGTGTTCAGCTTCAACCCGCGCAACACCAACATCAACATCCGCGGCCTCGGCAGCAATGTCGCGCTCACCAATGACGGGCTGGAAAACGGCGTCGGCGTCTATGTCGACCAGGTCTATTATGGCCGCGTCGGCACGTCGCAGTTCGACCTTGTCGACCTCGATCGCATCGAGGTGCTGCGCGGGCCGCAGGGCACCTTGTTCGGCAAGAACACGACCGCTGGCGCGATCAACATCAGCAGCCGCCTGCCCAGCTTCACCCCCGAATTTTCGGGCGAGTTGAGCCTCGGCGATCGCGGCTATCATCAGGTCCGCGGATCGGCGTCGGCACCGCTGATCGACGACAAGCTGGCCTTCCGGCTGAGCATCGCCGACACGCACCGCGACGGTTTCCTCGACAATGTCAGGACCGGCCGCAAAGCGCAGGATTATGACAATTTCTCGGTGCGCGGCCAGCTTCTGGCGACACCCACCGAGGCGCTTTCGATCCGGCTGATCGCGGACTTTTCCCGCCAGCGGCTCAACTGCTGCATCGGCGTGATCGCGGATGTCTTCACCGCCTATGACAATGGCAGCCCGATCCCCAACAGCTTCGCCGATCGCGTCACCCGCGCCGGCTACACGCCGCTGCCCGCCGATCCGTTCGCGCGCAAGACGGATGCGGACTCGGATTTCCATGCCGACATGTATGGCTATGGCTTTTCGGGACAGATCGACTGGGATCTCGGTCCCGTCGCGCTGACCAGCATCACCGCCTATCGCCGCTGGCACTGGAACCCGGCCAATGACGGCGATTCCATCGGCCTGCCGATCATCACGCTGGCCGAGCAAGCCAATCGTCAGCGCCAGTTCAGCCAGGAATTGCGGATCGCTTCGACGGGCGAGAACATCGTCGATTACGTCGCCGGGCTCTATTATTTCGACCAGACGGTGAACGGCTATGGCGCCACCGGCTATGGCCCGGCGGCCCCCAACTGGTTCCTGCCCACCGTCCCGGCGGCACTTGGCAATGCCGCGCTCAACGGCTTCGTCGCGCGATCGACGTCGACGCCACAGACCAAGAGCTATGCCGCCTTCGCGCAAGCGACCTGGAACGCCACGGACGCGCTCAGCGTCACCGCCGGCCTGCGCTTCACCCATGAGGACAAGACCGGCACCTATACGCAGGTGCAGGAAGGGGCGGACCTGAGCGCCCTGCCCCCGGCACTGGCCGCTGCGGCCCAGCAGATCCGCAACAGCTTCGGCCCCGCGACGGATTATACCGCCAGGCGCAAGGACGACAGCCTCTCCGGCACGATCAACATCGCCTACAAGATCGCGCCCGACGTGCTGGGTTACGCCACCTATTCGCGCGGCAACAAATCGGGCGGGCTGAATCTCGCCGCGCTGCCGCCCGGCGTGCCGACGACGGTGAAGCCCGAAAAGGTCAACAATTACGAAATCGGCATCAAGAGCGAGTTTCTCGACCGTCAGGTGACGCTGAACCTCGCCGCCTTCTGGACCGATGTCGGCAATTACCAGACGGCGATCCTGGACATGCTGCCGTCTTCGGTGACGTTCGTCCAATATATCGCCAATGCCGGGAAGGTGCGGTCGCGCGGTGTGGAGGCGGATGCGGCCTATGCGCCCAACGACCTGATCAGCTTCACGGCATCGGCCGCCTATACCGACGCCGAATATCGCGATTATCCCAACGGCCCGGCGCCGGTGGAAAGCGGCCTTGCCGTCGCGGACCTGAGCGGACAGCCGCTCGCGGGCGTGCCGAAGTTCACCTACGCGCTGGGCGCCGACGTCGCCCAGCCGATCGGATCGGTGCAGCTCTACGGCCATGCCGATTATTCGCACCGGTCATCGTTTTACACGGCGGTCAGCAACTCGCGCTTCTCGAAGGTCGACGGCTACGGCCTCGTCAATCTGCGCGTCGGCGTCCGCAGCGAGGATCGTCGGTGGGACGCGTCCCTCTGGACCAAGAACCTGTTCGACAAGGATTATTTCCAGACCCTCACGCCAGGCAACACCGGCCTCGTCACCGGCCTGACGGGCGATCCCCGCACGGTCGGCGCGACGCTGCGCACCAGCTTCTAGGAGGTGGACCATGGCGACAGCCATCAATAGCGACCTGTGGCGGACAAGCGGAGCGGCAGCGGCAGCCACCGCCCCGCCGGATCGGCTGCCGCCGGGCAGACTGCTGGCTTTCTCCGCAGTGGCGCTGCCCGTCGCCGCCGCGCAGATGCCGCTCAACGTCTATCTGCCCGCGATCTTCGCGCAGCATTATGGCGTGCCGCTGGCGGTGCTCGGCACCATCTTCCTGATCGAGAAGATCTGGGGGGCGATCGCCGATCCGATCATCGGAACGCTGAGCGATCGGACGCGCAGCCGCTTCGGCCGCCGCCGCATCTGGATCGCCGCCGGCGGCGCGGTGTTCGGCCTGTCGGCCTTGCTGCTCTTCTTCCCGTTGTGGGGCGTGACGCCGCTCTATCTCGGCCTCGTCCTGTTCGCTTTCTATCTCGGCTGGTCGATGATCCAGATCCCCTTCCTCGCATGGTCGGGGGAGATATCGCACGACTATAATGAGCGGACGCGGGTGGCGACCTATCAGCTTGTCGTCGGCTCCGCCGCTTTGCTGCTCGTGCTCGTGCTGCCGACGCTGGTCGATCAGGTCCGGCCGGGCGACGGGCCGCTCAAGCTCGGCGTGATGGGTGGCCTGCTGCTGGTGACGCTGGTGCCGTCGCTGGTGCTCACGCTGCGCGCCTTTCCCGAGCCGCCTTTGCCAGAGGCGCCGGCGCAACGCCTGCCGTTCGGCAAGGCGGTGCGGCTGGTCGCATCCAACCGGCTGCTGATGCGGATATTGGCGTCCGACTTCGCGGTGACGCTGGGCCAGAATATCCGGGGCACGCTCTTCGTCTTCTTCGTCAGCGCCTATATGGGGCTGCCGCACTGGGCGAGCGGGCTTTTCCTGCTGCAATTCATCTTCGGCATCAGCGCCGGGCCGATCTGGATGAAGATCGGCTACCGCCTCGGCAAGCATCGCGCCGCCGTGGCCGGGGAACTGGTGCAGGTCGCCATCAACCTTGGCCTGCTGTTCGTCATGCCTGGCCAGCTCGGGCTGCTCGTCGCGCTCACCGTGGCGCAGGGCTTCGCGCAGGGTTCGGGCAATCTCATGCTGCGTTCGATGGTGGCGGACGTCGCCGACGCGCATCGCCTGGCGACCGGCGAGGATCGCACCGCGCTGTTCTATTCGGTGTTCAGCATTTCGATGAAGGCGGCGATGGCTGCGGCGGTGGGCATCGCGCTGCCACTCGTGGCGTGGCTCGGCTTCGATCCGGCTTCGCCATCCAACTCGCCGGACGCACTCAAAGGGCTGCTGTTGGTCTTCGCGCTCGGCCCCGCGCTCGCCCACCTCGCTTCCGCCGTCTTGGTCCACGGCTTCCCGCTGGATGCCGCCGCCCATGCCCGCATCCGCGCATCGCTCGATCAGCGCGACACCACCCCCAACCCCATCCAAGCCTGAAGGAGCCAATCATGACATTGCCCGTAATCGAGCTGAAGGAAGCAGAAAGCCTGTTCGACATCCGGCCGCTCCAACCCAGCCTGGGTGCCGAAATCAGCGGCATCGACCTCGCGGAGCCGCTGGACGACCATCGCCTCGGCGCACTTCAGGCCGCCCTGCTCCACTATCGCGTGCTGTTCTTCCGCGATCAGGACATTACGCGCGAACAGCAGATCGCCTTCGGCGCGGCCTTTGGCGAGCTGGAGGTTCACCCCGTCTTCTCGCTGCCGGATTATCCGCAAATCCTGCCGCTCATCTCCCGCGATTTCGTCGGCAAATATCGCGCCACGCCGGACAGCAACTGGCATGCCGACACGACCTTCCGGCCCGAGCCGTCAGCGGCGTCGATCCTGCGTGCGCGGGTATCGCCGTCGCTGGGCGGCGATACCGTCTTCGCCAATGCCGTCGCCGCCTATGAATCGCTGCCCGAAGCGGTGCGCGAGCGGATCGACGGGCTGACCGCGATCCACGATCCGAGCATTTTCATCCAGTTCCTCGACAGCGAGGAGAAGAAGGACGCGCTGCGCTCCCAATATCCCGAAGTCGAGCATCCCGTGGTGCGCATCCACCCGGAAACGGGCGAGAAGCTGCTCTACGTCAATTCGGTCTTCACCCGCCGCATCAAGGGGCTGGAACAACAAGAGAGCAACCGTCTGCTCGCGCTGCTGTTCAACCAGTTCAAGCGGCCGGAATTCCAGGTGCGGTGGAGCTGGCGCCCCCATTCCATCGCCTTCTGGGACAATCGCGCGACCCAGCATTACGCCGTGCCCGATTACAATGAGCCGCGCCACATGGAGCGCGTGACGATCGTCGGTGACCGCCCGATCGGCCCTTCCCGGACCCGCTGACCCCACTTTCAAGGAGACTTGCCATGACCGCCATTCATCAGCGTTTCGTCAATGCCCGCGAAGTCGATAGCGCGCTCGATATCGTCCCCGTCGCCGGGCGCATCGGCGCCGAGATCCGCGGCGTCGCCTTGTCGGGCGATCTGGACGACGCCACCATCGCGGCGATCCGCACGGCGCTCGTGCGCCACAAGGTGATCTTCTTTCGCGACCAGTTCGCGCTGGACGACGCCCGGCAGGAGGCCTTTGCCGAACGGCTGGGCAAGCCGGTTGCCCACCCGACCGTGCCCGTGGCGGAAGGATCACGCTTCCTGCTCGAGCTCGACTCCCGCGAAGGCTATGCCGCGTCGAGCTGGCACACCGACGTGACCTTCGTGCCGGCCTATCCCGAAGCCTCCATCCTGCGCGCGATCGTCATCCCGGAAGCGGGCGGCGACACATTATGGGCGAACACCGCCACCGCTTATGAGGATCTGCCCGACGCGCTGAAGCTGCTGGTCAACGATCTGAAGGCGATCCACACCAATCTCTATGATTACGCCGCCGTCTTCGCCAACGCGCCCAAGGAAGATGCCGAACGCTACAAGGCGGTGTTCGCGTCCACCGTTTACGAAACCGAACATCCCGTCGTCCGCGTCCACCCCGAATCCGGCGAACGCGTGCTTCTGCTCGGCCATTTCATCAAGCAGTTCGTCGGGCTGAACCGCGCGGATTCCGAACGGCTGTTCGCCATCCTGCAAGATCACGTCATCAAGCCGGAAAACACCGTCCGCTGGCGCTGGCGTGAAGGCGACGTCGCGATCTGGGACAATCGCGCCACGCAGCATCGCGCGATCGCGGATTTCGGCCTGCAACGCCGCCATCTGCGCCGCGCCACGATCGCCGGCACTGTGCCGGTCGGCATCGACGGCCAGGAAAGCCGCCTGCTGAAGCCCGAGCGTTCGACCGAAGCCACCGCATGAAGCGCTGCGCGGGGTGCCGCAACAAAGGCGCCCCGCGTCCGAACTGACGCCGTCAGTCCCCTCGCCCCGTGAGGCAGGCCTATTCGTGAATGAGGCACTTTTAATTGGGTACGACACAACGGGATGGAATGGTGGGCGGTGAGGGTTTCGAACCCCCGACCCTCTCGGTGTAAACGAGATGCTCTACCGCTGAGCTAACCGCCCACGTCCCGTGCAGACGCGCCTTTTAGCGGCTTTTGTCCGGCCGCCAAGCCCCCGTTCGTAACATCCGCGCCGTCAGGAAGATTACGTAATCGTCAGGCGGCGTCGCGGCTGTCATCAGGCGCGCGCCGTGGGGGCGTTCTGATGGTCGGCGATTCCTGTCCCGGCCGATCGAATGACACGGTTCGGAATGCGGTACGATCGAGACTATGTGGAACGGCGTTATCGGGAGGAGCGCGATCGGGCGGCCCATGCCGAATGCCCTGAACTTGCCGATATCCACGCCCGGCTGGCCGCCGCGTTCGGCGCCCAGCTGGACATCATCGACCGGCCCGACAGCTTCTATGCCACCGGGCTCGCCATGCGCCGCGCCGCCGCCAGATAGTTGAGCATCGCTTCCGCCGCATCGTCGGCCAGCGTGATGAACACCCGGCGACCATCCTGCGGATCGGCCACGCGGCGGAAGGTGCCGGCATCGGTGAGCGTCTTGATCCAGCGCAGCGCGGTCGTCGGCGGCACGGCGGCGGCGATGCACAGGCTGGACACCGCGACATCCCGCCGTTCCAGCCGCGCCGCCGTCAGATCGAGCAGCATGTCCCACGCCGGATCGGCGAACAGATCGGGCGCGAAATAGCTGTCGCGCAACCGGCGACCACGGATGATCGAACGCACATAGGCCGCATCCACCTCGCCCGGGGCCGCCGGCGGGCGTTCCGCGGCGGGCCAGCGTTCCGCGCGATAAGACAGGGCCTGCGCGGCGACCGACGACGGCGGCGCGGACGCCGCCCCGTCCCCCTCGTCGGAAATCTGCGCCAGCGCGCGCGCCAGCTGGCTCATCTGTTCGCTCAATTGCTGGAGCTGGGGATAGAGCGCGTGACCCTTGCCGCTGTCGTGGAGCCGGGCCGGTGCCGGCGCCACGGCAAGCGCCAGCGCCGTCGCGAGATCGAGCGGCGATGGCTGGCAGAGCAGCGCAATGCCGGGTTCGTCCAGCATCCCCGCCACGCGATCGATCGCCGCCAGCGGTGCCACCACCAAGGCGGACAGCCCCCGCCCCGCCCGTTCACGCAGCAGCGTGCAGGCATTTTCATCCGCCTCGCCCGGCTCATCCCCCAGCGCCAGCACGACGGTGACGGCGGAAGGCGCGGCGGCCATCCCGTCCAGCGCCGCCGCGTCCAGCCGCCGGCTTTCGATCAGCAACCCAAGCGCACGGGCCGCATCTGCAATATCCGCCAGCGCCAGGGCATCCGCGCCCACGGCAAGCAGCGATGCCGGGCGATAACCGGCGGCGAAGGTGGCGGGCGGGTGGAGAGCGGTCTGATCCATCCCCGATGAAATCCCGCATCATAACGGACAGTTCAAGCTCGTTCCGCATCCGTTCCGGAGAGGACACGCCGACCCGCCCGAAACGGATCGGGCCGTTGCCTCCGTTTTGGAGACAACGGCCCGACCATGTCGCTTTGGGGGCCGCGTATCGCGCGGCCCGCCCGATCAGTGCGCCATCGCCTTGACGATGTCGTCGACCATCTTCTTGGCGTCGGCCAGAAGCATCATCGTGTTGTCCATGTAGAAGACGTCGTTGTCGACGCCGGCATAGCCGACACCGCCCATCGAACGCTTCACGAACAGCACGGTCTTGGCCTTTTCAACGTCGAGCACCGGCATGCCGTAGATCGGCGAGGTCTTGTCGGTCTTGGCCGCCGGGTTGGTGACGTCGTTGGCGCCGATCACGAAGGCCACGTCGGTCTGCGCGAATTCGCCGTTGATGTCTTCCAGCTCGAACACCTCGTCATAAGGCACCGATGCTTCGGCGAGCAGCACGTTCATGTGGCCGGGCATGCGGCCGGCGACCGGGTGGATGGCGTACTTCACCTTCACGCCCTCGGCCTTCAGCAGATCGCCCATTTCGCGCAGCGCGTGCTGTGCCTGGGCGACCGCCATGCCGTAGCCGGGAACGATGATCACCTGTTCGGCCTGCTTCATCAGGAAGGCGGCGTCTTCGGCCGAGCCGCGCTTCCACGGGCGCTGTTCCTTGGCTTCGCCACCGGCCGACGCGGCTTCGGCACCGAAGCCGCCCGCGATCACCGAGATGAAGCTGCGGTTCATCGCCTTGCACATGATGTAGCTGAGGATCGCGCCCGACGAACCGACGAGCGCGCCGGTGACGATCATCGCGGTGTTGTGCAGCGTGAAGCCCATCGCCGCGGCGGCCCAGCCCGAATAGGAATTGAGCATCGAAACGACGACCGGCATGTCGGCGCCGCCGATCGGGATGATCAGCAGGAAGCCGATGACGAAGCTGAACGCCGTCACGGTCCAGAACACCCACGGGCTCTGATCGGTCAGGAAGTAACCGACAAGGCCGAGGATCGCGGCAAGCGTGCCGAGGTTGATCACATGGCGCGCCGGCAGCATGATCGGCTTGCCGCTCATATTGCCGTTGAGCTTGAGGAACGCGATCACCGAGCCCGAGAAGGTGATCGCACCGATGGCGATGCCCAGGCCCATTTCGACCCGGCTGACCTTCAGGATCTCCCCCGTCGCCGCGTCGAGAATGCCGAAAGCGCCGGGGTTGAGATAGGCGGCAGCGGCCACCAGCACGGCGGCAAGGCCGACGAGCGAGTGGAAGGCCGCCACGAGCTGCGGCATCGCCGTCATGGCGATGCGCTTGGCGATCACATAGCCGATGCCGCCGCCAACCGCGATGGCGATGGCGATTTCGATCAGCCCGGTATTGTGCAGGATCAGCGTCGTCGCGACGGCGATCAGCATGCCGATCATGCCGAAGCGATTGCCCCGGCGCGAGCTGGTGGGGCTGGAAAGCCCGCGCAGCGCGAGAATGAACAGCACACCCGACACCAGATAAGCGAGCGCGGCCCAGCCCGGCACCGCGATATGTTCGGCCGCAGCATGGGCTACGGTGGTAGCGGCTTCGGTCATCTTACTTTATCCCCCTCGTCGCGTCGCGCGACGGCAGAGCCCGCCCCTTCCGCCGGAAGGGGAAGCCATTTCAGGCGAAAGGCCTCAGCCCTTCTTTTCCTTCTTCTTGTACATCGCCAGCATGCGTTCGGTGACCGCGAAGCCGCCGAAGATGTTGACGCTGGCCAGCGCCACCGCGACCAGGCCGAGCCATTTCGCGCCCGGGGCCTCGGTTGCCGCCGCCGCGATCAGCGCGCCGACGATGATGACCGAAGAAATCGCGTTGGTGACGGCCATCAGCGGCGTGTGCAGCGCCGGCGTCACCGACCAGACGACGTAATAGCCCACGAAGCAGGCCAGCACGAAGATCGACAGGATCGATATGAAGTCCATTGGGCTATCCCCTTTGCCCCTTTGCCGTCATGCCAGCCCGGGCTGGCATCTCGCGAGGGCCGGGTACGCCCCCTTCGAGACCCCGGCTTGCACCGGGGTGACGCGATTTCCTCAGCCCAGCAAACGCTGGTTGACGACCTTGCCGCCCTGCGTCAGCCGGACGCCCTGCGTGATCTCGTCCTCATCGGGCAGCACCGGGCCACCCTTCTCCTTGTCCCAGAATGCGGACAGGAAGTTGTAGAGGTTGCGCGCGAACAGCGCCGACGCGTCGGCGGCCATCCGGCCCGGCACGTTGCGGAAGCCGACGATCTTCACGCCATGCTTTTCAACGATCTCGCCGGCGACGGCGCCTTCGACATTGCCGCCCTGTTCGACGGCAAGATCGACGATCACGCTGCCCGGCCGCATCGTCGCGAGCTGGGCGTCCGTAATCAGGCGCGGCGCGGGCCGGCCCGGGATCAAGGCGGTGGTGATCACGATGTCCTGCTTGGCGAGGTGGCTGGACACCAGCTCGGCCTGCGCCTTCTTATATTCGTCGGACATTTCTGTGGCATAGCCGCCCGAACCTTCGCCTTCGATGCCGGCAACGCTTTCCACGAAGATCGGCTTGGCGCCGAGCGACATGATCTGTTCCTTGGTCGCCGAACGCACGTCAGTGGCCGACACCTGCGCGCCCAGGCGGCGCGCGGTGGCGATCGCCTGGAGGCCTGCGACGCCGACGCCCATGATGAAGGCCCGCGCGGCCGAAACCGTGCCCGCCGCCGTCATCATCATCGGGAAGGCGCGGCCATAGACCGACGCCGCATCCACCACGGCCTTGTAACCGGCGAGGTTCGACTGCGACGACAGGATGTCCATCGACTGCGCACGCGTGATGCGCGGCATGAATTCCATCGCCAGCGCATCAATGTTGAGCTTGGCATAGTCGTCGATGCGCGCGCGCTCGCCAAAGGGGTTAAGGCCCGCGGCCAGCCAGGCACCGGGCTTCACGCCCGCCAGCGAGGCCGGATCCGGCCCCTGCACGCCCAGCAGGATATCGGCATCCTTCAGCACGCTCGCGCGATCGCCCACCGTCGCGCCGGCGACGGCATAATCGGCATCGGCGATATTCGCGCCAATCCCCGCCCCGGCTTCCACGGCCAGCGTGGCGCCCAGGCTTGCGAACTTCTTCACCGTTTCCGGCGTCGCGGCAACACGGGGCTCACCCGCTGCGGTCTCCTTGAGGACCGCGATCTTCACGCCCGCCACTGGTCAGTTGGCGATCAGATAGATGACGACGGCAGCGGCGATCACCGAAATGATCGTGCCAATCTTCAAAAGTGAAAGGAAACCACCGTAGGTGCCTTCATGCGCCTTCATATCGTTCTTGGCGCCGTTCGTTTCCGCCATTTTGTTTCCCCCAAGGGTCCACGAATGGGTTGCGCCATAACGCCACATCCCCCCAGCCTCAACCCACGAACGGCTTTGGCGGCACAAGCAACGCGCGTGTCTCCTTAAGCGTAGCTTTACCGGACTCGATTAATAGCGCGATCCGGGTTAGTTATATCCATCGGGCAGGGGATTCTCATGGGGCGAGAAGCGGCACGAGCGCTGTTGCTAATCGACGATGAACCGGCACAGAGCCGGTTGATCGCCGCGATGGCCGCCCGCGCGGGCTGGAAAACGTTCACCGCGCGCGATGGCGATGCCGCGCTCGCCATGATCGAAAACGGCTCCACCCCGATCGACGTCGTCCTGCTCGATTGCTGGGCACCCGAAAGCGCGACCGGCAACACGCTGTCGGCACTGCGCGTCGCCCACCCCAATCTGCCGCTTGTCATCCTCACCGCGCGCACCTCGGTTGCCGCCGCGGTGGAAGCGATGCGCGGCGGCGCATCCGATTTCCTGGTCAAGCCGATCGCGCCCGATCGGCTGCTCGCCGCGCTCGACGCAGCCGCCAATGGCAAGGCCGGCGAATTGCGGCCGATGGCGGAAAAGATCGGCACGCTGCTCGCCTTTGACGAGATCGTCGGCTCCGCCCCGGAATTCCGCGCCGCCCTCGCCATCGCCGCCAAGGCCGCGCGCGCCCGCGTGCCGGTGCTGATCGAAGGTGAAAGCGGCGTCGGCAAGGAAGTGGTGTCGCAGGCCATCCACGCCGCATCGCCGCGCGCGCGCCGATCGCTGATCACGGTCAATTGCGGCGCGATCTCGCCCAACCTCGTCGAATCGGAACTGTTCGGCCACGAAAAGGGCGCGTTCACCGGCGCCTTCGATCGCCATATCGGCAAGTTTCAAGATGCCGATGGCGGCACGCTGTTTCTGGACGAGGTGGGCGAACTGCCGTTCGACGCGCAGGTCAAGCTGCTCCGCGTCCTCCAGACCGGCGAAATTCAGCCGATCGGCAGCCGCGCGGTGCGCCATGTCGACGTTCGCGTGATCGCCGCCACCAACCGCACGCTGGCCGACGAAGTCGCCGCCGGGCGCTTCCGCGAAGACCTCTATTACCGCCTCAACGTCGTCCAGGTGACGATCCCGCCGCTGCGCGATCGGCCCGGCGACATACCCGCGCTCACCCGCCATCTGCTGTCGCGCATCGCGCAGCAGCCGGGCCTGCGCGGGCTTGGCATCACCGATGATGCGCTGAAGCTGCTGATGACGTTCAGTTGGCCGGGCAATGTCCGCCAGTTGCAGAACGCGCTGTTCCGCGCGGCGGTGCTGTGCGAGGGCGACGCGCTCACCTTCGGCGATTTCCCGCAGATCGCCTATGAGGCGACCGCCCCCGCGCAGGGCCGTTCGGCCCAGAATGTGCCCAATGCCGGCGGCGTCACCCTGTTCGAAGCCGATGGCCATATGCGCACGCTGGAAGATATCGAGGCCGATGTGATCCGCCTCGCCATCGGCCATTATCGCGGCCGGATGACGGAAGTCGCCCGTCGCCTCGGCATCGGGCGGTCGACGCTCTATCGCAAGCTCGGCGAACTCGGCATCGATCACGCCGCCTGATCGGCCGCACGGCCGACACCCGCGACTGTGCCATTACCGGACAGTGGCCACTTTGCCTTCGATTAGAAATATCTTCGACATTTCCGAGTCTTGTTGAACCTCCAACGACCTCCCCACGCCGCCACAGGCGTCAGATTCACTCGGGAGGTTCCACATGTTCAAGTCTCCGTTGATGGCCGCCGCGCTGGCCGCCGCCGCGATCGGCACCGCGCCGGCCGCCCACGCGACGATCATCGATTTCGACAATTTCACGGGCAGCTATTCCACCGGCGCCTATGAGGAGGATGGCTATCGCCTGTCCGTCGCCATCTGCAGCAACATCTGCTTCAAGGCAGTGGATGCCGCGAACAGCATCGATGCCGATGGCACCTCAGTCGTCCGTTCGGGCGGCGCTACCTCGATCTCGGTCGAGCGCAGCGATGGCGCGGCGTTCCGTTTCGGATCGATGGATTTCGGCAAGACGCTGGTCGATACGACGCCGCCTTATACCCATTCGTCGACCTACGAGTTCACCTTCTCGCTGACCGACGGCACCCAGCAGAAGGAATATTTCACCTTCCTGCACAACGGTTCGTCGCCGATCGCGACGCACACCGCCAGCTTCGCGAGCCTTGCCGACAAGGACATCACCAAGTTCACCTTCCGCAACCAGAGCAGCGCGGGCCAGTTCGACAATATCGTGCTGAACGATGTCGCCGCCGTGCCGGAACCGGCGACCTGGGCGATGATGATCGGCGGATTCGGCATGGTGGGCGGCGCGCTCCGCCGCCGTCGCCCCAACCGCGCCTTCGCCTGACGATCATGGGCGGACGGGCGGGGCCTTCCCCTACCCGTCCGTTACCATGGCTTACTTCGCGGCGGCCTCGGCCTTGCCGACCAGGCTGCGCGCGCGGCCATAGAGGAAATAGACCACCAGCCCGAACGCGTTCCAGACGAAGAACCAGATCTGCGTCTTGGTCGGCAGACTGAGGAACAGATAGAGGCAGCCGAGGATCGCCGCCACGCCGACCAGCGTCGCCGCCGGGGTGTGGAACGGGCGATGCATGTCGGGCGCGCGCCGGCGCATCACCAGCATGCAGGTCGATACCGCGATGAACGCGACCAGCGTGCCCGAATTGGCGAGCGCGGCAATCTCGTCCAGCGGCACGAAGCCGGCGATCAGCGACACGAAGGCGGCGGTGATCAGCGTGATCCTGACCGGCGAGCCACGCCGCGAAAGCTGGGCAAGGCGGGGCGGCAGGAAGCCATCGCGCGCCATCACCAGAAAGATGCGGCTCTGGCCGAACAGGAAGGCCAGCAACACCGTCGGCAGCGCGATCACGGCTGCGGCGGCAACGATCGTCGCGATCTTGCCCTGGCCGATTTCGCGCAGGATCAGCGCCAGCGGCTCGGGGCTGTCGGCAAAGCGGGTGAAGGGCAGCGCGCCCACCGCCGCCGCCGCGACAAGCATGTAGATCAGGGTGCAGGCGATCATCGATCCGATGATGCCGATCGGCAGGTCGCGCTCGGGCTTCTTGGCTTCTTCCGCCGCCGTCGAAATCGCGTCGAACCCGTAAAAGGCGAAGAAGATGATCGCCGCCGCCGCCATCACGCCGCGTTCCACGCCATCCCCGCTCATCGACTTGGCGAAGCCGAAGGGCATGAACGGTTCAAGGTTGGTCGCATTAAAATAAGGCAGCGCCACCGCCACGAACAAGGCGAGCGTCGCGATCTTCACCAGCACCAGAATGGCGTTCAGCGTCGCGCTTTCCCGCGTGCCGACGATCAGCAGCCCGGCGACCACCGCGATGATGAACACGGCCGGCAGGTTGACGATCCCGCCCAGTTCCGGCCCCTGCATCAGCGCCATCGGAAAGCCGGTCGATGCATGCAGCAATGGCGCGGCATAGCCCGACCAGCCGACCGCGACGGTGGACACGACCAGAGAATATTCGAGGATCAGGCTCCACCCGACCACCCAGGCGATCAGTTCGCCAAGCACGGTATAGCTGTAGGAATAAGCGCTGCCGGCGGCCGGCAGCATCGTCGCCATTTCGGCATAGGCCAAAGCCGCGCAGGCGCAGATCGCGCCGGCAATGGCGAACGAGATCAGCACCGCCGGTCCCGCGCGATCGGCGCCGACGCCGATCAGGGTGAGAATGCCCGTGCCGACAATCGCGCCGACCCCCATCGCCACCAGGTGCGGCCAGGACAAGGTTGGCGTCAGCCGTTGGCCGTCCGCATGACTGGCGGACGCGTCCAGTGGCTTGCGTCGATCGAACAGACCCATTCGTTACTCCCCGTTGTAATCTTGTTACACAAACCCTGCGACGGGCCGGGGGGAAAGGTCAAGCGGCGACGCGCACCTCCGCACGGGAAGCAACGAAAGCCATCGCGAAACCGGCGATTGCCAAGGCACTGCCAAAGATCGCGAACATGCCTTCCAGCCCGAAAGCGAGTTGCAGCGGATCGAGCAGGATGGGGTTGGCGAACTGGCCGAGGAAGATAGCGGAGAACATGCCGCCGATCGCATGGGCATGGCGCGCGGGCGGCACGCGTTCCAGCACCATCGCCGTGACCTGCGGCGTCGCCAGCCCTGCCCCCATGCCGGCGACGAACAGGCAGGCCGCCATCAGCGGGATCGTCGTCGCCACCGCCATACCGGCCAGCCCACCGCCCAGGCTGACGAGCATCGCCACCTTGATCCAGCGTTCGCCCAGCCGCGGCCGGATGAAGCCGAAGGAGCCGGCGGTGATCGCCGACGTGCCGGCAAAGACCGAAATCAGCATGCCCTGCGTCGCTGCGCTGGCAATGCCCCGTTCGGTGAGCAGGAAGGGACCGTGGATGCCGGGCGTGAAGAAGCCGAGCGACATCACCACCATCAGCAGATAGACGGGCGCAAGCCGGCGCCAGGGCAGCCGTTCGGCCGCGGCCGCGACAGCCGGGCCGCTGGCGCCGCGCGGTTCGGGCGCGAGCCGCATCGCATAATAGGTCGCCACGAAGGCCGGCACGCCGACCAGATAGAGCGTGAAGGGCGCACGCCACCCGGCCGCATCCACCATCGCCCCGCCGATGCTGAGCGCAAGGATCGATCCACCGCCGCCAAGCGCGCTGGCAAAGCCGATCAGCCGATCACGCTGATGGGGTTCGAACAGCCCGGTCAGCGCCACGGTGACGGTGCCGATGAAAGCGCCCGCCGCGCCAATGGCGATCCGGCTGGCGATCAGCGCCGGCATGCCCGTCACGACCAGACCGGCAAGGCCCGCCACCACATAGACGGCCAGCGCGGCGAGCAGGCAGCGGCGGAAACCCACGCGCTGCGCGATGACGCCGACGAACAGCGAGACGATCGCGGTGGACAGCGCCGGGCTGGACATGACCAGCTTCGCCGCCAGTTCGCCCCCTGCCCCGCCGCCGAAATGGAGCGCCATCGCCGGCAAGGCCGGGCTCACCGCCATCGGGATCAGCGAATTGAGGCCCGCGCCGCTGGCGGAAAGCACCTGCAGCACCAGCATCCGCCCGCGCGTCGCCATCCCCTGGTCGAGCCGCATTCCCGTCTCCGTCCGTTCCGCTGCCCGCCACCCTGCCAGCGGCCACCCGTGCGGCCTATGCGCGACGCTGGCGCATTGCGGACATAGCAACGAATTGCGGCCCTCAATCACCCGCGCGGCCTTTGCGGCGGCCAATGTCCGCCCGCATGATCGCCGCCATGACAGCGCATGGCGGAGACCGGTTCGTGGCTGAAAAGAAACCCAATTTCCTGCTGATCGTGGCCGATGACCTCGGCTTTTCGGATCTCGGCGCCTTCGGTGGAGAGATCGACACGCCCCATCTCGACGCGCTGGCGCTGGCCGGCATGCGCTTCACCGATTTCCATTCGGCGCCCGCTTGTTCGCCCACCCGCGCGATGCTGATGACGGGCGCCGACCCGCATGTCGCCGGCATCGGATCCATGCTCGAAGTCGCAGCACCCGGCTTCGCCGGAGCGCCCGGTTATGAAGGCCATCTCAACGATCGCGTCGTCACCGTCGCCGAACTGCTCCGCGATGCGGGCTATCGCACGCTGCTTTCGGGCAAATGGCATCTGGGCGACACGGCGGAAAGCAGGCCGCATGCGCGCGGTTTCGAACGCAGCTTCGCCTTCATGCCCGCCGGCGGCAGTCATTATGGGCTGGGCGAGGTCAATCGCTTCGCCACCGTCGAATCCGTCTATGAGGAGGATGGCCGCGTCGTCACCGAATTGCCGGCCGATTTCTACTCGTCGGACTATTTCGCCGACCGGCTGGTGGATTATCTGGCCGAAGATGGCGAGCGGCCGTTCTTCGCCTATCTGCCCTTCACCGCCCCGCACTGGCCGCTGCAGGCGCCCGAGGCCGAAATCGCCAAATATCGCGGCCGTTACGATGATGGTCCGTCGGTGCTGCGCGAACGGCGGCTCGCACGGATGACGGCGCTGGGCCTCTGCCCGGCCGATGTCGTCCCCCACCCCGTCGTCACGCGGGAACCGGAATGGACGGCGATGAGCGCGGAGGAGCGCGCCGTCTCCGCCCGCTGCATGGAAGTCTATGCCGCAATGGTCGATCGCATGGATCAGGCGGTCGGCCGCGTCATCGCCGCGCTGCGCGCCAGCGGCCGGCTCGATGACACGCTGATCCTGTTCCTGTCCGACAACGGGGCCGAAGGCGCGGTGGTGGAAGCGATGCCGATCTTCGGGCCGATCATCGCCGATCGCATCCGCCAGCATTATGACAACAGTCTGGCCAATATCGGCACGGCATCGAGCTGCGTCTGGTATGGCGCGCGCTGGGCGCAGGCCGCCACGGCGCCGTCGCGCCTGCAAAAAAGCTTCACGGCCGAAGGCGGTATCCGCGTCGTCGGCTTCGCCAGCGGCGCGGGCGTCACGCAGCGCGGCGCCATCGGCCGCGCCTTCACCACCGCGATGGACGTCGCGCCGACCTTGCTCGATCTTGCCGGCGTCTCCCATCCCGGCCCGGCGGGCGGCGTCGCCGCCATGCGCGGCCGATCGATGGCGCCGTGGCTTGGCGGCATGGCGGAGAGCGTCCATCCGGCGGACACCGAAACCGGCTGGGAGTTGTTCGGCCGCCGCGCGATCCGCAAGGGCGATTGGAAGGCCTTGTGGTTGCCCGTGCCGGCGGGCAGCGGTGGCTGGCAACTCTATGATCTCGCTTCCGATCCCGGCGAAATACGCGATCGTTCCGCCGACAAGCCGACAATTTTGGCGGAACTAGTTGCCGCCTGGGAACGCTATGTGCAGGAGGTGGGCGTCGCCCCCGGCCCGGTCAGCGTGTTCGAGCTGGAGGGCACCGAAATCATCTAAAGGACAGGAAGCAATGAGCGTCGCGTTTCGGCGGGATTCGGATGAGGAACATAAGGAACCCCGCCCCGAACTCCCCATCCCGGTCGGCCCCAATCTCGTCACCCCGCGCGGGCTGGCACTGATCGAGGCGAAGGTGGCCGAGCGCGAGGCGGCGCTGGCGGCCGGTGGCGACGAGGCCGCCATCGAAGCGATCAAGCGCGAGCTGCGCTACTGGCATGTCCGCCGCGCGACCGCGCAGGTGACGCCGGCGCACGACGATGGCGAAGCCGGTTTCGGCACCCGCGTCCGTTTCCGCCAGAATGGCGAGGATCGCACGGTCGACATCGTCGGCGATGACGAGGCCGAACCGACCGAGGGCCGCATCGCCTTTTCCGCACCGCTCGCCCGCGCGTTGATCGGCGCGGGCGAAGGCGATCGCGTCGACTTCGCCGGCAAGGCGGCGGCGCTCAAGATCCTGTCGGTGAAGCCGATCCCGGAAGCCTGAGCGCCAGGCCCCGAACAGGGCGGGCGGCGATCAGGCCGTTGCCGGCTCCGCCGCCGCCCCGCTCTTGCGCGCGATATAGCCGCGAATCTCGCGCCGCACCTCGGGCGCGAACACATAGAGCATCAGCACATTGGGCAGCGCCATCAGGAAGAAGGCGCTGTCGATCAGGTTGATGACTCGGCTGATATCCAGCAGCGCGCCAATCGGCAGCAGCAGGCAATAAAGCAGGCGATAGCCGATCGTCGCCGTGCGCGACGGGCCGAACAGATAGGCCCAGGCCTGCCCGCCATAATAGCCCCAGGCGATCAACGTCGAATAAGCGAACAGCACGACGGCAACGGCCAGCACGTTGGGGAACCAGCTGATCACGCCGGCAAAGGCGGCCGACGCCATCGAAATATCCTTGAAGCCGTCGTCCCACACGCCCGAAACCACGATCATCAGCGCGGTCAGCGAACAGACGACCACCGTGTCGATGAACGGTTCCAGCAACGCCACCAGCCCTTCCGACGCGGGCTCGCGCGTGCGCGCGGCGGCGTGCGCGATCACCGCCGATCCAACCCCCGCCTCGCACGAATAGACCGCGCGGCGCATGCCGATCACGAACGCGCCGATCGCGCCGCCGGCCGCCGCCTTGCCAGTGAAGGCGTCGGAAATGATGGTCAGCAGCGCGGCGGGAAGTTCCGCCCGATGGTGGATGATGATGGCCAGCGCCGCCAGCAGATAGAGCAGGCTCATCGCCGGGACGAGCAGCACGGTGACGCGGCCGAGCCAGCGGGCGCCGCCAACCACGACCAGCGACACGGCCAGCGCCAGCCCGATGCCATATTCCAGTGCGAAATCGGCGCCGACCACCGCGCTCACCTGCGCATAGCTCTGGTTCACCTGCACCAGCGGGATCGCTCCGCCCAGCGCGAAGACGGCATATAGCGTGCCGATCGCCGCCCCGATCCTGGGCCAGCCGCGCGCCTTGAGGCCATTCTTCATCACATACATCGGCCCGCCGCGCACGCGCCCCGCGTCGTCGAATTCACGATATTTCAGGCCCAGCGTCACTTCCGCGCATTTCAGCGCCATCGCGAACAGCCCGATGATGAACAGCCAGAAGGCCGCCCCCGGCCCGCCTGCGGCGATGGCGATGGCCACGCCCGCGATATTGCCCAGCCCCAGCGTGCCCGAAAGCGCCGTCGCCAGCGCCGCGAACTGGCTCATTTCACCGGGATGGGCGGGGTCGGCATAATGGCCACGCAACGCACGCAAGCCAAAGCGAAATCCGGTGATCTGCGGCACGCCCAGCCACAATGTGAAGAACAGCATCGGCACTGCCAGCCACAGCACGATCGCCTCGATCTGGGTGCCGAAAAACGGGATTTTCCAGAAAACGAAGGCTGCCAGCGCGTCAATCCAGTGGGACAGGGTTTCGATCAAGGCTCGCTCCGGCCGGGTGTTGGCTTTATCCTGTCGCCTCAATAGACGAACATCATCCGTGGCACAGGCAGGATCGAAGCAGGGCATGGCAAGGAAATATTTCGGCACGGACGGGATTCGCGGGCGCACCAACGAAGCGCCGATGACCGCGGAAATCGCGATGAAGGTGGGGCAGGCCGCCGGCGCCCATTTCGTGCGGGGCGATCATCGCCACCGCGTAGTGATCGGCAAGGACACCCGGCTTTCCGGCTATATGATGGAATCGGCGCTGGTGGCGGGTTTCACCAGCGTGGGCATGGATGTCGTGCTGGTCGGGCCAATGCCCACGCCGGCGGTGGCGCTGCTCACCCGTTCGATGCGCGCCGATCTCGGCGTGATGATTTCGGCCAGCCACAATCCGTTCGCCGATAACGGCATCAAGCTGTTCGGGCCGGATGGCTACAAGCTTTCCGATGCCGACGAACTGGCGATCGAGGCGCTGCTCGATGCCGAGCCGCAGCTTGCCGTGTCCGACCATATCGGCCGCGCGCGGCGGATCGAGGACGCACGCGGCCGTTATATCCACGCCGCCAAATCCACCTTCCCCGATCGGCTCAAGCTCGATGGCCTGCGCGTCGTCGTCGATTGCGCGAACGGCGCCGCCTATCAGGTCGCGCCCGATGCCCTGTGGGAACTGGGCGCGGAGGTGATCGCGCTCGGCGTCAGCCCCGACGGGATCAACATCAACGCCAAATGCGGGTCCACTGATCCGGCGGCGCTCGTCACCAAAGTCATCGAAACGCGCGCCGATATCGGCATCGCGCTCGATGGCGATGCCGATCGCCTGATCGTGGTCGACGACAAGGGCAATGTGATCGACGGCGATCAGCTGATGGCGCTGGTCGGCACGTCCTGGGGCCGCAAGGGCCTGCTGCGCGGGCCGGGCATCGTCGCCACGGTGATGTCCAATCTCGGCCTGGAACGCCATCTGCAGGGCCAGGGCCTGTCGCTCCATCGCACGGCGGTGGGCGATCGCTATGTGCTCGAAGCGATGCGCGCCCACGGCTACAATGTCGGCGGCGAACAATCAGGCCACATCATCCTGTCCGATCACGCCACCACCGGCGACGGCCTTGTCGCCGCGCTGCAGGTGCTGGCCGAGCTGGTGGAATCGGGCAAGCCCGCGCACGAACTGCTCCGCCAGTTCGATCCGCTGCCGCAATTGCTCAAGAATGTCCGCTTCAAGGGCGGCGCCCCGCTGGAAAAGGACAGCGTGAAGAAGGCGATCGCCTATGCGGAAACCCGCCTCGCCGCCGCCGGCCGCCTCGTCATCCGCAAGTCGGGCACCGAGCCGCTGATCCGCGTGATGGCCGAAGGCGAGGATGAGGTGCTGGTCGCCGAAGTCGTCGACAGCATCTGCGAGGCGGTGAAGGCGGCGGCATGACGATCGCGCGCGTCCTCATCATCGCCGGTTCCGATTCAGGCGGCGGCGCAGGCATCCAGGCGGATATCCGCACCGTCACCATGCTGGGCGGCCACCCGATGACCGCGATCGCGGCGATCACTGCCCAGAACACGCTGGGCGTGACCGCCGTCCACCCCGTCCCCACCGACATGGTGATCGCGCAGATCGACGCGGTCGCCGCCGATATCGGCGTGGACGCGGTGAAGATCGGGATGATCGGATCGGCCGAAACTGCCAGCGCCGTCGCCGACCGGCTGGAAGCGATGGGCGATGTGCCGATCGTGTTCGATCCGGTGATGATCGCATCCAGTGGCGCGGTGCTTGCCGACGAAGCGACCATCGCCGCCTTCGCCCGGCTGATGAAGATCGCGACGGTCGCGACCCCCAATGCGCCGGAACTCGCGGCGCTCACCGGCCTGCCCGTCACCAGCATGGCCGAAGCCGCGATCGCGGCGACGCGCTTGTTCGAAACCCATGGCTGCGCGGTGCTCGCCAAGGGCGGCCACTTGCCGCCGGTGCTGCGTAACGGGCGCGAGATGGTGGGCGATCTCCTCGTCCACGAAGGCGCGGTCGTCGAATATTGGAACGACCGGATCGAAACGCGCAACAGCCACGGCACCGGCTGCACGCTCGCCAGCGGCATCGCCACCGGCCTTGCCACGGGGCTGGCGCTGCAGCTTTCGGTCGATCGCGCGCGCGATTATCTGCGCGCCGCGCTCGCCGCCGCGCCCGGCCTTGGCGCCGGCCACGGCCCGATGGGTCACGCACTGGGCGGCGTGCCGTTCGATGTGATGAGCGGGCTCGCCTGATGCCGGGACCGGCCCGTTGAGCAACGGCCCCAATTTCGATCTCGAACTTGCTCATCCCGGCCCCGTCGCCGGGGTGGACGAAGCCGGGCGCGGTCCGCTCGCCGGGCCGGTCGTCGCGGCCGCCGTGATCCTCGATCGCGCCCGCATCCCCGCCGGCATCGACGATTCCAAGAAACTCGGCGAAAAGGCCCGCACCCGGCTCTGCGCCGAAATCCGCGAAGTCGCCCTGGTCGGCGTCGGCATCGCCACGGTGGAGGAAATCGACACGATCAACATCCTCTGGGCGTCGATGCTCGCCATGGAACGCGCCGTCGCCGCGCTCGGGCAGGCGCCGGGCATGATCCTCGTCGACGGCAATCGCTGCCCGCGCTGGGCGCACCCGTCGCAGGCGATCGTCGGCGGCGATGCGCGCAGCCTCTCGATCGCGGCCGCCTCGATCATCGCCAAGCAGACGCGCGACGCGATGATGCTCGATTATGATCGCGATCATCCGGGCTATGGCTGGGCCTCGAACAAGGGCTACGGATCGCGCCAGCACCTCGATGCTTTGGGCCGGCTCGGCCCTACTCCGCTCCATCGGCGCAGCTTTGCGCCGGTCGCACAATATTTTTTACCACTGTGAGTCTTCGCGGGCACACCACAAGCGATTGAGTCTCTGGTTAACACGAGACTCAACATAAGGTGTGCAGACTCCTTTCGTTCCGCCATGGTAAGGTTATCCACAGGGGTATGACCCCAAGTGGCTGATCTTGACCACCGACTCCGGCTGACTCATCCCTGCGGATCAACGAACAGGGGACTTATCGATGGCGGTTGTGCAACGCGTTCAGCGCAAGGGGACGGTCGCGGCCACGGCCAAGCGTCCGAAACTCACGGTGCTGCCGTTCGAAACCATCATGCAGGGCGATTGTATCGAGCAGATGAAGAATCTGCCCGATCGTTCGATCGACATGATCTTCGCCGATCCGCCCTACAACCTCCAGCTCGGCGGCGATCTCCACCGGCCGGATGGCAGCCAGGTCGATGCGGTCGACGATGATTGGGACAAGTTCGACAGCCTGAGCACCTATGATGCCTTCACCAAGGCATGGCTGCGCGAGGCGCGGCGCGTGCTCAAGGACGATGGCACGATCTGGGTGATCGGCAGCTATCACAATATCTTCCGCGTCGGCGCGGCACTGCAGGACGAAGGCTTCTGGATCCTCAACGATATCGTCTGGCGCAAGGCGAACCCGATGCCCAATTTCAAGGGCACGCGCTTCACCAACGCGCATGAAACGATGATCTGGTGCTCCAAGAGCGAAAAGGCGCGCTACACCTTCAACTATCGCACGATGAAGGCGCTGAACGACGATCTGCAGATGCGGTCGGACTGGTCGTTGCCGATCTGCTCGGGCGGCGAACGGCTGAAGGACGATGACGGCCACAAGGCACATCCGACGCAGAAGCCCGAAGCGCTGCTCTACCGCGTGATGCTGGCCAGCACCGAACCGGGCGATATCGTGCTCGATCCCTTCTTCGGCACCGGCACCACCGGCGCCGTCGCCCGCCGCCTCAAGCGCCGCTGGATCGGCATCGAGCGCGAGGACAAATATGTGAAGGTCGCCCGCGCGCGCATCGATTCCACGCTGCCGCTGGATGAAAGCGCGATGGTGCTGATGCCCGAAAAGAAGGCCCAGCCCCGCGTCGCCTTCGGCCTGCTCGTCGAACTCGGCATGATCGAGCCCGGCACGCACGTCACCGATGCCAAGCGCCGCTGGAAGGCCGAGGTGAAGGCGGACGGCACCCTCGCCTTGCTCGATGGCATGGGCGCGGGCTCGATCCACAAGCTCGGCGCCACGGTGCAGGGCGCGCCCTCGTGCAACGGCTGGAACTTCTGGCATTATGAGGAAGCCGGCAAGCTGATCGAGATCGACGCGCTCCGCCAACGCCACCTCGCCAAGACGGGGGAGTGAAGTCCAGATCTTGGAAAATGCTCAATGGCTGGCGGTCTTCGGGCCGCCTCCCGTGCCAATGACCGCCGGGCTGGACCGCCGGCATGGCGTAATGCAGGCCTGATCCGTGCGGTTCTGGCACATCGCTTCATCTGCGATTGCCTTGGGCGTGGCCGTGATCGGATGGTGCTATTGGACAGCCATCACCGATCCGATCGTCAGGCAGGCGGACGTGCCACTGCTGCCGCCGGATAGTGGGCTGCCGCCGCTCCGGCTGCTGCTGATCTCCGACATCCATGTGGCAGGGCCGGATATGACGCCCACCCGGCTTTCCCGCATCGTCGGGCAGATCAATGCGCTGCACCCCGATGCCGTATTGATTGCCGGCGATCTGGTGAGCGACAAAAGAATAGCGACACGCACTTTTTCTCTGCGAGACGCGATTGCCCCACTCGGTCGTTTGAAGACCCGGCTCGGCGCGTTTGCTGTCCTCGGCAACCATGATCATTGGCGCGATGCCGACGAGGCGCGCTATGAACTGGCGCGCGCAGGCGTCCATGTGCTCGATAACAACGCCGCTCAAGCAGGGCCGTTGGTGATCGGCGGAATAGACGACGCCTTCACCGGCAACGACGATCTTCCGGCTACGCTACGCAGCATGGCAGCCATGAAGGGTACACCGATACTGATAAGCCATAGCCCGGATCCGTTCCCTGATGTGCCGCCATCGATCGGGCTGATGGTCGCCGGGCACACGCATTGCGGCCAAATCCGGCTGCCGCTGGTTGGTGCCCTCAGCTATATGTCGGCCTATGGCGATCGCTATGCCTGCGGACACATCCGTGAAGCGTCAAAACAACTCATCGTCGGCGCCGGCCTCGGCACGAGCCTTTTGCCGCTGCGCCTTGGTGCCGTTCCGGATATGTGGATGATCACGATACGACCGCGCGATCGGATCGAAAATTGAGGCAATGCTACCACGCCCTCCTGCCTGCGCCGCCGGGTCAAGGCTGTCCTACAGTCAGCGGCCGGTGGTAAGCGGAAACCCGTGCCAAAATACAAAATTCAACGCCGCCACGGCCATTTGCTGGAACCTCGATGCGGCGGGGCCCAACGCCATGGCACATCTCAACTTCCTCAACTTTGCAGGACGCGCGGCGATCTTTCGCCGCCCCCCACCAGCAGTCTAAAGCGGTAGCATGACCCAAATCTCCCTCGCCGCCCGCCTCTATTTCCGCCCCACCGCCTTCATTGCGGCGCCCTTCGATCGCGACGGGCAGGCGTTGCGGCTGGCGGGCGGGATGCTGTGGTTTTCCGCTGTCGACGTGATCGCGATCGAAGGCGGGCGCCGTGTCGCGGACCAACTGGTCCCCGTCGAGCGGCTGGACGCTCTCCTCGCCACGCTCAGCCCCGCCCAGGCGGAGGCGGCGCGCGGCACGATCGCCCGCCTCACCGCCCCCCGCCCGCATCTTCAGTGCGGCGATCGCACCATCCGGCTCGACCAGCCGCAGGTGATGGCGATCCTCAACATGACGCCGGACAGCTTTTCGGACGGTGGCGCTTATGTCGACGATCCGGCCAGCGCGGCCGATGCCGGCGTCGCGATGGCGGCCGCCGGTGCCGCGATCATCGATGTGGGCGGTGAATCCACCCGCCCCGGCGCGACGACGGTGTGGGAAGGCGACGAGATCGCGCGCACCGTGCCGGTGATCGAACGGCTCGCGCGCGCCGGCACCGCCGTGTCGATCGACACGCGCAAGGCCGCCGTGATGGAAGCAACGCTCGCCGCCGGCGCGCATATCGTCAACGACGTGTCCGCGCTGCTGTGGGACGAACGCGCGCGCGCCGTGGTCGCCGCCGCCGGCTGCCCGGTCGTGCTGATGCACCATCAGGGCGATCCGCAGACCATGCAGGATGATCCGCGCTACGGCGATGCGCTGATCGAGGTCTATGACTGGCTGGAGGCGCGCATCGCCGCAGCCGAGGCCGCCGGCATCCCGCGCGCGCGGATCATCGTCGATCCGGGCATCGGCTTCGGCAAGAGCGTGCGGCACAATCTTGCGATCCTGAACGGCCTCGCCTTGTTTCACGGCCTTGGCTGTCCCGTGCTGCTCGGCGCCAGCCGCAAGCGGCTGATCGGCGCGCTGGCGGACGAGGCCCCGGCCGATCGCCGCCTGCCCGGTTCGCTCGCCCTCGCGCTCGCCGGCGCCAATGCCGGCTGCCAGCTGATCCGCGTCCACGATGTCGCCGAAACCGTGCAGGCGCTGAAGGTGTGGCGCGGCATGCGCGACGAGGCGTTGAGCCCGCAATGAACGCGCGCATTGGCATCACCCGGATGTCCCATCATGGCTGAGCCCGCCGATCTCGCCATCCGCCTGCGCCGCGCCGCGTTCAACCGCGCGCTCGCCGATACCGATCTCGATGCCATCGGCCCGATCCTCGCGCCGGGTGTCTTCCTCGTCACCGGCACCGACAGCGCCGTCATCTCCGGCCGCAAGGCGCAGCTGATCGCCTGGAAGCGTGAGTTCGCGGCCTCCGACCGCACCGTCTACTCGCGCACGCCAGACACCATCCGCGTTTCCGAAGTCGAGCCGATCGCGCTCGAACAGGGGCGCTGGCAGGGCGTGCCCGCACATGGCGGAGCGCCGGTCGCGTCCGGCGAGTATAGCGCGAAATGGCGGCGCATCGGCGCAGACTGGGTGATCGAGGCGGAAATCTACGTCACCTTCGGCTGAGCGCGATCGGCGCCCGCCGCGCGGATCAGCGGCGCTGCCGCCATTCGCCCCAGCGGAAGGAGCGTTCCGCTTCCCCGCGATGCGCGCTCAGGAACCAGCGCTCCTCGCCCTCGATGCCGATCGCGGTCAGCCGGCCGGTGCGATAGGCGCCGGTGTCGATGCCGATGCGGTTGAACTGCTCGTCCGGCTCATCGCAGATCGTGTGCCCGTGGACCACGACGACGCCGTGATCCTCCTCGAAATCCAGAAAATCCTCGCGAATCCAGCGCAGATCGTCGACCGCCTGTTCGTCGATCGGCACGCCGGGCCGGATGCCGGCATGGACGAACAGATAATCGCCGAAGCGAAAGCCATCGCCAAAGCCACGCAGGAAGCTGACATGCTCGTCGGGAATATGCCCGCGCAACATCGCCGTCATCGCCTCGTCGTCGGTGGAATCGAGCATCGCGGCGACATCGACGCCATAGCTGTGCGCGCAGGCCAGCCCGCCATATTGCAGCCAGTTGGGTAGCAGCCAGCTTTCGCCGTCGAGGATGCGGAGCAGGAATTCTTCGTGATTGCCGGCCAGGAAGACGAATTGCAGACCGGCGAGCGGCTGGTTGCGCAGCAGTTCGACCACGCCCCGCGAATCGGGGCCGCGATCGATGAGGTCGCCCAGCAGCACCACATAGGCCTTCGCGTCACTGCCGCGCTTCAGATGATCGGTGCCGATCTGGCCCAGCAAATCGGCCAGCTGGTCGATACAACCATGCACATCGCCGATCGCATAACAGCGGCTGCCGGCCGGGCCACTCGCCACGCGCCGTTCCGGTTGTCGGCGCGCCTTGCGCCGTCGAAAGGGAAAGAGGTTCATCGCCACTGCCTACTCGGCGCTCCCGCGCCACGATCCGCCGCATGCATCGCCACTGAAATAATCCAACGCACCGTAACAACCTAACGCTTTCCCGCCAAATTAGGCATAGACCAACGCGCACAGCGAAAGGCACACCGAATGACAAACACAAATCGGCCGACAGTGATGGTGACGGGCGGAGCCGGTTATATCGGCAGCCATGCCGTGCTGGCGCTGCTCGATTCCGGCTGGTCGGTGGTGGTGCTCGACAATCTGGTCACGGGATTTCGCTGGGCGGTGGATGCCCGCGCCACCTTCGTCGAAGGCGCGGTGGAGGATGACGCGCTGGTCCGCCGCGTGATCGCCGATCATGGCGTCGGTGCGATCCTCCATTTTGCGGGATCGGTGGTGGTGCCCGAATCGGTCGTGGATCCGCTCAAATATTATCGCAACAACACCGCCGCCTCGCGCGCATTGATCGAAAGCGCGGTGGCGGGTGGCGTGCGCCATTTCATCTTTTCGTCCACGGCGGCCACCTATGGCATCCCGCGCGCGACCCCGATCCGCGAGGATGCGGCGCAGGTGCCGATCAACCCTTATGGTTCGTCGAAGCTGATGACCGAATGGATGCTGCGCGATGTCGCCGCCGCCCACCCCATCAACTATGGCGCATTACGCTACTTCAACGTCGCAGGGGCGGACCCGCAGGGCCGTTCGGGTCAGTCGACCGCGGGGGCCACCCATCTCATCAAGGTCGCCGCCGAAGCGGTTAGCGGCCAGCGCGATCATGTCGCGGTGTTCGGCAGCGATTATGCCACGCCCGACGGCACCGGCGTGCGCGACTATATCCATGTCAGCGATCTGGCCGCAGCGCATGTCGCCTGCCTGCAATATCTGGTCGATCATCCGACCACCAACCTGACGCTCAACTGCGGCTATGGCCGTGGCTATTCGGTGCTCGAGGTGCTCGATGCCGTCGATCGCGCGGTCGGCCGCCCGATCCCGCGCAAGATGCTGCCGCGCCGTGCCGGCGATCCCGATGCGCTGGTGGCGGACAATGGCGCGATCCTCGCCACGCTCCCCTGGCGGCCGCAATATGACGATCTCGACAGGATCGTCGCCGATGCGCTGCGCTGGCAACAGCATCTCGCCGATATGCAGCGTTAAGGCCCGGCGGCGGGCCGGTTCGACCCGGCGCCGGCCCGGATGGTCAGCCGGTCAGCCGGTCGATACCAGCCAGCGCTCCGTGCCTTGCAGGCAAAGCGCGGTGAGCCGCCCCGTCCAATAGGCACCGGTATCGATGCCGATCCGGTTGCGGCGCTCGCTCACATCCTCCTCCGCGCTGTGGCCGTGGATCACCATCCGGCCATGATCGGCGCGGCTGTCGAGAAACTCGTCCCTGATCCACAGCAGGTCGCCCGGCTCCTGATCCTCCAGCGCAACGCCGGGGCGGACGCCGGCATGGACGAACAGATAGTCACCGATCGCCACATAATGCGGCAGCGCTTCCAGCCAGTCGATCACGTCGCCCGGCACCTGCGCGGCAGCAGCCTCGGCGATCGCGCCGACGTCGCCCTGGTCCAGCAGCCGATGGGGCACGCCCCAACTCGCCAGTGCCGCATCGCCGCCCATGGCCAGCCATTGCGCCATCGCGCCTGCCCGCCCGCGCAGGGCATCCACCGCCATCGCCTCGTGATTGCCCATCAGAACGGTGACGTGGGGATCGCTATCGAAGGCGCGCAGCAGATCGACCACGGCCGCGCTGTCCGGTCCGCGATCGATGAAATCGCCAAGGATCACGATCTGCGTGGCGCCGGCATCGCGCGCCTCCAGATCCGCGTCGATCCGTTCGAACAGATGCCCCAATATGTCGAGGCATCCATGGATATCGCCGATCGCGCAGACGCGCTGGCCATCGGGAATGGTGGGGGTCCGCCTGCGGCGGGGCCAGGGCATCAGGCTGTTTGCGAGCGACCGCATATCCAGGTGCCAATCTCCGTGATCGAAACGTCAACGCACCCGGAGCAGCCCGAACATCGCCGCATCCGCAGCCGGCGTAGCACGAAGATGGTTAATCACGAAACACCACAAAGATGTTGAACGATTTGTTCACCAAATCCGCCAACCGCTAGCCAACCAGTCGCCCGGCATCGTCCGTCCCGCGTGAAAGGCAGGATGGAGCCGATGGCGGGATTATCGGGCAGGATGGGCAGGTTAACGCGTACGCTGGCGCTCGTCGCGCTGGCGGCGGCAAGCCCGTTGCTGCAGGGCGCGATCGACCAGACGGCCAATAGCGACCAGCGCCTGCTGGCATCGCATAATCGCGAACGCGCGATGCTCGGCATCCCCCCGCTCGCCTGGAACGAGGGCCTTGCCCGCGATGCCGCGGCATGGGGCCGGCACCTCACGCGCGTTGGCTATCTGGTCCACTATCCCGACAACCCCAATGATCCCGACCCGCAGGGCGAAAATCTGTGGGCCGGAACGCGCGGTTACTACTCTATAGAAGATATGGTCGGCCTGTGGATCGCCGAGAAGAAAAATTACCGCGCCGGCGTTTTTCCCGCCAACAGCCGCACCAACCGGCTGGATGACGTTGCCCATTACACGCAGGTGATGTGGCGCAGCTCCACCGATGTCGGCTGCGCGGTCGTGCGCGGCAGACAGGATGACTTCCTTGTCTGCCGCTACAGCGAAGGCGGCAATGTGTTAGGCGAACGGCCGTTCTGATTCCGGCCGGATCGGGCCGAAGCTGACCGACACGTCAGGCGTCGCCGCCTCAAGGCCGCCGCCCCGCTCCCAATGCCGGCGACGGCTGTAGCGCATCGCGCCACCGATGAAGCCGAAGCCCAGGATCATCTGCGCCCAGGTCGCGGCGTCCGGCAGCACTGGCACGGGCGGCTCAGGCGACGGCGGCACTTCGCCGCCACCCGGCGGATTGCCGCCCCCACCGCCGCCACCGCCAACACCCGTGGGCCGCGGAACGAACGGCGTCGCACGCGGCGGGTTAAGCAGCGTCTTGGGATCGAGCGAGGCGAAGTCCAGCGGTGCCAGCGTGGCATCGGTCGGCAATTCCATCGCCGCCAGGACGACGGGCACAGCCGTCGGGCACGGCGCGATCGCCGCAGCCGCCACCTCGGCCGCCGGCTTGCGCACGCGCGTCTTCGGCTTGGCATATTGCCGCGGCGCCGTTGCCTTATGCACGGCCTCCCGCACCTGCGGCACGGAAACGGTCAGCGCTGCCGACCCTACGACTGGACAGACGCAAGCTGCCATGAGCTTTGCGGCCTTCGAAGCCACCATGGATTTAAGCACTTTGCCACCCCTCTCGGCGTACGCAATACGCCCGTACGCTTAGGCTTCCGTATAGGACTTGATGCTAAAACCCAAGTGTCACCATGTCGTTAACCCTGAATTCTCCTAACGGATCGCGGTTTCGCAACATTTCGACGCGACGACCGACATTCCATTCCAAAAACTGTCCCGGTTTTAGGCGTCGTGGACAAAGCTTGACGGCGTGACTCTGGATTGATTCAAGGCTGCTTTTGGGAGGCAGCGTTGGGCGAGCGGATCGGCGTGTCGGAT
>NZ_FZOS01000015.1 GCF_900188165.1 Edaphosphingomonas laterariae | reverse complement strand
AAGCCTGGAGCGCCCACACTTCCATTTCCCCGAAGCGCTGGCCGCCGAACTGCGCCTTGCCGCCCAGCGGCTGCTGGGTGACGAGGCTGTACGGCCCGATCGAACGCGCGTGGATCTTGTCGTCGACGAGGTGGTGGAGCTTGAGCATGTAGATGTAGCCCACGGTGACGCGGCGATCGAACGCCTCGCCGGTGCGGCCATCATAAAGTTCCACCTGGCCCGAGGTGTCGTAACCCGCCAGCGACAGCATGTCGGAAACATCCTGTTCGCGGGCGCCGTCGAACACCGGCGTCGCCATCGGCACGCCGTTCTTCAGCACCTTGGCCATTTCGACGATCTGATCCGTCGAACGCGCTTCGATCTCGGCATGATATTGCGCGCCGTAGATCGTCTTGAGGCGATCCACCACGGCAGCCGGCGGAGCGGCGGCAGCGGGGTTCGGATTGGCCTCACGCCACGCTTCCAGAGCCTCCGTAACCTGCTGGCCAAGACCGCGGGCGGCCCAGCCGAGATGGGTTTCGAAGATCTGACCGACGTTCATGCGCGAAGGCACGCCGAGCGGGTTGAGCACGAGATCGACGGGCGTGCCATCCTCCAGGAACGGCATGTCTTCGACCGGCAGGATGCGCGAGATGACGCCCTTGTTGCCGTGACGGCCGGCCATCTTGTCGCCCGGCTGCAGCTTGCGCTTCACCGCGACGAAGACCTTGACCATCTTGAGCACGCCCGGCGGCAGCTCGTCACCGCGCTGCAGCTTCTCGACGCGATCCTCGAAGCGCGCCTTGATGACGCCGGCGGCGTCGTCATACTGCGCTTTCACGGCTTCCAGATCGGCCTGGCGGGCATCGTCCTGAACGGCGAACTTCCACCATTCGTGACGTTCGACCGACGCCAGAACTTCCTCGTCGATGGTCGCGCCCTTCTTGACGCCCTTGGGGGCGCCGGTGGCGACGTGACCGAGCAGCATGTCGCGCAGACGGGCGAAGGTGGCGCGGTTGAGAATACCGCGCTCGTCCTCGGCGTCCTTGCGCAGACGATCGATCTCCTCGCGCTCGATCGCCATCGCGCGCTCGTCCTTGTCGATGCCGTGGCGGTTGAACACGCGCACGTCGACGATCGTGCCGGCAACGCCCGGCGGCAGGCGGAGCGAGGTATCGCGCACGTCCGACGCCTTTTCGCCGAAGATGGCGCGGAGGAGCTTTTCTTCCGGCGTCATCGGGCTTTCGCCCTTCGGCGTGATCTTGCCGACGAGGATGTCGCCCGGCTCCACCTCGGCGCCGATGTAAACGATGCCAGCCTCGTCGAGGTTGCGCAGCGCTTCTTCACCGACGTTCGGAATGTCGCGGGTGATGTCCTCCGGCCCGAGCTTGGTGTCGCGGGCCATGACCTCGAACTCGTCGATATGGATCGACGTGAACACGTCGTCCTTCACGATGCGTTCGGAGATCAGGATCGAGTCTTCATAGTTGTAGCCGTTCCAGGGCATGAACGCGACGAGCGCGTTGCGGCCCAGCGCCAGCTCGCCGAACTCGGTCGACGGGCCGTCGGCGATCACGTCGCCCTTCTGGACGACATCGCCAACCTTCACCAGCGGACGCTGGTTGATGCAGGTCGACTGGTTGGAGCGCTGGAACTTCATCAGCGTGTAGATGTCGACGCCCGACTTGCCGGCCTCGACCTCTTCGGTCGCGCGGATGACGATACGGGTCGCGTCCACCTGGTCGACGATGCCTGTCCGGCGGGCACCGATCGCGGCGCCGGAATCGCGCGCCACGGTTTCTTCCATGCCGGTGCCGACGAACGGCGCCTCGGCACGGACGAGCGGCACGGCCTGACGCTGCATGTTCGAGCCCATGAGCGCGCGGTTGGCGTCATCGTTTTCCAGGAACGGAATGAGCGAGGCCGCGACCGACACGAGCTGCTTGGGGCTGACGTCCATCAGGGTGATCTGATCGCGCGGGGCGATCAGGAATTCACCGGCCTGACGCGAGGACACCAGTTCCTCGACGAAGCCGCCATCGGCCGTCAGCTCCGCGTTCGCCTGCGCGATCGTGTGCTTGGCCTCTTCCATCGCCGACAGATAGACGACCTCGTTGGTCACCTTGTTGTCCACGACCTTGCGGTACGGCGTTTCGATGAAGCCGTACTTGTTGACGCGGCTGAACGACGCGAGCGAGTTGATCAGACCGATGTTCGGGCCTTCCGGCGTTTCGATCGGGCAGATACGGCCATAGTGCGTCGGGTGAACGTCGCGGACTTCGAAGCCCGCGCGTTCACGGGTGAGACCGCCCGGCCCGAGCGCCGAGACGCGACGCTTGTGCGTCACTTCCGACAGCGGGTTGGTCTGGTCCATGAACTGCGACAGCTGCGACGAGCCGAAGAATTCGCGGACGGCCGCCACGGCCGGCTTGGCGTTGATCAGGTCGTTCGGCATCACCGTCGACACGTCGACCGACGACATGCGTTCCTTCACGGCGCGTTCCATGCGGAGCAGGCCGACGCGATACTGGTTTTCGAGCAGTTCGCCCACCGAACGCACGCGGCGGTTGCCGAGATTGTCGATGTCGTCGATTTCGCCCTTGCCGTCCTTGAGGTCGACAAGCGTCTTGACCACGGCGAGGATGTCGTCGCTGCGCAGCGTCGTCACGTCATCCGGGCATTCCAGATCGAGGCGCATGTTGAGCTTGACGCGGCCGACGGCCGACAGATCGTAACGCTCGCCATCGAAGAACAGGCCGGCGAAGAGGGCTTCGGCGGTTTCCTTCGTCGGCGGTTCGCCGGGGCGCATGACGCGATAGATCTCGCTGAGCGCGTGATCGCGATCCTCGACCTTGTCGGCCTTGAGCGTGTTGCGGATCCACGGACCGGTCGAGACATGGTCGATGTCCAGCAGCTCGAGCTTTTCGAGGCCGGCCTGATCGAGCAGGTCGAGATTTTCCGGGGTCACTTCGTCGCCGGCTTCGATCCAGATACGGCCGGTCTGCTCGTCGATCAGATCGAACGCGCTATACTTGCCGTAGATCTCGTCGGTCGGGATCAGCAGCACCTCAAGACCGTCCTTGCCGGCCTTGTTGGCGGCACGCGGGCTGATCTTGGTGCCGGCCGGGAACACGACTTCGCCGGTCGCGGCGTTGACGACGTCGAAGTTCGGCTTCTGACCGCGCCAGTTTTCCGGCACGTAGGGAACCTTCCAGCCACCTTCGCCACGGACCCAGGTGAGGCGGCCGTAGAAGTGGTTGAGGATTTCCTCGCCATTCTGGCCGAGGGCGTAGAGAAGCGTCGTGACCGGCAGCTTGCGCTTGCGGTCGATACGGACGTTGACGATGTCCTTGGCGTCGAATTCGAAATCGAGCCACGAGCCGCGATACGGGATGACGCGGGCGGCGAAGAGATACTTGCCCGACGCGTGCGTCTTGCCGCGATCGTGATCGAACAGCACGCCCGGCGAACGGTGCATCTGCGAGACGATGACGCGTTCGGTGCCGTTGACGAAGAAGGTGCCGTTCTCGGTCATGAGCGGCATGTCGCCCATGTAGACGTCCTGCTCCTTGATATCGAGCACCGAGCGGGTTTCCGTATCCGGATCCACCTCGAACACGATCAGGCGCAACGTGACGCGCATCGGCGCCGCATAGGTGATGCCGCGCTGGCGGCATTCATCCACGTCATATTTCGGGGATTCGAGTTCGTAGTGCACGAAATCGAGTTCGGCCGTGCCGGCGAAATCGCGGATCGGGAAGACCGAGCGCAGCGTCTTTTCCAGGCCCGAGACGTAACCGTCCTCGGGGCGCGAACGCAGGAACTGTTCGTAGCTTTCGCGCTGAACCTCGATCAGGTTCGGCATCTGCACCACTTCGTGGATGTTGCCGAAAACCTTGCGGATGCGCTTCTTCGCGGTGTTGATGAGGGCCTGGCCGGAAGCTGCCTGGGTCGCCATGAATTATCCTCGCGTCCGATCAAAAAAGTCACCGCCTCACAGCGGATCGCAGCCGATTCGTGGAAGGACTCCACGAAAAAAAGTGCGGGTCCGGGCCGTCGGAACCGCACTGCCTGCGTCTGGTAGAACCTCGTCTAACTCCCCATTCGTCGCGGCCTGTGCGCAACGCAGGCCGTGTCCCGGGAGCGGATGAGGCGGCCTGCACCCCGAGGAACGGGCTGAAGGGCCGGGAAATCCGTGAACAACCCATATAGGCCCGCTGTAGGATTTCGCAAAGGGGTTTGTGCCAGGTGGGGATCGGGTGGAAGGGGAAGCGCGCCCCGATCCTGCGGTCGGGGCGTTCCGGCGCTGGAAGGATTGCCGGATTTGGGGCAACACCGCAACGGCGGCACGATGTTCCGATGGGGAACAGGATGCGATGGGAGGGGACGGGGTGGCGGACCGCGAAGTGAAGGGCGGTGATGTGAGGGGCGGGGAAGGCTGGCAGCCGGATTGGTCGCGCGAGCATAAGGCTACCCTTGCGTGGCAGCCGTCGCGATCGCTGATGGCGAGCATCCGCGCCTATCAGGCGGCGGCGGCGAAGCGCGGGCCGATTGCCGGCATCGCCAGGCGGATCGCCGTGCTGCGCTATCGGTTCTGGAGCGTTGTCACCGGTGCGGACATCCCGCTCAACTGCGCGATCGGCGGCGGGTTGCTTCTGCCGCACCCCAATGGCGTCGTCGTCTATCCCAAGGCAGAGATCGGGCCCAATTGCCTGTTGTTCCAGCAGGTGACGCTGGGCACGCGCGGAAATCGCGGCGTGCCCCGGCTGGGTTGCTGGGTCGAAGTGGGGGCGGGCGCCAAGATACTGGGCGGCGTCACCATCGGCGATTATGCGGTGATCGGCGCCAATGCCGTCGTGCTGGATGATGTGCCAGCGCATACCGTGGTCGTCGGAATACCGGCCCGGCCGGTCGAGCGGCGTGTTGATGCTGACACAAAGGACTGACAAGAAACGGCTATGGCCATTTTGACAGCGGGAGAGAGCGTGCATATGGTTTGGCAAAGCCGGCGACTATTCGCCCCCGTGAGCGCACGAGGCCCGATGTGCCGAATTGGCCAGCGATGACCCAGTATGTGGCAAAGCACCCGAAGCGGGCAGGGCTGATGGCGGCCGGTGTCGGTTCGATCGCGGTGGCGGCGGCGCTGGCGGCGCCCGCGATGTTCGGCGTGGCCGATCAGGCGGTAGCGGCCGTGCCCGTTCCGCCGATGAGCCTTGGCATCAATCTGGCGCAGCCGAATTATTATTCTGCCGATCGCGCGCTGATGAATCTGGCGAAGGGCGCCGGGTGGGCGAGCCAGCGGCCGGGGGTGCGCGGCTGGCAGAAATTCGATCCCGCGCAGTTGGATGGCGCCGGGCGGATCAAGATGCTGCTGCCGGAGGAGCGTGGGAACCTGGCGCTGGTGCCGCCCGAGGGTGCCTTTGGTGACAAGCCGACCCGGATTCGCTGCACCTGGCAGGGGCGCGGCAGCCTTTCCGTCGGCGGCGCGGGCCGCGCATCCTCCAATGGCGGGCGCAGCATGGAGTTCGACTGGGCCCCGGCCAACGGCCCAAAGGCGCATACGGCATGGGTTACGCTGAGCCAGGTCGATCCCGCCGATCCGGTCCGCGACCTCGACTGCCGGGAGAAGGGGGCGTCGCCGACGGCCTTGTTCTCGCCGGCTTATCTTCGTTCGCTGACCGGCTATAAGCTGCTGCGCTTCATGGATTGGCAGAGCACCAATATCAATGCGCCGATCGATTGGGCGAACCGTCCGACGCCTGAGACGCAGAGCCAGGCGAGCAAGCAGGGCGCGTCCGTCGAACTGATGGTCGCGCTGGCCAATGAGGCAGGCGCCGATCCGTGGTTCGCAATGCCGTGGAACGCCGACGAGGATTTCCAGCGCCGGTTCGCGACCTATGTCCGCGACAATCTGGCACCCGGCCGCACCGTTTATGTCGAGATGGGCAATGAGGTGTGGAACTGGGCGTTTCGCGTGACGACGCAGGCCAAGGAAGAAGGCATGGCCGCCGGGCTTGCGCCGGGGAATATCGGCGAGGCGATGTTGCGCCGGTATGCCGAGAAATCGACCTGGATGCACAAGATCTGGGCCGATGTGTTCAAGGCGACGCCGAACCGGCTGGTGCGCGTGATCTCCACGCAGAACGCCAATCCCTGGTCGGCGCGAGTCGTGCTGGATTACAAGGATACGGCGCAGAATTTCGACGCGCTGGCGACCGCGCCTTATTTCGGCGGGGACACGTTCACGGGTGATCGCGTGGCGCAGACCGACCTCGATGCCGCGTTCCGCTTCATGAGCGCGGACGTCGATGCGGCGCTGGCCAAGGCGGCCGAGAACAAGACGCTCGCGGCGCGTTATGGCAAGCGTTACCTCGCTTATGAAGCGGGGCAGCATGTGACGAGCAAGGATACGGCCCTGATCGCTGGCACCAACCGCGATCCGCGCATGTATGACCTGTACCTCAAATATATGCAGGGGTGGCAGGCGCAGATCGGTGACACGATGATGCTGTACAATTCGGTTGGCCCGATCAGCCATTTCGGCGCCTGGGGTCTTAGCGAATATTCGGGCCAACCCGAGGCCGACGCGCCGAAACAGCGCGCGGTTTCCGATTTCATGCGGGGATTGGGCGGCGGCGAGGCGCGCGCGGCCAACTAACTGCGAGATATGAGAAGCGGGGCGGCGCCGGATACGGGCCGCCCCTTTTTTCGATCAGCCGGCGGCGGCGTCCACGGGCGCGCGGCCGCGCTTCACCATCAGCTTGTTGAGCGCGTTCACATAAGCGCGCGCCGACGCGACGAGGGTGTCGTGGTGCGCACCGCGTCCGCGCGTCGTGCGGCCGTCTTCCGACAGGAGCACCGACACTTCCGCCTGTGCATCGGTGCCGCCGGTGACGGCGTGGACCTCATAGCGTTCCAGCGAGCCCTTTTCGTGGGGCACGAGCTGGCGGATCGCGGCGAACAGGGCGTCGACCGGGCCGCTGCCGCGCGTTGCCGCGGTCTTTTCCTCGCCATCGATTTCGAGCGTCAGGATCGCGCGGGCCGGCCCGGTGCCGCAGTGGATCTCCACTTCCTTGACCTGGATGCGATCATGCCCGCGCAGCACTTCGTCGTCGACGAGGGCCACGATATCTTCGTCGAACACCGCCTTCTTGGCATCGGCGAGCGCCTTGAAGCGGACGAACGCGTCCTGGAAGGCATTGTCGCCGAGGCTGTAGCCCAGTTCCTCGAGCTTGGAACGGAAGGCCGCGCGGCCTGAATGCTTGCCCATGACGAGGTTCGACGTCGAGACGCCGACGCTTTCGGGCGTCATGATCTCGTAGGTCGACGAATCCTTGAGCATGCCGTCCTGATGGATGCCGCTTTCATGCGCGAAGGCGTTGGCGCCGACGATCGCCTTGTTGGGCTGGACCTGGAAGCCGGTGATGCCCGAAACGAGGCGGCTGGCGCGGGTGATTTCGGTCGATACGATGTTGGTGCGCACCGGCATCACATCGTGGCGGACCTTGAGCGCCATGGCGATTTCTTCGACCGCGGCATTGCCGGCGCGTTCGCCGATGCCGTTGATCGTCGATTCCACCTGCCGCGCGCCCGACATCACCGCTGCCAGCGTATTGGCGACGGCGAGGCCGAGATCGTTGTGGCAATGGGTGGAGAACACCGCCTGATCGGCATTGGGCACCCGGTTGATCATGTCGCGGAACATCGCGCCATAGGTTTCGGGCGTGGCATAGCCGACGGTATCGGGCAGGTTGATCGTCCGCGCGCCGGCGGCGATGGCGGTTTCGATCGCCCGGGCGAGGAAATCGGGTTCGGTGCGCGTCGCATCCTCGGCCGACCATTCGACGTCGGGGCAGAGGTTGCGCGCATGGGCGACGGTGCGGCCGATCGCTTCCAGCACTTCATCCGGGCTCTTGTTGAGCTTGACCCGCATGTGGAGCGGCGAGGTGGCGATGAAGGTGTGGATGCGAGGGCGTACCGCGTGGCGCACGGCTTCCCATGCGCGATCGATATCGGCGGTGGCGGCGCGCGCGAGGCTGGCGACGGTGGCCGACTTGCACTGGCGCGCGACTTCGCTGACCGCTTCGAAATCGCCCTGGCTGGCAATGGCGAAGCCGGCTTCGATGATATCGACGCCGAGCGTTTCGAGCTGGGCGGCGACCTGGAGCTTTTCTTCCAGGTTCATCGAGCAGCCGGGCGATTGTTCGCCGTCGCGCAACGTGGTGTCGAAAATCAGAATGGTGTCATTGCTATTGGGCACGGGAACCTGCTCCTGTCGCAGGGTTGTCGTTCGGGGTGGTTGCTTTGCCCTTAGGCGCCGTGGCTCGATGCCTCATCAGAGGCCAAGCAAAATCGCGCGCCTAAGGGCGCGTAAGTCGAAGCAGGAGAAGGCCACGGGGCGACAACATGATTCCGCCCATAACGCGGGGCGGTTAACAAAGTCCAGCCCGAACCGCTGCCGGTGCGCAAGATCGTTGCGGAAAGCCTGCGGAAACATGGCGGGGCGCGTGTGGCGGCGCGCCCCGGCGATGCGATCAGACGATCTTGAGATAATCGAGATAGGCGCCGTCGGGCGGGCCATCGAGCGCGCCCATCACCGGGGCGATCGCATCCTTGGGCAGCTGTTCGCCTGCCGCCTTGTGGGCATCGACCGAAGCCCATTTTTCGATGAACACGAAGCGGCGTTCGTTGCCGATGTCGCGCAGCAGCTCGACACCTTCGCAGCCGGCGAGCTTGCGCACCGCATCGGCAAGGCCGCCAAGCGCGGTTTCGAGCACCGCATCCTGGCCGGCGGCGGCGTGCATCACATAATGCCTTGCGACTGTCATGGCTGTTCCCTCCTGTTCGGCGATCAATCCTGCGGATTGATGGCGATAAGCTCGATATCGAAGGTCAACGTCGCGTCCGGCGGAATCACGCCGCCCGCGCCGGCGCTACCGTAAGCCAGTGCCGGGGGGATGACGAAACGATATTTCGAACCGACTTCCATGAGCTGGACGCCTTCCGCCCAACCCGGGATCACTTCGTCGAGGCCGAAGGTGACGGGTTCGTCATAGCGGCTGGCATCGAAGGTGGTGCCATCCGCCAGCATGCCGCGATAATTGACGCGGACGCGATCGGTGGCGGCGGGGCGCAGGGCCTTGCCCTTCGCCTTGCGCAGCACCTGATATTCGATGCCCGATGCCGTCTTGACCATGGGGGCGGGGTTCGCCGCGAGGGCCGGGGCGGCCGGAAGCGCCACGGCAAGCGCCAGCGCGGCGAAGAGCGCCCTCACGCGGCGGTCGTTTCGGTGACGCTGGGATCGACGCGGCGCAGGCGGGCGAATTCGTACACCTGACGGCCGACCAGTTCGAGCTGGTTGTTGGCGCCGGCATCGCTGCACACGCCGCCCTTGAAGATGCCGCCCGAGCTGTTGATCGCGGCGCCCAGCGGCGTCGGCCAGCCGCGCAGCGCGTGGACGATCGAGCGCAGCGTGGCGAGGGTGCTGCCGGTGGCCTGCCAGCCATAAGCGGTGGCGATCAGGCCGACGGGCACGCCATCGAGATAGACGCGCGCATCCTTCGACGTTTCTTCCAGATAATCGATCGCGTTCTTGACCAGGCCCGAGATGGAGCCGTGATAGCCGGGGCTGGCGACGATCACGCCATCGGCGCGGCGGATGGCTTCCACCAGTTCCTTGCCCTCGTTCGAGGCGGTGCTGGCTTCCGTCATATAATGGGGCAGCGCGGCGAGCGTGGCCGCGCCGAACAGCTTCACTTCGGCGCCCGCGCGTTCGGCCGAGGCGAGGGCGATCGCCAGCGCCTGTTCGGTCGAGGAATTGGCGCTTGCAGTGCCGCCGATCCCGACGATGAACGGCTTGTTGGCGGTCGAATCCGGCATCAGTATCTCCTTGGTGTCGGCGATGCGCTTGCCATGGGGGCGATGGCTTCGCAACGTCCGAACGGATGAGGGGCGGCCGGTGGCTGTTCCGCCACAGCATCCATGGCCCGCAATGCAAACTTCTGCCCGGCGGATCAGCCGGCCGGTGCGGCCCGCCGCATATGGAGCAAGGGATAAGGGCGGCCCTGATCGTCCGTGGGGGATCGGCCGAAGGCTGCGAAGCCCAGCCGTTCGTAAAAGCCGATCGCCTGGCCGTTCTGTTCGTTCACATCGACGGTGAGTATCGGGTGGATGGCGGCGCCGTGCGTGATCAGGGCGCGGCCGATGCCGGTGCCGCGACAGGCGGGATCGACGAACAGGGCGTCGATATGCGCGCCCGACATGCCGAGGAATGCGAGTGGCCTGTCGTTCGCGTCGACGGCGACCCACAGATCGGCGTGCGGCAGGAAATGGGCCACCATCGCCTCGATCGCGGTGAAATCGGCCGGGGTGAGGAAATCATGCGTGGCGCGAACGGCCTGGCGCCAGATATCGACATTGCGGGCGCCATCCTGGGCGCGGGATTTGCGGATGACGGCCATCGCCGCGGGGCTTGCAGGGCGTGGCGCGATGGTCAAGCCATTCTATTGCCGATGCCGGTGCGAGGATGGGATGACGGGGCGGCCGGCTGCGCCTAGAAGGGGGCATGCCCCGTCGCCAAAGCCCCGGCCTTCCCAGCCGCCAGCAAATCCTGGATTTCATCACCCAATCGCCCACGCCGGCCGGCAAGCGCGAGATCGCCAAGGCGTTCGGCCTTTCGGCGCAGGACAAGATCCTGCTGAAGGCGCTGTTGAAGGACATGGCCGACGAAGGGCTGATCGACAGCGCCCCCGGCCGCGCCTTTCACAAGATGGGCGGCGTGCCCAAGGTGACGGTGCTGCGCATCGTCGACGTGGATGGCGACCAGCCGGTCGCGGTGCCCGAGGTGTGGCATTCCGATGCGCCGCCGCCGAAGCTGCGCGTGATGGAGCGCGGGCGGAAGGGCCCAGCGCTAGGGCCGGGCGATCGCATTCTGGCGCGCACCGAGGAAAAGGGCGCCGGCTGGATCGCCCACCCGATGAAGCGGCTGGCGCGCGGCGAGGAACTGGTGCTGGGCGTGCTGCATGCCGAGGGCGACCGGCTGTGGCTGAAGCCGGTGGACAAGCGCGAGAAGCGGGACTGGCCGGTTTCCGACGCCGGCGGCGCCGGGCCAGGCGATCTTGTGCTGGCGGAAAAGGCCGGCCGACCGCCGCGCATGACGGTGAAGGTAAGCGAGAAGCTGGGCGATCCGTTCGCCCCGCGCAGCTTCAGCCTGATCGCGATCCACAAGCATGGCATTCCCAACCTGTTTTCCGAAGAGGTGATCGAGGAGGCCGAACGGGTTTCCAAGCTGCCCCTGGGCGAAGGGCGGGAGGACCTGCGCCACCTGCCGATCGTGGCGATCGATCCGGCCGATGCGCGCGACCATGACGATGCGGTGTGGGCCGCGCCCGATGACGATCCCGCCAATGCGGGTGGTTTCCGGGCGATCGTGGCGATTGCCGATGTCAGCTTCTATGTTCGCCCCGGCAGCCGGCTGGACAAGGAAGCGCGCAAGCGGGGCAACAGCGTTTATTTCCCCGATCGCGTGGTGCCGATGCTGCCCGAGACGCTGAGCGCGGACATGTGTTCGCTGAAAAGCGGGCAGGACCGCGCGGCGATGGCCTGCCACCTGACGATCGGCAAGGACGGCAAGCTCATTAACTGGCGCTTCACCCGCGCACTGGTGCGGATCGCGGCGAACATCGCTTATGAAGATGCGCAGGCGGCGATCGACGGGACGCTGGCGGGCGAGCCTTTTCCGCGCGCGCTGGTGGCCGATGCGCTGAAGCCGCTTTGGGCGTGCTGGAAGGCGCTGTCCAAGGCGCGGGACGCGCGCGCGCCGCTGGATCTGGACCTGCCCGAACGGCGGGTGATGCTGGACGAGAAGGGGCGCATCCTTTCGGTCGCGCCGCGCGAGCGACTGGATGCCCACCGCTTGATCGAAGATTATATGATCGCGGCCAATGTGGCGGCGGCAAAGGCGCTGGAGGCCCGGAAGGCCGAGGTGATGTATCGCCTGCACGAGCCGCCGAGCCGCGAGAAGCTGATCGCGCTGAAGGATTATCTGAAGACCTTCGGCATCGAGTTCGCCATGGGGCAGGTGATCCGCCCGGCGACGTTCAACCAGTTGCTCGGCCGGATCGACGCGGATGCCGAACATCGCCCGCAGGTGATGGAACAGGTGCTGCGCACGCAGACCCAGGCCTATTACGCCCCCCGCAATGTCGGCCATTTCGGGCTGGCGCTGGGCAGCTATGCGCATTTCACCAGCCCGATCCGCCGTTATGCCGACCTGTTGGTCCATCGATCGCTGGTGGCGGCCTATGCGCTGGACCCGGATGCCAAGGCGACGCGGCTGGCTGCCGAGGATGCGGCGCGGATGGAGCAGATCGGCACGATGATCAGCCAGGCCGAGCGCCGGGCGATGGAGGCCGAGCGCGAGACGATCGACCGCTATGTCGCCGCCTATCTGGCCGCGCATGTTGGCGATGTGATGGATACGCGGATCACCGGCGTGCAGAGCTTCGGCTTCTTCGCGACCGTGGTGGGGCTGGGCGGCGACGGGCTGGTGCCGGTTTCGACGCTGGGCGCCGAGCGTTTCCATTATGACGAGGGCGCGCAGGCGCTGGAGGGCGAGGAAAGCGGCGAACGCTATACGCCCGGCATGAAGATCCGGCTGCGGCTGGTGGAAGCCAACCCGATCAGCGGCAGCCTGCGCTTCGAACTGCCCGAGGGCGCGAACCACCTGGCCGTTCGGCGTGGTGGCAAGGATCGCAAGATCATGGGGCGGCGCGGGCGGCCGGCGAATATCCGCCACCAGGGCCGGCGTCGCTGATCGCGGCAGCCGGACGGACCTGAAAGAAAAAGCGCCGCCGGCCGGGTGGCCAGCGGCGCTCCATTCATGGGTGCGCGATCAGGCGAAGCTGACGGCGGTGCGCACCGTGCGGCGGCGCATCGCGCCACCGACGAGGCCGAAGCCCGAGATCATCATCGCCCAGCTGGCCGGTTCCGGCACCGCCGACAGCGTGATGTTGTCGACATAGCCGCCCAGCGATTCCGACGCGCCGGCCGCCGCGAAGGTCAGCGTCGTATCCTGATCGACGGTGAAATAGCCGCTGGTGACGTTGACCCAGTTGGTCGTGCTGCCACCGGCCGCGTCGGTGGTGCCCGGCGGATCGAGCAGGACGCCATCGAGGAACACTTCGATCCCGTTGCTGCCGGCGGCCACGCCCGGACGCGCCGAATAGAGGAAGCTCAGCTGATAGGTGCCGGCGCCGATGACGCGCGACATCGAGCTGTTGCGCGAGCTATCGAGTTCGACGAACACGTTGCCGCCGTTGGGCGCGGGCGCGCCGGCGACGTTGTTCTGCAGCTCGATCGGGTTGTTCGGGCCACCGGCCGTCCAGCCATCGGCTTCCTGGACGAACGTATACTGGCCGGCACCCGGGCCGCCAGCGACGTTTTCGAAGGTGGACTGGAACACGATCGCGGCATGGGCCGGGGCGATCACGGCGGTGCTGGCAAGCGCAGCGACAGTCAAGGCTTTGAACAAGGCAACCTCCCACATCAAACAGGTCGGCCCAATCAAAGCATGGAGCGTGCCAACTGCAGAAAACCGGGAGTTTCGAAAGTTAATGGGCCCGGCTGCGGGGTGGAAGTGTAAAATCCACCAACAGCCGGGCCGGCAAAATCAGGCGTCGCGGGTCAGGAAGGCCAAGGCGACATTTTCGAATTCGGCCTTGCGTTCGATCATCGCCCAATGGCCGCAATTAGGGAACACGTGCAGTTCCGCATTGGGGATCAGGCGGGTCGGCACCAGCGCGCCATCGAGCGGGTTCACCCGATCGTCGCGGCCCCAGGCGATCAGCGTCGGCGCCTGGATCTTGGGCAGGTAGGCGAAGCCCTGCACCGCATCCGGCCCGCGATTGAAGGCGGCGATCATGTCGAGCGCCTGCCGCGTATACATCTTCTTGCTGGTCGCCATCGTCACCGGATCGGTGGCCGATTTCCAGCGCATTTCCAGCAGTTCCTCGGTCAGGATCTTCTTGTCGAAGACCATGGATTCAAGCCACTGGATCAGCCGGTCCTTGGTCGGCTGCTCGATGAAATCGACCAGTCGCGTCAGGCCTTCGGCCGGGAACACGCTGAGCAGGCTGACGCCGATGCCGCCGATGGTGATGTAGCGGCCGACGCGATCAGGATGCTGCGCGGCGAAATGGCCGCCGACGATGCCGCCATAGCTGTTGCCGAGGATATGGGCGCGTTCGATGCCCATGCCGTTCAGGAAACGCAGCACCGATTCCACCGCCGACGGGATCGGCATGCCTTCCACCGGCGTGCTTTTGCCATAGCCCGGAAGATCGAGAATGATCGTGCGGAAATTCTTGGCGAAGAAGGGCAGGTTGTTGCCGAAATTGGCCCAGCCGGTGACGCCGGGGCCGGAGCCGTGGAGGAGGAGGAGCACTTCGCCCGAACCGGCTTCGTGATAATGCAGCGCCCCGCCGGCATCGTCCAATATCCGGCTGGTTTCCTCAAAGCTAAATGCCGACATGCGCATCCTCCAATCCTTGTCGGCGCGCATGTCGCATGAAAAACGCGAAAGGGGCAAGCGTTCGCGTTGGCGTTAGCGGGAAACCTGCACGAGCGGCAGATCGACCCGCTGACCCGCCGGCGGCAACGGGATATGCGTGTCGGTGATCCACAGCAGCGTGCCCGCGCCATCTTCGATCCGCGCGCTGACCGCGACGCGCGGGACTGACTGGACCTGGGCCGGATCATAATCCACCGCGAAGGGCAGCGGCACCTGCCGGCCCTGGGTGGGCAGGCGCTGTTCCGCGATCAGCCGCGCGGGCGCGTCCATGCGCGACACATCCTGAATACGGACGATCAGCACCGCATCGGGCGGCAGCGCGATGCGCTGGCGATAGGTGGCATTGCCTTCGAGACGCACCATCGACGCGCTCCCTTCGGGTCCGGGCGCCGGGCCGGTGGCATTGGATGTCTGGCAGCCGGCGGTGGCCAGCATCAGCAGCATGACGGGCAGGGCGGCTTTCATCGCATCTTTCCTCCGGTTCGGGCCAGGCGGTTGGCAGAATGACGGTTTTGCGCGGCATCGTCACGCTTCTGTTGGCGGCCATGTTGCGTTATATTGGGCTACTACACCTAATGGGAGCTCGTGGGGATGCTTCTTGGTAGCGTTTTGGCGGCCGCCATGTCCGCCTCGGCCATTCAGGCGCCGGTGCCGATGCCGCCTTCCGTCGTGGCCGCGACACCGGCACTCGATACCGAGGATGCCGAGACGCTGGCGACGCAGGTCGATGCGGCGCAGCGCATGACGGTGAACGTGTTCGTGAATGGGCGCGGGCCTTATCCCTTCGCGGTGGATACCGGATCGGACCGGACGGCGGTGGCGCGCAGCCTTTCCGAACGGCTGGACCTGCCCGATGGCAAGACGGCGACGATGCACAGCATGGGGGGATCGGGCCAGATCAGCACGGCGATGATCGATCGGTTGCAGGTGGGCGGCAAGGAGGTGCGCGATGTTCGCGCGCCGGTGCTGGCCGATCGCCATATCGGCGTGTCCGGCCTGCTGGGCGTCGACGGGCTGGCCGACCAGCGTGTCGAGATGGATTTCATCGCGGGCGAGATGAAGATCTACCCGTCGAAGGTGGTGCGCGAGCGTTCGGAGCCGGGGACGATCGTCGTCAAGGCGCGGCGCAAATATGGCCAGCTGATCCTGGTCGACGCCGATATCGATGGCGAGAAGGTGAACGTCATCCTCGATTCCGGCGCGCAGATTTCGGTCGGCAACAATGCGTTGCGGCGCAAGCTGGCGCGGAAGGGCAAGCAGGGCAGCGTCCAGCCGATTACGCTGATCGACGTTGCCGGCCGCGCGGTGGAGGCGGAGATGGGCGTGCTGCCCAAGATGCGCGTTGGCGGCCTACGGGTGGAAGGGCTGTCGATCGCCTGGACCGAGGCGCATCCGTTCAAGATGTTCGGGCTGACAAAGAAGCCCGCGATGTTGCTCGGCATGGACCTGCTGCGCACCTTCGAGCGCGTGTCGGTGGACTTCGGCAACAAGAAGGTGCGGTTCATGCCGCGCGAGCAGGGCAGGCGCGGGCTGGCGAGCCGGGATCGCACCAGCCCGCCGCCGGCGGTTACAGGCGGGGGAGCGTAACCCCGCGCTGGCCCATATATTTGCCGGCGCGATCGGCATAGCTCGTCTCGCACGGCTCATTGCCCTGCAGGAACAGGAACTGGCAGGCGCCCTCGTTCGCATAGACCTTGGCGGGAAGAGGCGTAGTGTTGGAGAATTCCAGCGTCACATGGCCTTCCCAGCCGGGTTCGAGCGGGGTGACGTTCACGATGATGCCGCAGCGCGCATAAGTGGACTTGCCGAGGCAGATCACCAGCACGTCGCGCGGCACGCGGAAATATTCGACCGTGCGGGCGAGCACGAAGCTGTTGGGCGGGATGACGCAGACATCGGTCTGCCGGTCGACGAAGCTGTTGGCGGCGAAGTCCTTCGGATCCACCGTCGCCGAATCGACATTGGTGAAGATCTTGAACTCGTTGGCGACGCGCGCGTCATAGCCATAGGAGGACAGGCCATAGCTGATGCAGCCATCGCGCCGCTGGGCTTCGACAAAGGGTTCGATCATCCCGTCCGCCAGCGCGCGCTCGCGGATCCACTTATCGGACATGATGGACATCAGTTCATTCCCAGATCGTCTGGCCCGAAGGCGTGAGGCAGGAGTTCGGATAACAGATGGCGTTCGATGCGCATGCCATCGGCCGATGCGCAATGGACGACGATATCGCGGCCGCCCATCTGGGCGGCTTCGGTGAGGATCTGGCGGCAGCGGCCGCAGGGGCGCACCGGATCGGACCCGTCCAGCCCGGTCGGGCGGATGCGTCCGCCGACGATGCCGATCGCGACGATATCGCGCAGCCGCCCGGCCGCATTGGCGGCCGCGACCGCCACGGTTTCGGCGCAGAGCGACAGGCCGTAGCTGGCATTTTCCATATTGGTGCCGGAAATGACCGCGCCATCATCGAGCAGGAGCGCGGCGCCAACGGCGAAGCGCGAATAAGGCGCATGCGCGTTGCCCGCGGCCTCGCGCGCGGCATCGAGCAGGATCGCGCCCGCGACATCGGAGAGATCGACTTCAGCCACGCGCCACCTCAACCACGGATGTGCAGCACGCAGATGAGGGTGAACAGACGGCGCGCCGTATCGAAATCCACGTCGATCTTTCCCTGAAGCCGTTCCTTGAGCAGTTCGGCGGCGTCGTTGTGGATGCCGCGCCGGGCCATGTCCACCGTTTCGATCTGCTGCGGCGTCGCCTGGCGGATCGCCTGATAATAGCTGTCGCAGATCGCGAAATAATCCTTGATCGGCCGGCGGAAGCGGCCGAGCCCCAGGATCAGCGTTTCGAGCAGATGTTCGTCGGCGCTGAAAATGTCGATCGCCAGCCGCCCTTCCTCGACCCGGAGGCCGATGCGGAAGGGGCCGGCATAGCCGTGCGGATATTCGCGCTCGGGCTGGAAATGATTGCCTTCAAGCAGATCGAAGATCGCGATCCGACGTTCCTGCTCCACATCGGCATTGCGCCAGATGATCGTCTTGTCGTCGAGATCGACGGCGATGATGCGCGGATCGGCCATAGGTTTCCGGCCGCTGTTATCCGAGCGGCCGGAAAAGCGCAAAGGGGACGCCGATCAGCCGGCGACGTGGACGGTGACGTTGGCGCTCGATCCGGCGACGAGCGCCCGATCGGGCTTGCAATCAAGCTCGATGCGGACGGGGACGCGCTGGGTGACCTTCACCCAGTTGCCGGTGGCATTCTGGGCCGGGAGCATCGAGAATTGCGATCCCGTGCCCGAACCGATGCTGCCGACATGCGCGGCGCAATCGCGGCCGCCCATCGAATCGAATTCCACATCCGCCTTCTGGCCGACACGGACCTTGGCGAGCTGGGTTTCCTTGAAATTGGCATCGACCCAATAATGGCCGCCGGCGACCAGCGTGACGCTGGTCAGCGTGGCGATGGCGGTCGATCCGGGCTGGAGCTTGTCGACCTGGACGACGACGCCATCCGCAGGCGCGCGGACTTCGGTGCGACGCAGATCGAGCGCCGCCTTGTCGCGCGCGGCGATGGCCGAGGCGATCTGCGGGTGGAGGCCGCTGGCGCCGGTGCCGAGCATGGCGCGCGCCGCGCTGGCATCCGCCGAGGCAACGGCCCGCTTGGCTTCGGCCGAAGCGAGCGCCGCCCGTGCCGCATCATAAGCGGCGCGCGTGGTGAAGCCCTTGTCCAGCAGATCCTTCTGCCGCGAGTAATTTTCGCGCGCGAGCTGCACGTCCGACGCCGAGGCGCCGATGTCCGCCGACTTGGAGACATAGTTGCTCGACAGCTCGTTGATCGAGATGCGGGCATTGCCGACCGCGGCTTCGGCCTGGGCGAGCGCGATGCGATAGGGTTCGGGATCGATGCGGAAGAGCAGGTCGCCCGCCTTCACCTTCTGGTTTTCGCGCACCGCGACCTCGATGACGCGGCCGCCGACTTCGGGCGAGATGCTGATGATGTCCGCGCCGACCTGCGCGTTATCGGTGGAAACCGAACGCCCGCTCGTCGCCCAGAACCAGATGCCGCCCGCCACGATGAGCACCGGCACCGAGAGCATCAGCGGCAGCCGCCACCAGGGGCGGCGGGGGGAGGCGAGCACCGCTTCGCCGTCCGCGGTGATGGATGTCATCTCGTTCATGCAACCTGTTTCCGTCCGTCTTCGCGCAGCGCCTCGCGGAGGCGCTTCAAGCTGTCAATCAATTGATCTCTTTCCTCGTCGCCGAGGGCGGCCATGGCCTCCTGCTCCATGTCGAGGCCGATCTGGGTCAGCCGGTCGACGATGGCATGGGCGGGTGGCAGCAAATGGAGACGCCACACCCGGCGATCGCGGGGATCGGAGCGGCGCTCGACAAGGCCGGCTTCGGCCAGGCGATCGACCATCCGGCAGAGCGTGATTCGCTCCACCTCCAGCCGATCGGCCAGTTCGGCCTGATTGAGCCCTTCGTCGCGCGCGATGTGGAACAGAGCGCGCCACTGCTGGCGCGTCACACCGAGATCGCGGGCGCGCGCATCGAAGCGGTAGCGGAACGCCCGCGCCGTATCGTGCAGCAGAAAGCCGACGCTTTCGGTGGAGATTGTAGCCATGCTTACATTATCATGGCTTATGATGATGATTGCAAGGGGCCAATCCACCCCCATTTTTATTCATGACTTGTCCACAGGCTTATCCCCGGTCGCCGCGCGATTGCCGTTTGTAATCCGGGGCCGCGGGAGCGATGTAGGCGCATGGCCGAACCGATCAGAATGATGCCCGCGAATCCCGCTGACACCGCCGAACTGCCCCGCAATGTCGAAGCGGAGGCGGCGCTGCTGGGCGCGCTGATGATCGACAACCGGCTGTGCGAAGACGTGCAGGTGAAGCTGCGCGCCGAGCATTTCTACGAGCCGGTGCACGGCCGCGTCTATGAAGCGATCCTGAAGCTGGTCGACCGCAACATGGTGGCCAATCCCGTCACGCTGCGCCCCATGTTCGAGGCGGACGAGGCGATGAAGCAGCTTGGCGGGCCGGGCTATCTGGCGCAGCTGACCGGATCGGGCGCGGCGCTGATCGGCGCGCGCGATTTCGCGACGCAAATCTACGATCTCGCCTTGCTGCGCGAACTGATCGGCGTGGGCCGCCACATGGTGGAAAACGCGCTCGACACCAGCGAGGCGGTGGACCCCAAGAGCCAGATCGAGGCGGCCGAAGTGGCGCTGTATCGCGTGGCGGAAGAGGGCGGCGAGACCGGCAGCGTCAAGAGCTTTGGCCAGGCGACCAAGGTTGCGGTGGAAAATGCGGAGCGCGCGCTCAATTCGGGCGGGCATGTTTCGGGCATCACCACCGGCCTCGATACCGTCAACGCGCGGATGGGCGGCCTTCACCGGTCTGACCTTATCATCCTCGCCGGCCGTCCGGGCATGGGCAAGACGTCGCTTGCCACCAACATCGCTTTCAACGCGGCGATCCGCCGCATCCGCGACCGCGAGGACGGCATACCCGACGCGAAATCGGTGGGCGCGGGCGTGGCCTTTTTCAGCCTCGAAATGTCGGCCGACCAGCTGGCGACGCGTATCCTGTCCGAACAGGCGGAAATCAGTTCGCAGAAGCTGCGCATGGGCGACATCAGCCACCATGATTTCCGCAACCTTGCCCGCGCGGCGGCGGAGTTGGAGAGCCTGCCGCTCTATATCGACGACACGCCCGGCCTGACGATTGCCGCGCTGCGCACCCGTGCGCGCCGGCTGAAGCGGCAGCGCGGGATCGACATGATCATCGTCGACTATCTGCAGCTGCTGCAGGGATCGGGCAATTCGCGCGACGGCAACCGCGTGCAGGAGATTTCGGAAATCAGCCGTGGCCTGAAGCAACTGGCCAAGGAGCTGCACGTTCCGGTGATCGCGCTGTCGCAGCTGAGCCGTGCGGTGGAGCAGCGCGAGAACAAGCGCCCGCAGCTTTCCGACCTTCGTGAATCGGGCTCGATCGAACAGGACGCCGATATCGTCTGGTTCGTCTATCGCGAGGAATATTACATCAATTTCGAGAAGCCGAAGGAGGCTTCGATCGAGGCCGGCGACGATGCCGGGGCGGTGAGCGCGTTCGATATCTGGCAGAAGCGGATGGCCGATGCCCATGGGCTGGCCGAGCTGGTGATCGCCAAGAACCGTCACGGCGCGACGGCGACGGTGACGATGAAGTTTGAAAGCAAGTTCACCAAGTTCAGCGATCTGGCCGACGACCGTTACGGCGCGCCGCCGATGTGAGCGGCGGCGCGGGTGGGCCGCGCCGCGCTTCGCAATCAGATCCAGGTGCGGATGCCGGCGTCGACCGCGACGCGGCTGGTGGACTGCGCCATGATGCGGCGGAGCTTGGCCACCGCCATTTCCAGCGGCAACGGCTTGGAGATGTAGAAGCCCTGGACGTGGCTGCACCCCCAGGCGCGGAGCGCGGAAACGTCGCCGGCATCCTCGACGCCTTCGGCCACGACCTCGATACCCAGATTGCGCCCGATATCGATCACGCCCTTCACCAGCGTGGAATTGCGTTCGAGCAGGATGCGGCCGCCGCGCAGGAAGCTCTGATCGAGCTTGAGCCGGTCGATGATGAAATCGCCCAGATAGGATAGCGACGAATAGCCGGTGCCGAAATCGTCGAGCGCGAGCTTGTAGCCGCGTTCCTTCAACCCCTGCAGGATCGCGCGGACATTATCGGTGCGGTTGAGCAGGATGCCTTCGGTGATCTCGAACATGATCGAGCCGGGATCGACGCCGAATTCGGCCTGCGCCTGATCGATGATGTCGAGCAGATCGGGGCTTTGGATCTGAAGCGGCGACAGGTTGATCGCGGTGTGGACGCCCGGCCATTGCAGCGAATCCTCGAACCCGCGACGGATGATCCATGCGCCGAGCGCGGGCATCAGCCCCAGCCGTTCGATGATCGGGATGAAGATGTCGGGCGTGGTGGCCATGTCCGACTTGAGGCGGATCAGCGCCTCCATGCTGGAAGGCTGATCATTGGCGAGGCAGATGATCGGCTGATAGTGCAGTTCGAAATCGCCGTCGTGGACAGCGGTGGCGAGGCGATGTTCGAGCGCCTTGGCGGCCGCGATCTTTTCGCCCAGATCGGGGCGATAGACGACATAGCGGCCCTTGCCGCCGGCCTTCGCGTCGTAAAGCGCGATATCGGCGTGGCGCATCAGTTCCACCGCGTCGCGGCCATGTTCGGGCGACTGGGCGATGCCGGCCGACAGGCTGAGCGACAAGGCAAGGCTGTCGACCCGGAAGGTCCGGCCGATCAGATGGGCGATCTTGCCGCCAAGGGTATCGGCATCGCGTTCCGGGCTTTCGTCGATGATCGCGAATTCATCACCGCCGATGCGCGCGACCAGATAATGCGCCTCGACGAACTCTTCGGTAAGCTGGGCCGCGATCCAGCGGATCAGATCGTCGCCCACGCCATGGCCAAGGGTATCGTTGACCGACTTGAAATCATCGACGTCGATGAAGGCGATCTGGCAGCGGCGGACGCCGACGATCTCGTTCAGCCGTTGCGAGAAGCGGCGCCGGTTGGGCAGGCCGGAAAGCTCGTCATTGTTCGCTAGGTAATCGGATCGATTACCATTGAGCCGGGCGCGGCGGCGCAGGCCGCGCATGCGGATCGACCATGCGCTGAGCAGGGCGGTGAGCAGCGCGGCGACGACGAGGATCGCCGGCAGCACGCCGAAGAGCAGGGCATCGCCGGGGCGGCTGGGCGTCCAGATCAGGCGTTCGATGGGCTGGCCGTCATCGGCGTGGAGGATGAGGCTGTCCTTGCCGATCGGCGTCGAGGCGGCGAGGGGGGCCGCGCGCAGGCCGCCGAGCGCGAGAACATCGTCGAACATCTCCAGCCGGCGCTTGCCGATGGGGACGAAGGCGGTGAGCACATAGGCCTGATCGCCCCGGCCGGCGAGGACCGAGGCGACGATGGTCGCTTCGTTCTGGATGTTGAGCAGGTGGGCATCGGCACGCAGCGCCTTGTCCAGCCCCACTGTTTCGATGCCATAGGCATCGGGCGAGACATCGCGTTCGCGGAGATTGTGGCGTTCGCCGCTGCGCGCCGCGCCGATCGTGTCGGCGGCCTGATAGGCAATGGCCTCCGCCTCGGACCGCAGCACCGGGCTGCCGTGGCGATAGGCATAGACGACGCCCTGGCGATTGGTGACGAGCACGGCGCGGTGGCCGAAGGCGCGGGCCTGGACATTGCCGAATTCGCGATCGAGCCATTCGCGCGCGCCGGCTTCGTCGATCCGATCGAGATGGGTGATGATATCGGGGCTTTGCGCGGCCGAGCGGAGATGCGTGACCGCCGTGATCGCCGACTGGGCATAGGCGTTCTGGATCAGGCTGGCCTGCTCGTTGCGGGCGAAGCGGTTCATCTGCGTGCCGAAATGCCAGGCGATGAACGCCCCCAGCGCGCACATGGCGATGATGATCGAGACCCACGAGACCCAGCGACGGCTCAGCGTCAGCAAACGGATCAACATTGAAGCCCCCTGCGCCCACAACACGCCGGCCGCTTATAAAATACGCAAGCGGCCGGCCTTATCGATGTAGGAAAGTTTCGGGTCCGACCAAAATGATCGGCCGACTTTTTCTGCCGGGCCGGGCCGAGCGGCGGTGCTGTTCAGGAGGTTGGAAAGGGGAAGGGGGGGCGCCGTGCGCCGGTGCCGGAGGACGCGAACCGCCCTCCGACAGGAATACGCGTCAGAGGCGCAGGCCGGCCGTTTCGCCGAGGCCGCACATCAGGTTGAGGTTCTGCACGGCTGCGCCGCCGGCGCCCTTGCCGAGATTGTCCAGCGCGGCGACGAGGCGGATCTGCCCGGTCTTGTCGTTGCCGAAGGCGAACAGATCGAGGCGATCGGTGCCGGCCGCCTGTTCGAGCGTGAGCAGCGCATGATCGCCGGTATCGACGCGGACCACGGGGCTGCCGCGATAGGCTTCGACCAGTGCGTCACGCACCTGCGCGAGGCTGCCCTTCAGCCAGACCGGGTGGACCGGCACTTCGACCAGCATGCCGCGATAGGTGCGGGCCACTGCCGGCAGGAAGATCGGCGGATGCGCAAGACCGGCATGGCCCTGCATTTCGGGCACATGCTTGTGCGCGAGGTCGAGGCCGTAGATACGGAACGCCGTGTCGGTCGCATCGGACGCGTCCGCCTGTTCGAACGCGGCAATCAGCGATTTGCCGCCGCCCGAATAGCCCGACGTGGCGTTCACCGACAGCGGGGCATCGGCCGCGAGCAGCCCGGCCCGGACGAGCGGGCGGACGAGCGCGAGGAAGCCGGTGGGGTAGCAGCCCGGATTGGAAACGCGCTTCGCAGTCGCCAGTTCGGCGCGGCGTTCGGGTTCGATCTCGGCGAAACCATAGGTCCAGCCCGGCGCGGTGCGGTGTGCGGTGGACGCGTCGATCACGCGGGTATCCGGATTGGCGATCAGCGCCACCGCCTCGCGCGCGGCATCATCGGGCAGGCAGAGGATCACCGCGTCGGCGGCGTTCAACATTTCCGCGCGCGCGGCCGCGTCCTTGCGGCGTTCATCGGGAATGTGGAGCAGCGTGACATCGCTGCGATCGGCCAGCCGTTCGCGGATTTCGAGGCCGGTGGTGCCGGCGGCGCCGTCGATGAAAACCTTCGTCGTCATGCCAAAATTCTCCGCCGCGCGATGACCGGCTGTTCGTGATCGACCGACAGGCGCGCCACGACATCCGCCAGCGGTTCGCGCACGACTGCCATCCAATGGGCGTTGGCGTGGACCAGCGTTTCGGCATCCGCCATCAGACCGACATGGCCGGGGAAGAAGACGAGATCGCCGCGCCGGAGCGCCTCGCCCGTCGCGATATCGCTGCCCAGTTCGCGCTGCTGATCACTGTCGCGCGGGGCGGCGATGCCGCACGCGGCGAGCGCGAGCTGGACGAGGCCGGAGCAGTCCACGCCATCGCCGCCGCGCCCGCCCCAGCGATAGGGCTGGCCGATCAGTTGTTCGGCGACGGCGACGGGATCGGCCGCGACGTCCGCAATCGGGGCTGCGTGGCGACGGTGGACGAAGCCATCGGCGGTCTTGAAGAATTCGCCTTCCGCCGTGGCCGCGAACCGGCTGCCGACGGGGAGCGTGCGGACGACCGGCGCCTTGATGTCGGCAGCGGCAAAGACCAAAGCCGCAGCGGCGGTGACGACATGATCGGGTTCGGCCGCTTCGCCGAGCGCCGCGAACGGCAGATAGCCGACATAATGATCGTGCAGGCCATAACCCCACGCCCAGCCGCCTTCATTGTCGATGACGGCGAAGTCTTCACCGAAAGCGAGTTGCGACACCGCGCGCGCATCGGCCGACGGGCCATCGCGCAACGCAACTGACGGGACGATGACGCGAAGCGCTTCGGCGGCCGCATAATGGGGCGCGAAAACCCGGTCGGCGAGCTCGATATCGGCAATGTCCTTGCGGACGGCATAGATTCGCGGATCGAGGTGCACGCTCGGCCCGGTCAGGCGGAAGCGTTCAGCCCGCGACCTGGCTGGCGATGGCTGGGTCGGATGGCCTGCCGCCACCCCCGATGAGTTTGCCGAAGCTTGCAAGAAATTCCGCTCCCTTGTCCGTGCGTGCAACGAAGATGTTGCGGCGATCGGACTCGTCCCGTTCGCGGCGCAGATAGCCGAGGCTGCCAAGCGTGTTCAAGGCGCGTGTCACCACGGGCTTCGAAACGCCGAGCAAATGCGCCAGGCCGCGCACGGTGTGCGGCCCCGGCATCAGATACACGGCCATCAGCAACGCCATCTGGCGGTTGGTCAGATCGGGACTGCCCGAGCGGACATAGCGCACCAGAGCGTCCATCCAATCCGAGAGCGATCGTTCCGGCACTTGGCTCGCCTCGTAGGTTGCGGGGGCGAAATTGACCCACATCCGCAACAACCAGCCAAGGCGCTGGTGGTTTCATCGCCTCGTCACGGCAGCGTAAAAAAGTGCGGCGGCCGGATCAGGCCGGAAAGCGCACCCGCAGCATATCCCATGCGGCGCGCAGGCCGAGCGCATCGCCGCCGCGCGGCCGGCCGGGCTTGGCCGTCGGGCGCCAGGCGAAGGTATCGAAATGCGCCCAAGCGGTTGTGACGGGAACGAATTTCTGGAGGAACAGCGCGGCCGTGACCGAGCCCGCCATCCCGCCTTCGCCGGCATTGTTGATATCGGCGATGGTGGATTTGAGCATGTCGGCATAGCCCGCCCACAAGGGCAGGCGCCAGATCGGATCGGAAACGCGCGTCGCTGCGGCGAGAAGATCGTCGGCGAGCGCATCTTCATTGACGAACAATGCGGGCAGATCGGGGCCGAGCGCGACCCGTGCCGCGCCGGTGAGCGTAGCGAAATCAAGCAGCAGCACCGGTTCATGCTCGACCGCGCGGGCGAGTGCATCGCCCAGGATCAGCCTGCCTTCCGCATCGGTGTTGCCGATTTCGACGGTCAGGCCCTTGCGGCTTTTGAGGATATCGCCGGGGCGGAAGGCATCGGCCGAAATGGCATTTTCGACCGCCGGGATCAGCAGGTGAAGCCGGACGGGCAGGCGCGCCTGCATGACCAGCGACGCCAGCGCGAGGGCATGGGCAGCGCCGCCCATATCCTTCTTCATCAAGAGCATGCCCGACGACGGCTTGATATCGAGGCCGCCCGAATCGAAGCAGACGCCCTTGCCGACGATGGCGACGCGCGGATGGGCGGGATCGCCCCATTCCAGCTCGATCAGCCGGGGCCCGCGTTCGCGGGTGGCGGCGCGGCCGACGGCGGCGACCATGGGATAGCCCTGGGCCAGCGCATCGCCCTGGATGACGGTGAAGTTTGCGCCGTTGGCGTTGGCCGCGGCTTCGACCGCCTGGGCCAATTCGGCCGGGCCCATATCACCGGCGGGGGTGTCGACAAGATCGCGGACCAGCGCGACGGCGCCGGCGATGCGCACCGCTTCGTCGATGCGGGCGGCTTCGCCGGTCAGCAACACGCGTTGCGGGATCGCTTCGGGTTCGCCGCGATAGCGATCGAAGCGGTGGTGGGCGAGGAGCCAGCCAAGCGCGGCGGCGCCGGCATCCCCTTCGGCCAGGCGATAGGCGCCGGCGGGCAGGCGCGCGACGATGCCGGCGAGATCCCACGGGCCAGCGGTTTCGGGCATGCCGACGGCGACCGCCCAATCTTCCGGCTTGGCGCCGGGAAGCAGCGCGAATTCACCGGGCTTGCCCTTGAACAAGGCGGCTTCGACGGCGCTGCGCGCGCGTTCCGGCTGGCCGGCGAGCCAATCATCAAACCCGGCCTTGCGCACGGTGTGGACAAGGTGCGCCGGCTGGCCGCGATCGGGCTGAAGGAGGCTCGCAAAATCGGTCATGCCATGTTCCTAAAGCCTGATCCTGTGCCGTGGAAGCGCAACGCGCCTGCCACCCGAAACGATCGAGCGGCAGCCGGTATCCCCGGGGAGCGCGCGGCGTGCCGGTTCATGCAGGATGTGTCAGTTTTCGGTTTCCACGCCGAACAGATCATGATCGTCGGCGTCCTCGATCAGCACGCGGACGATATCGCCGGCCTTGAGATGGCCGGCATCGCGCAGATGGACCTCGCCGTCGATTTCGGGCGCATCGGCCTTGGACCGGCCGGTGGCGCCGCCGTCTTCGCTATCGACAGCATCGATGATCACGTCGAGCGTGCGGCCGATCTTGGCCTGCTGCTTGGCAGCGGAGATCGCGGCCGTCTTTTCCATGATCCGCGCGTAGCGTTCTTCCTTCACCTCTTCGGGCACCGGGTTGGGAAGGGCGTTGGCGGCGGCCCCCTCCACAGGCTCGAAGCGGAAGGCGCCGACGCGATCGAGCTGGGCTTCGTCCAGCCAATCGAGCAGATATTGGAAATCTTCTTCCGTTTCGCCGGGGAATCCGACGACGAAGGACGAACGCACCGCGATATCCGGCGCGATCGCGCGCCACGCCTTCAGCCGTTCGAGCACCTTGGCCTCGTTGGCCGGGCGCTTCATCGCCTTCAGCACATTGGGGCTGGCATGTTGGAACGGAATGTCGAGATAGGGCAGGATCAGCCCTTCGGCCATCAGCGGGATGACCTGATCGACATGGGGGTAGGGGTAGACATAGTGCAGCCGCACCCATGCACCCAGCTTGCCCAGTTCGCGGGCCAGATCGGTCATGTGGGCGCGCACTTCGCCACCCTTCCACGGGCGGGGCTGGTGCTTGATGTCGACACCGTAGGCCGACGTGTCCTGGCTGATGACCAGCAGCTCCTTCGTCCCTGCCTCGACCAGCTTTTCGGCTTCGCGCAGGATGGCGTCGGGCCGGCGGCTGACGAGATCGCCCCGGATCGACGGGATGATGCAGAAGGCGCAGCGATGGTTGCAGCCTTCTGAAATCTTCAGATAGCTGTAGTGGCGCGGCGTCAGCTTCAGATCGCGTTCCGGCACGAGATTGATGAAGGGCGAAGGCGGCACGGGCGCGGCGTCATGGACGGCGCCGACCACCGCTTCATATTGGTGCGGGCCGGTGACGGCGAGCACGTCGGGGAAGCGCTGGCGGATCACGTCCGCCTCATTGCCCATGCAGCCGGTGACGATGACGCGGCCGTTTTCCGCAATCGCCTCGCCAATCGCCTCCAGGCTTTCTTCCTTGGCGCTGTCGAGGAAGCCGCAGGTGTTGACCAGCACGACATCGGCATCGTCATAATCGCCGGACATCTGATAGCCGTCCGCACGCAGCTTGGTGAGGATGCGTTCGCTGTCGACCAGCGCCTTGGGACAGCCGAGCGAGACCATGCCGATTTTCGGCGGGGAGGGGAGTTTCGTTGCCATGAGCGCGCGCCACATAGTGGATCACGACGCATTTTGCGAGGGGGGCGACGGAATCGGCGTGCAATCGGCGGATTTGCGTGGGTCGCCGGGCCGGGGCAAAGGCTGGCGGCACGCGAATCCGTCTCATCGCCGGGCGGATTGGTCGCGCCACACTGCCCTTGTCGGCAGGCGGGCCGCAATCAGGCGTCAGTTGTTTTGCGTTCGGAGTATCGAATGGAAGGGCCAGAGGCCATGCGGGAGGAGGCGGACCGTGCCCGGCGGATCGCCGCGCGATCGCATAATGAAGGGCTGATCAAGACCTTGTCGGACTATGCCGACGAACTTGAGCGGCGGATCGCGCAATGGCATGCCGGGGCCGAGGCGGCACGGCTGTAGCTGTCGGGCGTAAACGCCTATCTGCGGCTCAAACGCCTATCTGCGGCTGCGGCCCCGGCCCGGCACGATTTCGACGATGATGTCGCCCGGCTCGATCCGGCCGGCCTCGCCCTCCCAGAAGCCATGCGGGATGCCGTCGCGATAGACGCGGACGCCGAGGCCGGTGGCGATTTCGGACAGCGCCTTGCCGATATCATCGGTGGTCGCGGGCCGTTCGCGCAACGCGACGCGGCCGTCGGTGGCGGCGAGATCGGCCAGATATTCGGCGATATGCGGCCCGTGGGTCGATCCTGCGAGGAGCAGGCCGGAGAAGCTGACCGGGTTGATCACCGTTGTGGCGCCGGCCTGGCGGGCGAGCGCTTCATTATCTTCGGATCGGATGACGACGCTGATCGGCAGATCGGGCGCCAGCCGGCGGGCGGTGAGGACGATCAGGATAGAGGTATCGTCTCGCCCGGCCGATACGATCATCGCGCGGGCGCGTTCGACATGAACGGCCTCCAGCGTCGCATTGCGGGTGGAATCGCCTTCGAGCACCGAAATGCCCATGTCCTCGGCCTCGGTGATAGCAGCGTTGCGGCCGTCGATGACGACGATTTCGTGCGGCAGCGTGCCCCGCGCGATCAGTTCGCGAACCGCTTCCGAGCCGCTGGTGCCGAAGCCCGTCACCACGATATGCCCGTGCAGATTGCGCTGGATCCGGCTCATCCGCCATTTCTCCCATGTGCGCTTGAAGATGAAATCATAGGCCGTGCCCAGGAAGATCAGCCAGACGAACAGGCGGATCGGCGTGACGACGAACGTATCGAACATCCGGGCCCGATCCGTCACCGGCACGATATCGCCGAAACCCACTGTGGTGACGGTGATCATCGTGAAATAGAGCACGTCGGTGAAGCTGACATGCCCGTCGATATTGTCCTGCAGCCCGCCCCGATCGAACCAGTGGACCGCCAGCGCGATGGCGATCAGGCCAAGGGCGAACAGCACGCGCAGCAGCAGCGAGAACCAGATCGGCAAGGCCGATTTGCGCCGGAGCGGCGCGAAACGCGGGACCTGGAAGATCGGCGGACGGCGGCTCAACGGCGTTTGGGCAGATGGGCCAGCGGATCGACGGGCTTGGCCCCCTGGCGGATTTCGAAATGGAGCTGCGGGCCATCGACATGGCCGCTGGCGCCGGCGCGCGCGATCGTCTGCCCGCGCTTCACGGCCTGGCCGCGCGATACCAGCAGTTCGGATGCATGGGCATAAGCGGTCGTCCAGGTATCGCTGTGGCGGATCAGGATCAGCCCACCATAAGCCGAAAGATCGCTGCCCGCATAGGCCACGACGCCATCGGCCGCCGCCATGACCGGCGCGCCCATGCTGGCCGCGATGTTGACGCCATTGTTGCGCCGGCCGCTGCCGAAGCTGCCGAAGCCGCGCTTGATGCTGCCCTGCAACGGCCAGTCGAAGCGGCCGGAAAAGGGCTGGGCGGCGGCCACGGCTTCGGTGGCGGGCAGCGGGGTGGTGCGCGGTGCGGTGGAAACCGGCTTGGCGGGCCGGGCCGTTTCGGCCAGCGCCGGTTCGCCACCGGTGATGAGATCGTCGATATCGAGATCGAAGGCGGCGGCGCGTTCTTCCATCGACATGCGATCGACTTCGGTGGTGGACGGCAGCAGCAGTCGCTGGCCGGTGCGCAGGATATAGGGTTCTTCGAGCGCGTTGAGTTCGGCGATGCGCTGCCATTCGACGCCATAAGCCCGCGCGATGGCGATGCCGGTTTCGCCCGAGCCGACCTGATGCCAGCGGCCCGCCGGTATCTTCAGCCGCTGGCCGATGCGGATCAGGAAGGGCGGGTGCAGATCATTGGTCCGCGCGATCGCTTCCGATCCCGCGCCCGTCTTGTCCGACACACGGCGCAGCGTATCGCCGCTGACCACCCGGTAGGTGCCACCACGGCTTTCGGTGGCGTTGGGCGTGACGGGCTTCACTGCGAAGGGCGAAGGGGCTGCGGCCGGCGGTTGCGGCACCGGCTGCACGGCGGGAGGCGGGGCCGGCGTGGCGGGCACCGGATCGGGCGAGCCGCCGCGCGGGGCCACGCAGGCCGAAAGCGACGCGGCGGTCAGGAGCGGCAGGGCGTAGCGGGGGGCTGGCCGGAAGGGCATGGAATCCTGTGTATGAAATTGCCGTCCGGCTGAAAATAGCGTCTGCTTCTAAATGCCTTGATATGCCTCGCGCAGCCGATCGAGCGAGGCGTGGTGGGTCAGATCGAGATGAAGCGGGGTGACCGAGACGAAACCGTCGGCCACCGCTTCCAGATCGGTATCATGCTTGGGCGTGGGCACCGCCCCGCCAAGGCCGAACCAATAATAGTTATAGCCGCGCGGATCGGTGCCCTTCACGATGCGCAGCCGGCCATAATCGCGAATGCCCTGGCCGACGACGCGCACGCCCCGCACCTGATCGGCGGGCAAAGCGGGGAAGTTGACGTTGACGAGCGTGCCCGGCGTCCACGGACCGGCGATCAGCGGCGCAAGCACCTTGGCGCCCCAGGCCTCGGCGGCGGAAAAAGGCACGGCATCGCCCATCGCTTCGCGGGCATAGACCTGGCTGAGCGCGATCGAGCGGAAACCGGCCAGCGCGCCCTCCATCGCGGCCGAGACCGTGCCCGAATAGGTGACGTCCTCGCCCAGATTAGCGCCACGGTTGACGCCCGAGAGCACCAGATCGGGCGGCCCGTCCTTCATGATTTCGGCAACCGCCATCATCACCGAATCGGTGGGCGTGCCGGTGACCGAGAAGCGCCGTTCGCCATGCTTGCGCAGCCGCACCGGCCGGGTGAGCGTGAGCGAATGGCCCGCGCCCGACATTTCTTCCGACGGGGCGACGATGGTGATGTCGTCCGAAATCGTCCGCGCGATGGTTTCGAGCACGGCGAGCCCGGGGGCGTGGATGCCATCATCATTGGTGAGCAGGATGCGCATCGCCGTCCCCTTGGTTGGATACTAATGGAATGTTGCCGGCCCGGCGGGGCGGGTGGTTATTGCGGTGTCAGCTTCTCGATGCCGCCCATATAGGGCCGGAGTGCTTCAGGAATGCGGACCGAGCCATCGGCTTCCTGATAATTTTCCAGCACGGCGACGAGCGTGCGGCCGACGGCCAGCCCCGAACCGTTGAGCGTGTGGACGAGCCGCGTGCCCTTGGTCTCGCCAGCGGCACGGAAGCGCGCGTTCATGCGCCGCGCCTGGAAATCGCCGCAGTTGGAAACGCTGCTGATCTCGCGATACTTGCCCTGGCCGGGCAGCCAGACTTCGAGATCGTAGGTCTTGCGCGCGGCGAAACCCATGTCGCCGGTGCAGAGCAGCACCCGGCGATAGGGCAGGCCGAGCCGTTCCAGAATGGCCTCGGCGGCGTCGACCATCCGTTCATGCTCCGCTTCCGACTGTTCGGGCGTCGCGATGGTGACGAGTTCGACCTTGTCGAACTGGTGCTGGCGGATCATGCCGCGCGTATCGCGCCCGGCCGCGCCCGCTTCCGACCGGAAACAGGGGGTGAGGGCGGTGAAGCGCAGCGGCAGTTGTGCTTCGTCCAATATCTGTTCGCGGACCAGATTGGTGAGGCTGACTTCGGCCGTCGGGATGAGCCAGCGGCCATCGGTCGTCTGGAACAGATCTTCGCGGAACTTGGGCAATTGGGTGGTGCCGAACGCGGCCTCGTCGCGCACCAGCAGCGGCGGCGCGATTTCGGTGTGGCCATGTTCCAGCGTCTGCACGTCGAGCATGAACTGGCCGAGCGCGCGGTTGAGGCGGGCGATGCCGCCCTTCAGCACCGCGAAGCGCGCGCCCGAAATGGCCGCCGCGCTTTCGAAATCGAGGCCGAGCGCGGGGCCGATATCGGCATGTTCGCGCGGCTCGAAGGCGAAGCTGTTGGGCGTGCCCCAGGTGGCGACTTCCTGATTCTGTTCTTCGTCCACGCCATCGGGCACGTCGTCGGCGGGGATGTTGGGGAGCGCGGCGAGGATCGCATCCAGCGCGACGCCGGCTTCCTGCTCCTCCACCTCGACCGCGGGCATCCGTTCCTTGATCTGCGCGACTTCGGCCATCAGCGCGGTGGCGGTGGCCTCATCCTTCTGGGCCTTGGCCTGGCCGATCGCCTTCGATGCCTCGTTACGGCGCGTCTGCATCGTCTGCAGTTCGGTGGTGAGCGCCCGGCGCTTTTCGTCGAGCGCGAGAATGGCGGCCGAATGCGGTTCGAGCCCCCGCCGTGCGAGGCCGGTATCGAAGGCGGCGGGATTTTCCCGGATGGCGCGGATGTCGTGCATGGCGCGGCTATGGCCCAAGCGTGGCAAAGCGCGCAACCCCGCAACGCACCGTGCGTTGCACAGTCAGAATCGAACCACCGATCGAAGCGGGAAATGGAGGGAAGGCATGCGTGTTCCGCACAATAGCGTCGTCCTTGTCGCGGACGGCCGAAAGATGCTCTTTCTGCGCAATACGGGGGACGCGGATTATCCGAACCTCGAAGTGATCAACGCCGCCGAACAGCCGGGGCGATATGACCGGGACTTCAAGACCGACGCGCCGGGGCGCGCCTTCCAGAGCTTCGGATCGGCGCGAAGCGCGATGGAGGAAGTGGATTTCCAGCGCCAGGAGGAGGATCGGTTCGCGGCCGACGCGGCCGCGATGCTGAAGCGGCATGCGATGGATGGCGATTATGACAGCCTGATTGTCGTGGCGCCGCCCCGCACGCTGGGCGCGCTGCGTAAATGTTATCATCGCGAAGTGACGGATCGGCTGAAGGCTGAACTGCCCAAGGATCTCACCGGCCATCCGGTGAATGCGATAGGTCGTATCTTAATCGAGACGGAGTGAGGCGGCAGTTGCGGCTCAACGCCTTTTGGGCTCGATTCATCGCCCCGGCATGGCCGCAACACCATTTCCTCGCGTTGTTTGTTCAAGATTCGCAAAGGAGATGATTCTGATGAAGTTCAAGGGATGGTTCGTGGCTCCGGCGGCTCTGGCGCTATTTGCGGTGCCGGCGGCAGCTCAGACTGCGGCCGCACCGGCGGCTGCTTCTACGTCGGCCAAGCTGGCCGCGGGTGCGACCGTTTATGACACGTCAGGCGGTGTCGTCGGCACGATCGAGTCCGTGAAGGGCGATCTTGCCGTGCTCGCCACCGAAAAGAGCAAGGTTTCGATCCCGGTGGCATCGTTCGGCACGGGCGAGAAGGGGCCGGTTCTGGCCCTGACGCGCGACCAGATCGACGCCCAGGCCGGCGCGGCCAATGCCGAGGCGGCTCAGGCTGAAGACGCCAAGAAGAAGGCGCAGCTTGTGGCTGGCGCGACGGTGAAGGATCCGGCCGGTGGGACTGTCGGCACGATCAAGTCGGTCGACGCCCAGTTCGCGCTGGTCGACACCAGCAATGTGCAGGTCCGCCTGCCGCTGTCCGCCTTCGCTGCTGGCGAGGGTGGCCCGGTGATCGGGATGACCAAGGAGCAGCTGGACGCGCAGGCCGCTGCCGCCGCGCCGGAGGCCGCGCAGTAAGAAGCGCAGCCTGAAAAAGGCTCCATCGAAAAAGGCCGCGTCCGGTGATGGCCGGGCGCGGCTTTTTCCTTGCCCGTGGCCCGTCGCCAGCCCGCCCCAAAGCCGGGATGGAAGGGCCGATTGCGGGCCGCCGGGTAGCCGAAATTCATCAAACGGCAACGTCGATGCTGTTAATCCCCGCCCTCCGTAAGAGAGGTGCGGCGGCGGATTGCCGGGAGCGCAATTGCACCGGACTGAAACGTTGCCGATTCCGGCGCTTGTGCGGGGTTTCGGGGGTGGCTATAGCGCCCCGGCAAAAGGCCCCTTGCGACAAGCACGGGTGTTAGCGGAGAACGTGATGGCGACGGCGCTGAATTCGACTCCCACTTCCAAGAAGATTGCAGATCAGGACGACAGGATCGACGCGGACTATCGGCCGTCCCCCGACGAAGAGTTCATGAATGCAGCACAGACGGCGTATTTTCGCCGGAAGTTGATCGACTGGAAGGATTCGATCCTGCGGGAAGCGCAGGGCACGCTGGCTCACCTGCAGACGGACTCGCTGCGCGAACCCGACATCACCGACCGCGCCTCCAGCGAAACCGACTGGTCGATCGAACTGCGGACGCGCGACCGTCAGCGCAAGCTGATTTCCAAGATCGACGCCGCACTGCGCCGGATCGAAGAAGGCGAATATGGCTATTGCGAGGTGACGGGCGAACCGATCTCGCTGGCCCGGCTGGAAGCCCGCCCGATCGCGACGATGACCGTGGAGGCGCAGGAGCGCCACGAGCGGCAGGAAAAAGTTTCCCGCGACGAATAACGGCCTACCGCACCGTTAACCCTTTCTCTAAGTTTTCGCGGTCTTTTGGCCCCGTCGCACGTGCGGCGTTGCCGGCGATGCGATCGATAAGAGAAACCAAGGGTCGGTCGTGGAAACGAAAACAGAGCTAGACGAGGAAGCGGAGGCTGGCGGCGAAGCCCACCGCCGCGCGCCGCGTGACAGCATGTTCCTGCAGGCGACGGGCGTGCTGCTCGATCGCGGCGAAATGCCGGCGCAGTTCCGGGTACGCAATCTTTCGTCCGGCGGGATGATGGCGGATTGCGACCGCGATTGCGCGGAAGGCGAACGGATCAGCGTGAATATCCGCAATATCGGGGCCGTGCGCGGGCGTGTCGCCTGGCGGGCGGGCGCGCGGATCGGCGTGGCCTTCGAAGACATGATCGATCCCCGGTTGGCGCGCCAGCCGATCGCCACGCCCAAGCTGCAGACGACCTTGACCGCGGACCTGGAGCGTATGCGCCGGCCCGGATTCCGATCGTTGAGCTAGACGGGCGTTTCGGCCAGCGTCTTTTTTATTAAGTGATGGGAAATGCGGCCGTCGCTGCCCGTGATTCGGGGCAGCGACCTTCCGCGAAAAGGGTTCAGACCCTGCCGAGCTCTTCCTTGAGCTTCAATTTTTGCTTCTTGAGAGATGCAATCAAGATACCGTTAGGGGCCGGCCGATTCATCTCCGCGGTGATGCGGGCATCGAGCCCCGCATGCTTGGCGATCAATGCGGACGAATGGGTGTTCTCCATCAGGATCCTCCTTTCCCGTTCCGATTGGGCAGGCAATCTAATCACCGATCGGAGGGCTTTGTAACCCCCATTCGGGGCGATGCGATGATCGCCGGACGATATGCGACGAACGGCGCAAGCGAGGCTCGCGCTTGAGCGCGGCGGCGTTCACCGATAACGCTGGCGGAAGGCGGATTAACCGGGCGGGAGTTGCGCAGTCATGGATCAGATCGGCATCGGCCGGCTTATCGAGGTTCTGCGGCAGGAGCATCGCGATCTCGACCTGGCGATCGAGTCGATGGTGGATGATCCGGCCGCCGATCAGCTCGCCTTGGCGCGGCTCAAGAAGCGCAAGCTGCGCCTGCGCGACGAGATCGCCCAGCTGGAGGACCAGCTGATCCCCGACATCATCGCCTGACACCGGGATCGGGCAGGACCAGGAAAAAGGGCTGGCGAACCGCAGTCCGCCCGCCCGGCATGGTGTTTTTGGTCAGGTGATGCCGTCAGGCGGCGTCGCGCGTGTCGCTGGTGGCGTCCGCCGGCGTGACGCCATCGATGGCGATGCGGCGCGGTTTCTTATGTTCGGGCACCTCGCGCACGAGATCGATATTGAGCAGGCCGTTTTCATAACCCGCGCCCGTGACCTTGATGGTGTCGGCAAGCTGGAAGCGGCGCTCGAACGCGCGCTTGGCGATGCCGCGATGGAGGAATTCGCGGCCGGCATTTTCGGGCGTGTCGCCGGCGCGGCCGATGACGACCAGCACATTATCCTGCACGGTCAGGTCCAGCTCTTCGCGGCTGAAGCCGGCCACCGCCATCGAGATGCGGTAGGCGCCGTCGCCGAGCTTTTCGATATTGTAGGGGGGGTATGCGTCGCCATCGCCACGGGTGGCGAAATCGACCAGCCGATTGATGTTTTCGAAGCCGATCGACGATCGGAGAAGGGGGGCGAAGTCCACAGCACGCATAGGCTCAATCCTTTGTGGCATTGAGGGATTTTCGGACCCGCCAGATGGCCGGGCCCGCCGGCATCCGCCCCCTTGTGGGCAACGGTGCCGACGCCCGACGAGATAGGTCTGGCGAGATGCGGTTCAAGGCTCGCGCGATGCGGCGCCGGGGCGCGTTGGCGGCGTTCACCTTCTTTCCGGCTGCGCGGACGTAACGAAATATGGCATAGGCAAAAAATGCCGGCTCACCCCGAGATTGACGGCCGCATTGCGGCGCGCCTGGTCGACTCGCTATATGTCGAGGCGATGCTGCTCGCCGATGAGGTGCGCGCCTATTTCGACGAGCCGGGCCGGGCCGAACGCGATGCGCTGTCGCCCGAGCTGCGCGTCAGCTTTTCGTGCGAGTCGCTGAAGGTGACGACGCGGCTGATGCATGTGATCGCCTGGCTGCTCACCCGCCGCGCGGTGGAGGCGGGCGAACTGACGCCGAGCCAGGCGCGCGATCCATCCCGCCGGCTGGGCAGTGCGCAGGATAGCGATCCCGTCGTCATCGCCGAACTGCCGCTTGCCGCGCGCACGCTGATCGCCGCCAGCCGCGACCTGTATGACCGGATCGACCGGCTGGACCATGAACTGGGCGGCGTCTCCGCGGCGCCCAGCCCGGCGCGTGACCTGTTCGAGCGGCTGAACCAGTCCTTCTGAACCTCAGCCCGACGTGCCTTCGTCGGCGGTGCTGACACCCTTGACGTCGGCCTTGGCCGGATCTGCACTGGCTTTCTTGTCGTCCATGAAGCCACGGAAATCGGCGACCAGGATCGTCCACCAATCGAAATTGTCGAGGAAGTTGGCCGTCGTGACGCCGCCGACCAGCGAATGATAATAATCGAGCACGATATCATTGTCGGAATCGATGGTGGCGCGGGCCATGCGATAACCATCGTTCCATTCGTTCATCGTGGCGATGTTGAGCGCATCGGGCTTGGGCCACCAGGCGAGGAAGCGCACCGACTTGCAGCCCGCTTCGCCTTCGCAATCGATGAAATGGATGGTGAAACTGGAGCCGCTGGCCGCGCTTTCGATATAGCGATCGCCATCGTCGTCGATCTTGAGCTTGGCGCGATAGCCGGCGTCCTGCAGCGCGGCGACGAAGCCATCGATATCGCCGCCGTCGAGCGTCGCGGGGATTTCGGCCGTCTTGGCGGCTACTTTCGGCGCCGCAGCCATTGCCGGTGATGTGGCGGCCGAAGCCAGTGCCGTTGCCGCCGCCGTTGCCAGCAAAATCCGTGCGATCATTGCGATACTTCCCCAAAAACCCGATTTTCCCGCTCCTTGGCCGGATTGCGCCGTTCGTCAAGATGTTCTTGATATGTTCTTGTTTGGCGCTAGACTGGCCCCATGGGTGCGGCACCTCCATCGCGCGGCGCGACGCTCAACCAGGCAAGCGGCCGTTTCAACCTGCCGGCGCGCGACGCGGATGGCGACTGGCTTGACGCGCGAGGCGAGGTGGACGGCGAGCCACCCAAATTGCGGACGACGGTGACGGTGGAGCGACCACGGACGATCATCAGCCGCAACCAATCCCCCGACATCGGCTTCGATCGGTCGATCAACCCCTATCGTGGCTGCGAGCATGGCTGCATCTATTGCTATGCGCGGCCAAGCCACGCGTTCCACGATCTATCGCCGGGCGTGGATTTCGAATCCCGGCTGTTCGCCAAGCCCGATGCGGCGGCGCTGCTGCGGGCGGAACTGGCTGCGCGCAATTATGCCGTGCGGCCGATGGCGCTTGGCACCAACACCGATCCCTATCAGCCGATCGAAGGCGAGTGGCGGATCACGCGCGGCATCATCGAGGTGCTGGCCGAATGCGATCATCCGTTGACGATCACCACCAAATCGGACCGCGTTCTGCGCGATCTGGACCTGCTGGCGCCGATGGCGGCGAAGGGACTGGTGGCCGTCGCGCTTTCGATCACATCTTTGACGCCCGCGATCGCGCGGACGCTGGAGCCACGGGCGCCACGGCCTGAAAAGCGGCTGGCGGCGGTGAAGGCCCTGCGCGCGGCGGGCGTGCCGACCTTCGTGTCGATCGCGCCGGTGGTGCCGGCGATCACCGATCATGAGATCGAACATATCGTCGAGGCGGCGGCCGATGCCGGCGCGCTGGGCTGCTTCTTCATCCCCGTGCGCCTGCCGCATGAAGTGGCGCCGCTGTTCCGCGCATGGCTCGACACGCATTTTCCCGATCGCGCGGGCAAGGTGATGGCCACCATCCGCGACCTGCGGGGCGGGCGCGACAATGATCCCGATTTCTATGGCCGGATGAAGGGGCAGGGGGTGTGGGCGGACCTGATCCGCACGCGGTTTCGCCTGGCGTGCCGCAAATATGGCGTGACGAACGAGCGTATCGATTTGCGGACCGATCTGTTCCGCCCGCCCCAAGGCGACCAGTTGAGCCTTTTCTGACCTAAAAATGGTCGAAATCGGCGGGCGAGGGCCTATGATCGCGATGGAATCGCAGTAACGAGGACCGCATGACGCCGCTTCGCCCGACCGCCGCCGTCCTGATCGCCTGCACCGCGATCGGCGCGATTGCAGGCGCGCCCGCACTGGCAGCGGCGCCATCGTCGCGCGATGTGCCATCCGCCATCCAGCAATATGTGCGCGCGCGTGCCGCCGATGTGGCGGGGCAGACCGAGGCGGCGGCCGCCGGCTATGGCGCGGCGCTGGCGGCGGCGCCGAACGATCCGCTGATCGCGACGCGTGCCTATCGCCAGGCGATGATGGCGGGCGATCGCGCGCTGGCGCTGCGCGCGGCGACCACGCTGGATGCCGTGGACAAATTGCCGCCCGATGGCCGGATGCTGCTGCTGGCCGAGGCGGTGGACGCGAAGGATTGGGCGGGCGCCGACCGGATCGCCAGCCAGATCGAAAAGGAAGAGGTGTTCGCTTTCGCCGTGCCGGTGCTGCGCGCCTGGATCGTGCGCGGACGGGGCAAGGGCGATCCCCTGCAGCCGCTGGGCGATGCGCGCCGGCTGGGCGGGATCGCCGCCGCTTATGCCGCCGAACATCGCGCATTGTTGCTGTTGGCGACGGGCGAGCGCGACGAAGGCGTCGCGGCGGTCAAATCGCTGATCGGTCCGGCGGGCCGGGGCGCGCTGCGGCTGCGCATCGCGGCGGCGGCGGCGCTGGTGAAGGCGGGTGATCGCAAGGGCGCGCTAAGCCTGCTTGACGGCGACGAGCCGCTGCTTGCGGTGGCGCGCCGACGGATCGAGGAGCGCAAGCCGCTGCCACCGGCGGTGTCGACCGCGCCCGAGGGTATCGCCGAATTGTTCACGCGGATCGCCGTCGACATCAATCGCGAACGCGTGACCCCGATCGCGCTGACTTTTGCGCGGCTCGGCACGTTCCTGGCGCCCAAGCATGCTGAAACCTGGCTGGTGACCAGCGAGTTGCTGACCGCTGAGGAGCATTATGGCACGGCGCTTTCGGTGCTGGACAATATCCGCGCCAAGGATCCGATGGCAGATGCTGCGCGCGGCCAGCGGCTCGAACTGCTGGTCAAGCAGGGCGACCGGGACGCGGCGCTGGCCGAGGCGTTGGCGATGACCCGCCGGGCCGATGTGCGCCCGAACGATTGGACGCGCGTGGGGGGTCTTTACAGCGAACTCGGCCGTCCGGCGGATGCGGCGGGTGCCTATCGCAACGCGCTGGTGCTGGCCGAGGCGCGGCCGGACGATGGATCGCGCTGGACGCTGCTGTTGCTTTTGGGCAGCGCGCTGCACGAAGCGGGCGACTGGCCGGCGGCGCGCGATGCATTGGAAAAGGCGGTGGCGATCGCGCCTGACGAGCCGGTGGTGCTGAACTATCTGGGTTATGCCCAGCTTGAGCGGCGCGAAAATCTGGCCGAGGCGCAGAAGCTGATCGAGCGCGCGAGCGAATTGCGGCCGGAAGATGCGGCGATCACCGATTCGCTCGGGTGGACGCATTATGTGCGCGGCAATGTGCCCAAGGCGATCGAACTGCTGGAGCGCGCGGTGGCCAGCGAACCGGGCGAGCCGACGATGAACGAACATCTTGGCGACGCTTATTGGACGGCGGGGCGCCGGGTGGAGGCGCGTTTTGCCTGGCGGGCGGCGCTGGTGCATGCCGAGGACAAGGATGCCGAGCGCATCGCCGCGAAGATCGATATGGGCTGGTCGCCCGAGGTGGCGGCGCCCTGACCGTCATTACCGAAATCGGCCATGCGAAGATCAACCTCGCGCTCCACGCGCGCGCGCGGAACGGTGACGGCTATCATGCGATCGAGACGATCTTCGCCTTTGCCGCCGATGGCGATCGGCTGACGGTGGCGCCGGCGGCGGCGCTGGGCCTGGCGATCACCGGCCCTTATGCGGGTGCGCTGGCGGGCGAGGACATTGCCACCAATCTGGTGATGCGCGCGGCCGAGGCATTGCGGGCGCGCTTTGGCGTGACGGCCGGTGCCGCGATCACGCTGGACAAGAATTTGCCGGTGGCATCGGGGATCGGCGGCGGATCGGCCGATGCGGCGGCGGCGCTTCGGGCGCTCGCCCGGTTATGGCAGCTTCCTGCCAAGGATCGGCGCATATTGGCGATCGCGGTGGAACTGGGTGCCGACGTGCCCGCCTGCTTTGTCAGCCGGACGGCCTGGGCCGATGGTCGTGGCGACCGGCTGGAGCCGATGGCGGCAGGTGCTCTGGCCGGAACGCCGCTGTTGCTGGTCAATCCTGGCGTTGCCTGCCCCACCGGGCCGGTGTTTCGCGGCTGGGATGGCGTGGATCGCGGGCCGCTGGCGAAAGGCGATCCGCTGGCGGCGGCGCTTTCCGGTCGCAATGATCTGGAACCGCCCGCCGTTGCGCTGGTCCCCGAAATTGCGGAGGCGGTGGCCCTGCTGGCGGATCAACCCGGCGTGACGCTGGCGCGCATGTCGGGTTCGGGCGCGACCTGCTTCGCGCTGTTTGCTGATCGGGCGGCCTGCGACGCCGCGTCGGCGGTGGTGGCGGCCAGCAAACCGCAATGGTGGCGTCTCGTTACGGCACTCATCTGACAGTTATCGTCCCATAATGGGACTATTTTGCGCCTGACGTTACGGCCTGCGGTGCTGGGGCCAGGCTGGCACGCGGCTTGCTGAACCGAAATCAAGCGGATCGACACCCCTGTTCGGGTGGCCCATTCGCAAACGGCCGACGCGTCCCCCACGGCGTCGTCCGCCGTTAGAGGGCGGCGGTTCCGAGTGGATCGCCGCCCTTTGCCTTTTCCGGCTGGCCCGTGCTGGCGGCGCGCTTCTTCAGTCGCGCAGCGCTTCGCCTTCGACAAGATCGAGCGGCATGGCGCCATTGCCGAGCACGAGGCCGTGGAAGGCGCGGCGGCTGAACCTCTTGCCCTTCGCCTTCATCATCCGTTCGCGAATGTCGAGCAGGCGGAGCTGGCCGAGCTTGTAGCCCAGCGCCTGGCCCGGCCACGCCATATAGCGTTCCACCTCCGCCACGACGCGGCTTTCGGCGACGCCGGTGACGTCGCGCATATATTGCACGCCCTGTTCGCGGCTCCAGCGTTTCGCGTGGATGCCGGTATCGACGACAAGGCGGACGGCGCGGAAAAGTTCATCCTGCAGGCGGCCCAGATCGCCGAGCGGATCATCCTTGTAGGCGCCCATTTCCGCTGCGAGCCGTTCGGCATAGAGCCCCCAGCCTTCCTGATAGGCGTTGAAACTGGCGATACGCAGCAGCAGCGGCGCTTCCCCCAGGCCGAGCGCGATGCAGCTTTGCGTGTGATGGCCGGGCACGCCTTCATGATAGCTGAGCGTCGGCAGCCGGAAGCGGGCGACGGCATTCATGTCGCGCAGGTTGATCCAGTAGGTGCCGGGGCGCGAGCCATCGAGCGAAGGGCCGTCGTAAAAGCCGCCGGGCGCGCCTTCCTCGGTCGCGACGGGAACGCGACGGACTTCGAGTTGCTGGTGCGGGATCAGCGCGCTGGGCAGAAATTCGTCATAGCGTTTCTCCATCGCGCGGACGAGCGTGCGCACATATTCGAGAAGTTCGGCGCGGCCTTCATCGCTGTCGGCGAACAGATTGGCGGGATCGCGGGCCAGCGCGTCCATGCGGGCGCCGATGCTGCCCTGGGTGAGATCGCGACGGGCGAGCAATGCTTCCATCTCCGCCGAGATGCGGGCGACTTCGGACAGGCCGAGCGCGTGAATCTCTTCCGCCGACAAGGGGGAATCGCCCAGTGCGCGGATATTGGCGGCATAGAGGCTGTCGCCATCGGGCTGGGCCCATAGCCCGGCTTCGGCGCGTCCGCGCGGCAACAGCGCCGCCATCTGCTTGCGCAGCGCCTCGAACGCGGGGCGCGCGCGTTTGCGCAGCGCGGTGATCGCGCGTTCCTCCGCCTTGGCACGGAGATGCGCGTCGAGGCGGGCCGCATCCATGCGGGTGCGCAGCGCGACGATCAGCGGATGCGCGTCCTCCGGCCCGGCGAGGAAGGCATCGAGCACGGGCAGGGTCCGCGCGATCAGGGTTGCCGGGGGCACCGAGCCCGCCGCTTCGTCGGCGCGGACCTTTTCGATCACGCCCTTGAATGCCGCCGGAAAGCTGTCGAGCTTGGCGATCCACGCATCCACGGCCTGCGGGCTGGAAAGCGCCTGCTGGGCCTGCATGGCATTGGGCGTATCGATGTGCGGGCCGGCGATCTGGGTAACGAGATAGGGCACATGGCCCGAAAAATTGAAGGCGTTGATCCGGCCATAGGGCACGGCGGCGGAACGATTGGCGTTGGCGAGTATGGCGGAGGCGGTGGCGAGGCGAAGCTGGGCTAGCTTGTCTTCGGGGCCGCAGCGGATCGGCGCGATATCGCGTTCGGCCTGGGCGAGCGCCGCCCGCCACGCCGTTTCGCCGGCGGGGGAATAATCGTCGAGCCGGCGGGCGGACTGGCCGCCGAGCTGCGCATCGGGAATGCCGTTGTAGACGGCGGTTTCGGGCGTGTGCGCCAGCAGCCGATCGGCAATCGCATCGAGCGGCGCGCGGATCGGGCAGGGCGGCGGTGGCTTGGCCGATGCGGGGGCGGAGTGCCATGTGGCGGCAAGGCCTGTCGCTGCCAGCGGGCCACCGGCGGCCAGTGCCAACATCTCCCGTCGCGTCGCCCCGTTGTCCATCCGCGCCTCCCTTGCACATCCACTGGTGACATTGCCGGCGATCCACGGCAACTGGGCCTTATGTTTCAATATGCGAGCGATGGCCCGATCGGCCGGCTGATGATCGACCGGCCCGACCGGCGCAATGCCATTCCCTTCGATGGCTGGGCGGTGTTGCGGGCCGCGATCGCCGAGGTGGCGGCGGCGCGGCCCCGCGCATTGATCGTGCAGTCGCTGGCCGAAGGCGTGTTCTGCGCGGGTGCCGACCTTGGCTATCTTGCCGGGCTGGCGGACGATGTGGCCGGGCGCGCGGCGTTCAGGCTGGCGATGCGCGAGGCCTTCGACGCGCTGGCGGGCCTGCCCATGCCGGTTATCGCGGCGGTGGACGGCGGTTGCTTTGGCGCCGGCGTGGCGCTGATGCTGGCCTGCGATGTGGTTCTGGCCGGTGAAAGCGCGCGCTTTGCCATCCCGCCCGCGAAGCTGGGCATCACCTATCCGCAGCAGGATGTTGCGCGGCTGGTGGCGCGAACGGGGCGGGCGCAGGCGGCGCGGTTGCTGCTCGGCCTCGACGCCGTGGATGGCGCGGAAGCCGCGCGGATCGGGCTGGTGGAGCGTGTGGTGCCGGTGGCGCTGGTGGAGGCGGAGCGGATGGCCGGGGCCATGGCTGCCACATCGCCCGCCAGCCTGACGGCGTTGAAGCGGATGATCGCGCGGGCGGACGGGCCGGCGGATGCGGCGAGCGATGCCTTGTTCGACGACAGTTTCGGTTCGGCCGATTTCCGAGAGGGCATCGCCGCTTATCATGCCAGGCGCGCACCGGTGTTCGGATCATGACGGGGCCCGAGACGCATGAGGCGTGGCGCGAAGTGGCGGGCGATCCGGCTTCGGGCCTGCTGCTGATCGCGGATCACGCGTCGAACCATGTCCCGGCGGACGTGGATCTGGGTATCGACCCGGCGATCCTGACCCAGCACGTCGCGATCGATATCGGCGTCGATCCGCTGGGGCGGGCCTTGTGCGCCGCGTTGAACTGTCCGGGCATTTTCGGCGGGGTTTCGCGCTTGGTGGCCGATTGCAATCGCGAGGAGGACAAGCCCAATCTGGTGCCGATCGCCAGCGATGGCCACGCCATACCGGGCAATGATCTGGATCATGCGGGACGGGTGGCGCGGATCGATCGTTTCTGGCGGCCTTATCACGCGCGAACTTCAGAAATTATCTCGGATATTTCGCCCAAGCTATTAATTTCACTGCATAGCTTCACGCCGAAGCTGGCGACGTCGGACGAGCCCCGGCCCTGGCAGATCGGCATCCTTTACAATCAGGACGATCGCGCCGCGCGGATCGCCATCCCGCTGTTGGAGGCGGCGGGGGTGGTGACAGGGGATAATGAGCCTTATTCGGGCAAGATATTGAACGCGACGATGAACCGCCATGGCGAAGGCAACGGCATAGCCTATCTGGGTATCGAGGTGCGGCAGGACCTGATCGGCGACGATGCCGGGGTGGCCCGGTGGGCAAAGATTCTTGCGCCGGTGATCGCGGAGACGCTGACGGGATTGCGCGACGGAGCCTAAAGCGCCAAAGACGCCCGCGTAAAAAGGAAGCGCGTCATGACCCATCAGTTCGACAAGTCCCGCCTGCCCAGCCGCTATGTTTCCGTGGGTGTGGAGAGCGCCCCGCATCGCAGCTATTATTATGCGATGGGCCTGACCGAGGAGGAGATCGCCCGTCCGTTCGTCGGCATCGCATCGGCCGGCAATGACTCGGCGCCGTGCAACACGACGCTGGACATGCAGGCGGATTGGTGCCGCCAGGGCGTGAACGAGGGCGGCGGCATGCCGCGGCGCTTCAACACCATCACCGTGACCGACGGCATCGCGATGGGCCATCAAGGCATGAAAAGCTCGCTGGTCAGCCGCGAGGTGATCGCGGATTCGGTGGAGCTTTCGGTCCGTGGGCATTGCTATGACGCGCTTGTGACCTTCGCCGGCTGCGATAAGTCGCTGCCGGGCATGATGATGGCGATGCTGCGGCTGAACGTGCCGTCGATCTTCGTCTATGGCGGATCGATCCTGCCGGGGCGCTATCAGGAACGCGACCTGACGGTGATCGACGTTTTCGAAGCGGTGGGCCGCTTCGCCGCCGGTTCCTGCCCGCTGTCCGAAGTCACCGCGATTGAGAAGGCGGCCTGCCCGGGCCATGGCGCCTGCGGTGGCCAATATACCGCAAACACCATGGCCTGCGTTGCCGAGGCGATCGGTTTGTCATTGCCAAACAGCAACATGGCGCCTGCTCCTTATAAGAGCCGTGAGGAGATTGCGGTCGCCGCTGGGCGGCAGATCATGGAGTTGCTGAAGATCAACCTGCGTCCGCGCGACATCTGCACGCGCGAGGCGTTCGAGAATGCGGCGCGCATCGTCGCGGCGACGGGCGGATCGACCAATGGCGCGCTCCATTTACCGGCGATGGCGAACGAATGCGGCATCGATTTCGACCTGTTCGACGTGGCTGGCATCTTCAAATCGACGCCCTATCTGGCCGATCTGAAGCCGGGCGGCCGCTATGTCGCCAAGGACATGCACGAGGCCGGCGGCATTTACATGCTGATGAAGACGCTGGCCGGCGAAGGGCTGCTGCACCTCGATTGCATGACGGTGACGGGCAAGACGCTGGGCGAGAATATCGATCAGGTGACGTGGAACCCGGACCAGAAGGTGATCTATGACGCCAAGACGCCGATCACGCCGACGGGCGGCGTCGTCGGCCTCAAGGGATCGCTGGCGCCCGAAGGCGCGATCGTGAAGGTTGCTGGCATGAAGCGGCTGCAGTTCACCGGCACGGCCGTTGTGTTCGAGCGCGAGGAAGATGCCTTCGCCGCGGTCGAGGCCAATGCCATCAAGGAAGGCAGCGTCGTCGTGATCCGCTACGAAGGCCCCAAGGGTGGCCCCGGTATGCGCGAAATGCTGTCGACCACCGCCGCGCTGTACGGGCAGGGGCTGGGCGAAAAGGTGGCGCTGATCACCGATGGTCGCTTTTCAGGCGGCACGCGCGGCTTCTGCATCGGCCATGTCGGGCCGGAAGCGGCCGATGGCGGGCCGATCGCGCTGGTCGAGAATGGCGATCAGATCTCCATCGACGCCGAAGCGGGCACGATCGACCTGCTGGTGGACGAAGCGGTGCTGGCCGAACGGCGGAAGGCGTGGAAGCCCCGGACGAACGACTATCAGTCGGGCGCGCTGTGGCGTTACGCCCAGAATGTCGGCCCGGCCTGGGCGGGCGCGGTGACGCACCCGGGTGCCAAGGCGGAGACGCATGTCTTTGCCGACATCTGAACCCGTGATCGGTCGCCCGATCCTGACGGCGGCCGAGACGCGCGCGGCGGAGGAGGCGATCTTCGCCGCTGGCACGCCCGTGATCGACCTGATGGAGAAAGCGGGCGCGGCCGTGGCGGAGGCCGCGTGGCGCTTTGCCGCGATGCCGCCCACGCTGATCCTGTGCGGGCCGGGCAATAATGGCGGCGACGGTTATGTCGTCGCGCGCCATCTGGCCGAACGCGGCGTGCATGTCCGCGTGGCGACGGCCGGCGAGCCGCGCACCGAGGCGGCGAAGGTGATGCGCGCGCGGTGGGACGGCCCGGTGGAGCCGATTGCCGGCGCGCGGCCCGCGCCCTTGCTGATCGACGGACTGTTCGGCACGGGGCTGGCGCGCGCGCTCGACGACGAACTGGTGCATCATGTGGCGCGGCTGGCAGTGGCGGCGAAGCTGCGGATCGCGATCGACCTGCCGAGCGGGGTGGAAACCGACAGCGGGGCTTTGCTGTCGGCGGTGCCGCATTTCGACCTGACGGTGGCGCTGGGCGCGCTGAAGCCCGCCCACCTGTTGCAGCCGGCGGCCAGCCGCTGCGGGCGCGTGGCGGTGGCCGATATCGGGCTGGCGGCGCACGCGAAGGCATGGGAAGTGGCGCGTCCGCACCTCGCCGCGCCGGGTGCCGCCGATCATAAATATACGCGCGGGCTGGTGACGGTGATCGGCGGCGCGATGCCCGGCGCGAGCCTGCTGGCGGCGATGGCCGCGCAGCGGGCGGGTGCCGGCTATGTCGTGCTGACCGGCGAAGGTTCGGGCGGGCCGCATGCGCTGGTCCGCCGTGACGAGGCGGAGGCGCTGGCCGATACGCGGACGGGCGCGGTGGTGATCGGGCCGGGGCTGGGCCGCGATGCCGGCGCGCGCCGCCGGTTGCGCGCCGCGCTGGGCGCCGGGCATCCGCTGGTGATCGACGCCGACGGGCTGGCGCTGCTGGCCGATGGGGGGCTTTCGCATCTTCGCCGCCTTGCCGTGCCGGCGGTGCTGACACCGCATGAAGGCGAATTTCGCCGGCTGTTCGGGGAGCCGGCGGGCAGCAAGATCGATCGCGCGCGCGATGCGGCGGCGAGGAGCGGGGCCGTGGTGGTTCTGAAGGGCGCCGACAGCGTGGTCGCCCATCCCGATGGGCGGGTTGCCGTGGCCGCTGCCGCGCCGGCATGGCTGGCCAGTGCCGGCACCGGCGACGTGCTGGCGGGGATCATGGGGGCGATGATCGCCCGTGGGCTCGATCCGTTTACGGCCGCGCAGGCGGCCTTGTGGCTGCATGGCGATGCGGCGGAACGCGCGGGCGCGGGGTTGATCGCGGATGATCTGCCCGCGCATCTCGCGGCTTCACTGGCGGTGTGCGCATGAGCAAGAGCGAACTGATCGTCCGTCTTGCCGGCAAGGGTGACGGGGTGACGGCGGGCGGCCGCCACGTGCCGCTGACCGCGCCGGGCGACATGGTGGCGGAGGATGGCACCATCACGCCGGGCCCGCAGCATGTGGAGCCGCCCTGCCGCCATTTTCCGCGTTGCGGCGGCTGCGAGCTCCAGCATGTCGATGACGAGGCTTATTCCGATTTCGTGATCAGCCGGATCAGCGGATCGCTGCGCGCGCAGGGCGTGGAGTTGCCGCCGATGGGGCTGCCGCACCTTTCGCCGCCGCTGGCCCGACGCCGGGCGACGATGCGGGCCGAAAAGCAGGGCAAGCGCATCGTGCTCGGCTTCAACGAAGGGCAGAGCCACCGCATCATCGACCTGAAGCAGTGCGAGGTGCTGGCGCCCGAATTGTTCGCGCTGGTCGCGCCGCTGCGCCTGCTGCTGGCCGGCATGGTCCGCGACCGCCGGGCTGCGGGCGTTCAACTGACGCTGACCGACCAGGGCGTCGATGTTCTGCTGGAGAAGGTGGAGGCCGAAGGGCTGGCCGCCGCGGAAGCGCTGACCGAATTCGCGCAGACCCACAAGCTGGCACGGCTGGCGATCGACGAGGGCGACGGGCCGCAGGTCCGTTGGGAGCCGGGACCGGCGACGGCGACGGTGGGCGGGGTTGCCGTGCCCTTGCCGATCGGCGGATTCCTGCAGGCGACGGCCGATGGCGAGGCGGCACTGCTGGCCGAGGTGCGCCGGATCGTGGGCGATGCGGCCTTCGTGGCGGACCTGTTCGCGGGAATCGGCACCTTTGCATTGCCACTGGCCGAGCGGGCGAAGGTCTATGCGGCCGAAGGCGCCCGCGATCCCGCCATGGCGCTGAAGGGCGCGGCGGCGCGGGCGGGGCGCCCCGTAATGGTGGAGCATCGCGATCTGTTCCGTCGGCCGGTGGATGCCAAGGATCTGTCGCGCTTCGATGCCGTGGTGCTCGATCCGCCGCGCGCCGGTGCGATCGAACAGGCGCAGGAACTGGCGCTTTCGGGCGTGCCGCGTATCGCTTATGTGTCCTGCAACCCGCACACTTTCGCCCGCGATGCCAAGGAGTTGATCGCGGAAGGTTATGAACTGGTGCGGATCATGCCGATTGGGCAGTTCCGCTGGTCGACCCATGTCGAGCTGGTCGGCGAATTCCGGCGATAGTTGGAAACCGGCTGCGCCAAAGATGATTTGCGACGGGTGACCTTGCTTTCCGTGCAGGGCCCCGTTGCCCGGCCGTCGCGCGCGCTGTAGTCAGCGCTGCGATGCGTTTGGCGCTTTCATCCTGGGTATCGGATCTGCGGGGCGCATCGGGGCGACGGGCGTCGGCGCTTGTGTTCGTCGTTCTGCTCCATGCGCTGCTGCTGTTCCTGCTGCTGCGTTTCGCCCCCGAGCCGCTTCTGCGGAGCATGCCCGGCGGCCCGCTGGTCGTGGAACTGATCCCCGCGCCCAAGGCGGAGGTGGAAAAGACCGCGACCCAGGAAAAGCGGGTCGAGCGGGTGACGCGGCAGCCCAAGCCATCCGAGGTGACGGCCGAAAAGGCGCCGCTGTCGAAAGATATCGGCATCTGGGCCAAGGTGGTGCCGCTGACCAGCGAGGAGTTCGCCGCCGCCGATATCAGCAAGATGCCGCGCCGTTCGCGATCGAGCGAGGGGGGTGAGGGCGATGCGCAGGCAAGTGCCGCGGCCGGCGGATCGGGCACTGGCGTCGGCAGCTTTAACGGCGAGACATTGTTCAACGCCGACTGGTATCGCCCGCCGAGCCATGCGGAGCTTGCGGCCTATATGCCGTCCAGCGCCCCGCGCGTGGGCTGGGGCATGGTTGCGTGCCGCACCGCCAAGGGCTTCCGCGTCGAGGATTGCCAGGAAATCGGGCAATATCCGGCGGGTTCCGGTTTCGCGAGTGCGGTCCGCCAGGCGGCGTGGCAGTTCCGCGTGCTGCCTCCCCGGATCGGCGGGCGACCGCAGATCGGCGTGTGGGTGCGGATCAGGATCGAATATACGGAAAAGGGCGTCAGTTACTGACGCCCTTCGCCGGGTTGCGGGATCAATCCACCCAGTCGAGCCCGATCTCGCGGTAGAGGCTGCGATCTTCCTCCCAATTGGGCTTCACCTTGACGTGAAGGAAGAGGTGGACCTTGCGGCCGAGCAGTTCGCTCAGCTCCTCACGCGCGCGGCTGCCGATTTCCTTGAGCCGGGCGCCCCGCTTGCCGAGCACGATCGCTTTCTGCGTTTCGCGGGCGACAAGGATCTGCTGGTGGATGGCGACGGTGCCGTCCTTGCGCTCCTCATATTTTTCGGTCTCGATCGCGCTGTCATAAGGCAGTTCGGCGTGAAGCTGGTGATAGAGCTGTTCGCGCGTCACTTCGGCGGCGAGCATCCGGTCGGTCGCGTCGGACACCTGATCTTCGGGGAAGTGCCACGGGCCTTCGGGCATGCGCTTCGCCAGATGGGTCTTGAGATCGGCGATGCCGTCACCCGTGCCGGCGCTGACCATGAAGATCGCTTCCGGCTCCAGCGCCTGTTGCAGCCCGACGGCGAGTTCGAGCAGCTTTTCCTTTGGCGTGATATCGACCTTGTTGAGGACCACGATCTTGGGTTCGCGGCGATCCTTCAGGGTTTCGACCAGCCCTTCGATCTTCGCCTTCATGCCGGCCTTGGCATCGATCACCAGCGCGATCAGGTCCGCATCGGCGGCGCCGCCCCAGGCGGCCGCCACCATCGCCCGATCGAGCCGGCGGCGGGCTTCGAAGATGCCGGGCGTATCGACGAGCAGGATCTGGCTTTCGCCTTCGATCGCGATACCCATCAGGCGGACGCGCGTCGTCTGTGCCTTGGGGCTGACGATCGCGACCTTCTGGCCGACGAGCGCGTTGACGAGGGTGGACTTGCCCGCATTGGGCGCGCCGACCACGGCGACCAGGCCGCAGCGTTCCGGGGCGCCGCCTTCGGGGTGCGGGGCGATCATGACAATTTCTCCAGTAGCGCCTTGGCGGCGGCGGTTTCGGCTTCCTGCTTCGACGTGCCTTCGGCGCTGGCCTCGGCGCCGGCGCGGCCGGGCAGTTCCACCGAAACGGTAAAGCGGGGGGCGTGGTGCGGGCCGGTGCGGCCGGCGAGCGTGTAGACGGGTGGGCGGCAGCGATTGGCGGCGGCCCATTCCTGCAACGCCGATTTGGGGTGGCGGGGGGCGGCGCGCTGGCCATCGACGAACGGCGCCCAGACGCGGCGCACGAAGGCGGTGGCGGCATCGTGCCCGGCTTCGAGATAGAGCGCGCCGATCAGCGCCTCCACCGCATCGCCGACGACATTGTCGCTGTTGACCGCGCCGTCGTCGCGCGCCTGCTTGCCGAGCCGGAGCCAGCCGGGCACGCCGAGCGCACGCCCGACCTCCGCACAGGTTTCGCGACTGACGAGCGTGTTGATCCGGCGGGACAGGGCGCCTTCGGGCTCGTCGGGGAAGCGTTCGTAAAGCCAGGCGGCGGCGATCAGGCCGAGGACGCGATCGCCCAGAAATTCGAGCCGTTCATAGCTGGCGCCGCTGAGGCTGCCATGGGTCAGCGCGCGCTGGAAAAGCGCGGGATCACGCGGCGCATGGCCGAGCGTGGATGTGATCCATTGGGGAAAGTCGGAGGCATTCATCCCGGCCCCCTAACCTATCCTTGGCCGCGCGTCATGCCCGGGATCGACTTCGCGTGCCGGGAAGGGCATGGTCGGCCGATGGGTGACGTCATCAATCTCCGCCTCGCGCGCAAGGCCAAGGCACGTACCGACGCCGAAACCAGAGCGGCGGAGAACCGCGTGCGATTTGGCCGGACGAAGGGGCAAAAGGCGCTCGAGGCGTCGGAACAGGCGCGGATGAAGGCCCGACTGGACGGCGCCGAGCGCAAATAGACCCGGATTGCGCGGCCGGGCGCGGTGGATCACCCGTGCCTGACCGGATCGGTCGGCTTCGACGGCATCGGATCGGTAGGCGAGGGCACCGGCGGATCGGCGGGAAATTCGCCCGGCGTTTCCGGGATCGGGGGTTGGCTGGCCATCGTGCGTCTCCTTGTCGGGAAAGAAACGCGTGGGCGCGGCCAAGGTTCGCGGGGCGGGCAGGGCGACGCTCAACGCCGCCGCATCGGCCATAAACGAAACGCCCGGATTGCCGAAGCAACCCGGGCGCCCGTGACGAAATCGTCACCCCCCTTGGGGACCTGGGGCCCTCACACAGATCGTCCCCTTAAACGAGCTGCGGGACACCACATGTCCTCCCCGAACCACGGCCATTTTGCCTGTAATTCGTAAGGGGATTGGTAAGCGCAAAGCCCTGGCCTGTCACCGGGCTTTGGGACTTTTGCCGGAGAAAGCGACGGGGCTGTGCCTTATCCGCAACAGAGTATCCTTGTTGCCGGATCGCCAGCGCATCTTTAGAGCCGGGGCCAGACCATTCGGATCAGGATAACCATGCGCCTCTCCCGCCATTTCATTCCCGTCATGAAGGAATCGCCCGCTGACGCCCAGATCGTCAGCCACAAGCTGATGCTCCGCGCGGGGCTGATCCGCCAGACGGCCGCCGGCATCTATGCCTGGCTGCCGCTGGGCTATCGCGTGCTCCGCAAGATCGAACAGATCGTGCGCGAGGAGCAGGACCGCGCCGGCGCCGTCGAGCTTCTTATGCCGACCATCCAGTCGGCCGATCTGTGGCGCCAATCGGGCCGCTATGACGATTATGGCGCGGAGATGCTCCGCATCAAGGACCGGCACGAGCGCGAAATCCTGTTCGGCCCGACCGCCGAAGAGGTGATCACCGCGATCTTTCGCGATTCCGCCAAGAGCTATCGCGATCTGCCGCGCACGCTTTACAACATCCAGTGGAAGTTCCGCGACGAGGTGCGCCCCCGTTTCGGCGTGATGCGTGGCCGCGAATTCCTGATGAAGGACGCCTACAGCTTCGACATGGACGAAGCCGGCGCGCGCCACAGCTATAACCGGATGTTCGTGGCCTATCTGAACACCTATGCCCGCATGGGCCTGCGCGCGATCCCGATGCAGGCCGATACCGGGCCGATCGGCGGCGATCTGAGCCACGAGTTCATCGTGCTGGCGCCGACCGGCGAGAGCGAGGTCTTCTACCATTCGAACTGGGAGAAGCCGGCCGAGCTTTCCGCGGTCGATTTCGACGATGTCGATGGCCTGCAGAAGATCGTTTCGGGTTACACGGCGGATTATGCCGCCACCGACGAGAAGCGCGACGAGGCGGCCGAGGCCGCGATCGGCGCGGACCTGCGCCAGTCCCGCGGGGTGGAAGTGGGCCATATCTTCTATTTCGGCACCAAATATTCGGCACCGATGGGGCTGAAGGTGCAGGGGCCGGACGGCGGCGAGGTGATTCCGCACATGGGCAGCTATGGCATCGGCGTGTCGCGCCTGATGGGGGCGATCATCGAGGCCAGCCACGACGATAACGGCATCATCTGGCCGGAGGCGGTGGCGCCTTACAAGGTGGGAATCATCAACATGCGCGCCGACGATGCCAAGTGCACCGCGGCGGCCGACGATCTCTATGCCAAGCTCAACGCCGCCGGCGTCGAAGTGCTTTATGACGATCGCGACGAGCGTGGCGGCGCGAAATTCGCGACGATGGACCTGATCGGCCTGCCCTGGCAGGTGGTGATCGGCCCGAAGGGGCTGGAGCGCGGCGTCGTCGAGCTCAAGAACCGCAAGTCGGGCGAGAAAGTGGAGCTTGCCATCGAAGACGCGCTGGCGCGGCTGACGGCTTGACGCCTTTCGCACACCCTGGTTTCGCACACTCTGGTCATCCCGGCGAAAGCCGGGATCCCTTAATGCTCGCCCCGACATCCATTCGGACGAGGGCGGCGGGCATGGCTGACGGGCGACACGCATGATCCTATCCCGCTTCGAGCGAACGATTGCCAAGCGTTACCTGCTGCCCGGCAAGGGCGAGGGGTTCATCTTCATCGTCGCGGGGATCAGCCTGTTCGCCGTGACGCTGGGCGTATGGGCGCTGATCACGGTGATGAGCGTGATGAACGGCTTCCGCGCGGAGCTGTTCGACAAGGTGGTCGGCCTCAATGGCCATGCCGTCGTGCAGGGTTATGGCGGGCGGCTGCCGGACTGGCAGGCGATCGTGGCGCAGGCGCAGGCGACGCCGGGGGTGACGAGCGCCACCCCGCTGATCGAACAGCCGCTGATGGCAAGCTATGACGGTCGGGTCGAAGGCGTGATTGCGCGCGGGATGCGCGTGACGGACATCCGCAACAACCCGACGATCCAGGGCAATGTCGTCGCCGGCAACATGAATGCGCTGGTGCCCGGTGCCGACAGCGTGGCGATCGGTTCGCGGCTGGCCGAGGCGCTGGGCGCGCAGGTGGGCGGCCAGATCAGCCTGATCAGCCCGCAGGGGCAGACGACGCCGTTCGGCACGGTGCCCCGGATCGTGAGCTATACCGTGGCCGCCATCTTCGAAGTCGGTGTCTATGATTATGACAAGGCGTTCGTGCTGATGCCGATCGAGGACGCCCAGACCCTGCTGATGCTGGGCGACGCGGTGGGGATGGTGGAGATCGACACGGCCGATCCCGATCGCGTCGGCGCGATCGTGGCGCCGCTGGCGGTGAATGTCGGCCAGCAGGGTGTCGTCACCGATTGGCGGCAGATGAACGCATCGCTGTTCGAGGCGCTGGCGGTGGAGCGGGTGGCGATGTTCGTCATCCTCGCCTTCATCGTGCTGGTCGCCGCGTTCAACATCCTGTCGTCGCTGATCATGCTGGTGCGGGCGAAGACGCGCGATATCGCGATCATGCGGACCATGGGGGCGACAAGCCGGTCGATCCTGAAAATCTTCATCGCCATCGGCCTGTCGATCAGCGTGGCCGGGATATTGGTGGGTATCCTGTTCGCCGTGGTGACCGCGATCTTCCGGCAGCAGGTGGTGAATTTCGTGCAGCTGGTGACGGGGCAAAATCTGTGGGATCCGTCGATCCGCTTCCTGACGGAACTGCCTTACAAGGCCAATCCGTTCGAAATCTTCGCGATCATCGCGCTGACGCTGGTGCTGAGCTTCCTTGCGACGCTGATCCCGGCCTGGCGCGCGGCCAAAACCGATCCGGTGCAGGTGCTGCGTTATGAGTGAGGTGTTGCGGACCACGGGCCTGAAGCGCAGCTTCACCCAGGGCGATGCGGTGATCCACGTCCTGCGCGGCGTGGACCTGCATGTCGGATCGGGCGAGATCGTGGCGCTGCTCGGCCCGTCGGGATCGGGCAAGTCGACGCTGTTGCAGGCGGTGGGCTTGCTGGAAGGCGGGTTCGAGGGTTCGATCCGCATCCAGGGGCAGGAAGCCGCGCGACTCGACAATGATGGCAGGACGAAGCTCCGCCGCGACGCGCTGGGCTTCGTCTATCAGTTCCACCACCTGCTGCCCGATTTCTCGGCGATCGAGAATGTCGAGCTGCCGCAACTGATCCACGGTGCGACGCCCGTGGAGGCGATCGCGCGGTCCCGCATTTTGCTGGAGGCGCTGGGGCTGGCCCATCGGCTCGATCATCGGCCAAGCAAGCTTTCCGGCGGCGAACAGCAGCGCGTGGCCGTCGCCCGCGCGCTGGCCAACCGGCCGGCGCTGGTGCTGGCGGATGAGCCGACCGGCAATTTGGACGAGGCGACGGCCGATATCGTGCTGGCCGAATTCCTGCGGCTGGTGCGTGGCGAAGGTTCGGCCGCGCTGGTCGCGACGCATAATGAGCGGCTGGCCGCCAAGATGGATCGCGTCGTCCGGCTGCATGACGGCGTGCTGGAATAGCACGTCCGCCGGCCGGATTACGGAACCAGCGCGATCCGGCCTTCGACCTTGCCGGCGCGCAGTTCGTCCAGCACGGCGTTGACGTCATCGAGCGGGCGGGCGGCGACATGCGCCCTGACCTTGCCGCGCACGGCGAAATCGATCGCTTCGGCGAGATCGCGCCGCGTGCCGACGATCGAGCCGCGCACGGTGATGCGTTTCAGCACGACATCGAAGATCGGCGTCGGGAAATCGCCCGGCGGCAATCCGACCAGGCTGACGGTGCCCTTGCGCCGCGCACATGCGATCGCCTGGCCGAATGCCGGGGGTGAGACGGCGGTGACGAGCACGCCATGCGCGCCGCCGCCGGTTTCCTTCGCCACCCGGTCCACCAGATCGTTCGACCGCGCATCGAGCGCGAGATCGGCCCCCATGTCGCGGGCAAGGGCGAGCTTGTCGTCCGCGACGTCGAGCGCGATCACGTTGAGGCCCATGGCCTTGGCATATTGGATGGCGACATGGCCGAGACCGCCGATGCCCGAAATCGCGACCCATTCGCCGGGCCGCGCCTCGGTTTCCTTGAGGCCCTTATAGACGGTGACGCCCGCGCAGAGGATCGGCGCCATCGCGACGAAATCCACATCCTTCGGCAAATGGCCGACAAAGGGGGCGCTGGCGACGACATATTCGGCGAACCCGCCATTCACGCTGTAACCGGTATTGTGCTGGCGTTCGCACAGCGTTTCCCAGCCGGTTTCGCAATATTCGCAAGCGCGGCACGCATCGTGGAGCCATGGCACGCCGACCGCATCGCCTTCTTTGACGCCGGTGACGCCGGGCCCGATGGCGGCGACATGGCCGACGCCTTCGTGGCCCGGGATCAGTGGCAGCGTGGGCTTGACCGGCCAGTCGCCGTCGATGGCGTGGAGATCGGTGTGGCAGACGCCGCTGGCGACCACCTTCACCAGCACCTCGCCGGGGCCAGGAGAGGGGACATCGACCTCTTCGAGGCTGAGCGGCTGGCCGAAGGCCCGGGCAATGGCGGCTTTCATCTTCATGGCGACGAACTCTGTGCTGGACATAGCCAGCATAACCGCCGCCGCGCGCGGCGAACAGGCAAGGTGAAACCGGCCGTCGCCCGATTGACGGCGATCGACGCATCATGCAGGCGACGCGGCATTCGCTATTCTGCCATGGATCTGGTTGCGCGCCTGTGACTGCTGTCGATCAATATGATGTTGTTATCCTGGGGGCTGGCGCCGCCGGCATGATGTGCGCGGCCGTGGCCGGGCAGCGCGGAAGGCGCGTGCTGCTGATCGACCGGGCGGACGAGCCGGGCAAGAAGATCCTGATTTCGGGCGGCGGGCGGTGCAATTTCACCAATCTTCACGCGGCGCCGGACCGCTATATCTCCGCCAATCCGCATTTCATGAAATCGGCGATGAGCCGCTACAGCCAGCATGATTTTATCGGCATGGTCGATCGCTATTGCATCGCCTGGCACGAAAAGACGCTGGGCCAGCTGTTCTGCGACGGTTCGGCCCGGCAGATCGTCGCCATGCTGGCGGAGGAATGCGCAATGGGCGGCGTCGAGATGGCGCTGGGGGCGGACGTGACCGGCGTCGAGCATCGCGACGGGGCCTATTTTGTATCTTTTGGCGCGCGGCGGGCGGCCGCGCCGGCGCTGGTGATCGCAACCGGCGGACCTTCGATCCCCAAGATGGGGGCGACGGGCTATGCCTATGATCTTGCGCGGCACTTCGGACTGAAGGTGGTGGAACCGCGCCCGGCGCTGGTGCCGCTGACGCTGGGCGGCGACGAGGCACTTTTCCGTTCCTTGTCAGGCGTGTCGGCCGAAGTGATCACGCGCTGTGGAAAGACGAGCTTTCGCGAGGCGGCGCTCTTCACCCACAAGGGCCTTTCCGGCCCGGCGATCCTGCAAATATCATCCTATTGGCGGCACGGGCAGGAGATCGGCGTCGATTTCCTGCCGGCCGAGGGCGAGGCATGGCTGGCGGCGTTGAAGCGCGCCAAGCCGCGCGCGACGGTGCGGAGCGCGCTTGGCGGCAAGCTGCCCGATCGGCTGGCGGAGGCGCTGGCCGAGCGGCTGGAACTGGCCGGCGAACTCGGCAATCTGACAGATAAGGCACTGAACGCGGCGGAGCGCCGCCTGGCTGACTGGCGCTTCAAGCCCAATGGCACCGAAGGCTATGCCAAGGCCGAAGTGACGGTGGGCGGGATCGACACCGCCGGGCTGTCATCAAAAAGCATGGAGGCCAAGCGCGTGCCCGGCCTTTATGCGATTGGCGAAGCGGTGGACGTAACCGGCTGGCTTGGCGGGTATAATTTCCAATGGGCATGGGCGAGCGGCTGGGCCGCCGGAAACGCGATTTAGCGAAAAGCCTTGCCAAGCTGGCGATTGCTGCCATCTGCAAACAATGCCTTTCAGTCGATTGCCCGCGCTTCTTGCCGAAGCGCTCTCCGAACGCGGCTATGCCGCGCCCACGCCCGTTCAAGCCGCCGTCCTGGAGGAAGGCGCCGATAGCCGCGATCTGATCGTTTCGGCCCAGACAGGATCGGGTAAAACCGTGGCTTTCGGCCTCGCTATCGCTCCGCAGCTGCTGGATGCCGATGGCCGCATGGACCGTCCGGGCGCGCCGCTTGCCCTGGCGATCGCACCGACGCGCGAACTGGCGTTGCAGGTGAGTCGCGAACTGATGTGGCTTTACGGCAAGGCCGGCGCCCGCATCGTTTCCTGCGTTGGCGGCATGGATCCGTCGAAGGAGCGGCGCAATCTTTCGCACGGTGCGCATATCGTCGTCGGTACGCCGGGGCGCCTGCGCGATCATCTCGAACGCGGTGCGCTCGATCTGTCGGGCCTGCGCGTCGTCGTGCTCGACGAGGCGGACGAGATGCTCGACATGGGCTTCCGCGAGGATCTGGAAGAAATTCTGGATGCGACGCCCGAGAACCGGCGCACCTTGCTGTTTTCGGCGACCATGCCCAAGCCGATCACGATGCTTGCCAAGCGTTATCAACGCGATGCGCTGCGTATTTCGACCATGACGGAAGATCGCGGCCATGGCGACATCACCTATCAGGCGGTGACTGTGGCGCCGTCGGATATCGAGGCGGCGGTGGTGAACCTGCTGCGCCTGCACGAGCCGGATACCGCCATCCTGTTCTGCGCGACCCGCGATGCCGTGCGCCACCTGCACGCCAGCCTGATCGAGCGCGGCTTCGATGCCGTGGCGCTTTCGGGCGAGCATAGCCAGAGCGAGCGCAACCATGCGCTGCAGGCGCTTCGCGACCGTCGTGCGCGGGTGTGCGTGGCGACCGACGTGGCGGCGCGCGGTATCGACCTGCCGTCGCTATCGCTCGTCGTTCATGTCGAGCTGCCGCGCGACCATGAAGCGTTGCAGCACCGTTCGGGGCGCACCGGCCGCGCCGGCAAGAAGGGGACGGCGGTGCTGATCGTCCCCTATCAGCGGCGTCGCCGGGTGGAGTCGATGCTGCGCGGCGCACGCATCCAGGCGGAATGGGTGCCGGTGCCGACCGCCGAACAGATCCGCGCCGCCGATCAGGAACGGCTGATCGCCGCGCTGACCCAGCCGGTCGAGATCGAGGACGAGGATCGCGCGCTCGGCGCCAAGCTGATGGCCGAGCTCAGCCCCGAGGACATCGCCGCGATGCTGGTGCGCAGCCACCGTTCCAAGCTGCCCGCGCCCGAAGAAATGGTGGATCAGGGCCCCAAGCCGCGCGAGCGGCCGGAAGGCCCGCGCCCCGGCTTCGAGGATACGGTGTGGTTCCGCATGGATGTCGGCCGCCGGCACAATGCCGATCCGCGCTGGCTGCTGCCGTTGCTCTGCCGTCGCGGCCACATCACCAAGCAGGATATCGGCGCGATCCGCATCGCCGCCGACGAGACGATGTTCGAAATTCCCCGCCACGCCGCGTCGCGTTTCGTGGCGGCGGTGAAGCGCACGGCCGGCGATCCGAACACCGAGGACGGTATCCGTATCGAACCGATCCAGGGTTCCCCGCGGGAAGCCGCGCGGCATAACCGGCGCAGCGGCCCGCCGCCTGTGCGGCATCAGGCAAAGCCATTCCGGGCTGGACCGGGCCAGGGGCAGGGGCAGGGGCCGCGCCGGGGGCGGTGAGCGGCATCCGCATATTGGTCGACGCCGATGCCTGCCCGGTAAAGGAGGAGATCTACAAGGTCGCCTTTCGCCGGGAGGTGCCGGTAACGATCGTCAGCAACGCACATCTGCGCGTGCCTGCCCATCCGCTGATCGAGCGGGTGGTGGTGGACGCAGGCTTCGACGCGGCGGACGACTGGATCGCAGAGCGCGCCGCGCCACGCACTATCGTGGTGACGGCGGATATCCTCCTCGCCGATCGCTGCCTGAAGGCCGGCGCCATGGTGATTGCGCCCAATGGCAAGCCTTTCACCACCAGTTCGATCGGCGCGGCGGTCGCCACGCGGGCGATCATGGCGGATCTGCGTGCGGGCGCGGTGGGCGACGGGATTGGCGGCCCGCCGCCCTTTTCCAAGGCCGATCGATCGCGATTCCTGTCGGCGCTCGACGAGGCATTGGTGAAGGCGGCGCGGTTGACGCCTTGACGGGCAGGCGCGATGCACTGATGGAGTGCCGCCGATTCCCTGGGGGGTGATGTGCGGATCGCGATTGTCGATGAAAGCGGGCTGCGCGCGACCATCCTTGAGGAAGGCCTGCGCGAAGCCGGTTTTGACGATATCCACGCCGTGCCGCCAACCGGTGCGTTCGTCGCCAGGCTGGAGCGGCTGGCGCCCGATGTGGTGCTGATCGACCTCGGCACGCCCAGCCGCGACAGCCTGGAAGAGATGCTGGCGGTAAGCCGGGCCTTGTCGCGCCCGATCGCGATGTTCGTCGATCAATCGGATGAGAGCATGATCGGCGCGGCGATCGATGCCGGCGTTTCGGCCTATGTTGTCGACGGGCTGCGCAAGGATCGGGTGAAGCCGATCCTCGATCTCGCTATCCGCCGGTTCAACGCCTTCGCCCGCCTGCGCACCGAGCTGGAGGAAGCGCGCACCGCGCTTGCCGATCGCAAGAAGATCGACAGGGCGAAGGCGATCCTGATGGAACAGCGCGGGCTGGCCGAAGCCGATGCCTATACGCTGTTGCGGACGACGGCGATGAACCAGGGACGCCGCATCGCCGACGTGGCCGATGCGCTGATCACCGCCACCGAAATGCTGGGAGGGCCGAAATGACGCCGATCTCCGTCGCCTTCCTGCCTTTGACGGACAGCGCCGTGCTAATCGCGGCCAAGGCCATGGGCTTTGCCGAGGCCGAAGGGATCGATCTTGGCCTGGTGCGCGATACCAGCTGGGCCAATGTGCGCGACCGGCTGGTCTATGGCCAGGTGCAGGCCGCCCATATGCTCGCCCCGCTCGCCATCGCGGTGACATTGGGGTTGAGCCAGCACCCGGCCGCGATCGCGGCGCCGTTCAAGCTGGGCGTCAACGGCAATGCGCTGACCTTGTCGTCGGAACTGGCGGCGGCGCTCGATCCGGTGCCGCGCAGCCGCATTCTCGATCCGACCGCCACCGCGCATGACTTTGCCGCGGCGATCGGGCTGCATCGGCGCAAGCCGGTGATCGGCATCGTCCACCGCTTTTCCAGCCATGCGATCATGCTGCGTTACTGGCTGGGATTTGCCGGCGTGAACCCCGACCGCGACGTGACGTTGCGCGTACTGCCGCCGTCGCTGATGGTGGAGGCGCTGCACGCGGGCGAGATCGACGGCTTCATCGCGGGCGAGCCGTGGAGCAGCGTCGCGGTGGCCGAAGGGCTGGGCGAGATCGTCGCCATCGGCGCGAACATCTGGCAGCGCGGGGTGGAGAAGGTGCTGGCGCTGCGCCAGGACTGGATGGAGGCGAATCCAGAAACCGTCGACCGGCTGCTCCGCGCGCTGGATCGCGCGGCGGCCTGGTGCGACGATCCCGCCAACCGGCCGGCGCTCGCCGAATTGTTGAGCCAGCCGCACCATATCGGCCAGCCGGCGGAGATCATCACGCAGGCCTTGTCCGGCCAATTGCCGATCGCGCGCGGCGAGGAACCGATCGAATCCCCCGATTTCCTGCTGTTCCACCGCGAAGCCGCCAATTTCCCGTGGCGCAGCCAGGCTTTGTGGATCTACTCGCAATTCGTGCGCTGGGGCCTGGCCAAGGCCGATGCATCGGCCGAGGCGGCCGCCGCCAATGTGTTCCGATCGGACATTTATCGCCGTGCGCTGGCCGGTGGGCCGACGCCGATGCCGGGGGCCAGCATGAAGCTGGAAGGGGCGCTGCGGGCGCCTTTGGCCGTGGGTTCGGATCGCGGGACATTGACGCTGGGGCCGGACCGTTTCTTCGACGGCCGCATATTCGATCCCGCTGAAATCCACGACTATATCGCGGGGTTCGAGCCGACGCGCTGAGGGGCGCGCGCACGATTTTGCATTTTGCACTTGTGTGACGGCCAAGAATCGGGTGATTTTCTCGCTGCGGCGCACAATGAGTGTGCGCTGCGATATTGGTGATCGCCCGACGTTGGGAGGGATCGCCATCGAACGACAGCAAAGCCGCTGTCCGGCCACCGCATCACGGGGGGCCGGAGGCGGCTTTTTTCGTGTCCGCGGGAGATCCGATGGGGCTGAGGCGTGGAAGATGGGGAGGGGGGTCAGCGGGTTGCGAAGGACGCAACCAGCGCGATCGCCAGTACCAGCGATACCAATTGCCAGAACAGCACCGGATTGCGCTCGATCAACGGGCGCGCTTCGGGGCGACGGACGGCATGCGCGGCGCCGCTTTCGAGCGCGTGGACGAGTTCGAGCACATCGCCGAAGCGCCGCGACGGATCGACCGCGATCGCGCGGAGGATGGTGGCTTCGAGCCAGCCGGGCATGTCGGCGCGATAGCGGGACGGCGGCACGGGCTGGCCGAAGCGCGGGCGGCTGAATGCTTCGACCTCGCCGAACGGATATTTGCCGGTGAACAGCCGGTAGATGGTGACGCCGAGCGCGAACTGGTCGCTCGCTTCGGACCCGCGTTCGCCCTCATAGAGTTCGGGCGCCATATAGCTGGGGGTGCCGGGAATTTCGTCCTGCGCGAATTCCTCCACCCGGGGCAGACGCGCGACGCCGAGATCGATCAGCTTCAGCCCGCCGCCTTCGGGCAGGATCACATTTTCCGGCTTGATGTCGCGATGGACGATGCCGCGCCGGTGGAGCGCCGCAACGCCGCGCGCGAGCTGGGCGGCGATCTGCACCCCGCGGTCGATCGTGACGGGCGTGCGGCCAAGGCGTTCTTCCAGCGTTTCGCCGGGCAGATAAGGCATGGCGATATAGAGCTGGCTCTGCCGTTCCGGCGCGATCGCGATGGCACCGCCGACATAAGGGTCATCGATCCGCGCGCCGACCAGGCTTTCGCGCAGGAAGGCGAGCCGTGCGCCATTTTCGGAAAGCAGAGCGGGCTTGGGGAATTTCAGCACCAGTTCGCCGCCGGCCACCATGTCTTCGGCAAGGAAAAGGCGGGTGTAGCGGCCGTCCGAAATCAGGCGATCGAGCCGGAAGCCATCCACGCTGTCTCCGGTTTGCGGCGTTGCGCCGACGGGAAGCGCGGCGGCGAGCGCGGCCAGCATATCCTGTTCGATGGCGGGCAAGGCCACCACGTCGATCACCAGCGCGGTCATATTGTCCTGCGAACCGGCGGCATAAGCGGCCGCGACGATCGCATCGGCATCGGCCTGCGCCGATCCGCGCTGATCGAGCAGTCGGGCGATCGCGCGATCGGAAAGCGTGCCGTGAACGCCGTCGCTGGTGATGAGCAGGCGATCATGAACCGCCAGATCCTGCACGGCGACGTCGAGCCGCACGGTCGGTTCTATCCCCACCGCGCGGTAGAGGATGTGTCGCTGATCCGGCTGGGGAAGGGTGTGATCCTGGGTCAGCCGGTGCAGCTGGCCGTCGCGGAAATGCCAGGCGCGGCTGTCGCCGACATGAAGCGCGGTGGCGCGCCGGCCGCGCAGCACCAGCGCGGTGAAGGTGGTGGCGCAGCCGGCAAGCGCATCATCGGTACGGCCGATCTGGTTGAGCCACTGGTTGACGCTGGCGAGCGCCTTGCTGGCCGCCGCCGCAATGCCATTGGTTTCGGGAAGCGCGTAATAAGCGTCGAGAAAAGCGCGCACGGTGGTTTCGGAAGCGACACGGCCGCCACGCGCGCCGCCGACGCCATCGGCCACCGCCGCCGCGATGCCATGACGGGCGCGTTCGCCGTCATTGCCCAGCCAGACGGCGCCGAAATCCTGATTATCTTCGCGACGCCCCGTGGTCGACGCGAAGCCTGCGGCAATGTCGAGTCGGCCTTCCGGCTTCATGCCCCACCCCTTTTGCGTGCGTCCTTTCCATCAACTATGATCGCCAGCGCAAGCCCGCGATCTCATCCGGGGAAGCAAATGACATGAAGACCAGCTTTTGGAAGGCGGGGCATACGCCCACGCTGATCGCGGCGTTCCTTTATTTCGACCTGGCCTTCATGGTCTGGGTGCTGCTGGGCCCGCTCGCCCCCGAGATCGCCAAGGATCTGGGGCTGACGCCGGCCGAAAAGGGCCTGATGGTGGCCGTGCCGACGCTGGCCGGCGCGGTGCTGCGCGTCGTCAACGGCCTGCTCGTCGATCGGATCGGGCCGAAACTGGCCGGCGCGATCAGCCAGGTGATCGTGATCCTTGGCCTGTTCGCGGCGTGGAGCTTCGGCGTGCATAGTTTCGAGGCGACGCTGGCGCTGGGCATCGTGCTGGGCTTTGCGGGGGCGAGCTTCGCCATCGCGCTGCCGCTGGCGAGCCGCTGGTATCCGCCGGAGCATCAGGGCAAGGCCATGGGGCTGGCCGGCATGGGCAATTCGGGCACGGTGTTCGCCGCGCTGTTTGCGCCGACGCTGGCCAAGCTGTTCGGCTGGAACGCGGTGCTGGGGCTGGCCTGCATCCCGCTCGTGATCGTGTTCGTCGTCTATATGGTCCTGGCGAAGGACGCGCCCGATGCGCCGCCGGCCAAGCCGCTGGGGGCCTATCTGGAGCCGCTGAAATCGGCCGATGCCTGGTGGTTCATGCTGTTCTATGGCGTGACGTTCGGCGGCTTCGTCGGCCTGGCTGCGTCGCTTTCGATCTACTTTACCGATCAGTTCGGCCTGACGACGGTGGTTGCCGGCTATTGCACGGCGGCTTGCGTGTTCGCGGGGTCGCTCGTCCGCCCGATGGGCGGTGCGCTGGCCGATCGGATCGGCGGCATCCGTACGCTTTCGGTGGTCTATATCGTCGCTGCCGCCGCATTGGTGGGGGTGAGCGCGGGCCCGGCCAGCGTGCTGGGCGCGCTTGGCCTGTTCGTGGTGGCGATGCTGGCGCTGGGCACCGGCAATGGCGCGGTCTTCCAGCTTGTGCCCCAGCGCTTCCGCGCCGAGATCGGCGTGATGACCGGGCTTGTCGGCATGGCCGGCGGGGTGGGGGGCTTCTACCTCGCATCGAGCCTTGGCCTCGCGAAGCAGATGACCGGGACTTATCAGTCGGGTTTCCTGATCTTTGCGGCCCTCGCGCTCGTGGCGCTGATGGGGCTGTCGTCGGTCAAGCGCAAATGGCGGACCACCTGGGGTGCCGCGATCCAGGGCGTGCGCATCTGACCGAGCGATGAGGAACGGCCGCCAGCGTGGCGCGTTATTGCTGGCGGCCGGCATATCTGACCGAAATCTTAGGGGGATTTCATGAAGATGCGGATGGTGTGGCCAGCGATCGCAATCGCGGGCGGAATAGGTTGCGGCCCGGCACTGGCCGCCGACGTGAAGGTGACGCCGATCATCGACGCGCGGCTGCGCTACGAGCATGTCGATCAAGACGGTATCGATCGCGAAGCGGATGCCGTGACAGCGCGCGTGCGGGCTGGTGCGGAAGCGAGCGCCGGCGACTGGGCCGTGCTGGCGGAGGCCGAAGGCACGCTGGCGATCGACGAGGATTATAATAGCGGCGTCAACGGGCGGACGGCTTACCCGTTGGTGGCCGATCCGCAGAATGTGGAGATCAACCGGCTGCAACTGCAATATCGCGGGCTGAAGGGACTGACCGCGACTTTGGGCCGCCAGAGCATCAACCTGGCCGACCAGCGTTTCGTGGGGGGCGTTGCCTGGCGGCAGAACGAGCAGACCTATGATGCCGCGCGGGTGGAATGGGCCATCACGCCAAAACTGAAGGCGGACATGACCTATAGCTGGTCGGTGCGCACGATATGGGGCGTGGATGGCGCCGGCGCGCGGCAGCAGGCGATTTCGGGCGACAATGTTTTCGCGATGCTGGGCTGGAAGACGCCGGTCGGAACGCTGTCGGGTTTCGCTTTCCTGATCGATCAGGACGAGGCCGCCGTTTCCGGCTTCGGCCTTTCGAGCCAGACTTATGGCGGCCGATTGCAGGGCGCCCGGCCGCTGGGAAGCAAGGTGAAGCTGGATTATGCGCTGAGCTATGCGCGCCAGTCCGGCTGGCATCGTAACCCCAATGATTATGCCGCCGATTACTGGCTGGCCGATGCGGGGCTGACGATGGCCGGCTGGCGGATCGGTGGCGGCTATGAGGTGCTGGGGGCGGATGGCGGCGCGGCGTTGACCAGTTTCCAGACGCCATTGGCGACGGCCCACAAGTTCCAGGGCTGGGCGGACAAGTTCCTGACCACGCCGCCCAATGGCGTGCGAGATCTTTATGCCAGCGTGGGCAAGAGCTGGGCCGGGCTGGCGGGCGCCGATGCGGTGTCGGTGCAGGCCATCTATCACCGTTTCGACAGCGATCGGCAGGACCAGCATTATGGCAATGAGATCGACCTGCAGGCGACGGCCAGGTTCGGCCGGATCACCTTGCTTGCCAAATATGCTGATTATGACGCCAAGGCGTTCATGACCGATACCCGCAAGGCGTGGCTGTCGATCGAATGGGTCTATTGAGCCGCTCCGTGCCGATGCGGTTTATTCCGCAGTGCACAAAACACACTTGCGATCGCAAAACGAATCACGCATGTTCCGACCAAGCGAGCAAGGACGTTCGCGCGAAATAGGCCCGAATCCCCACAGGCGGGGATAGGGTAGCGAGCCGGCGGACTGCCGGCATGGCTAAGAGGCAAAGCCGCCTTCGATCACCCGATTACCGGGCCGGTCGAAGGCGGCTTTTTTCGTGTTCGGAGATGGGGCGATGGAGTTTACGGGCAGGCTGGATCAGGAGGATGGGGCGATGGCCCCGGCCGCGGCACCGCGCAAGCCGCATCTGGTGGTGATCGGCAACGGCATGGCCGGGTGCCGCGCGGTGGAGGAAGTGCTGGCGCGCGATGCGGGCCGCTTTCGCATCACCATCTTCGGCGCCGAACCGCGCGTGAATTACAACCGGATCATGCTTTCGCCGCTGCTGGCCGGCGAAAAGTGCTTCGACGACATCGTGATCAACGATCAGGCCTGGTATGCCGACAATGGCATCGAACTGGTGGCCGGCGATGCGGTGGCCGCGATCGACCGGCAGGCGCGGACGGTGACGAGCGCGTCGGGCCGTTGCGTCCCTTATGACAAGCTGCTGATCGCCACGGGATCGGACCCGTTCGTGATCCCGGTGCCGGGCAAGGATCTGCCGGGCGTGGTGACGTTCCGCGACATGGACGATGTGGGCGCCATGCTCCGCGCGGCGGAAAATGGCGGTCATGCCGTCGTCATCGGCGGCGGCCTGCTGGGGCTGGAGGCGGCGCACGGGCTAACGCTGCGCGGCATGGGCGTGACCGTGATCCACCTGATGTCGACGCTGATGGAGCGCCAGCTGGACGAGGCGGCGGGCTGGTTGCTGAAAACCGCGCTGGAAGGGCGCGGCCAGACCATCCTGACTGGCGCCGACACCGCCGAAATCTATGGCGACGGCAAGGTCGAAGGGGTGCGCCTGAAGGACGGGCGCGACATTCCGGCAAGCCTGGTCGTGATGGCTGTCGGCATCCGCCCCAATGTGACGCTGGCGAAGGCGGCGGGGCTTGCCGTCGGGCGCGGCATCCAGGTCGACGATCATATGGTGACGTCGGACGCGGACGTGCTGGCGGTGGGCGAATGCGTGGAGCATCGCGGCGCGTGCTATGGCCTTGTCGCACCCCTGTGGGAAATGTGCCGCGCGCTTGCGGACGGGCTGACCACGGGACCCAGCGGCTATGAAGGCTCCGTCACTTCGACCAAGCTGAAGGTGGCCGGGCTCGACGTGTTTTCCGCCGGCGATTTTTCGGGTGGCGACGGGGCCGAGGATATCGTGCTGCGCGACGCCGCACGCGGCCATTATCGGCGTGTCGTGGTGAAAGAAGACCGCGTGGTCGGCGCGGTGCTCTATGGCGATACCGCCGACGGCAACTGGTATTTCGACCTGATGAAAAAGGGCGAGGATATCTCGTCCATCCGCGACAATCTGATCTTCGGCCAGGCCTTCGCCTCCGGAGGTGGGCTGGCGGACCCTAAGGCGGCCGTTGCAGCGCTATCCGACGATGCGGAGATCTGCGGCTGCAACGGCGTGTCCAAGGGCCAGGTGGTGGCCTGCATCGATGGCGGTGCCGCCACGCTGGATGCGGTGCGGGCGAGTTGCAAGGCATCGGCCTCCTGCGGATCGTGCACCGGGCTGGTCGAAACCCTGCTCGCGGTGACGCTGGGCGACGATTATTCGGGCGAGCGGGCGACCAAGACCGTCTGCAAATGCACCAGCTTCACCCATGACGACGTGCGCCGCGAGATCGTGGCGCAGGCGATGAAGTCGATCCCGGAGGTCATGCAGAAGCTGAGCTGGACGACGCCCGACGGGTGTTCCTCCTGCCGGCCGGCGCTCAATTATTACCTGCTCTGCGCGTGGCCCGGCGAATATGTCGACGACCAGCAGAGCCGCTTCGTCAATGAACGCATGCACGCCAACATCCAGAAGGATGGCACCTATTCGGTGGTCCCGCGCATGTGGGGCGGGCTGACCAATCCCCGCGAACTGCGCGCCATCGCCGATGTGGTGGAGAAATATGACGCGCCGATGGTGAAGGTGACGGGCGGCCAGCGCATCGACATCTTCGGTATCCGCAAGGAAGACCTGCCCGCCGTGTGGGCGGACCTGAACGCCGCCGGCATGGTTTCCGGCCACGCTTATGGCAAGGCGCTGCGCACGGTGAAGACGTGCGTGGGATCGGAATGGTGCCGCTTCGGGACGCAGGATTCCACCGGCCTTGGCGTCAAGGTGGAACGGATGACCTGGGGGTCGTGGATGCCCCACAAGTTCAAGATCGCGGTGTCCGGGTGCCCGCGCAACTGCGCCGAGGCGACGATCAAGGATTTCGGCGTGGTCTGCGTCGACAGTGGCTATGAGCTTCATGTCGGCGGCAATGGCGGGATCAAGGTGCGCGCCACCGATCTGCTCTGCAAGGTCGGCACCGAGCGGGAGGCGATGGATTATTGCGCCGCCTTCATCCAGCTCTACCGCGAGGAGGCCCGCTATCTGGAGCGCACCGCGCCGTGGATCGAGCGGGTGGGCGTTGAATATATCCGCCAGCGCATCGCTGACGACGGGGTTGGCCGCGAGGCGCTGACCGCCCGCTTCCTCTATTCGCAAAGCTTCAGCCAGGACGATCCCTGGGCCGAACGCGCCGAGGGCGGCGACCGGCAATTGCATGCGCATCTGGGCGAAGTGCGCCCCCTGGCTTCCATCGCAGCGGAGTAAGACGACATGTTCACCGGAGACTGGCTGGATATCGGCCCGATCGATCAGATCCCGTTGCGCGGTTCACGGACCGTGCCGGTGGCGGGCGGCGAGGAGATCGCGGTGTTCCGCACGGGCGACAATGCGGTGTTCGCCCTCGTCAACCGCTGCCCGCACAAGCATGGCCCGTTGAGCCAGGGCATCATCCACGGCCACAGCGTCGCCTGCCCGCTGCACAATTGGTCGATTTCGTTGAAGACGGGTCAGGCCGAGGGCGCGGACAAGGGCTGCACGCCCACGGTGCCGGTGAAGGTGGATGCCGGGCGCGTGCTGATCTGCCGCGCCGCGACCCTGGCGGCGGCGGCCTGATGGTGGCGCCGGTCCGCACCACCTGCGCCTATTGCGGCGTCGGCTGTGGCGTGCTGGCGACGGCCGAAGGCGGCCGCAAGGTCGCGATCGCCGGCGATCCGGCCCATCCCGCCAATCGCGGACGGCTATGTTCCAAGGGCACGCATCTGGGCGAGACGATGGGGCTGGAAGGGCGCCTGCTCCATCCGATGCTGGGTGACGACCGGATCGGCTGGGACGGCGCGCTGGACCTGATCGCCACCCGGTTTGGCGAGGCGATTGCCGAACATGGGCCGGACAGCGTGGCCTTCTATGTTTCGGGGCAGATCCTGATCGAGGATTATTATGTCGCCAACAAGCTGATGAAGGGATTCATCGGCTCGGCCAATATCGACACCAATTCACGGCTTTGCATGTCGAGCGCGGTGGCCGCGCATAACCGCGCTTTTGGTGAGGATGCGGTGCCGGCCTGCTATGACGATCTCGACGAGGCGGACCTGATCCTGCTCGTCGGATCGAACACGGCCTGGTGCCATCCGGTGATCTGGCAGCGGATCGAGGCCGCACGCGAAAAGCGCGGCACGAAGCTGGTGGTGATCGATCCGCGACGGACGGAAACCGCCGAGCGCGCCGACCTGCATCTCGCGATCCGGCCGGGTAGCGACGTGGCCTTGTTCAACGGCGCGCTTGCCTTCGCACGGCAAGCGGGACTGGTGGATCGCGATTATCTGGATCGGAATGTCGCCGTGCTGCCGGGTTTCTGGGACGGGCTGGGCGCCGATGTGGCGGGCATTTGCGATGTCGCGCAGGCCGATCTCGACCGCTTTCACGAACTGATCGCGCAGTATCCGCGCATGGTGACGCTGTTCAGCATGGGGGTGAACCAGTCCGTGCAGGGAACGGACAAGGCCAATGCGATCATCAACCTGCATCTGGCGACCGGCCGGATCGGGATGCCGGGCGCGGCGCCATTCTCGATCACCGGGCAGCCCAACGCCATGGGCGGGCGCGAGGTAGGTGGTCTGGCCTCAACCCTTGCCGCGCACATGGATTTCGCGGCCGACAATGTCGATCGCGTCGCGCGTTTCTGGCGCAGTGATCGGGTGGCCGCGAAACCGGGGCTCAAGGCGGTCGACCTGTTCGACGCCGTGGGTGACGGGCGGATTAAGGCGTTGTGGATCATGGGCACCAACCCCGCCGTGTCGATGCCGGATGCGGGCAAGGTGCGCGCGGCGCTGGCGGCATGCCCGTTCGTCGTCGTGTCCGACGTCATCGCCGATACCGATACCGCGCGTTTCGCCCATCTCCGCCTGCCGGCGGCCGCCTGGGGCGAGAAGGACGGCACCGTCACCAACAGCGAACGGCGGATCAGCCGGCAGCGCGGCTTTCTGCCACTGCCCGGCGAGACGCGGCCGGACTGGTGGGCGATGGCGGAGGTGGGCAAGCGGATGGGTTACGCCGATGCCTTCGCCTGGCCCAACACGGCCGCGATATTCCGCGAACATGCCGCGCTGACCGCGTTCGAGAATGATGGCGTGCGCAAGCTCGACATCGGCCGGTTCGCCGCCATCGACGACGCCGATTATGACGCGTTCGAACCCTTCCAATGGGGCGGTGCACGCCTGTTTGGCGACGGCCGCTATGCGACGCCGGACGGCCGCGCGCGGCTGGTGGCGGTGGCGCAGAAGCCGATCGACGCGCAGCCCATGATCCTGAACACCGGGCGCTATCGCGATCAGTGGCACACGATGACGCGCACCGGGCTGTCGCCGCGCCTGTCGCAGCACCGGCGCGAGCCGCTGGTGGAAATGCACCCCGAAGATGCGGGGGCGGCGGGTCTTGCTGCCGGCGATCTTGCGCGGGTGGCGACCGGGCAGGGGGAGAGCATCTTCCGCGTCAGCCTGAACGACGGGCAGCGGCGTGGCGAAATCTTCGCGCCGATCCACTGGACCGATCGCACGTCGGCTGGCGGGCGGACGGGGCTGCTGCCGGGGCAGGGCGTCGACCCGGTGTCGGGCCAGCCGGGCTTCAAGCTGACGCCGGCCGGCATAGCCAGAATTGCCCCCGAATGGCGCGGTTTCCTGATCCTGAATGGGGGCCATGGCATCGAACCGGATTGCCTGTGGTGGACCCGTGTCACGGTGGCGGGTGGCGTGCTGATCGAAGTGGCGGGTGAAGGCGATATGGCGGCGGTGGAGGAGCTGTTGCCGCCGGGCGAGCGGATCGAGGCGTTCGATGCGGTGCGGGCGACGCGGCGGATTGCGGTGCTGCGGGACGGCAAGCTGGCGGGCGCCCTGTTCATGACGCGCAACGGCCAATTGCCGGATCGCGACTGGCTGATCGCGCAGTTGACCGAAGCAGAGACGGCTTCGGCGCCGGCTCTGCTGGCCGGCCGTCCCGCTGTTCCGCAGGCCGATCGCGGGCCGATCGTCTGCGTCTGTTTCGACGTCGGCACGCGGACGATCCTGACCGCGATCGCCGAGCAGCAACTGACCACCGTCGAAGCGGTTGGCACCGCGCTGCGTGCGGGCAGCAATTGCGGATCGTGCCGGCCGGCCATTGCCCGGATACTCAAGGAAGGGGAGGCGCAGAATGTCGCAGCCTGAACGGATTGCGCCCGGCGAAGTGTGGCTGGTGGGGGCGGGGCCGGGCGATCCCGACCTGCTGACGCGCAAGGCCGAACGGCTGATCGGTGCGGCGGATATCATCTTCTACGACGCGCTGGTCGGGCCCGGCATCATCGCGATGATCCCGGCGGGTGCCGAGCGGATCAGCGTCGGCAAGCGATCCGGCCGGCATTCCCGGCCGCAGGAGAGCATCAACGATCTGCTGCTGGCGGCGGCGCTTGCCGGCAAGCGGGTGGTGCGGCTGAAGGGCGGCGATCCTTCGGTGTTCGGGCGTTCGACGGAGGAGATCGAGCATCTCGCCGCCGCTGGCGTGGTGACGCGGATTTGCCCGGGGGTGACGGCCGCCAGCGCGGCGGCGGCGAGCGGACAGGCGTCGCTCACCCTGCGTGGGCTGGCGCGCAAGCTGACCTTCGTCACCGCGCATGCCCGCGCCGGTGAAGCGCTGGATCTCGACTGGATGGCGCTGGCCCAGCCAGACGCGACGTTGGCGGTCTATATGGGGCGATCGGCGGCGGGCGAGATTTCCGCGCGGCTGATCGCCGCCGGGCGGGCGGCGGAGACGCCGGTGATGGTGGCGGTCAACGTGTCCCTGCCCAATGAGCGCCTGATCCGGGGCAATCTGAAATCGCTGGCCTTTCTGGTGCAGACGATCAGCGACGACGATCCCACTTTGCTGCTGATCGGTGAGGCGGTGGCGGGATCGGCCGTGGAACTCAGGGACGCGGCGACGGCCGAGATTGCTAGCGCCCTGTGACGCCGCTTTCGCCACCGGCGGCGATGGCCTTTGGTGGCGGGAATGGCGCGGGGCTGGGGCTTAGGCTGCCGAGATAAGCGAGCAGTCCGGCGCGGTCCGCGGGATTGCGGATGCCGGCAAAGGCCATGCGGTTGCCGGGGATGCTGCGCGCGGGGCTCGTAAGATAGGCGTCGAGCTGTGCGTAGGTCCAGCTGCCGGGCTGGACGGTAAGCGCGGGTGAATAGGCAAAGCCCGCATGCGACCCGATATCGCGGCCGACAACGCCCCAAAGGTTCGGCCCGGTGCGGTTGGGGCCGCCTTGTTCGAAGGTGTGGCAGGTAAGGCAGACCCGCGCGGTGGCCTTGCCCTTTTCGCCGCTGGCGGCGGCCAGCAGCGTGCCGAGATCGACCGGCGCCGCGGCCGGCCGCGCGCTTTCCGCTGCGATGGCGGGCATGGGCGCGGTGCCACGTTCGACGCTGGTCATGTAGCCGGCAAGCCGGGCCTTTGCCGCGCGGCTATCCAGCCCCGCCGGCCAATCGCGCTGGAGCGTGGCGAGATCGACCGGATCGCTGACGTCGGCCGGGCCATAGGCTGGCTGGCCGGGATAGACGGGCTGGAACAGCCGGTTGGCGAACATGCCCGACCCCCATGCCGCCGCGATGGCGAGCGAGAGGCCGGCCAGGACATGCGATTTCCTCCAGCGGTTCATCGCTTAGCCCCCGAAATCGAGGAAGAGGATGCGTGTCCAGAAGGTGTAGCGGGATTCGATCAGCATCAGGCCGACGAGCGTGGCGAGGCAGAGCGGCGGCACGAGGATGGCATAGACCAGCGAAAGCCGTTCCCACGCCATGTGCATGAAAATCGCCACGATCAACCCGGCCTTCAGCAGCATGAAGGTGATGATCAGCAGCCAGCGCATGATGCCCTGCACCGCGAAATAATCGACGAGATAGGACATCGCGCTCAGCACGAAGAGATAGGCCCAGACCTTGAGATAGACGCCGATGGGATGGTGCTGGCCCGTCGCATGCGCGTCGTTGCCGGCGATATCGTGGCGGGTGGCCTGGGGGGCGTGGTTCATGGCGGCCCGATCCTTCACCAGAGATAGAAGAATGCGAAGATGAACACCCAGACGAGATCGACGAAGTGCCAGTAGAGGCCGGCGATCTCGACCGCGGAATAATCGCCCCGCGCGTCATAATGGCCGCGCGCGACCTTGGAGGCGATGATGAGGAGCATGATCACCCCGGCCGAGACATGAAGCCCGTGAAAGCCGGTGATCATGAAGAAGGAGGCGCCGAACTGCGCAGCGCCCATCGGATTGCCCCATGGCCGGACGCCTTCGTGGATCAGCTTGGTCCATTCGAACGCCTGCATGCCGACGAAAGTGGCGCCGAGCAGCGCGGTGACGAGCATCAGCAGCGCGGTTTTGCGACGATCGCGGCGGTAGCCGAAATTGACCGCCATCGCCATCGTGCCGCTTGAGGAGATCAGAACGAAGGTCATGATCGCGATCAGGATCAGCGGGATGGCCTGGCCGGCGATGGTGAGGGCGAATACCTCGCTGGCATTGGGCCACGGTTCCGTGACCGAGGAACGCATCGTCATGTAGGAGGTGAGGAAGCAGGAGAAGATGAAGGTATCGGACAGGAGGAAGATCCACATCATGGCCTTCCCCCAATGCGTTGCCTTGAACACCTCCTGATCGCTGGACCAATCGCCCGCAATGTCCCGCTGCCCGGACGGGGCGGGCTTGGCCTGGGCATTGGTCGACAGCATCTGGGACATGGGTCCGCTCCGCCTCCATCAGGTCATCAGCAGCAATCCGAACATCGCGAGCCACACGAGCAGCAGGAAATGCCAGTAGCGCGCGCAAAGCGTGACGCTGCGGGCGAGGCCTGCCGGCACGGTTCCAGCGAACGCCCGCCGGATCGCGCGGCCCCAGGCGACAAGGCCGCCAACAATATGCAGGCCGTGAACCGCCATGATAAGATAGAGGAAGGCGATCGCCGGATTGCCGCTGATGAACAGATCGGCCGGCTGGGCCAGCGGATCGCCGGAAACCGTGCACAGGCCACTGTGGATCGCCAGAAAATAGCCCGATGCCTGAAGCTCGCGCCACAGGACGACCTGGCCGACGAGAAAGGCGATGCCGAGCGCGCCGCCCACGATGAGCGTGATCCGCATCGCGCGGCGCGCGCCCCGGCCGGCGGCGATGCCGGCGCCTTGGAAGGCGAGGCTGCTGAGCACCAGAATGGCGGTATTGGCCCAGAGCAGTGGCGGTTCGGTGATCGCGCCCCAATCACCCGCGCCATGGCCAAGTGGGCCATGCACCCCCATCCGCATCAGATAGGCCGATGCGATCAGCAGGAAGAGGGCGGTGACGACGCCGAGGAACACGCCGAGGAAGATGCCGGGATCGAAGGGGCGGCCATCATTGTCCGGCCGGTCGATCGCCGCCGCATCGATGCCGGGGGTAAGCCACGGCTTTTCGGTGAGGGTGCCGATCACGCTCATGTCGGGTGGTGCCGTTCGCCGTCGGCCGGCGGTTCGTTCTGCGGAATGAAGTCGCGGGCGGCGCCGGGCACGCTGTAATCATAAGCCCAGCGATAGACGACCGGCAGGCGTGGCCCCCAATTGCCATGGGCTGGCGGCACATCGGGCGTCTGCCATTCGAGCGACGCTGCACCCCAGGGATTGTGGCCGGCCCTGGGCCCGCGAAACAGGCTCCAGATCATGTTGGCGAAGAAGATCGTCTGCGCGGCCGCGACGATCAGCGCCGCAATGGTGATCGATTCATTGGCACCATGGGCGGATGCCGGGATGAACGCCGTTTCGCCCAGCGCATAATAACGGCGCGGCACGCCAAGGAAGCCGAGATAGTGCATCGGCAGGAAGATCGAATAGACGCCGAGCAGCGTGATCCAGAAATGGAGCTTGCCGAGCGTGACGTTCCACATGCGGCCGGTGATCAGCGGAAACCAGTGATAGATCGCGCCGAAGATCACCAGGATCGGCGAAACGCCCATCACCATGTGGAAATGGCCGACGACGAAGAAGGTGTCGGACAGCGGCACATCGACGCTGACATTGCCGAGGAACAGCCCGGTCAGCCCGCCATGGATGAAGGTGAAGAGGAAGCCGATGGCGAACAGCAGGGGCACGCGCAGATGGATGTCGCCGCGCCACAGGGTTAGCAGCCAGTTATAGACCTTGATCGCGGTCGGGATGGCGATGACGAGCGTGGATGTCGCGAAGAAATAACCGAAATAGGGATTCATGCCCGAAACATACATGTGATGGGCCCAGACGAAGAAGCTGAGCGCGCCGATGATCACGATCGCCCACACCATCATCCGGTAGCCGAAGATGTTCTTCCGCGCGTGAACGCTGATCAGATCGGAAACGATGCCGAAGGCCGGAAGCGCCACGATATAGACTTCCGGATGGCCAAAAAACCAGAAGAGGTGCTGGAACAGGATCGGGCTGCCGCCTTCATGGCCGAGCTGCTGGCCCATCGACACGATCGCCGGCATGAAGAAGCTGGTGCCGGCAAGGCGATCGAACAGCATCATGATCGCGGCGACGAACAGCGCCGGAAAGGCGAGCAGCGCCATGATCGAGGCGACGAAGATGCCCCAGATCGAACAGGGCATCCGCATCATCGTCATGCCCTTGCACCGCGCCTGGAGCACGGTCGTCACATAATTGAGGCCGCCCATGGTGAAGCCGACGATGAACAGCGCAAGGCTGACCAGCATCAGGACGATGCCATATTGGTGGCCGGGCGTACCTTCGGTGATGGTTTGCGGCGGATAGAGCGTCCAGCCGCCGCCGGTCGGCCCGCCGGGCACGAAGAAGCTGGCGACGAGGACCAGCACGGCGAGCAGATAGACCCAGTAGCTCAGCATGTTGACGAACGGGAATACCATGTCCCGCGCGCCCACCATCAGCGGGATCAGATAATTGCCGAACCCGCCGAGCAGCAGCGCCGTCAGCAGATAGACCACCATGATCATGCCATGCATGGTGACATATTGGAGATATTGTTCCGGCTGGATGAAATCGAACGTGCCGGGAAAGCCGAGCTGGAGGCGCATCAGCGCCGAGAGGACCAGCGCGACGAGGCCGATCGCGATCGCGGTCAGCGAATATTGGATGGCGATCACCTTGTGATCGAGGCTCCAGACATATTTGCCGATCCACGTCTTGGGGTGGTGCAGCGGCGTCAGATCGTCGGCAATGGTGACGGTTGCCATCAGCGGCCCTCCGGGGCGACGGCGGAAATGTCCGCGCCGGCCAGCCGTGTCGCGCGGTCGCGCGCATCGGCGAGCAATTCGGTGTAGGTGGGCTGTTCGGCCAGCCAGGCATCGAATTCGGCGCCGCTGACCACCGTGACCGTCCCGCGCATCATATGGTGGCCGGTGCCGCACAGTTCGGCGCACAGGATTTCGTAGGTGCCGCGCTTGGTGGGCGTGACCCAGAAATAGGTGACGATGCCGGGGACGAGATCCATCTTCGCGCGGAACTGCGGCACGTAGAAATCGTGGAGCACATCCTTCGAACGCAGCAGCATCTTCACCGGCCGATCGACCGGCAGGCGCACATCCGCGCTTTCGATCAATATGTCATCGCGCCCATGCGGGTCGCGGGGGCTGAGCCCAAAAGGGTTTTCGGGCGTGATGTGGCGCACATTGGCGGCACCGAGCACCCCGTCACGCCCCGGAAAACGGAAGCCCCATTGCCATTGCTGGCCCGTTGCCTCGACCAGCGACGCATTGGCGGGCACGGTGACATATTCGTGCCAGGCGATCAGCCCGGGCGCCAGCATCCCGGCGATGCCGATGCCGGTCCACAAGGTCAGCCGCTTTTCCAGCCGCGCATTTTCGGGTTCGTAATGCGCGACGATGCCGGGGCGGTGGCGGTAGCGGTAGATTGCCCAGGCGAGAAACAGGTTGAGCGCGACGAAAGCGATCGCGCAAATCCACAAGGTGACGTGGAGCGCGGTATCGATCGAGCCCCAGTTGGACGCAAGCGGGGTCTGCCACCAGGGACTGACCAGGTGGAATATGATCGAGCCCAGCACCAGCAGGGCAATGATGACGGCAACAGCCATCCTCGATCCCGTCTGCGGCTTTGGACGCCCGGGATGCCGAGGGGAGCCTGACATGGTTCGACCCGGCACGCGGGACGCCAACCAACTCTGTCAGGCCCTTATATAGATCGCGGGCGCTTGGGGGAAGCACGCCGGGCCGGGTGCGCCTCCGCTGGATCGGAACGGGACAGTTTGTCCGTGGGCGGCGCGGTGCCGGAAACACGCGTGGCGCGCATTTCCGGCACGCGACGTTCAGGCCGCGCCGGTGCGGGCGCGGACGATCTGTTCGAGCACGGTGAGCGGCATCGCACCAAGCAGCAGCACCTGGTGGAACTGCTTCAGATCGAACGCAGCACCCTGCCGGGCCTTGGCTTCCTCGCGCAGGCGGTTCCACACCGTGTGGCCGATCTTGTAGCTGCACGCCTGGCCCGGCCAGACGGTGTAGCGATCGATTTCGCCCTGGCTGCGGCCACGGGCGATACCGGTGGTGGCGATCAGATGATCGGTCGCCTTCTCGCGGCTCCAGCGTTTGACGTGGAGACCCGAATCCACCACCAGCCGGGTCGCCCGGAACAGGAGCGACTGGAGATAGCCGACGCGGCCGAGCGGATCGCCATCGAACATGCCCATTTCGTCGGCCAGCTGTTCCGAATAGAGCGCCCAGCCTTCGCTATAGCCGCTGAAGAAACCGCGACGGCGGATCATCGGGATTTCCGTCGATTCGAGTGCGAGCGTCACCTGCAGATGGTGGCCGGGCACGGCTTCGTGATGGGAGAGCGTGGCCAGCCCGAATTTCGGGCGATCGAATGTGTCGCGCAGGTTGATGTAATAGATGGCCGGTCGCGACCCATCGAGCGACGCGTTCTGATAATAGCCCCCCGGCGCACCCGCCTGGATGTGCGGCGGCACGCGACGCACCTCGACCGGTGCCTTGGGGATCGTCGCGAAGGCTTCGGGCAGGCGGGCATACATCGCCTTGATCTGCTGGTTGAGCAGATCGAGCAGCGCGGCGCGGCCTTCATCGGTGTTGGCGAAAAGCTGATCGGGGCGCTTGTTGAGCGCCACCAGCCGATTGCCGACACTGCCCTGTGTCATGCCCTGCGCCTTGAGGATCGCATCGATCCGGCTGCTGATTTCGGCCACCTGTTCAAGACCGATCTTGTGGATTTCCTCGCCGCTCAGCTTGGTCGTCGTCGCGGCTTCGGCGGCGGCGGCATAATAAGCGTCGCCATCGGGCAGGCGCCAGCAGCCGGCATCATGCGTGGCCTTGGCGCGAAGATCGGTGACGAGCTGGCGCTGGCGATCGAGCGCGGGGAAAACCTGCTTGGTAACGATGGCTTCGGCACGGGTGGCGAGATCGGCCGGAAGATTGGCCGCCTTGAGCTTTGCCGCGAACGAGGTGACGAGCACGGTCTGCGCCGCCGGCTGATCGCGGAGCGCGGCCAGCTGCTTGAGGGTGGTGTCGAGGATATAGTCCGGCGCGAACACGCCCTTGGCGGCATCTTCGCGCTGCTGCGCGGTGCAATCGTCGATCGCCTTGGGGAAGGCCGACAGGCGCGCCAGATAGGCGTCGGCATCGGCGGCATTGGCCACGCGGTGCTGCGAATCGAGGAAATCGGGCACGTCGCGATAGGGGCCGGTGAGCTGGCTGATCACATAAGGCGCCATGCGCCCGGCCGACTGCCCGTAATGGAAGCGATCGCTGGCATCGATATCGCGTTCGAGCTGATAGGCGACGACATCATAATCGACCTGCGACGAGGCGCCGAGCGAGGCGCGATCGATCTGGCGGAGCGTGGCAAGCTCGCTCTTGCGGCGCGCCTCCTGCCGGCTGCGGGCGGCGGCCGATTCGTCGTCCAGCCGCGAACGCAGGGACGCGCGATCGCCGCTGTCGAGGCCGAGGCGGGTGGCCTGTTCCGGGCTTTCCTCGAGCCGGGTGTAGAACATCGCGTCGAGCAGCGCCTTGAGCTTCGCATCGCCACTGCCGGCGGGCTGGGCGATGGCGCCCGTGGGCAGGCCGGAGGCGACGGCCAGGGCACCGGCGCTGGACATGAAAGAACGGCGATCCATCAATTTTTCCTCATTCGTGATGACTGTTGGCTAATTGGCGACGGCTGTTCTGTCCATTCCAGCGAGCGTGGCGCATCCGCCACAGGCCATCGCCAAGCGATCGCGTGACGCCAACATGTTCGGTTCCGTCGGTTATCCGTGTTATATCGGCGACGAGCCGTTCCGCAGCGTCGCGGTTTCAGCTCAAGAGGGGGAGCAAAACCAAGCGGCACCCATCGGAGAACGTCCATGAGCAAGCATTTCTCTCGGACCGAACTGGATTGCGTCGGTTATCGCCTCGTCTATCGCGCGAACGAAGTGAACCACTGTCCCGGCTGCGGCAAAATGCATTGGTTCGTTGGCCGGAACAGCGCGGAATGCGCATTTTGCGGTACGGCGCTGCCGTTGCAGAATGCCAAGCTTCCCGAACTGACTGAATGGGTTTGACGATGTGGCTGCCGGCCCGCGTGGCCGGCGCCGATTGCGTTGCGGATGCACAGCGCGGGCCGGTGGCGCCGTGCTGCATCTGGCGGCGTGCGCGTTAATCTGGCATACCGGCCGTTCATCTACGATACACCATTGTATCGTTAATTCGCCCCCAACAGGGTAACCCAGAATCCCGACGACGCGCCCGCTGAGAGGCGTGCGCGGGTCGCATTCGGGATCGAGATGAACGTAAATCGTCGGAATTTCATACGCGCCGGCGCGGCGCTGGCGACGCTTGCCGCCACCATTCCCACCACGGTCGCCAAGGCGGCCATGCCGCTCAACCTCTCGCTACTGGAACGCGCCAAGAATGCGCTCAACCAGCACCGCGCGGTGATCGCCAATCGCGACGTGATCGGCATTGCCGATTTCGGGGCCGGTTCGGAAGCAGAGCGTTTCCACATTATCGACCTGCGCAACGGCATGACCAACAGCATGCTGGTGGCCCATGGCAAGGGTTCGGACCCTGGCCACACCGGCTGGTTGCAACGCTTTTCCAACGTGCCGGGATCGAACGCCACGTCGCAGGGCGCTTATCTGACCGCCAGCGAATATGTCGGCCAGCACGGCCGGTCGCGCCGGTTGATCGGGCTGGACCCGGAGAATGACGAGGCGGAGGCGCGCGCGATCGTGCTGCATTCGGCCAGCTATGTCAGCCCGGCGATCGCGACGGGGCAGGGGCGGATCGGCCGCAGCCTCGGCTGTCTCGCCGTATCGCGCCAGGATCTTGCCACGGCGATGGGTCGTCTGCCGCCGGGCAGCCTGATCTACGCCGGGAAAAGCTGAGGCGCGAAAGCCTTGCATCATCGGCATGTTGCCGCGCTTTGCCCTGTTTTCAGGTGAAGCGTGGCACACTGGCCGTTCCCGGCGCGGAACAAGCTTAACCAAGCATCGTTCGGCGTAATGAAGCGCGGCGTTTGGGCGCTTCGTCCACCGGGGAGACCCGTATGAACAGAATATATGTGGCAGTTCCTATCGCAGGACTGATGATGCTTGGCGCATGCGCCAAATCGGAAGAACCGGCACCGCCGCCTCCACCGCCGATGGGCATGGGCGCGATTGCGGGGACGGTGGCTGCGAACCGTGACGGCGACGGCATCGTCGACGGCTATTATACGGCGGATGGCGTGTATCACGCCTTCACTGCGCCGCCCTGTCCGCCGCCTCCGCCGCCGCCCGCACCGCCGCCCCGTTCGGGAGAACGCGGCTGATCGGATCGTTGAAATGGCCCGCTTACGGGCAGGCCAAAGGGCAAGAACGCTGCGGTGACATCCGCCGCGGCAGAAGTTGGCAGCCTCTTAACCGGGGCTGCCTTGCCCTTGCCATTTCGCTATTGCTTGGGTTTGCCGCGCAACCGGCACCGGCCTCCGCGCAGATCGCGGCCGGGCCGCAGGTGGCTGCCGCCGTCAAATCGTCGGTCGGCGGCAAGTACAAGGCCTTTTACCGCGCGCGCAATTACTGGCCGATCTGGGTGCATGACGGGGTGATCGGCCCCGAGGCCGACCGCCTGATCGACTATCTGGAAAGCGCCGACGTGGATGGGCTGGACCCGTCCGACTATGATCCCGAAAGCCTGCGGGAAGATGTCGCGGCGGCGCGCGAGGGTTCGGCCAGCGCCGTGGCGCGGATGGAATTGCGCCTGTCGCGCGCGTTCGTGGCCTATGTGCGGGACATGCGGAGCAAGCCGCGCGTCGACATGGTGTATCTCGATGCCGAATTGCAGCCCGAAAAGGCCAGCGAGGTGGCGATCCTGCGCTCAGCCGCGGTCGCGCCGTCGCTGGCGGCCTATATGGACGCGATGGGCTGGATGAGCCCGTTTTACGGCGAATTGCGCGCGAAGCTCGCCGATTATCGGACGAATTGGGGCGGCCTGCCCCTGATCGCGATCGGGCCGGGCGACAAGCTGCGACCCGGATCGCGCGGGGAAAGGGTGCGCCTGCTGCGCGCGCGGCTCGACCTGACGGATGGCGAGGCGTTCGATAAGGCGCTGGCGCAGAAGGTGAAGGCGTTCCAGGCGGCGCACGGGCTTGGCGCCGATGGCGTCGTCGGCGATGCCACCACCGCCGCGCTCGATCGCAGCCCGCAATATTATGAGGAGCGCATTCGCCTGAACCTCGAACGCGCGCGGGTTCTGCCCGCGACGCGCAAGCGCCACATCATCGTCGATGCCGCCGCCGCGCGGCTATGGATGTATGAGGATGGCGCGGTGAAGGACACGATGCGCGTGATCGTCGGCAAGCCGACCGAGCAGACGCCGATGCTGGCGGGCATGATGCGCTATGCGGTCGTCAATCCTTATTGGAACGTGCCGGAGGATCTGGTGCAGCGCCGGATCGCGCCGAAGATCGTCGAGCAGGGCGCGACGCTGGATGGCCTCGGCTACGAAGCCCTGTCCGACTGGACGGCGCAGGCGTCGGTATTGCAGGAAACGGCGATTGACTGGTCGGCGGTCGCGGCCGGGCAGCAGGAGGTGCGCGTGCGCCAGCTGCCGGGCAAGAGCAACGCGATGGGCCGCATCAAGTTCATGTTTCCCAATGATCTCGGCATCTACCTGCACGACACCCCGGACAAGGCGCTGTTCAGGGAGAAGGAGCGGCGCTTCAGTTCCGGCTGCGTCCGGGTGGAGGATGCGGCCCGGCTGGCGGTGTGGCTGTTCGGCAAGCATGTCGAGGCGGAGACCGATGATCCCGAGCAGCAGGTGATGCTGGCCGAAGCGGTGCCGGTCTACCTGACCTATTTCACCGTCGCGCCGACCGCCAAGGGCATCACGTTCCGTGACGATCCCTATGGCCGCGACGAAGGCAAGCTGGAGCAATTTGCGGTGCGCTGAACGGAACGATCGCGCCTGGGCTTGATCGGCGGCCTGATCCCTGAGAACGACGACGCTTCGATTTTGGCGATGCGGGCAGGGGGCGGTTGATGCACAGGGTGGCGGTTGCGGTGCTGGCGGGGCTTTCCGTTGCGATCGGGGGCACGGCGGCTGCGCAGCAGTCCGATGTCGGCGCCTATCGGCGTGCCCATGAACGGGAAATCCTTGGCCGCCTCGTCGATCTCGCGCGCATTCCATCGGTGGCGGCACAGCCGGCGGAGCTGGATCGCACGGCCGACTGGCTGGTCGGCGAACTGCGCGCCCGTGGCTTTTCCAGCCGCCTGCTGGCCGCCGGAGCGAACGCGCCGAAAGTGGTGTTCGGTCAGCTCGACACGCCGGGCGCCAAGCGCACCGTGGTCTTTTACGCCCATTATGACGGCCAGCCGGTCACGGCGTCCGAATGGGCGTCGGACCCGTTTGTGCCGGTCATGCGATCGGGGCCGCTATCGGCGGGCGCTGGCGAGGTGGACTGGAGGCAGGCGAAGGTCGCGCTCGATCCCGAATGGCGCCTGTTCGGCCGGGGCGTGAGCGACGACAAGGCGTCGATCATCGCCTTTCTGGCCGCGTTCGACGCGCTGAAGGCCGCGGGGCGCAAGCCTGCCGTCAACATCAAGCTGTTCTGGGAAGGCGAGGAGGAAGCCGGCTCGCCCCATCTCGCGCAGATATTGAAGGACAATGCCGGGCTGCTCGCCGCCGATCTGTGGTTGATCGGTGACGGGCCGGCCCACCAGTCGCGCGGCCGCACCATCTATTTCGGGGCGCGTGGCACGCTTGGCCTGAACGCCACCATCTATGGCCCGGCGCGGCCCGTGCATGACGGCCATTATGGCAATTGGGTGCCGAACCCGGCGGCGCGCGCGGCCGGCCTGATCGCCCAGATGCGCGGGGAGGACGGCACTATCCTGATCCCCGGCTTCGCCGACCGCGTTCGGCCGCTGACCCGTGATGAAAAGGCCGCGATCGCCGCGCTGCCTGCGGTGGAGCCCGGCCTGCTGCGCGAACTGGCGATCGGGGCGGGCGAAGGGGCGGAAGGATTGACCGCAAGCACGATGCGCCCCGCGCTCAACCTGCGCGGCATTCGATCGGGCCGGGTGGGGGCGGCCGCCAATAATGCCATTCCCGTCGATGCCGAAATCTCGATCGATTTTCGGCTCGTGCCCGATCAGACGCCCGACGAGGTTCGCCGGCAGGTGGAGGCCTTCGTGGCGGGCAAGGGCTGGACGATCGTGCGCGACGAGCCCGATGCCGCCATGCGCGCGGCGCATCCACGCCTGATCAGGCTGGACTGGGAAGCTGGCTATCCCGCGCTGCGCACCGATATGGGCCTGCCGGTATCGCGCGCGGTGCTCGCCGCCGCCGGCCGGGTGGATGGCTATCCCGCGCTGGCGCTGCCGATGATGGGCGGCAGCGTACCGATCTATCTGTTCCAGGATGTGCTGAAGGCGACGGTGATCGGCCTGCCGATCGTCAACCACGACAACAGCCAGCACGCCCCCAACGAAAATCTGCGGCTGCAGAATCTGTGGGACGGTATCGAAACCTATGCCGCGCTGATGACCGAATTGTCCTGGTGACGGCCGCCCGCCCTAAGACGGGCGGGCGCCGGTTCAGGCATATTTGGCGAGTTCGAGCTTGCCGACCTGCGCGCGATGAACCTCATCCGGCCCGTCGGCGAAGCGCAGCTTGCGGGCGTGGACATAGGATTGGGCAAGCACGAAATCCTGGCTGAGCCCGGCGGCGCCATGGGCCTGAATCGCCCAGTCGATCACCTGCGCGGCCATGTCGGGCGCGACGAACTTGATCATCGCGATGTCCGCCTTGGCGACCTTGTTGCCCACCGTGTCCATGCGCCATGCGGCGTGGAGGGTGAGCAGGCGAGCCTGATCGATCATCGCGCGCGCTTCCGCCAGCCGATCGAGCTGGACGCCCTGTTCGGCGAGCGGCTTGCCGAAGGCGACCCGGCCCTTGAGCCGCTTGCACCACAGTTCCAGCGCGCGTTCGGCCAGGCCGATCAGCCGCATGCAGTGGTGGATGCGGCCCGGCCCGAGCCGCGCCTGCGCGATTTCGAAGCCACGGCCTTCGCCGAGCAGGATGTTCGCGGCCGGAACGCGGACATTATCGAAAACGATTTCCATATGGCCGTGCGGGGCATCGTCATAGCCGAGCACCGTCATCGGGCGCAGGATGGTGACGCCGGGCGTGTCGCGGGGGACGAGGATCATCGATTGCTGCTTGTGGCGCGGCGCATCGAAATCGGTCTTGCCCATGAAGATGAAGATCCGGCAGCGTTCCTCGCCGGCGCCGGAAATCCACCATTTGCGGCCGTTGATCACATAATCGTCGCCATCGCGGACGATGGAGGATTCGATGTTGGTCGCATCGGACGAGGCGACGGCGGGCTCCGTCATCGCGAAGGCCGAACGGATGCTGCCGTCGAGCAGTGGCTTCAGCCATTTGTCCTTCTGCTCTTCGGTGCCGAAGCGTTCCAGCGTCTCCATATTGCCGGTGTCGGGCGCCGAGCAGTTGAAGATCTGGCTGGACCAGTGGACGCGGCCCATCTCCTCGCACAGCGGCGCATATTCGACATTGGTGAGGCCCGCGCCATGGCCGGACTCGGGGAGAAACAGGTTCCACAGCCCGGCCGCCTTGGCCTTGTCCATCAGCTCGGCCAGAATCGGCGGCATCTCCCACCGGTCCGCCGCGACCTGATCATAATAAAGCCGCTCGTTGGGATAGACATGTTCGGCCATGAAGGCGCGCAGCCGATCGAGCAGCGCAACGGCCTTGGGCGATTGCTGGAAATCCAAGGGACGGTTCCTTTCAGGCGTCGTAGAAGGTCTTGCCGGACGCGGCGAGGCGATCGATCAGCGGCGACGGCGTCCAATATTCGGCGCCGGCGATGTCGGCATAGCGCAGCATCGCATCGCGCACCTTGGCCAGCCCGATTTCGCCGGCCCACCACAAGGGACCGCCGGTGATCGCGGGGAAGCCAAGGCCGTTGATCATCGCGACGTCGATATCGTCGGGCCGCGTCGCGATCCCTTCGTCGAGGATCTTCGCGCCTTCGTTGACCATCGCGTAGATGCAGCGTTCCAGGATCTCGCGATCCTCGATCACGCGCGGCGCGATGCCGCGCGCCTGGGCGTGGGCTTCCAGCATCGCGTCGATCGCTGGATCATGCTGGGGCTTGCGATCCTCGCCATAACGATACCAGCCGGCGCCCGTTTTCTGGCCATAGCGGCCCTGCGCATAAAGCTGGTCGACGAAGTTCGCCGCCTTCTCGCGCTCGCTGAACCCGGCGAGGCGCGCCTGCCGTGCGGCATATTGGACGTCGATGCCGGCGAGGTCGCCCAGTGCGTAAGGCCCCATCGGGAAGCCGAAGCCGGTCAGCACCTTGTCGATCTGGGCAGGCTTCGCGCCTTCCTCCAGCATGAAGAAGCCTTCGCGCGAACGCTTGGCGAGCATGCGGTTGACGATGAAGCCTTCGCATACGCCGGACAGGATCGGCAGTTTGCCGATCTTGCGGCCGACGGCGGTGATCGTGGCGATCACATCGGGCGCGGTGCGCTGTGTCGCCACATTTTCCAGAAGGCGCATGACGTTGGCCGGATTGAAGAAGTGCATGCCGCACACATCCGCCGGGCGGCCGCTGGCATCGGCCAGCAGATCGATGTCGATATAGGATGTGTTGCTGGCGAGGATCGTGCCCGGCCGCGTCGCCGCGCCCAGTTCGGCGAACAGGCGGATCTTGGCGTCGCGTTCCTCGCTGGCGGATTCCACCACAAGATCGACGTCGGCGAGCGTGCCGAGATCGATGGTCGGCGTGATCAGCGCGATCCGCGCGTCTGCCTTCTCCTGCGTCAGCGTGCCGCGCTTGACGAGGCCGGCATAGGATTTCGCGATCGTCGCCATGCCCTTGTCGAGCTTTTCCGCGCTGCGTGCGATGGTGATCACCGGCAGGCCGGCATTGGCAAAGGCGATAGCGATCCCGGTGCCCATCACGCCGAGGCCGACCACGGCGACCTTGCCGATCGGCCGCTCGCCGGTGCCGGCAGGCAGGCCGGCGATCTTGGTGACGATGCGTTCCGACGCGAAATTATGGCGAAGCGCGCGCGATTGCGGGCCGGCGAGCAGTTCGCGGCAGATCGCATATTCCTTGTCCAGCGCCTCATCGAACGGCAGTGCATAAGCCGCCTCGATCGCATCGATGGCGGCCTGGGGGGCGAGGTGGCCGCGCTTCTTGCGCGCAAGCGTGGCGCGGGTTTCGGCGATCAGGGCATCGTCCTTCGGCGGCATCGGCAGATCGCGCACGCGACGGATGCCGCGCTTTTCGCTGACGACTTTTTCGGCGAAGACGATCGCGGCGGTGCGCAGATCGCCTTGGGCAACTTCGTCCAGCAGGCCGAGTTCCAGCGCGCGGGCGGCCGGCATTTCATTGCCCTCCGTCGTCATCGCGAGCGCGGGGGCAAGGCCTGTGAGGCGCGGCAGGCGCTGCGTGCCGCCGCAACCGGGAATGATGCCCAGCTTCACTTCGGGTAATCCGACCGCCGATCCCGCCGCCGCGACGCGATAATGGCAGGCCAGCGCGATTTCGAGCCCGCCGCCCAGCGCCTTGCCATGGATGGCGGCGATCACCGGCTTGGCCGATCCTTCGAAGCGCGTCGTCACCGCGGCCAGTTGCGGATCGAGCAGGGGCCTGCCGAATTCCTTGATGTCCGCGCCGGACACGAAGCTTTTGCCGGCGCAGATCAGGACCAGCGCGTCCAGCGCGTCATCCTGTTCGAGCCGGTCCATAGCCGCCACCAGGCCCGCGCGCACGCCATGCGAGGCGGCGTTCACCGGGGGATTGTCGATCGAGGCGACAGCGATCCGCCCGTTCACAGCGATCGTCACCATATCACTCATCAGCACCATCTCCCGCGAAAATCGCTTATCGCTTGTCAGTCAAACTATCGTATGAAACATGTGTTTGAACGACGGGCGTTGCCATGTCAAACCGGCAAGGCGATGGAGGCGGGATGGACATTTCCGGGCATCAACAGGCGGGCGAGGGGCGCGGTGTACAGGAAGGCGTCAAGGAACGGCTTTTCCTGACAGCGGAAAAGCTGATCGCCGACAATGGGTTCGAGGCGGTGACGACGCGCGACATCACCGCGCGGGCGGATGCCAATATCGCGGCGATCAATTATCATTATGGCTCGAAGGGCGCGTTGCTGCTGGAGATTTTCCGCGCGCGGGCGACGGAACTCAACCGCGAACGTGGCGCGCTGCTGCGTGCCGCGACCACGGATGCGCAGCCGGAAGTTCGGGCGGTGCTGCGGGCGCTGATCGAACCCTCCATCCTCTGGCCGAACGAGGCGCGCCGGATCGCGCTGCGCTTCCTCAATCGGGCGCGAAGCGAAGGGCCGGCGGAGATGCGCGACATCATCCGCAAGGATGTCGGCCATCTCAGCCGGTTCGCCGATGCGCTGCACGCGGCGATGCCGCAATTGCCGAAAAGCGAGATCGCGTGGCGCCTGCACTTTGCGCTCGGTGTGCTGCACCACAATAGCGATGCGGATTATGAACGGCTGGCCATCCTGTCAGGCGGAGCGTGCGACCCGGGTGATCGCGAAGCCCTGCTGGAGCGCGTGCTGGATTTCATCGCCGCCGGCTTTGCCGCCTAGGCGGCGTGGCGGATCGGGGCCGTTGTCGATGTCTTCTGCCTGAAACCTGCCTGTCAGGATGCGCCGACATCGCGGACATTGACTAGGCGTCGTGGACAAAGCTTGACGGCGTGACTCTGGATTGATTCAAGGCTGCTTTTGGGAGGCAGCGTTGGGCGAGCGGATCGGCGTGTCGGA
>NZ_FZOS01000011.1 GCF_900188165.1 Edaphosphingomonas laterariae | reverse complement strand
GACGCCAGGAAAGCGGGCGAGAAGCGCGCCGTCGCCGACGCCGTCTTCTCGCGGCAATCGAGCTGCCGCACTGGATCGGCCACATCGGTCCGCGATATCGTGATCCACACGGCCAGCGTCTTGGGCCCGCCCGCCGGCGTCCAGTCAAACTCCAGGCTGTTCGCCGCGCGCGTCAGCCCGCTCAGCGCGCCACCCGCCGTCAACGTGCCCGTGCCCGCCCAGGTGCAGCGCACCCGCGTCGGGCTCGTCCCGAAAACCCCCTCGGGCGGCACCAGCGGAATGTTCGCCGTTTCGCTGGTCAACAGCGACGTCACATTGCCCAGCCCGTCGAGCTGCCCGGCGGCAAAGGGCTGCCAGCCGGAAATACCCGGCCGCTGGCTCGCCCAGCCACCGCCCTGCGCCAAATTCATCAGCGCGCGATCGCCCAGATAATAGTTCGCCTGCGCCAGATTGACGCCCAATGGCGCGCCTGTCGGCGCCGGATCAGGTGCCGGATCGGGGTCAACCGGGGATATGGGATCAGGGGTTGGAGCCGGATCGTTCGCGACCGGCGGCGTGCCGCCCGCATCGGCAGGCGAATCGCCGCTGCCGCCGCCACATGCCGCGAGCAGGCCGCAGAACGCCAGCGCGATCAGCGCCGGCCGAGCGCCGGAATGGACCGGAAAAAGGAACCTCATAAGCAAAAACTTCGGATCGCGTGGTGCCCCCGCCACGTGTTCTGGGAAAATCGGGTTAACAAACCGTCAACCATCATGCCGCCCGCGGAACGATATGACGCGCGCAAGCCAACCGCAGTCGACGGGGACAGGGGGAGAAAATCAGAACATTATTGATGTATATTCAGAGAGATACCGAACTGGTCCGGTGCCGCAATTGGCTGGCCCGGCATTTCCGATGAGCCGAGATCATGGCAGGATGCGGCGAGGTCTTGCGGCCGCGCGCACCAAGCGCTGTGAAATTCGCCTGTATGTGACGAATGTCACGGCGAGCTGTCACGAATCACCGCTATGAATGGGCTGCGACCCGGAGGACGAGCTTCAGCAGCTCCTCCTTTATTCTGGCGGCGGCAACCCCCGGTTGCCGCCGCTTTTTTCTGGATTGCATGGGGCCAGCGCACAAGGTGAGGCCGTGCGAGCACGGCGGCACCCAGCGGGATCAGCGATTTATCGGCTGAGGTTCAGCAGCGCAGGTCGGCGACGGCGGTCAATGCCGGGGCATCCACGCCCCGCGACACCCAGCGCCCCTCATTCTGAAGAAAGCCGAGCCCGATAGAGCCATGGAGATAGAGGCCCACGCACAGAGCGAGAGCCAGCAGCATCCAGAACAGGGTACGGGCGATCGGCGAGGCACGCATGCGCAACTCCCGAATGGGATTGTGAATGACGAACGCCGGTAGACCATGGGAAGCCGTTGGAAACGCGTGACATAGGTCACGCTTTGCCGGTTACCTTAAAGTTCCGTAACGATTCAGCCGGGCTCGCCCGCCTGTTCGGCCGCCACGTCGCGCAGGCGGCGAACGCGCAGCGGAGGCTCCCGCGTGGTTTCGGCCATGTGCATGATCTTGGCGCGCAATTGGGCGCGCTTTTCGTGGATCGAGGCGATCACCGGCCCCATCGCCACGCCAAGATCGACCAGCACCGCTTCCGACAATTGCAGCGAGGATTCGAGCGTTTCGGGCACCGCATCGGTGGCGCCGGCCTTGTAGAGTTCGGCCGCATGATTGGCATCGCGGGCACGCGCGATGATCGTGAGATCGGGGTGAAGCGACCGGACACGGCGCACCGTGCGGACGATCTGCACCGGTTCGTCCATCGTCAGCACAAGCGCGCTGGCGTTGGCGAGATCGAGCCGTTCGATCATGCCGGGGCGGGTGATATCGCCGAACATGACATTGTAATTGCGCCGCCGTGCTGTTGCGATCGAATCGATATCGGCATCGAGCGCGATATAGGGGCGCTTATGTTCGTCGAGCATCTGCGCGACGAGGCGGCCGACGCGGCCGAAGCCAGCGATCACCGTGCGGCCCGGCTGCGCTTCCATCAGTTCCGGCGCCTCGGGCGCTTCGCGCAGCTCGACCCGCCGGGCGACATCGCGGCCAACCCGCGCGAGCAACGGCGTGATGGTGAGGCCGATCGCGGTGACGATCTGCCAGAAGGCCGCCGTGGACGGCATGATGAGCTTTGCCTGCGCGGCCGCCGCGAGCACGATCAACGTGGTTTCCGAGGGCGAGGCCATCAGCAGCGCGGTTTCGGTGGCGACGCCCCGGGCCGCGCCCGAAAAGCGCAGCAGCAGCGCGGTGACGATCGCCTTGGCGGCGACCACGCCGACGACCGCCGTGACCAGCGCCGGCCAGTTGGCGAGGATGACGCGCAGATCGAGGCTCATGCCGATGGTGATGAGGAACACGCCGAGCGCGAGCCCTTTGAAAGGCGCGGTGATCACTTCGACCTCGGTATGATAGTCGGTTTCGGCGATCAGCAGACCGGCGAGCAGCGCGCCCACGATCGGCGACAGGCCGACGGCGGTGGTGGCGATGCTGGACAGGATGACGACGAGCAGGCTGGCGGACAGGAAAAGTTCGGGACTTTTGGTGCGCGCGGCCTGCGCGAACAGGCGGGGGAGCAGGAGCCGCCCCATGATCATCAGCACCGCGACGGTAAGGCCCCCCTGCCACAGGGTAGTAACCAGCCCTTCCCAGCCTTCGTCGCTGGCGGTGGGGGCCAGCGCGCCGAGGCCGAAGATGATCGGCACCAGCGCCAGATCCTCGAACAGCAGCATCGCGAAGGCCGCACGGCCGACCTGGCTGGCCGTTCCCGTCATCGGCAGCACCAGCGCGGTCGACGACAGCGCCAAAGCGAGGCCGAGGCCGATCGCGCCCGCCCAGCCCTGCCCCATCAGGAACAGCGCGGCGCCGATCACCAGCCCCGATATGATGAGTTCCGCCGCGCCCAGCCCGAACACCGAGCCGCGCATCGACCATAAGCGCTTGAAGGACAGTTCGAGGCCGATCGAGAAGAGCAGCAGCACGATGCCCATTTCGGCGAACGGCTCGATCGAATGCTTGTCGGTGATCGTGAAGTGATAAAGCCACGGCGCGCGATCGACGAGCGAGCCCAGCCCCGCCGGGCCGACGAGCAGCCCGACCAGGATGAACCCGATCACCGGATTGACGCGAAATCGCGCGAAGGCCGGTATGACGAGGCCAGCGGCCCCAAGGATGACGAGGGAATCGCTGAAAGCGTCGGATTGGATCGGCAATGGCATCGCCGGCCACTTTGCTTGCTGCGCCGCCGCATTTCCAGCGCCGCGCGACTTTTTTTACTTTTTGTTTCGCAACCGCCCTCGGGGTGTGCCTGCCCGGCCGGCCTCTATATCGGAATATGAACGACCTTGTGGCCGGCCGGCCACGCATCGCCTGTTCAAAATCCGTCGCAAGTAGCTTAGCTTTCTGCTTCCGGCCCCCAAGGAGACCGATCGAACCGCATGCCGCATGTAACCCCGCTCATCGGCACGATCGTTGCCGGCCTGGTTCTCGCCTTCATCCTTGGCCAGATTGCCTTCCGCCTGCGATTGTCTCCCCTGATCGGTTACCTGCTGGCCGGCATCGCGGTCGGGCCGTTCACCCCCGGCTATGTGGCCGATCAGAGCCTGGCCAACGAACTGGCCGAACTGGGCGTGATCCTGCTGATGTTCGGCGTCGGCCTGCATTTTTCGGTGAAGCATCTGATGGCGGTGCGCCGCATCGCGGTGCCCGGCGCCATCGGCCAGATCACGGTGGCGACGCTGCTCGGCATGGGGCTCGCCTGGTGGATGGGCTGGTCGATGGCGGGCGGCTTCGTCTTCGGCCTCGCGCTTTCGGTGGCGTCCACCGTGGTGCTGCTGCGCGCGCTGCAGGAACGGCGCATCGTCGATACGGAACGCGGGCAGATCGCGGTCGGCTGGCTGATCGTCGAGGATCTTGTGATGGTGCTCGCGCTCGTCATGATCCCGGCGATCGCCACCGGCGGCGGTGGCAGCAGCGCCATCCTGCAGACGCTGGCGGTCACGATCGGCAAGGTGATCGCGTTCGTCGCCTTCATGCTGATCGTCGGCCGGCGCGCGGTGCCGTGGATGCTCCATTCGGTCGCTCATTCGGGATCGCGCGAACTGTTCCGCCTTGCGGTGCTGGCGATCGCGCTGGGCGTCGCGTTCGGCGCGGCCATCCTGTTCGGCGTGTCCTTCGCGCTGGGCGCCTTCTTCGCCGGCATGATCCTGGCAGAATCGCCGCTCAGCCAGCGCGCGGCGGAAGAAACGCTGCCGCTGCGCGACGCCTTTGCTGTCCTGTTCTTCGTGTCGGTCGGCATGCTGTTCAACCCGGCGATCGTGACCGACGAGCCGCTGGCGCTGGCGATCACCGTTGCGATCATCATGTTCGGCAAATCGGTGGCCGCGTTCCTGATCGTGCGGGCCTTCGGCCGATCGAACAAGACCGCGCTGACCATCGCGGCGAGCCTGGCCCAGATCGGCGAATTTTCCTTCATCCTCGCCACGCTCGGCTTTTCGCTGAAGCTCGTGCCGGCGGACGGGCGTGATCTGATCCTGGCCGGCGCGATCATCTCGATCATGCTCAACCCGCTGCTGTTCAGCCTGATCGATCGTTTCGCCAACAAGCTGGTGCCCGGCGCGCCGGAGGCCGCGATCGGCGGCACGCCACCCGCGCCGACCAAGGGGCACGTCATCCTCGTCGGCCATGGCCGCGTCGGCCGTCTGGTCGCCGCCGGGCTGGTCGAAGCGGGCGAGAAGGTGACGGTGATCGAGGCGGAGACCGACAAGGCCGGCCTGCCCACCGATGCCTGCGCAACGGTGCTGGTGGGCGAACCCGCCAATGGCGCGCTGTTGCGGGAGGCCGGCATCGAGGAAGCGCGGCTGCTGTTCGTGGCCATCCCCGAAAGCTTCGAGGCGGGCCAGATCGTCGAGCAGGCACGGACGATCAACCCCAAGCTGCGCATCGTCGCGCGGGCACATGGCGATGCCGAGGTCGAACATCTCGAAAGCCATGGCGCGGACCGGGCGATCATGGGCGAGCGCGAAATCGCCCGCCAGATGCTCGACGAGGCGCTGATCGGCATCTGAAGGCATCAGCCAAGCTCTTGACCCGTCGGCGATCCTGGCGTCCCTAGGCAGGGAAACGACGAGGACGCGGACGGCATATGGGCGGCGCCCACAACCACAATCATCTACACGGCGGCCATGGCGATCATGGCCATGACGATCACGGCCATGCGCATGGCGGGCACGGGCACGGCCATGCCGGCCACGCCCATGGGCCAACCAATTATGGCCGGGCCTTCGCGCTGGGCATCGGCCTCAACCTCGCCTTCACCGCGATCGAGGCCGGCTATGGCTTCGCCACGGGATCGATGGCGCTGCTGGCCGATGCGGGGCACAATCTTTCCGACGTGCTGGGGCTGGTGATCGCCTGGGGCGCGTGGCTGCTGTCGCGCGCCAAGCCGACCGCGCGCTACACTTACGGGCTGCGCAGCTCATCGATCCTGGCGGCGCTGTTCAACGCCATCTTCCTGCTCATCGCCTGCGGGGCGATCACGCTGGGCGCGATCCAGCGCTTCGGCGAACCGCACCCCGTGCCCGGCGGCACGGTGATGATCGTCGCGGCGATCGGCATCGCCATCAATCTCGGCACCGCGCTGCTGTTCCTGCGCGGGGGCAAGGACGACATCAACATTCGCGGCGCCTTCCTACACATGGCGGCCGACGCGGCGGTTTCCGCCGGCGTGGTGATCGCCGGGCTGCTGACGCTGTGGACCCGCGCGGCGTGGATCGACCCCGCCACCAGCCTGATCATCGTGCTGGTGATCGTGATCGGCACATGGGGCCTGTTGCGGGAATCGCTGGCGATGGCGATGAATGCGGTGCCCGGCCGGATCGACCCCGCCGCCGTGACCGAGGCGTTGGGCGCGATACCGGGCGTCGCCCGTGTCCACCATCTCCACATCTGGCCGACCAGCACCACCGAAACGGCGCTCACCGCCCATCTCGTCATCCCCGGCGGGCACCCGGGCGACGCGTTCCTCGATGAGACGGCGGACATGCTGCAGGACCGCTTCGGCATCGGCCACGCGACCCTGCAGATCGAACATGGCGAAAGCGCCGATTGCGCCTTTCGGCGTTGAGCGGGCCATACCGGAGGCATCACCGGTCAATTCGGCTGGACGCGCGGCAAGGCCGCACCCATGATACGCGAACGCGCATCAAGACGCGGCGCAACAGGCGAACGGGAGAGCCATGGAGAAGATCATCTACGCATTGTGGCGGGACAGCGGCACGGATGCCGCCACGTTCAAGCGCCAACTGCTCGACGAAGTGGCCGAACAGCTTGGGCCCCACGTCCTTGCGCTCAGGATCAATGTGGCGGACGAGGATGTGGTCGGCGGCAATGTGCCGCGCTTCGCCAGCATCCGCCCGCAGATGGATGCCGCGATCCAGATCTGGGTCCATTGTTCGCACGACAAGTTCCGCGCGCCGATCGACGAGATCATCGGCCGTGCCGCCCCGCGTTTCGCCGCATGGCTGGTGTGCGAATCGGTGCCGCTGCCCAACACCCTGCACCCACCGGTGAAGGGCCGGCGGACCGAGGGCTTTTCGCAGATCGTCTTCCTCGGCCTGCACCCAGGGCTGAGCCGCGAGCAGTTCGCCTATAACTGGCGGACGATCCAGACGTCGGTCGCGGTCGAGACGCAGGCCAATTTCGAATATCGCCAGAATCTGGTGGTCCGGCCGCTCACCTATGGCGTGCCCGATTTCGTAGCGATCGTGGAGGAATGCTTCCCCGCAGCCGCCTTCCATGACGAGGCCGTCTATTTCGACGCGGTCGGCGACGAGGAGAAACTGGCTGAAAACAAGCGGCTGATGCAGGAAGCCTGCGTTCAGTTCATGGATTTCAACCGGATCGACGTGATGCAGACCAGCCAGTTCGACATTCGCCCGGTGATGTGATCGCCCAGCGCCCTTCCGTCGCGAAATGAAACGGAAGGGCGTTCGGAAATCCGCGATCTTGCTGCATTCGCGGTGCAATTCGAGACGCTTGTCACGAAATGCGTGGCGGATGACGGTTCGCACTCACGCAATTCGGTGATATAGGCTGCTAGTTCAAATGGAGGGCGGCTGCGCGCCCGCATGGTGCTAGACTGCGGGCATGGCCGGTTTCGGCGGCCCGGTGGATGAAGGCGGCGATGCCAGCAGGCAGGCCGCGATCGGAGAGTGAAGATGGCGACGACGGCGGAATATGGGCTTGGCGAACAGACCTTCCCGCGGGGATGGTTCATGGTCGCGGACTCGGATGAGCTGGAAGGCACCAAGCCGCATTCGGTGCGCTATTTCGGCCGCGAAATGGTGCTCTATCGCGGCGAATCCGGCAATCTCCACCTGGTCGACGCCTTCTGCCCCCACATGGGCGCGCATATCGGCAAGAACACGACCTCCTACGTGATCCGCGACGGCAATCAGGTCGAAGGCGATTCGATCCGCTGCCCTTATCATGGCTGGCGCTTCGGCCCGGACGGCCGCTGCAACCAGATCCCCTATTCGCCGCAGAAGGTGCCCGGCGCCGCCAAGCTGGAAAGCTGGCCGGTGGTGGAAAAGGCCGGCTGCATCTGGATGTGGTGGGATCCCGAAGGCGGCGAGCCCGAATATGATCTGCCCGATTTCGCCGAATATGGCGCGCCGCACTGGGTGAACTGGAAGATGGACCGGCTGGGCATCCTGGCCAGCCATCCGATCGAAATCATCGATAACATGGCCGATCGCGCGCATTTCGAGCCGATCCACGGCACGCAGGAAGTGATCCTGTTCGAAAATGATTTTGAGGATCACAAGGTCGTCCAGCGCATGTCGTCGGCGCACCGCACGCTTTCGGCCGAAGGCGGCGACCCGCTTTATACCGACACCTGGTATACCGGCCCCGGCATCCTGATTTCGCGGATGGAAGGCCAGTTCCCGTCGATCATCCTGATCACCCACACGCCCGTCGACGACGGCGTGGTGAAGGTGTGGCACGGCCTGCTCGTGAAGGTGCCGAACGCGGTGCCGAACGAGGAGGAAGTGGGCATGGCCCGCGCCTATCAGCAGGCGTCGTGCGATGCGTTCAGCCAGGATTTCGAGGTGTGGACGCACAAGCGCCCCTGCTTCAACCCGATGGCCGTGCTGGGCGACGGCCCGATCGGCAAGCTGCGCATCTGGTATCGCCAGTTCTACAACCCCCGTGCCCGCACGCAGGAATTCCGCGCGCGCGTCAACGGCACGATTATCACCCGCGGCACGCTCAACGCGCCGTTTGAGGATAAGCCGCAGGTCGCCTGACGGCACACCGTCTTCGTCCGCGTGGGGCGTGACGCAGGGGCAGAATGGCGCAAGCTGTTCTGCCCCGTTTTTGTTGGCGCCACGCCATACCAACGCATGATAGCGTCAGCCGGAAAGACAGAGCCGCTAAACCAAGGTCCGGGAAGGCGGAAGGACAGGAGAGCGATAGTTTCCCCTCATCGACGGTTCACCGGCAGGGAGTGACGCCATGAGCAGCTATCCGACCATCAGCGACGGCACCCGCTCCTTCCGCACCGACCAGGGTGCGAAGATGCCTGTGTTCGCGATGCCCGCATTCATTGCGGGATGACGGGGGCCCCTCCCTGTCCCAGCCGCCGTTCGCGCCGTGCGCGGGGGTGGCAGCCAAGTTCCTGAAAGGATCTGTCCATGATCACCACCATCGCGGGTACGGCCCTCATCACCGGTGCGTCATCCGGCATCGGCGCCACTTATGCCGAACGGCTGGCCCGGCGCGGCCACGATCTGATCCTCGTCGCGCGGAGCGCCGCCAAGCTGGACGAACTGGCCCGGCACCTGCGCGCCGAAACCGGCGTCACGGTTGAAACGCTGCCGGCCGATCTGGGCGATGCCGGCGATCTGCGCCGGGTGGAACAAAGGCTGCGCGACGATGCGGCGATCAATATGCTGGTCAACAATGCCGGCATCGTCGGCGATGGCCCGCTTGCCACGGCCGATCCCGACAAGCTGGAAGCGATGATCGGCCTGAACGTAACCGCGACGACACGGCTGGCGACGGCGATCTTTCCCCGGCTGCTGGCCGCGGGCGACGGGGCGATCATCAACATCGCATCGGTGACGGCGCTGATGTCCGGCGCGTTCGAGCCGGGCTATGGCGCGACCAAGGCCTATCTTCTCAACTTCACCGAAGCCTTGCAGGCCGAGGCGGGATCGAGCGGCGTCCGCATCCAGGCGGTGCTGCCCGGCATCACCCGCACCGCGATCTGGGATGGCCCGCATGCCAAGCTGGATCTGGTTCCGCCGGAAATGGTGATGGATGTGGGCGACATGGTCGATGCCGCGCTGGCCGGCTTCGATCAGGGCGAAAAGGTCACCATCCCCTCGCTGCCCGATGCCGACGACTGGGAAACCTATGTCGCCGCGCGCGAGGCGCTGGCCCCCAATCTCAGCCACGCGCAGGCCGCCAGACGCTACCGCCCCGGCGCGTGACACGCGGCGCGCCGAACCACCCGCGTCATATTTTGACCGGTCCGCTGTCAGCTTCCGATCTTTCCACCTCTGCCCCCCAGCCATAGCCTCTCCATCGACCCGGCGTGCCGGCCGGCAACGACAATGGAGAGGCAAATGGCTACCGCACCTTCGGTGAATATCGCGCCGGACGAAAAGCTCGTCTCGGTCGACTCGCACGTCTTCTACACCGACGAATGGGTGACGCCGCGCCTGCCCGAGCGCCTTCGCCAGAAGTGGATCGACGGCAACAAGCGTTATCAGGCGCTCGAGCTCGAAAAGCGCGGCGGCTTCATCCCCGACATCAACGACATCATGGACCCGGTCGCCTGGAACGATCCCGGCCATTACGAACCGCACGCCAAGCTGGCGTCGATGGACCGCGATGGCGTGTTCGCCGAAGTGATCTTCCCCGAAGTCGGCGGCGCCAAGATGTGCAGCCCGGAAATCATGGGCGACGACTGGAAGGAGATGCTGTCGGGCTTCAACGATGCGATCGCCGATTTCGCGGCGGTCGATCCGCAGCGCCTGATGTGCGCCTATCAGCTGCTGCCGCACGATGTTGAGGCATCGGTGCGCGAAGTGGAACGCGTGGCCAAGCGTGGCGCACGCTGCGTCCAGCTGCCGCCCTTCCCCACCGAACTTGGCCTGCCGGACTATTTCGACCCGCGCTACGACCGGCTGTGGGGCGTGCTGCAGGAAACCGGCATCACCATCCTCAACCACCTCGACAACAACGCCAAGGGCTATGAGCTGATCCGCCGCGACCCGACCCCGATGAAGGGCGTCGCGCTGGGCCTGCCGGGCTTCCAGCTGGCCGAGACGATCTGCTTCTGGATCCTGTCCGGCACGCTCGAACGCTTCCCCAAGCTGAAGGTGCTGTTCGTCGAGCCGGGCCTGGGCTGGCTGCCCTTCCTGTTCGACATGATCCTCGATGGCCGCATCATCCAGGGCCATTACAGCTTCCCCAACCTGAAGATGCTGCCGACCGAATATTTCAAGCGGCAGATGGGCGCGACGTTCATGTACGAGCCGCTCGGCCTGAAATATTGCTACGAATATTTCGGCCCGGACGTGCTCTATTGGTCGACCGACTTCCCGCATCCGGCGACGTCGTGGCCCAATTCGCGCGCGCTGATGGAAAAGCAGTTCACCGCCGCCGGCATCCCGGATGCGGACCGTCGCAAGATCGTTTGCGACAACGGCCTGCGGATGTTCGCCACCAACACCTGACACGCCAAAACACGCGCGGCGATCCTTCGGGATTGCCGCGCCTGTCGCCCCCTTCCGGCCGGGCCCGCTGGCGCGATACACGGCCTTTTGCGAGCCGCGCACCTTGCCAACCCGCCCCATCGCATTAAGCTCCCCCTGGCTGGGACAGACGGGAGCCGAACAGGTGGCCGCGGCCACGCTTATCGACCATTATGCGCGAACCTTCCTCGCCAGTGCGGAACGGGCGGGCTTCGACCCCGCCGCCGTGGCCGAGGGGCGCGAGCCTGTCGCCGGTCGCTATGACGGCGCGGCGCTATCGACCATATCGCGCAACGCGAAGCTGATGATGCAGGACGAATTGTGCGGGCTGACCGCGCACCCGCTGCGCATGGGCGCGTTCCAGCTGATGTGCGAGATCGGCGCGCTGAGCGAAACGGTGGGCGACGCGCTGGACCGCGCCTTCCGCTTCTATGCCGCCGCGACGCCGGACCTGCGCTTCACCCTGACGCAGGAGGACGAGCATGACGCCGTCCTGACCGTCGCCATTCCCGATACCGGGCATGATCCGCTGCGCGTGCTGCCGGGCTGGTGGCTGATCTTCTGGCAGCGCTTCGCGCAATGGCTGATGGGCGAGAAGTTCGCGGTGATCGCCGCCGAATTTCCGGGCGAACCGGCGGTGCCGATGCCCGAATATCTGGAGGTGATGGGGTGCGACTGCCGCTTCGGCGCCGAAGTCGCGACGCTCCGCCTGCCGCGCACCGTGCTCGCCCGCAGGGTGGTGCGGGTTCCGGCGGACATTCCACGCTTCCTTGCCCACCGGCCGGTCGACATGCTGACGGTGGACGATGTCGGCGACGGGATCGTCACCGCGATCCGCGCCCGGATGCGCGCCCATCTCGAAAGCCATCAGGCGCTGCCCAAGCTGGAGACGCTGGCCGAAGGCTTCGGCATGTGCGGCCAGACCCTGCGGCGGCGGCTGGAGGGCGAGGGATCGAGCTATCGCGCGCTCAAGGCCGATGTCCGCCGCGAAGTGGCTTTGCTCTGCCTGCACGACCATAATATCCCGATCAGCCAGATCGCGACCCGCGCCGGCTTTGCCGAGGCGAACGGACTGGCCCGCGCGATCCGCGCCTGGGCCGGCGTATCGCCGACCGCCTATCGCCGCATGGTGCTCGACCGCGCCGGCCCGAGCGCGACGCCCTGACCGGACGGGAGCCGGGGCCGGCTCCCCTACCCCTCGTCCTCGCTCTTGATGACGGTCAGCTTCTTGCCGGCGCCGCCCGAACGCAGGCTGTCCCCCGTCAGCACCACCGTCGCCCCCGGCGCGAGGATGCCGGCCAGTTGCGCGCGGAAATCTTCCGGCAGGCGCAACCGTTCGCGTTCCTCGGGCAGAAGTTCGGTATTGGGCGCCACCGTCTGCCCCGGCAGCGGCAGTTGCAGCCAGTGATAGGTCGTGCCTTCGATCGCGCGCAGCGTATAGGCGCTGGTGCCGGCGACCTCGCCCGCGATGGTGACGGGCGTGCGCCCGATTTCCTTGCCGTTGCGCAACACCACAAGCCTGCGGTCCGACGCGCTGATGATGATCGAGATCGGCCCGGTCGGCGATTTTTCCGGCGTCCAGCGCACGCCATCGGCGTCCGCATCGGGCGGGGTGCCGGTGCCCGCTTCCAGCATCGCCGGCGTCGGCGCCACGCGCGGCACGGCGCCATTTTCGGTGATCACCACGGTCAGCCCCAGCGCCGTCACGCCGTAAAGCTGGCGGGCGAAGGCCGGGGGCAGGCGAATGCAGCCATGCGACGCCGGATAGCCCGGCAGCGAGCCGGCATGCATGGCAATGCCATCCCATGTCAGCCGCTGCATGTAGGGCATGGCCGCATTGTTATAGAGGTTCGAATGGTGAACCTTGGCCTTTTGCAGCACGGTGAACACGCCCGTCGGCGTTTCGTGCCCCTTCTTGCCGGTGGACACGGTGGAAACGCCGATCAGCACGCCGTTGCGATAGACATAGGCCCGTTGCAAAGCGAGGCTGACGAGCACCATCACCGGCCCGTCGGGGGCGATGTCCGGCGCCCACAGGAACTGGCCGGGCTTGAGGTTGGCAACCGATTCCTCGATCGTCGCGGGGTTCAGGGCCTGCATCGCATGGGCGGCGCCCGCCGACAGCGCGATGCCGCCGCCCAGCCACAGCATCGCCCCGCGCCGACTGGTGATCATCATGCTTCGTCCCTGCCTCTTCGCAAACACATCATGCCCTTGTGATGGAACCGCAGGGCAGCGGGATCAATCCGATATTACCCTAGGGCAGAGCGTCCGCGGGCCCGATCCTGACCTCGGACTATGGCGTTACGGACGAGCCGGCCGCGATGCGATTCAAATGGGCAACGCAATCCGCTTGCGCGGACGCCCCTGCCCCGGCCATCCTGACTGACGGGCCGCGCACAGACGCGGCGGGGAGAGGATGTGGAATGAAGATGTCACGGCGGGAAACGATGGCGGGGATGGCGGCGACGGCCGCGATTGCGGCAGGCGGCGCCAATGCGGCCGCGCCGAAAAACGTGCTTCAGGACCATGATGCGCTCGGCCTTGCCGATCTCGTCCGGCGCAAGCAGGTGTCGGCGTCGGAACTGCTGGAAGCGGCGATCGCGCGGACCGAGGCAACCAACCCGCGCTACAATTACATGGCGTCCAAGCTCTATGAGCGCGCCCGCGCGACGGTGGCCAAGGGGCTGCCGGACGGCCCGTTCGTGGGCGTGCCCTGGCTGGAAAAGGACCTCAACACCCATATCGCCGGCGAGATTACCGGGCAGGGCAGCCGTTATTACAAGGATTTCCGCCCGACCGTGACGTCGGAACTGGTGAAGCGGCACGAACGCGCCGGCCTTGTCATCTTCGGCAAGACGACCACCCCGGAATTCGGGCTGACCGGCACGACCGAAAGCAAGGCCACTGGGCTGACGCGCAACCCGTGGAACGGCGAACATATTGCCGGCGGATCGAGCGGGGGCGCCGCCGCCGCCGTGGCCGCGGGCGTGCTGCCCGCCGCCCATGCCACCGATGGCGGCGGATCGATCCGCATCCCGGCATCCTGCTGCGGGCTGTTCGGCCTGAAGCCGAGCCGTGGCCGCGTGCCGATGGGCCCGCCGCGCACCGAAGGCTGGGGCGGCATGTCCGCCCACCACGCCGTCACCATCAGCGTGCGCGACAGCGCCGCGCTGCTCGATGCGACGCACGGGCTGGAGCCAGGCTCACGCTATGGCGCGCCAACGCCGGAACGCCCGTATCTGGAGGAGGTGAAGCGCAATCCCGGCCGCCTGCGGATCGCGCTCAACGTCGCCACCATGGGCGGCACGCCGGTCGACCCGGAAGTCATCGCCGCCACCCGCGCGGCGGCCAAGCTGTGCGAGAGCCTTGGCCACCATGTCGAGGAAGCGACACCGAAATTCGATGTCGCCGCGCTCGGCCAGGCATCGTTCGCGATCATCACCTCGTCCATCGTTGCCGACCTGCAGGCGCGCGAGAAGGTGACGGGCATCCCGATCGGCCCCGACGTGATCGAAGTCGCCACGCTGGCTTATTACCAGATGGGCCTTTCGATGAAGGGCACCGATTATGCGATCGCCAACAACACCTTCCAGACGGCCGCCATCACCATGGCCGAGTTCATGGCCGATTATGACGTGCTGCTGACGCCGACGACTGCCGCGCCGCCGCCGAAGCTGGGCGTGCTCGGCCTGTCGCCGACCGACGTGCAGGCCTATTTCAAGGCCGTTACCGAGTTCATTCCCTTTACCGGCATCCACAACCAGACCGGCCAGCCGAGCATGTCGGTGCCGCTCGCCATGTCCAAGGCGGGCTTGCCGATCGGCGTGTTGTTCTCCGCCCGCTATGGCGACGAAGCGACCCTGTTCCGGCTGGCGGGCCAGCTGGAGCAGGCCGCGCCCTGGGCGGGCCGGCGCGCGCCTGTCGCCTGACATGGCATAGGGGATCGGCCGCGCGGCCTTGCCGGCGCGGCCGATCCCCCCTTCCCCATCTGCGCTACATCGGATGACCCATTGCCCGGCGTTGCGGGCGATGGCTTAATCCCGCGATGCAGACCCGGCCGCCCGCCTGCTCCCGCCGCGAGTTGCTGCTCGGCGCCATGGCCGGGGCAATCGCGACGCCGGCCATCGCCGGCCCCGGCGGGCTGTGGCGGGCCGCACCGGGCATCGACCCGGGCCTCAGATCACGCGCGCTCCAGGCGCTTGCCCGCCATGAACGGCGAATATGGTCCCGCGATATCGTCGCGATCGCCGATTTCGGTCTGCCGTCCACCGCCATGCGCTTCCACCTGATCGACCTGCAACGCGGGCGGACCCGCAGCTTTCTGGTGGCGCATGGCAAGGGTTCGGACCCGGCGCATGACGGCCGGCTCCACCGCTTTTCCAACATCGTCGGATCGGAAGCGACGTCGGAAGGTGCCTATCTGACCGGCCGGTCCTATCGCGGCGAACATGGCGCCGCGCGGCGGCTGATCGGCCTCGACCGAACCAACAGCAATGCCGAGGACCGCGCCATCGTGATCCACGCCGCCGGCTATGTCGGGCCGGATGTGCTGGACCGGCAGGGCAAGCTCGGCCGCAGCAATGGCTGCTTCGTCTTTTCGATGGCCGATATCGCCGAGATCCTCGGCCGGCTCGGGCGTGGGCGGCTGCTTTACGCGGGCCGCTAAAGGCTCAGCGCGCGGGGATCCTGCGCCCGCCCCGGAACCAGAAGGTCCAGACCGCGAGGCCGCCGAGCAGCGCCATGGCGAGGCCCGATACCGTCATCACCAGCCGATAAGCGAGGCCGCCCACCTTGGCGGCATGCAGCGGGTAGAAGAGGTTGAAGCCCTGCGCCTGCGCCGGCAGATCAAAGGCATTGCGCGCGTCGACCAGCACGCCGCTGTCGGCGGCGAACCACAGCGTCGAACGGCCGTTGGGCAGCCATTCGGCCTGCTGGCGGGTGCGCAGCGAGATCATCCCGCTCTTGCCGCGCGGCAATGACAGGATGCGGAGTTCCGCGTCGGGGAAGCGCGCGCGCGCGGTTTCGATCATGCCGCGCCAATCGGGGTGCGCGGCCAGCTTCGCCTCGCGCGGGGGTGGTGGCGCGAGTGCGCGCGAAACGACGGCCGGCGCCGAGGGGCCAAGGATCAGCGCCGCCACCGGGCGGAAGATCAGCGCGGCGCCGGTGACGATCGACAGCAGCAGCAGCGGCGCGACGACGATGCCGAGATCGCGATGCTGGCGCACGATCGCCGGGCGGCTCATCCGCCGGGGCCACAGGCGGAACTCGAAGGTCTTGCGCGTCCGCCACCACAGGATGGCGCCGGTGACGACGAAGAACAGCCCGCACAGGCCGGCAATGCCCGCCACCGTTTCGCCCGTATCGCCGGTGAACAGGTGGTGGTGGAGATCGAACAGCCAGAGTTCGGGCCGTTCCCACTGGCTCGCCCAACGGGTCACGATCTCGCCCGTCTGATCGGCATAGGCGCCGCCGCCATCCGCATAGCTCAGCCGGTTGAGGCCGAAATTCTGGCTGGCGAAGACGATGCTTTCGGGCCGCGCCGCCGGATCGGCCATGATCTTCGCGACCGCGTCAGCGACGGCCCCGGTGTCCTGCACCTGCGGATCGCCCGCATGGGGCAGCATGATCCACGCATCGCGGTGGACGAGCAACGCGCCGGTAAAGCCCAGCACGGCAAGCACGAGGCCGATCAATCCGCCCATCCAGCGGTGCAGCAGATCGATCAGCTTCATCCTCGCGCGCCCATTTTTATCCCGCGATGTCCGAGCCGGCAGCGGATGCCAGCGGCTTCGAAATCGCTTTAGAACCGATAATCCCAGCCCAGCGTGAAGGTGCGTCCCCGGCCGGCATAATAACGCGTGCTGTCCGTCGGGCGCTGGGTATCGCTGTTATAGTCGATGTAGAATTTGTCGAAGAGGTTCTGCACCGCCAGCGTCAGCCCGCCGACCTTCGTCTGATAGCGAATGATCGCGTCGGTCAGGTTGTAGCCGCCGAAATCATTGGCGCGGTTGAGCCCCGCGAAGTTCGGCAGCGGGCTGTTGTCGAACCGCCGCGCCAGATAGAATTGCGACTGGACACGGACGCTGAGCGGACCGTTCGCATAGCTCGCCGCCAGATTGAAGCGATCGGGCGAGATGTTGGCGCCATCGAGATCGATGTTGACCTTGTCGACGCCGTCATTGGGCGTGCCATCCGCGCGGCCCTTGAGATGGGCATAGCCGGTCGAGAGGGTGAGCCCGTCGATCGGCATCTTGACGCTGAGGTTCAGCTCCAGCCCCTCGATCTCGACGCGCTGGCGCTGCACTTCATAGACGCTGTTGACCAGGACGAGCAGCTGCCCGTTCTTGCTGGTCGACCAGAAATAAGCGGCGCTGAAATCCACCGGCCCGCGCTTCGCTTCGAAGCCCAGTTCGCGATTGTTGGAAATCACCGGGCTGATGTCGAGATAATTGTCGAGATCGACGCCGTCCCGTGCGATCGAGCGGGTAATGCGGCCGACATCGGGCATCGTATAGCCTTCGGCATAGCTCGCATAAGCGCGGATGCCGGGCACCGGCTCGACGATCACGCCGCCGTTGAACAGCGTGTCGCTGAACTTGGGCACGCCGCCATCCACCTGACGCGAACCATAAGAGGCGAGCGTGGTGTAGTCGTCGATCTTGATCCGCACATTTTCGTTACGGACGCCGCCGGCGATGCGCAGCTTTTTATCGAACAGCGCAAGATTGAGCTGACCGAAGGGCGCGAGGCTGCGGAAATCCGTGGGCGGCACCCAGGTGCGGCCCGTCTGGATCAGCGTCTGTTCGGTCTTGTCGAACAGAGCGTCGAAACCGATCGTCGCGGTCAGCGCATCCCAGCCGGGCACCGACCGTTCATAGCTGAACTTGCCGCCGATCTTGCGCGAGCGGTTCTCAGACTGATCGACCAGCGTGCCATCCGGCGCGATCGACGTGTCCTGGAAGGTATCCCCCGCAACGGCGGGCGACGCGCCGAAGGTGTCGCGCGTCCGGCTGTAGAAGATCTGGGTGACGAGGTTGCCGCCGGCCAGATCATCGTCGGTGAAGGACAGCGATGCGCTCTGCGCCAGGTTGCGCGGCGCCTTGCCGAGCGTCTCGCCCTTCTCGCTGGTGCTGGGCAGGCCGGTCAGGCGGTCGCCCGGCACGACGACATAATCGCCGTCGCCTTCGAGCTGGAAGCGATTGAGGATGAGATCGAAGCGCGCGCTTTCGTCGACCGCATAGCCGAAGCGGCCGAACAGCGACCAGCTGGTCGAATCCATCGTCTCGCCCTGCACCGCATCGATGCCGATGCGGTTGCCATGGCCGTCATAGAAGGCGCCGCGCTGTTCGAACGCGGCACCGACCGTCGCGTCGAACCGATCGGTCTTGTAGGCGACGAGGCCGCCGAGCTTGCCGCCCAGCCCGTCGCCGTTGAAATCATTGTCGGCCGAACCCTGCACCAGCACGCGGCCGGTGAGCCCGTCTTCCTTGGGCGGGCCGACCGTCACCTGATTGACGATGCCGCCGGTGCCGCCAATGCCCTGCAGCGCGTTCGAGCCGTAGATCAGTTCGACGCGATCGACGAAGAAGGGGTCGATCGTGAAACCGTCGCGGCTACCGTCGCGCAGCGGCGTCGACTGCGGGATGCCGTTGATCGCATAGAGGGGCGAACGACCACGCAGGGTTTCGCCCGAACCCGACAGCTTCTGTCGCGTGGGCGAGAAGGACGGGGTGAGGTTGGACACCGCATCGACCACCGAACCGCCGATCGCGACCTGCTGGTCGAGCGCCGACTTGTCGATCACGTCGATGGTGAGCGGCAGCGCATTGGGCGGCAGCGCCGTGCGCGCGGCGGTGACGACGATCACGTCCCGCTGCTGATCGGCGCGATCCTGCGCGATAGCGGGCATCGCGACGAGCGAGGCGGACGCGATCAGCATCATCGGCGTGAGCGTGCAGGAACGAACGGCAACGGAACGGCGCATCTGAATTCTTCCCCTTTGGGCCAGAGCGCGCCGCTAGCAGGGGGACTAATGCAAATCAATCGCAGGCTTGTGAAAGAAGCTCGCGATAGCAACGGTCGCAGGCCCTTTATTTCCCGCACGCACCATGATTTACCGGGCTTATGAAGACCTCGCTCCGCCTGGCCCTGTGCCTTTCCGCCGCGCTCCTCCCCACCATCGCCTCCGCGGCGCCCGAGCGCTTCACCGTGATTTTCGGCGGCCGCAATGTCGGCCACCTCAATGCCGACACGAACGGCGACACCACCGTCATCGATTATGATTTCAAGAATAACGGGCGCGGGCCGACGATCGCGGAAACGCTGCGCGTCGGCGCGGATGGGCTGCCCGCCGCATGGACGATCAGCGGCGCCACCACCTTCGGCAGCAAGGTGGCCGAACAATTCGCGATCAAGGGCCGGACGGCGACGTGGACGGATTCAACCGGACCCGGCAGCGCCCGGCTCGCCGAACCCAGCCTCTATGTCGGCCAGTCAGCCAGCCCATGGGCGCTTGGCCTCTATGCCCGCGCGCTGCTGAAGGATGCGGACGGCACCTTGCCCACGCTGCCCGGCGGCACGCTGCGCCTGGCCAAAGGCGACGTGCTGCAGGTGGCCGGCAAGCCCGGCCCGGAGACCGTGACGGCCTATGAACTGACCGGCACCGACCTCAACCCCGATACCGTGCTGCTGGACGCGCAGGGCGGCATGTTCGGTTTCGTCACGCCCGAATTCATCGTCGTCCGCCAGGGTTATGAGGGCGAGGAGGAACGGCTGCGCGGCCTTGCCGCCAAATGGTCCACCGATCGCTATGTCGCGATCCAGAAGAAGGTCGCCCACGCTTATGCGGCGCCCGTCCGCATCCGCAATGTCCGCCTGTTCGATCCCAGGACGCAGGCGCTGACCGCGCCGGTGGCGGTGCTGGTCAACGGCCGCGAGATCGCCGCGATCGAACCGCTCGACAGCCCGGCCACCCCCGGCGAGGTGACGATCGACGGCGCGGGCGGCACGCTGGTCGCCGGCATGTATGAAATGCACGCCCACATCTCGCAGGATGATGCGCTGCTCAACCTGATGGCCGGCATCACCACCGTGCGCGACATGGGCAATGACAATGCCGTGCTCGACAAGCTGATCGAACGCATCGACGGCGGGGTGATCGCCGGCCCGCATGTCGTGCGCAGCGGCTTCCTTGAAGGGCGCAGCCCGTTCAACGCCAATAACGGCATCGTCGTCGAAAGCGAGGCGCAGGCGGTGGATGCGGTGCGCTGGTATGCGGCGCGCGGCTATTGGCAGATCAAGGTCTATAACAGCATGAACCCGGCCTGGGTGCCCGCCGTGGTGGCCGAGGCGCATCGGCTGGGCCTGCGCGTGGCGGGCCATGTTCCCGCTTTCTCCAGCGCCGATGCGATGATCGCCGCCGGCTATGACGAGATGACGCACATCAACCAGTTCATGCTCGGCTGGGTGCTGCAACCCAAGGAAGATACGCGCACGCTGCTCCGCCTGACCGCGCTCAAGCGGCTCCAGACGCTCGACCTCAACAGCGCGAAGGTGCAGGCGACGATCGCAGCGATGGCGGAACGCAAGCTGGCGATCGACGTGACGCTCGGCATCCACGAGATGCTGACCCAGAATCGCGACGGCCAGATGCCGCCCGGCGCGGTCGATTATCTCGATCATATGCCGATCGGCTTCCAGCGCGGCGCGCGCAAGGCGATGGTCGACACGTCGGCGCCGGGCGACGACGCGGCCTATCGCGCCGCGTTCGACAAGATCGTGGCGACGGTGAAGATGCTCAACGATCGCGGCGTGCTGATCGTGCCGGGCACCGATACCGGCGGCTCCTTCACCTATCATCGCGAGCTGGAACTCTATCAGAAGGTGGGGATGACGCCCGCCCAGATCCTGAAGCGCGCGACATGGGACATGGCCGCCTATCTGGGGCAGGACCAGCGGCTGGGATCGATCGAGAAAGGCAAGCTCGCCGATTTCTTCCTGATCCCCGGCGATCCAACGCGCGACCTGAAGGCGATCAAGACGATCTCGATGGTGGCGAAGGACGGCGTCTTCTATTTCCCGAGCGAGGTTTACCCCAATTTCGGCATCAAGCCCTTCGCCCCCGCGCCGAAGGTGACGCCGGCCACGGCGCGCTGACCGGCAGGAGGCATGGGTAGCGTGGACCATCGCACAGCCATCGTCACCGGCGGCGGATCGGGCATCGGGCGCGCCGCCGCCATCGCCTTCGCCAAGGCCGGCACCCATGTCGTGCTGGCCGATGTTAACCGGGTTGCCGGCGAAGAGACCGCCCATCTGATCGAAGCGGCCGGCGCGAGGGCGATCTTCACGCCCTGCGACATCACCGCGGCCGATCAGGTGGAAGCGATGGTGGCGGCAGGCGTCGCCGCCTTCGGCCGGATCGACCATGCCTTCAACAATGCCGGCATCGCCCCGCCGGGCCGCCCGATCGCGGACATGGACGAAGCGGACTGGGATCGCATGATCGCGGTCAACCTGAAGGGCGTGTGGCTGTGCATGAAATATGAATGCCGGCAGATGCTGGCGCAGGGCGGCGGCGCGATCGTCAACACATCCTCCACCATGGGCGTGGTCAGCGCGCCCGGCCTCAGCGCCTATTCGGCGTCCAAGTTCGGCGTCGTCGGGCTCACCAAGGCGGTGGCGATGGATTATGCGGCGCAGGGCATCCGGGTGAACGCGATCTGCCCCGGCGGGATCGGCGGCACCGCGATCACCGACGATCCCGTCCACCAGTCGCACATGGCGCAGCTGACGCAGGCGACGCCGATGGGCCGGCTGGGCGCGCCGCGCGAAATCGCCGATGCGGTGGTGTGGCTGTGCAGCGAAGGCGCGTCCTACATGACCGGGCAGGCGATCACGATCGACGGCGGCTTCACCGTCTGGTGACGGGCTGGTCCTGAGCGTTTTCCAGGCAGGCGGAATCGCCTGCTGACGCGGAAAGCGCGGCGAACCAAAAGTTTGGAGCGTTCGAGCCGCCGCAGCCGGGTCGGAAAATGCTCTAGCGCAGCCGATCGGCCAGATAATCGGCAAGCGCCACCGCCTGATTATGCGCCGTATCGCGCGCGCCATAGAGCAGGGTCACGTCGCCGGCGGCGGCAAGATCGCGCAGGCGGGCCACCACGCTCGGCATGGCATCCAGCTCGGCACGATAGCGGCGGCGGAATTCCGCCCAACGGGCGGGATCATGGCCGAACCAGCGGCGCAGTTCGGTGGAGGGTGCGATGTCCTTCAGCCACAGGGCCAGCGCGGCATCGTCACGGCGCACGCCGCGCGGCCAGACGCGATCGACCAGGATGCGCTGGCCGTCTTCGGCCGCCGGGGGTTCATAGACACGCTTGATGCGGATCGCCATGCGCGGTTCCCCTGCTGACGGACCGGCGAAACAGGAAATCCGCGCTTCGGGCTGGCGTCCGGCCCTCCGTTCATCCTAACCTTCGGCGGTTCAGGCTGAATCAACCTGGAATGTGGATCAGGGTTGCTCCCCCAGGCAAGGGGGCCAATCGATTGGGGTAACGAACGTGCGTATGGAAAAGAGCGGGTTCACGATGCGGAATGCGATGCGGACGATATCGGGGGCGGCCGCCGCCCTGCCGCTTACGTCGCTCATCCTGGCGGATGCCGCTCTGGCGCAGAACAGCGTGGCGCCGGCAGTGCCCGCCGCCCCCGTGATCATGGCGCCGCCGCCCCCTCCGCCACCGCCGCCGGTGATCCTGCCCACGCTCAGCGACCAGCAGGCGCGCGAGCTGGCCGATCTCATCCGTCGCGACGCGGTGGCGCAGGGGCTGCGCGACACCGAGGTCGCGCCGGATACGAGCAGCAACAACGCGCTTGTCCGCGCGGCGCTTGATCATGCCCGCGCGGTGCGCACCGGCCGGCTCGACCCGTCCGACTTCCGCAAGGACTGGGGCTTGCGGCCGGTGGCCTATGATCCCCTGCCCGCCTTCGCCGATGCGGTGAAGCGCGATCGGCTGGCCGCGTGGATCGCATCGCTGCCGCCGCCTTATGCCGGCTATGACGGCTTGCAGCAGGCGCTGGGCACCTATCGCGCGCTTGAGCAATCGGGCGGCTGGTCTGCCATCTCCGCCGGCCCCGACCTCAGCTTCGGCATGAGCGGCCCGCGCGTGGCCGAGGTGCGCAAGCGCATCGCGATCGAGGACAAGGAACTCGCGGCGACGGGCGACAAGTTCGATACCGCGCTGCTCGAGGCCGTGCGCCGGGCGCAGCGCCGCTATGGCCTCAACCCCAGCGGGCTCGTTTCCGGCCAGACGCTCGCCGCGCTCAACGTGCCCGTTCATGCCCGCGTCCGGCAGATCATGGCGAACATGGAACGGTGGCGCTGGCTGCCGCCGGAACTGCCCAAGGATCGCATTCAGGTGAACATCGCCGCCGCCGTCCTCACCATGTTCGACGGCGATGCCCCGGTGGCATCGATGAAGGCGGTGACGGGGCGGCCGGGCGACGAGACGCCGATGCTCCAGTCGTCGATCCACAGCATCGTGCTCAACCCGCCATGGAACGTGCCGCAGTCGATCGCGACGAAGGAGCTCTGGCCCAAGGAAAAGGCCAGCCCCGGCTATCTGAAGCGCAACGGTTTCAGGGTCATCCCGCTTGATGGCGGCGGACGGCGCCTGCAGCAGGCATCGGGCCCGTCGAGCGCGCTTGGCCGCTACAAGTTCGATTTCGACAATAATTTCGCGGTCTATCTGCACGACACGCCGGCGCAGGCGGGCTTTTCGCGCTACAGCCGGCTGGCGAGCCATGGCTGCGTCCGGCTGGAAAAGCCGGCCGAGCTGGCGGAGCGGCTGCTCAGCAACGAACCGGCCTGGAGCGGCGACGCGATCGAAACGGCAGTGGACGCCGGCAAGACGGTGCGCGCGCGGCTGACCCAGCCGGTCGCGGTCTATCTGCTCTACTGGACGGCCTTCGCCAGTTCGACCGGCCCGACGAGCTTCCGTGCCGATCCCTATGAATGGGACAGCCTGTTGGCGGACAAGATCGAGGCGCGTTCGGCGCGCCAGTCGCTTGCCGCACGATAACAAAGGGGAATGACCATGATGCACAGCTCCACCATCCGCCGCCGCCTTGTCGCGGCGAGCGCCGCCGCCGCGATCGCGCTGCTCGCGGGCTGCTCCGGCACGTCCGATGAGGACGCCGTCGTCAATGATCTCAACGCCGCGGAACTCGTTCCCGACGAGGTGGAAGCGCCCGTCAACGTGATCGAGCCGGTGGACGAGGTGCCCAACATCGTCGAACCGGCGGCGAACCAGGCCGCCGCCACGCCGCCCCCGCCGCCCGTGGAGCCCGACGCGCAGATGATCGACGACGCCGAAGCCACCGGCATGACCGCGCGCGTATCCCGCGATTACACGGCCGGCAACGAAGCGACCGTGCAGGAATAAGGCGCCCGGAACCGCTCCGTTTCGGAGACGGTTCTAATTGGCCGGCTGGCCCCATGCCGATAATCGCCGCGTCAATCCGTGACAGGAAAGACGCGGCGCATGAAACGATCGGGGGGCACAGGGTGCGGCGGGCCGAAGGCGGCGATCATCGCCATTTGGCTGGTACTAGCCTGCCATGTGCCGATCGGGCCGGCACTCGCGCAGGGCAGCAACCTGCCCGTCATCGTCGATAACCGCCACGTACCGACGACGCTGGAAAGCAGCGGGCTGACGCGCGAAGCGGCGCCCGGCAGCGAGCGATTCGGGCACAGCGACCCGACATTCAACCCCCATGTTTATGCCGAAATGGCCCAGATACTCTTCGCCACGCTCGTCATCGCCATATTGCTGGAATCCGCGCTCGCCCTGATCTTCAACTGGCGGCCCTTCCTGATGTATTTCGACCGCCGTGGCGTGAAATCGGTCATCGCGCTCGCGGTCGGCTGGGCGACGGCCAGCGTGCTGAACCTCGATATCGTCCAGCGGCTGTATGTCGCGATCAACGGCCCCACCCCGGGCCTTTCCGTCGGCGGGTTAGGTGAGTTCCTGACCGGGTTGATCCTCGCCGGTGGCAGCGCCGCCGTTTACAATATCCTGCATGCGCTCGGCTTCCGGCAGTTCGATCGCGCGGCGGAAGTGACGCCCAAGCCCGCCACCGACAAGGCATGGATATCCGTGCGGCTGAAACGGGTGGTCGCAGATGGGCCGGTCAGCGTGCTGCTTTCGCGGAATGGCGGCACGCCCGAGCTGATCGGCGTGATCCGGGGCACGCGGCGCCCGCCAGCGGCCTGGGCCTGGGCTTTTACCGATTGGACGCGCTTTCCGACGGTCGCCGGCTATGAACTGCCGACCGGCACCGAGATCGCGCTGACGCTGAAAGGCAAAAACGAAGCAAACCAGACGGTTGAATCACGCGCCGAGACAGCAAAAGTCGGCGCGCGCGCCATCATCGATTTTGAAGTCGCACTGTGAATTGCGCCCAGCGGCTTTTGAGTCGCGGTGAACACATATGTCGCGATCGGACTATCGCTTGCCAGCCGGATAATCCGTCATAGTCTTGCCCGACAATCGGAGCGCGGCCGGCCGCCCGGGCTTGCCGCGACTTCGGCAAAATGGGTGAGAGGATATGGCCGAATTTGATCTCGTGCTGCGCGGCGGGCTGATCGCCGATGGCAGCGGTGGCGATCCGCAGGTGGGCGATGTCGCGATCCGTGGCGATCGCATCGTCGCGGTGGGCGCGGTTGCCGGCCAGGGCGCGCGTGAAATTGATGTCGCCGGCCGCGTCGTGGCGCCGGGCTTCGTGGACATCCACACCCATTATGACGGGCAGGCGATCTGGTCCGATCGCTTGAATCCATCGTCCCAACATGGCGTGACCACGGTGGTCGTCGGCAATTGCGGCGTCGGCTTCGCGCCCTGCCGCCCGGGCGACCATGATCTGCTGATCAATGTGATGGAAGGCGTGGAGGATATTCCCGGCGTCGTCATGGCCGAAGGGCTCGACTGGCATTGGGAAAGCTTCCCCCAATATCTCGACGCGCTGGAGGCCCGCCCCCGCGACATCGACATCGCCGCCTACCTGCCCCACAGCCCGTTGCGCGTCTATGCGATGGGCGATCGCGGCGCCGCGCGCGAAGCGGCGAACGACGACGATCTCGCCCGGATGCGGACGATCGCCAAGCAGGCGATCGAGGCCGGGGCGCTGGGCTTCGCCACCTCGCGCACCTTCATCCACCGCACCGCCGCCGGCCAGCAGATCCCGAGCTTCGATGCATCGCAGGCCGAACTGGAAGCGGTGGCGATGGGGCTTGCCGATGCCGGCGACGGCATCATCCAGGCCGTGCTCGACGTGCCGATGCGCAGCTGGGACGATGAAATCGCCATGCTGCGCGCGGTGATCCGCAAGACCGGGCGCCCCGCCACCTTCACGCTGGCCGCGCCCAATTCCGGCCCGCGCCTGTGGGAACCGGTGCTCGCCATGCTCGACGATGCGCGCGCCGAAGGCCAGCAGCTTTCCGCGCAGGTCTTCCCGCGCCCGATCGGCATGATCGCCGGGCTGGAACTTTCGACCAACCCCTTCTCGCTCTGCCCGACATTCCAGGCGATCGCGCAATTGCCGCTTGCCGAGAAAGTGGCGCGAATGCGCGATCCCGATTTCCGCGCGAAGCTGGTCCGCGAGGCGCCGGCCGACGGTCATCCGCTGACCCAGATGGGCCGCGCGTGGGACTGGATGTTCCTGCTGACCGACGAGCCGGACTATGAACCCGCGCTCGACAAGAGCGTGTCGGCCATCGCCAAGGCGCGCGGGGTTACGCCCGAGGAGGTCGCCTATGACCTGCTGCTCGAGGATGATGGCCATGCGATGCTGCTGATCGCGCTCGGCAACTTCTTCGAAGGGCGGCTCGATGCGGTGCAGGCCATGCTCGATCACCCCAATGTCGTCGTCGGCCTGGGCGATGGCGGCGCGCATTATGGCGTGATCTGCGATGCCAGCTTCCCCACCTTCACCTTGCAGCATTGGGTGCGCGACAGGACGGGTTCGCGCATGCCGCTCGGCCAGGCGGTGAAGATGCTGGCGCACGATCCGGCCCGCACCGTCGGCCTGCACGATCGCGGCCTGATCGCGCCCGGCTACAAGGCCGACATCAACGTCATCGATCTCGATCGGCTGCGGCTGTGCAAGCCCGAGGTGCGCTATGACCTGCCCGCCGGCGGCCGCCGGCTCGATCAGCGCGCCGAAGGATATGATTTCACGATCGTTTCGGGCGCGATCATCGCTGAGCGCGATACGCCCACCTCCGCGCGCCCCGGACGCCTTGTCCGCGGCACGCAATCCGCACCCGTTCTGGAGGCCGCCGAATGAACGACATTCCTTATCTGTTGCGCGGCGTGCAGCCGATGACCACCGAAAGCTCGGTGCTGATCAGCTCGTCCAAATATCTCAACGATCCGCGCCTGCGCGAATGGGTCGCCAATATCGCGCTCAAGCGCAACGGCCCCGACATGCCCGCGCAGGCGGAAATGTATCCGCTGATCGCCCTGCTGGATGAATTGCAGGACAAACACCGGATCGAGGAGCTGTTCACGGCGGAGCGCAAGAAGAACCCGGTGATGGATGCCTGGTTCAACGAATGGTTCCTGTCGGATTATGACGCGGACTATTTCAAGCAGTTCGACGAAGGATCGCTGGGCCACATCTTCTATCGCGACGTGATCGAAAAGAATTTCGAGATCGTGATCTACGAGAAGCCGCAGGCCAAGACCCAGTTCGAATATTTCCTCTACCGCGCCGGCCAGAATCACGATCTGGAACACATCCTGACCGGCGGCGATTTCAACTATATGGGCGAACTGGTGCCGGCCTGGTTCCGCATCACCAACCAGTTCAAGCATCTGAGCCCCGAACTCGCGACCGAGGTGTCGCTAAGCTACCTGTTCGTGACGATGCGCTATTCGATCCGCACGCTGCTGCATTACCCGACCGTGTGGCAGACCTGCCAGAACGCGATCGAGCGCGGCATGAAATGCGGCCACGCATCGGGCCCGCTGTTCATGGCGAAGTACGAACCCGTCTTCCACCTGCCGCTGGCCGAGGCACGCCTCGCGCTCGACGTGCATGAGGCGGAATTCGTCGATACCACCGGCCCGTCGATGGTGTGGGCGGGGCGCGACGCCGCCTGATCCCCCCGCCGGCTAAGAGGTCCGGCAAAAGAAAAGGCCGCCCCGGTTTCTGCCGGGGCGGCCTTTTCATGTCGGGCAACCGCGATCAGCGCAGTTCGATGGTGACCCCATCGATCTTGGCACCCGCGATCGGATAGCCGAGCGGCGCGGTTTCGGGATAGCGGCCGGCGGCCGAGCCCGTGTCGAGGCCGACATCGAACGTCTCGTTGATCGAGAACATCGAAGGCGGGCTGGCCGGGATCGTGTCGCTCGCCGCCGGCGCGCCGTTGACGAGCAGGCTGAGCTTGCCGCCCTTGGCAAAACCCTTGCCGTCATAATCGAAATCGACGCGCAGCGCGTTGCGGCCTGCGGGCAGCGGCGCGCCGACAAGGTTCACGGTCTTGAGGTCGAACAGGCGGTAGGTGAAGACCGGCCGGCGCTGAGGATCGATATAGAGCGACCAGCCCGCCGCCGTGCCGCCGATAGTGGCGATCACGCCCTGCGCCTGATCGGCGACATTCACGTCCGACGAAAGCGACCAGGACCGGTTGGCCATGTGCGGAACCGCCGTTTCCGGGACGCTGATCGTGCCCTGCCGATAGGTCGCCTTGGTGCGGCCCTCGGCCAGATCGGGCAACCCCTTCTTGCTCATCGACTGGCCCTTCAGCGGCAGCACCTGATTGGCGGCGGCCTGCTGCATGAACAGCGCCTTCATTTCTTCGAGCTTCGCGGGCTGCTTGGCGGCAAGGTCATTCGCCTGCGAGAAATCGGTCCGCAGGTCGTAAAGCTCCCACTTGTCCTCCTCGAACGGCTTGTTGCCGAGGCTGAACGCCTTCCACGGCAAGCGGTTGTGGAAGGCCGACGCCATCCAGCCGTCATGGTAGATCGCACGGTGGCCGAACACCTCGAAATATTGCGTGGTGTGCCGTTCCGCCGCCTTCGCGTCGTTGAAGCTATAGGCCAGGCTGACGCCGTTCATCGGCTTCTGGGCAATGCCGTTCACTTCCGCCGGCGCCTGCAGGCCAAGAATGTCGAGGATCGTCGGCGCGATATCGTTGACGTGGCCGAACTGGCTGCGCAGGCCGCCCTTGTCGGTGATCTTCTTCGGCCAGGTGACGATCAGCGGATTGCGCGTGCCGCCAAGATGCGAAGCGACCGTCTTGGTCCACTGGAAGGGCGAATTGGTCGCCCAGGCCCAGGCCGAGTTGACGTGGGCGTAGGATTCCGCCGTGCCGATACGATCCATCCCGGCGAGCTTGCCCGCCTCCGGCTCGGGCAGGCCCTGCAGCGTGCCCATATAGTTCAGGCTGCCTTCCAGCCCGCCCTCGGCGCTCGCGCCGTTATCGCCGACGACATAGATGAACAGCGTATTGTCATACTGGCCGCTATCCTTGAGCGACTGGACCAGCCGGCCGACCTGGACATCGGTATGTTCGAGGAACGCCGCATAGGATTCCATCAGGCGCGACGCGAACTTCTTCTGGTCCGGCGTCATGCTGTCCCACGCCGGCATGCCTTCCGGGCGCGGGGTGAGCTTGGTGTTGGCGGGAATGATGCCGAGCTTCTTCTGGCGCGCGAAAACCTCCTCGCGCAGCTTGTCCCAACCCTGATCGAACTTGCCGCGATAATGTTCGATATAGGATTCCGGCACCTGGATCGGCGCGTGAATGCCGCCGGTGGCGAGGTAGAGGAAGAAGGGCCGGTCGGGCGTCACCGCTTCCTGCGACTGCAGCCACTGGATGCTGTGATCGACGAGATCGTCGGTCAGGTGATAATCCTTGCCCGGCGGGCGCATCACCGGCGTCGTGCCATCATAGAGCGTCGGTTCGAACTGGTCGGTCTCGCCGCCCTGGAAGCCGTAGAACTTGTCGAAGCCCTCGCCCGTCGGCCAGCGATCGAACGGGCCGACCTGCGACACTTCCCAATCCGGCGTCTGGTGCCACTTGCCGAACGCGGCCGTGCTGTAGCCGTTCTGCTGCAGGATCGTCGCGATGGTCGCGGTATCCTTGGTGTGGAAACCCGAATAGCCCGGCCGCGCATCGGCACCGTTCATGACCGCGCCGATGCCCGTCGCGTGCGGGTTGCGGCCGGTGAGCAGCGAGGCGCGGGTGGGCGAGCAGATCGCCGTGGTGTGGAAACGGTTGTAGCGCAGCCCATCCTTGGCCAGCGCGTCCATCGCCGGCGTGCGCGCGGCGCCACCGAAGGTGGAACCGAGGCCGAAGCCGACATCGTCGAGCAGGACCAGCACGATATTGGGCGCACCGGCAGGCGCCGTGCGCTGATATTGCGGGGTCGGCGCGGCGGGCGCGGCGCCGGTATCGGCGGCTGCGGGCAGCGACCAGGAAGCCGCCAGTGCAAGCGCCAGGGCCGAAATGGCCGTCTGGTTACGTCTTTTCTTCACAGTGCTTTTCCCCTCTCCCCGGCCCGGAGCGGCCGTTGCTTCGTACGAGACTATACAGTACCAATCATGCCAGGATGCAAGCGATAATGCGCGAGCCCGGCATTGCCCCGCCCTCTTCAGGGATAAGCAAAGCCGACGGAAAATGGCAGTTACCGGCACGGAATGCCGGCCCGATGGGCGCCGAAGGCCCATTGGGGAATGGCCGTGACGCACGGGGGACGCTATCCGCCCGGCGTGGCGGCGGAAGAACATGGACGATACGGGAGACGCATGTGGACGGGATGATCGCGATCAAGGGCGGGCAGTTCCGCATGGGATCGGACCGGCATTATCCCGAGGAAGCCCCCGCGCATGACGTGATCGTCGACGATTTCCTGATCGACGAAACCCCCGTCACCAACGCGCAGTTCGCCGCCTTCGTGGCCGCGACCGGCCATGTCACGCTGGCCGAAACGCCGCCCAACCCCGACGATTATCCGGGCATCCTGCCCGAAATGATCCGGGCCGGATCGCTGGTGTTCACGCCCCCGCCCGGCCCGATCCCGCTGCACGATCCGTTCGCCTGGTGGTCGTTCACCTTCGATGCGGACTGGCGCCGACCGCTCGGCCCCGGCAGCACCATCGACGGGATCGAGGATCATCCCGTCGTCCATATCGCTTATGCCGATGCCGTCGCTTATGCCGCATGGGCGGGCAAGCTGCTGCCCACCGAGGCGCAGTGGGAATATGCCGCGCGCGGCGGGCTGGACGGCCGCGATTATGCCTGGGGTGACGAGCTGGAAGCCGGCGGCCGGCACCATGCCAATGTGTGGCAGGGCCAGTTCCCCTGGCAGAATCTGGTGGGCGATGGCTGGGACCGGACATCGCCGGTGCGCAGCTTCGCCCCCAACGGCCACGGCCTTTACGACATGATCGGCAATGTCTGGGAATGGACGAGCGACTGGTATGTCGATCGCCATGCAGCGTCGCAATCGGCCAGCCCCTGCTGCGTGCCGCGCAACCCGCGCGGGCCGGCCGAAGCCGACAGCCATGATCCCTGCACCCCCGATCTGGCGATCGGCCGCCGCGTGCTGAAGGGCGGATCGCATCTGTGTGCGCCCAATTATTGCCAGCGTTACCGGCCAGCCGCGCGCCACCCCCAGCCGATCGACACATCGACGTCGCACGTTGGCTTCCGGTGCGTTGCGCGCTAACGGACGGCCACCGACGAGCGCCCGAGGGATGAAGCACGCGCAGATGCGACCGGAAGACGAACGGCGGCAACGGATCATCGCCGAGGCGGCGGGCCATTTCCTGCGCAACGGGTTCGAACGCACCAGCATGGATCGCATCGCCGCCAGCGCGCATGTCAGCAAGCAGGCGATCTACGAATATTTCCGCAGCAAGGACGATCTGTTCGAACAGGTGGTGCGCAGCGAACTGCGCGAAGTGCTGTCGGACGGGCTGGAACCCCAGCAGGATGTGCGATCCGCGCTGGAAACCTTTGCCGACAGCGTGATCCATGGGTTCGGATCGCCGCGCAATTACGGGCTGTTCCGCGCGAACATCATCGCCACTCGGCAATTTCCGGGCCTCGCCACCGCCCTGCACGAATATCGCCGCGGATCGAGCCGGGCGCTGGCCGATTATCTCGAACAGCTTGCCACAGCCGGCCGGATCGGCGCGTTCGAGGGCAATGCGCTTGACCTCGCGACCCGGCTGGGCGGCATGGCGGTGGAAGGTGTCCGCCACTTTCTGGGCCATGATCTGCCCGATCCGGCCGAACGGCGCGATCAGGCCCGGCTCGCCGCCGGCATCTTCCTCCACGGCTATCGCAAGGCCGATACGGCCGCGGCCGACGGCGCGGCGATCGATGCCCTTGAGCTGCCGGAAGCGACGACCAGCGGTGCGCAGCTGCGGCTCAAGCCCGAACGCTTCGCCCTGCTGTGCGATGCGGCGATAAGCGAATTCATGGCCCATGGCTTCGATCGCGCCAGCATCGACAAGGTGATCGCCGCCAGCGGCGTCGGCCGATCGACCATCTACCGGCAGTTCGGCAACAAGCAGGGCCTGTTCCGCTATGTCATCGGCCGCGAGATCGAACGGATCGCCGGCGATGCGATCGCCATCCCGCCGGGCGACGATATGGAGACGCGGCTTGCGCAGCTTGCCCGCATCGTGCTCGATCGTCATATCGACGGCCGGTCGATCCCACTCTTTCACCTGCTGATCGAGGAGGCCCAGGCATTCCCGGACCTCGCCCGCGCCTTCTATGCCGCGCATGTCGCCCGCGCCGCCCGGCCGTTCGCTGCCCTGCTGGCGGAATATGGCGCCCCGCCGCCGAGCGGGGCAATGACCCGCATCTTCCACACACTGGCCACCTTCGGCGCCCGTTACATCGCCACGCTGCGCCCGGTGGACGAGGATGAGCGCGCGCTGGTGTCGCGACAGGCGGCGAAGATCATTTGCCGGGGCGTGACGGCCTGAACGCCGCCGACGGATAAGCGCCCTTCATCAGCGGTTCGCGGTCGCGAGCGGACGCACCTTCTCCACCAGCGTCAGCAATGTCTTGCCGGGTTCTTCCACCATCAGTTCGTGGCCCGAATGTTCGAACCAGACGAGTTGCTTGGCGGGGGCATCGAGGCGCCCGAACCATTCCGCCGCCACCTCGGCCGAGACATTGACGTCGTGACGACCGAGCAGCAGGACGACGGGAACCTCCAGCCGCGCAAGCGACGACAGGTCGGTATCGAGCACCGCCGGCAGCAGGCGTTCCACCGACCGGGCCTGTGCCGTCCAGACGTTGCGCACATCATCGTCGCTATAATCGGGCGACAAGGCGACGGCGGCGCCCTCGAAGCTGGAATCGGGGCGGTTATAGGATGCCCCGCCAAATGCGTTCACCCATTTGCGCTGGAGCAGGACGGCATCCAGCGGGATGGGTGACGGCCCTTCGGCATAAGGCGCGATCGACCGGAGGTCGGCCATGGCGGCCGCGTTACCGGCATCACGCGCTTTCGCCATCGCCCAGGCCCAGCCCCGCCGCTCGCTTTCGCGCATGTCGATCGCCTGCCCGACGCCGATATAGGCATAGAGCCATTCCGGGTGGCGACGCGCGATATCGAGGCCGAGGATGCTGCCCCAGCTATGGCCGAGCAGCGCGATCCGATCCTGCCCGAGTTCGCGACGCACCCACTGGACCATGGCATCGGCGTCGCGCTGCATCTGATCGACGGTCAGCGTCGCGGCCACGGCGGCCGGGTCATTCGCGCCGTAGGTCTTGCCCGCACCGCGCTGATCCCATTGAACAACGGTGAAATATTCTTCCCAGCCGGGCGTGAAATACCAGGATGTCGGCATCGTCACCCAGCCGGGGCCGCCATGAATCACCAGCAGGACCGGGTTGCGGCGATCGCGACCGCGGATCGAACCCATTGATCGATCCCGTTGATGCGGACGCGCTCCAGCCGCTCCACGCCATTGGGGGTCACCACGCGCCGCAGGCCGGCGATGATCTTCGTCGCCTCGGCCCGGTTGCGCGGCGCGACGGCGCCCTGTTCCGCCCGCGCAAGCACCGGCGCGAACAGGATCGACGTCGACAGGCCGAGAACCCAAAGCAGCAAACGCACCACGGCACATCTCTCAAAAAATCAAAGGCGTGCCCAAGTGTCGCGCATATATGGGCCGCGACGCAATCGCCCCAGCCGTCATGCCACGCTTTTGCCCGGCAGCGCCTTCAGCCCCGCGACGATTTCGGGCAACACGGCATCGGATAGCGCGTAAGGCGTGTAGAGCGTCACGCGATCGACCAGCCCGGCGCACCGCGCGGCGATGCGGCCGGCAATTTCGCTCGGGGCACCGCGCACCGCGAAGGCATCGACGATTTCGCCGGTGATCAGGCCGGTCATCTCATCCCAGCGCCCTTCCTTGGACATGCGGTTGAGCCGGGGGCCGAGATCGTGCCAGCCATGATGTTCGAGCACGCCATAATAAGCCGGTGTCGAGCCATAGAAAGCGATCAGCTTGCGCACGGCGCGATCGGCCGCCGCGATCGCGCGATCATCCTCGCCCGTGATCGTCATGATCATCGCCGGCATGTCGAAATCGGCAAGCGTGCGGCCCGACCGGGCAAGGCCGATCTCCAGAGACGGAAGCTGCACGTCGCGCATGAAGGCGATGGTGGTGAAGGGGTGGCCGTAGAGACCGTCCGCCACCTCGCCCGCGACCTCCACCATCTTCGGGCCCAGCGCGCCCAGATAGATCTTTGGATCGGGCAGATCATTGGGGCCGGGATTGAAGGTCGGCGTCATCAGGCTGTGCCGATAATAAATGCCCCGGAAATCGAGCGGCACGCCACGCCCCCAGCAATCCCAGATCGCGCGGATCGCCAGGATCGCTTCCCGCATTTTCGCCGCCGGCGGGCCCCAGGGCATGGAAAACCGCTTTTCGATATGCGCCTGCACCTGCGATCCGAGGCCGAGAATCATGCGTCCGCGCGAATAACGCTGCAGGTTCCACGCCTGCAGCGCCAGCGTCATCGGGGATCGCGCGAAGGCGATGGCGACGCCGGTGATGAGTTCGCATCGCCGGCTATGTTCGGCCGCAAGCAGAAGCGCCATGAAAGGATCGACCGTGGTGTCGAGCGTGAAGAGGCCATCGAAGCCCATCTCTTCCATCAGGGCCGCGCGCCCGGCGATATCGGCAAGATCGCCGGAATAAAGATTGTCGCCGCCCTTGAAGATCGCGCCATCAACCTTGAGTCGCGCCATCAGCTCTTCCCCTTGATATTCGGCATCTGCTTGTGCCGATCTTTCGGTGCGTACAATTTATCTGAAACTGGCCCGGCGCAAACCATATCGCGCAACACACCCGCTCGTGACGCGAAATCCGTCAAAAACCATCATTTTGCGTAATGAATATACATGATCGATACGCAATGTCCCAAGATGGAACAGATATTTTCCCGCACCATGCAAGTTCATATCAATAGCGTGACAACGAATAAGGTTGTAGGGCGGGCTTAGCGAGAAATCGCTCAAGACATATAGTGACCGACCCCGGGAGCGTAGAATGACGAATGACTTGAACCGGGCATTGGTGGAGATCACGGCCGATATCGTGTCGGCGCATGTTTCCAACAATGTCGTCAGCAACAGTGACGTGCCTCACCTGATCCAGACTGTGCATGACGCGCTGTCGAAATTATCCAATGGCACCGCCGCCGCAACGGAAACCGAAGCATCGGAAAAGCCGACGGCCGCCGTGGGCATTCGCAAGTCCACCGCGAATCCCGAATTCATCCTGAGCATGATCGACGGCAAGCCCTATAAGAGCCTGAAGCGCCATATCGGCCGCCACGGCTACACGCCGGAAAGCTATCGCGAGGCGTTCGGCCTGCCGGCCAACTACCCGCTGGTGGCACCGTCCTATAGCGAGCATCGCCGCGCCGTCGCCAAGCAGTTCGGCCTCGGCCGCAAGAAGAGCGACGACACCGCCGCCGCCAAGCCGGTCCGCAAGCCGCGCAAGGCCGGCGTCTGATCGACCGCACCCTCCCCGGGGCGTGGGGCTTCGGGGAGGTTCGGGCGAACCAACGGTCCGCCCGATATTCGCCCAGAGCGATTTCGAAACTGTTGCTCTGGAGCGTTTTCCAAGCAGGTGGAATCACCTGCTGACTCGGAAAACGCGCCAAACTAAAAGTTTAGAGCATTCGAGCCGACGCAGTCGGATCGGAAACGGCTCTAGCGCCGCGCTGGCGGATCGCGCGTGATGCGCACCTCTTCAATATCGCCACCATAGACGAACGGCGCCTTGTAACCGCGCGCCGCCGGCGTGCCGCAGGTGCGCCCGACGCAGAGCGCGCCGAGATAGGAAGGCAGCGCCACCCGCGCGATCGGCGTTTCGCCGACGACCGCGCCATCCACCGACAGACGACCGCGCGCGGCGGCGCCCTGCCCCGTCAGTTCGAACGCGATATCGTGCGCGCCCGGAGCAAGCGGTGCATTGCTGCGGATTTCATCCCAATGGCGGCCGCCGACATTGTTCTGGTAGACCAGCCGGCCGCCTTCGACGAACAAGGCGAACCCGCCTTCGCGCGCACCATTGGCGACGATCGTGCCATCCGCGCCGCCCGCCGGCACGGTGATCCGCGCGGTGATGCGATGCGGGCCGAAGAGCAGCGGCGCTCCGGTGAGCGAAGGGATCGGCGCGCCATCGCGGTGGAAGGTGAAACTGGTCCGCCCGGCCTCCAGCGAAGGCTTGCTGGTATCGAAACCGATATTGGTGACCATCGGCAGCACATCATTGCGCTGCGCCTCGCTGAGGAACAGGGCCTTCAGCTCCTCCACCCGCGCCGGATATTTGGCGGCCAGATCCACTGCCTGCGAAAAGTCCCGCGTGAGATCATAGAGTTCCCACTTGTCGTCCTCGACCGAAAGCGCGCGGCCGGTACGCTGCCAGGGGAAACTGTGCCGCGCGCTCGCGATCCAGCCATCGCGATAGATGGCACGATTGCCGAACATCTCGAAATATTGGGTGCGGTGCGCCGGCGTGACGGCCTTGCCGCCCAGGGTGGTCGCGAAACTCACGCCGTCGATGCTTTTCTGCGCAACCCCATCCACCGCCGCAGGGGGCGCAATGCCCACCGCATCATAAATGGTCGGCGCGATATCGACGACATGGGCGAATTGCGGCCGCAGCGCCCCCCGATCCGTGATCCGCGCCGGCCAGGATATGACCATCGGATTACGCGTACCGCCGAAATGCGACGCGACCTGCTTCATCCACTGGAAAGGCGCGTTGGTTGCCCAGGCCCATGGCGCGGCAAAATGATTGTCGAGCGCATCGCTGCCAAGCTGATCGGCCCGCGCGAGCTGCGTCGCCACATCGGCCGCGCCGAAACCGTAGAAGATGTCGGCAAGATTATGGTCCGAACCGTCCATGCCGCCTTCGGCCGAGGCGCCATTGTCGCCCATGATATAGATCACCATCACATTGTCGCCGCCGGGCGCCTTGCGCGCCGCATCGACGACGCGGCCGATTTCATGGTCGGTATGCGCTAGGAAGGCGGCATAGACCTCCATCTGGCGGGCGGCGAGGCGCTTCTGGTCGGGCGTGCGGCTGTCCCACGACGGCAGTTCCGCCGGACGCGGGGTGAGCTTCGCATCGGCCGGCACCACGCCCAGCTTCTTCTGGCGGGCAAAGATCTCCTCGCGCAGCTTGTCCCACCCCTGATCGAACCGGCCGCGATATTTATCGATCCATTCGCGCGGCACCTGGTGCGGCGCATGCGTCGCCCCCGGCGCGAAATAGAGGAAATAGGGCTTGTCCGGCGCCAGCGACTGATGCGTGTGGATCCAGCCCGTCGCATCATCGGCAATGTCGGTGGTGAAATGATAGCCGGGCTTGTCCGGCGTCGGCGCGATCGCCGTGTTGCGGTAGAGGATCGGCGCCCACTGATCGGCCTCCCCCGCCATGAAGCCATAGAAATATTCGAAGCCAAGCCCCGTCGGCCAGCGATCGAACGGGCCGACCGGGCTGGCTTCCCAATTGGGCGTGTTATGCCATTTGCCGAACGCCGCCGTGCTATAGCCGTTGCGGCGCAGGACATCGGCCATCGAGGCGGTCGATTTCGGCCAGATGCCGTTATAGCCGGGCTGGGCGACCTCGCTGCCCGAAGCGATGGCGAAATTGACGCGATGCTGGTTGCGCCCGGTGAGCAGCGCCGCGCGCGTCGGCGAGCAGACGGAGGTGGTGTGGAACTGGTTGAAACGCAGCCCTTCGCCCGACAGGCGATCGAAGACCGGGGTGGCGACGGGCCCGCCAAAGGCGCCGGGCGCGCCGAAGCCGACATCGTCGAGCAGGATCAGGATGATATTGGGCGCGCCGCGCGGCGCTTCCGCCGGCCGCTGCCATGGGTCCGCCGCCGGAGCGGACGCGGGCGCCGCGACCACGGGCTCCGCACCTGCCATGCCCACCATCAAACCGATCAAAGCGGCGCCGCGCCATGCCCCGTTACGCATCCACTCTCTCCCTTTTCCCGTTTATAAGTGTTATCACTTAAATATGGAGTCAAGCGTGACCGGTGGCGATCGGGACAAATCGGCGGCGAAAGGGCCGGCCATCAAGGCATCGCGCCGTGGCGCGACGCGCGATCGGCTGATCGCGGCAGGCGAGGCGATGATCGGCCAGCGCGGCATCGACGGTGTATCGCTGGAGGAGATTGCCCGCGCGGCCGGCCAGGCGAACAAATATGCCGTGCAATATCATTTCGGCAGCCGCGAAGGGCTGATCCAGGCGATCCTCGACACGCGCATCGCCGCGATCGAGGTGGAACGCCACGCGCTGCTCGCCAGCATGGACCCCACGGACGTCCACGCCATCATCGGCGCGTTCGTCCGGCCGCTGGCCCATCAGGTCGACGCCGAAGGCCAGTGCGCCTTTGCCCGCTTCCTGCTGCAGTTCGCCACGCAGTTCCAACCCTGGCCCGATATCGTCCATCCCTTGAGCGAGGCCAGTGGCGACGCTGCTTCGCTGGCGCTGTTCGAAGCCCTGTGCGCCGCGCTTCCCCAGCATGCCCCGCGGCTTCTGGGCGAACGGCTGATGCTGCTGATGCACCTGCCGCTGCGTGCGCTGCTGCCGGGGCCGGACAAGCAACAGGCGGACCCGGCCGAGCGCCTGGATGATGTTATCGCGATGATGGTGGCGGCGCTGACGGCACCGTCCCGCTGACGAGCGCCACATATATAACCGCAACGCCGGCGCGCGATGCCCTCAGCGCCAGAAGGGTTTCGTCTCCAGCAAATGCTGCTGCGCGCGGGAAGCGGCGCGGACAAGCTCGGCCCGGCGCTTGCCATCGACGGGATCGGCGCGATCGACAATGCCAAGCCGGACCAGAAGGCCGGCCGCCGACGCCATGTCGTTCAACCGTCCAAGGCTGTCCTGCATCTCCTCCAGCGCGGCAACGAAGCTTTCATATCGTTTCGCCGCCTTCTTTGCCGTGAAGAGCGGTCCGAAATATTCGCTGGCATAACGCAGTTTCTTGGCGGCGATCCGCACCCGATGGCGCGCATCGTCATCGAGATGGTTGAGCTTGCCCGCACGCTTGATCCGTCGCCGCAGGCGATCGAGCGCATCGGCCGCCACCTCGACAAGCGGCGCCGTCACCGATGCGGGATCGGCCGGCGCGCGACGCCAGTCGCCGATCGCGATCCATTCGGCCAGATCGATCATCAACCCGCGCGCACGCGGCGATTCGAGCGCGGCCAGCGCTGTCGCATAAGCCGCGTCACGCGCATCGACGAGCCCCGGCCGAAGCGCAACATGGTCGCCATCCTCGATCAGCACGTCGAGCGCACGGGCGGTGCCCAGTTCGCCGGCCAGCCAGCGCAGTTCATTTTTCAGGAAATCGCCCTGCCCATCGCCCAGCATGTCGCGAAACATGACGATCGTGGATCGCAGGCGCCGGAGCGCGACCCGCGCCTGATGGAGCGCGCCGGCATGGGGGCGTTCCATCAGCAGGCTTTCGTTGAGCCGGAACTGACGCAGGCACGCCGACGCTATCGCCGCAAAGCCTTCCGCCGCGCTTGCATCCACCGCCAGCCCGGGAAGCTCGGCGCGAGCAGGATCACCGGCGGCGCGCTCCGTCAACCGATAGGCGCGCTCGGCCTTGCTGAGAATGCCGCAGCGGACGGCGGCAATCTCGTTCATCCGCCGGGCGAGATCGAACAAGGCCGCCGGCTCGCCCTGGCACAGTTCCAGCTCGATTTCGGCAAAGCTCTCCACGCCATCGGGCGTGACCGCGCGGCCATGGTCGATCGCGACTTCGATCACCGCACCGGCATGGCCGACGATGCTGGTCCGCCGCTCGACCTCGATCTCGAAGACCGCCGCGATCCGCTCCCGATCGGCACTGCCGAGCACCGCGTGCAGCGGCACCTTATCATCGATCACCGGTTCGGTTCCGGCCACCTCGCGCCGCCATTCCTGCCGGGCGAACAGCCCCGCCGCCGCGCCGCCCGTCACCTTGAGCGTCTGGACATGGCGGCCGTCTTCCCGACGGATGCGAAAGGACAGTCCCGCGCCGCGAAGCGCCTGTTCAGGCGTATCGAAATAGATCGCCGCCAGCCGATCGACGCGCGCTGGCACGGCCGCCAGCAAGGGCGAACACCGGATCGCTTCGGCCGCAGCGGCCGTCACGTCCAGCTTCAGCTCGATCTCATCCTGTTTCGCCACCCCGCCTCCGCATTCGGAAACATGCATGCCATCGATAATGGCAGCCAATTATCATCGCAACGTCAAGCCGTGAACGCATCTGTCCAGTCGCTGCCGTGCAATGTTACGGCGGTGATGCCGCAGATTAACTATGCCAGATGGAAAGCCATAGTATTACACCCAATTATTCGCTAGATAGTAAGCAGATATCGACCAGCAAAGTCGAATCCCTGCAGCATCGGTAGCGGAGAATGGCATGGCCGACGATCGGAACGCAGCGCTCATCGAACTCACCGCAGATATCGTTTCAGCGCATCTTTCGAACAACAATGTCGCCGCCGGCGATGTGCCGGTGCTGATCCGATCGGTGCACGATGCGCTGGTGAAGGCCGCTGGCGGAACCGGCGCCGCCGAAGCCGCGCAGGCCGACAAGCCCGTCGCCATGGTCGGCGTCCGCAAGTCGCTGTCCAATCCCGAGCATATTGTCAGCCTGATCGACGGCAAGCCGTATAAGAGCCTGAAGCGCCACATCACGCGTCACGGCTATACGCCGGAAAGCTATCGCGAGGCCTTTGGCCTGCCGGCCACCTATCCGATGGTGGCCCCGGCCTATAGCGAACGCCGCCGGGCGGTTGCCAAGGAACTCGGGCTGGGCCGGAAGAAGGGCGAACGGCCCGCCGCGAAGCCGGCCCCGCGCACACGCGGAAGCAAGGCCGCGCAGTAAAACGCGTTCAGCGTCCTATTGATCAGCGTTCGATCAGGCCTGCCACCCACGCGTGGCGGGCCTGCCAGCCGCGACGTTCCAGTTCGGGGATTGCGGACGGCGCCTCGGGATAGCCGACGCATAGCAAGGCGATGAAGTGCCAGTCGGGCGGCACGGCCAGCAATTCCGTCATCGCCGCCGGGTCGACGATCGACACCCAGCCGATGCCGATGCCGCGGGCACGGGCGGCAAGCCACAATGTGTGGATCGCCATCACCGTCGAATAACGCAGCGCCTCGGGCATCGTCTGGATACCCAGGCCGTGCCCGGCATCGGGTGATTCGTCCGAAAAGACGGCCAGGATCTCGGGCGCCTCGCGCAGCCCATGGAGCTTGAGCGAGCGATAGAGCGCCCGGCGTCCATCGTCCCCGTAGCGCGCGCCCGCCTGCTCCACCTCGTCATCGACATGCTTGGCCAGGACGCTCCGTAGCTCCGGCGTACGCAGGCGAACGAAACGCCATGGCTGGGCATTGCCGACCGATGGCGCCAGCGCGGCGAGGCGCAGCAGATCGTCCAACGCCGCATCGGGCAGCGGATCACTACGGAAATGCCGAACGTCGCGCCGCCAGGCGAGGAGGTCGGCCAGTTCCTGCTGGAACTGATCGTCGAATTCCGGCGCACCGGCTGCCACGTCACGGTCCGCCATCAGCGGCACCCCGCGATCATGTCAGCGTTCCATGCCGACGGCGTAGGCAACAGCACAGGCAAGGCGATTCGCGGCGGGGTGAAACGCGTGAACAACGGATGGGAATCATGCGCGCGAGAATATCGCGCCTCCCTTGCGAGGCCAAATTGCGAAGCGATTCGTGAAACTGGAACGCGGCAGGCCGAACTGAACTGCGCCAGCCAAGATCAGATATTTTGTTTGTTGCGCGTTACAAACCCGCGGCCACGCGCCGCCAGGCGGGGTCGCAGCCAAGAAAAAAGCCCCGCAAAAGCGGGGCTTCATCCTTCTCGATCGCTAGATCGAAATTAGCGCCACTGGCCACCGCCAAGGAGCCAATCCCAAATATCCCAGCGAACCGGCTGATGCGAAGTACCGCGAACATGACCCGTCATATTGATGCCCCTCTCATTGCACGGGCGCGCTCAAGTGCCCGTGAGGGAGCATTTACCATTAATGTTAATGGTTAACAAGCAGATGTTTACGTCACGCCGCCGAGTGGACTGCATCGGGCAGTAGTTGCGCGAGGAGTGCCGCGACCGACATCGGCCGGCCGGTGTGATATCCTTGCACGAAGTCGCATTGCATGCGGCGTAGCTCGGCCAAAGTGGCGCCATTCTCGACGCCTTCGGCGACAACCTTGCGGCCCAGAGAATGGGCGAGCTGGATGGTCGAGTGGACCATGATCCGGTCGCCCTGCGACTTGTCGAGCATGCCGATGAAACTACGATCGATCTTGATCTCGTTCGCCGGAATCTTCTTGAGATATTCGAGCGTGGAAAGACCGGTGCCATAATCGTCGATCGACAGTTCGATGCCGAGCGCGCTCAACCGTTCGAGATTCGCGAAGGATTCGTTCTCGCTCGCCATCGCGGTGGTTTCCGTCACCTCCAGCGTCAGCAGATGCGGCGCAAGGCCATGACGGGCGAGCGCGCGTTCGACCATGCCGATCAGCCCGGGATTGTCGAGCAAGCGCACCGACAGGTTGACGGCAATGCTGAACGGCCGGCCGGCGCGATTGATCCGCGCGGCCGTGGCCACCGCATTGTCCAGGATATAAGCGGTCAGATTCTCGATGCGGCCGCTCCGTTCGGCAGCAACGATGAACTGACTGGGGAAGATCTCGCCCTTCTCGGGGTGCTTCCAGCGCGCAAGCGCCTCGGCGCCGATCACGCGATTGCTGGCGAGGTCGATCTTGGGCTGATAGGCGACCCAGATCTCGCCGCGCTCAATGGCCTGATCGAGCCGGCCGAGCAGCGACAATTTCCACTCCGCATCCTCAAGCGTCGCCGGATCGAACGTCGCCCAGCGCTGCCCTTCCTTTGCGGCATCGTCGGCCGCGACCAGCGCGCTGGCGACCCGCTGCATCAATGGGCGCGACCCATCATTGTCGACGCCGAAAGTGACGCTGAGGTCCACGAGTTGCGCCGACACCACCACCGGACTGCGGAACAGCGCGTGCAGGCCGTTGAGCTGTTCGATCAGGGCTTCTTCGCGCTGTACGGGCGCGATCCAGATGAAAATCCCCTCGTCCGCCTGATAGATAGGCGATCCGATCGCGCCGAAGCTGAACCGGCTGGCGATCTGCTCGACCAGTTCCTTCTCATATTCCTGCGGCAGCGCGGTCGTGATCTCGGCGAAATTCTGAATCCGCGCCGCGATGATCGTGCCCTTCATCGATTCGCCCTGCTGGCGCAGTGCATTGAGGTTGGGCAAGCCCGAAACCGGGTTTGTATTGCCGCGCGCCTGATAGGCCTGGCGGGCATTGCTGTAGGCGCGGACGCCAGCGACGATGCCCAGCACGGTGAGGGCCGGCATGACTTCCAGGAAGATATGCAGGCTGTCGAGGAACACCGGCCCCACCAGGAACAGACCGCAGGCGATCGCCAGAATGCCACGCGCCACGGTCCGCTGCCGGACCATCAGGAAGGCAGCGGCGAAGGCAGCCGCGAGCAGCATCGGCGGCAGCCAGCCGAGCGCAATCGGCCGGCCGGAGCGCAGCGTTTCTGCGGCCAGAACCTGGAAGAACGCACCGGGAACCAACGCGTAGCCCGGCGCATAATAATGCTCGGCGTTGCTGGATGTCTGCGCGACCACGATATCCTTGCCGCGCACCGCCGCCGCGTTCCAACGACCGGACAGGACGTCGCGGGCACTGATCACGGGCACCGTGCGGACATCGATCGAATAGTCGATCGGGAACCGGGCGCCGGCCTGCCCCGATACGTCGCTGAGCACGCTGGCGAGCGAAGGCATCGGCCGACCGCCGACATCGAGCGAATAAGGGTGCGTCCAGATCTTGCTGTCGCGGTGCACCCAGAGGTTCGTGTTGACGATTCTGGCGCTCCCGGCGAATCGCGCAATCGGCCGATTATCGACGCTGCCGCCCGAAACCATGTCGACCGAAAGGCGGGCGGGAAGCGTCACATGGCCCCGCGTCTTCACCAAAGCCGCTTCCAGCCGCGCATCATCCGCGGCCGCGCCGGGCGCCGACAGATCGAAATCGAGATGGATATTGCGGGCGTTCGCGTCGTGGAGGCGGAGCGCGATATCGCCCAGCCGTGCACGCGGCCATGGCCAGGAGCCGAACTCCGCGAGACTGGGATCATCGATCGCGACCACAACAATCTGCCCGCTGGCGGGTTCGCCATGCAGCTTGTTGCGGATCGTCTTCATCGCAAACTCAAGCGGACCGAAGAGCGATGCCGCGCCGACCAGCAGGCCAACGAGCAGCGCGGCGCAAAGTATGCGCAGATTTCGTCCTCTAGGAGACGTGTGTGGAGAGGATGGTGTCGACCCCATGCCCTGTTTCTTTGCCCGTTCGGAACAAGTTTGAACAAAAATCGTTAGCGAAACGGAAACGACCGGAATCCCGGCAGCGCACTTCCAAATCCGGCTTTCCTCCCCCTTATAGCGCCGTTAACTCACATCGGCGGACTTTGATCCGCCAAAATCGTGCGGTAAGGCTTTGATCATCCCCGATAGCTAATAGCTATGCGATGATGTGCGTGCACTGCGCGCGGCCATGTGGAGTAGTTGGGCTGGTGCGTCTGCGGACGATCATCGCGATGGTGCTGGTGCTGTGCGGTTTCGCCGCAGCGGCGAAGGCCGCGCCGACCGTGCTGCACATCAATCAGCCGCTGTGCCACATTGTCACGCCGGGCGGCCGGGCGACGCCGCCCCCGGCCGATCAGTTCCGCTGTCATGGCGAACCCGCCGGCTATCAGAGCGGAAGCCTGTGGCTGCGGGCGGACCTCAGCAAGGCCCAGCCGATCACCGATGGGCTGGCCTTGCTGACCCACCAGACGCGCTTCAGCCGGATGGTCGTGGCGTTCGATTATGCGGACGGCACAAGGCGCATTGCCGAGGTGCGCCAGGGCGCATTCGGATCGCACTGGCGGATCGGCGGGCAGATCGCCTTCGAAGCGCCCGCGCGCGATTCGCCGCTGACCGCAATGACGATCGGCTTCGATCGCCTTGCCAGCCATTCGCTGCTGCGGATGCGGCTGATGACCACCCCGACCGCCGCGACGCAAAGCTCGATCATCGCGGCCATCGTGGGGGGCGCGCTGACATTGTTGCTGCTCGGCGCGCTTTACAATCTGGCGCTGGCCCATGCCGTGCGCCGCCAGTTCATCGCCTGGCATGGCGCCTGGGCGGCATCGGTGCTGATCTGGGGGCTGTTATGGTCGCAACTGGCGCTGTTGGCCGTCCCGCAGGTGGCCGGCGCGCTCGCTTCGCAAATCTGCACCTTTCTTTCGACGCTGGCGATCGGCTGCGCCACGGCGAGCGCCATCACTTCGCTGGAACGCGGCCTGCTGCCGCGCGGCGTGCGGATCGGCGTGCTCGCGCTCGGCGGCAGCATCGCCCTGATCGGCATCCCCACCGCGATGATCCGCAGCGCGGCGATCGACATGATCGCCCCCCTGCTGGGCCTGTTGATTCTTGCCGATCTGGTTGCGGTTGCGGCCTGCATCATCTGGGCGTGGCGGCAGGGGAGCAGCGAGGCGCGCGACTTCGCACTCGCCTGGGCGCCGCCGATGGCGACATTGGCGCTGACCCAATTGGTCGATATCGACGATCAGCTCTTTGGCGGCGGATCGCAGGTCGCCGTGCTGATCGCATCCGCCCTGCAAACCGCGTGGCTCTCGGTCGCGATCACCCGCCGGCTCGCCCGGTTGCGGGCCGAGCGCGACAATGCGCGCGCCGCGCAGCGGGAACTGGATGAACTGGCGCGACGCGATTCGCTCACCGGACTGCTCAACCGTCGCGGCTTCATCGCCGCCGCCAACGACGCCCTGGCCGAAGCGGCGGCGGAGGGAAGCGCGTTCGGGCTGCTGCTGATCGACGTCGACCATTTCAAGTCGATCAACGATCGCTTCGGCCACGATGTCGGCGATGCCGTATTGAAACGCATCGCCGAACGCCTGCGCCAGTGGGAAGGCGATATCTGCACCGCCGGGCGGCTGGGCGGCGAGGAATTCATCCTGGCGATGCGCGGGCTGGGCAGCCGATCGCTGGCCGAGTTCGCCGATTGCGTGCGGACCGGCATTTCAGGCCACAGTTATCGCGATATCCTGCCCGAAGGGGCCGGCGTGACGGTGAGCATCGGCACCGCCGACAGCCGTGGCGGCGACAATTTCCACCGGCTCTACAAGATTGCCGACGAGGCGCTCTACGAAGCGAAGCGCACGGGCCGCGATCGCGTCGTCAGCGGCAATGTCGACGCCGCCAAAACCATCACCGCCATGGCCAGCCGGCGCGCCTGACGGCCGCGATCAGCGCTGCGGCAGATCGAACAGGCCGGCCAGCTGCTCCACCATCGTGCCGCCGAGCTGCTCGGCATCCATGATTGTCACCGCGCGCGCATAATAGCGCGTCACATCATGGCCGATGCCGATCGCGACCAGTTCCACCGGCGAGCGATTCTCGATCCACGCGATCACCTGGCGCAGATGCTTTTCAAGATAGGAGCCGCTGTTCACCGACAGGGTGGAATCATCGACCGGCGCGCCATCGGAGATCACCATCAGGATCTTGCGTTCCTCGACCCGGCCGATCATCCGGTTGTGCGCCCAGAGCAGCGCCTCACCGTCGATATTTTCCTTCAGCAACCCCTCGCGCATCATCAGGCCCAGCGATTTGCGGGCATGGCGATAGGGCTCGTCGGCGCGCTTGTAGACGATGTGGCGCAGATCGTTGAGCCGCCCCGGCGATGGCGGCCGGCCGTTGGCCAGCCATTTTTCGCGCGATTGCCCGCCTTTCCAGGCGCGCGTGGTGAAGCCCAGAATCTCGGTCTTCACCCCGCAGCGTTCGAGCGTGCGGGCCATGATGTCGGCCGAAATCGCCGCGATCGAGATCGGCCGGCCGCGCATCGACCCCGAATTGTCGATCAGCAGCGTCACCACCGTATCGCGGAAATCGGTCTCGCGCTCGATCTTGTAGGATAGCGAATGGGCCGGGTTGATGACGACGCGGGCCAGTCGCGCGGCATCGAGCAGGCCTTCTTCCTGATCGAAATCCCAGCTGCGATTCTGCTGCGCCATCAACCGCCGCTGCAGCCGGTTCGCCAATTTGGTGACCGCGCCCTGAAGGTGGACGAGCTGCTGATCGAGATAGGCGCGCAGGCGGACCAGTTCCTCCTCGTCGCACAGCTCCTCGGCGGTGACGACCTCGTCGAATTCCTCCGCATAAGCCTTGTAATCGAATTGCGGGCCGGGATCGGCGGGCGGACGATTGGGGCGGACGGGCATCGTGCCCTGTTCGCCCTCGTCGCCCATGTCGCTTTCCATCTCGGACAGCGATTCCTCGTCCATGTCGACGCTTTCACCGTCATCGTCGGCATCGGCGCTGGCTTCGGCACGCGATTCCATCGGCGCGTCGGTCTGGCCGGACCCATCGTCCTGCTGGTCCTCGCCATCGTCGCCCTGATCCTGGTCGTCGCCCTCGCCTTCCTCACCGCTTTCCTGCTCGTCATCGGGCTGCATCTCGCCTTCGACGAGTTCCAGATCCTCGAGCAGGCGGGTGGCAAGCCTGGCGAAAGCGGCCTGATCGTCGAGCGTCAGGCCCAGCGCATCGAGATCGTGTCCGGCCTTTTCCTCGATCCAGTCGCGCACCAGCGACAATCCATGGCGTGCCGCTTCGGGCGGGGCATCGCCGGTCAGTCGTTCGCGGACCATGAGGCCGAGCGCGGAGGACAAAGGCACCTCGTCGCGCGAGCGGGCACGGGTGAGCGGATCGGATTTCAGCCGCACGTCGAGCGCGCTCGCCAGATTCGCCCGCACGCCCTGCATCGCGCGCGCGCCCAGCGCCTCGACGCGCGCCTGTTCGATCGCGTCGAAAGCGGCGCGCGCCACGGCTTCGGCGGGCGCGTTGCGCTGGTGGAGCGCGGCATTGTGGTGACGCAGGCGCAACGCCGCTCCGTCGGCAAATCCACGCGCCTCGGCAACCTGATCGGCCGGCAGCGAGCGCGCGGGCATCGGCACCTTGATCGCCTTGCCCAGCGATTGCGGCGCATCGGCCGAATAGCCGACCTCGACCTCGGGTTCATGCGCGATCGCGCGCGCCGTTCCGCCGAGCACCTGGCGGAACGCCTCAAGCGGTGTCTGCTGGCTCATAATTCGGGATTCCCGCGATCGCGGGCGACCGCGATCGTCTCGATTTCGGTGCGCACCTCGGTCATCAGCTTGTGCACCGGGCAGCGGCCGGCGACGCCGACCAGCTTGTCATGCTGTTCGTCGGTCAGCGGACCGCCAAGCGCGATGCGCGTCTTGAGGCGATAGACGCCCTGCCGTTCCTCGCTGGCATCGCGGCTCACGCCCACGCGGATATCTTCCACCGGAATATCGTTGCGCTGCGCGTACCACAGCATCGTCAGCGCCTTGCACGCGCCGATCGCCGCATCATAGAGGTCATGCGGATCCGGCCCCTCGCCCTCCGGCGGAGTCAGATCGGCGACGATCTCGTGCAGGCCGATGGAGATGCGGTGCGCGGTGCCGTCCGGCGCGATGCGTTCGACGACGATCATGGCTGCTCCCTGCCCTAATGAACGGAACCGACCCGCCGCGCCGCATCGGGCGCGGCGGCCAGCTCCCGACGATCATGCCTTGCCGACGACGCTTTCGGGCAGATCCTTGCCGAACACGCGCTGATAATATTCAGCCACCAGCGGCCGTTCCGCCTCGTCGCACTTGTTGAGGAAGGACAGGCGGAAGGCGAAGCCGACATCGTTGAAGATGAGCGCGTTCTGCGCCCAGGAGATCACCGTGCGCGGCGACATGACGGTGGAAATGTCGCCGGCGACGAAGCCCTGGCGGGTCATGTCCGCCACCTTCACCATATTCTCCACCACCTTCTTGCCATCGGGCTTGTCATATTCGCCCGACTTGGCGAGCACGATCTGCGCCTCGGTCGCGGCCGGCAGATAGTTCAGCGTCACCACGATGTTCCAGCGGTCCATCTGGCCCTGGTTGATCTGCTGCGTGCCGTGATAAAGCCCCGTCGTATCGCCCAGGCCCACCGTGTTGGCGGTGGCGAACAGGCGGAAATGCGGGTTCGGGCGGATCACCCGGTTCTGATCGAGCAGCGTCAGCTTGCCTTCAGTTTCCAGCACGCGCTGGATGACGAACATCACGTCGGGGCGGCCGGCATCATATTCGTCGAACACCAGCGCGGTCGGCGTCTGCAGCGCCCAGGGCAGCAGGCCTTCGCGGAACTCGGTCACCTGCTGGCCGTCGCGCAGCACGATCGCATCGCGGCCGATCAGGTCGATACGGCTGATATGCGCGTCGAGGTTGATGCGGATGCACGGCCAGTTGAGCCGTGCGGCCACCTGTTCGATGTGGCTGGATTTGCCGGTGCCGTGATAGCCCTGCACCATGACGCGGCGGTTGAAGGCAAAGCCCGCGGCGATCGCCAGCGTGGTATCCGGATCGAACACATAGGCCGGATCGAGATCGGGCACGCGTTCATCCGCTTCGGAGAAGGCCGGCACCTCCATGTCGCTGTCGATGCCGAAGACATCGCGCACCTTCACCATCTTGTCGGGCGCGTCGAGCACCGGCGCGGCGCGGCTATCGGGCTGGATGTTCGGCAGATCGGACATGGCACTACTCTCGAACGGAATCAGGCAAAGGCGGGAGCCGCCTTCAGATGCGTATAGGCGCTGATGACGTCCTGCAAAGCCTTCTCATGTGTCCGGTCCCCACCATTGCGGTCAGGATGATAGCGGCGGACAAGTTCCGTATAGCGTTTGCGGATCGCCTTCAGATCGGCCTCGGCGGTGAGGCCCAGCGTTTTCAGCGCGCGGCGATCGGCATCACCCAGCGGCCGGCCATCGGGGCGCACCTGCCGCGCTTCGGCGAAGCGCGCGCTGATCGCGTCCAGCGGATCGACGAAATCGCCCCAGCGCGGGCCGGCGGAGCCGCCAGCGGCGGAAAAGGCCCGCGTCTCGCGCTCCCAGCCGGCAAAGGGCCGCTGCGCCTGCTCGATCTCGTCCGACGACATGCCGTCGAAGAAATTATAGCCCGAATTGAACGCGCGGACATGTTCGAGGCAGAGCCAGCGCCAGTCGCCGGGGCCGTCGAAGCTTGACCGGGCGGCGCCGGGCGCGCGGAATTCGCCGCGCTCCATGCAGCCGGGATGCGCGCACATCTGCTCGCCCGAGCCGATCCGCCCGTGGAACCGATCCTGCCTGCGCTGCGTGTTCCCGTCCGCCAACTTCGCCTCTGCTCCTTCGCGCCGATCCGGCTATATAGGCGCCATGACCGATATTCCCAGCCGCCCCGGCCCCGTCGCCGCCGAGATCGCCCGCCTCCTCACCGCCGCCTTGTCGCCCGCGCATCTCGCCGTGATCGACGACAGCGAAAAGCATCGCGGCCATGCCGGCCATGATGCGCGCGGCGAATCGCACTTCACCGTCGAAATCGTCGCCGCCGCGTTCGAAGGGCAATCCCGCGTCGCCCGCCAGCGCGCCGTGAACGCGGCGCTGGCCGAACTTCTGCGTGAACGTGTCCACGCGCTGGCGATCAAGGCGCGCGCGCCATCCGAACTGGCGTGACCGCGCTCCGCCGCCAGCGCTTCGCTTTGCCGACCGGCGTCGAGCTGGACGTCACGCTGGGCGGGAATGGCGGCGGCGGCGCTGACGGCGACACCGGCGATCCCATCCTCTTCCTCCACGGCTTTCCCGAATCGGCGCGGACGTGGCGGCACCAACTGGCGGACCTCGCCACCGATCATGTCGTCGTCGCGCCCGACCAGCGCGGCTTCGCCCGATCGTCCAAGCCACGCCATGTTGAGGATTATGCGACCGACCTGATCGTCGCCGACGCGATCGCGCTGGCCGATGCGCTCGGGCTAGCCCGCTTCACGCTGGTCGGCCATGATTGGGGCGGGGCGGCAGCGTGGGCGGTGGCGCTCAAGCATCCCGACCGCGTGGCACGGCTCATCATCGCCAACGCCCCGCATCCGTTGATCTTCCAGAAAAGCCTGATCGACGACCCCGCCCAACGCGCGGCCTCGCAATATATGCGCGCCTTCCGCGATCCGGCCATCGAGGCGCGGACCGCCGAATGGGGAATCGAGGGCTTCTATGCCCGCAGCTTCGAGGCGCATGTGCCGGCCGGCTTGGTCGATGCGGACGAACGGGCGATCTATCTCGACCAATGGCGCCAGCCCGGCGCGCTGACCGCGATGCTCAACTGGTATCGCGCCTCGAAAATCATCGTGCCAGCCATGGGCGAGGAGGTGGAGCGGCCAGCGTGGATCGACCAGCCCTTCCCGAAGCTCGCCATGCCTACGCTCGTGATCTGGGGAATGCAGGACAAGGCGCTGCTCCCCTGCCAGCTCGACGGGCTGGACGCGCTGGTGCCCGACCTCCGCATCGTGGCGGTAGAGGACGCCGGCCATTTCGTGCCGTGGGAGAGGCCGGATGCGGTGACGGCGGCGATCCGGGCGTTTTTGGCGGAGAGAGCGCGCGCGGATTGAGCGGAATGGCAGGGGGCGGCGCCATTGCGGCCATCGGGCCAAGCAAGTTAACTCTGCTTAGGCTGGGTCGCTAGCATGCTGTTCAGGATTTCGCTCACATCAGTATCCACCTTTAGGTCGCGCGTGGAATGCACACAGTACAGGCCAGCCCCCACCACTGCTTGGGTTTCAGGATGGCCAAAGAAATGTGGAGCGAGCTCACGTAGATAGCGCGGCTCCGTTATGCTGAAGTTGGCGGTCGACTTGTCGACGCATTTGTACAGCGCGTGTGCAACAAGATCGGCCAGTTGCAGAAGCGGCTCCTCGCCCTTTTCCTTCACTGCTATTTTGTCGATGTCGATATGCTGCAGCCATTTTGTGCTCGAGTGCTGAGGGCTGGACTGACATTTCCTCAGCAGATTTTTCATCTTATCGTAATCAACGTTTGCTTTCTCAAAGATTATATCGAGATTTTCCGGCGGAATCTTGCGCACCTGCATGAACCACCCAACGCGCTCCAGCAAATACTGAGCACATTTATTGTAGTACTTGCTACTGTTATCGGATATCTCCGCCTTATAATTTCCGAGAGTATCTTTTTTCGATATAACCCCGAACAGCCTCATTCTTATTTTCGTGATCTCACGGACAAAAAGAAGAAGTTGATAGTGATTCAATTGAGAGCAATGAAGCGATTTTTTGCGGACCTTATCTCTGATTTTGCCCAGAGCGTCTTCGCAAGCCTCTCGAGATTCATTGCTGATGAGTGAAGCGCCCAAGGTCATGTATGGTGAAGCGCCACCCGACGTTTCAGAGCGAATCTTTCCAATTCCAGCTTCACCGCTTTCATCAATGAAGATTGTGAATCGATCTTGCATCGTAATGACATAGCGAAGACGGATGCTCTCATACAACGCTCTCTCACCCCCGATCAAACGGACTGAGACGGACTCGATAGAGCCGGAACGCGCGGTCGAGCCTGCGCCGTCCCCCGCCCATTCGCCATGCCGCCATTGCGCCCGCCTGCCCGCGCCAGTAAAGCCGCCCACGTCATGGCCGAGCCGATCATCATCGCTATCCCGAAGGGACGCATCCTCGTCGAGACGCTGCCGATGCTGGCGCGCGTCGGCATCGTTCCCGAAGCCGCTTTTTCGGACGAGGACAGCCGCGCGCTGCGTTTCGCCACCAACGATCCCAATATCGGGCTGATCCGGGTGCGCGCGTTCGACGTCGCGACCTTCGTCGCGCATGGCGCCGCGCAGATCGGCATCGTCGGATCCGACGTGCTGGACGAATTCGATTATTCGGAAATCTACGCGCCGGTCGATCTCGGCATCGGCCGTTGCCGGCTTTCGGTGGCCGAACCGGTGGAAATGGCCGCTGAGGACGATCCGCGCGAATGGAGCCATGTTCGCGTCGCGACCAAATATCCCGAACTGACCCGCCGCCACTTCGCCGCGCGCGGCGTTCAGGCCGAATGCGTCAAGCTCAACGGGGCGATGGAAATCGCGCCGGTGCTCGGCCTTGCCAGCCGTATCGTCGATCTCGTGTCGTCGGGCCGGACGCTCAAGGAAAACGGCCTCGTCGAGGTCGAGACGATCTGCGAGGTATCGGCCCGCCTGATCGTCAACCGCGCCGCGTTCAAGACGCGCGCCGCCGAAATCGCGCCGCTGGTCGAAGCCTTCCGGGCGCTGGTGGCGGAAGGGGCGAAGGATGCCGCTTAGGCTCGACACGCGCGACGCGGGCTTCGTCGCCGCGTTCGACGATCTGGTCAACGCCCGGCGCGAAGCGGACGATGACGTCTCGCGCGCAGTGTCCGCAATCCGTGCCGAGGTGCGCGAGCGCGGCGATGGCGCGTTGAAGGATCTGACCGCGAAGTTCGACGGCCATGATCTCGACATCACCGGCTGGCAGGTGCCGCGCGCCGAACGGCAGGCCGCGCTGGCGGCGCTTTCGCCCGATCTGCGCGCCGCGCTCGAACTCGCGGCCGAACGGATCACCGCCTATCACGTCGCGCAAAAGCCCACCGACAGCGAAACTATCGATGCCGCCGGGGTTCGCATGGGCGCGCGCTGGCGGGGCGTGGATGCCGCCGGCCTCTACGTGCCGGGTGGCCGCGCCGCTTATCCGTCGTCGGTGCTGATGAACGCGATCCCGGCGCGGGTCGCCGGCGTCGGCCGCCTCGCGATGGTGACGCCAACGCCCAGGGGCGAAACCAATCCGCTCGTGCTCGCCGCCGCCGAGATTGCCGGCGTGGACGAAATGTGGCGCGTCGGCGGTGCGCAGGCGATCGCCGCGCTCGCTTACGGCACCGATCGGATCGCACCGGTGGACGTGGTCGTCGGCCCCGGCAACGCCTGGGTGGCCGAAGCCAAGCGCCAGCTTTACGGCGTCGTCGGCATCGACATGGTGGCCGGCCCGTCCGAAATCGTCGTGGTCGCCGATGCCGCCAACGATCCCGCATGGATCGCCGCCGACCTGTTGAGCCAGGCCGAGCATGATCCGACCAGCCAGTCGATCCTGTTCACAGACGACGCGGCCTTCGCCGATGCCGTCGCCGCCGAGGTCGATCGCCAGATCGCGACACTCGCCACCGGCGCCACCGCGCGGACGAGCTGGGACGCCAATGGTGCGATCATCCTCGTCACCGATCTCGCCGCCACGCCGGCATTGGTCGATCGCCTCGCGCCCGAACATCTCGAACTGGCGGTCGCCGATCCCGAGCCGCTGTTCGCCGCCGTGCGCCACGCCGGATCGGTGTTCCTCGGCCGCCACACGCCCGAAGCCGTCGGCGATTATGTCGGCGGGCCGAACCATGTGCTGCCCACGGGGCGGCGCGCGCGCTTTTCGTCCGGCCTGTCGGTGCTCGATTTCATGAAGCGGACCAGCTTCCTCGCCTGCGATGCGGCCTCGATCGGCAGGATCGGCCCGGCGGCGGTGGCGCTGGCCGAAGCCGAGGGCCTGCCCGCCCACGCCCGATCGGTAGCGGTAAGATTATGACCAAGACCAACGAACGCTCCCGCGCACGCTCCGCCGCGCGCCTTTTCGCCGTGCAGGCGCTCTACCAGCACGAGATGGAAAAGACCCCCATCCCCAAGCTGCTCGACGAGTTTCACCAGCACCGGCTGGGCCGCACGATCGAGGACGTGACCTACGCGCATGCCGAGATCGATTTCTTCGACGATCTCGTCCGCGGCGTCGACGCGCGGCGTGAGGAGATCGACGCCGCCATCACCGGCAAGCTCGCCGCCGGCTGGTCGCTGGAACGGCTCGACAAGCCGATGCGCCAGATCCTGCGCGCCGGCACCTATGAACTGATCGCGCGGATCGACGTGCCGACCGCGACCGTGATCAGCGAATATGTCGACGTGGCCGACGCCTTTTATGACAAGCGCGAAAAGGGCTTCGTCAACGGCCTGCTCGACGGCGTGGCCAAGGCGGTGCGCGGCTAGAGCGTTTTCCAAGCAGGTGGAATCACCTGCTGACTCGGAAAACGCGGTAAACCAAAAGTTTAGAGCATTCGAGCCGACGCAGTCGGATCGGAAAATGCTCTAACCAGCCGCGCCGTCGGTCTAAACGCGCGCCGGTGGCGCTCGCCCCTCGCGGGCGGGCGCGCTAGACCGACGAGATGACCCGCGAATCCGATTTCATCGCCGCCCTGCGCGCCATCGCCACGCACCCGGCCGCGCGCGGGCTGGCGGATGATGCCGCAGTGCTGCCGCTGTCCGGCGATATCGTGCTGACCCACGACATGCTGGTCGAAGGCGTGCATTTCCTGCCCGGCGATACCGCGCAGGATGTGGCGTGGAAGCTCGTCGCGGTGAACCTTTCCGATCTGGCCGCCAAGGGCGCCGTGCCGGTCGGCCTGCTAATGGGCTATGGCTTTGCCGGCGGACCGGGCTGGGACGCGGATTTCGCGGCCGGGCTGGATCACGCCGTCCGCGCCTTTGCCGTGCCGCTGCTGGGCGGCGACACGGTGGCGATGCCCGCCGGCGCGCCGCGCACGCTGGGGCTGACCGCGATCGGCCAGGCCCCCGCCGGCGGAGCGCCTTCGCGCGCGGGCGCGCGGGCGGGCGACGATCTGTGGGCCACGGGAACGATCGGCGATGCCGGCCTCGGCCTCGCCATCGCGCTGGGCGATCGCACGGGCCCTGCCGCGCTGCTCCGCCGCTATCACCGCCCGCAGCCGCGCCTCGCCTTTGGCCAGGCCATCGCAACCAGCGTCGCCGCCATGGCCGACATATCGGACGGGCTGCTGATCGACGCCGGCCGGATGGCGACGGCGAGCGGGCTGGCCATCGCCGTGGACCTCGCCGCCATTCCCTTGTCCGACGATCTTCTGTCCATCCAGCCCGACAATCGCCCCACGCGGATCGCCGCCGCAACGGCAGGCGACGATTATGAGCTTTTGTTCGCAGCCCCTCCATCGGCGGAAGCCGCGATCCGCGCGATCGCCGCCGAACATGGCCTGCCAGTCGCGCGGGTCGGCGCCTTCACGGCCGGCACCGGAATCGCCCTGCGCGATGGCGCGACAGCGGTGGCATTGCCCGGCCGGCTTGGCTTCGAACATGGCCCGGTCGCCTGAACCACGGCCCGGAAAGCCCGCCCGATCAATTCGTTACGGCTCGTAAACGGCTTCTTAGGTGATCGGCGCTAAACCGGCGCCATGAAGTGTGTTGCGTGGCTTTGGTCTTTCCTGATGCTGGCCGGCATTGTTTTCGCCGCCAGCCAGGGAAGCAGCCTTGGCCTTTGGGTGCCGCGCAATCTTCTGCTGGGCATGGCCTTCTCCGCGATCGTCGCTTTCCCGCCGCTGTGGCGCACGGGTGGCCCGCTGGCCGATAGCGGGCTGCCGGGGATGAGCCGCGCGCTCCTCGCGCTGGCGCTGCCCGCGATCTGCGGGCTGGTCGGCACCGCTTACGGGCTCGACGCCTTCATCCACCCCGCCATCGCCTGAAGCCGCTGGCGCCACGGCCGGCCACGTCCTAAATCCGGCCAGTGACCAACCAACCAACCGATCAGCCGACCGACCGCTTCAACGAAGAAAAATCCGTCTACACCGTGCGCGGATCGGACAAGCCCGATCTGGAAGCCGGCGTGGCCGCGATCCGCAACGTGCTGAAAACGCTTCCCGTGCGGCCGGGCGTCTATCGCATGCACGATACCAAGGGCGATGTGCTCTATGTCGGCAAGGCGCGCGCGCTGAAGAACCGGGTCACCAACTATACCCAGGTCGCCCGCCTGCCCCGGCGGCTGCAGCGGATGGTGGCGCAAACGCGGTCGATGACGATCGTCACCACCAATACCGAGGCGGAGGCGCTGCTGCTCGAAGCGCAGCTGATCAAGCGTTATCGCCCGCCCTACAACGTGCTGCTGCGCGACGACAAAAGCTTCCCCTTCATCCTGCTGCGCGAGGATCACGCCTTTCCGCGCGTGCAGAAGCATCGCGGCGCGCGGCGGGCCAAGGGGCAATATTACGGCCCGTTCGCCAGCGCCGGCTCCGTCACGCGCACGCTCAACGCGCTGCAAAAGCTGTTCCTGCTGCGAAGCTGCACCGACAGCTTCTTCGCCAATCGCGATCGGCCCTGCCTGCTCTTCCAGATCAAGCGTTGTTCGGCGCCGTGCGTCGATCGGATCACGGCCGACGATTATGCCGAACTGGTGGACGACGCGAAGGCGTTTCTGGCCGGCAAGTCGACCGAGGTGCAGAAGAAGCTGGGCGAGGCGATGACCGCCGCGGCGGACGCGATGGATTTCGAACTGGCCGCCGTCTACCGCGATCGCCTGCGCGCGCTCACCTTCATCCAGTCCGCCCAGGCGATCAATGCCGAAGGCGTGGGCGATGCCGACGTGTTCGCGCTGGCCGCCAAGCAGGGGCTGATCGGCATCCAGGCCTTCTTCATCCGGGGCGGGCAGAATTGGGGGCATCGCAGCTTCTTCCCCGCGCACACCGCCGACGTGCCCGAGGGCGAGGTGCTGGAAAGCTTCCTGATGCAGTTTTACGAGGACGTGCCGCCGGCGCGGCTGGTGCTGATCGATCGGTCGCTGGCCGACGAGACCGGGCTGATCGAGGAGGCCTTGTCCGAGCGCGCCGGGCGCAAGGTGACGCTCAAGGTTCCGCAGCGTGGCGAACAGCGCAAGCTGATGGAACAGGCGCGCCGCAATGCCGAAGAAGCGATCGACCGCCGGCTGGCCGAATCGACCACGCAGGGCCGCATCTTCCAGGAAATCGCCGATCTGTTCGAACTGGACGAGCCGCCGAACCGCATCGAGGTGTACGACAACAGCCACATCATGGGCACCAACATGGTGGGCGCGATGATCGTCGCGGGGCCGGAAGGCTTCCGCAAGAGCCAGTATCGCAAGTTCAACATCAAGCGCCCTGAAACGACGGCGGGCGACGATTTCGCGATGATGCGCGAAGTGCTCGAACGCCGCTTCGCGCGGCTGGAAAAAGAAGACCCCGATCGCACCGGCGGCGAATGGCCCGATCTGCTGCTGATCGACGGCGGCAAGGGGCAGGTATCGGCCGTGTGCCGCGTGCTGCAGGAATCGGGGGTCGAGGACGTGCCGGTGGTCGGCATCTCCAAGGGGCCGGACCGCAATGCCGGGCGCGAACATTTCCATCTGCCCGATGGTCGCGAATCCATGCTGCCGCTCAATTCACCGACGCTTTTCTACCTGCAGCGCATCCGCGACGAGGCGCACCGCTTCGCCATCGGCGCGCATCGGGCGAAGCGCGCCAAGGCCTTCACCGCCAGCCCGCTGGACGAAGTCCCCGGCATCGGCCCGGCGCGCAAGAAGGCGCTGCTGATGCACTTCGGCACCGCCAAGGCGGTGCGCGGCGCGGCGCTCGAAGATCTGGAACGCGCGCCCGGCGTGTCGAAGGCGATGGCGCGCGCGATCTGGGATTTCTATCATCCCGAGGCGTGAGCACCGGCGGCTTCCAACCGGGAGGTCATGCTGAACCTGTTTCAGCATCCATCGCCGCAACCACCGATAACGGGCCAAGCGGCAGTCGGTGCCGGCGCTCGTCAGTTTGGCCCGGAATGGCACGTCGAGTCGTAGCGATTCATCCCGGTCCACACTAGAGCAGTTTCCGATCCGACTGCGTCGGCTCGAATGCTCTAGGCTTTTTGTTTGCCGCGCTTTCCGAGTCAGCAGGTGATTCCACCTGCTTGGAAAGCGCTCTAACGTCCCCTTATGCACCTCAGCGCCACCGCCATCGTCTGCGCCGTCCTTGCCCATGGCGAACATGGCGCCGTCGCGCGGCTGATGACGCCCGAGGATGGGTTGCTGCCCGGCTATGTGCGGGGCGGGCGATCCCGCCGTCTGAAGCCCGTGCTGCTGCCCGGCAATATCGTGCAGGCCGAATTCCGCGCGCGGAGCGAGGACCAGCTGGCCCAGTTGACCGTGGAACTGGTCCACAGCCGCGCGGGATTGCTGGGTGAACCCCTGGCCGCCGCCGCGATCGAATGGGCGACGGCGCTCACCGCCGCCACGCTTCCCGAAGGCCAGCCCTTCCCCACGCTCCACGTCGCACTCGACGGCCTGATCGCGGCGATCGAGGCCGCGCCGTCGGCGCGCGGCTGGGGCTCGGCGCTCGTGCTCTATGAATTGCTGCTGCTGGGCGAAATCGGCTTCGGGCTGGATCTGTCCGCCTGCGCCGTCACCGATGCGCGCGACGACCTGATCTATGTCAGCCCCAAAAGCGGCCGCGCGGTCAGTCGCGTGGCCGGGCAGGATTATCGCGATCGCCTGCTGCACCTGCCCCCGTTCATGGCCACCGGCGGCCCGGCGCGCGACTGGGCGGATATCCATGACGGGCTGAAGCTGACCGGCCATTTCCTTGGCCGCGACGTGCTGATCGATCGCCGCGCGCCCCTGCTCGCCGCGCGCGAACGCCTGATCGATCGGATCAAGCGGCTGAGTTGACGCTTGCGGAACCCGCGTTCGCGGTTAGGCTCCATCGCAAACACAGCATGGAGGATTGCCATGGCACGCGCCTGGAGCCTGAAATCACGTCCCGCCGGCCTGCCCGGCCCAGAGCATTTCGAACTGGTCGACATTGCCGATGCGCCGCTGGCCGACGGCGAAGTCCGCGTCCGCAACAGCTGGCTTTCGGTCGACCCCTATATGCGCGGCCGGATGAACGACGTGAAAAGCTATGTGCCGCCGTTCAACCTCAACGAGCCGCTCGGCGGCGGCGCGGTGGGCGTGGTCGAAGAATCGCGGGCGGAAGGATTCGCGCCGGGCGATCGGGTGCTCCACATGCTCGGCTGGCGCGACGTGGCGACCGGCCCGGCGAAAGAATTCACCAAGCTGCCCGCCGGCGGCGCGCCCGATCAACTGTTCCTCGGCCTGCTCGGCATGCCGGGCATGACCGCTTATTTCGGCCTGCTTTCGGTGGCCGAGGCCAAGGCCGGCGAAACCGTGTTCGTATCGGCCGCCGCCGGTGCCGTGGGGTCGGCCGTGGTGCAGATCGCCAAGCTCAAGGGCATGACGGTGGTCGGATCGGCCGGCGGCGCGGACAAATGCGCGCTGGTCCGCGATCTCGGTGCCGATGCGGCGATCGACTACAAGGCCGAAGGCTCGCTGATCTCCAAGCTCAACGCCGCCGCGCCGCAGGGCATCGACGTCTATTTCGACAATGTCGGCGGCGATCATCTCGATGCCGCGCTGGCGCTGGCCCGCGACAATGCCCGCTTCGCGATGTGCGGCATGATCGAAAGCTATAATTCCCTGGAACCGCTGTCGCTGCGCTACGCCATGCGCATCGTCGGCGCGCGCCTGCGCCTGCAGGGCTTCATCGTCATGGATTTCTTCCACCGCATGGCCGAGTTCCATGCCGAAATGGGCGGCTGGGCCGCCGCCGGCAAGCTCAAGAGCCCCGAAACGGTGCGCGACGGGCTGGAAGCCACGCCCGATGCGTTCCGCGCGCTGTTCAGCGGCGGCAACACGGGCAAGATGCTCGTCCGACTCTGACGGCCTCGCGTCCACCCACGAAACCACAAAAGGAAACGCCGCCCCGGTACTGGACCGGAGCGGCGTTTCCTTTGTTCGCAGGCTTGTACGATCAGTTCAGGCGGGCCGAACCGATCCCCGCGATCGTCTGGTCGACGAGCGCCTTATCGGCGGCAGCGTCATGGCCCTTGGCAATCAACTCCGCCGCAGCGGCAGACGCGGCGGCAGCGGCCTTGGCACGGACCTCGGCGATCGCCGTGCGTTCGGCCGCGGCGATCTTGTCCTCGGCCATCTTGCCGCGACGTTCGATCAGCGCGCTCGCATCGGCCTTCGCCTTGGCGACGATGCCTTCGGCCTCGTCACGGGCGTGGGCGATCATCGCATCCGCCTCGCTGGCGGCCGCGGCGGCCTTGCGCTCATATTCGGCCTTCAGCGCCTCGGCTTCGGCCCGCAGGCGCGAAGCTTCGTCCAGCTGCACGCGGATCGACGCGATCTTCTTGTCGAGCGCGCCGCCGATCAGCGCCGGCACCTTCTTCCAGACCATCAGGACGATGACGACGATCATCGCCAGCGCCACCCACGCCGTGGCATTCATGCCAAGCGCCGTGGGATCGACATGATGTTCGGCAGCGGCACCTTCATGCGCCAGCGCAGCCGTGGTGTTGCCGTGCAGTTCGGCGGCGTGAGCGAGGTTATCGGCCACGAGTTCGGAGCCGGCGTCCTGCGCCATGGTGTGTGCCTCCTCAGCCATTGGCCAGGGCGGCCTTCACCGCGCTGGCGGCCTGATCGCGGCTGACCGCCACGCCCGAGACCTTGGAAACGATCTCCTGCGCCGCATCGGCGGCGACGTCCTCGATCCCGGCAAGCGCCTGTGCCTGGGCGGCCGCGATGCGGGCATCCGCATCGGCGGTTTTGGCGGCAAGCTCCGTGTCGGCGGCCTTGACGCGCTGTTCCGCCTCGACGGCGGAAGCCGCCTTGGCTTCCTGCGTCGCCTTCTGCGCGGCGGCGCGGGCAGCGTCGATCTTGGCGCGATAGTCCTCTTCGGTCTGGTCCGCGTCGGCATGCGCCTTCTTGGCCGCCTCGAGATCGTCGGCGATCTTGCGGTCACGGGCTTCCACGGTCGCCTCGATCTTGGGCAGCATCGCCTTGCCGATACCGAAGTAGATCAGGCCGAAAACGATGAGCAGCCAGAAGATCTGGGACGCATAGGTCTCAAGAATCTGGGCGATCTGAGGCATGGGAAATCCCGCTCGAAAATTGGGAGGGGCCGGACGGGTCCGGCCCCGGACAGTCTGTTAGGCGACGAACAGCAGGATCATCGCAACGACGAACGCCAGCAGGCCGAGAAGTTCGGCGGCGGCGAAGCCGATGAACAGGCGGCCCTGCTGGCCGTCGGCAGCGGCCGGGTTGCGCAGCGCGCTCTCGAGGAACGAGCCGAAGACGTTACCCACGCCGAGCGCGGCGAGGCCCACACCGATCGCGGCCAGACCGGCACCAACCAGCTTCGCGGCTTCTGCGTCCATGATAAACTCCCTTGTCGAAATCGTTAGAAGGTTAAGAACAAACTCAGTGCAGGTTGATCGCGTCGTTCAGGTAGAGCGACGTGAGCAGTGCAAAGACATAGGCCTGGATCGCGCACACCAGCAGTTCGAGCAGGGTGATACCGATCATCAGGATGAAACTGGGCAGCGAAACGATCGCCGCGATACCGGCACCCGCGTTCAGCCCGTTGATCACGAAGCCGGCGAGAACCTTGAGCAGGATGTGCCCCGCCGTCATCGCCACGAACAGTCGCAGACCGAGCGAGAAGGGGCGGATCAGGAACGAGAACAGCTCGATCAGGAAGATCAGCGGAATCATCGGCACGGGGGTGCCGTGCGGGATGAACAGCGAGAAGAAGTGCAGGCCATGCTTCGCGAAGCCGACGATCAGCACGATCGAGAAGCTGATGATCGCCAGAACGCCGGTGACCGTCAGGTGGCTCGTCACCGTGAAGGCGTGGAGCCCGGGGACGATGCCGATCGGCATCATGCCGACCAGGTTGGCGACGAGGATGAACATGAACAGCGAGAACACATAAGGCGTGAACGCCTTGCCCTTCGGGCCGATGTTCGCGTGCATCATGTTCGAAATGAAGCCGGTGAAACCTTCCACCGCGGCCTGCCAGCGGCCGGGGATCAGCGCACGCTTCATGCCGCCAAGCATGAACACCCAGATCAGCGCCAGGGTAACCACCATGAACAGCGCCGAATTGGTGAACGCGATATTATAGCCCGCGATCTCCCAGGTCCGACCGAACAAAGGTTCGATCAGGAACTGGTGCATCGGATCGATCTTGCCGCCTTCTGCCGCCACCGCTTGGCCCCTGTTTATGCGCCAAGCGCCCGAATCACTCCGGGCGCTCGTTTGAAATCCGTATGATATTCCTGAAGCCGACACCGATTCCGAGGAACAGCATCGCCAACAGTATCCAAGGCGTGGTGCCCAGCCAGCGGTCCAAGACCCAGCCGACCAGTGCGCCCACCGCAGGCCCCGCTATCAGTTCCGCCAGCACGCGATTCCCTTGGGAATAGCCCTTTCCGGGCTTCGCCTGCTTGGTGGCGGTCCTGTCCCGTTCCGCTTCCGCGGCAGCTTTCAATCGCTGTTGCAGCGATGTGAGCCGCGCGTCTTCGACACTGGGCGGATCCTGCCCGGGTTCGTCCTTCGCCATGTCATCCCCTCTCCCTTCGGAGCGCGCGACAGACATGCCGACGAGCGACCCCGCCAAGGCGAGGCCCCTTTAGGAAGGGGGGTCGCCCAAGTCAACCGCGGGGGTGCGCCTTCGCTTGCCGATCAGCCGCAGTTGCCCGGCAGCGCGATCGGGCTGGCATCCTTCACCCGCCACACGCCATCGGGCAGCAGATAGGCCTGGCCCGGCTTCACGCGGTTGCGCAGCGTCTGGCAGCCGATCGTCGCCGCCCATTCGCGCAGCGCCACGCCATGCTTGGCCGCCTGATCGGTATAGGCCGCGCGCCGCTTGATGTTGAGCGCCTCCACCGCCGAACGGATGTCGCCGCCCACCGGCTTGGCGATGCCCATATAGCCATCGGCCTGCTCGCCCACCTGGCCGCTGGCAATGGCCGCCGAAAGCGCCGCATCCTGCGCCATGGCGATTCCCGCGACGCCCAGCGCGAGGGCGGCAGCGGCACCGATGAGCGACAGCTTGGTCTTGCGTGTCATTGCGGGAACAACTCCGGATTTTCGGTGATGAATTCCTGCGCGTCCTTTTGCAGACGCACCACCACTTCCTGCTTCACGTTCACGTTCAGGTTGATCTCGATCGGCTTGTCGGGCGCCTTCACCTGGATGCAGCCCCCCGCGAGCAGCGCCATGCCGCCGCAGAAAATCACACGCATCCCCGTCATCAACATCCCCTTGCTTCGTTCGAGATCGAACGCCTCTATCACGAAGATCATCGCTTATCTTCGCTTTCCTGCGTCTGAACGGGCTTGGGCGAATCGCCCGGCTTCTGATTGCGAATCAGGGCGGTGGGATCGATGAAATTGCTCGCCGTGCTCACCAGCCCGCGGAACGGCGCCCGCACCGTGATGTTGAAGCGGAACGGCAGGCCGGTCAGCTCCTCCGCCATGCCTTCCAGCTTCTCGCCGCCAATCGGCCGTTCGTTGATGCCCGTGAACAGGATTTCACTGACGATTTCGCCGTCGAGATTGCCGTCCAGCCGGATGGCCAGATTGTCGTATCGCATGGATTTCAGCGCATCGAACGCCATCTTGCCGAAGGTGCCTAGATCCTCATTGCTGAGTTCGCCGACATAAGCGAGCGTGCCGCCGCCTTCGCGGACCTTGAGCAGCCCGTTTTCGATTCGGCCGCCCGAATCGTCGAACACCATCGGCAGGGTGCCGTCGAAAATGCCGGTGCCGGCGATGTTCTCGAACTCGAACTGCTGGATGAACTGCGCGGCATCCAGCCCCGCCACCCGAAAGGTCATATGACGCGCCACGGGCTGGGCGAAATCCATCACCGTGGGCTCCAGAAACAGCTCACCGCCCGAAAACGGCCAGCGCCCGCCCTCGACGCGCAGCTTCTGGCCGGGGAGCAGCTGGTAACGGATCAGGCCGTCGGTCACCGCGACGCCGGGATTCACCTCGGCCAGCCGCACCTCCTGCCCCGGCGGGGTTTCAAGCCCGAGCAGATCGGAGAAACGGATTTCGCCGGCCAATCCGCGCACGGGGCCGAAGGCGGCCGCCAGATCGAGCGAATCGGTGCGGAAGGCGCCCGTGCTGGTGACGCCGGCATCATTCCAGTCGATTCGCCCTTCACCGCGCACCGTGCCTTCGACATTGGCGACGACGCCAAAGGTCAGCCGGGTCAGCCTTTCGGGCTGCAGAGCCCGGCCGAAGGTGATGCCGGGCACATCGAGCAGCGCGGTGCCGCGCGCCTTGGCCAGATCATGGTCGATCCGCACGGCGGCCACGGCGACATTGGTCTCGGGCTGGCGCAACTGGCCGGTGGCGTGGATGCGGCCGTCGATCAGGCTCAGCCGCACGTCATCCGAAATCAATGGCTCGAAACGCGGGTCGGCGGCCGCATCGGCAACCTTGAGCCGGCCGGTGAGGCTGAGATCGGCATTGGCCAGCCGCCAGTCGCCCTGCCCTTCGGACAGCAGCAGCGGCACGGCGCCGATCTGCCCGGCAGCGCCTTCGAATCGGCCCGCCAGCCCCCGCGCATCCGCCTGCCCGGTGAGCCGGTCGACATCCAGCCGGCTGACCGAATCACCCGCGCCCAGCCGAATCGCCACCGTATCGGCAATGAAGCCGGGGCGGCCGATGTCGAACCCGAAGCGGCGATTGACGATGGTAAGCGGCGCACCGCCGACATGGCCCGCAAGCTTCAGGCCGGGAATCGCCCCGCCCCCGCCAACGCCGCCATCGGGCGCGATCGTCACCAGCGCCTTTCCGGTCGGGCACAGCGGCAGCCGCGCCGGAGCAAGGCGAATGCCCGCGACCGCAAGCGATTCGAAGGAAAGCGGCGCGCAGGCGGTGTTGAGTGCGATCGCGCCATTGCCCCCGATCCGCGCCGTCAACGGCATCGCCAGCCCCCGCACGGCGCCATCGCCCAGCGGGCCATCGAGCGTCGCCGCCGTCTGCACGCGATAGCTGCCGCCATCGGCGTCGATGCGGATCGGCGCCAGCGCCAGCCGCGCGCCACCGGCCGCGATCGGCGCCACGGTGAAGCGTCCCTCGCCCCCGCCACCGGCGATGGCCAGCCGGCCGGCAATCTCGGGCAAGCCGCCGCCAGCCAGCCGCAAAGCGCCGTCGGCCGTGATGCCTGCGGCCGAGGACCAGCCGATTCCCTTCCCGTCGCGCAGCGTCAGCCGCGCGGCCGTTGCCGATTCGAGGGCGATGTCACGCAGGTGCACATCGGTCGTCCGGCCATGGCGGAGCAGCAGGCGCGCCTTGCCATCCACGTCGCCGCTGGCGCCGGCCAGCGCGTCGACCAGCGGCGGGACGAGCGGGGCGACCGGGCTGCCGGCCAGCGCCCCGCGATAATCGCGCAGGCTGGCACGCAGATCGGCGGGTGCGGCGGCATCGACGAAGCCGATATCGCCTTCCAGCCCGCCCTCGCCCGCATCGAGATCCGCCGCGAACTTGCCCACGAAACGCCAATCCTTGGCGGTGACCGAAGCGATCTGCCCGTTGGCGGCGAGCAGCGACACATCCCCTTCGGCATCGCCAAGATCGCCCGCCAGCTTCAGCCGGGCGCGGCCCTTCACCTGCCCCAGCCCGCCCGCGCCATCACAGGCCAGCGAGCCGAGATCGACCGGCCCGTCGAGCGCGATACCCGACTTCGCGGTCCGCACCTCCGCCGCGATCAGCAGGCCGACCGCATTGCAATCCCCGGCGGAAAGGCGCGGGGCATGGAGCCTGAGCCGGCCACGAAAGTCCCGGGCGAGATTGCCCTGCCCGTCGAGCGCCAGGCCGATCCGGCCGGCCGGCGTTTCCAGCCCGAGCCGGGCATCGTCCAGCGCGACGCGCAGGTCGGGCAGCGCGAACGGGGCGCCCGTCGGCGCCGGCATCAGCCTGTCGAGACTGCCCAGGTTCAGCTTGCCATCGACCAGCCGGCCATTGAGGCGCACGCCGCCGGCACGCACTTCCACCACCTGCGGGCCACCAAAGCCCCAGGCGAGCCGCAGTTCGGCCCAGTCGGCAGTCAGATCGGGCCGGGCGGGATCGCCGAGCGAAACATCCTCCAGCCGCTGCGTGAACGGCCCGAGCGCGGCGATGCGATAGCGCGCCGGCAAGCCACGTTCGGCCAGCGCCCGATCGACATAATGTTCGGCGATCGGCCGACGCTCGAACCACAGCACGCCCAGCACGACCGCGGGGAGCGCCAGCCCGGCCGCCAACCGCTTGATCCGCTTGGGCGGGCGCACCGTTTCGCCTTCATCCATCCGCGCCATCTCTAGCGCGACGCGGCCGCCTTGGGCCAGCGCGATTCGGTTGCGCCGCCGTCACGACCCATGCACAGTCCCCCGCCATGAGCGATGCCGATCCCGCCAACGACGCCAGCGGCCACCGCGCCCGGCTGCGCGCGCGGCTGGCCGCACAGGGGCCGGATGCGCTGCACGATCATGAACTGGTCGAATATCTGCTCGCCCTTGCCATCCCGCGCCGCGACACCAAGCCGATGGCGCGGCGGCTGCTGGCGGAATTCGGCAGCCTCGGCGCGCTGTTCAGCGCGGAGCCGGCGGCACTCGCCCGCAAGGGGGGTCTGAGTGAAAACGCGGTCGCCGCGATCAAGATCGCCGAGGCCGCGGCGCTCCGCCTGCTGCGATCGCGCGTCGCCGAACGGCCGGTGCTGGCGAGTTGGCAGGCGCTGCTCGATTATCTGCGCGCCGACATGGCCCATCGCGGCATCGAACGCGTCCGCGTGCTGCACCTCAACGCCAAGAATCTGCTGATCCGCGACGATCTGGTGTCCGAAGGATCGGTGGATCAGGCGGCGGTCTATGTCCGCGAAATCGTCCGCCGCGCGATCGATCTTGGCTCGGCGGCGCTGATCCTGGTCCACAACCACCCGTCGGGCGATCCCACCCCCAGCCGGCAGGATATCGCCCTGACCCGCGAACTGATCGCGGCCGGCAAGCCGCTGGGCATTACCGTCCACGATCATATCGTCATCGCTGGCGAAGGCCATGCCAGCCTGCGGGCGATGGGGCTGATGTAGCCCCCCGCCCCGCCCCGGCCCTTACAGCACGAACTTGCTGAGATCGGTGTTGCGCGCGATCGCCGAAAGCTGATTTTCGACATAGGCCTGATCGATCACGAGCGTGCTGCCCTTGCGATCCTCGGCATCGAAGCTCACTTCCTCCAGCAGCTTTTCCATCACGGTGGAAAGCCGGCGGGCGCCGATATTTTCCACCTGCGCGTTCACCTCCGCCGCGATGCGGGCGATGGCGGCGATGCCATCGTCGGTGAAGCGGATCTCGACCCCTTCGGTGCCGATCAGCGCGCGATATTGCTCGGTCAGCGATGCCTGGGTGGCCGAAAGGATGCGGACGAAATCCTCCTCGGTCAGCGCGCGCAGCTCGACGCGGATCGGCAGGCGGCCCTGCAGTTCGGGCAGCAGATCGCTGGGCTTGGCGACGTGGAAGGCGCCGCTGGCGATGAACAGGATATGGTCCGTCTTCATCGGCCCATATTTGGTGGCGACGGTGGTGCCTTCGATCAGCGGCAGCAGATCGCGCTGCACGCCTTCGCGGCTGACCGATCCGCCACGCACGTCGCTGACCGCGATCTTGTCGATCTCGTCGAGAAAGACGATGCCATTGGCTTCGGCGTCGGCCAAAGCGACGCGGCTCACCTCATCCTGATCGAGCCGCTTGTCGGCTTCCTCGTCAACCAGCTTGGCCCATGCGGCGCGGACCGGCAGCTTGCGGCGCTTGGTGCGCGCGCCGCCCAGCTTGCCCATCATGTCGCTGAGGTTGATCATGCCGACCTGGCCGCCCATGCCGGGGATCTCGAACGAAGGCGAACCGCTGTCCTCCAGCTCCACCTCGACCTCCTTGTCGTCGAGATGGCCATCGCGGAACCGCTGGATGAAGGCGCTGCGCGTCGCTTCGCTCGCATCCTTGCCGACCAGCGCGTCGAGCAGGCGGATGAGCGCGGCCTCCTCGGCCTTGTCCTTCACCGCGTTGCGGCGGCGTTCCTTTTCCAGCCGCACCGCTTCCTCGACGAGATCGCGGGCAATCTGCTCCACATCGCGGCCGACATAGCCGACCTCGGTGAACTTGGTCGCTTCCACCTTCACGAAGGGCGCATCGGCCAGCTTGGCGAGGCGGCGGCTGATCTCGGTCTTGCCGCAGCCCGTCGGCCCGATCATCAGGATGTTCTTGGGCGTCACCTCGTCCCGCAGATCCTGCCGCAGCCGTTGCCGGCGCCAGCGGTTGCGCAGCGCGACGGCGACGGCGCGCTTGGCCTCCTGCTGCCCGACGATATGCGCGTCGAGCGCGTGGACGATTGCCTTGGGGGTAAGCGCGTCGTTCATTCTGGCTTTCTCTGGGAAGGAACTTCAGGGGGCGAAACCGGCGATATCGGTGCGGGACAATCGCGGTTCAAGCCAGGCGTTGGGCGGGACCGCGATCAGGTGGCGCTATCCAGCGTCTCCACCGTCAGCTGGTCGTTGGTGAACACGCACACCTCCGCCGCGATGCCCATCGCCTTGCGGCACAGCCGTTCGGCATCAGGTTCATAATCGACCAGCGCGCGCGCGGCAGCGAGCGCGAAATTGCCGCCCGAACCGATCGCCGCGACGCCGCCCACCGGTTCCAGCACATCGCCATTGCCGGTCAGGATCAGCGTCACATCCTTGTCCGCGACGATCATCATCGCTTCGAGATTGCGGAGATATTTGTCGGTGCGCCAATCCTTGGCGAGTTCCACCGCGGCGCGCATCAGCTGGCCGTGATGCTGTTCCAGCTTGCGTTCCAGCCGTTCGAACAAGGTGAAGGCATCCGCCGTGGCGCCCGCGAAACCGCCGATCACCGATCCGTCGTGCAGGCGGCGGACCTTGCGGGCGTTGGGCTTCATCACCGTATTGCCCATCGAAACCTGGCCGTCACCGGCGACCACCACCTTGACACCGCGCCGCACCGACAGGATCGTCGTGCCGTGCCAGCCAATCTTGTCTTCGCTCATATCCATTCCGTAATCTGTTCCACGGGCGATATGGGCGCGGGGTAGCGGGATGACAACGCGGGCGCCGCCATCGCGACGCGAAAAGATGGCCGAACGGCAACTGCCCCGGCGGAATAGCGAAGTTGCGGAAGTTGAGCCTTGCCATGGCGACTCTCAAGATCCAGATAACTATCGGAAAAGCAAAGATTCTCGCCCAGGCGGCGCGGACGAATGCGGACAGAGGCCGTTCACGGCAATAAGCTGAACGCCGCGTCGTACGGGCGGCCAAACCCCATTTGCTTTAACGGTGCAAAGCCTCCGCCATCCCAAGAAACACCGATACCGAGGGGGTGTCGCGCGATGTAGCCTTGCGGCACGCGTTCACCACCAGGGCCCCGGCTATGTTCGAAGACGCACTCCAGGCCGCACAGGCCCTCGCAGGCTCGGTCACGTGGACCATCCTCGCCAAGCGCGCCATGACAGCTATCGCCATCGTCGCGTGCGCGCTCCTCGTGGTGAAGATGCTGCGATATTCTCTGGATCGCGTGCGCGGCCGCGTCACCAACGGCGCGCCCATGGTTTATATTGTCGAGCAGTTGGCCACCTATCTGATCATGATCGTCGGCGTGCTGGCCGGCGTCACCGCGCTGGGCATCGATATCACCTCGCTTTCGATCTTTGCCGGCGCCATCGGCGTGGGGCTCGGGCTGGGCCTACAGGGTATCGTGAAGGAGTTCGTTTCCGGCCTCGTTCTGATTTTCGATCCGACGATCCGGATCGGTGATTTCATCGAGCTTGAAGGCGAGGTCCGAGGCGAGGTCGTAGAAATCGGCCCGCGCGCCACGCGGCTACGGACCAACGACAATCTCAATGTCGTCATCCCCAATTCCGCACTGGTCCAAAGCCAGGTCAGAAACTGGACTTACAACGAATCTTCCCGGCGCATTCACGTACCCTTCTCGGTCGCCAAGCAAAGCGACTGCACAAAGGTTCGCGACGTCGTGTTGGCGGCCGCGAGGGGCCTCGATTTCACCTTGCCGGACGATGATCTGCACAAGGCGCAGGTCTGGCTGAAGGGGTTCAGCGGCGCCGGGCTCGATTTCGATCTCGTGATATGGCCAACGCCGGCATCGGCACGCCATCCGCGAACCCTGCATGCGGCTTATACCTGGGCCATTTATGAAGCTTTGCGTGCGGAAGGCATCAACAGCGCCAGTGACCAGCTGGAGATAAGCCTGCGCGGCCTGTTCGGCCTTGAAGGCGATGACGCGCTCAAGGTCATTCACGTCCCCACAGTGGACGAAGCACAATCGCGACCGCGTAAGGAGCATGAAACGGCGCCGAACGACGCGGCAACCGCCGTCGCGCTCGATTCCGATCGGGGCCTGCATGAACGGGCAATCGAACAGCCACGCCACCGATAGCATCACCGGATCGCGCGTCGCGCTCATTTGGCGCGGACCGGCTCGTTCACCATGGACACTTGTGACCCAAGCCGACCGTCGCAGAGGGCAACGCCGCCGGTCCGCTTGCCCGACAAAGCGGCCCTCTGAATATCCTGCCCGCCTGCCGGCCAGCCGACCATCACTGAGCGTTGGAATTTCCGCGCGCCGTTTAAGCGCGCCCGACGAACATGAATGCCGCCGCGCCCGCGATGCACGCCGATGCGCCCAGGAAGCGCCAGCTTAGCGGTTCCTTGAGCACGAAGATCGCGAACAGCGCGAACACGGCAAGCGTGACGCATTCCTGCATGATCTTGAGCTGGCCGCCGGTAAAGCCATTGAAATAACCGATCCGGTTCGCCGGCACCGCTAGGCAATATTCGATGAGGGCGATCCCCCACGATGCCAGGATCACCACCCACAGCCGCGCGTCGGGAAATTTGAGATGGCCATACCAGGCGATCGTCATGAACAGGTTGGATGCGACCAGCAAGGCAAGGGTGGGCATGTGGCGGGGCTCCTGCGCGGCCCCGCCACCCGGCGTGGGCGAAGCTCAGCTCTTCTTCGCCTTGCCCCATTCACGCGCGGCCGTATAGCCCAGATAGCCGGTGCCGAAGAGCGCGTAGAGCGGTTCGGGCAGGCCGGCGAGATAGGCGTTCATCGCCTGCGCGATGGCGGTGGCGACATCGGGCTTCGCCGCCGCGATCAACCCCATCGGGATCGACCAGAGCAACAGCGCGTAGATGACGTAGAGAAAGCTGGGCCGCGCGCGGCTGGTCCACGGATCGGCCGACTGCGCCTCGGCCACGATCGCCGAAAGCTGCACCTTGAGCGCTTCCATTTCCTGGCTGCCTTCCAGCTTGATGAGTTCGAGCTTGGCCCGATCGCGCGCCTCGGGATCGGGAATGATCTTGTCGATCAGCTTCGCGACCGGACCGATGATACCTTCGATGAGCGACATGAATGCCTCCTGCGATTGAGGCACGATTTTAACCGATATGGATATCTGTAGGACAGCGGCGACGGAAGCCGGCACGCACGGAGCCGCCTGGCCCGCGTCGACGAAAGGGATCCCGCCACTTGGGACGCAGAAACAAAGACGAAAGGCCCTCGCGGAAACCGCCCCTGCGCGCGCGCCCACACACTCCGCCGCCATCGGGAGGAAATTGGCCGATTCAGACGGCTAGCGCCGCCCCCCAAACGCATGACCAACGGCCGATCGGGTGGACCGCCAAGATCGACAGAACGCAGGCCCACACCCCAAATTTCCGGGCTGCCGCGCCCTGCCACACAGATCGCGCTGGCAACCCTGCGCTGCTTCCCGCAGGCCGGTGGCCACCGACCCGCATAAGAAAAGGGGCGGACCTTGCGGTCCGCCCCTTTCTTTCGTCCGAATGCTTGCGCGCCGGGATTACCAGGTCGCGTAAGCCTCGTTACCGACGAAGCCCATCTTCTCGACCTGGGCGCGCTTGGTGATCGCGAGGACTTCGTCCACGACCACATAGCGGGCCTGCGGGTCGGGCTGCAGATGCAGCTCGGGAACCGGGTTCATCGTCTGGGTCTGATCCAGATACTGGCGGAGCACGGTGAGGCTCACCGGGCTGCCGTTCCAGAACACCGTGCCGGCCGGATCGATCGTGACCTTGTTCTTCACGGGATCGATGGGCGGCGGATCCTTCTTCGCATTGGGATCGTCGACCGGAAGGTCGAGCTTCACCGCGTGCGTCTGGATCGGGATGGTGATGATGAACATGATGAGGAGCACCAGCATGACGTCGATCAACGGCGTCGTGTTGATGTCCATCATCGGCTCACCTTCGGTGGTGCTTGCTGCCATTGCCATGATGGATACTCCTGATCAGAGACGGCCAGCCGTGTAGCCCGCCGGCGGTTCGGAAATGAACCCGACCCGCGCGAAGCCCGCACGCTGCATGGTGAAGATCGCGCCGCCGATGCAACGGTACGGCGTGTTCACGTCCCCGCGGATATGCGCTTCCGGAAGTTCGACGCCAGGCGCGGTCGGGCCGCCCTGCTTGTCGATTTCAGCCTTCAGCTTGACCACGGCGCGGTCGAGCAGTTCCTGCGGCTGAACCAGCGTCTGGCCCCAGAAAACCTCGCACTTGCCGCCAGTGGCGCGCACCGAGAGCGAAACGTTCTCGGGCTTGGTCGTCGTCGGTTCGAACACAACCTTGGGCAGATTGACGGGAACCGTCTGGATGACGACGGGAACGGTAATGAGGAAGATGATGAGCAACACCAGCATGACGTCCACGAGAGGCGTCGTGTTGATGTCGGACATCGGGGCGTCGTCTTCAGCGGGCCCTGCACTCATGGCCATAGGGTGAGATCCTGTCCTACTTCAACTTTCGGCGGCGACGGAGCCAACCGAGCGACCCGGCGTTTCCGGCGTGACCCCAAGGGGCCACGCCGGGCCGATAGTTACGCCTTGGTGGCGGTCGCAGCCGGCTTGGCAGCGGCCGGAGCGGCCGGCTTCGCAGCGATCAGCGACGGCTTCACCGCACCGTTCGACACCATGTAGCCATGGATGTCGGTCGCGAAGGCAGCGAGCTGCTCGGCGACGACCTTGTTGCGGCGGATCAGCCAGTTGTAGCCGAGCACGGCCGGAACGGCCACGGCCAGACCAAGCGCGGTCATGATCAGAGCTTCACCGACCGGGCCGGCGACGGCGTCGATCGAGGCCTGACCGGCAGCGCCGATCTTGATGAGCGCGCGGTAGATACCGATCACGGTACCGAACAGACCGATGAACGGCGCGGTCGAACCGACGGTGGCGAGAACGGCGAGGCCGTTGCCGAGCTTCGAGTTCACCGCCTGCTGGCTGCGCGACAGCGAGCTGAGCAGCCAGTCATGCTGGTCGATCGGATCGATGAGCTTGGTGTGCTCGTCCTGGGCGCGCAGGCCGTCGTCGACGATCTGGCGATAGGCCGAGTTCTTCTCGAGCTTGGCGGCGCCGTCCTTCAGGCTCGGCGTGCCCCAGAACGAGGTGCGCACGCGCTTCGCCTGGTTGAGGATCTTCTGCTGCTCAAGGAGCTTGGTGAACATGATGTACCAGGACGCGGCCGACATCACCACGAGGATGATGAAGGTGGCCCAAGCGATCGTTCCGCCCTGCTCCAGGGCGGCCATCAGGCCGTAGGGGTTCTCGCCGCCATGGGGCGCTGCAGCGGGGGTAGCCATTTCGGTGTTCTTCCTCTTCGTCGAATTGGTTGATTGGCCGGCCGGATGCTTCAGGCGATCCGGCTCATGCCGTCATCAGTCTTTGGGCATCTGCCAGCGAACGCGGCGCGAATAGCCACTCGAGGGCACATCGTTGCCAGCCGAGTCCTTCGCGGGCTTGTAACGGCCGCGACGGGTGATGTTGCGGCAGGCCGCTTCATCGAGGTCCGGGTGGCCGGACGAGGCCGTCACGCGGCAGTTGACCACCTTACCGCCGGCATCGACGTCCCAGGCCACCGTAACGGTGCCTTCGCGCTCTTCACGCAGGGCTCGCGACGGATAGTCCTCGGTGGTGACCCAAAGGCTCGAATTACCGCGTTCGGATGCCTTCGCAGCCAGGGCAGGCGGCGGCGGCGGCGGCGGGGCCGGAGGCGCGGTCGGCGTGATGACGACCGGGGGCGCCTCACGAACCGTGGTCACCGGCGGCGGCGCCACATTCTGCACCTGAACGATCGGCGGCGGAGCAAGCACGGGCGGCGGCTCAACCTTCTGTTCGGGCGGCGGCGGCGGGGGCAGCTCCTCCGGGGGTGGCGGCTCCTCTTCGACGTCGAAAGTCTTCAGGTCCTGAGCGACTTTCTTGACGACGTTGTAGGCCAGGCCCGTCACGAACGCATAGCCGATCACTGCGTGCAGCAGTGCGACAATGCCGATCGCCACGACCCGGCGGGAGCTCATCGATTGATCAGCGTAAGCCATTAAGGAACGACACTCCCTCCAATCCACAAGCTTCACGGGTCCGGGCTGCCCATGGGGGAGCGCCCGACATAATCTAGCGGGTACCGTCTTGGTTCAGTAATTATTGACGGAATGTGTGTCCTTATCGCGACACTTTCGACGACGCAATTCCTTTGTCCAACCCTTGAACCGTCCGGGGTCGCCATGCGAAACCGGCCTCTCAGGCCATTTTCAAATGGTTGTATGCTCTTGGCCAGAAGGATTGAACATGCGTCAAACGTCGCTCGCGATCGCGATTCTGACAACGCTTTCCGCGATTCCGGCGGCAGCCCAGCAAACCCCGCGAATCGTCGAAAATGCGCCGGTCGCCCGCCAAATGACCTATGCGGATCTCGTCGCGCTGGCCGAAGCGGCGGACGCCGTCGCCGATATCGAGGTGACGGCCGCAACCAAGCTTAAGGGCCCGGCGGCGGCGGGCACGCCGGCCGGCATGCAGCGTTTCTACATCGAAGGCCGGTTGATCGCCCTGCTGGGCGGGAAAAAAGGCCTGCCCGGCCAGGTGGCGTGGCTTGCCGATGTCCCGCTCGATGCGGCGAATCGCGCGCCAAAGCTCAAGAAAATGCGGCTTCTGGCCTTTGTGGACACGGTTCCCGACCGGCCCGGCGAGCTGCGGCTGGCGCGGCCTTATGGCCAGATGATGTGGTCCGCCGATCTGGAAACCCGCACGCGCGGCGTGCTGCGCGATCTGATCGCCGCGGATGCACCGCCGCACATCACCCGCGTCGGCAACGCCTTCCACGTCCCCGGATCGCTGCCCGGCGAGAGCGAAACCCAGATTTTCCTGGGCACGGACGATGGCCGCCCGGTCTCGCTCAACGTGCTGCGCCGGCCGGGCGAATCGCCGCGCTGGGCCGTGGCTTTGGGCGAAATGGTGGACGACAGCGCCGCCCCGCCCGCGCCCGACAGCCTGCTCTGGTATCGCCTCGCCTGCACCCTGCCGGCCGAATTGCCCGATCATTCGACGGCCGATCTGACCGCCGATCAGGCCGGTGCCGCGCGCGCCGATTATCGCGTCGTCATCGAGGCACTTAAGCCCTGCACGCGCAATTTTCCGGCGGGCTGACGCCGCTTAATTTGCGCTGGCCACAATCAAGTCGGCCGGCCAGCGCGCGGCGCCGGGGGTCAGAAGGACGCCAGTTCCACCCCGACGCCGGCGCAATCGGGATAGATATCGGGCTTGCGGGTCGAGACTCGCAGCGCCGTCACCCCGGCGCGGGCCGCGATCAGATCGTAAATGGCGCGCGCCAGCGTTTCCTGCAGGTTGAATCGGCCACTGTCCGCCAGCCTTTTGATCTCGGTGCGCAGGAAATCATAATTCCACGCGGCGGCGGCATTGTCCTCGCGCGCGAAGCTCGCCTCGTCGACCCACACCTCGACATTCACGACCAGCCGCTGCGGCGTGCCCACCTCGAAATCATGGAAGCCGATATCCACCGGCAGATTGAAGTCTTCGAGGAAGATTCGGCGCGACTTGGGGGCAAGCGCGGTCGGAACGAGTCCATCGAGGACAGGCGGCGTGGTCATGTGGTCATCTCGCATTGTTCGCGGTCGCGGTAGCCGCTGCCTGAAAATCGGGCAAGTCGCGCAAGCGCCAGGCGGGCCGCGCTGGTCCCGCGACCGTCCCGGGTTTATCCACAGCCCTTTCCACGAGTCATGTGGAAAAGCCCCCAGCCCGCCCGATCCCCGCCCCCATCGACAATTCGGACTTTTCTTTCGTGCGGGAGTCTCTAGAGGGCGCGCGCATCTTCACACATCATGGAAAGCTCCCCCCAGGATTGATCACGCTCGCTCCGCTCGCCGCCGCCGATCCCGCCGCCGTTGAACAATTGCTCGATGCCGCTTTCGGCACCGATCGCCACGGCCGGACCGCCTATCGCCTGCGAACCGGGGTGGATGCGATTGCCGAACTGTCCTTTTCCGCATTCGACGATGCCGGAAATCTGGTGGGAACGCTGCAAAGCTGGCCGGTCGAACTGGCGGGTGACGATGGCCGCACGGTGCCTCTCGCACTGGTCGGCCCGGTCGCGGTGCGGCCCGATCGCCAGCGCGACGGCATCGGCCGCAAGCTGATGGAAAAGATGCTCGCCGCCGCCGATGCCGGGCTGGCCGATTCGCTCGTGCTGATCGGCGATCCCGAATATTATGGCCGCTTCTTCGGCTTTGACGCGCAATGGACAGGTGGCTGGGAGGTTCCCGGGCCGGTCGAACGGCGCCGGCTGCTCGCCCGGCTGCGCGGGACGGCGCCGCTGCCGCTCAACGGCCAGTTGCAGGCGCGCCATGCCGCCCCGGCGGCCCCGCGCTGACCCTGCCTTTCGCCGGAGTCGCCGCCCCGATAGCATCGGAGCGGCCATTCCGGCTTTCACCTCCGCGCGATTTCCGAGTCAGCAGATGTTTCCATCTGCTTCGAAATCGCGCGCGCTTGGCCGATCCCGCGATTTCCGAGTCAGCAGATGTTTCCATCTGCTTTGAAATCGCTCTAAGCGGATGGCGTCATGCCTGAAACCAGCCCCCCGCCAGAGGATCTGACCGGCCTTTCGCTCGCCGAAATCGCCCGGCTGGCCGCCGAGCGGAAGTTGCCGCCGGTGGAAAAGTGGAATCCGGCGCATTGCGGGCACAGCGATATGCGGATCGCGCGCGACGGCACCTGGTTCCATCAGGGCTCGCCGATCGGGCGGCAGGCGATGGTGCGGTTGTTCGCCAGCATCCTGCGGCGCGAGCCCGATGGCCGCCATGTGCTCGTCACGCCGGTGGAAAAGCTGGATATCGACGTGGATGATGCCGCGTTCGTCGCGGTCGAACTCCAAAGCGAAGGCGAAGGCGCCGATCGCCGCATGGCCTTCCGCCTCAACACCGGCGACATGGTGGTCGCCGGGCCCGAACATCCGCTCCGTTTCGAGGACAAGGGCGATGGCCCCCACCCCTATCTCGCCGTGCGCGGCGGGCTGGAGGCGTTGATCGCCCGGCCGGTTTATTATGAACTGGCCAATATCGCGATCGACGAGGGCGCCGATCCGCCCGGCCTGTGGAGCGGCGGCGCCTTCTTTCCGCTGGAGCCCGCGCCATGATGCTCGCCACCCGCCTCCGCACCGCGCTTGCCGACGGGCAGGCGCGCGATCCGATCCTGCTGGAACATGACGATGCCGATTTCGCGCTGCGCGCCGGCGAACAGATCGTGCCGGCGGCCGTGCTCGTCCCCTTCGTCGATCGGGTCGATCCCACGATCCTGATGATCCTGCGGCCGGAAACCATGCGGCGCCATGCCGGCCAGATCGCCTTTCCCGGCGGCCGGGTCGATCCCGGCGACGATGGCGTGATCGGCGCGGCCTTGCGCGAGGCGGAGGAGGAGATCGGCCTGCCGCGCGCCCATGTCGATGTGGTCGGCACGGTCGATCGCTACCGCACGATCACGGGATATGATGTGACGCCGGTGATCGGCGTGCTGCCGCCGGATCTGCCGCTGATCGCCCAGCCGACCGAGGTGGCCGACATCTTCGAAATCCCCCTCTCCTTTCTGCTGGAGCCGATGAATCACATCGAGCAGGCGGTGGAATGGCAGGGGCGTGAACGCCGCTTTTTCGAGATCACATGGCAGGATCGGCGCATCTGGGGCGCCACCGCCGCGATGATCGTCAACCTTGCCCGCAGGCTCGCTTACCCCGCATGACCACCCGACTTCCCGATGCCCCCTGGCGCAACCGCGCCGGGCTTGCCGAACTGCTGGCCGCGCTGGGCGCCGCCGATGATGCCACCCGCTATGTCGGCGGGGCGGTGCGCGATACGCTGCTCGGCCTCCCCGTTTCCGATGTCGATTGCGCCACCGCGCTCGCGCCCGAAGAGGTGGTGAAGCGCGTGCGCAAGGCCGGGTTCAAGGCGGTGCCCACCGGCCTTGCCCACGGCACGATCACCGCCGTGCTGCCCGATGGCGCGACGGTGGAGGTGACGACGCTGCGCCGCGACGTTTCCACCGACGGGCGGCGCGCCACCGTCGCCTTCACCGACAATTGGCGCGAGGATGCCGAACGCCGCGATTTCACGATCAACGCGCTGTTCGCCAGCCCGATCGACGGCAGCGTTACCGATTATTTCGGCGGGATCGACGATCTGGCCAATGGCCATATCCGCTTTATCGGCGATCCGCTGACCCGCATTGCCGAGGATCATCTGCGTATCCTGCGCTTCTTCCGCTTCCACGCGCGCTTCGGCAAGGGCGCGCCCGATGCGGCAGGCCTCGCCGCCTGCGCCGCGCGCGCAAATGACCTGATGGCGTTGTCGCGCGAACGGATTGCCGACGAACTGACCAAGCTGCTTGCGCTGCCCGATCCCCATCCGACCATCGCCTTGATGCACGATGAAGGGATCTTCGCGCCGGTGCTGCCCGAAATCGACGGGGACGGCGTCGCCCGCCTCGCCCGGCTGATCGCGCGCGAGCCGATCGCCCATGCCGCGCCCGATGCGGTGCGCCGGCTGGCGGCGCTGCTGCCGCGCGATCCCGCTGTCGCCTTCCAGGTCGCGTCGCGGCTCCGCCTGTCCAACGCGGCGCGCGGCCGGCTCGAACTGCTTGCCGCGCCACCCTCGCCCGGCACCGCGCCGGTTCCGCTCGCTTATCGCCAGCCGCAGGCGGCGGTCGATCTGCTGCTGCTGTCGGATGCCGATGATGCCGAACTGGCGGCCGCGATCGCCGCGCTCGACGGCTGGCAGCGCCCGCAATTCCCGATCAAGGGCGGCGATCTCGTCAAGCTCGGCCTGCGCCCCGGCCCGCAGGTGGCGGCCGCGTTGCAGGCGATCGAGCGCGACTGGCTCGATGCCGGCTTTCCCGACGAACAATGGGTGAAAAACGCCGCCGAAGCCGCGGTCGATCAGGCGCTGCGCGAACGCCAGTAAGGCAGCGCCTCGCCGGCCGAAAGTGGCCGGGCGAAGTAGAAACCCTGGCCGCAGCCGCAGCCGAGCGCCGAAAGCGTGTGGGCGAGTTCGATCGTCTCGACACCCTCGGCCGTGGTGTCCATGCCCAGCGCGTCGGCCAGCCCGAGCACGGCGCGGACGATCGCCACCGAGTCGCGGTCGCCCAGCATCCCGGTGACAAAGCTGCGGTCGATCTTCAATATGTCGATCGGCAGGCGCTGCAGATAAGCAAGCGATGAATAGCCGGTGCCGAAATCGTCCATCGCGATCTTCGCATCCAGCCCCTTCAGCCCCTGCAGCGTGCGGGTGGCACGTTCGGGATCCTGCACGATCGCGCTTTCGGTCAGTTCCAGCGTCAACCGGTCGCCGCGCAGGCCCGAACGGCGCAACGCGTTCTCGACCGCGCTCGACACATCGTCGCGGGCAAGCTGGATGGCGGAGACATTGACCCCGACATGGATGGGCAGCGGCGCGCCATGTTCGGCGTCCCAGCGCGCCAGCGTCGCCAGCGCGGTTTCCAGCGCCCAGCGGCCGAGCGGCACGATCAGCCCCGATTCTTCGGCCACGGGGATGAACTCGGTCGGCGAAATCAGCCCCAGCGCCTCATGCTCCCAACGAGCGAGCGCCTCGAACCCGGCCACCTTGTTGGTCTGCAGGTTGACGAGCGGCTGGAAGGCCAGGGTCAGCGAATCGCTCTCGATCGCGCGGCGCAATTCGGTTTCCAGGCTGAAGCGGTGGCGAGCCTTGCTCACCTCGCCCGGCTGATAGACCTCGACCCGGCCGGAGCCCTTGGCCCGCTTGAGCGCGAATTGCGCGTTGCGCACCAGATCCTCGGCGCCGCCGATCTGATCGCTCACCAGCGCACAGCCGATCGCGCAGTCGATGCGGATTTCCAGGTCGGAAATGCGGAAGGGCGCGGTCATCGTCGCCTGGATGCGGCGGGCCGCGTGCAGCGCATCGCCCGGCCCGTCCGCCAGCTTGAGCAGGATCGCGAATTCGTCGCCGCCGATTCGCGCCAGCAGGTCGCCTGCGCGGAGCGACGCGATCATCCGGCGCGCCACGGTGATGATCAGTTCGTCGCCGGCGATCGAACCCATGCTTTCATTGATACGGCTGAAGCGGGTGAGATCGACAACGAGCACCGCATGCCCCGCCATCCCCGCATCCGCCTCCAGGACGGATTCGACCGCTTCATTGAATGCGACGCGGTTGGGCAGCCCGGTCAGGCTGTCATGCGTCATTTCCGCCCGCAGGCTGCGTTCATTCTCCACTTCGGCGGTGCGGTCGATCAGCGAAAGCACGCAACGCCGCGTGCCATCCTCATAAGCCGCCAGCCGGCCGAAGCGGACGACGAAGTGGCGCCCGCCCACGCCTTCGCCATCCTGCCAGGCAAATTCATGCGCCCGCGCGCTGCCGCGCAGGAAATCGGCGAGCGCGGTCTGCACCGGCTCGCGCTCCACCAGCGGCAATGTCGCGCCGGGGCGAATCGGAATGGCGCCGGAAATCGCGTCGAGCACCTGGAACTGCTCGTTCCCCAGTATCTCGACCGTGCCATCCAGTTGTTCGGTCACGATCGCCGCGGCGATCGGCAGCGCATTCAGATATTCCTGCCGGGCGCGGCGTATAAGCTCGATCGTCGCCAGTTCCTCGACGCGCGCGATCTCGCGGACGATGGGGAATTCCATCGTCTCGTCCACCATAGCGGCCAGTTCGCTGCGATGTGGCTCGACCTGCATGGTGGAGAGCCATAACCCGAGACGGTTAATTCTTGCTTTAGCTCAAGCCGGGCCGAAGCGACGGAATCTACGACACTTTCCCGGAAGCGATCGGCAGCGCCCCGCTCACCCCTCGAAACGGTTGTCGCGCGGGAAGCCGATGGGCGGCATCCGGCCGCCTGCGCCACGCGCCGTGCGCCACGGGGTCATGTCGCCCTCGGTGCGGGTCCGGCCGGTTTCGCCGCCCATCGCCCAGCTCAGCCCCTGTTCGAAGCGGAAGGCCAGCGCGTCGGACAGGCCACCGTCGCGATAACGCTGCAACTGCACGCCGGCGCCGCGCGTCATTTCCGGCATCTCGCCAATCGGGAAGACGACGAGCTTCCGATTCTCGCCGATCACCGCGATATAATCGGCATCCGCCGGCACCGCCCGCACGATCCGCAGCTTGGCGCCGGTGCGCAGGTTCACCACCTGCTTGCCCTTGCGGGTTTCGGCAACGATGTCGGCGGTCGTGCCCAGGAAGCCGCGCCCGTCGGACGCCGCCAGCAACAGCCGCGCGCTGGCGCTGGCGGGCAGCAGCGCCACCGGCGGCGCCTCGCTCTCGATATCCACCATCAGCCGCACCGGCTCGCCAAAGCCGCGTCCGCCCGGCAGCTTGTCGGCCGCCAGCGTGTAGAAACGCCCGGTTTCGGTGGCGAGCAGCAGCTTGTCGGTGGTCTGCGCGTGGAAGGCGAACAGCGGGCCATCGCCTTCCTTGAACTTCAGCGCATCGGCCGAAGCGAGGTCGTTATGCCCCTTCATCGCGCGGATCCAGCCGCGCTGCGACAGGATGACGGTGATCGGCTCGCGCTCGATCATCGCTTCCAGCGGAATCTCGCGCGCGGGCGCTGCTTCCTCGATCAGCGTGCGCCGCCGGCCCAGCTCGGTTTCCGGGCCATAGCGATCGCGCAGCTTGGCGAGATCCTTCTTCATCCGCGTCTTCTGCCGCGCCGGGCTTTCGATCAGCGCGACCAGGCCCTTGCGTTCCTCGTCCAGCGCATCGCGCTCGCGCTTCAGCTCCATCTCCTCCAGCTTGCGCAAGGAACGCAGCCGCATGTTGAGGATCGCTTCGGCCTGGCGGTCGGTCAGCGAGAATTCCGCCATCAGCACCGGCTTGGGCTCGTCCTCCTCGCGGATGATCTGGATCACGCGATCGAGGTTGAGATAGGTGATGATATAGCCGTCGAGCAACTCGATCCGGTCGTCGATCTTGGCCAGCCGGTGCTGCGATCGGCGGACGAGCACTTCGAACTGGTGCGCCAGCCATTCGGCCAGCGCCTGCTTCAGGCTCATCACGCGCGGCGTGCGCTGGGCATCGAGCACGTTGAGGTTGAGCGACACGCGCGATTCCAGCGCGGTCAGGCGGAACAGGCCGTCCATCAGCACCTGCGGATCCACCGTGCGCGAACGCGGTTCGAGCACGATCCGCACCTGTTCGTCCGATTCATCGCGGATGTCGGCCAGGATCGGCAGCTTCTTGTCGTTGATCAGCGCCGCGATCTCCTCGATCAGCTTCGCCTTGGGCGTCTGATAGGGGATTTCGTGGATGATCGCCGTCCAGGTGCCGCGCCCCTGATCCTCGATCGACCAGCGCGCCCGCACGCGAAAGCCGCCCCGGCCGGTGGCATAGGCCTCCGCGATCGCCGCCGCACTGTCGACGATCACGCCGCCCGTCGGGAAATCGGGGCCCTTCACGAACTGCATCAATTCGCTGTCAGGCGCCTCGGGCTGGTCGATCAGCAGCGTCACCGCGTCGATCAGTTCGGCCACATTGTGCGACGGGATCGACGTCGCCATGCCCACCGCGATCCCGCTCGCGCCATTGGCCAGCAGATTGGGGAACAGGCCGGGGAAGATTTCGGGCTCTTCCTCCTCGCCATTATAGGTCGGGCGGAAATCGACGGTGCCTTCGTCCAGCCCCGCCATCAGATCGATCGCCGAAGCCGTCAGCCGCGCTTCGGTGTAGCGATAGGCCGCAGCATTATCGCCATCGATATTGCCGAAATTGCCCTGCCCGTCGACGAGCGGATAACGCAGCGAGAAATCCTGCGCGAGACGGACCATCGCGTCATAGACCGACTGATCGCCATGCGGGTGATATTTGCCGATCGTATCGCCCACCACGCGGGCGCATTTCTTATAGGCCGCCGCCGGATCCAGCTTCAGCAGCCGCATCGCCCACAGCAGCCGGCGGTGGACCGGCTTCAGCCCGTCGCGCACGTCCGGCAGCGATCGCGCCGTGATCGTCGACAGCGCATAGACAAGGTAGCGGTCGGACAGCGCGCTATCGAACGGGGCTTCGGTGATGAGGTCGATCGGCTCGGCAGATGCGGTCATGGCCAAGGGGATAGCAGCGCGTTCGGCGCTGTGCGAGGGCGTTTTGCCTTATGCCTGCCGCCCGAACAGGGTTAGCGGGGCGCGGCCGACCGTTGCGGCGATTCCGGCCGCTCGCCATCGATCATATTGTTGATCAGCGGATCATCGGCCGCCGGCACGGGTTCGGCCGAATTGCCCCAATTGCTGTTGCTCAACGGGTTGTCCGCCGTATTGCCGGGCTGATCGGGGCCTGGCTGGTCGGGGCCGGGCCGGTCGGGCGGTGCCGGCGCATTCTGCGCGATCGCCAGGATCGGCACTGCCAGCAGCAGCAGGCCCAGCGCGATTTGCCTGCGCATCGAAACGTCTCCCACGGGATATGGCAGACAAACGCACGAACGCGGGTTCGGGTTACAGCGGATCGGCCGTCCGCTCGTCCGCCGCCGGCTTCAGGAACACGCCATTGCCGTCCAACGCGGCCTGCGCGGCAATCTCCTCCAGCACCCAATCCCGGAAGGCGGCGATCTTGGGCACGTTGCGGCGCTGTTCGGTATGGACCAGCCAGAAGCTCGGCCCCTCGAACGCGATCAGCGGAAAGGGCTGGACCAGCCGGCCGGCCGCCAGTTCCTGTTCCAGATAGAGCGGGCTGACGATCGCCGCCCCATGCCCGGCCATCGCCGTGCTCGCCTCCAGCACCTGGGAATCGAGGCGGATGCCCGGCCGTCGCGGTCCATCCGGCACGGCGACACCGGCCGCGGCGAACCATTGCTTCCACCACAGATCGTCCGGGCTCAGCCGGTTCACCGCCAGCAGATCGGCCGGCGCGTTCAGCGGATGCGCCGCCAGATAGGCCGGGCTGCACACCGGCGTGAAATGCAGCCGGAACAGGAAATGCGCGCGCAGGCCCGGCCAGTCGCCATAGCCGGTGCGGATGCCGACATCGACCTCCTCGCGCGCGAGATCGAGCACCTCGTTGCCGGCGTGCAGGCTCACCGCCAGGTCGGGCCGCGCCATCTGGAACCGGCCCAGCCGCGGCGCCAGCCAGTGCGACGCAAAGGTCGTCGCGCAGGTGATCTTCAACACCCCGGCATCGTCGGATGCGAGGCTGGCGAACGCATCGTGCAGCGTGTCGAACGCGCCCGATATCGTGGGCGCGACCTTGCGGCCCGCATCGGTCAGCACCACCCGGCGCTTCGCCCGCGCGAACAGCGGCACGCCCAGCCGCTCCTCCAGCAGGCGGATCTGATAGCTGACCGCCGCCTGCGTCATCCCCAGTTCCTGCGCGGCGGCCGTGAAATTCTCGTGCCGGGCAGCGGCCTCGAAAACACGGACGGCGGTCAGCGGGGGAATCCTGCGCATGCGAGTTGATAAGCCCTCTTTATCACCTCAGTCGACCCTTTTGTTGGCCGGTGCGCGCGGAATCGGGCATTCAGCATGGGCCAAGGGCAATTTCGACAATCGAAGGATCAATAAGATGCAGCGCGATTTCCGCAATGATGCCGCACGTCCGTCGTCCACGATCGCCGGATGGATCTCCAGCCTGATCGGCAATGTGACGGACACGTTCGAGCCGCTCCACCGCGCCTATTTCGACGCGCCGTGGCACCGTGAAAACCGCGACGGCTGCGCCCGCCGCTCCTGATATAAGAAGGCCGGCCGCCGGCTCGGCCGCATGGGGCCGTCAGCCGCGCCGGATCGTCAGCCGCATTGGGCGCGGTGGAGCAGCTTCTGGTCAGCCAGGACAAGCGCCACCATCGCTTCCACCACCGGGGCCGCGCGAATCCCGACACAGGGATCGTGGCGGCCCTTGGTGCGAATATCCGCCGCCTGCCCGTCCCGCCCGATGGTTTCCACCGGGGTCAGGATCGACGATGTCGGCTTCAGCGCGACGCGCAGCACCAGTTGCTGCCCGGTCGAAATCCCGCCCGCGATGCCGCCGGCATGGTTGGCCATGAACAGCGGCTTGCCATCGGGGCCGGGACGCATCGGATCGGCATTTTGCTCGCCGGTCAGCCGTGCCGCCTCGAAGCCGTCGCCAATCTCGATACCCTTCACCGCGTTGATCGACATGCACGCCGCCGCCAGTTCGCTGTCCAGCTTGGCGTATAGCGGCGCGCCCCAGCCCGCCGGCAGGCCATCGGCCACGCATTCGACGATCGCGCCGACCGACGATCCCGCCTTGCGCGCACCATCGACGATCGCTTCCCACCGCGTCGCCGCCGCCGCATCGGGACAGAAGAACGGGTTGCGATCGATCTCGGCATCGTCGAACGCCGCGCGGTCGATCGCGTCGCCGCCCAGTTCCACCAGATAGGCGCGGATCCGCACCTCGGGGATCACCTTGCGCGCCACCGCGCCCGCCGCCACCCGCGCCGCCGTTTCGCGCGCGGACGAACGCCCGCCGCCGCGATAATCGCGGAAGCCGTATTTCGCGTCATAGGCATAATCGGCATGGCCGGGCCGATAAGCGAGCGCGACCTCCGAATAATCCTTCGACCGCTGGTCGACATTCTCGATCATCAGGCTGATCGGGGTGCCGGTGGTCCGCCCCTCGAACACGCCGGAAAGGATGCGGACCTGATCCGGCTCCTGCCGCTGCGTGGTGAAGCGCGACGTGCCCGGCCGCCGCTTGTCGAGCCAGGGCTGGATGTCAGCCTCGGCCAGCGCCAGCCCCGGCGGGCAGCCGTCCACCACCGCGCCCAGCGCGGGGCCATGGCTTTCCCCCCAGGTGGTGAACCGGAAGACGCGACCGAAGCTGTTGAACGACATCAGGCGAGCGCGATGTCCGGCGCGTCCTCGGCCTTCATGCCGATGACGTTATAGCCCGCATCGACATGGTGGACTTCGCCGGTGACGCCCGATGCGAGATCGGACAGCAGGTAAAGCGCCGAACCGCCGACATCTTCGATCGTGACGTTGCGGCGCAGCGGCGAATTCAGCTCGTTCCACTTCAGGATGTAGCGGAAATCGCCGATGCCCGACGCGGCCAGCGTCTTGATCGGCCCGGCGGAGATGCCGTTGACGCGGATATTTTCCGGCCCGAGGTCCATCGCCAGATATTTCACCGACGTTTCCAGCGCGGCCTTGGCGACGCCCATCACGTTGTAATGCGGCACCACCTTTTCGGCGCCATAATAGCTGAGCGTCAGGATCGAGCCGCCATTGGGCATCATCGCCCGCGCGCGCTTGGTGACGGCGACGAACGAATAAGCCGAGATGTTCATCGTCATCAGGAAATTTTCGAGGCTGGTATCGACGAACAGCCCGCGCAGCTCATTCTTGTCCGAAAAGCCGATGGCGTGGACCACGAAGTCGATTGTCGGCCAGCGCGCCGCCAGCGTGTCGAACGCGGTGTCGAGCGCGGCCATGTCGCCGACGTCGCAATCGATCAGGAAATCGGATCCCAGCTCTTCGGCCAGCGGGCGCACGCGCTTTTCCAGCGCCTCGCCCTGATAGCTGAAGGCAAGCTCCGCCCCGTGCGCGCGCAGCGCCTTGGCGATCCCCCACGCAAGCGAGCGATCATTGGCGAGACCCATGATGAGTCCCCGCTTTCCTTCCATCAGGCCCGTCATTCTAACTCCATCAGCCTTGTTCAGCCTTGTGACGCAGGCCCCTTTAACGCCGGTTCGGGCATTTCCGCCAGTGCCGCGTTGATATTCGCGCCGATCACCAGGCCGAAACCGATCAACCAGAAGAAAAGCAACGTAATGATCACGCCGGCCAGGCCGCCATAGGTGAGGTCATACCCGCCCAGCATGCTCAGCGCGCGCGGCAGCAGCATCGTCACGCCGATCCACCAGAAGGTGACGAACATCGCGCCGGGCCATTTCGGGCAGGCGGTGTAGCGATATTTGCTGGGTGTCAGCGAATAGATCAGCGCGTAGAGCGCGAAGCCCATCAGCGCGAGCGGGACGAGGTGGGAAATGGCGATCCACAATTGCGCTTCACCGGCGAAGGGCAGCAACCGCGTCACGAATTCCTGCGCGGCGGTGATCAGCACCTGCATCGAAAAGGCGGTCAGCGTGGCGATCACCGACACCACGATGATGCCGATCGAACCCAGCCGATAATGCAGGAATCCGCGCGAATAAGGCGTGCCATAAGCGCGGCGCAGGATATCGCGGATGGTTTCGACGAAGCTGCCCACCGTCCACAGGCCGACCAGCGCGCCGAACCACAAGAGCGGCCCGGTGCCGCGTGCCGCCAGCACGTCGTTGATCGGCTTGCGCAGCAATTCGGCCACCGTGGGCGGCAGGCTGGCAAGGAAGGTGCCCACCGCCACCGCCGTATCGGGCCCGCGCCCGAACGCCTGGGCCAGCGCCGCCAGGATGATGAAGAAGGGGAACAGCGCCAGCATCGACAGATAAGCCAGATTGCCGGCATGGATGAAGCCATCGGAATAGACGCCGACGATCACCCGCTTGGCGATCTCGAACGGGCGCGTGCCGGGGCGGACGCGATCGAGATGCCTGTCCCATGCCGGGCGCCGCCTGGCGCGTTCTTCCGGTGATTCTGGGGAGACATCCTGCAAGATCGCGCCTTTCGCTGCGGCTCCGGTTAAGGGGTCAAACTCCCAGCGTTAGCCGTGGGTTGCGTCCCTTGCCCTTCCAGCCTTCGACAAAGGCCTCAAGGTCGGCATCGCCCAACGGCACATCCACCATCAGGGTGACGAGCTGGTTGCCCCGGCTGCCATCCTTGCGGTGGAAGCCCTTGCCGCCCAGCCGCAGCACCTTGCCCGATGTCGCGCCCTTGGGGATGTTCAGCATCACCGGCCCGTCCACCGTGGGCACGCGCACCTTGCCGCCCAGCACCGCCTCGTCGATGGTGATCGGCAGGTCGAGCCGCACGTCATCGCCCTCGCGCATGAAGAAGCGGTGGGGCTTCACCTCGATCGTCACGATCGCGTCGCCGGCGCCGCCGGGGCCCTGTTCACCCTTGCCGGCCAGCCGCATCTGCGTGCCGCTTTCCAGCCCCGCCGGCAGCTTCACGTCGATGGTCTTGCCGTCGCTCAGGGTCACGCGCTGCGCCTTCAGGCCGGCCGCCTCCTCGAACGGCACCGACAGGCGATAGGCGATGTTGGCGCCCTTTTGCGGCGCGCGCCGCTGGCCGCCGCCAAAGCCGCCGAAGCCGCCCCCGGCGCGGCGCTGGCCGCCGAACAGCCCTTCGAAGATGTCGCCGAAATCGGCCGCATCGCCCCCGAAGCCGCCAAAACCGCCGCCGCCCGCACCGTGGCCGCCGCCGAAGCCGCCGCCCCCGCCGCCAAAGCCGAACCCGCGCGGATTGCCCTGCTCGTCGATTTCGCCGCGATCATATTGGGCCCGCTTGTCCTTGTCGGACAGCAGATCATAAGCGGATGTCACCTCGGCAAAGCGGTCCGCCGCGTCGGGCTTGTCCGCGTTGCGATCGGGATGAAGCTCCTTCGCAAGCTTGCGATAGGCCTTCTTGATCTCGGCATCGCTCGCCCCGCGCGATACCCCCAGCTTCGAATATAGATCCGCCATGTCCACCCGTTACGCCGGATGCCGTCCGGCACCAACTGTTGCAAAAATACAACAGAAAAGATGGGTGAGCAAAGCAAGGAGGTCAAGCCTCCACCGGCTCCACATCGACTGCCACGTCCACACTCTGCTGGTCCTGCCCCATGAAGATGCCGTCGATCGGCGACACATCGGCATAATCGCGGCCCACGGCGGTGACGATATGATCGCCCGCCATCAGGCAGGCATTGGTCGGATCGAAGCCGATCCACCCGCGCGCCGGGCCGCACCACAGCATCACCCAGGCATGGGTGGCATCCGCACCGACCAGCCGGGGCTGCCCTTCGGGCGGGATCGTCCGCAGATAGCCGCTGACATAAGCGGCGGGCAGGCCGTGCGCGCGCAACGCCGCGATCATCACCTGCGCGAAATCCTGGCAGACGCCGTGGCGCCCGCGAAAGGCTTCGATCGGCCGGGTATCGGCCACGGTGGCGGCGCCGTCATAAAGGAATTCGTCGTGGATGCGCGTCGCCAGCGCCAGCCCCGCCTCCACCGCCCCGCGCCGCGGATCCAGCTCCGCGGCGGCCCAGGCCGCGATCTCGGCCTCGAGCGCGATCAAGGGCGATGCGAACAGATAATTGGCCGGCCCGGTCGACGAAAGATCGCCCGATGCGCGCACCGCCGCCGCCACGTCGCCAAGGCTGGCATCGTCGGTGCGGATTTCGGGCACGTCGCGGTCCACCGCCATGCGGAACCGGCTTTCGATCACCAATTCGGTGGTCGCCTGTTCCAGCAACATGCGCACCATGTTCACCGGATAGCCGCCCGGCCGCATCACGGTGAGCGCCGCGCGCGGCGTAACGGTCAGTTCATAGCCTTCCAGTTCCTGCCCGCTCCAGCGCACCGGCTCCAGCCGCAAGTTGCAGCGCTGGAAGCGCACCGGCTGGGCATAATGGAAGGATGTGCGGTGGCTGACGTCGTATAGCATCCTCATGCCAGGATCATCGAAGCCGCGCGCAGCGCCTCGCCCCCTTGCAGGAAATAACGCCGGCCGATCGCATCGGACAGCGCAAGCAGCCGGTTCTCGATCGCCATCACCGCATGGCCGCCCAGCGCCTCGGCCTTGGCCAGCGCCACCAGCCCGCCCAGTTCGATCGCAATCAGTTGCTGCTCCTCCGCCATGCCGTCGTCGCGCAGCACCGGCAGCGCCGCCAGATGCTTGCCGATGCTCGCCACCTGATAGGCCAGCGAGCGCGGATTATAAGCGTCGAGCGCGACGAGATCGCGCACCGGCGCCAGCGACAATTCGGTCATGTAACGCGCGCGATAGCTGATCTGGCTGTCGGTCAGGTCCAGCAAGGTGGTCAGATCATCGGCGCTGGCATCATCGTCGGCGAAGTTGCGCAGCAGCCGGCACGCCAGCACCGCCCGTTCGATCCGCCGGCCGACATCGTGGAACCGCCATGCGGCGGTGCGCCCCATATTCTCCGCCGCCAGCCCGGCCAGTGCCGAAAAGCGCACCTGCAACGCCGTCGCCCGGTTGAGCAGCCCGGCGGCATCCTCCGCCCGCCCTTCGGGCATGGGTTCGTCGATCAGCCGCCACACGTCCGCCGAAAGCCGGTCGCGCGTGCCCTCGCCGATCGCATGGACATTGGCCAGCAGCCGCCGCACCGATGCCAGGCCGTTGCCGTCCACGGCAGAAAGCGCCAGCGCCAGCATGTCCTGCTCGCCCAGATCGCCGCCACCGCCGGCCCAGTCGGTCGCCGCGCCAGACGATATCAGCAGCCCGCGCAGCCGCGTCATCGTGCGCGGCAGCAGCCCGGCGCCGGCATCGGCCTCGATCGTGCCGCCCAGCGCCGCGCGCACCAGCCGCAAGGTCGCCTCGCCCCGTTCCAGATAACGGCCCAGCCAGAACAGATTGTCGGCCGCGCGGCTCGGCAGCGTGCCGGGGTTGCGGCGGATCGCCACCTTGGGCGGCACCAGCGTCACGGCGTCCACCGGGCGGTGGGCGACCACGCACACATCGGCGCTGAACGCACCCTCGCCCATCACCGCCGCGCGCACATCGCCCTGCGCGCCGAAGCGGGCGAAGCCGCCGGGCATGATCGTCCATTGCCCGTCCGCGTCGCGGCAGGCGAATACCCGCATGGTGAAGGGACAGGGCACCAGCATATTGTCGACCAGCGTCGGCGCGGTCGAAAGATGCACCACTTCCTGCCCCACATAATCCTGCGGCCGGCGGCGCAGCCCTTCGGCCAGTTCGGCGCGGGCGGCGGGGCTCAGATCGGCGCCCAGCACCGGCCGGCCATCGGGCAAGCCCGGCAGCGGGCCGCCAAAGGCCGGCGCGATCAGCAGCTCGTCCAGCATCGCCTCAACCTGCTCGCGCTCACGCTCCTGCCCGCACCACCAGGTGGCGATATTGGGCATGTGCAGCTGCTCGCCGGTCAGCCGCCGGGCCAGCCCGGGCAGGAAGGCGGACAATGCCGTCGCCTCGATCACGCCCGCGCCGGGCGCGTTGGCGACGACGGCATTGCCCGCGCTCACCGCATCCATCAGCCCGGGCACGCCGATCGCCGATTGCGCGTCGAAGGTCAGCGGATCGATGAAGCGCGTGTCCAGCCTGCGCCACAGCGCGTCGATCCGCTTCAGCCCCTCGATCGTGCGGACGAACAGCTGGTCCTCGCGCACCGCAAGATCCTCGCCCTCGACCAGCAGGAAGCCCAGATAGCGGGCGAGATGCGCCTGTTCGGCATAGCTCTGGTTGAAGCGCCCCGGCGTCAGCAGGCCGATGCGCGGATCGGATCGCTTGCACGCCGCCGCCATCCCCTCGCGAAAGGCGGAAAAGAAGGGCGCCAGCCGGCGGATGTTGAGCCGGGTATAAAGCGTGCCCATCACCCGCGATGCCGCCAGCCGGTTTTCCAGCGCATAGCCCGCGCCCGCCGGTGCGCGCGAATAATCCGCCAGCACGCGCCATTCGCCATCGGGGCCACGGCCGATATCGGCGACATAGGTGTGCAGCCGGTGCCCGCCCGGCGGCGGCACGCCGATCATGGTGCGCCAGAAATGTTCGCTGCCCGTCGCCATCACGGCCGGCAGCGCACCATCGCGGAACAGCGCCTGTTCACCGAAAATGTCGGCGAGCACGCGTTCCAGAAGCTCGGCGCGCTGGCCGATCGCGCGTTCGATCCCGCGCCATTCGTCCTCGCCGATCAGGAGCGGGATGGCGGAAATCCGCCACGGCCGCTCATGCGCCTCGCCCGGCAGGCGGAACGACGTGCCGATCTCCGCCACCTGCCGGGTGATCCGATCCTGCAGATGGTTCAGATTGCCTTCGCCAAGGCCGGCCATGCCTTCCAGCAGGTGGTTCCACCAGCGCGCGCCGCGCCCCACGTCGCCGCGCAATATGTCGCCGCTCGTCGCGCGAGGCAGATAGGATGCCAGCCACCCTTCTCCCCATGTCGGCAGGCCGGGCAATTGCGACATCGAAAATGATCCCCTGGCATCTCCGCGCGACCATGCGGCGCTTGTCGCCAACTGGATCATATCGCCTTGTGCAGCGCAATATCTTCCGGGCCGTAACGATGGTTCTCTCGTCCGGGCCGATGCGCTAAAGCGCCGGTATGACGCACGATCCCTTCGCCCAGTTCGATGCCTGGTTCGCCGAAGCGCGCGCCAGCGAACCCAATGACGCCAACGCCGTGGCGCTCGCCACCGTGGCCGCTGATGGCCAGCCATCGCTGCGCATGGTGCTGCTGAAGGGCCATGACGAACGCGGCTTCGTCTTCTACACCAACCTCGAAAGCCGCAAGGCGGAAGAACTGCTCGCCACGCCCAAGGCGGCCTTGCTGTTCCACTGGAAATCGCTGCGCCGGCAGATCCGCATCGAAGGCGCCGTCTCGCGCGTCAGCGACGCGGAAGGCGACGCCTATTTCGCCACGCGCAGCCGCGATTCGCAGCTTGGCGCCTGGGCGTCGGAACAATCCCGCCCGCTGCCCGACCGCGCGACCTTCGAAGCCCGCTATGACGAGATGGCGGCGCTGTTCGAAGGCAAGGACGTGCCCCGGCCGCCGCATTGGTCGGGCTTCCGCGTCGCGCCGCAGCGCATCGAATTCTGGCAGGATCGCCCCCACCGCCTGCACGAACGCCACGTCTATACCCGCACCGCCACCGGCTGGACCGAGGGGATGCTATACCCGTGACGGGCGGCATCCCGCTCGCCCAGCGCGCCGCCCTCGCCAGCGTCGCGACCGCCGCCTTCCTGATCCTGCTCAAGGGCTATGCCGCGGCGCAGACGGGATCGGTGGCGATGCTCGGCTCGCTCGCGGATTCGGGGCTGGATCTCGTTGCCTCGCTCGTCACCCTGTGGGGCGTGCGCATCGCCGCCGCCCCGGCGGACGAGGATCACCGCTTCGGCCATGGCAAGGCGGAGGCGCTGGCCGCCCTCTTCCAGGTCGCGCTGATCACGCTGTCGGCCGCCGCGATCGGCTGGCGCGCCGTCACCCAGTTCCTTGCCGGCAGCCAGCCGGCCAATGCCGAATATGGCATCGGCGTGTCGATCCTCGCGCTTGCCGCCACCGGCCTGCTCATCGCCTATCAGCGCAGCATCCTGCGCCGGCAGAACAGCATCGCGATCCGGGCGGACAATGTGCACTACCAGTCCGATCTGCTGCTCAACGGCGCGGTGATCGCCGCCCTCGTGCTCGATCAGTATCTCGGCCTGACCGGCGCGGACCCGGTGTTCGGCGTGCTCATCGCGCTGTGGCTCGGCTGGGGCGCGTGGGGATCCGCCGTCACCGCGATCGATCAGTTGATGGACAAGGAATGGCCGGAAGAACGCCGCCAGCACTTCCTGGCCGTCGCCGCCCGCCACCCCGAACTGCGCGGCATCCACGATCTGCGCACCCGCACCAGCGGCATGCGCGATTTCGTGCAGTTCCACGTCGATGTCGCGCCCGACATGACGATCGCGGAGGCGCATCGCGTGATGGACGAGGTGGAGGAACGGCTGGCCCGCGAATTTCCGGGCACCGAAATCCTGATCCACCCCGATCCGCAGGGCTGGGTCCGCCAGCGCGGCAAGGCGCCCTGACCATCGCCACTGCCATGCCGGCCGATGCCGGCATGGCAGTGGCGATGGCGATGGCGCTTAGAGCATTTTCCGACCCGACTGCGTCGGCTCGAAAGCTCTAAACTTTTAGTTTGCCGCGTTTTCCGAGTCAGCAGGTGACGCCACCCGCTTGGAAAACGCTCTAGCCCAGGCTTTTCGACGCCTGTTCGAACACGTCCTTCGACAGGCCCGGCGTCGCCAGCACGCGCGCCAGCTCGGCACGCATCAGCGTGGCCCGCGCCTCATCGAAACGGCGCCACCGGCCCAGCGGCGGGATCAGCTTGGCCGCCGTCTGCGGGTTCAGCTTGTCGACGGCCAGCACCATATCCGCCAGGAAGCGATAGCCGCGCCCCGAAAGATCGTTGAAGCCCTTCTGGTTCACCGCAAAGGCGCCCACCAGCGCGCGCACGCGATTGGGGTTGGCCAGCGTGAAATCGCCATGCCCGGCCAGCGCCTCCACCGCCGCCACGCTATCGTCGCGGGTCGACAGCGCCTGGGTGGTGAACCATTTGTCGATCACCAGATCATTGCCGCGATAACGGTCGTAGAACAGCTTCAGCGCCTCATCGCGTTCGGCCCACTGGCTGTTGACCAGCGTGCCCAGCGCGCCCTGCCGGTCGGTCATATTGTCCGCGTCGCGGAACTGGCGGAACGCGATCACCGATGCGTCGGGCGCCCCGCTTGCCGCCATATAGCCGAGCGACACCGTCTTCAGCCGCCGCAAGCCCTTGGCCGGCGGGGTATATTCATAACGGTTGGCATGCGTCTTGGCGTAAGAGGCGCGCCATTCGTCCTCCAGTTCCTGCCCGAGATCGCGGCGCAGCGCCTCGCGCGCCAAATGGATCGCCACCGGATCGACCACCGGCATCTGATCGCCGATGAAGGATTCGCTGGGCAGCAGCACCGCTTCGGCGATGAAGGCGGGGTCGAGCGCGGCATTGCGCAGCGTTTCCTGCACCGCTTCGATCACCGGGCGATGATCGCCCTCACCAAGCGCCACCGCGCGCACCAGCGTGTCCACCATCAGCTGCTGCATCGCCTCGTAACGGGCGAACGGATCGTCATCCTGCGCGGACAGGAAGGCAAGGTCCGCCGCCGATCGATCGGCCACGACCGTCACCGGGGCGGAAAAGCCGCGATTGATCGAAAGCACCGGCCGTTCGCCAATCCCTTCGAACAGGATTTCCTGATGCGCATCCTCCAGCATCACCAGCCGCTCGCCACCGAAGGTCTGGCCGGTCACCTCGCCATAAAGCGCCACGCGCAACGGGATCGGCATCGGCTGCTTGCTCGGCTGGCCGGGCGTGGGCGGCACCCCCTGCTCCAGCGTCAGGCGCGCCTGCCCACCGGCCGGTTCATGCTCCAGCCGCGCGGTGACGCGCGGGGTGCCGGCCTGCGAATACCACAAGCGGAACCGGGCGAGATCGACGCCGGATGCGTCCTCCATCGCGGTCACGAAATCCTCGCAGGTCGCCGCCTGCCCGTCATGCCGGTCGAAATAGAGGTCGGATCCCTTGCGGAACGCGTCCGCGCCCAGGATCGTGTGAAGCATCCGGATCACTTCCGCGCCCTTGTTATAGACGGTCGCGGTGTAGAAGTTGGAAATCTCCATATAGCTTTCGGGGCGGATCGGATGCGCCAGCGGCCCGGCATCTTCCGGGAATTGCGACGCGCGTAGCGCGCGCACATCCTCGATCCGCTTCACCGCCGCCGATCCCTGATCGGCAGAAAAGCTCTGGTCGCGGAAGACGGTGAAGCCTTCCTTCAGCGAAAGCTGGAACCAGTCTCGGCAGGTGACGCGATTGCCCGACCAGTTGTGGAAATATTCATGCGCGACGACACCAGCGACATTGTCATAATCCACGTCGGTCGCGGTATCGGGATCAGCCAGAATGTAGCGTGAATTAAATATGTTGAGGCTCTTGTTCTCCATCGCGCCGAAATTGAAATCGGCGACGGCGACGATGTTGAATTCGCCCAGATCATATTCGCGGCCATAGGCCTTTTCGTCCCACGCCATCGACGCCTTCAAGGCGGCCATGGCGTGTTCGGTCTTGGCCAGATCCTCGGGCTTCACCCAGATCGCAAGCTCCACCTCCTTGCCCGATCGCGTGGCAAAGCTGTCGCGATTGGCCACCAGATCGGCCGCCACCAGCGCGAACAAATAGGTCGGCTTGAAGAACGGGTCGCGCCATTCGGCCCAGTGACGGCCGTCGTCCAGATCGCCGCCATCGGTGCGGTCGCCGTTCGACAGCAGCACCGGAAAGCGCGCCTTATCCGCCTCCATCCGCACGACATATCGGCTCAGCACGTCGGGCCGATCGGGGAAGAAGGTGATGCGGCGGAAGCCTTCGGGTTCGCATTGCGTGCACAGCATCCCGCCCGAGGCATAAAGCCCCATCAGCTGGGAATTCTTCTCGGGCGCGATCTCGACCTCGGTTTCGATGACATGCGCGTCGCCGGGCAGGTCGATCATCAGCGCGGCACCGTCCATCCGCCAGGCATCGGCCTGCGGCTCGCCGTCGATCCGCACGGCCAGCGGCGTCAGCCCGTCGCCATCCAGCCTGAGCGGGCGGTTATGCGCGCCGCTGCGCGTCACCGAAAGCCGCGCCGTCACCCGCGTCGCCGCCGGGTCCAGCGCGAAATCCAGTGCAACATCAGGCACAAGCCAGTCGGGCGGCCGATAATCCTCGCGGTGAATGACGGGCGGCGGGGCGGCAGTGGCGGTCTGGGCGTCAGGCATGGTCACAGGTTACGCTCCGGGTCGGCGGGATGCCAGTGCGATGACTCTATCTCGGCGGTCGTTAGCCATTTACAAGCACGGCATGTCCCGTCTGCTGATCTTCGGCCCCGGCTATTCGGCCCGCCGCATCGCCGCACCGCTCGAACAGGCCGGCTGGCAGATCATCTCCATCGGCCGCGATCGAATCGACAGTGCCGATGTCGCGGCGGAGATCGCGGCGGCGACGCATATCCTCTCCTCCGTCCCGCCGGCCGAAGGCGTGGATCCGGTGCTCGCCCGCCATGGCGCGGCGCTCGCATCGGCTTCGGCCCGCTGGATCGGCTATCTGTCCTCCACCGGCGTCTATGGCGATACCGGCGGCGGCTGGGTGGACGAAACCGCGCCCACCGGCCTTGGCCGGCGTTCGGCGCGCGCGCTGGCGGATCGGGCGTGGCTTGCCCTCCACCCCGAAACGCGCGTGTTCCGCCTGCCGGGAATCTATGGGCCCGGCCGCTCGGCGCTCGATCGTGTCGCCGCCGGGCAGGCGCACCGCATCGCGCTGCCCGGCCAGATTTTCAGCCGCGTCCATGTCGACGATATCGCCGCCGCGGTGCTCGCCAGCATGCGCCACGGCCCGGCGGGCGCCTACAACATCGCCGACGATCATCCCGCCGCCCAGAATGATGTCGTGGAATATGCCTGCGATCTGCTCGGCCGGGACTGGCCACCGCTGTTGCCGCTCGATCAGGCCGGGCTGTCGCCCGCCGCCCGCGCTTTTTATGGCGAAAACCGGCGGGTCGCGAACAACCGGGCGAAGCGGCTGCTCGGCTGGCGCCCCCTCTACCCCGATTATCGCGCGGGGCTGCGCGCCCTCAGCGCGATCACCAGCCCGGCCAGCGTCAGCAACCCGCCGGATGCCGCGAGCACGCTCCAGCGATAGCCCTCGAACATGGTCGAAAGCGCCATCGCCAGCACCGGGATGACGACGCTGGAATAGGCCGCGCGCGCCGGCCCGATCGCGCGGACGACACCGAAGTAAAGCGGGAAGGTCAACGCCGATCCCACGACGCCCAGATACAGGATGCCCGCCGCATAAGCCGGTCGCGGGTCGAAGCTCGGCGCACCCACGGTCAGCAGCGCCCAGCCCGCGTTCATCGCCGCGCCCAGCGCCATCGCCCAGGCGAGCACCGCCACGATCGGCAGGCGCTTGGCCAGGTCTGTCGCCTGCGCGACATTGGCGGTCGATGCCGAAAGGACGCCCATCAGGGTGAAGCCGATCCCCGTCGCCACCGCCGCATGGCCGGCCGTTCCCGCCGCAAGCTCGTGGATGAACAGCAGCGCGATGCCCAGCCCCGCGACGGCCGATCCGGCGATGAAGCGCCGCGTCAGCACATGGCCGAGGAAGATGCGCCCGAACACCGCATTGGGCACCACCAGCAGCGCGAACACCACCGCCACCAGCCCCGACGTGACATAATGTTCGGCGCGATAGACGAAGTTGAAATTGAGCACGAACTGGGTGACGCCCACGATCGCCGCCATCGCCCAGCCTTCGCGCGGCAGGCGCAGCGTCTGCCGCGTCACTAGCGCATAAAGCATCATCGTGATCGCGCCGACCGCGAAGCGATAGGCGACCGACCATGTTGGCGGCACGACCGCGATCTGATCGCGGATGACGAGCCAGGTCGAACTCCAGATCAACGTCACGATCGCCAGCGGCACCAGCACGCGCATCTGCGCGCCGGGCGCGGGAGCCTCGGGCGGCGCCTCGGGCGGCGCGGCCGATGCGGCAGGCGCCCCGCTCACAGGGCGGCGATCGCGGTGGCGAGCGCGTCGACCTCGCCCGCAGCCTGGCTCCATGACGTCACGAAACGCGCCTCGCCCGGCGCCCAATCGTAAAAGTCGAAGCCCTGGGCGCGCAGCCGTGCCGCCTCCGCCGCATCCAGCCGCAGGAAGATCTCGTTCGCCTGCACCGGATGGCACAGCCGCGCCGGTGCCGCCGCGCCGATCCGCGCCGCCGCCGCATTGGCCGCGCGCGCATTGTGAAGCCACAGATCATCGGCCAGCATGGCGTGGATCTGCGCCGCCAGATAGCGCCCCTTGGACAGCAGATGCCCGGCGCGCTTGCGGCGGATCGCCACCTCGGCCGCCAGCTCGGGCTTGAAGAAGACGATCGCCTCGGCCGACATGCCGCCATTCTTGACGAAGCCGAAGCTCAGCACGTCGACGCCCGCGCGCCATGTCACATCGGCCGGCGTGCAGCCGAGATGGGCGACGGCATTAGCGAAACGCGCGCCATCCATGTGCAGGCCGAGCCCGCGTTCCCGCGCCAGCGCGCCGATCGCCCCCACCTCGTCAGGGCCATAGACCAGCCCATATTCGGTGGCATTGGTGATCGAGATTGCGGCCGGCTGCACGCGATGCACATCATTGGCGATCTGATCGATCACGTCGCGGATGGAAGCCGGCGTGATCTTCGCGCCCTCCCCCTCGGCCGCCAGCAGCTTGGCGCCATGGGTGAAGAATTCGGGGGCGCCCGCCTCGTCATTGTTGATGTGCGCGTCGCGATGGCAGACGACGCTGCGCCACGGCTGACACAAGGCGCCCAGCGCCAGCGCGTTGGCGGCGGTGCCGGTCGACACCCAATGCGCCGCGACGCGGGTTTCAAACAGATCGGAAAAAGCCTTGTCGAGCCCCTGGCTGAGCGCGTCGCCCGCATAAGCGGTGTCGACCTTGTTCGCCGCCGCCATCGCGGCAAGCACGGCATCGGCCACGGGGGCGGCATTGTCGGAGAAGAAGCGCATGATCCGCCTTTTGACGCAGCCACGGCGGCGGTCAATCGGACAGTCGCACGGCGGGCGCCTTGCCACCCATTTTTTGTATCAAAGTTAGCACCTTCTTGACGATTATCGGCTTGATAGGCTCTGTTCGGGGCGCGCGCGGCGGGGGGCTTGCGCGGCTCGCAACTGGCCAGGGGACCATGGGCGCACTACCGCAGGAAAACCAATCGAGCTGGACGGCCGATCTCTATGCCGAGATCGGCGCGATGCTGGCCGCGCACGGGCTCGAACCCTCGCCCGCCCATTATGAGCTGATCCACTGCTATCTCACCGCCGGCGACGCCCAGCTCGTCACCGCGATCGACGATACGATCCGCCAATATGGCACGCTCACCCCGGCGATGGCGGCCACGATCGCCGCCCAGCGCCGTGGCGAGCTTTCCCCGGTCGAGCTGGAACGGATGGCGGACGACGCCCAGCGCCGGCTGCAGGCGATCGCCGCGATCGCCGATCGTTCGGGCCGCGATGCGCGCGATTATGGCGATGCGCTCGCCCGCAATGTCAGCGCGCTCGAAATCGGGCCGAAAAGCGACGCGCTGGTCAGCCTGATGGATCTGACCCGCGCGATGATCGACAAGACGCGCAGCGCCGGCGAGGAACTGCGCCGCGTGTCGGACGAGGTGATGACGCTGCGCTCCTGCCTGGCCGAAGCGCGCAAGACCGCCGAGACGGATGCGCTGACCGGCCTGCCCAACCGCCGCGCGCTCGACATGAAGATGCGGCTGGCGTTCGAGGCCGCGCGCGATCAGGGCAGCCCGCTGTCGCTCGCCATCTGCGATATCGATGCGTTCAAGGCGGTCAACGATCAGCACGGCCACCAGCTTGGCGACAAGGTGATCAAGTTCATGGCCGGCGCGCTCGCCCGTAACGCGCCCGAAAGCCTTTATATCGCGCGTTATGGCGGCGAAGAATTCGTCATGCTGTTCGAAGGCATGACCGCGCAGCAGGCGGCCGACTATATTGATGTCATCCGCGCCGAAATCGCAGCGCGTGAGTTCAAGGTCGCCGAAACCGGCCGCCCGATCGGCCGCCTCACCTTTTCCGCAGGTGTCGCCGCGCTGGAAGGTCGCAAGGGGCCGACGGCTACATTGAAGCTCGCCGATGCCGCACTGTATCGGGCCAAGCGCGATGGCCGGAACTGCGTGCGCGTTGCTGAATGACCGGCACAGCTAAATTGACGAATTGCTCGAATTAATAGCTCCTTAGCCAAATTTCTTCTATAAAGGGCGTGGGGCAGGCGGTATCACCGCCAAAAGGATGGGGAGCACAATGGCCATTGAGGGCGCCAAGCTCACGCATGATCCACTGACGCACTTCAAATATGGCCGTCGCCATGGCCGGCATCGCGTGCAACTGCTCGCCTGCCTGCATTCGCCGCGCGGCACCTTGTCGGCGGTTCTCCTCGATATCTCGCAAGGCGGCGCGCTGGTGTCCTGCCCGACGCCGATCGAGGAAGGCACGCACGTCACCCTTACCCGCGGCAGCCTCAATGCGGAGGCCACCGTCGTCCGCACCGAAGGCCGCCGTCTCGGCCTGTCCTTCGCCGATCCGATCGACGCCGAACTGGTGGCCAACGTCGTCACCCCGCTGGCGCTCTGGGCGAACTGATCGTCCTCCGCATGGCGCGCCGGATCGCCGCCGCCATCGCCTGAATATCGCACGCCCCTTGCCACCGGCCCGTCCGGCGGCCAATTCCGTCGCGAACATGGAGGCGGAATGGCGAACGACGCGGCCCACAAGATTGCCGATGCAGCGGCCCGGCACTGTCTGGATGCGGGGCTGGGCAGCGTAACCATGCGCTCGGTGGCGGCCGCCGCCGGCGTCGCGCCATCTGCCGTCGCTTATCATTTCAAGACGCGCGATCGCCTGCTCGTCGCCATTCTCGATCGCCTGTCCTTCGGCATCCAGGCGTGGCGCGACGGCGCCCGCGACCAGTTGGCCACGGCGGCGGCACAATCGCTCGGCCATGGGGCGATGGCGGCGGTCGCGCTCTCGGGCTTCATCCACATGCAGGGTCTTGCCAGCGTCACCGCGCGCGAAGTCGCCCGCGCCCTGCGCACCACGGAAAGCGCCGATGCGGCCGCCGGGATCGTCGCGCAAATCCACCAGCAAGGCCGGCTGTTCTGGCAATCGCTACCCGTCTTCGCCGGCGACGATGCGGAAACGCGCGCCATCTGGGCCGGCGTGATCGAAGGGCTGGTGCCGCTCGCCATGCTGGATCGCAACCCGATCACCCGGCATGGCCGGATCATCCAGATCCTGATGCGGCTGGAAGATCGGCTGGCGGGCCGCGCCCCCCGCCCGTTCGACGACGCCCCCCTGCCGCCCGCGCAGGACCGGCCCAGCCGCCCCACCGGCAAGCAGGAAATCGTGGAAGCGACGATCCGGCTGAGCGGCCGGGTCGGCATCGAAGGCCTCACCCACCGCAACATCGCCGCCGAAGCCGGGCTGTCGGTCGCCTCGACCACCTATTTCTATCCGGCGAAGGAAGACATCATCGCCGATGCCGCGCACGAACTGCAGACGCGGGCGATCAACGCCATCGTCAGCGGCGATTCCCCCCTCCCCCAGTTCATGTCGCGCATCGCGCTCGATCTGGAAGGCGGCGAACGGGCGGAGCTTGCCGCGCTCACCGCCTTTTCCACCGCGGCGGTGCGCCATGGCGAGCTTCGGGAACTGGCCGATACCTTCCTCAAGCTGCGCGGCATCGATGCGCTGCGCTGGCTCGACGCGCGCGGCTGTTCGGGCGTGGATCGACTGGACGGAATCATCTGGTCGGCCGCCAGCACCGCCCTCGTCGATCAGGCATTGCAGCGCCCGCAAGACCAGCGCGTCGCATTTTTAGACGCAATTTCATCGACTTGGATGCACAGACTGTTCGGCTGAAGCAAACTGCACATATGTTCACATCCCTCTTGTGAACTGTACGGACGCACCGTAATAGGCGGATGAAACTGGCGGGACAGTCAGTGATTCGTTGAATTTCGGCTGCGTCACCGGCCCGGCACAAACTGTTCTTATGTTCAGTTTTTGCAGCCTGGCGCACCGCTCGGGAGAGTTGAGGATGCGCCTGTCATTTGCCGCCACCCTTTTGTTCGCAACCGCCACCCCGGCGCTTGCCCATGGCCCGGCCGATCTCGCCGTCCCCTTCTCTGCGCCCGCCAACTTCACCGCACATGCCAAGATGTTCCAGGAACGGGTGACGCGCGTCGGCACCACGCCCGTCTGGCAGATCGAGTTCCAGGGCATGAACGTCGTCGTCATCGAAGGCACCGACGGGCTGATCCTCGTCGATACCGGCATGAACAAGGATGTCGCCAATGCCGCGCTGGCCAAGATCCGCGCGCAGATTTCGGCCAAGCCGATCAAGGCGATCATCTACACCCACCACCATCCCGATCATGTTCACGGCGCATCGGTTTTCGCCAATCCGGCCGATGTCGCCAGCGGCAAGGTGCCGATCTTCGCGGCCAGCAACTTCCTGAAGGAATTGTCGGACGAAGGCATCGCCACGCTGCCGATCGTCGCCACGCGCGCGGCCTACATGTTCGGCTTCAGCCTCACCGGCGATGAAGCCGCCGATTATCATGTCGGCTGCTGCGGCGGGCTGAACACGCCGGGCAAGAATGAATCGGGCTACATCCCGCCCACGCAGTTCGTGGAGATGGATGGCGCCCGCGACGTCGAAATCGCCGGGGTGAAGCTGCACCTGTTCCACACCGGTGGCGAAGCTGCCTCGCACATCGCCGTCTGGCTGCCCGAACATAAGGTTCTGGTTTCGGGCGACGAGGTTCAGGGGCCGACCTTCCCCAACCTCCATTCGATGCGCGGCACCAAGATGCGTGACGCCAATCGCTGGATCGCCGCGCTGCGCCGGATGCAGGCCTATGACAGCGCCTATATGGTGCCGCTGCACGGCCCCGTCGTCACCGGCGCGCCCAAGATCAAGGCGCTGCTCGCGGGCTATGAGGACGCGATCCAGTACACCCACGATCAGGCGATCCGCCACATCAACATGGGCAGCACCGTCGCCGATCTGCCCGAAGCCGTGGGCGATCTGCCGCCCTATCTGCGCTCCGAACCCTATACGACCGAATATTATGGCACCGTAGCCGATGCCGTCCGCAGCTATTATGTCGGCTATGTCAGCTGGTTCTCCGGCGACGCCACCGATCTCGATCCCACCCCGCGCCCCGAACGCGCGCGCCGCGAAGTGGAATTGATGGGCGGCCGCGCCCGCGTGCTGGCCACCGCCACGGACGCCTTCACCAAGGGCGACGCACAATGGGCGGCCGAACTCACCACCCTGCTGATCGCGATCGACCATCAGGACATGGACGCCCGCAAGCTGAAGGCGGCCGCCTTCCGCAAGCTCGGCTATGCCACCTATAATTCCAACCGCCGCGGCTTCTACCTGATGGGCGCGCTCGAACTCGAAGGGAAGATCAACCCCAACGGGCTCACCGCGCGCTACATGAACCCGGATAATATCAAGAAGATGCCGGTTCCGCTGATGCTGGAACAGGTGCGTTATCGGGTCGATCCGGCCAAGGCCGGCGATCGCGATGTCAGCGTCGCCCTGTCGCTGCCCGGCCAGGCCGGCGGCGCGGCTGACAGCTGGGTTGTCGAACTGCGCAACGCGACGCTCAAGAGCTACCGTCAGGCCGCCCCGGCCGGCATGCCGGTCGCGACGCTCGATCGCGCGGCTTTGGGCGAATTGGTTGCGGGTGCCGCAACGGTCGACGTTCTCGCCAAGCGCGGCGCGATCTCCGGCAACGGCGCCCCGGCCCTTTCCAGCATCTTCAACGCCCTGGATCTGAAGCCCGCCCCGATCAGCCTTGTGGTCCGTTGACCACAGTTGCAGCCAAATTGAGCGAGCCATGCGATATACCGCACTCTGCGTATTGATTTACAGAATATATTACGCATAGAGCGACCCCACGTCCGTTTGGACGGTCACTTGTACGATACAGATTAGTACCACCAGTCTCAGCCAGCGCGCTGTCCGCTGGCTTAGGGGAGATTTTGATGTTGAACGGCCTTGTGTCGCGGCGCGTGCTTGCCGCCTGTCTGTTTGCGTGTGCTACGCCCGCCTTCGCCCAGGATGCGGCGCCGGCTGAAGGCTCGACCGCCGCGGTCGAAGCCCAGGGCCTCGAAGAAATCGTCGTCACCGCGCAGAAGCGCTCCGAGTCGCTCCAGAAGACGCCGATCTCGATCATGGCGATGACGAGCGCCGACATCGAAAAGAAGGGCATTGTCGACCTGACCGACCTGCGTTCGCAGGTGCCCGCGCTTCAGGTCACCCCGCACCCGAACAGCGCCACCACCGCCCGCGTGTTCATCCGCGGCGTCGGCAACAATGACGATCAGATCACCGTCGATCCCAGCGTCGCCGTCTATCTCGACGGCATCTATGTCGCGCGCGGCCAGGGCCTTTCGGCCGAAATCGCCGAAGTGGAGCGGATCGAAGTGCTGCGCGGCCCGCAGGGCTCGCTCTACGGCCGCAACGCGACCGGCGGCGCGATCAACTACATCACCAAGGCGCCCGATCTCGGCGAATTCTCCGCCAAGCAGACCTTCACGGTCGGCAATTATGATCAGTTCCGTTCGCGCACCCGCGTCAACATTCCGGTCGGCGACAAGCTCGCCGTCGAGCTCGCTTATCTCCACAGCGAGAAGGACGGCTATGTCGACAATCTCGGCACCGGCGTGAAGCGCTTCGGCGACCAGCGTCGCGACGCCTATCGCGCCGCCGTGCTGTGGGAACCGATCGATACGCTGCAGCTGCGCTACACCTATGATCGTTCGGACATCAACGACACGCCGGCCTACATGGTCTACGCGCCGTTCTACCCGGATCAGGCCGATCGCCCGACCGCGGGTTCGCCGGCCGTCAACAACCTGCTGCGCAACGACGTCACCGCGCAGGGCCACAACTTCACCGCCACCTGGGAAGTTGCCGACAATCTGACGATCAAGTCGCTCACCGGCTATCGCAAGCTCGATAACGAGACGCACCAGGATTACCTGACCGGCGCTGTCGGCCCCTTCCCGGTGTTCCTGACCAACTTCTACCAGAATCAGGAACAGTGGAGCGAAGAGCTGCAGCTCATCGGTTCGGCCTTCGACGACCAGATCGAATATGTCGTCGGCGCCTACTGGTTCGACGAAAAGGCGGACAGCTTCGACACCACCGTGCCGACCGGCCGCCCGACGAGCAACCGCACCGCGACCGTCCGCAACAAGGCCTATGCGCTGTATGGCCAGGGCACGTGGCGTCCGGACTTCCTCGACGGCCTGTACGTCACCGGCGGCATCCGCTGGTCGCGTGACGAGCGCAAGGCGACGCTGGCGCAGGAAGTCATCCCCGTCGGCGGCGGCACCCCGATCGTGCTCGCGCCCGGCGCTGGCGACAACAGCTTCAACGATGTCAGCCCGAGCCTGACCGTCGGCTACAACGTCAACCCGGACGTCAACGTCTACGCGAAATATGCCAGCGGCTATAAGACGGGTGGCTACAACCTCCGCGCCAGCAGCATCGAGCGCTTTGAGGACGGCTTCGGCCCCGAAACCCTCGACTCGTTCGAATTCGGCATCAAGTCGAGCTGGCTGAACAACCGCCTGCGCGCCAACCTCGCGGTCTTCCGGTCGAACTACAAGGACATCCAGACCAACGTCCAGATCGACCCGGCCAACCCGGCGATCACCGACGTGTTCAACGCCGGCAAGGCGCGGATCCAGGGCATCGAGCTTGACCTCACGGCCAAGCCGACCAAGAGCCTGACCTTCTCGGCCAACTACGCCTATCTCGACGCCAAGTATCAGAAGATCATCGATCCGCTGACCAACGCCGACATCACCTCGGCCTTCACCTTCGTGGAAGCGCCGAAGCACACGCTGACGACGAGCGCGGAATATTATTTCCCGGAAATGTCGATCGGCCAGCTCAGCGCCAGCGTCGATTATTTCATGCAGAGCAAGAAGTCGTCGGCGACCAGCGATGCGCGTTACGTGATCGGCGATTATGGCCTGCTCAACGCGCGCCTCACTTTGTCGGATATCCCGCTGGGCCTCGGCAAGTGGCGTCTGTCGGCGTTCGGCAAGAACCTGACCGACAAGGAATATTATGTCGCGCACTTCGCCGGCGGCCTACCCGCCGCGATCTTCGGCGAACCCCGCACCTACGGGCTCGAGCTGACGTTCGAATATTGATCCAGACCGGTGCCGGCCGCCTTCGGGCAGCCGGCGCTCCGGGGCCTCTCGACCGCCGGCGAAGCACGTCTTCGCCGGCGGTTTTTTTATGTCGCCATCGCCCCCCCACGCGCGGCTCTAAGCCCTTGCCTTATACGAAACCGTATCGTACCGATCCGGCAAGCAGAGGAGGACGGACATGCCGGCAAAGAAGGCGACGGGACGATTGAAGGCGCAGATTTCCGGGGCGATTGCCCTGTCGATGATGCTCGGCGCGGTACCGCTCGCCGCGCAGACGGCGCTGCCGCCCGCCCCTGCCCCCTTCGCCGGCACGATCGGGCAGACCTATGCCGATTCCACCGCAGCCTTTCCCAAGCGCGCCACCGCGCCGGCCGGCGCGCCCAATATCTTCCTGATCATCACCGATGATGTCGGCTTCGGCGCCGCATCCACCTTCGGCGGGCCGATCCCCACCCCCAATCTCGATCGGCTGGCGGCGCGCGGGCTGATCTACAACCGCTTCCACACCACCGCGATGTGCTCGCCCACGCGGGCCTCGCTGCTCACCGGGCGCAACCACCATGCCGTGTCGAACGGCATCGTCGCCAATCTGTCGACCGGCTTTCCCGGCTACAACAACGTCCTGCCCAAGAGCGCGGCGACCGTGGCGGAAATCCTGCGCCAGAATGGCTACAGCACGGCGATGATCGGCAAGCATCACAACGCGCCCGAAGCCGATGTGTCGGCCGCCGGCCCGTTCGATCTGTGGCCCACGGGGCTCGGCTTCGATCATTTCTTCGGCTTCATGGGGGCCGAAACCAACCAGTTCACCCCGGCGCTCTATCGCGGCACCACGCCCGTGCCGACACTGAAGGACGGCGTGCTCGACAAGGCAATGGCCGATGACGCGATCGACTGGATCCACAACCAGAAGGCCGCCGCGCCCGACAAGCCCTTCTTCCTCTATTACGCCACCGGCTCGGCCCATGCCCCGCTGCAGGCCCCGGCGGACTGGATCGCCCGCTTCAAGGGCCAGTTCGACAAGGGGTGGGACAAGGTTCGCGATGAAAGCCATGCCCGCCAGCTGAAACAGGGCATCGTCCCCGCCGGCACGGTCAACACCCCGCGCCCGGCCGGCATCACCGCGTGGAAGGATCTCACCGCCGATCAGCAGCGCGTCAACGCGAAGATGATGGAGGTCTATGCCGCCATGCTTGCGTATCAGGATGCGCAGGTCGGCCGCGTGCTCGATGAAATCGATCGCATGGGCGAAGGCGGCAACACGCTGGTCATGTTCATCGAAGGCGATAATGGCGCGGCGGCCGAAGGCGGGCCCAATGGCAGCACCAACCCGATGGCCAATTTCGCCAACGCCATGAACGAGGACGAACAGGCGCTGCTCGCCAATATCGATGCCTTTGGCGGGCCGGATGCGGTGCCCAATTGGGGCTATGGCTGGGCCTGGGCCACCAACGCGCCGTTCCGCCTGTTCAAGCAATATGCCTCGCATCTCGGCGGCACGCGCAACGGCTTCGTCGTGTCCTGGCCCGATCGCATCGCCGCGCGCGGTGTCCGCCCGCAATTCACCCATGTCGTCGATGTGATGCCCACCATCCTCGAAGTCACCGGCATCAAGGCGCCGGACATGGTCAACGGCGTCGCCCAGCAGCGGATCGACGGCGTCAGCTTCGCCTACAGCTTCGCCGCGCCCAAGGCGCCCGAACGGCATGAAACCCAATATTTCGAAATGATGGGCAACCACGCCATCTATCATAAGGGCTGGCTGGCCAGCACCACGCCGCCCACCGAACCGTGGAGCCTCGGCACGCGCGATGTGCTGCCCACCGATTATCAGTGGGAGCTTTACGACCTGACGAAGGATTTCTCGCAGTCGCGCGATCTGGCCAAGGCCCAGCCGGCAAAGCTGAAGGAAATGCAGGCCGTATTCGACGCCGAAGCGAAGAAAAGCCAAGTCTATCCGCTTGATAACCGCATGACGATGGCCCGCTTCATGGCCGGTCAGCAGCAGCTGCCGAAGCGCGATCTCTACACCTATTGGGGCGCAGGCATTTCGGTGCCGTGGGTCCGCGCGGCGCCGATCAACGCGCGCGGCTTCCGCATCACCGCCTCGGTCGATCTTGCCGAAACGCCGGCCAATGGCGTGCTGGTGGCGGTCGGCAGCAAGTTCGGCGGGTGGAGCTTCTACATGAAGGATGGCCGGCCGGTCGCGCTGATGGCGGCGTCGCAGCTCAAGGGCGCGCAGTTCCGCGTCGAAGGCCAGCCGGTCGGCGCCGGCAAGACCGATCTCGTCTTCGATTTCCGCTATGATGGCGGCATGAACGCGGGCGGCGAAATGGTGATCAGCGCCAATGGCCGCGAAATCGGCCGGGGCCGGATCGCGCGGACGATCTCGAAATATCCGGAAATGACCGACACGCTCGACATCGGTTTCGACGCCGATACCCCGGTCACCGACGATTATGCCGATGGCGGCCGCTTCAACGGCCATATCGCCAAAGTCGATATCGCGGTCGGCAAGCCGGGGGCGCCGGACGGTCCGCAGGCCGCTGCCCGTTGACCGGATCGGGGCATTCGGCCCAAACGGTCGGCAGATGACGACCAGACCGATACCGATCGACGACCGCGAACAGATCAGCCGCGCGCAAATCCTGCGCGCGGCTGGCATCGTGTTCCTGAAGGAAGGCTTTGAACGCACCAGCGTCGATATGATCGCCGCCGTCGCGCATATGAGCAAACAGAGCCTCTACGCCTTCTATCCCAACAAGCTGGCCCTGTTCGAAGCCGCCGTGCGCCGCGAGGTTGGCGGATCGCGCCACCGCGATGCCGTGGCCGAATGCGATCAGGATATCGCAGCGACGCTGCGTCGCTACGCCGAACGCCTGTTCGCCGATTTCACCGATCCCACCAATTTCGGCCTGTTCCGCGCCAATATCGCGGCCGCCAACCATGTCCCGGCGCTGGCCGCCGATCTCCATGCCTGGCGACTCGCCGGATCGCGCCCGCTCGGCGATTATCTCGAACGGCAGGTCGCCGCCGGCCGGATCGTGCCCTGCGACGCGCTGGCCATGGCGATACGCTTCGGCGGGCTGGTCGTGGGTGGCAGCCGGCTCTTCTTCGGCTACCCGGCGCCCGCGCCGGACGATCGCGATGCGCTCGCCAACACCGCCATCCGCCTGTTCCTGCACGGCTATGCGGGCGCGGCCACGGCCGCTGAACGGCCGGACGACATCGAACCTGCCCCCGATCTCGCGCCCGACCTCGCCAATATCTTCGCGCCGCCGGCGCTCGAAGGCACGGCCGCGCTGCGCCTCTCTCCGGCGAAGCTCGCCGCATTGGTCGAAGCGGCCACGGCCGAATTCATCGATCAGGGCTATCGCGGCGCCAATGTCGAACGCATCGCCGCCGCCGTCCACGCCAGCAAGGCGACGATCTACCGCCAGTTCGGCAACAAGGAAAAGCTGCTGCGCTATGCGATCCAGCAGGACATCCATGTCGCCGGGCAGGCCGCCTTGCCCACCGATGCCGGGCCGGATCTCGACGCCGCCATCACCGGCCTCGCGCGGGCGGCGATGGATGAACATCTGCACCCCCGCAACATCCGCATGCACCGGCTGCTGATTCAGGAAGCCGACCTGCTGCCCGATCTCGCCCGCCGCTTCCACGCGGGCCGCGAGGCGCGGCTGGGCCTCGCGCTCACCGCCGTGCTGCGCCACCATGCCCGGCCTGCGCCTTCGGCCTCGGACATCGCGGCCTTCCATGTGCTCGCCACCTATGCGGTGCGCTTCTTCACCGACGATACTCCGGTCGATCCGGCGGTGCGCGATCGCTATGCGGCGGAATGCGCGCGGCTATTCCTCCACGGCCTCGCCACTGGCGGCTGAACGCCGGGCGGGCTGGTTGCCCGGCCGCGAAAGGCGTATCATGCGCCCCGCACGGCATCGCCGGGAGGACCGCATGACCTCATGGGAAATCCGGGGGCGCGAACTCGTCAACTGCACCTGCGAATATGGCTGCAACTGCCAGTTCAACGCGCTGCCCGACAAGGGGCATTGCCACGCCGTCGCGGGCATCCAGATCGATCGGGGCCATCATGGCACGACCACGCTGGACGGCCTTCGCGTCGCCGCCATCTTCAAATGGCCGGGCGCGATCCACGAAGGCAATGGCGAGGTGATCGCCTTTGTCGACGATCGCGCCGACGACGCCCAGCGCGAAGCCTTGCTCCGCATCATGACGGGGCAGGATACCGATCCCTTCGCCACCATGTTCGCGGTCTATGCGGCCACGATCACGACCATGCACCCGCCGGTCTTCATCCCCATCGAACTCGATCTCGACGTCGACGGGCGGCGCGGGCGGATCTTCGTCGCCGGCTATATCGAAACCACTGGCGAACCGATCCGCAACAAGGCCACCGGCGCCGAAACCCGCGCGCAGATCGTGCTGCCCGAAGGCTTCGAATATGCCGTCGCCGAAATCGGCAGCGCCAGCAGCGTCACCCAGGGTCCGGTGCTGATGCAGACCCGCGACAGCTACGGCCAGTTCGCGCATCTGCACCTCAACAATCACGGCGTGGTCCGCGCCTGATCCGCGACCGATGGACGGGGCGCCCACTCCATCCCCCTCGCGCCGCCGCGATCGCCGCATCGTGGGTGTCGGCATCCTCCTCCTCTGCCTGCTCGCCTGGGCCTATCTGCTGTCCGGCGCCGGCTTCGGGATGAGCCTCGCCGATATGACCACGCTCACCTTCCACCCGACGGCGCACCACGCCGCCGCGATGCCCGAGGATTGCGACATGCCGGGCATGGGTGCGCCGGGGGCATGGTCAGCGGCGCAATGGCTGCTCGTCATCGCGATGTGGTGGGTGATGATGGTCGCGATGATGCTGCCCGCCGCCACGCCCACGATCCTGCTCTACGCCCGCGTCCACCACCACGCGGCGGCCCGTGCGACGGCCGACGCCCCGACCGCCGCGATCGCGCCGGCCTGGGCCTTCGTGGCCGGCTATCTGCTGGTGTGGCTGGGCTTCGCCATCGGCGCGACCGCACTGCAATGGCTGCTGGAACGCCAGCAGTTTTTCGACGGCGCGGCGATGGCGCTGCACGATCACCAGCTTGCCGGGGCCATCCTGATCGCAGCCGGCTTCTATCAACTCTCCCCCCTGAAACATGCCTGCCTTGCCCATTGCCGATCACCGGCAGCCTTTCTGGCCCGGCACTGGCGACCGGGCATCGGCGGCGCGCTGCGGCTCGGCATCGCCCACGGCGCCTATTGCGTCGGCTGCTGCTGGATATTGATGGCGCTGCTGTTCGTCGGCGGCGTGATGAACCTGATCTGGATCGCGGCGATCGCGCTGCTGGTGCTCGTCGAAAAGCTCGCCGGGCCGGGCAAGGGGATCGGCCGCCTCATGGGCGGGTTGCTGATCCTGTGGGGCGTGCTGTTGCTGATCACCGCCTGACCGCTTCGTCCGCAGGCAAAAATCGGCGATAGAGGCGCGATGTGTGTTCTCGCATTCGCATGGCAGGCCCATCCTCGCTGGCGGCTGATCGCGGCCGGCAACCGTGATGAGCTGCACGCCCGCCCCGCCGCCGCGCTCCACCATTGGCCTGCGCCCAGCCCGCTGATCGCGGGGCAGGACCTTGCATCGGGCGGCACCTGGATGGGCGTGTCCGATCAGGGGCGCTTCGCCGTGGTGACCAATTTGCGCGGCTATGGCGGGCCCGAGCCGGACCGCGCCTCACGCGGGGCGCTGGTCTGCGACATGCTGGCCGGCAACGGCCATTATGCCGCGCCGTCGGACGCGGATCTGGCTGATTTCAACCCGTTCAACCTGATCGTTGCCGATCGCGAGCGGGCGGACTTCCTGTCCAACCGGCCCGGGGCGATCCGATCGCCGCTGACCAGTGGCATTTACGGCCTGTCCAACGGCCGCCTCGACGAACCATGGCCCAAGACGATCCGGCTGAAGGCGATCCTGCTGGACTGGATCGTCAACGATGCCACCGACCCTGCGGCCTTGCTGAGCGGGCTGGCCGAAGCCACCCTGCCCGCCGCCGGCCTGCAACCGGCATCGCCATCGGACGTGCCGGAGGAGGCGCTGCTTTCCCCAATCTTCATCCGCAATGCCGTCTATGGAACGCGGTGCAGCACCGTCGTCGCGATCGACATGGAGGGCCAGGGCCGGATCATCGAACGGCGCTTTGCCGCCGATGGCAGCGCCACCGGCGAAACCGCCTTGTCCTTCCGCTGGCCCGGTTAGGACGCGTTCAGCCCGCCAGCCGCGCCGCGTGCCAGCGCAGATGATCGTCCATGAAGGTCGAGATGAAATAATAGCTGTGGTCGTAACCCGGCTGCATCCGCAGGGTGAGCGGGATGTCCGCGTCGCGGCAGGCCTGTTCGAGCAATTCGGGCTTGAGCTGCCCGGCGAGGAAATTGTCCGCACCGCCCTGATCGACGAGCAATTCGGCAACGCGCGCGCCATCCGCGATCAGCGCCGTCGCATCATATGCCCGCCACGCGGCGCGATCATTGCCAATATAGCCGCCCAGCGCCTTTTCGCCCCATGGGCAGTTGAGCGGCGAGCTGATCGGCGCGAAGGCCGAAACGCTGCGATAGCGGCCGGGATTGCGCAGCGCGATGGTTAGCGCGCCGTGGCCGCCCATCGAATGGCCGGTAATGCCCTGCCGCGCCATATCCGCCGGGAAATGCTCCGCGATCAGCGCCGGCAATTCCTGTTCGATATAGCTGCGCATCCGGTAGTTCGCGGCGAACGGCGTTTCCGTCGCATCGACATAGAAGCCCGCGCCGAGGCCGAAATCATAGGCGCCATCGGCATCGTCGGGCACGCCTTCGCCACGCGGCGACGTATCGGGCGCGACCAAGATCAGGCCGAGTTCGGCGCAGGCGCGGCGAAACTCCCCCTTTTCCGTCACATTGGCGTGGGTGCAGGTGAGGCCCGAAAGATACCAGACGACCGGCAGCTTCGCGCCACTTTCGGCCTGCGGCGGCAGATAGACCGAAAAGACCATGTCGGTGCCGGTTTCGCGCGATGCGTGCCGATAGACACCCTGCACGCCGCCGAAGCTGCGATTGGTGGAAATGGTTTCGATCGTCATTCCGGTCTGTCCCTGGCTGCGGCCCTGCCCGCCCATAGCCCGGATCATCCGGCACGGGAATGGAAGCAGGCACGCCACCCCGGCCAAGATGACCGCCAATCATCGCAGAGTTGATTTACGCGAATTTCACGATCTTGTTCTAATCGATCGCATCAGGTGGATCGATGAACAGGATGATCCCGATGACGGATGCGGTCAGACGAAGCACGCGCCATGATGTCGCGGCCCATATTTCGGTGAAGGTGGATGGCGCAGCGCCGGTTGCGGCGATCCTGTGCAACATTTCCCGCCACGGCCTTGTCATCGACAGCCTAGCCGCGCTTTCGGAAGACAGCGACATCGTGGTCGAACTGATCCCGGGCACGCAGGCGCCGGCCCGTTTCGTGTGGCAGGATTCCTTCCGGTCGGGGCTGGAACTGGTCGATCCGCTGAAGGCCGAGGATTATTGGTCGCTGCTGCAACAGCTGGATCATTGCAGCGACGCGGCCGAATAGCGCCCGGCGCAACATCTTTCCCCGCCGCCGGCCTGCATTTCGCTCTTTCCCGGCGAACGCGGGGGCTTAACATGCCGCCATGCTCGTCCTGTCCGGTATCGCCGTTGTCATCCTCGGCTTCGCGCTGAGGTTCAATCCGCTCCTTGTCGTCATCACCGCCGGGCTTGTGACCGCGCTCGCCGCCGGGCTCGATCCGGTCGCCGCGATAGCCGCCATCGGCAAGGCGTTTCGCGACAACCGCTTCATCGCCATTCCCTGGCTGGTGCTGCCGGTGATCGGTCTGATCGAACGCGGCGGCATCCGCGAACGCGCCCGCACCCTGATCACGCGGATTCGCGGCGCGACCACCGGACGCGTGCTGATCGCCTATTTCACCGTCCGCCAGATCACCGCGGCGCTCGGCCTGATCTCGCTGGGCGGGCATGTCCAGATGGTGCGGCCGCTGATCGCCCCGATGGCGGAAGCGACGGCCGAGCGCGACGCGCCGATCGACCCCGACACCCGCCACCATATCCGCGCCCACGCAGCGGCGGCGGACAATGTTGCCGTGTTCTTCGGCGAAGATGTGTTCATCGCCATCGGATCGATCCTGCTGATCCGGGGCGTGCTGGAACAGCATGGCATCTTCGTCCAGCCGCTGCAGCTGGCGGTGTGGGCGATCCCCACCGCGATCGCCGCCTTCCTGATCCATAATGCCAGGCTGCTGCTGCTCGACCGGCGGCTGCGCGCCCGCGTGGGGGCCGAGGCATGATCGGGCTGGAAGAACTCTACATCCTGGTCGGGATGATGTTCGCGGTGTTCGCGCTGGGCCACGTCTTTCACCGCCGCGATCCCGCCCGCTGGCGCAGTGCCGGCTTCTGGGGCTGCTATGCCGCCATATTCCTGGCCGGATCCCATTTGTCCGACCTTGCCGTCGGCGGGCTGGTGCTGGGCATGGCGATGCTCGCCGCGCTTTGCCTCAAGCCCGGCGCGCCGCCACCGACCACGAGTGCCGACGAACGCGAGGCGAGCGCCAACCGGTTGCGCAACCGCCTGTTCATTCCCGCGCTCGCCATTCCCGCTATCACGCTGGGCGTATCGCTGGCGATGAAAGACGGCATGGTCGCCGGCTTCCCGCTGATCGACCCCAAGCAGGTGACGCTCGCCGGGCTGGCCGGCGGCGCGCTGGTCGGCCTCGCGCTCGCCATGTGGCTGATCCGCCCCCCGGCCGGCGCGCCGGCTGCGGAAGGACGGCGGCTGGCCGATGCCGTGGGCTGGGCGATCGTGCTGCCGCAGATGCTGGCGGCGCTGGGCGGTGTGTTCGCCGTCGCCGGCGTGGGCGAGGTGGTGGCGCGGATTGCGACCGATCACATGCCGATGGCGATCCCGCTCTTCGCCGTGATCGTCTATACGGTGGGCATGGCGCTGTTCACCATCGTCATGGGCAATGCCTTTGCCGCCTTCCCGGTGATGACCGCCGGCATCGGCCTGCCGATCATCGTCGGCCAGTTCGGCGGCGATCCCGTGATCATGTCGGCCGTGGGCATGCTATCCGGCTTTTGCGGGACGCTGCTGACGCCGATGGCGGCCAATTACAACATCGTGCCCGCCGCGATCCTGGAGCTGCCGGACCGCAACGGCGTGATCAAGGTGCAGGTGCCGACCGCACTGCTGCTGCTGGCCTTCAACACCGCGCTGATGGCGCTGACGGTATATCCCAAATGACCCCGTCCGCATTGACCCCCGACCTCGCCGCACGCTTTGCGGAGATCGCGCTTGGCCATGTCACGCGCGAATATCCCCACAAGCTCGATCATGTGCTCGACGGGCCCGACGATGCCCGCACGCCGCGCGATCTGCACCCGATCTTCTACGGCAGTTTCGATTGGCACAGTTGCGTGCACGGCTATTGGCTGCTCGCCCGGCTGCGCCGCCGCTTTCCCGGTCTGCCGCAGGCCGCGCGGATCGCGGCGCTGTTCGATGATGCCTTCACCGCCGCGAAGGTGGAGGCCGAGCGCGCCTATCTCGACCGCCCGTCGTCGCGCGGGTTCGAGCGACCTTATGGCTGGGCGTGGCTGCTCAAGCTGTCGGCGGAACTGCGGCTTTCCGACGGGCCATGGGCCGACCGGCTGAGCCCCCTGGCCGATGCCTTTGCCCAACGCTTCCGCGCCTATCTGCCGGTGCTGACCTATCCCGTCCGCGCCGGGACGCATTACAACACGGCCTTCGCGCTCTGCCTGGCATGGGATCATGCCCGCATCGCAGGTGACGGCGCGCTGGCGGCGCTGATCGCCGAGCGCGCGCTGCAGTGGTTCGGGGGCGATGCGGGCGCGCAGGCGTGGGAGCCGGGCGGCGACGATTTCCTGTCGCCCACGCTGATCGAGGCCGAATGCATGCGCCGCATCCAGGCGGCCGAAGGGTTTCAGCGCTGGTTCGGCGCCTTCCTTCCCGACATTGCCGAAAGCCGCCCGGCGGCCCTGTTCGCGCCGGCGCATGTCAGCGACCGCAGCGACGGCAAGATCGCCCATCTCGATGGCGTGAACCTGAGCCGCGCCTGGTGCTGGCGCAGCCTTGCCTCCGCGCTGGCGCCCGGAGATTCCCGCCGCGCGATCATGGAGGTGGCCGCCGACCGGCATCTGGCGGCCGGGCTGGATCATATAGCGGGCGATTATATGGGCGAACATTGGCTGGCGACCTTCGCCACACTGGCGCTCGACCCCGACGCCTGAGACTGCCCCAGCATCTTCGAGACAAAAAAAGGGGCCGGCCCGTTGGGGCCGACCCTTGAAAGTTTTAGGAGAGGATGCCTGAAAGGCCCGATCTTTTTGCGCCTGCGAACTAACTTACACAAGTGCAAAAATCACGCACACGATTGCATAAAGTGCAACTGACATCGATATCATAAACGCAGTTTTCGATCCTACCCTCTCCACAGCCACATGATGCGTATCCCAATATCCGTAAAATTACGCATTGATAGGTAGCAGATTGCAACGAGGGTAGCAGCGCGCATTCAAAATCGGATGAAATGCCGCGCCTGCAAAAGAAAAGGCGAGGAGCAGGGCCCCTCGCCTTTCACCTGCCTGTCAGGCGTGCGTCAGAGCGCGCCGTGGCAGTGCTTGTACTTCTGGCCGGAACCGCAGGGGCACGGCGCGTTGCGGCTAACCTTGCCCTCCCATTCGGCCGGATCGCTGCCGAAATCGTCCGCGGCGGACGTGACCGGCATCTGCAGCGGCGCGAGACGGGTCGTCACCAGACCCAGCGATCCGCCGTCGAAATCGTGCGTATCGTCCTCGCCGGTCAGCGGATCTAGATGGCTCGTCACGAAATCGGGCATCGGCGGCAGTTCGGGCGGGGCGTTGAACTGCACGTGGCTCAGCATCCGCGTCACATCCTCGCGGATCGCCACCAGCATCCGCTCGAACAGCGCGAAGGCTTCCTGCTTATATTCGTTGATCGGCGTTTTCTGCGCATAAGCACGCAGATGGATGACCGCGCGCAGCGCATCGAGCGTCGCCAGATGTTCCTTCCAGTGATGATCGAGCGACTGGAGCAGGATGCTCTTTTCGACGCTGCGGCGCGATTCCGGCGTCACCGGCTCGAACCGCTCGGCAATGCGCGCGCTCGACAGCGCCTGCAGCCGCTCCTCGATCATCTCGGGTTCAACGGCTTCCTCCTTCAGCCAGTCATCGACCGGCGGCTCGACGGCGAGCAGCATCGCCGCGCGCTCCTTGAGGCCGGCGACATCCCATTGTTCGGGATAGCTGTTGGGCGGACAGGCATCGGCAACGATCGCGTTGACCGTTTCGGAACGCATGTCGGCGACGACGTCGTCCACCGTTTCCGCGTCCATGATGTCGGCGCGCTGTTCGTAGACCACCTTGCGCTGGTCGTTCATCACGTCGTCATATTCGACGACCTGCTTGCGGATGTCGTAGTTGCGCGCCTCGACCTTCTTCTGCGCGGTCTCGATCGCCTTGGAAATCCACGGGCTGATGATCGCCTCGCCATCGGCAAGGTTCTTGTTCATCATCTTGGCGAACATCGTCTGCGGGCCGAAGATGCGCAGCAGATCGTCGTCAAGGCTGAGATAGAAGCGGCTGAGGCCCGGATCGCCCTGACGGCCCGAACGGCCACGCAGCTGATTGTCGATACGGCGGCTTTCATGCCGTTCGGTGCCGAGCACGAACAGGCCGCCCGAGGCGAGCACCGCCTCCTTCTCGACCACGATTTCGGCGCGGATCTTTTCGGCCTGCGCCTCATATTCGGGCGTGCCTTCGACGAGCTGCGAATGTTCGTCGGCCATGCGGAATTCGAGATTGCCGCCGAGCTGGATGTCGGTGCCGCGGCCCGCCATGTTGGTGGCGATCGTCACCGCCTTCAGCCGGCCCGCCTGGGCGACGATATGCGCTTCATGCTCGTGATAGCGGGCGTTCAGCACATTGTGCGCGACGCCTTCGCGATGCAGGAATTCGGACAGCATTTCCGACTTTTCGATCGAGACGGTGCCGACCAGCACCGGCTGGCCGCGATCCGCCGCCTCGCGGATCGCCTTGGCGATCGCGCCGAACTTGTCGGTGATGTTCTTGTAGAATTCGTCGTCCTGGTCGATCCGCTGTACCGGCAGGTTGGTCGGGATGGTGACGACGTTCATCTTGTAGATCTGGTAGAATTCGCCCGCTTCGGTGGCGGCCGTGCCCGTCATGCCGCCGAGCTTCGGATACATGCGGAAATAATTCTGGAAGGTGATCGACGCGAGCGTCTGGTTTTCCGGCTCGATCTTCACATTTTCCTTGGCTTCGACCGCCTGGTGAAGCCCGTCCGACCAGCGCCGGCCATCCATCATGCGGCCGGTGAACTCATCGATGATGATGACCTTGCCGTCCTTGACGATGTAATCGATGTCGCGCTTGAACACGATGTTCGCGCGCATCGCCTGGTTCAGGTGATGGACGACCTGGGTGTTTTCGAAATCATAGAGATTGGCGCCTTCGAGCAGGCCCGCCGTTTCGAGCAGGCGTTCCATCCGCTCGGTGCCGTCCTCGGTCAGCGTGACCGACTTCTGCTTTTCGTCGAGCTCATAATCGTCGGGCTGGACCTGCTTCACGACGGCATCGACCGCCAGATAAAGCTCCGACTTGTCGTCGGTCGGGCCCGAGATGATCAGCGGCGTGCGCGCCTCGTCGATCAGGATCGAATCCACTTCGTCGACGATGGCGTAGGCGAAGGGCCGCTGCACCATCATCGCGCGCTCATACTTCATGTTGTCGCGCAGATAATCGAAGCCGAATTCGTTGTTCGTGCCGTAGGTGATATCCGCCGCATAGGCATCGCGGCGCTGCATATCGCTGATATTGGGCACAATCACGCCGACCGTCAGGCCGAGGAAGCGATAGACCTGGCCCATCCATTCCGCGTCGCGGCTGGCGAGATAGTCGTTCACGGTGACGACGTGGACGCCCTTGCCGTCGAGCGCGTTGAGATAGGTGGCGAGCGTCGCGACCAGCGTCTTGCCTTCGCCGGTGCGCATTTCGGCGATTTCGCCGCGATGGAGGACGATGCCGCCGATCATCTGCACGTCATAATGGCGCTGACCGAGCACGCGCTTGGCCGCTTCGCGCACGGTGGCAAAGGCTTCGGGCAGGATCTGGTCCAGCGTCTCGCCGGCGGCAAGGCGCCCCTTCAACACCACGGTCTGATTTTTCAGCCCGTCATCGTCGAGCGCCTGCATCTGCGGTTCGAGCGCGTTGATCTTGGCGACGATGCCGCGCAGCGACTTGACGTAACGGTCGTTGGACGATCCGAAAATGGCCTTGGCGAGTCCGCCGAGCATGGGGCTATCCTGTTCTTTGAATGGCTAGGTTGCGGGGCCGCACATCGCGGTCCGGGAGATGCGCCATCGCGGCGCGATGCAGCGGCCCGGCACGGACCGCGCAGAAAAAAGGCTTATTCCAGCCGGCGTTCGCTGACGCGGCGAAGATCGCCAAGCGGCGCATCGGCGACCGCGAAATGCGGCGCGGACGCCGCAGCCAGCGGCCGGGGCCGCGCCAACAGCACGACGGCGGCCTGCGTCACCGCTTCGGCCAGTTCCTCCGCCACGACCGCCGCCTCGGCGCTCGCACGCTCCAGACTGGACGGCGCATTGACCCGCTCGCCGGAGATCACTCCGGTCAGGCCGCTCAACAGCGCGGAAAGGAAAAGCAGAAGCTGCAAGGACGATCCCGTAATTGCGAGGCGACTCACATAGGTGCTGGTGCGCCGTCCGTCCAACCGAAATCGCAGCGGACGGGCATGGCCGCCCAATGGCGCGGCTGCATCATTTCGACGACGGCGGCGGCAGCTTATCGGCAGACACCCCCTCGACAGTCATCGAATGACGATATGTCACCCGCTTGCGCACCAATTGGCCGGCTTCATCCCGAAACGGCTCGTAACGGACATTCGCCACCGGCTCGCATGGATCGAGCCCCGCCGGCATTCCGGCGCTCCACACCACCCGGCAATTTTCCGCCAGGCCGGTTTCGGCGACATCATATTCGTAGGTGATGGAATAAGGCTGGGGCGGCGGCACCCGCATCCGCCCTTCTTCGTCATCCTTCGGCATCTGCCAGCGAACCCGCCGCGAATAGGTGGCGCCGATCGCGCGACCCATGCGATCCTTGGCCGGTTCGAACCGGGCACGAAGCAGCAGCAGGTTGCAGGTCGTATCGTCGAGCAGCTTGTGGCCGCTCGATACCGTGACCGTGCACCCGGCCGGTTCACCCTTTGGCGAGACCGAGAGCTGAACGGCGGTCATGCCCTCCATATCCGCCCGCAACGCCTCGAACGGATAGTCTTCCGTCGTCACCCACATCGCGGAATTGCCGATTTCCTTCGGCTCCTCGGCAACCAGCGCCGCGCTGCCCGACAGGGCCAACAGCAAAAACAGCAAGATCCTTCCCCCAATTCCCCATGGCAGCCTAGCATGAGGGGCGGCCGGGGCAATCAGCACTCTTCTATCGCGGGCCGACTCGCTCTATGGCGCGGCCATGGAAAAGTCGCCCCTCGCCCCCGCCGCCTTCCCCGATCTGCCCCGGATTGCCGGCGTTCGCCCGGCGGTGGCCCGCGCGCGATACAAGACGTGGGATCGCTGCGACCTGACCTTCGTCGCGCTCGACGAAGGCACGGCGGTTGCCGGCGTCACGACGAAGAGCCTGTGCCCTTCGCCCGAAGTGGAATGGTGCCGCGCCGCGCTGCCGCTCGGCCGTGCCCGCGCGCTGGTGGTGAATGCGGGGAATAGCAACGCCTTCACCGGCCATCGCGGCCGCGCGGCGGTGGAAGCCATCGCCGCCAAGGTGGCGGGTGCGATCGGCTGCGAGCCGTCCGACGTCTTCGTCTCCTCCACCGGCGTAATCGGCGTGCCGCTGCCGATCGACAAGGCCGAAGCCGGGCTCGATGCCGCGCTGGCCGCCCCCGAAGCATCGTGGGAGGAAGCCGCCGCCACGATCATGACCACCGATACCTTCCCCAAGGCCGCCACCGCCAAGGTGGTGCTGGGCGACAGGACGGTGGAGATCCTGGGCATCATCAAGGGTTCGGGCATGATCGCGCCCGACATGGCGACGATGCTGGGCTTCATCTTCACCGACGCCGCCGTGGAGCCCGCCTTCCTGCAGGCGATGCTGGCCGAAGCCAATGGCCGCAGCTTTTCGTGCATCACCGTCGACGGCGATACCTCGACCTCGGACACGGTGCTCGCCTTCGCGACGGGCAAGGCCGGCAATGCCCCGCTTGCCTCGTTCGACGATGCCGGCGCGGATGCGTTCCAGGCGGCGCTGACCGCGCTCTGCACCGAACTGGCCCAGCTTGTCGTCCGCGATGGCGAGGGCGCGTCGAAGTTCATCGGCATCACGGTGGAAGGCGCGGTTTCCGACGAAAGCGCGCGGACGATCGCGCTGTCGATCGCCAATTCGCCGCTGGTGAAGACCGCGATCGCGGGCGAGGACGCCAATTGGGGCCGCGTCGTCATGGCCGTCGGCAAGGCCGGCGAACCGGCCGAGCGCGACAAGCTCGCCATCCGTTTCGGCGCGACGCAGGTGGCGCGCGATGGCCTAGCGGTGGAAGGCTATGACGAAGGCCCGGTGGCCGCGCACCTGAAGGGTCAGGAGGTCGAGATCGGCGTCGAGATCGGCCTCGGCACCGGCCGCGCGACGGTTTGGACCTGCGATCTGACCCACGGCTATATCGCCATCAACGCCGATTATCGGAGCTGATGCGATGCTGACGGTGTGGGGCCGGCTCAATTCGCACAATGTGAAGAAGGTCGTCTGGCTGGCCGAGGAAATCGGCCTGCCTTATGCCCGCCACGACATGGGCGGCGCCTTTGGCATGAGCGACGCCTATCTGGCGATGAACCCTAACGCGCTGATCCCGACGATCGAGGACGGCGATGTGGTGCTGTGGGAATCGAACGCGATCCTGCGCTACCTCGCCGCGCGGCATGGCGGCGACGCGCTGTGGCCCGCCGATCCGGCGGTACGTGCGCAGGCCGACAAGTGGATGGACTGGCAATTCGCTTATGCCGACGCGCAGCGCGATGCCTTCGTCAACCTCGTCCGCCGCGCGCCCGCCGATCGCGATATGGACGCGGTGGCCCGATCCGCCACGGCCTGCGGGAAGCTGATGGCGATCGTCGATCAGGTGCTGTCACGACAGCCATGGCTTTCGGGCGATAGCTTCGGCATCGGCGACATCCCGATGGGTGTCTATGCCCATAGCTGGTTCACGCTCGCCATCGAACGGCCGGAACTGCCTTATGTCGCCGACTGGTATGCCCGGCTGAAGGCGCGGCCCGGATATGCCGCGCAGGTGATGATCCCGCTCAGCTAGAGCGAGACTAAAGCCAGGGAATGTGCGGCATCGGCCTTAGGGCTGTTGCCATCGGACACGATGCCAGGTTTCGCTCTCGACAGCCTGACCTGAAGCATCGAGCGCCGGCCTATAATTGCCTCGCGCCAGAATAAGCTGGCACGTCCTCACATCCAGTTCTGGATACTTGCCCGGCTTGAGCACCAGACATTCCGACACTTTGCCCGTAGCCGAAATCTTGAGCGTGACATCCGAAATGACTGATTCATCGCGCGTCAACACGCCACGCGGCAGATCATCGGTCGTAACCCACATCGGGACATCAGGTCCGGCACGCGGCCCGGCCGCCTTGCTGGTTGCCGCATCCGTAGCCGTCTCAAACGCTTCCCAGCTGGCTACAGCCTCATACGACCCGGGCGTCGCACGCCGCTGCTCGTCGCGAGCGGGCTTGAAACGCGCCCGCGCCATATAGAGCCTACAAGCATGATCGCCGATCGCCGCCGGTCCAGGGGATTGTGTGACAGTGCAACGCGTCGGCAATCCCTCAGCAGAAACCTCGATCAGCGCTGTGGTTCGAATCCTTTCTCCCCGCTTCAGAAGGCCGGTGGGCACTTCTTGCCTGCCTAGGCGTCGTGGACAAAGCTTGACGGCGTGACTCTGGATTGATTCAAGGCTGCTTTTGGGAGGCAGCGTTGGGCGAGCGGATCGGCGTGTCGGAT
>NZ_FZOS01000031.1 GCF_900188165.1 Edaphosphingomonas laterariae | reverse complement strand
CTTCGGGCTACGCCCTCACGCCACTCCCCCCGGCATGTAACACCGTGGCCTGGTTTTACGCCGCCGAATGGCCGACTTTTGCTCCGCCGTTGACAAACATTCTACGACCTGGAGAATGTGCAGGTTTTGAAGGGTCCGCAGGGCACGCTGTTCGGCCGCAATACCACGGGCGGCGCAATCCTCTTCGTTCCGAAACGTCCAACCAACGATCTTGACGGCTTCTTCAACTTTCGGATCGGCGAATATGAGCGCCGTGATGTGGAATTCGCCGTCGGTGGTGTGATCGTTCCAGACAAGGTGATGCTGCGCTTTGCAGGGCAGTTTCTCAATCGGGAGGGATTCACCAAGAACCTGTTCAATGACAGTCGGACGGACGCCGAGGACACGAAGTCCTTCCGTGTCAGTCTCCTCCTGACCCCGTCGGAGCGCTTCGAAAATTATACCCTCTTCGAATACACGTCGATCGAGGAGGCAGGATCGGGCGCGTCCATTGGCGGTTTCACCGCGACCAACCCCGTCTTCTCGGCAAGCACACCGACCCAGCCGCCGCTCCTGCCGCAACTGACCGCCGCCCTCGCCGCCCAGCAGGCGCGGGGCCCTCGGATCATCGATGTCGACTTTCCCCTGAGCAACGGGTTCAAGTCGCGCGGTGTCCTGAACTCCACGACGCTCGACATGACGGACGACATCAGTCTGAAGAATATCTTCAGTTACCGTTGGTATCAGATGGAGACAAATTACGATATCGACGGGACAGATCTTCCGATCCTGAATGTTAGCAATCCTTTCCAGGGGAACTGGATTACGCAACGGACCGAAGAAATCCAGCTTCGCGGTAATTTCGACATCGTCGATGTGGTTGCTGGCTATTATGACGAGCGCAACAAGTCGCCGGCCGGAAGTGTTGGCTTTGATACCGTCCAATATGTCCAGCTACCGCCGATCCCGGGGCTGCTCCCCGCAGGCTATCTCGGCCCGATCCGTGCATTCGTCATCAGCGGCGGCAGCCTCAACACGAGCAAGGCCTTTTATGGCGAGGCCAACCTCAGGCCTCTTGACGGTTTGACGCTGACCGCTGGTATTCGGCGTACCAAGGATTTCCGGTCGACCTCGACAGAAGGCACCAAAATCCTCATTCCCGGCATTCCATTCCCGTTGCCCGCAGGTGCGCCGAGCGCCAACGAGGCCACTTTCAACGCTACCACCTGGAATCTCGCGGCGCTCTACGAGTTCACGCCCGACCTCAACGCATATGCCACCGTGCGACGGGGCTACAAGTCCGGCGGTTTCAATTCGACGGCACTCAATCCCGCCGATCAGTTCTTCCGGCCTGAAACCGTCACTGACTATGAGATCGGCATTAAAAGCAAATGGGGGTCCGGAGATTGGGCGATACGCGCCAATCTCGACTTCTTCTACGACGACTATAAGGACATCCAGCGCTTCGTTAATCTCAACACGATCCCGGCATCGACGGTGACGCGCAATGCGGCCGCGGGCAACATCAAGGGCGTGGACGTCGATCTTGCCGTGGCCGCCGGCAGCATTTTCAGTATCGACCTCAAATACACTTACCTCGATGCAGAATATGACGAGTATATCGATCCCGGCCTCGGTGATCTGAGCAACAGCCGTTTTCCCAACTCACCCAAGCACCAGCTCAACGTCACGCCGCGAGTATCCATCCCCACCAGCGATGAAATCGGCAAGATCAGCATTCAGTCCAATATCTATTATCAGAGCCTGATTGCGTTCGACCCTGTCAATCGCCCCAATGGCAACCCCGTGGCCGCGCTGAGCGTGCCGGGTGCGACCGCGCCTGGCTATACCAGGATCGACCTGCGGGCCGACTGGCATGACATCATGGACACGAGTCTGAGCGCTGCCATCTTCGTCAAGAACATCACCGACAAGACCTATATCGTCGGCGGTAACAACCAGCTGCCGACCCAATTCGGTACTGTGGCCTATCTCTATGGCGAACCGCAGATGTTCGGAGTGGAGTTTCGCTTCGACTTCTAGTCGACCGACAGCGCGCTACAAAATTTGACGGAGGTCCCACTGATGAATGAGCCAGTACAACGCCGTGCCGGCGACGGATCGCCCGCGCCCGCTGCAGATGACCTGCGCTGGTGGTCGGCGGAACGTATCCGCGACGCGATCGCGCGCAAGGACGTGACCGCAGTTGAGGTCACACAATATTTCCTCGAGCGTGCCGACAAGCTTGATCCAGAATTACACGTGTATTCCGAGCTCGACCGGGAAGGCGCGCTCGCGGCAGCACATGCTGCGGATGCCAGCCTGGCCCGCGGCGAGCTTCCGGGGCCGCTGCATGGCGTGCCTACAGCGATCAAGGACCATGTGCCGGTTGCGGGGCTGCGCGGCCATCAACTGGGCGATACGCCCGCGGCCGTCGCCAAGTGCGATCATTTTGGGGTGGAGAGGATTCGCAAGGCTGGTGCCATCATTTTTGGCACCAACAGCATGCTCGGTGCGGGGGGCGGAGGCACGCTGGCGGGCGAAGGATTGTTCACACCCTTCAACTGGGACGCCGAGGCTCGCAATCCATGGGACACGCGTCACGTTCCTGGATGGTCCAGTTCGGGGGGCGCGGCTGCGGTCGCGGCCGGCATGCTACCTTTCGCGATCGGCTCCGATGGCGGTGGATTAACCCGTCTTCCCGCTGCCTATAGCGGCATCGTCGGCTTCCACCCGACGGCCGGGCTCATTCCCGAGCTCGACTATGAAAGGCCGAGACCGCCTGCCGGAATAACCGTCGGCCCCCTGACGCGCGACGTGCGTGATGCCGCGCACATCACCCAGGTGATGGCAGGCCCCGACGGGCGGGACCCGTTTTCGCTTCAGACGCAGCCCGACAACTTTCTCGCGCACATCGAGCACGGGGTAGCCGGCCTGCGCTGCGCGTGGACCGACGATTTCGGCTTCACCGATCGGTACGCAGCACCCGAAAGCCCCCGCGTTATCGTGCTCGTCCGCGCTGAGGCCCAAAAATTCGAGGGACTTGGCGCGACCGTCGAGGAAACACGCGAGTTCTGGGACGACATCATGCCAGGGCGCATGGCACAGTGGCTCGCTTTCTATCCGACAGCTGGCCTCCCCGCCCCTTCGGCCGAAACGCTCCAGGCCGGGTTCGAGGCACGGGGGCGCAACTGGGATCGCTTCCACAAACTGTTCCGGACCCACGACGTCATTCTATCGGCCACGTCGCAGCGCATCACCCGGCCTATCGACGAATGGGAGGCGGCATGGACGACGGCCGGTCCATCCTATCCCGGCGGCAGCTTCATGGGCTCCTATTGCAGCCACACCGATATGTTCAATTGGCTCAAATTTCCGGCAATTTCGATACCTTGCGGATTCATCGAAGGCTTCCCGGTCGGCCTTCAGGTCGCCGGCCCGCCCGGAAGCGAGGCGACGATCTTCCGCGTCGCGAATGCCTATCAGCGCGCCTTCCCAAGACTTGAGCGCCCGCCCGTCAGCTGACCGGTCTGCGCCCTTTCTTGAAACGCTTCAATCGGATGGAGAGCCAACCGTGGTTATCGACGACTATCAGGGCACCGATCCTTATTTCGGCAAGCCATTCATCGATGTGGACGAGCGGCGTGAACAGCCATCCTCGCATCGCTATGTTCATGGCGGCTTCGAGAACACCGATACGCGGTTTGCGATCTATTTCCCGGATGAGCCGGTCTATCAGGGGCGCTTCTTCCAGCCTTTGGGTGGGGGCCTCGGCGGCACCGAGTTCGCCTTCGTTGGCCCGCTTGCCGGGGTCCTTGGCGGGGTCGAAGCCTGCTTCCGTCTAGGCGGATATATGCTTGAGTCCAACCAGGGCCATTTTGGCAACGACCTCGATCAGCGCGCCGGCAACGATCCGGGCCTATACGGATATCGCGCGAGCGCGGAGTCCGCCCGCTTTGCCAAACATCTTGCGACCCTGCATTATGGCCGCCCGCCCCATCATGGCTATGTCTATGGCGGGAGCGGCGGTGCCCGCCGCTCACCCCTCTGCCTCGAAAATGCTGCCGATATCTATGATGGTGCCCTGCCCTTCATGGGGGGCGGTCCCGTGGCCCCTGGAAAAGCCGACGAGCCCATCGAGAGCGTGCAGCCAACCGGATTCGGGGCGATGTTCAACGTCCGACGGCTCCTCGGCGACAAGCTTGCCAGCGTCATCGATGCGATGGAACCCGGCGGTAGCGGCAATCCGTTCGAAGGCCTGACCACATACGAGCGCGAAGCGCTTGCTGACCTATATCGCCTCGGCTTCCCCCGGGGTGCCGAATATATGATCGCCCAGCCTATGGGTCAGGCCGCAATGTGGTGCTGGAACGCCGACGACTGGAAGCGTCAGGATCCGGACTATGTCCACGCCTTCTGGAACGAGAAGGGCTATGCCGGCCACGACACGCCTCATCTGTTCGAGGGCGACCGCATCGTACGCTTCGAAACCAAGGTCGGCGAAGTGCGTACCGCCGGCGACATTGCCGCCGAGGTCATGCGTGGAGGCCCCGCCGCGGGTGAGGCCAGTTCGTTCATGGCGGTCATGTCCCCGCCCGAGAAGCCAATCGCGATTCGCCTGGCAGGAGCGCCACAGGGCTATCTGCCGGGCGCCGGAGTCAGGGTGACCAGCGGCAACGCGGCCGATCGCCAGCTCTATGTCACCGGCCTTTTTGGGGACACACTCCTGCTTGACGGTTTTGGTGCCGACGGCAACGCCAAGGCTGCCGATATCGAACCCGGTGACAGCGTCGAGGTGGATAATGACGCGTTTCTCGCTTACTGCCATTGGCACCGACATCATATCATTGCCGGCGAGAAAGGTTTCGACCAGGTCATTGTCGACAACGCGCCGATTTTCCCGCAGCGCCGGCCCATCTGCGTGCCGACTCCATTTGGCGGCCATTACTCCGCGCAGTTCGAAGGCAAGCTGCTCTACATGCAGCACACCCACGACACCTCGTTGTGGCCCGACCAGGCGATCCTGTACGCCGAAAATGTCAGCCGGCACGGGAACCCCGACAACTTCCGTCTCCAATGGGTGGAAAATGCAGAGCACATCCCGCCGGCATTCCTGCCGTCCAGCATCTTTCCTTCGCCTTCATCGCGCCTGATCAACTATTCCGGCGTGATCGAACAGGGCCTCGCCGACCTAGTCGCCTGGGTAGAAGAGGGTGACGTGCCGCCTGCCAGCCAGTATCAATACGCGGGGGGCAAGCTGACACTGCCTCCGGAAGCTAAGGACCGCGGCGGAATTCAGCCGGTGGTCGCTGCCTCGGCAAACGGCGCATCGCGCGCGGACGTTAAAGTAGACGAGCCCGTCACGCTCGTCGTTGTGGCCGAGGTACCACCAAACGCAGGAACCATTGTGCGCGTCGAATGGGACCTGGATGGCAGCGGCACATTTCCTGTCGCGCAGGATGGTGTGGACGCGACCTCGACCGCAATCCGGCTTTCCACCACTCATGCTTATGCAAAGGCCGGCACATATTTCCCGAGCGTTCGCGTGATCGCGCAACGCGACGGCGACGTCGCCACACCACATCGCCAAATACCCAACCTCGCCCGCGTTCGCGTGGTCGTTAGCTGACAGATCGCGGCTCAATGATGTCCGAGCAACTCCGTGATCTGGCCGTTGAGCGTGTCAAAATGTTCGTCGGCCGCCACGAGGTTGCCGGACCTGAGACAGTCGAAATTGCCAAACACACTGCAACGCAATGCGTCGAGATCGCTAACCGCGAGTAACGTCGCATTGCCCGCACGGCGAGCTCGGTACGCTGACAGGACCTGTTCGAGGAGGCTCAATACCGGGTTGTCCAGCACTCGCCATTCGAGATGGATCCGCATCATGTGAGATGTGGGATCCTCCCATTTCTGCAATCCGATCAATTGACCGATCTCGTCCCAATCGGCCTGCTCCGCCTTGCACGCCACAAGGAGCCGGTTGAGGCGGCCGAGCATGGACAAGGTCGGGCGGAAATCGCGATCGATAAGCTGGACTTGCGCATAATGGTCGGCGATCCGCTCGATCACCCCCGGGGGGTGGACGGTCGTCGCCATGATCCCGCCGCTGCGGCCGCGTTCACATCTGACCACACCCCGATCCTCCAGCAGCCGCATGGCTTGCCGCAAAACCTGTCGGCTAACGCCGAAGCGGTCGGCGAGATCGAGCTCGAAGCCGACGCGAAAATCGCCCTTCTGCCGCCGTCGGCCAATTTCCGCGATCAGGAGTTCGGCGACAAAGCCGGCCAGTCCTGCACTACATGTGTCCGGGCCTGCCGACGGTGGATTATAGAGCAAGGTGACGGCACGCTCGCGATGCTCGGCGAGCTTGTCGAGCGCTTCTGCAAATGGACGGATCGACCGGTTGAGCGAAAGCAGAGATGGACGGGCCGAGTTGTCCAGCGAATGAAGCGGTGTTTTCCCCGATGCCAGCATGTTGCGAAAATCGGCGATAAACGCTTCGGTCGTGCCAGCACGGGCCGCTATGTCATGGCGATGCAGCAGCCAGATGGCTTTCTGCGCATCCGAAGCCTGCTCGTCAGACAAACCAACAAAAACGAAGTAGCGCGCCAACGCCACCGCTATATCTGTTCGGGGTGCCTCCATAACGATCAGGCCTCCCCCCGGACCGCGACGCATCCGGGCAATGCCCCTGTCCTCCAGGATCCGCACAGCCTCAAGCAACGTTTCGCGCCTCAGGCCATAGCGCTCGCAGATCTCCGGCCCGGTTCCGAACAAGCCACCTGGGGGACCGGCGCTGCGGCGAATGTCGTCCTCAATGCGGGCGACGGCGGCCGACGCCATTTTTACTGGAGCCGATCTCTCGGCCAGGACGGATGTATAGATTTTCGGCCAGTCAAACCTGATCTCCATCCGCAGCCCCCATCCTCTTCCAGGATTTTTCCTGCTGCGCGCACGCTAGCCGCAATCAGCGTGGAAAAATCCTGACGAACGACAGGTAACAGGCTGGAAATGCGGTTGGTGGATGCTGCGCTTCGTCAGCGCATATCAGCTTCACGGTTGGTGACCGCTGCCGATCACTCGGGTGCGCAATGGACGTGGTTCGCAGGCGCGCGGCGTCGAGCATGGCGGCCGCCGCGAGCCTGCGACCGGTCAATTATGGCTGGCCGTCTTTTTCGCCGGTGACACACAGGACCAGTTGGCAGCGTTGTCGACGGCGCCTTTCTCCGTTGATTGGTTGAACCTCGCAACCTGAGGATGCGGGCAGAGAAGGAAGTCCCGCGCGGCGCCCGCCGGCGGCGGCACCATCACGCCCGAAACAACCTTGGTTTGGGGGTCTGCAAATTGCATCTGGACCCTCTCCGCGCCGCGATGGGTGACGATTGACTGAGGCACCTTGCCTTGTTCGACCCAAGCGACCAGGGCGTCGAGCATCTGGTCGGGCGCATCCTGGGGCCCCGTCCCGCCGCCGCAATGCGCCATGCCGGGAACCCTGTAGAACCGAACGAACTCTTCGAGCTCTGCCTTCCCACCGGGAAGCTTCTTGCCAGCATCGTTATAATATTGCTCGAGTTCGATGTCCGAGCAGCAGGAATCACTCACCCCGTTCCACAACAGGAGCTTTCCGCCGGCCTTGCTGAAGCCGCCGAGTTCTGCCGGATAAGGCTGGCCATAATCGAACCTCTTCGCGGCCTCCCACCATGCATTGATTTGTTTGGGATCCTTGAAGTCGAACTGCTTCAATGCGTCATAATCCGGGCCGAAATACACCCGTGCCAGCGAATCGCCGATCACATATCCACTTGGGCTCTTCCTCAGGTTCTCGATGGTGGGCTCGGGCGACCAGGGTGGAGGTGTCTGGCCGAGGAAGCTGGGCCAGGTGCTCATGTTCGAGATCGGAAAGCCTTCCGTGAGCTTTCCATTGGGCCCCTGCGGACCGGCCAGAATGGCCTTTATCGTCCTGATTTCAGGCTGAGTCAGGCACTCGGGTCCATCTGCACCCGAACAAGCCAACTTCGCCACGTCGAATTTGCACTCGCGCGGATCGGCGATGATGTCGTCCTTGGCTCCATCAAGCCCATCGCAGGCAGCGGTGACCTTTTTGTCGACCATGGCGAACTTGGCTGGCGATACCCATGCCCCCGGCTCGCGCGACATTTCGCGCGCTGCGGCAATGAACTTCAGCATTGTTGCGCTGCTCCGGCCCCCTGGTGCACCAAGCAGGACGCCGTCAAAGTCCTCCGGATGGCGCTCTATCGCCATCACTCCCATACGGCCGCCACCCGAACAGCCCGAGTGATAGCGGTACATGCCGGCAGCGTCGTAATAGTCCCTGGTTATCTTCTGGGTAGCGACCGCCACGACATGAGCGCCGCGATGGACATGGTCGACAGCCTGCGCCTCGTTCTTTCTGAGAAAGCTCCAGTCCACCATATGGGCTTGGTGTCCGGTGTCCGTCCCGGCAACGGCATATCCCTTATACAGTGGATTGCCTGGCGGAATCTGGGAGTCCGAGGGCACATAGCCAGCCGCGGCCCCCATCCCTATGAAATAATATCGGTTCTTCCATCCCGTGTCGGGCAACTGCAGGCGAAAATTGACCTTGTTCGGCCCGGGGTTGGTCGTGGTGACGAAACCCTCAATCCGGCAGTGCGGAACAGGCGCTGCGGTCGGAGTGGCGGAGACAATCGTCGTGTCGTCGGGTGCCATAGCCTGGATGGACGAGACTTCGCATTTGCGGGTGTCCGCCGCTTCCTCTGCCCAAGCCGTAGAAGTGGTCGAGACCACCGCGCCGGCCGCCAGCATCACAAACAAGTCCTTTCGCATGCCACTCCCTCAGTCTGCCTGGCGGATTTCCGCGCCGGGGGCAGGCTAGTGGTGGGGTGCGTGCAAAAAAGTCGGCTGAATTGATGGTCAGCCTGGTGGCTCCCGCAACGCGAATGGCCCAGACAGATTGCAAAGCGACCGTGACGTCCCAGAGGCGACTCCGGATTTCAAGAACCGCAAGGAGACTTGCCGATACGCGCCGCTTTTAAACCCCCGCCAAGGCCTGATGGGGTTATTCGCCCGGGTACATCTCGGCGGCAAGATTCCTGATCTCAATCTCATCGGCAGGCAGGATGAAGCCTGCCTCGATCGCCGAGCGAAGCGACGCTTCGAACTTGGCGAGATAATCCCTCTTCCCGTCTGGATAGAGTTCAGCAAGCTGGCTCTCATCGAAAGCAAATGTAGTGCCGAACAGCATGGCAAAGCCCGGCCCGCTTTGGCCGAGCCCCGAAAAGATAGCTGTCGGCACGTCCATCCAGGGAGAGCGGACTCCGCCGACGCTGTTGCCGAACCTGTCGACGATCAGCGTTGGCGGGGCTCCGTCCGCGACACTGAGCGTCGGCGCGCTAGGTGGCGCCTTGCCCGTAGCGACCCAACTGTTGAGTGCAGAAAGCGCTGCCTCCATCACATAATGATGTTGTGGCGCCGCGTTCATTGGTTTGCCGAGAGATAGCCCCATGATCTCCGCCGTCGGTATGAACGCCCTTGCCAGTTGTGCGCTCGTGGCCGACCCGGAGTCGATGGTACTGCCGACGACGGTGTAGGTATCGGCATGTGCGGTCCCAGCGACCTCCCACGTCCTGATCCGGGCGCTGTCGCCCTGGCGAGCCGGGAGAAATCCAACCATCGGCGCCATCAGGTCGGTTTCGGTGATGAACATCAGTACGGGTACGCGAACGTCCGCCCGGATTTGCACGCTCTTTGCGGCCGCACTGCTTTCGCGCGCCTGCATGCTGGAGAGAAAGTCGCCGTCGATCGGCGCCGCGCCTCTGAAACGCGAATGGATCAGGAAGCCGTCGAAAACCCTCTCCTGCGGATCGATCGTGTTCACATAGGTCGTGAGGAACGCCGCAGACTGGGATTCCCCCATCGCCAGGATGCGGTCGAGTTTCAGCGATCCGAGCAATCCGGATTTCCGATCGCGGATCGCCAGGCCCGCCTGGCTGAAGATGTCATAGGAATATGCGTCGCCAGGGTGCGCGAGCGAGCCATAACGCTCCGGGTCGGCTTGCTTCACCGGAAGGACGCCCGGCATCGCCATCTTGCCTCCCTCGAGGCCAACCTTTTGCGAAGAAACGCCCACATAGGCATAGCCTTCGCGGACCAGTTCCCTGTGCAGGTAATTCCAGTCAGGCGCGCCGTCGGTTCCGCTGCTGACATTCAGCCATTCAACGACGACAGTACCGTTGAACTTTGCCGCGTCGCTCGGACGCGCGACCACCATGCGCGTCTTGTAAGCGGCGTGACCGGAAGTCTCGGCCTGCCATTTGCCGTCTGCCGTTATGTCGCCGCCCAGGCTGTATGCGTTTGCCGTTCCATCGAGGAAAAACTCGCCCACGACATAGTTGGCGGGCGCGTGAGCGAAAGTCCCCTGTCCGAGCGTGATCCGCCCCTCGATTGGACCATTCACCGAACGTGCTTCAAGCAAGCTGGGCATCGATATCAATCCCGTTGCGGCGAGACATGCCGCGGCCAGATGACAAATGCCTCTTTCCAGCATGACGCGCCTCCGCCTTCGTTTTCGATTGGACTGCGCCGGCAGCGGACGCACGGGCGCCTGGGTTTGGCCGATTCATCGCCACAGTTAGAGCAGTTGCGCACAGGCCAAGCCTCTCCATGGGCTCGCTATCGACAAGCCGCCTAGGAAAATAGCCGGCCTAATTGCGCCTTGTCGCCGGACCAGCGGCAGATGGCCTGCCCGCAATTCCAACCGCCTGTACTGTTGCCAAGCTTGGGGGATGGAGGTGTCGCAAACCGTTGGAGCCTGGAAGGCAGGCGCCGTATCCGACGGCGCAGGGCATGAGAACATCGCAGGCGTTTGCACCGGGCGAACCGATGGCCTTTTGCTTGGCGTTTCGCTGTCAGGAAAGATCGATGCTTTCGTTGAAGAGATCCAGCATCGCGCGCCACGACCGCTCGTCCGAAGTCAGGTGATAGGCGACGCCCGCCATGCCCATTTTCTCCGAACCGGGGACCGTGAAGCCATGCTGGGTTCCACCATAAAGGATCATCCGCCAGTCGACGCCGGCCGCGTCCATCTGGGCTTCGAAAGCGGCTCTGGTATCGGGTGCAATGAGCGGATCGGCCGTGCCATGCTGGATCAGCACCTTGCCCCTGATATTCCTGGCGTCCTCGGGTCGATTGACCGGAAGACTTGAATGGAAGCCCACGATCGCGGAGACATCGGCACCGCTACGACCGAGTTCGAGGACCGCCGCCCCACCGAAGCAATAGCCGATGGCGGCAACACGATTGCGATCGACACTGTTTTGTGCGGTCAGCACGCCGAGCGCCGTTTCCATGACCGGCCGGATACGCGACGGATCCTCGAAATAGGGCTGAATACGGGGTCCCAGTGCGTCCATCGTCAGGACCTCGCCATCGCCGACATAGTCGGCACAGAAGGCGGTGTAGCCCTTCTCGGCCAGTCGCACGGCGATACCGCGTTCGAACTCGGAGACACCGGGTGCGTTGTGCGCGATGAGGACTGCCGCGCCATTGGGCTTGTCCGGCAGCACCAGGAAGCCGACATAGCGCCTGTCGTCCGGACCGCGATATTCAACATTCTCCAGTTCCATGGCTTCCCCCCATCCCCGATTTGCATCGCTTTTGCTCGAGCGCCGACGATCACATGCCAGGCAAGAAAATCAACCGCGTAGATAAATGAATTCTCGCGGCGCGTTTGGCGACCGATATGCTCGGATCGGATATCCACACATCAGAATGCGGATCGATCTGACAGGTCCGGCCGGACGATCAGCCGAACCTGCGCGAACAGAAGCGGAGCGCTGCTATTCAGGCGTGCTGACACCGTCAACGTCGATGAGCCCGTCGGCTACGACCACGCCCGTCACCCGAACACGCTTCTCGATATGGTCGACCGGCACGCGATGAAGATCGAGGGAGTAGCGCCCACCAATGTCTCGACGCAGCGCGAAGCCACCGTCTTGGCGAACCAGCGTACCGATTTCATCGATCCGGGAACCGATCATGCTCATGGACGAAAGCATAGGCGAAGCGCGACGATTCGCCGAGACGCCGCCATGATAAATCGGGGTTACCAGATCGGTTTGACGCTCATGCCGCTCTGCCAGGCTCCGGGAACTGGAAATCCGCGCCCACCGGTAGCGGCATGCGGCGGCGGGGTTTTTCCCCGATGGGCTTTGCCGGTCGCTCGATGAGCACCGTCGGCGACGGCAAGCCCTCTGAGAGCATGTCCGCCCAGATCATTGCCAGCTCGCGCCTGCGCGGCATGTAGGCGGCACGGTTGTAGGCACCCTCGACCTTTTCCTTGGGAATATGGGCGAGCATTAGATCGATCACCTGGCGGTCATGGTCCTTGCCGTGGCGCTCGACCCATTCATTCATGATCGTCGAGAATGCTGCGCGGAACCCATGCGGCACATGGTGGCCGTGGTAGCCGGCACGATTGAGGAGATAGCCAATGGCATTCTCGCTCATCGGGCGGTTGGGAAAGCGATTGCCAGGAAACAGCAGCTCGCAATCCCCAGTGAGCGGCCAGAGCGCGCGAAGCACGGCGACGCCTTGGGGCGTCATCGGCACAAGATGCTCGCCTCTCTCCTCCGCCTTACGGTCGAGATCGCCTTTCATGCGCGCCGCCGGAATGCGCCATAGCGGCTTTGCTCCATTGAGATCCTCGAATTCGTCCCAGCGGGCACCGCGCAATTCGTTCGGCCTCACAGCCGTGAGTGCAAGCAGCCGCAAGGCGAGCCGGGTGATCGGTCGGGCATAATCCTCTTCGGCATCGAGGATCATCTTCCGCAGACGCCTGAGGTCGGTGATGGCCGGCTGCTTTCCCTTGCGGATCGGCTTGAGCACGGTACCCAGTTTCTCGGCGGGATCGGTCGATGCCAGGCCCTTGGCGATGGCGTAGCAAAAGACCGCGGAAATCCTCTGCCGCACGCGCTTGGCGGTTTCGATGGCACCGCGCGCCTCGATCGCCTGAAGCACCTCGAGGATCTTGGGTGGATTGAGCTCCACCACGGGGAACTTCCCGATTTTTGGAAACACGTCGCGCTCGAGGCTCCGGATGACGTCGGCGGCATGGACCTTCGCCCAGGTCGCCTTCGTGTTTTCATGCCATTCGCACGCCGCCCGCTCGAAGGTATAGCGGCTGACCTCGAGATTGGTCGCGAACGTCAGTTGCTTGACTATCACGGGATCCCGGCCCTGTTCGAGCAGCTCACGAGCCTCGTCGCGCTTGCAGCGCGCGGCGGCAAGGCTGACCATAGGGAAGATCCCGAGAGCGAGAGATTTCTGCTTGCCGTCGAACGCGTAGCTCCAGCGCCAGAGCTTGGATCCGTTCGGATTGACGAGGAGGTAGAGGCGATAGCAATCGGTGAGCTTGTAGGGCTTCGGGCGCGCCTTGGCGGCACGCACTTTTGCATCGGTCAGCAAGGTCCATCTCCGGTACCACGTTTTTGCCGTGCCGAGACCACGCCGTCGTACCACGTTTCCCTCAAAACAGGCCTGAGGGACCACGGCGGACTGCGGACGGTTCCGGCGCACAAAGCCTTGGTTTTCAGCGGAAAAAATCAATTTCGGTGGACTGTTGCGTCCCTCTGCGGAGGGGCGGCTGGCGGAGCGGGAGGGATTCGAACCCTCGATACGGTTTTGCCGTATACTCACTTTCCAGGCGAGCGCCTTCGACCACTCGGCCACCGCTCCGCATGCTCTGGAACGCACGCCCCTAGAGGCTCGCGCGCGCCGGTGCAAGATGTCGATTCATGGACTTCGCGTGCGGCCCCCATCATTCGATGATCCGGGCCCGCCGCGCCACAGCCTCGCCCACCCGATCAGGCAGTGCGGCCTCCGGCGATCCGGCCTTCGGCAGCCAGAACCGCCGAGGGCGCGGACCCGATTCAATGGAGCCCCACGGCATCAATGTGCCTGAGGGTTTCCAATATCCCGCTGGAGTGTGCCGCTAGGCCGCGACAGCACCGCCATCTCCCACCCCGGCAATATGCCCGGCGGCGATGAAGCCCATCACCATCGCCGGCCCCAGCGTCGATCCCGGCCCCGGATAAGACGGGCCCATCAGCGCCGCCGAATTGTTGCCGATCGCATAGAGGCCCGGGATCGGCGCGCCGCCTGTGGCAAGCACGCGGGCATGTTCGTCGGCCTGCAGGCCGCCCTTGGTGCCGATATCGCCGGGCACCAGCTTCAGCGCGTAGAAGGGCGCCTTCACGATCGGGCCGAGACAGGGATTGGGCGTGTTGGTCGGATCTCCATAATAGCGATCATAGACATTGCCGCCCTTGTCGAATTCCAGATCCTTGCCGGTCACGGCATAGCCGTTCATCCGCTCGACCGTCGCCTTCAGGCCGGCCGCGTCGACGCCGATCTTGGCCGCCAGCGCGTCCAGGCTGTCGGCCTTGTGATAGATGTCGCCTTCCCATTCCGCCGGCAGCGAACGATCGGGCGCGATCTGGGCGGGCAGCAGCGGCCCGGCGGCATATTTGAAGCGATGATGGGCGTCGAACACCATCCATGCCGGCACCGCGCCATGGCCCGCCGCCTCGTCGGCATATTGCGCCTCGCCAAATTCCAGATAGGGCATCGCCTCGTTGGCGAAACGGTGGCCCTCGGCATTCACGATCGCGCAGCCGGGCGCGCAGCGTTCCACCATCACCGCCCAGGCGGTGTCCTGCCCCGGCACCGGCACCACCGGTGTCCACCATGCCTTGTCCATGAAGGCGGTGTCGGCGCCGATGGCGATGCCGGCCTCGATCGTTTCGCCCATGTTGGTCGGCGGGGCGGCGGTCCACGCGGCCTGCGTCGGCTTGGGCAGATAGCGTTCGCGCATCGCCTGATTGCGTTCGAACCCGCCGGCGGCCAGGATCACGCCGCGCCGCGCGGTCAATCGTTCGGGCCTGCCGCCGCGCACCACATCCACGCCGGTGACGCGGCCATCTTCCACAACCAGCCCGGTAAAGGCGGTGTCGAGCCACAGGGGTATGTCGCGATCCGCCATCGACGCGCGCAGCGCGCCCATCATCGCCTGGCCCAGCGCCAGCCGCCGATCACGCCGGCCACGGATGCGGGCGGGCAGATCGGTCCAGTAACGGAGCAGCATCTTCATCGCCAGCGTCATCCAGCCCGGCGCCCGCGCGATCAGCACACCCGCCTCGGCCTGCCCCATCGAAAGCCGGCCGAACAGCAGCGTGCCGATCGCCGGCCGGCGCAGTTCGGCAAAATGCGCCCCCAGCTTGTGCCCGTCGAAGAAACTCGGCTCCATCGTCCGATAGCCGGGCCGCGAACCCGGTAGATCGGGATAATAATCGGGATATTTGGGCAGCGCGTGGAAGGTCAGCCGGGTGCGATCGGCCAGCCAGCGCAGCATCTTCGGCCCGGTTTCCAGATAGGCGCGCAGCCGCGCCTCGGGCACCGTTCCCTTGGTCGCGGTGGTCACATAGGTCCAGGTGTCGGCGAAATTATCCTCGCCGCCCAGCCCTTCGATCTGCGGGTTCATCGGGATCCAGATGCCGCCGCCGGACAAGGCGGAGGTGCCGCCGAACTTGTCCGACTTCTCGATCACGAGCACGGAAAGCCCCAGTTCCTGCGCGCGCAAGGCACTGGTGAGCGCGCCCGCGCCCGATCCGACGACGATAACGTCCCACTCGCTCATGCCTGCCCCATCCGCTGATGCCGTGGGCATCGGATTACGGGCAGACTGGCAGTATGGTCAAATCATTTGGCAACCCGCTACGCAAAATGGCGCGGGATGCTCAATCGCCATAATGGATGCGCACCTTTGCCGCCGCCTCGGCCGCAATCCGGCGCGCCGCGTCGGTGCTGTCCGCCAGCCCCAGTGCCACCGCCATGCGGCGATAGGGCCGCGCCGTCGGCTTGGCGAAAATGCGCACGTCGATCTCGCCGCCGGGAACGGCCAGCGCATCGGCCAGTCCGTCATAGCGCAGTTCATCCGCGTCACGATCGGCCAGCACCACGGCGGAGGCAGACGGGCCGCGCAGCGTGATCGCGGGGATCGGCAGGCCCAGGATCGCGCGGGCATGCAGATCGAACTCGCTGAGATTCTGGGAAATCAGCGTCACCATGCCGGTATCGTGCGGGCGCGGCGAGAGTTCGGAGAAGATCACCTCCTCGCCCTTCACGAAGAATTCGACGCCGAAAATGCCGTAGCCGCCAAGATCGTCGACCACCTTGCGCGCCATATCCTCGGCGTCAGCGATCGCCTTGGCCGACATCGCCGCCGGCTGCCAGGATTCCTGATAGTCGCCGCGTTCCTGCCGGTGGCCGATCGGCGGGCAGAACAGCACGCCATCGCGCGTGCGCACGGTCAGCAGCGTGATCTCATAATCGAAATCGACGAACTCCTCGACGATCACGCGCCGCCGGTCGCCACGCATATTGGCCACGGCATAATCCCATGCCGCCTCCAGCTGATCGGCCGAACGCACCGTGCTCTGCCCCTTGCCGGACGACGACATGACCGGCTTGATCACGCACGGCAGCCCGGTATGCGCCGCGCCCGCCAGCACTTCGTCCAGGCTTTCGGCATAGCGATAGCGGCTGGTGCGCAGGCCAAGCTCGACGGCGGCGACCTCGCGAATGCCGTCGCGGTTCATCGTCATCATCGTCGCGCGTGCCGACGGCACCACCGTCACGCCTTCGGCCTCGACATCGGCCAGCACCTCGGTGCGGATCGCCTCCACCTCGGGCACGACGAAATCGGGTTGATGCCTGGCGATCGCCGCACGCAGCAGATCGGCGTCGAGCATCGAAAACACCTCGAAACCGTCGGCCACCTGCATCGCGGGCGCGCCGGCATAGCTGTCGCACGCGATCACCTGGCAACCCAGCCGCTTGGCCGAAATCACGAACTCGCGGCCCAGTTCACCCGAACCGAGCAGCAGGATCTTCGCCGTGAATGCCATGTCTTGCCGTCTCCCGATTCGATGGCGCCATCACCGATCCGCCGCAGGTGGCCGCTTCGGCGGATTTTGTCCATCGCGGGAAAGTGCAGCCCGCCGCCACGACACACGAAAAAGCCGGCCCGGATCGCTCCGGACCGGCCTTTCGCATCCATCATTGGCAGCGCTTAGAACGCCGCGCGCACGGTCAGCTGGAACAGCGGGCCGGAATGCTCGCGCTCACGCTCGAACTCGTCGAGATTGCCGCTCGCGCGATTGTCCAGGATCTCCTGAACGCTGTCGCCATCCCACTTGTTGAAGTCTTCCTTCTTGTAGCGGTCGAGCAGGTTCTGGACGGAGCCGCGCAGCACGAAATTCTTGCCGATCCGCTTTTCGACGAACAGTTCGAGATCGGGATCGTAGCTCAGCTCGATCGTCTCGTCGAAATTGGATTCCAGCGCCTTGCTGCGGCCCGAAATCGTCGCGCCGAAGCTCGCGTCGATGCTGCGCACCGTCTGGATGAAGCCAAAATTATACACATGGTGCGGCTGGTTGTTGAACCGGCGCTTTTCACCCGTGAACGGATCGGTCGTTTCGCTGTCCAGATAGGTATAGTTGGCGAAGATGCCGGTATCGGGCAAGCCGATCGCGGTCAGCGGCGTGGAAAAGTCGATCTCGACGCCCCAGGCCTTGCCGTCGCCGACATTCATCGGGGTGACGATGTCGAGCCCCGATTCCGCATCCTCCACGCCGGTGTCGACAAGATCGATCAGGTCGGAAATATCGCGGTAGAAGAAGTTGATGCCCAAAATGCCCTGGCCACCGAAACGCCGTTCATAACCGACATCGACACCCCAGGCGCTCTGGTTCTTCAGCAGCGGATTGCCGATCAGGATATTATCGTCGTTCGGCTCCTCTTCCTGCCGATAGGGCGCGATCAGATCATAATCGGGGCGGCGGACGGTGCGGGCGATCGAGGCGCGGAACTGATCCACTTCGGTCGGCGCATAGCGCACCGCGAAGGACGGGTTCAGCATCTCGGTGTCATATTTGGAGCTGGCGGTCAGCCCCACCTCGCCATCGACATTGGTGCGCACGTTGCGGCGCGTGATCTCGTAACGCAGGCCCGCGTCCACGCTCAGCTGGGCGGACGGTTCGTAGGTCAGCCGCGCATAGGGATCGTAGCGCCGTTCCTTGATCGCATAGAGCGCGCCGGCGACGGGCTCGTCCTCCTCGCCTTCCTCCAGCAGCGATCCGTCGCGCTTCTTGTCGAGCAGGTCGACGCCGAGCTTCAGGGTCAGCGCGTCGCCCTTATATTTGTAATAGACGGTGCCCTGATATTCATCGTCCTTGGTGTTGAGGAAGGTGCGCTCGTCCAGTTCCAGCGCGTCGAGCGCCGGGCCGACCTGCACGGTCGTCGCAATATCCTCGCGATAACCGTTCCACGCCGCTTCCAGGCCCAGCGCGCCGGGGCCGATCGGCCATTCGGAATCGAAGGCGATCTGGTAGGTCTGCTGGTCGATATTCTCGTGCTGGGTCTCGATGCCCTCGTCATCCTCATTGTCGATCGCCAGTTCGGACTGGCCGGGCTTGTAGAGCTGGCCAAGGTCCGCCGGATCGCCGTTCGCCAGCACATAGGTGGTCGACACCTCGTTCTCGTCGCGATCGGTGTCGATATAGAGGCCGCGCAGGCGCAGCTTGCCGCCGCCTTCGAACTCGGTCGCGAATTCGGCATTGGCCGAAAGGTCGGATCCGTCGCGGGTGTCGTTCTGGATCTCGCGATTGTTGAACAGAAGATCGCCGTCATAGCGATCCGAGACCTTCTTCTTCGGGTTGCGGCGCTCCTGATAGTTGAGCGCACCCCAGAAGCTGCTCGCCGATCCGATTTCGGTGGCATAAGCGGCCGCGCCCGAGGGGCGGACCTTGCCATCCTCGTTGATCAGCATCCCGCCCTTGATGAACCCGCCCTGGAACGCGGCCGAATCCTTGGTGATGATGTTCAGCGTGCCGGCCACGCCCTCGCTCGAATGGTCGGCGGTGGGCGAACGCACGATCTCGATCCGCTCGACCAGTTCGGCCGGCACGCGATCGACGAAGAAGCTGCGATCCGCCTCGCCCCCCGGCGCGCGGCGGCCGTTGATCAGGATGTTGGTGAAGCCCGGCGGCAGGCCGCGCATCTGGGCGCCGTCATATTCCAGCACATCCGCCGAAAAGGTGACGCCGGGCACGCGCTTCAGCATCTCGCCCACCGACACCGGCTCGAACCGCTGGAAGTAATCCAGGTCGTAGGACAGGACGGGGTTGGTGTCCTGGGTGCGGTTGCGGAACGCGATCGCCGCATTGACGATGATATCGGCCGCGCTGACATCGCTGCCCGCCGCCGCTTCCGGGGCCGCGTCCGGGGCCGGAGCGACAGGAACCGGCGCCGCATATGCCGGAGATACTATTGCAGGCAGCAGAAATGCTCCGCTCAAGAGCAGCTTATACTTTGAAAACATGATGGCCCCGCCAGTTATATATCGAAATGTTTGACGAATAGATTTGTTCGTGTATTCCCGCTTCGATTTCTGGCGTTAGGAATTAAACGTGACCAATTCACGCAATCTATGTTTCACTTTGATGACAGGCTGCATTTCACTGACAATGCTTGCCGGATGCGCCTCGACGGCCCCGAAAATGTCCAGCGCGCCAACCGCTTCTGTCACCGCGCGGGGCGAAACCGTGGCGGTGGGCACCGCCAACGCCGATGCCGCAGACGATCCCGCGATCTGGCGCAACCCGGCCAACCCGGCCGCCAGCCTGATCGTCGGCACCGACAAGAAGGCCGGCCTCCACGTCTATGACATGCAAGGCGCGGATCGTTCGTTCCTCGATGCCGGCGCGGTCAACAATGTCGATCTGCGCGACATGGGCGAAAAGGGCATCGTCGTCGCGGTCAGCGATCGCAACGATCTGCTCGCCAGCAAGCTCGCCATGTTCACGCTCGATCCCACCACCGCCACGCTGAAGCCGATGGGCAAGATCGCGTCGGGCGCGGGCGAGGCCTATGGCGTCTGCCTCTATCGCGCCCCGGCGGCGCTCTATGCGTTCATGGTGCTCAAGGACGGGACGATCAACCAGATCGAACTCGATCTGTCGGGCGCAAGCCATACCGGCCGCATCGTCCGCACGATGAAGCTCGCCACCCAGTCCGAAGGCTGCGCAGTCGATGAACGCACCGGCCGCCTCTATGTCGCCGAGGAAGATGTCGGCCTGTGGCGTTTCGACGCCGCGCCCGATGGCCCGGTGGCCCCGGTCAGGATCGCGGCGGCCGATGGCCACCAGATCGTCGCCGATGCCGAAGGCGTGGCGGTCGTGCCGGAAGGCGATCGCGGCGGCTATGTCGTCGTGTCCAGCCAGGGCGACAATGCCTATGCGCTCTACCGGCTTGATGACGAAAGCTATGTCGGCCGCTTCCGCATCGCCGCGGGCACGATCGGCGCGGTGGAGGAAACCGACGGTATCGACATTGTCGCGGGCGATTTCGGCCCCGGCTATCCGGCCGGGCTGATGGTCGCGCAGGACGGGATCAACCCGCCCAGGGCGCAGAATTTCAAGCTGGTCAGCTGGGCCGATGTGAAGCAGGCGCTCGGGCTGCAATAAGCCCGGGCCTGCCCCACCCGACGCCCGCATCGTCCGCCATCAATAGTCCTTCGAATAACGCAGGCTGGCGGACGATCCGGCGTTGGTGCCAGTCTTGGATAGAATGCTCAGCGTCTTGGACAGCGCCACTTCCAGCTGGGTGGCGGTGAAGCCCTTCGCATCGGTCACCACCTCGACATAGATGTCGTTCGAAATGTGCTGGCCGACGGCGAGCGAGGCACCCCGGCCGGTCGCCTCATCGCCGCCGACGATGCCGATGCGATCGACGCCCGATGCGTTCTGCAGCTTGCCCATCGGGTTCAGCCCGCCGCCCCCACCGCGCAGCCCGTTGAGCGCGGCGGCCAGCTGGATCGCCTGCGTGGCCGACAGGTTGGCGACGCTCGATCCGAACAGGATGCGCGACAGGATCTCGTCCTGCGGCAATGTCGGCGTGGAAATGAAGCTGATATCCGGGTCCTGCGCCGAACCGGTCACGTCGATGCCTGCGCGCACCGTATCCACGTCGGTCTGCGCGCGGATCGACAGCGCCGGGTTCATCATCGGCCCGTTGAACGAAATCGTCCCGCGCTCGATCTCGAACTGGTGGCCCGAAAAACTGTAACGGCCACGCACCACCTCGATCTTGCCAACGACACGCGGATCGGCGGTCGTGCCGGTGACCCGCATATTGGTCTTCCATTCGGAATCGAGCCCCATGCCGGTCACGTAGATCTCATTGTCGGCCCGCACGCGAATGTCGAGCTTCCAGGCGGACGGCCCGGCAGCGGCGGCCTGCCGTTCGGCCGCGCGCTGGTCCAGTATGTCGGCCTCCTCGCTCTTGCGGCGCACGCCCTGCAACTGGCGGATTTCCGCCCCGCCCTGCCAGGCGACGCGATAGCGCGTTTCGGGCAGCGTCAGATCGCCCTTGATCAGCCCGCCGGCGGCCGCGCTGTTGGTCACGTTCAGCGTGCCGCTGACGACGCTGGTGATCGCCTCGCTGCGGGCCAGCCGCGCGCGCGCCAGCTTGACGCGAATGTCCATCGGATAGCCGCTCGCCGCCGCCAGCCCGATCGTGCCGGCCGCCTCAACCGTGCCCTCGCCCGCCCGGCCGGAAAAATCGCGGATCTCGAAGCGGTCGTTGGAAAAGCGCCCGTCGAGCCGCATCTGCGTGACGCGCGTGCCGAAGCTTTCATTCTCATAGGTCAGCGCATTGGCGCGGACGAGGCCGTTGATCCGGGGCGCCCGCGCCTGCCCGCCGAAATCGGCCGCCACCGCGATGCCGCCGGTCAGTTGCTGGTCGGCCTGCCCCGCGAAGGAAAACAGCACATCGGCCGGCCCCGAATAACGGATGCCGCCGCCCAGCGGTGCCGCCATCAGCTGCTCCGCCCAGCCGGCGCCCGGCCCCGGCGGCGCCAGCGTCACGACGAAACGGCCCAGCGTCGCATCGCCTTCGCGGATCAGCCCGCGCAGATCGCCGCCGGCCGACGACAGCTTGCCCTCGATCGCCATCGCCACCGCGTCCGAAACCGTGGTCAGGCTCGACCGGCGGAAATCACTGATCGTCATCCGCGTCGATGCGACCGGGAAGGCATTGCCCGTCTGCGCGAAATCCAGCGTGCCCGTCGCCCGCCCGCTGATCCCCGCGCCGGGGCTCATCATGTTGACGATCGCCAGATCGAAATCGCGGAAGCGGGCCTGCACCGCCGTGTCGGTGCCGAACCGGCCGGCCAGGTCGACGCGGCCCCGCGGCAGCACCAGAGTGGCCGGCGCCAGCCGATAGCCCGATGGCTCGATATGGATCACGGCGGGCTTGGCGAAGCGGAACGCCACGTCGCTCGCCTTGCCTTCCACCTGCACGGCCATCAGCGTCGGCCGGATCGCGGCGTTCATCGCCATCGAAAAAGGCACCCCGCTCGATCCGTCAGCCACCAGCATCGCGGTGCCGCGCCCGCCCTGCAGGTTCACCTTGCCGCGCGCCTTGCGGACGATGAAATCGCCATAAGCGCCATTCGCCACCTGCACATCGGCCACGATCCGCGGCTGTTCGGTCATCACCAGCGATGCGTTGATCAGCGCGCGGCCAATCATCACGTCCGCCTCGCCCGGCAGCCGGGCGTTGCTGGCGGTGGCGTCGATATTCACCGCCTGCGCCTGCCCGGCGGCGGACAGCCGCACCGCACCATTGATCCCCGAACCGTTCAGCGCCAGCCGCCCGGCGAACGGCCCCGCCGCGCTCTGCTGGATCGTGCCGGCCATGTCGACGCCGGCGAACCGCGCGCGCGCAACGTCGATCGTCAGCGGCCCGGTGGCCGTGCGCATCAGCACATTGGCGAAGAACGGGCCATAAGGCGATCCGCCGGTCGCATCGAGGCGATAGCCCGCCGGCTCGCCATTCAGCCGCGCGACGACATTGTTCAGCTGCACGCCGACATTGGGGCTCTGCGCGCGCAGCACCGCCTGCGGCCGGTCCATCGTGCCGCGCACCGTCAGTTCCAGCGGGCCATATTGCCGCGACGATGCGCGGGCGTCGAACCGGATGGCGCCATCGGCGCGATAGCTGCCCGAACCCGAATGCACGGTGAAATTGGGCGCCTTGGCCCCCAGCCCGGTCAAGGTGAAGGTGCCTTCGGGCGTCATGCCGATGCGCCCGGCCACCGCCGCATTGCCGCCCAGGAAATCGCGCACCGATGCATTTTCCCACCGCGCCGTGCGCGCCGCGAACCGGCCGGACAGGCCGAAGCCGCCCTTGCTACCCGGCACCAGATCGATGTCGGTCGACAGGTTGACGATGCCGATCCCGTCGATCCGGTAATCGTTCACCCGCCCCTTCAGCGCGCCGCGATAGATGGCGTTGTCGAGATCGGCGAGCACGATGGCCGTCGCGTCGATCCGATCGCTGTTGATCTTCAGATTGTCGCTGATCAGCTTGCCGCCGGCATAAGCGAAGTCGCCCTGCACCCGCAGATGTTCCAAAAGCCCCCCGGCGGCCGCGTTCAGCCCGGTCACCCGCCGCGCCGTCGCATTCACCGGAATGCGGATGCGATCGGCGTCGATCACCGCACGGCCGCTGGCCCTCAGCGCCTCGATCCCGGTCGCATCGAAGGCCAGCCGCGCGGCGCTCAGATCATAATCGATGAACGGCGTCGCCATCGCCCCGTCGAGCAGGATCGACGCGCGCACATCCTTGCCGCTCACCTTCTCCATGATCGCGCCGGGGGTCAACAGCGCCGCGTCCAGCCGCAGGCGATCGAACCGGTTTTCGCCCAGATCGACCCCGCCGGCCACGTTGACCGAAAGCGCCGGCGATCGCGCGCTCCCCTGCAGGCTGGCGCGCCGTTCCTTCAGCGCCGCGCTCAGATCGATCTGCAGCGCCGGCCCGGTCAGCCGGTCGACGCTGCCCGCATAAAGCAGGCCCGGGCGCACCGGGCCGCGCGCGCTGAATGTGCCGTCGCGCGCCGCCAGCGCGACATTGGCCAGCTCGCCGCGCGGCGACGTGGCGATCAGCCGCCCATCCCACGCCCGCCAGTCGCCCCGCCCGTCGAGCGTCGCGGTCGCGCCCTCGGCCAGCCCCGCCATGGTCGCCACCATGCCGCCCGCCGGGGCATTGAGCCGCCCGGTGATGGCCAGCCGGTTCTGATCGGGCACCGCATCGAGCCGCGCGTCCAGCCGATCGCCGCTGTCCGCCACCACCCGCGTTTCGATCTGCGCGCGGCCATCGGCGATATGCGCGGCGCCGTCGATCGCCATCACCTGCCGCTTGCCGATCACCGGCGCGCCCAGCACCAGCTGGTCGATCTTCAGCCGATCGACGTCGATATCGAGATCGGGCAGGATCGGGGCGTTGGGATCGCTCTGCGTGGGCTTCAGCTCGGGCAGCCGCGCCAGCGTGATCAGCGGGCTTTCCAGCCGGTCGACCGACACATGGTTGCGCAGGAAACGGAACGGATGCCAGGCAAGCCGCACGCGCGGGCTCGTCGCGAACACGCCCTTGGGATCGCGCACCGCGATATCGTGCAGCACCATGTCGCCATAGATCGAACCTTCGATCCGCCCGACCGCGAAGCCCATGCCCGATTCCATCTCGAACCCGGCGATCTGGCGGACAAGGAAAGCCTTGCCGGGCCGGGAATCGAGGAACAGCAGCAGGCCGGCCGCCAGCAGCGCCAGCACCCCGATCACCGCGCCAAGGCCGATCGCGATCCGCGCCCAGATCGGCCGCCGCCGATCCGCCATGGCCGCCGCGTCAGAGGGGGTGGATATGGTCTCGCCCGCCATCAGAAGGCCTGCCCGATGCCAATGTAGAGGGTGAATTTGGATTCGCCCGGCTGCCGGTCGATCGGCATGGCGATGTCCGCGCGGAACGGGCCGAAATTGGTATAGAAGCGCCCGCCTATGCCCGCGCCGTAGCGGATGTTGGAAAATTTGGGGACGGAACCTTCATAGACCTGCCCCGCATCGACGAAGGCGACGACGCCATAATTGCCGAAGCGATATCGCGCCTCGGCGGCGAATTCGTTGACCGATCGGCCGCCGATCGGGTCATCGCTGGAATCCTTCGGCCCCAGTTCCTGATAACCGAAGCCGCGCACCGATCCGCCGCCGCCGGCATAGATGCGCCGCGACGGCGCGATATCGTCGCGCTCTGCGCCGGCAATCGTGCCCAGCCGCGTGCGCGCCGCGAGGACAAGGCTGTCCGACACCGGATAATAGCCGGAAAGGTCGAAGGTGCTGCGCACATAAGGTGAAACATTGCCCTGCAGCGATGCTTCCGGCGAAACGCGCAATGTCGCCCGATAGCCGCGCGTCGGGTTCAGCAGGTCGTCCGAACGATCATAGCCCACCTGCGCGGGCAAGGCGGCGATGAAATAGGTCAGCCGCTTGGTATCGCCCGTCGCCTCGTCCAGCACGGTCTTTTCGTTCGATAGCAGGACTTCGCCACCATAGAGATAGGTCCAGCGCTTCTGGAAGATCGGCGTCGACAGGCGCGACCAGCCGGCGCTGAGGCCCAAGGTGAACGCCTCATAGCTGTCATAGGCCTGATGGTTAATGCTGGCGCCCGCCTGGAAGGTGCGATCGCGCTTGCCGGCGTTGGATCGACGGAAGGTGCCTGAAATCCCCTGTTCCTGCGTGCCGGCGACGACGCCCAGGATCAAGGCGCCTTCGGGCGGGAAGCGATTGCGCAGGGTCCAGCTGCCCTCGGCGCGGATGCCCTGGCCGGTGCCATAGCCCAGTTCGCCGGCCAGCCGGCGCGCGGGGCCTGCCTCCTGTTCGACGGCAAGATCGACATATTCGGTGCCGTCGGGTGCCAGCTCGCCCGTCCGCACCGGATCGACCGCGACGCTGGAAAACAGGCCGGTGGCCACCAGCGCCTTGCGCAGATCGTCCACCTTGCGGCTGTCGTAAAGCTCGCCCGGGTCGAAGCGGGCGATCGTCTGCATATGGTCGGCGCCGAAGGCCTGCTTCTCGCCGCCCGTGTGAATTTCGCGAAAGGTGCCGCGCGGGCCGATTTCAACGGGCAGGCTGTAATCGCCCGTCACCGTCGCGGGATCGAGCAGGATGTCGCGCTGGCCCAGCTTGGCAAAGGCATAGCCATGTTCGGGCAGCAGCAGCGCCACGTTCGCCTCGGCGGCTTCCACCTGCGCAGCGGTGATGAAATCCCCGGTCCGCAACGGCAGGCTCTCGCGGATCAGGTTGGGCGGAACGGTGGCATCGGCGGTGATGCGGATGTCGCCGATGCGGTAACGCTCGCCCGGCGTCACCGACAGCACCGCCTTCAGCGCCCCGCCCTCCGCCGCCTGCTCCAGGGACGACAGCGCGGTCGCGTCATAATAGCCTTCGGATTGCAGCAGGCGCACCGCCAGCGCCTCATCCTCCTCGGCGCGCGCCTGCACCATCGCCCCCGTCTCGGCACGGCCATCGCCGTCGATCAGCGCGGAATGCTCGCGGAAGGCCGCCTCCAGCCCGATGGCGTCGAGCCCCTCGATCGCGACGCTGTAACGCACCGCCCGCGTCTTCGCTTCGGGATCGTCGCCGGCGGCGGCCGATTGCGCCGGCACGGTCACGCTGTCGAGTGGCGGCAGCGGCTGGGCCAGTTCGGCATCGACGGGCGGTTCGGCGGCCGGTGGCAGCTCGGCCGGCACCGCCACCTCGCCCGACGCGGGCATCTGCGCGTCGAGAAACTGCTCCATCGAAGGCAAGGGCGCCTGCTGCCCGTCCACGGCGGGCGCGGCAGTTTCGCCATCGGCACCATCGACACCGTCGGCACCGGGCAGGCGCGCCTCGAACTCGTCATCGGGGATGATCGGCGCTTCACTCGCGGGCGCCGGCATGCTGGCCGCAGGCGGCGCGTCCTGCGCCACGGCCGCAGCCGGCGCGCCAAGCGAAGCGAATACAAAAAGGCAATGCGCTGATTTCGCCCGACATCCACCCATCATCGCAATCGCCGCACCCCGCACCCTCGAAGTAAATGCAAACACGCCGACAATAGCGTCGGTTCCCTGCCTGTCGATGATCCACGCCCGCAGGATCGGCGCAATGCGCCCCGGCGGCGCGCGGCACCCCACCCGCCGGTCGACAAGTTGGGCCGCCATTGTGGAATCGGGCTAAAGATTGGCGCGCCGATCATCGGCATCCGCGTCCGATCCGCTAGGGTGGCCGCTGGCCAAGCATGCCCCTGTGCGGGAACGGATTCATGAAGCTGTCGATCGTCGATCTGTCCACCATCAAGCCCGGCGAAACGGCGAGCGACGCTTTGGCGCAATCGCTGGAGACGGCACGCAATGCCGATGCGCTCGGCTATCATCGCATCTGGTTCGCCGAACATCATATGGCGCCGGCGCAGGCATCCCATCATCCCGAACTGCTGATCGCGGCGGCGGGCACGCAGACCCGGCGGATCAGGCTGGGCTCCGGCGCGGTGCTGATGAACCATTACAGCCCCTTCAAGGTGGCGGAGATGTTCAAGCAGCTCGAAGCCATGTTCCCGGGCCGCGTCGATCTCGGCATGGGCCGGGCGACGGCGGGGCCGGTGATCGACATGGCCATGCGGCGGCATCGCGATGCCCAGCCGGTGGACGATCATGCCGCGCAGGTTTCGGAAACCGTGGCCTGGCTGCATCAGGCCTTTCCGGCCGGCCACCCCTTTGCCGGCAAGCCGTTGATCCCCACCGTTGCGAGCGTGCCCGAAAGCTGGCTGCTCGGGTCGAGCCCCGGCGGCGCCCGCCTCGCGGCGCAAATCGGCATCGGCTATTCCTTCGCCGGCTTCATCAATCCGCAGGCCGCCGCGCTGGCGCTGCGCGGCTATCGCGAGGCGTTCGTGGCGACGCCGTTCGCCAGCGGCGCGCCGCGCGCGATGCTCGGCGTCAATGTCTGCGTGGGCGAGGATGGCGAACATGGCCGGCGGCTCGCGCTCAGCGTGAAGGGTTATTACCAGCGCCTCACCCGGATCGGGGCCACCGCCTTCGTTCCCACCATCGCCGAGGCCGAAGCCGAACTGGGCGCGGCCGAGCGTGACGAGCCCACGCAGATCATCGGCGGCCGCTGGCCCCGCTTCGTCGCGGGCAGCGCCGAAGAGGTTCGGCAAACGCTGGAACAGATGATCGCGCAAAGCGGCGCGGACGAACTGATCGTCCAGGATATGATGGCCGACCCGCAGGACCGCCGTGGCTCGCACGCTCGGCTGGCAAAGGCCTTCGGCCTGTCCGGCGAAACCCCATCCTGAATGCGGATCATGGCATAGAGTTGATCGATAGCGGCCGGAAGCGCCGCAGGAGGAGGCAGGCATGAAGCAAGGTGTTGCGGTCGTCACGGGGGCCAGCCGGGGCGCCGGCCAGGGTATTGCACGGGCGCTGGGGGCGGCGGGCTATACCGTCTATGTCACCGGCCGCAGCCAGACGGCGGATGCGTCGCGGCTCGGCGGAACCATCCACGATACCGCGGCCGAGGTCACCGCCGCCGGGGGCCGCGGCGTCGCCGTCGCCTGCGATCATGCCGACGATGCGGCGGTGCGCGCCGTGTTCGCGCAGGTCGAACGCGACGAGGGGCGGCTCGACATTCTGGTCAACAACGCCACCGCGCTTCACGACGAACTGATCCGCCCCGGCCCGTTCTGGACCAAGCCCGCCGACATGGCCGACATCATCACCGTCGGGCTGCGATCCAGCTATATCGCGGCCCATGCCGCAGCCCCGCTGCTGGTGAAGAAGCCGGGCGGTCTGATGGCCTTCACCTCCGCACCGGGCGCGGCTTCCTATGCGCATGGCCCGGCTTATGGCGCGCAGAAGGCCGGAACCGACAAGATGGCGGCCGACATCGCGGTCGAACTGCGCCCCTTTGGCGCGGCATCGGTGGCGATCTGGATGGGCTTCCTCAAGACCGCGCGCACGGCGGCCGCCGTCGCCGAACGCCCCGGCCAGTTCGATGCCTTGCTGGCGATGGCCGAGACCCCGGATTTCACCGGCCGCGTGATCGCCGCCATCCACCGCGATCCGGCGATGATGGAATTGTCCGGCCGCACCGTGATCGGCGCGGAACAGGCCATGGCCTATGGCGTGCGCGATCTCGATGGCAGCAGCCCCGGCTCGCTGCGCAGCATCGTCGGCAACCCGATCACCTATGACGAGATCATTCTGGACGGATGACGGCGCCCCTTCCCGCGTTCGCATTCAGCGCGGCAGGCGCGGGTGGACCACACGGCCAGCCCTGACGATCATTGCCCGTTCCCAAATTCATCCGGCCACCAAGGGTGCCGGCGCGGCCCACTTTACAAATTGAACGGTATCGATCAATTAAATCGTTCAATCGGAGGCCCCGGCGTAAAAAGCCGGTTCGGCCGACGCATCGGCTTGCGTCGTCGCGAACAACGCCGGGCGAAGGGGGGAACGCATGGACAGACGGCAGGCAATCGCGTCGCTTGGCAGTTTCGCCGTGGCTGGAATGGCAGCACTGGGCCACGGCACCGCGATGGCCGCGCCACGCCGGAAAGGCTTCCTCTGGGGCGCGGCCAGCGCCGCCTATCAGGTCGAAGGCAACAACACCAACACCGACCTGTGGCTGCTCGAAGGGCTGCCGGGGACGCCGTTTGCCGAGCGTTCGGCCGACGCCTGCGACCATTATCACCGCTTTGACGACGATATCGCGCTGCTCGCCCGGCTGGGGTTGAACAGCTATCGGTTCAGCATCGAATGGGCCCGCGTCGAACCCGAGGAGGGCTTATTCTCACCCGCCATGCTGGCCCATTATGGCCGGATGCTCGACAGTTGCCGCCGCCACGGGGTGACGCCGGTGGTCACGCTGCATCATTTCTCCTCGCCACGCTGGTTCGCCGCAAAGGGCGGTTTCGAGAATGCGGACGCGCCGGCGCTGTTCACCCGTTATGCGCGCACGGTTGTCGAGGCGCTGGGGGACAGGATCGGCTGGCTGTGCACGATCAACGAAGCCAATCTGTCCTTCGCGCCCAACCCCGCCGTCCGCGAAACGGCGGCCCGCGCGACGGGCGTCGCCACCTTCTCGACATTCCTTTTTTCGAACGTCGCCAGGTCCAAGCCGATCGTGCGGCAATGCCGTGCGGCGGCGCGGGACGCGATCAAGCAGCTCCGCCCGGATCTGCCCGTGGGCTACACCCTCGCCATGGATGATTTCCAGGATGCGCCGGGAACGCAGGCGCGCGCCGCCCGCTGGCGCTCGGGCATGTATGACGTCTGGCTCAAGGCGGCGCAGGCGGACGATTTCCTTGGCGTGCAAACCTATACGCGAACCGTGATCGGCGATCGGGGGCCGATCACACTGCCGGCCGAAACGCTGCGCACGCAGGTCGGCCAGGAATATTATCCCGAGGCGCTGGGCGGCGCGGTCCGCTACGCCGCCGCCATCGCCGGCGTGCCGATCATCGTCACCGAAAATGGCGTGGCCACGGAGGACGATGCGCTGCGCGTGCGCTATATCGACGGGGCGATCGGCAGCTTGCGGGCTGCGATGCGCGAAGGCGTGGACGTACGCGGCTATATCCACTGGTCCCTGCTCGACAATTTTGAATGGCTGTTCGGATATGGCCCGAAATTCGGCCTCGTCGCGGTCGATCGCGCGACCCAGACGCGAACGATAAAGCCGAGCGCCCGGCATCTGGGAAAATGGGCACGGAGCCACCCGGTGCTGCGACAGGATTGAGAATAAATGGTTTCTCCCCCTGTCCGCTAGCGTCGCGCCCGATCCGCGCCTTGCATGACAGAGCGACGCCGCGACGGCGGGCCAGCGATCGCCGCCCTCGCCACGCCAACCATCCGCCGGCCCGTTCGCGCCCGGCCCGCACGGACGCGCAACGAACTACGGGCTTGCAACGTTACACCCGTCAATCTTGCGACCACCCTTGTGCCGCAACTTGTTGGGGAGAACGCCATGGGCCTGCACCGTCCCGCCAGAGCCATTCTTGCCTCCGCACTGCTGCTGCTCGCATCCTGCGGCATCAATTCGATCCCGACGGCGGAGGAAACCGCCAAGGCGCGGTGGGCCGACGTCCAGAACGAATATCAGCGCCGGGCCGATCTCATTCCCAACCTGGTGGCCACGGTGAAGGGCTATGCCGCCCAGGAAAAGGCCGTGCTGACGCAGGTCACCGAAGCGCGCGCCAAGGCGACCGCGATCAACATCACGACCGACGATCTGTCCAATCCCGAACGCCTTCGCCAATTCAGCGAGGCGCAGAACCAGCTCACCCAGGCTCTCGGCCAGCTGCGCACCGTGGTGGAAGCCTATCCCGATCTGAAGTCCAACCAGAATTTCCTGACGCTTCAGGCGCAGATCGAAGGCACCGAAAACCGCATCTCGGTCGCGCGTCGCGATTATAATGCGGCGGTCCAGGCCTATAATACCAGGATCCGCACCTTCCCCGATGCGATCGGCGCGAAGGTGATTTACGGCTCCAAGCCCATGGTCACCTTCGAGGCCGCAGGCGGTGCCGAAAAGGCGCCATCGGTCGCCTTTTGAAGGCGCTGCTCGCCTTCCTGACACTGGTGCTGACTGCGGTTGCGGCGCAGGCGCAGACCTTCCCCACATTGTCCGGCCGCGTGGTCGATGCCGCGCAGATCCTGTCCGCGCCCGAGGAAGCGGCGCTGACGACAACGCTTGCCGATCTCGAACGACAGAGCGGCCGGCAGCTCGTCGTCGTCACGGTCGCCAATCTCCAGGGCTATGCGATCGAGGATTATGGCTATCGGCTCGGCCGAAGCTGGGGGATCGGCTCGGCCGAGGCCAATGACGGCGTGCTCCTGCTGGTCGCCCCCAATGATCGCAAGGTCCGCATCGAAGTGGGCTATGGCGCCACGCCGATCGTAACCGACGCGCTTTCGAGCATCATCATCCGCAACGCGATCCTGCCGCACTTCCGCGAAGGGCAGTTCGGCCCGGGCATCCGCGCGGGCGTCGACGCGCTGGTCGACGTCCTGAAACTGCCGGAGGATCAGGCGCGCGCCCGCGCCCGGCAGATCGTCGCAGCCGGGCAGGAACAGGAAACCCGCTTCGACGGCGGGCAGCTTCTCATCCTGCTCCTCTTCAACGGCATATTATTGTTCATCCTGCTCCGCCGTCGGCGGGCCGGCGCGGTTCACCGCGGCGGCCGTGCGCCGGTGATCATCTGGGGGCCGGGCATGGGCGGCTGGGGAAGCGGAGGCGGCTTTTCCGGGGGCGGCGGCTTTTCGGGCGGTGGCGGGTTCTCGGGTGGCGGGGGCTCCTTCGGCGGCGGCGGCGCCTCGGGGAGTTGGTGATGACGCGCGCACCCGTGGATCAGCAAAGGGTCAGGGCGGCGATCGAAGCCGCCGAAGCCCGCACCGATGGCGAATTGCTGGCGATCCTGTCGCCACAATCCGACACCTATCATGATGTCGCGCTGCAATGGGCCGTCCTGCTGATGGTGACGGCGCTTGGCGTCGTGACGGCCTTTCCCGATGCCTTCATCGGCCTGGCCGAATGGATCGCCGGCGATTGGAGCGGCGGCATCACAAGGCGCAGCCTGCTCCTGATGCTGTTCGCGCTGCTCGTCGCCATCTATCTGGCGGCACGCATCGCCCTGCGCTGGCCGGCCCTGCGCCTCGCGCTCGTGCCGGGCCTGATCAAGTCCAGACGGGTGCGCCGTCGCGCGATCGCGCTGTTCAAGGTCGGAGCGGAACAGCACACGATATCGCGCACGGGTGTCCTTCTCTATGTCTCGCTGGCGGAACAACGCGCGGAAATCGTCGCCGACGAAGCCGTCCACAACCGCGTTCCGGCCGAAATGTGGGGCGACGCGATGGTCCTCCTGATCGACGCGATACGCGATGGCCGGCCGACGGACGGCATGGTCGCCGCGATCGAAGCCATTGGCGACATCCTCGCCCGGGAATTCCCCTACACCGGCACCGACCCCGCCGAACTGCCCAACCACCTGATCGTGATCTAACCGGCGGCCGTTCCAGGATCGACAGCCACCGGGAAAACGCCACGCCCCCTCCCCGCCTTCAGCGCCACCGTGGCGACCATCCTCGCCGGCGACGACCGCGCAACGCGAATGATCATCCGCCTTCAAGTGTAGCGGTGATGGGTTCGAAAGGCGAATAAGTCGAAGGCAGCGGACTATCTTTGTCCCGTCACCCCGGACTTGTTCCGGGGTCCACCGCCCCGCAGGCGCCGCCGCCAGCGGCTCCAACCCGAAAGACACCGCCAGGTCATGCCATGACCGATTGTCCCGCTCGATCATCAATGGTGATGTGTGCTGCACGGTGGACCCCGGAACAAGTCCGGGCTGACGAAAGTGGAGGTTCAGTAGATGACGACCGCAATGTCGGCGCGTCCCGACAGGCAGGAATTTTCCTTCGATGACTGATACCTGCCTGCCCGGCCTCGGAAAGCTGACCGTCGGAAAACCGGAGGCCCAGCCCCGTCGCTGGATGGCCGCAAAGTCGGGGAGAGCGGACGGGCGGCTCGCCGTTCCTAGGCCTTGGTATCCGACGCCGAGGTGCCTAGTCGTTGTCGCCGCGATGCTCGTGCTTATTCGTCGCCAAAGAAATCGTCCAATGGTGTCTCACCGCGCAGTCGCTCAGGGCGCTGCGGAATCGGCTTTGTTGTATCGAGCCAGATCACCTCGGCACCGCTTTGGGCCAATGCGGTGCGGACCGCGTCGGCCCGGTCTGCCGGAGCAGCGACGTATACGCGTGTGGAGGTGAGGCTGCCCGGCGTGAGTGAGTGAGCCACTTTGCTTACGATGGCGACCAGTCGCTCTGGCGCGGCCGGTGCCGCAAACATCGCCACGTCATCCTCCCACCCCCGATGCAGATCGTCCCTTACCCAACCTTCGGAAAGAGCGTAATTAGGTGCGGGAGGAGCTAACACGACCGTGGTAGAAGGCGTCCGCCTCTTCCAGTCCGGATCAAGGCGCAAGAATGCCTCGCGGAGGTAATTGTGCCAGGACAGCTCGTCAGCGCTGGTCGGGGCAATCAGGGGCGCGACGAAGGCTGCCTTCTGGTCCGCCTCGTATGCGAGGCGCGCCGCCCTGATACGCCGCGCTTCGGCCAGAGCATGTTGCCAATGCTCTCCCTGCGGGGGAACGACTGCACCCGTATCGAGATCAACGGCAACGTCGACCGTTTCCAGGCGCTCGCTGCTCATCGTGTCGTTGCGAGGCACAACTACCGCGAGCAGGACATGCTTCCCGTCACCCGAGATCCGGTCCTGATCGTGCCACCACAGCGAACTCACGGACCGGGGCAGCGCCTCGATATAGTCCTTGGGCAGGATGTCACCGAGCTCCAACGAGCGTACTAGCGCGCCATCGCGGCCGTAGATGGCCACAACGTTGCTGCCGAGTCCGACCATGTGCCAGTCATCGAAGGTGACGACATGCTCTCCATCATTGCTCACTAGTGCCGTGACGGGTGCGACCTCGTTCGCCAGCGGGGCCTTCCAAACCTGCAGCCAGCGTCCGTCGACGCGGCGCTCCAAGGTGCCCTCCGCTGTTGATCTCGTCTCACCGGCGGGCTGCCCGGCGGGTTCACGACCATTCACCTTGTCATCGAAATAGGCGAGTGGGCTCCTCAGCTCGCGCGGCACGACGGTCAGTCGCACATTTTGGTCGGCCGACAGATAGGTCGTGCGGGTCGGTGGCCCCCAACTGTCGGCGCACGCGGGGCCCGAAACCACCAGCGCGATCAGTAGCATCCACCCCCGAAGCATCAAATCCTCTCCAACTAAATTGCAAATTGGCGCCGTACTGAAGGACCTGCAAGAGGGTCATCCCGACAAGATCGATCGGTGAAAGACTCCCTAGCGCTACTTTGGCAGAAGTGTGATTTTTGGGATTCCCAAGGAGAGATTTCCCTGATTCATGGGGAGCCAGCTTGACGGAGGCTGGCGATGGACGAG
>NZ_FZOS01000067.1 GCF_900188165.1 Edaphosphingomonas laterariae | reverse complement strand
CGGTATTGCCGCAAGGTGAAGAAGGGTGGGCGCGATCTTGCCCATATCGACGACGAGACGCGCCACGAGGTCCGCAAGGACGCCAAGAAGCTGCGCTATGCGTCGGAATTCTTCGCCAGCCTGTTCGAGCGCAAGCGCGAGCGGCGCCGACACAAAAGGTTCATCAGCGCGCTGGAAAATCTCCAGGACCAGCTCGGCGCGCTCAATGATCTTGCGACCGCGCCGCAGCTATTGAAACAGCTCGGGCTTGCGGACGATCCGGATGCCGCGCGGCTGCTGGCCGAAGGCAAGCGCGAGGCGCTGCTGGAAGCGGCCGTCGATGCTCATGAGGATCTGATCGACATGAAACAGTTCTGGCGCTGAGCGTAGAAAATAGGTGCGATCCCCCCGTTTCGATTGGCGATCGCGGGCGTTACTTTGCCGCGGGCCATCCGCACTGGAGACCCTTGATGCTCAATCCCTTCCTCTTCTGGACCCGGATGATGGACGCCGGCCTCGAACTCGCCCGGACAGGGCAAAGGATGTCCGAGACGATGGCGGCATCGCACGATGTCATCGGCGCACGCTCGGGCATGATCCGGACCGCGCTGGGTTCGCCGCTCGAGGCGGATTATCGCGAACTGGCGCGCATGGTGCCGGAAAAGATCGAGGCATTCTCGAAAGCGGGTTCGGCCATCGCCACGCAATGGTGGACGATGCAGGCCGACATGCTGACCCAGGCGCAGCAGCTGGGACAGATGGCGCTCAAGGAGTGGCCGCCGACGGCTGCCGAATGGGGCGCGATGACGGAGCGGACCATCGCGCATGGCGTGCGTGCGTTCGAACGCGGCGCGGCGCTCGGTGCGGGGGCGGTGAAGCCGGTCCATGCCCGCGCCACCGCGAACGCCCGCCGCCTCAAGCGGGCAAAAGAGCCGTAATCGCTCGACCGATCCACCCGTCAGGCCGCGATCCCTATCGGCGGATGATCTGCGCGCGACGCGACCCGATCGAACAGCGGCCGTTCTCCGGCCCGTTCACGGTCCGCAACGATTGCCTCCAGCGCCGTGATGAAAGCGGCAAGCCATTGCGCATCGCCGCCCGCCCGGTGTCGAGCGAATGACTGGGCGTTCGCGAGTGCTTGCGCTCGCGCGATATCCGCGTCGTCGGCACCGAGCCGGTCGATTACTTCCTCGACATGCCGGATCTCCACCGGTGGGGCGGTTCCGGCAGCGCTCGCCAGCACGCCCAGCCATTGGGCGTCGAGATAACTGTCGGCGAAAACGCGCGCGTCGTCGACTGCCGCCGCCAGTTCGGCCATCACGCGATCAGCGGGAAGGCCGTCGCGGTAGAGTTGGTCGCGGGCGATGCCGTGAAGGGACTGGGCTTCGCTGGTCCAGTCCCAGCCGGCCCAGTCCTCATGCGGCCGGATCAGCCAGGAGCGCGACGGTGTGCGGGCGCTCGCGATACCGACCTCGATCGGGAAGGATCGACCGTGGTATGGCAGGCAGGAGGCTTCGAAGTCGATGGTGATGATGGTCATGGGATGCTCAGCAAGTTTTGAAGGAAGGCAGCTGTGGAGTGACCCTTGCTGCGCCGCCATCGGTCCCGTGTCAGTCAGAATGCCGGATAGATCGAGCCACAATGGCTTTGGACCCGCGTGGCATGGGCGCGCTGGAAGCCCGGCTTCTCATCGGCGGCTATGCTGTCGTTCGGATCCGTCATCAGGAGTCTCCGTGTCTCGAGGCCCCCGACCTGATCCTGATGCCATTCCCGCAAGACGTGATAATGACATTTGCGAGCTATGCGTTGGACAGTGCAGTCCGGCGGACGAGACGATCACTCCCCCGCGGCCTTTTCATGATTACGCTGGCCGGACGTTGACCTTATCCTTGAGCGTCTTGGCGGACTTGAGTCGAGTTGGATCGAATCAGCAATTCATGGCGAGCACTATTCCGGATCCTCACTCGTGATCACGGTGACCGATGCACCCGTGTTCCCACGCTGCAAGCTATCCGCCGTCACGATGAGCGTGGTTCCTGGCTTGAGGACCACCAGAAGTTTCTGGCGGAAGTCCTCCGGTAGTATCAGCCGCTCGCGCTCCTGCTGTGATACTTCGCCCGTCCGGGTGCTCCCGAGCAAGGGCAGATACATCCAATGCGCCCCGTGCTGATCGATGGAGGAAAGTGTAAAGGCCTGCACCCCTGAAACCTGTCCGCGGATCGCGATGGGCGCGGAACCGATCTCGACGCCATTGCGCAGGACCACGGCGCGCTCGTCGGAGGCGCTGAGAATGATGGAGACCGGTCCGGCGGACGCTTTTTCCGGCTGCCAGGTCGTAGAGAAGGCGCTCTCGAATGAAGAGGGTGAAGCTCCCCGATTTTCCAGCACATGCGGGGCAGGAGCGAAACGCGGGATATCCGCCGATTGGGTAACGATCACCGTCAATCCGAGTTGCGTGACACCATAGAGGTGTTCCGCAAAGGCGAGCGGCAACCGTATGCAGCCATGTGATGCGGGATAGCCGGGAAGATTGCCAGCATGCATGGCAATGCCGCTCCAGGTAAGCCTTTGCATGAACGGCATCGGTGCATCATCGTAGAGGTTGGATTTGTGGTCGACCTTCTTCTGCAGGATGGTGAAAATCCCGGTCGGCGTCTCATGGCCGGCGGTGCCTGATGATATGGTCGAAATACCGATCAGGACACCGTTGCGATAGACATAGGCGCGCTGCTTGCTGAGGCTGACGACGATGATGACGGGGCCTTCCGGGGCTGCTTCGGGTGCCCAGAGAAACTGTCCGGGCCGCAAATTCTGGGCGGTTGCTGCGATCGATCCTTCGTCAAGCCCTGCCTGGGCCAATGCCGGAGGAACTGCCAGGCCAAGCGCCCCCATCGCTGCGGTTGCCAGCAGGGAACGGCGCGTGAGGGGTTTGGCTGAGCTTATTGCCATGCGACGTCTCATTTATGGAACAATGTGCGGGCGGGAGGCCAAACAAAGCAGTTGGAAGATCGTCGATCAAAGCCGGAACCGGCTCATGGCGATTAAGGGCGAGCCCCATATGGTTCGGGGAGTGGAGACAGCATTTCAAACATCAAGTCAAAATTCGTAGATTACCGGATGGCGTGCGAGGAGGTGATGAGCGCCTGATTTCACGCCGGCCGAGCAAGCCGCACGAGGACGTGGCGCGTCTTCCCCTCCTCGGGGAATGGAATTCCGGGTGCATACCAATCCGCGCCATCGACGACCACCTGCGTTTGCAGTTCGAAATCGAGATCAACCTGCAGCGTCACGGCAATCGTTGCCGCCCCCCGACGGAAGGTCATCTCTGCCCGGTCCCAATCTCGCGGCAAGTTCGGGCGGATATGCAATTCATTCTGGATGAGCCGTACGCCAAGGATTTCCTCGACGGCCAGACGCCACGTCCAGGCGGCCGCACCAGTATACCAGGTCCAGCCTCCGCGACCCAGATGGGGTATCACACCCGCAATGTCGGCGGCGACTACATAAGGCTCGGTCCGGTAATGGTCCGCAGTTTCGCGGGTTGATGTGTGCCGGATCGGATTGATCCGATCGAGCAGGGACATGGCGCCGTCACCATCCCGATTGCGTGCAACCGCGATGGCGAGCCAGGCTGCGGCATGGGTATATTGCCCGCCATTCTCACGAACGCCGGGCGGATAGGCCTTGATATAGCCCGGTTCGCGTGGCGTTCGATCGAAGGCGGGATCAAGTAGCCGGATAATGTTGTCGTCATCCCGGACGAGGTGTTTTCTCGCCGATGCGATGGCCACGTCCGTCCGTTCCGGATCGCCTGCATCCGAGAGTATGGACCAGGACTGCGCGATCGAATCGATGCGACACTCCTGTTCTTCGGATGTACCCCAGGCCCTGCCGTCATCATCGAATGCGCGCAGATACCATTCGCCATCCCATGCGGATCGCTCGACGGCGGCGACGAGAGCATCGGCGCGACCGTTCGAAACATCACGAAACTCGGTTTGGCCTTCATCGAGACAGTGCCGCGTGAAATT
>NZ_FZOS01000021.1 GCF_900188165.1 Edaphosphingomonas laterariae | reverse complement strand
CTTGGCAGAAAGGCTTCAAGGTGGACGACTTTTACGCCGCCCGCAGCAGGGCTATCCCGCCGCTACCGTGGTCGAATATTGCTCCGCCGTTCTCAGGCATGGTCGAGAAATGCGCCCGAGCCAGGGGCGGCCGCATTGGCGTTCCACATCCTGCCGACTAGCTGACTGACAAGTTGATCGTAGATCGGCCCCTTGGGAAATTGGGCCAACTGGCTGCCATCGATGCCCAGCCAGTGAGGGATGCTGGCCGAGGGAGCGCTGACGTGAAGGACCATCGGCGCGCCTTCAAAATGCCAGTAGGATCGGCAATTGGGTGGCGTGACGAGAATGCAGCCCGGGGCCTCTGTAAACTCCTGCCGGCCCCAGCCAATGTCGCGAATGACCTTGGTCTGCACGGATCTCATGACGATGCTGATCACCAGGTCGTCGATCGGCTCGAACATGAGGCCCTCGGCGGGAGCGTGTTCAACCAGCGCCATCAGGCTGCCATTCGAGCAGGATCGCACCGCGGCCGTTGCAACCGGAAGCGAATGGGCGTCCAGATAATCGCTGAATCGTGAGCGCGAAGTCGGCCTTTCGCCGGTGCTTGATGTCTTGGCTTCAATCATTCGCGGTCTTGCGCCCCTGCGCAGGCTAGCGTGGTCGTGCAAATCTGACAAAGCTGCAGCCTGCGGGCAAGCCAATCACCACGCTTCGGCAAGCGCCGACTAAGCAGCCGTTTGCAGATCAAAACGCGCTGCCCGATAACCGCCATTCGTTCATCGCGCCGGGCACGATCGAATTTAAGTACAGCGACCGCGGACGTGCCGCGGCCGCTATGAGTTTGTCAATTCTGAGTGAAGTCGGTCGAGTTGGAGATTTGGCGCCACTGGGCAAGGATGGCCGCATCAGATGCATGCTTGGCCTCGATCGCCGCCACGGTATCGCTGCCGAGCGGGAGGCGGACCGGCGGGTTTGCGGCATCCGTGAAGGCCACAACGACATCGGCCAGCCTGTCCGGATCGCCCGGCTGGGCATGATTGAGGCCGGCGGCCCGCGTCCGCACTGCGCCCGCCGTCTCGGCATAATCGGCGATCGGATCGGCGCTGACCGACAGCGAGTTGGCGTCGAGAAAATCGGTGCGGAAATAGCCAGGCTCGATCACCGTGACATGGATGCCCAGTGGCGCGAGTTCGTGGTGAAGCGATTCCGACAACCCTTCGACCGCGAATTTGGTCGAGCTGTAGACACCAAAACCCGGCCCGGCCCGATAGCCGCCGATCGACGAGATATTGAGGATGCGGCCGGAACGCACGGCCCGCATATGTGGCAGCACGGCGCGGGTGACGGAGAGCAGCCCGAACACGTTGGTGCGGTAGAGCCGCTCCACCTCGTCCGAGGTCGCTTCCTCGACGGCCCCCAGCAGGCCAAAGCCGGCATTGTTGAGCAGCACATCGATCCGGCCGAAGCGTTGGATCGCAGCGTCGACTGCTACCTTCGCCTGGGCTTCGTCCGTCACGTCGAGTGCTACGGCCAGCAAGTTGGGATGGTCGCCCAGGCGCTCGAGGACGCTCTTGGGGTTGCGGGCGGTGGCGACGACATTGTCGCCCTTGGCGAGAGCCCGTTCGGCGATCCGGGCACCGAAGCCGCGGGACGCGCCAGTGATGAACCAGGTCTTCATGACTTCTATCCTTTCCGTGCAGTTCAGTTCGCCTGCGCCGGTGCGACGCGGGCCCAGAGGTCGTTGAATGCTATGGCATCGAAGAAGGCGGAGGCCCGGACAATCCGGCCGGCCCGCATGTCGAGGAACCAGGCATAGGTGTTGGCATAAGGCTGGCCGTCGCGGGCGATGCCGCGAGCGTCGAAGAACACCACCACCGTGTCGCGATCGGCATAGAGGCTGCGGATCATGGGCTTCAGGGGAGACCGCATCCGCGCGTTGAACGGGCGGATCACCTCGCGCATGAAGTCTTCCTTGGTCGGGTAGGTCTTGGAGACCACCGAATTGCCCTCGATCGTCCAGCGCGCATCGTCGGCGAGCAGTTCGTAGGGGCTGCCGGTGCCCGCGCTCCAGGCATCGAAGCCTTTCTGGACGGCGGCCTTGTTGCTGGCCTCGGTGCTGGAGGAAGCGCGGGCTTCGGCCGATGGCTGGAACGCGATCAGGGCCAGTGCGGTCGTGGCGAAGCCGAGGGCGGCATTACGAATGTCGTCCTTGTGGTTCTTGAACACGGAAAACATGGCGAATTCCTTTCGGGAAGCGGGCGGTGTTCCGAAAAGGATCACCGCCCGTGGTGCGGAGGCTGGGGTCAGATCCGGTTCTCCCAGGCATCGAGCTGATGCTGCTTGAGCATGTCCTCGATCACCTGCGGCACGACGTTGCGGAACTTACCTTCGTCGGCCGGGACGATCTCGATCATCCGATCGATCATCTCCTGCGGGTCCATCTTGCCCTCGGGCGTGGCGAAGAAATCGTCGAAGCCCTTGCGGAGATCGGCGCGCTTGGTGAAGTTCACCTCGTCGTCGAGCCAGCGGAAGGGGTTGTCCGCCATCGTCTCGTTATAGCCGGTGTAATAGGCACCCGGATTGATCGTCTGAACCTTGACGCCGTAGGAGGCGAGTTCCTGCTGCATGGCCTCGGCAAAAGCTTCGAGCGCATGCTTGGTCGACACATAGGTGCCCCAATTGGCCGGGGTGAACAGGCCGCCCATCGATGATGTGAAGACGACCTTCTTGCCCTCTGCCTTGCCTTCACGCACCCAGCGCTGGACGATGCCCTGCGTCAGCTGCAGCGGCAGGAACACGTTGATCTCGTAATTCTTGCGGACGAGATCGAGCGGGATTTCCCAGACCGGGCCGGCTTCGCCCATGCCGGCATTGTTCCAGAGGATATCGATGTCCCACTTCTGCGCTTGGCGGATGTCGTAAGGATCGGTGAGATCGAGGCGATAGATCTTGATGCGATCGCTGAGGCCGAGCGCTTCCACTTCTTCGCGCAGCGGCGTCACCTGCGACGACACCTGGGCGGTGGCGATGATGTTATGGCCGTTCCGGGCCATGCCGATGGCGGCGGCCTTGCCGAAGCCCGAGCCAGCACCGGTGATGAGGATGGTCTTGGTGGTCATGATACATTCCTTTCACGTTCAGATGGTTGGGTAGGATTAGAGGTTAGTTGCCGATCGTCGCGGCGGCGGCTTCGGCGATGTCGAGATCCTGGGCGACCGCGCCGCCAGACACGCCGACTGCACCGATCAGCTGGCCGTCGTCGGCCTTCAGCGGGATGCCGCCGGCGAAGACGACGAGGCCGCCATTGGTCTGCTCGAGGCCCGGCGAGGTGCCACCCGGCTTGCTGAATTCGCCGATCGCTTCGGTTCGCATCCCGAACAGCGCGGCCGTGCGGGCCTTGCCGAGGGCGATGTCGATCGAACCGAGGATGGCGCCGTCCATCCGGCCGAAGGCCTTCAGGCTGGCGCCGGCGTCCAGCACGGCGATGTTGACCGGGACGCCGATTGCATTTGCCCGCGCCTCGCCAGCGGCGATGATCTTGCGGGCCAGATCAGCGGTAATCATCTGCTATCTCCTGCCTTTTTAAGATCGGGTGGGGCTGTTCCCGTCCGATGAGGCAGGTCTACGCGGTGGGCGACCGCGGGTATTTCCACATCCTGCGGAGCGATGCGCAAATCTTGCGCACATACCGATATTGCTGGTTTCGAGTCCGGTGACCGAAGCTAGCGGAGATGAAACTCGCGATACTGGCCGGGCGTAAGGCCTGTCACCTTGCGGAACACGCGGATGAAATTGGCCTGTGAACCGAAGCCGGTGTCGAGCGCGATTTCGACCATAGACGAGTGATTGAGTGCCAGCTTGTCGCGCGCGGCCTGAACACGCCGATCGGTGACATAGCGATGCGGCGTGAAGCCCGTCGCATCCTTGAACAGGCGAGAGAAATGGAAGGGGCTGAGGCAGGCTTCGGCGGCGAGGTCATCGAGCGAGATTTCGACCGCGATCCGCGCCTCGATAAAATCCAGCACCCGTTTCAGGCGCTTTGGGTTGAGCGACGGGGCTTTGGCGATCGGGCGCCATTGATCCAGGGCATAGGTACCTAGCAGATGGCCCGCGAGCACGGTCTGCATGCCGTCGACAAGCAAGCGGTCGGTCGGTTGCGAGGGGCGATCAAGTAGGCTGCGATAGGTCGAACCGATCTGCAGCAGCATAGGGTCATGGAGGCCTCCGGCATAAGCCAGCTTGGTCTTGGCGGGGTCGATATCATAATCCGCCAGCGCACTCTGTTCGATCAGCGATGGCGGCAAATAGAGATGGAGACATTCCATCGGGGCCAGCAGTTCGACACGGCTTTCCTGCGTCCCTGCCGGGACGATCCAACTCACGCCTGGCTGCCCCAGCGATTCCTGCGTGTTGCCATTGCCGGTGCGGATCACGCCCGCCCGACCGGACAGCATCAGCACGATCTCCGTGCACTCCGCCGGCAGCGCCGTCTGGGCGCCGGCCTCAAGCTGACGGCGTTCGATGCGGAGCGACGGCCATTCGGCAGCATCGCCCAGCCGCGCACTCGAATGATATTTGCGGTCTCCGTAGGTCGCCAGCGTCATGTCGATCCTCGCGGCACCATTTTTTATCGGCTTCGGGGCAAGAGACAAGTCATCCAATGTGTCGGCCGCCGCCCACTAAGCGGACAGTCCGCCTGAAAATTTCGATGCCTGCTTGCTGACGTTCGTTCAGGCCACGACAGTGGCTAACGCTGGGACGAAGCTGCCATTCCTGACCGGATATCCAAATGTCGGCTCCCGACGAGAGCCGACATTTGCCCGCTGGGTTTCGCCAATCGGCGCATGATTTTAAATTGAAACGCCTGTCGCTCCGTGAGACTAGCCAAGCTGCGGCACAATGCGGGGGCACGCGTGCAACAGATCGAAGTTCGGGTTGAGCATGACCATATCCAGAGGATCACCACGGCGCGACCGCTAGCGGCCATCGCCGAGCTTATCTGGAACGCCTATGACGCCGACGCCACTGAAGTACGGATTGAGCTGCAGAAGGGGCAACTGACTGGACTGGGCGGTATCCTCGTTACCGACAACGGCACCGGCATCCCGCTCGATACGATCGAAGGCAGCTTCCAGAAGCTGGGCGGCTCCTGGAAGCGGCCCGGTACGAAGACGACGGGTGGCCGCGTCGTTCATGGCGAGAAGGGCCAGGGACGCTTCAAGGCTTTCTCGCTGGGCGATTCCGTGGCTTGGACCTCGAACCACGGCGGCCAACGCTTCACGATCTTCGGCCATAAATCTAACCTGAAGAATTTCGAGCTGAGTGAGCCAGTCGCCACGATCAGCAATGGATGCACGGTTGCGATTCTCGAAGTAGTCAAAGATTTCGAGATCTGGGCCGCAAACGGTTTTGCTGACCGAGTCCGCGACGTGTTTGCGCTGCAGCTTTATCACGATCCGAGCTTTCGGATTGTCTATGACGGCGTGGCAGTGGATGCGCGCGAAGCGATTGATTCGATCGAGCCGTACCCGATCGTCGTCGAGCAAGGCGGGCGGACGCTGGAAGCAACCCTCGACATCGTTGAGTGGAAAAAGCCCGTCGATCGCAAGCTCATGCTGTGCCTGCCTGGACGCTTCAGTTTCTATGAGATGCCGCCGGGCATTCAGGCCCGTGGCTTCGAGTTCACCGCTTATCTGACCGCAGAGCATTTCCAGCAACTTGCCGACAATCGTGCCGAGGGTCTGGTAGAGCTCGACTCGGCCTCGAACGCGCTGATCGAGGCGGCCAAGGCACGCCTCCGCGAGCATTTCCGAACCAAAGAAGTCGCGCGGTCGCGCGACAAGATCCAGGAATGGGTCGAGGCAGCGATCTACCCTTATGAAGGTGCGACAGCTGACCCGATCGAGATCAACGAGAGGCAGTTGTTCGACGTCGTCGCGCTGAACCTCGCCGATTATAGCATCGAGTTCGACAAATCGCCGCCGAAGCAGAAAAAGCTAGTCCTTCAGCTAATCAAGGCTGCGATCGAAACGGGCGCGACCAACCTGTTGTCAATCCTGGAAAAGGTGATTGATCTGCCTAAGGAGCGGCAGGACGAGCTCGCGGACCTGCTGCGAAAGACGTCGCTGACAGCCGTCATCAACGCGGCCAAGGCCGTCACGGACCGTCTCGAGTTCCTAAAGGCGCTGCAGATGTTGGTCCTCGACCCCAAGTCGAAGCGGCAACTGCTGGAGCGGTCGCAACTTCACCGCATTATCGCCCAGGAAACATGGATCTTCGGCGAGCAGTTTAACCTTGTGAACGATGACCAAGATCTAACCTCGGTCCTGCGCAGCCATATCGACCTGCTGGGTGGAGAGCGTGAGGAGCAAGAAGCGAACGAACCGGTGCTCGATGCAGATGGGAAGGCAGCAATTGTTGACCTCATGCTATCAGCCCGCATCCCGACACCAACCGATGACGAGCGCCGGCATCTCGTCGTTGAGCTCAAGCGGCCGCTTCAACCGCTGAATGAGGATGTACTCGGACAAATCCGGAAATATGCCAAAGCCGTTGCCCTCGACGCGCGATTTCAGCACTGCAATGTCGAATGGGATTTCGTCGCCATCTCGAACGAGTTCACGCGAGGCGCCGAGCTCGAGGCTCGCATGGCAGGCAAACCGCGCGGCCTGATCATGGAGCTAGACGACCCAATCAAGATCCGGGTCTGGGCAAAGACCTGGGGCCAGATCATCCAAGAAGCCGAAGGCCGGCTGACGTTTTATAAGCGGCGCCTCGAATATCAAGCGAGCGACGAGGAAGCGCTTGGCTATCTCCGTTCGATCGACTCCGCCTATCTGAGTGATGCGGTGAAGGCTCGGATCGCGGAGCTAGATCGGGAAGAGGCGTCAGAGGATGAGGCAGAAGCTGAGCCAAGCGCATGATCAAGGATCGACCCGCTCATCTTCTCACCGACCCCACCTACTCCGTCCGGCCACCGCTGCCCTACCGGGTCGACATGTCGCCGGTTCCGGACCTCGTTGCGCGATCCATCGCGGACCTCGCCGGTATCCAGCCAGTGACGAAGGCGATGTTTGACGCCGCCGGAGGGGATTTGACGGACAAGCCGAGCGAGGGCGAAGTTGCCCTGTTCCGCGCGGCTGGCACCGAGTTCCAGCTGATCTGGATAATCGCGAGCCTCGTCCCCAGGGTCGGCAATGGCGAAGGTTACGGCACTACCCCCTTCGCGCTCAGCCTGAAACCTGCAGAAAAACGCGGAGAGATCCAAACCGCCACCATCGACTGGATCGAGAAGCTCGACCTTGCCTATGACGCTGACAACCCACCGCTCTTCAGCCGGTTCGATCCGTTCGAGGGCAGCTATGGGCTGTTCGGAATGGGCGCGCCGGGGCTCGCTGAAGGTAAAGGCCACCTCGACGAACTTGGCCTGGTCATCGGCTATTACTTTCTCGCCACCTGTTATGATGAGAATGAAGTGCTGGCGCCTGCTATCGGCCTTCCCGAGGGCGATGCCTGGAGGCGCTATGCCAAGCACCGACGCAAGCTGCTGTTTGCACCGTTCAAGAATCTTCAGCCGCGCCGCATCTGGGGCGCGGACTCTCCAATCGAATTGTTCCTGATCCAGGAACTGGCTCGCCGCGGCTACCATCCCCAACTCCAGATGCTGATCATGGAGAATGGCGGAACTTACCCGTCGTTCTACGATCTTTGGGGTGATATCGAGTTTCGCTGGTCACACGCTGCGGTGACGGAGGCTGACCTGTTTTTCCCCGATCAGCGCGTCGCCGTGTTTTGCGACGGCGGGCGTTACCACCGGTCAGGCGCCAAGCAAAAGAAGGATGCGGCAATATCCGAACGGTTGCGTGGCTTCGGCATCTCGCCTGTGCGTATTGACGGCCGGACAATCGTGAATGATCTCACCGGCGCCGCTGACGCAGTGGAGGCCGCATTGAGAAGTGCGGGGTGATATCGCCATCTCCGGCAGGGTCTGCCTCGTGCTGGCAGCATCGCCGAGATGGGCGCACTGCCGACCGGATGCTTCCTGAGCTATTATCGGCAGCTTCGGTAGGGACCAGACGTTCATCGAAGCTGAAGGAACGGCCGGGTCTGGTCGACTTCTTCCGGAAGCTATCGCCGGGTTATGGGACAAATCTGCCTTTCCTTGCGGCACCGCTGTATGGCGGCTTTAGGCGCATAATCTGCCGTTCAGTTAGCGACGCTTCCGCGTCTGTCGGAGAGCGAGAAGGGGACGATTCTCGCGCCGCCGGCGCCGATCCATTTCGATTGTCCGAGATAGAGCCTTTCGGCGCGCGCTTTTGGCGGCATCCCCCCGTGCGGATTAGGGCCGTAACGACTATATCCGTGCGATGTCTGGAAACCTCGACGATTTCATTGAGCTGGATCGAACCTTTCGCGATCTCGCCATCTCCGATGAGGATGGTGACGAGGCGAAGATGGTGCGGCTTTTCGCGCGAGAGGCATCGACGCGCTGGTCGGATCTCTTGGCCGAGCCGCGCGTCATCGTGCTTGCCGAGGCCGGTTCGGGAAAGACGGAGGAGATCCGGCATATCTGCCGTCGCCAACGCGCCGAGGGTAAGCCGGCCTTCTTCCTGCGCATTGAGCATGTCGTCGACGATTTCGAGACGAGCTTCGAGGAAGGGGATCTCGAGGAGTTCGAGGCCTGGCTCAAGTCGGGCGACCAAGGCTGGCTCTTCTTCGATTCCGTGGATGAGGCACGCCTGCGCGACCCCAAGGATTTCGAGCGCGCCATCCGCCGCATCGGCAAGCGGATCGAGCGTGCCCTGCAGCGCACGCATATCGTCATCACGGGCCGCACGGAGGCGTGGCGCCCTGCGACCGACCTCCTCTTGTGCCGGACCAACCTGCGTTGGGATGCGCCGGCGAAGGCGCCCGACGAGGCGCCCGCGCCCCAGGGGGAATATGCGGTCGCGGCCGAGCGCGCGGCAAAGCGCGAGAATAAGCACGCCCCGTTCCGCATCGTGACCCTCGAGGATCTGCACGGCGCCCAGGTCGAGACCTTCGCGATCGCCAAGGGCGTGGCCGACATCAAGGCCTTCACCAAGGCCGTAGAGCGCGCCGAGGCGTGGTCGTTCACGACCAGGCCGCTCGATCTCGCCGAGACCGTCGAGTTCTGGAACGATCACCAGCGGATCGGCTCTCGGTTTGACCTGATGACGAGCAGCATCGCCAAGCGCCTCGAGGAGCGGGATCAGGACCGGGCCGACGCGCGGCCGATCGCGGTCGACCGTATTCGCGAAGGCGCCCGCCTTGTCGCCGCGGCCACCACGCTCTGCCAGGAATCGGCCATCCGCGTCCCCGACGGAGACAAGAATGCCTTAGGTCTTCCGATCAAGGACGTCCTCACCAATTGGAACGATCAGGACTGCGCGATCCTGCTGTCCCGGCCGATTTTCGATCCGGGCATCTATGGCACGAAGCGGTTCCACCATCGTTCGGTGCGGGAATATCTGACCGCCGAATGGCTGCATTCGCTGCTGGTCGACGAGGGCTCGCGCGCGAAGATCGAGGGGCTGTTTTTCCGCAAGCAATATGGCATCGAAGTCATCGTGCCGACGATGCGGCCGGTGCTGCCGTGGCTTGCAGTTCTTGATCGGCGGATCCTCGATAGAGTCGTGGCGCTCGCGCCCGAGGTGCTGTTCGAAGGCGGCGACCCCGCCAAGCTGCCGCTCGACACGCGGCGTCACATCCTGCGCCAGACCTGTGAACAGGTCGCGCAGCCCGCGCACGGCCGCTCGATGATGGAATATCAGGCGGTCCAGCGCTTCGCCAACCCCGATCTCGCCGAGGAGATCGGGGCGCTCCTCGACCAATATGCCGCAGACGACGACATCACCTGGTTCCTGCTGCGCATGGTCTATCAAGGCGGCATCGACGCCCTCGCCGCCAAGGCCAAGCGCTTCGCGCTCACGTCCCGCGCCAAATATACCCGCATCGCCGCGATCCGCGCGGTGTTCGCGGTCGGCACGCCTGCCGATGCCGCAGACATCCGCAATGCCTTCCTGAGGGAGGGGCCGGGGCTGTCGCGCGACTGGCTCGGCGAGTTGCTGGCCAATCTCCCCCATGACGAGGCGGCGATCGGCTGGCTGCTGCAGGCGCTCGGAGCGACCACGCGAAAGAACGAACATCAGGTCGATCCCCTGGCTGATCCGCTCGGCCATCTAGTCGACAAGCTACCGGTCGCGATGCTCGGCGGGCTGATGGACGGCCTTGTCGCGCTTCTGCTCCGCGAACCTGTCGTTGAGGATCGGCATTGCGAGATATCGAAGGCTTATGGCTGGCTCGCCGCGACGGCCGCGCGCGTCGCCGTGCGCCTGATCGAGGCGCGCGATCCGGCGGTGCTTGCGCCCTCAACGCTGTCCGCGCTGCGGCTGCTTCCGATCGCCAGCGATTATGGTCGCAGCCATTTCGAGGAGATCCGCAAGGATCTGCCCGACCTCGTACAAGGGTGGCCGGAGCTCAACCACGCGCTGTTCTGGCACTCGGTCGAACAGGAGCGGACGTGGCGCGAGGGCAAGAAAGACCAGCGCCTTGTCGACTGGTGGCATGTCTCGATCTTCGGTCGCTACTGGGCCTTCGGGCCGGACAGCTTCGATGCGATCGCGGCCGACATCGAGGGGCGACCGCTGCTCGACGACCGCCTCGTCGCGCTAACCCTCGCCTTCGGTCTCTTTGTTGCCGGCAGGCGACCGCGCAAATGGCGCGAACGGCTGAAGCGTCTGGCAGCCAAGGACGAGGCGCTGAGCGAGAAGCTGGAAGCTCTTCTCCATCCGCCCGCCGGCGAGCTCGCGAAATTTCGCAAACAGGAGGCGCAGTGGAAACAGCGTGATGCCCGGATTATCGCCGCTCGGGAGAAACAGCTCGAGCGCGACAAGATGCTCCTCGCCGAGCGCGTCGATCAAATTCGGAATCCAGGCAAGCCGGCTATCCTCACCCAGGACCAGGCCTATCTGATGGAGCGCATGCGGTCGGCGGGGCGGGACGATCACAACCACTGGACCGATGGCAATTGGCGTTCGCTGATTGACACCTATGGCGAGCCTGTCGCGACTGCGTTCCGCGACGCCGCGGTGCGCTTCTGGCGCGAGTTCAAGCCGAAAACCCAATCGCGGGGCGCGTCAACAAATCAGACGCCCTACTCTGTCATCTTCGGCCTGACCGGGATCGCGATCGAGGCGCGCGAAGCGGAGGATTGGCACAAGACGCTGACGGCGACCGAAGCGGCGCAGGCGGCGCGCTACGGGCTAGCCGAACTGAACGGCTTCCCGGTCTGGTTGCCGGACCTGTATGCCGCATTTCCCGACGCGGTCGCCGACGTGCTGCTGACCGAGATCCAGCACGAGCTCAAGGTCGAGCAGGCCGACGGCGAGAGCCATTACGTCCTATACGACATGGCTTGGCATGGCGCATTCGGGCGCGACCGGATCGCGCCGGCGCTGCTGCCTGCCTTGCGCGCCAAGCGCATCAATCCGCGCAATCTCGGCTATCTCCTGTCGATCGTGCAGGGCTCGTCTGTGCCGGACGCGGACATCGCCAAGATCGCCGCGCGCAAGGCGGCGGGGAAATATGATCCGGACTTTACCCCGACCTGGTACGCGACCTGGGCCGGCGTCGATCCCGACGCCGCAATCCCTGCCGTCGCGGCGCGCCTCGCCGCGCTGAACGATCCCGCCGAACAGACCAACCTCGCACTGCGCTTCGTCGTCGCGCTGCTTGGCGGCCGCCAGCAAGAGGGCCGGGCGCGGCTCGCCTACCGTACCGTCGAGCATATGAAGACGCTCTACCTCCTGATGGCAAAATATATTCGCGAGGAAGAGGATATCGAACGCTCGGGCGGCGGCGTCTTTTCACCGGGGCTGCGCGACGACGCCCAAGATGCGCGCAATGCGCTATTCACCTTCATTCGCGAGACGCCGGGCAAGGAAGCCTATCTCGCGCTCATCGAAATGGAACGCGCGCACCCGGCGGTGAAGTCACGGCCGTGGATGGGCTTGCACGCCAAGACGAAGGCGACTCTCGATGCCGACTTCGCCCCGTGGAATCCGGGTCAGGTCAAGGAATTCAACGACGCGCGCGTTGCTACGCCGACCAATCATCGCGAGCTCTGGTATTTCGGCGTGGAACGGCTCGAGGCGCTGAAACACGATCTCGAGCATGGCGACGAGAGCATCGCCTCGATCCTGCAGCGGACCGACCAAGAGACCGAATTCCGAAAGTTCATCGGCGGCTGGCTGCGCGATCGGGCCGGAGGACGCTACAGCATCCCGCCCGAGGAAGAGCTTGCCGATGCCAAGCGCCCCGATCTGCGGTTCCGCGGCGCAGGGTTCGACGCGCCGGTCCCGGTCGAGCTGAAGATAGCCGACAATTGGACGGGTCCGCATCTGTTCGAGCGCATGGAGATCCAGCTCGGCGGTGACTATCTGCGCGATGCTCGCTCGAGCCGGGGCATTTTCCTGCTCGTCTATGTCGGCATCAAGCGGAGCTGGGATCTGCCGGGTGGCGGCCGGGCCGAGAGTTTCGAGGCGCTGCTCGCGGCGCTGCGTCAGCATTGGGCGGTGATTGCGAGCCAATATCCCAATGTCGAGGATCTCGCCGTCGTCGGGATCGACCTAACCCGTCGTGGCCTCGATACCAAGACGGTCAAGAAGAAGAGCGAGGCGCGCAAGGCGACGGCCAAGGCGATCAAACCGGCGTCGGGAAAGGCGGCGGGAAGCATGAAGGGAAAGTAGGGGCCGGTGAGGCCTGACGGGCGCTCCGCCGCTGCACGCGCATTCACCGCGACGCTCGATCTCTTTGTTCCTGAACTGAACTCAGGTTCGTTGACATGAAAAATCGCGTGCCGAACGGCTGCTTCCAGCAATACCTGCCGCTAATATCCGGATTGCCGGACGGCGTATGCTGGTCGGGAGCAGCCGCAGCGCTGTGATTGGGAATGTCCGCTTCCCGCGAATCGGCACCTAAGTCCTGACTTTCCGGATCGTCCGACAAAGCGGTCACGGCTAGGGCTTGAGGCGCGAAGCTGAACGGACGGCTGCTATCCGCACTCGAGATCCAATTCCTGACGGTCGGCAGCGTCCGACTTTTCTGACGTTGATCGCCTGTGGACCCACGCCGGAAGCCATGTCCGCTTCCGGGGAGCGCGAACCGGTCTCTGGATGCCTCGAACGGGTCGGCATCGACATTAACGCTTGGCACGGAATGACCGGTATTCGTCAGATACGTCCCAGATCCTGACAGTTGCCATCTCCGACCAAGCCGACGTGACCGTGCGCCCAATCATGGCCTTAGTCCCGCCGTGATGACCAGTATGTGTTCGCGTGCTACCGAGAATGGCGATTGCCTTTGATAAGGATGACTGAAATCGTCAAGTGTCACTTGACGGGCGACGAAAAATCGCTATCGTTCGGTAATGGAAATCGAGAGTATCAGCCACAAAGGCTTGAAGCGACTTTTCGAAACCGGCAATGCCAGGGGCCTCGTCGGAAATGTTGATCGACTGCGTAAGATGCTCGCGTTCATCGACGCGGCGGCGGGCCTTGAGGAATTGGGAACACCGCCGAATTTCGGACTGCATGAACTGACTGGCGACCGCGAGGGCGCCTGGTCAATGACAGTGACGCGGAATTGGCGCCTGACGTTCCGGCTCAACGATGAAAACGCCCTGATCGATATGGATTTGGAGGACTATCATGGCTCTTAAGATGCACCCGTCCCTGGCTGTCCATGTCGGTGAATGGCTGAAGACCGAAATCGTTGATCCGGCTGGCGTGAGTGTGAAGGCGCTGGCCGATCACTTCGGCGTTTCGCGGCAAGCGCTCAGCACTCTGCTCAATGGCCATGCCAACCTGTCGGCTGACATGGCGATCCGGTTCGAGAAGGCCTTCGGGATGAAAGCCGATACGCTGCTGCGCATGCAGACGGCGTTTGAATTGGCACAGGCACGCATGCATGAGGCTGATATCAAGGTGGAGCGTTTTGCCAAGGCGGCATAAGCGCGGCAGGCTGCGGCCGAACGAACGCCAGTCCTTGTTCCCGGCCATGCGAAAGTCCGACAGTGCACAGGCGGGTATTGTGTGCGACATGAAGCCGCCAGTTTGCGCTTGGAAGTCGAAAACCGACGCTGAAGAAGCTTAGAAGGGGCGGGAGCGGCGCGGTCCGCAGGGAATGTCAGCTTACCGCGATCGGCCCCCAACTCGTGACGATCGGTGCTGTCCGACGAAGCGGGGAAGGGGCACCAGGACATGGCCGGAATTCGCACGACTCTTCCTGCCACCCAGCAAGGATACAAGATGGTCCCGCGCCGCTTCGCCACTCGCATTGGGGCAGGGGCGGCCGACCCGGCAGCTGCCGTTAATCTCGCGCGCTGCAATTCCCTCAAGCCTGATCCGTGGCCCCTCCGCGCACCAGATGGGGCCGTCGCCGTCCCAGACATGAGTCGGGGTGCAGGCTAAAGTTGTGCCGGCCGGCACGATCGAAATGGCAAAGGCAAGAAGGCCGATCATTGGGTGCAGCTCAGCATATTGGAAGGCGGTTCGGCGGCCTCGAGACTGCGGATTGCCGCGAGGATACGAAGCCAGATGCGAAGCCCCTCGATATCCTCGGCCGAGAACAGTTCGTCAGCGCGTTGGGGAGCGTGAAAGCTTGCGGCGTCGCCGAAGCGCTCGATGGTCACATGCGCGCATCCCCAGATTTCCCGTTCCTCGATCATGTTATGGGCAACCCTGCTTGCGCAGGCGCTGCGTTCAACCAATCGGATCAACCGACCTCGGGCCCGCTGCGTTCGCGTCCGCTCGACCAGCTGATCCCGTCCTCGCGCAAAATCCCGGAGCCGGATTTGCCGAGATGGCGGGCGAGAGCATGTCGCCAGGGAACGAGCGTGAAATCATGGGCTCGTTCGACGGTAACGACGCGGGTGCAGGCGAGGTCGACCGGGCGGCCGAGCCGACCGGTGATGCGCTCGCCAGGACAGACTTCGGCGAAGGGTAGTCCCAGTTCTTCCGATAGCTGTCCCGCAACGCGCAGCAGTTCGCGCCGTCGCAATATGGCGATCAGATCGGCCTTAAGGCCCATCTGATCGCCGTCCGTCCATGCCAGTCCCGCGTCGAACAGCCATTGGCGACGCGCGACGGTGGCACGCTCCACTTCGCGGCCAAATCCCGTTTCCCTGGCGGGCTCGATGTCCTCCCCGATCAGTCGTCTGTCGAGCCAAGTGGCGGCATTGGCCGATGGCAGTCGCTCGAGCGGCAGAGTGGACAGGATCTCGACTGTGACAGGGGCCTCGCGGACCCGGCTCCGTTCATGTGCGGAAACCCGGGCGAGATGATCGCTTGCGATCGCCCAGCGGCCGCTCGGGTCGCGCTCAACCAGGCCGGCTGTCCGGCGCAGCGCTTCGAGGCGGCGGACATGGGCATCGATGAAGCCGCTGGAGGCACGCGGATCAAAATGTCGATGGGCTTCCTCGTCATACCATCCCTGATTCACTCCGGCGACTGCAGCGATGGTGCGATCAGCATCGCGAACCGCAGCCAGGCTGGGAGAGACCCGGACGATGGCGCCGGGCGGCAGGGGCTCAACCGCATTCGCCCTGCCGATCGGAACATGGTGGAGGCGGCCGTCCAGCCCATCGATGATCAGATAATGGCGGTCGCCATGTTCGTCGGCGAGGCCGCGTTCGATGACCTGTCCGGTGACGGGAGCCGTGAGCGCGTCGTGGACATCGGCTGGAGATCCACCGCGATCGAGCCCATGCGCCGTCATCGCGCGCTGCATGGTCCGGATGATGTCGCCTTGCTCGCCCATGCGTCGGAGGGTCGCTTCCAGATGCGGCGTCAGTCGCCAATGGTCCTGGCCCATGCGTGTCGCCAGACCCAGTCGTGCCAGTCGCCGCAGGCGCGCAACCTCGAGCGCATGTTCGATGGGATCGGCGGCGTGGGGCCGGACCATGCCGGCCATGTCCTTGCCCGCCACCAGCGTGCGATCGATTTCGGTAAACCATTCGGCATCGATCTCGCGGCCCAGCCGGTCCGCAATTTCGAGCGTGGTACGGGGCCCCAGTTCGGCGGTCAGGATGTCGCGTGCGCGTTCGCGCATGCCCGATTTGATGTAGGTGGGCGCGATGACGAGATCGCGCTCCTGATCGTCGCGTCCGCGCAGGATGACATGACTGTGCGGATGGCCTGTGTCGAAATGATCAACCGCGATCCAGTCGAGGCGTGTGTCGAGATCCTTTTCCATCTGCGTCATCAGTCGTCGGACGATGGGTTTGAGATCCGCCAACCGGTCGCCATCTTCGGCACCGACGATGAAGCGGAATTGATGGCGATCGGAGGCACTGCGTGCGAGAAATTCCTTGCCGTCGGCAAGGTCGGTTGCGGCGGCGTAGAATTGTCCGCGCTCGCCCTCGCGTGTCACCCCGTCGCGTTCGAGATAGCGCATGTGCGCGGCGGCACCGGCGATGGTCCTTGGCGTCAGCCGGATCAGCCTTGTCTTGATGACCACGCGCCGTGCGTCGGACCCCAACCTGCGGCCGCGCCGGCCGAGCAGTTTTCCGGTGGCTGCTCCGCGCGCGAACTGGCTTCCGCCAAAGCGCTTCGCGCCTGCCTTGTCGCTGGCCATGCGGTTGGCCTGCATGACCACCGAGCCCAGGAAGGTCCGGCGGCCACGCGCTTGTTGCTGGCGGGCGCGGCCGAGGCGCGGCTCGAAACCATCGTCATCCATGCTCATGGTCCCGGTCAGCCAGCCGCGTCGCGGTGTAGGACAGCGGCGAGACGAAACGTCTCGTGCAGGCAGTCGCCGATCTCGTGAAAAAGGATGTGCAGACAAGGTGATGAGCTCGTTCAAGAGCGTAGGCTTTTATCTTGCAAACAGCGCCATCCCCGATTTTTGCCGCCTCCAAAGGCTCCACCAGTACCCACCTCACCGATAGGGCCATCAAGCCGGCGCCAACGCCAGAATGAAGAGCGACGCCCCTGAGAGCGCCGCTCCGGTCGTGGACATTCAGTGGATGCATGCGAAGGCGCCCTCGGCATCCCACGCGCTTTCGAAGCGTTGGAGATGGTCGACATGATGTGGGCAGCCATTGCCATCGACCAGGCAGGTGGCCACGAACCAACGGTTGGCCAGCCAGCCGATGATGGCGACCCGGTCGAGCTCGCCATCCTCCTCGTCCAGGCTGTCATAAGGCCCGAGCGCGCGCTCGTTGAACCGGGATTCCCAATGAAAATCCGCATATTCCGCGGCAATCATTTTCGACGACATTGCATCGCCGGTTGCAGCGATCGCGATGGCTGACGCGATATGGGCCGAGCGTTCCGCGATGTTCGAGATCGGGGTCATGACAGGCTCCTTTCGATGCTCCCCGGGATCGGAGAGACAAGCCCGCAGATGGTCGGAGCGGCGCCTGTCAGGGCCGCGTGGGACATGGTCCCACGCGCCGCGCCAGCGGCGGCGGAGGAACCGATTTGCGTCAGCAAATTGGAGGGGCCGCCGGCCTTGAGAGGGGCCGGGCCGGCCGTCATGCTGGGAGGATCCGAGACGAAGTTTTTTCCCGACGCCGGGGGCCGGGAGCCTATTCGCGCGCATCGGGCGATGTCCTGTCGATCGTGGATGGGACGGGCGACGCGCCCATATCGCGAGACGCGTTTCCATGCGGGACGGGTGCCGCCAGCGAATAGAAGATGGGGGGCGGGGACATCTCGCGCGCGTCATCTCTGGGGACCTGCAACCGTGCCGTGATCGCCTCCAGTTCGTCGGATGGAATCGGTGGCGAACGCGCCGCGCCGGTGCCGTCGGCCGCGAACCGGTCGGAGTGGCGGTCGATCGTCCGTCCGGCGATCCGCATGACATAATGGCGTGTCGCACGAGGCAGGGGCGCGGCGCCGGACAGATATTGGGCAAGTCGGGTCGGGCCGGCATGATAGGCCGCGAACAGCCCGGGAAATCCGAACCGGTCGAGGAGCAGGCGCAGATAGAAGGTGCCGGCAAGGATGTTGTCGCGCGGATCGTGGGGATCATCGCCGAGCTTCAGGCGATCGCGCATGGACGCCCATGTCGCCGGCATCAGCTGCATGAGCCCCATCGCGCCGGCGCACGATGTGATCGGGCGCCCGCCGAGCCGAGTCTGTCCGCCGCTTTCGGCCTGAATGACGCGCGCGATCCAGACCTCGGGGATGCCGAACCGGTGGGAGGCCTGCGCGATATAGGGCCGCCAGCGCCAGACCGGATCTGCGCTCGGATCAACGTGAGGACCCGCTCCGGGATCGAGCGAGGGATCCACGACAAGGCGAGGAGCGACCGGCGGTCCGGTATGAGCCTCGGCCCCGCTGCCATGACAGGCGACGATGGCGACCAGCGCGGTGCCAAGCGCTCGAGTGAAGCGGGTCATCGCAGCGGCCACAGGAGTGCGGCCTGGCCGATGATATCCTTCGCGGGTGATGGCCCGAAATAGCGCCCGTCGAACGATAGGGGATGGTCGCCGAGCAGGAAGACGGCGCCCTCGCGCATGGTCAGGCAGCCCGTCCAATCGGGCATCGGCCGGCCTGACGGGTCGGCGGGACGACGTTCGGCGACCCAGCGGGCGTTAATGAAAATCTCCTGCCCCAAGGCGCAGACCGTATCGCCGGGCACGGCTGCGGCGCGCTTCAGAAGTGGGACATTCGGGGCAAGATAGTGGCGGCGGGCGAGGAGCGGACGGATATGCCCAGGTGGCCGCGCAAGCACGAGATCGTCGCGCCGTGGGTTGATCCCGGGCTTTATCCAGTAGAGGCCAGGAGTCATGCTTTCACTGGCGTTCCAGAGCAGGCGTGGGGTCGGTGGCTGGAAGAGGGTGAAGACCGTTGCCGCGACCGGCAGGGTGAGCAGCAATGTTCCGCGAGGAGGCGGGCGGCGGCCGGCGTGGCGCGGGCCCGATCCATGTGCCGGACCGGTCATTGCCGCGGGCTCCGGCGCGGGCCGCCGTCGTCGTTCCGGGTGTCGAGGCCGGATGCATTTCCGCTTTGGCGCGACCAGCTGTCGAGATCATCGACATGATAGCGGACGTGGCGCCCGTGTCGCCGGAAAAGGGGGCCCTCGCCACGCCGGCGCATGCGCTCGAGCAGGCGTATCGACACGCCGAGATGATGGGCGGCCTGGGCCGTATTGAGGAAGGGGTTGCCGGCTCGCGCGATCCGCGCCCGCTGGTTTTCGTCCTGTTCCATGATGCCGCGCATTGCCTCCGCTGGCTCGAGTGAACGGGCGAAGACTGGGATGCGAAACGGAAGCCGGGGAGGGTCGAAACAGGGGTGCGCAAAAACGACCCTCCGGACATCGTGCGCGATGCGATCGGGGTGAAGCACGCCTCCCGCGCCGGTATCCGCCGGCGCGAGAGGCGGGCGGTTCAGTCGGCCGGGTTCCAGATCAGGGCGAAGGCGTCGTCGTCCTCCTGGCCTGCGGCCCGGCCGAGATTGGCGTAGAGCCGGCGCGGCCCGAATTCGGGGGCGGCGAGGCTCAGCGACACATAATCCCTCCCGGACATTTCGCCGCGCCGGATCCAGCCGGCACCGACCTCGACGCCGCCGGCCGAGACCCGGTAATCGGGCTGGGCATCGCCGGTCTTGGCCTGGTTGGGGGTGATCTCGATCTCGGTGCGGATCGAAAGCGTGCGGAGCTGGCCCTTGAAGCCTTTTCCGTCGCGGGTGACATAACCGATGGCGGGCATGTTCAGTCTCCTCGTTCCAGTGCGCCCGGCCTTTCCGGGCGATGGGCGGACCGTGAGGGCCGGGACCAGCGGATGGTCGAACCGAACCGGCCGGAGCGTCAGCGCAGGACCGGAGGCTGCGCGCTTATTTGGAGCGGCACGCGACCGCGAGGAGCCCGCTTCGGCGGGCGGGGAAATAAGCAGGAAGCCGATGGTTTCGACCGGCCCGCGCCCGGCCCAGGTCAACGCCCCAGGCGCCGGGAAGGACAGGGGACGAGGAAGGGCAGGATTATGCCGCCCATGCGGTTGGCTCCTCACGCGAATGAGCATCGGGACCGGGTTCTGATAGCGAGGTCCGCCGGCCGGAATGCAGCCGCGACGTGGACGGTGACAAAGCGATGGTCAGCGCGTCCGGGTGGTCCGGCATGGCGCCGGAATTCCGGCGGTCTCCGGTCCGCGCCGGGCGAATGTGAAAGGGTCGATGGGCTCTAACGCGTGCCGTCAACCGGCTTTGGCCCCGCCTCTCTCGCTTGCCTGGCGCGGTTTCGGCGGGCTTTTGACGCGCGCCTTGCCCGGCTTGGCGACGCTGCCGGGCCTGGCTGCCGCTGGCGGCTGCGTATCCGGTCTCGCCGACGAAATGAGAGCTGCTTCATTCTTTTTAGCCAAAGTCCTTGCCGCCTTCGCGGGCCGTGCAGCGGTCGATCGGGACGGCCGGGTCGCAGCCATTGGCTTCGCGCCAGATCTTGCGGGTGCGGCCGCGACCGATGCGGGCGTTTCAGCACTGGCTTTGCGGGCGCGTGCGCGTGTTGCGCTGGGGCTGGCGGCACTGTCGGGCGCGGCGGGTTGAGAGGCCGGCTTCGACCGGGCCTTGCGTGCCGTGCCCGCCGGTTTCGACCGCGATCCACCGGCTTCGGGAGCGACGACCGGCGCCGTTGCGGGCAGGGCGGCGGCTTGCGCGGGCGCCGCCGCGACCTTTTTCGCTGCTGTTTTTCCTGGCGATGAAGCGTGGGACTTTGCAGCGACCCCTCTGGCCTTTGGCTTTGTCCTGGTTTTGGGTTGGGGGGCGGCTTCGGGCTGCGCAACAGGTGCCATGCTTGTCGCAGCCGGGGCGGCAACCCTAGCGGGGGCCGCGGGCTTGCGACCGAGCCCGAGCCGTTTAGCGACCTGACGGCGCGCTTCGGCATAATTGGCGGCGACCATTGGATAGTCGGCCTTGAGCCCGAAGCGTTCGCGATAACCGGCGGGCGTCAGGCCATGCTTTGAAAGATGCCGCTTCAGGGTCTTGAGCTTCGATCCGTCGATCAGGCTGATGAGATAATCGGGCTTGATCGAGGCGCGCACCGGTACCGCCGGGACATGCTCAACGATCGTCGCGGCTACCTCCTTGATGGCGCGGCCCATGTCGGTGATGGTGTCGTGCATCTTGCGCAGAAATTCTGGAACATCGTCCGGATTGACCCGCGAATTGGGGTTGTTGAGCCATGCGATGGTGATCTCGGTCGCAAGTTCGATCGGGTTGCGCTTTTCCTCGCCGGGCTGGTCGGACATGCATGCGCTCCATCAGCAATGTTAGCATGGGCTATACCGGGCACGGATCAGCGTCAATTTGCGGGGTGGACCTGGTCTTTCGGGTGAGGATTGGTCAGCCGCGCGCCGCCGCCTTCATGGCGGCGGCGCGCGGCGGATGTCCATGATCGCTGCCATGACGGAGAACCGGATTTTTGTCATTCTAGCATTGCCGGGAGCAGGACATATTGGCCAGGAATTGGCCCGGGCGAACCATGTTCGCCCGGGCCAATATTTCAGTCGGCCGGTTGTGGAGCGTCATCGCTCGAAGGTTCTCTGGGATCAGCACTGATCTGCTGCAGATCTTCCACAAGCGAAGACTGGATACGTGCATGTGCCGCCACGCTCGCGACGCCACCGCGTGCGGTATAGGCCGATGGCGGAAAGCGCATCCAGCGGGGCACCCAGCCTTCCACTTTTTCGCGACCATGGGTGCCCGCAAGGCAGTCGCGGATGATGCACCTGAGCGCCTTGGCCTTAGCGTCGCCATTGGCGCGTGCGACGGGTTCGCCGGCAATCTCGGCGAGCATTTCAAGCAGGATCGCGCGGTCGCGGACAAGATCGAGCAGACAATCATCGGTCTGCCAGACCGCATGCATCTCCACTTCAAGCCGCGATCCGACCGCCTCGAGCGCGTCGCTGCCGGCGGACAGGCTTTCGGCCATGACGAAGGCCGTCACCTCCATGATTGCTGGATCGGGCAGTTCGAGCAGGCGGGCGAACAGGCGCGGAATATCGGGTTCGTCACCCCAACGGCCGATGACGGCCTCGTCCGGCGGAAGGCCGAGCAGGTGGAGAATGGCGCATCGCCGTTCTGCGATGGTCGCTTCGGCCGGGGACTGCGCCACGCTGTCGCGGATGGCTTCATTGCGGGTTGCCTGCGGGTCCGCGCGGACATTCCAGAGCGGCGAGCCGGCGATGGCATGGGCGATCATCAGGCGGAGCGCGATCTGGCCATGGTCGAGCAATCGGGCGCGCACGGCGGCGTGGCGATGAAGATCGACATAGGACTGCATCGGGCCGCTCAGTTCGGGACGGGGTGGCTTCCGGCTGGTGGCGGGTTCGGCGTCCGCAGCATTTTTCCGCCGGGCCTCGGCGTGCGTCACATAGCCTTCATGGCAGATGACTTCGCCCGTCGAGCGGACATCCATATAGACCCTGCCGCCCTTGCGCTTGGGTGCCTTCTCATGCTCCCAGCACTGGAAATGCTGGTTGGGTCCGATGACCACGACATCGGCCCAGCCCTGATCGAGATAGGCCGCGCGCCGCTCCTCGATCGCCTGATTTTGCGCCACCCAGAAACTCTCGGCATCGATGAAATATCGGTCCTCGCCGAACAGGTCGGCGACCGTCTCGCAGGCCGATAGGTTGACGTCGAACAAGGCGTGCCGGACGGGGATCGACTGGCCGCCGAACAGCCAGGCCTTCAACTGGTGGCCGGTGGGGCAATAGGTGTCCGGATCGTCATGAAGTGCCAGCCATGCCCGTTGCTGGTTCTTGGAGGCCATGGTCAGGTGCCGCACGGTCGCGCGATCGATCGCCTCGGCGGCATGAAGCGCGCGGATGCGTGGCAGCAGATTGCCGAGTGCGAGGATGCGGCGAACAGTGATGCCAGGCAGGCCGAAGGTGGCCGCGATATCGTCGGGTTTTTCGCCCGCCTTCACGAGCCGGGTGAAGCTTTCCCATTGGGTGACTTCATTGGGGTCGAGCCGGGCGAGATTTTCGATCAGCGAGGCTTCGATGGCGGCGGCATGGTCGCGTTCGTCGATGATGGCGCAGGGGAGCGCATAGGCTTCGGTGGCCCCATCTGCCTGCTGTTCGGCGGCGATGATTCCGGCGGCGTGGAAGCGTCGGCGCCCGGCAAGTATCTCGAAGCGGGCCGCCGCATCGTCCGCATCGGCGTCCCGCAGCGGGCGCACGACCAGCGTCTGGAGCACGCCGCGTTTCCGGATCGTCGGCAGGATATCCGCGACATCCGGGGCCTTGCGGCCATGGCGCATATTGGCAAGCGACACACAGAGCTTGTCGAGGGGGATATATTCGAGTTTCATGGGATCACTCCTTTGCGAGTGCCGGTCCCGGCAGTTCATGAATCCTCTGACGGGACCGGCTACAGATGGGCGGCGAAACGCGCCGCCGGCGTCATCCGCTAGGGCTCCGAGCCGATATCGTGGCCATTACCGGCGTCGTCGCTGCCAGCGTCGCCGCCGGCATCGTTGGCCGGCGACGGTGCCGTTCGCGGAAGCGGGATGCCGCGCAAGAAGGGCGCGCGGGCAAGCAGGGTTTCGGCGGCGCGGATCGAGCCGGAGCGGCCGGCCCAATGCGCCCAGACCGATAGCGGGTCGCGGCTCTCGAACAGGATATCGCGCTCGATAGCGAGGCCGAAGGGCAGGCGGATGCCGCCAATCTCGCCGAGCGAGAAATGACCCAGTTCGGGGCAGCCGAAGCCGAGATCGGCGAGGCCGAACAGCGTGTCGCCGTCTTCGCCAAGTTCGGTTACGAGCCAGGTCGCCGCCCCCAGCGGATTGAACAGCTTGAGGAGTGGCGGCGGATCGAGCGGCATGCCGCCGGCTTCGGCTTGGGCACACCGGGCGGCCTGCTGGCGCAGCGCGTGGCGCAAGGGAGCAGGAAGCACGATCATGGCCGCTCTCCCAGATGGCGGGCGATGGCCGGACCGCCCAGCGCCAGCAGATGATCGGCCGCCTTTGAGGCCGCACTCGCCGCGCGGAAGATCGCGCGGACATCGGCGCGCAGGACAGCGAGCCACGCCCCGATATAATCGGCATGGCGGACGGTCGGCCTGATGCCGAGGCCGGCACAGAGAAAGGCCGAGCAAAGTTCGGCTACCAGTTCCTCGCGGGCATAGCCGGCTGTGCCGAAAGGTTGCGCAAGATCGCGGGCGAGGCGCGAGCCATGGCCGGTCCAGTGACCGAGTTCATGGAGCGCGGTGCGATAATAATTGATCTGGTCGGAAAAGGCCGGCTGCGGCGGCACCTGAATATAATCGGCATCGGGGGCATAGAAGGCACGCGATCCGCCGATACGAAAGTCCGCGCCTGTCGCCATGATCAGCGCTTCGGCGACCGGTACGATTTCGCGGTCGGGAAGGGCCGGCGCATCCGCCGCGATATCCGGCGGCAGGTCGTCGCATTGGGCGATGTTGAACAGCGTGAAGCGCTTGAGAAAGGCGATGCTATGGGCTTCGCCGCCGTCGCGTGCCGCGCGGATCCGTTCCTGTTCCGGCGTGAACCGGTCGGCATAGACCACGGTCACGCCCTGTTCGCCTTTGCGGACATGGCCGCCCAGCTGCACGGCCTGACGGAAGGTCAGCCAGCCTTGGCCCGGATAGCCGCGCGCGATGACCGCGCCCCACAAAAGCAGAATATTGATGCCCGAATAGGCTCGACCGCTCAGCGCGTTGCGGGGAAGGCCGGGCGGCGGCGCGGCCGGGGACGCGCTCCAAGGCTGCACCCATGGAATGCGCCCTTCCTCGAGTTCGGCGACAATCCGCGCGGTGACGCTTTCATAGAGGTTCGCGTGCAATTGAGGATTTGCACGAGGTTCCGACGACCGGCCAGTGTGCGACCGGCCGGTGTTCGAGCGGCCAGTGTTCGACCTGTCAGTGTTCGACCTGTCAGTGTTCGACCTGTCAGTGTTCGACCTGTCAGTGTTCGGCCGGTCACCCGATGGCTGTTGGCTGGACAAATGGCGCATGGCTTCCTCCTTGCCCGCCCAAAAGCAAACCACCCCGGACAAGGCGGGGGAGGGCGGCGAGAAGCGAGGCAGGGGCCCGGATAAGCGGCCGGGATCACCCGAAAGGGCCGGAACGCACGTGGAGGAGCCCCGTGGGACACGGGGCTTGGCCCCGGTCGTGACGGGCCCATGGACGAGCGTCGCCCGCACCCGGCTTGTCGGGGTGGCCAGTCCCAGCAGACGTCACCGCGCTCCAGGCGCGGTGGCCGCGTTCGGGACCGCTGGCGGGCCCGACCCCCGCATCAGCGTCGCGTGCGCAATGTCATGGCCGCCTGGCGACGGTGGCCCAGCAGCGCGCGAGCTCCGCGCCATTGCCGACCGGCTCATCAACCGGGTCAGAATGCTTGGCGGATGCCAGAGAAGTGAAAGTCAAATCGACTGCGATGTGCATCACCAGAGGACGAGCAGGGTGTTCCCGACCGACGGGGGCAATTTAGGGCTTAAAGGTCGCAGACGCCGGATTGCATCATGTGGCCTTGCATTGGTCTTCATCGGCGATAGTCTGGACAGGCGCCGCGAGATGGGCGGCGCCGAGGCGTGAGAACCTTGCCTAAGACCGACGGACTGGACCAATTCATGGTTGCCGGTTGGCCGTTGCGCATGTCCAGGCCCCTCTGGGGGCTAAAGGCGGCGGCGCATGTTTAGGCATGTTCTCAACGACCGGCATGCCGGTCGTCGTCTCGAACGGGAGACGACGATGGCGGACCTTGTGATCGATCATGGCGTGATGGGTGCGTGCGCGAGGGCTTGCGCGTGCATCTGAACCTGTGGAGCCCTTCCGATCCCGATGAGGAGGAATTTCATGCCCAGATGGCGGCCATGCCCGCGCCGGGCCAGGATATCGGCGCGCTCTACGAGGCGGAGGCGCCGCGTCTCGGGCGCTTCTTCCGCCGTCGCCTCGGCCGCGCCGACCAGGTCGCCGACATGGTGCAGCGCGTCTTCGTCCGACTGCTGGGCATGGATCGAGGCGGGCGGGGAACGCCCGACCGGCCGGAAGCCTGGTTGACGACGGTCGCGGGCAATCTCGTACGCGACGAGGCGAAGTCGGCGCGAAGCCGTGCCGAGGCGACCTGTGTCCCGCTCGACGAGGAGCGCGCCCCTGCGATCGACCCACATCGGGCGCTCGAAGCACGCGATATGCTCAGGCGCGTCGATGAGGCTATAGTCACGCTTCCCGACCGAACCCGCGAGATCTTCATGGCGCATCGCTTCGACGACCTGACCTACGCCCAGATTGCCGATCGGCTCGGGATCAGCGTCAAGACGGTGGAGGCGCATATGTCGCGCGCGCTCCAGATCCTCCATCGCGCAGCCGGCTTTCCGGAATGACGCAAGGGGAGAGACCGCCCTCGTCCCCGGGCGCCGAGGCGGCCGAGTGGTGGTCGCGCCACAAGGCAGGGGACATGACCGAAGGCGAACGGCTGGCTTTTGCCGCGTGGCGCGAAACGCCGGCCCATGCGCGGGCATTTGCCCAGATCGAGCAGGTCTTCGCGATGACGCTGAAAGGCGAGGTCGCGCGCGAACACGCGGCCGTCGCCAAGGTCCGCTCGCATCGCGACGCGGGCCTGATGCTGGCCTTCGCCGCCAGCCTCGCGGCGGCGGCGATCGGAGGCGGAGCCTGGTTCGGCTGGCTGGGGCCGCGGGCGCAGCATGAGGCGCCCGCGCTCGACCATGCCAGCGCGGTGGGCGAGATCCGGACATTACGGCTGGCCGATGGCTCGGTCGTCCTGCTCGACACGGATTCGCGGGTGCGGGTCGCCTTTTCGGCGTCGGAGCGCCGTGTCACCCTGCTTGCGGGACGCGCGCGCTTCGAGGTCGCGCATGATGCGGCTCGCCCTTTCCTGGTCCGGGCGGATGGCCAGGCGATCATTGCGGTTGGCACGGTTTTCGACGTGCGTCTCGCCGGTAACCTGGTGTCGGTCGATTTGATCCAGGGCAAGGTGCGCGTCGAGGACGGGCGGCCGGACGAAGCGCCCCGGCAGGTGACCGAGCTTGTGGCGGGGCAGCGCCTCGCCGTCGAGCATGGCGCGCCCCCGGCGGTCGTGCCGCTCGATGCCGCTGATCCCTGGCCCGATCGGATACTGGCCGTCGACAATGCGACGCTGCGCAGCGTTGTCGACGAGGCGAACCGCTACAGCCGGCGGCAGATCATTGTCGCCGATCCTGCGCTTTCCGAGCGGCGCGTCACGGCAACCCTGAAGCTCGACGACGTGGATGGGGTCGCGCGCAAGCTGGCCGGGGCGCTTGATCTTGGCGTGACCCATGATCCCGGCGGCGATGTGGTGCTTGCACCCGGATCGGACATTCCCCCCATCGCGAAATAATCGCATAGGGTATTTCCCAGTCGCCTCGTCATGCCCCCCGAACCCAAAGCAGGGAGAGGGGCAAAATGCAGCAGGCAACAGGTTTCCGCGGCCGGGTGGCGCTTTCGATTTCGACCGCATTGGCGCTGGCTATCGCCGCCATGCCGGCGCGGGCTGGCGAGCGGGCGGCACAGGCGTTCGACCTTCCCGCGCAGCCGCTGGGCGCGGCGCTGGCCGCTGTCGCTCGCCAGTCGGGGATTGAGCTGATTGCTCCATCGGCGCTGCTTGCAGGCAGGACCGCGCCATCGCTCAGCGGCCGCTATGCCCCCCGCGAGGCGCTCGACGCGCTCCTTGTCGATAGCGGACTGGTGATCGTCGAGCGCGATGGGGTCTATGGTCTTCGCCCCGCAAGCGCCGTGAGTCACGAAGCGGAAAGTCGCGGCACGATCGTCGTGACCGGTACGCGTATCCGGGGCGGCGGAGCGGCGGGCGCCTCGGTGATCACGATCGACCGGGCCGAGCTCGATCGCGGCGGCTATGCTACCACGCAACAGATGCTCCAGGCGCTGCCGCAAAATTATGGCGGCGGGCCATCCGAGGCGACGCTCGGCATCAGCCTCGGTAACAATGCAACCGCGAATACCGGCTTCGGCACGGGCGTGAATCTGCGCGGGCTGGGTACGTCTTCGACGCTCGTCCTGCTCAATGGCAACCGGCCGCCGCTTGGAGGATTTTCAGGCGCCTTTGCCGACGTCTCGATGATTCCTGCTTCGATGATCGAACGGATCGAGATCCTCGCCGACGGTGCGTCCGCGCTCTACGGCTCCGACGCGGTGGCGGGTGTGGTCAACATCATCCCGCGAACCCGCTTCGAAGGTCTCGAGGTCAGCCTGCGCGCGGGCACCGCCGATGGCGATTTCGGGGAGGTGCAGGCGGGCATCATTGCGGGACAGAAGTGGGCCAGCGGACGCGTCGTGCTCGCTTATGAATATTTCGACCGCGGCCGGCTGGCGGCTTCGCAGCGCGATTATGCCACGGAGGATCTGCGGGCCTTTGGCGGGCCCGATTATCGAACCAGCTACGCCAATCCCGGTACGATCCAGTCGGGCGGCACGACCTGGGCGATCCCGCGCGGTCAGGATGGTCGGGGCCTCGCGCCAGGCGATTTCACGCCGGATACGGTCAACAAGGCCGATGCGTGGGCCGGCGAGGATCTGCTGGGAAGCCAGGAACGGCAGGGCCTCTATGGGCGGGTCGAGCAGGAATGGCGGGATCTCACTTTCTATGGCGAGGGGCTTTATGCCGATCGCCGCTTCGCGACGCGAGCCAGGCCGATAAGCCTGCAGCCGCGCACCGTCCCGGTCGGCAATCCCTTTTATGTCGACCCCGCTGGCACGGGCCAGCCGGTCCGTGTCCAATATGATTTCAGGCGCGACCTGGGATCGGAGGTCGCGGAGGGACGTGTGCGTGCCATCGGCCTCGACGGCGGAGTCCTGTGGACCCGGGGCGCCTGGGAGGTGGACATGCATGGCACCTTTGGCGAGCAGAAGGAGCGATCGAGCCTTCTCAACCTCGTCAACAATGCGCGCCTGGCGCAGGCACTTGCCGATACGGACCCCGCAACAGCCTATAATCTGTTCGGCGACGGGCCTTCGACCAATCCGGCGACGATCGAATTCGTCCGCGGTTCGAGCACGACCTACCAGACCTATCGGCTCTGGTCGGTGGGGAGCAGGGCGGACGGGCCGCTTTTTGATCTGCCCGCCGGTTCGGTCCGACTGGCGGTCGGCGGAGAGTATCGCGAGGAGCGCTTCGCGGCTGATGGGATCAATGACCGCTCGGCACCGGTGCCGATCGCGCTGCCTATCGAGTTACCGGGCCAGCGCGATGTGCTGGCCGGCTTTGCGGAACTGGCGGTCCCCCTCTTCGGGTCGGACAATGAGCAAGCGGGGCTGCGGAGGCTGGATCTCTCGCTTGCCGGGCGTGTCGAACATTATAGCGACTTCGGGACCACGGCCAATCCGAAGCTCGGCATCGGCTGGACGCCGATTGATGGCGTCAGCTTCCGGGTAAGCTATGGCACGAGCTTTCGCGCGCCCGCATTTTCCGATCTCGACCAGTCGATCAACTCGCGGATCATCTTCGCGCTGCCGCTTGCCGATCCAGCGTCGTCGACGGGGAGCAGCAATGCCCTGGTGCTGCGCGGCAATGATCCCGGCATCGGTCCGGAGCGCGCGACGACCTGGACAGCGGGGACGGACATCGAGCCTGCATTCCTGCCCGGCGCGAAGCTCAGCCTGACCTGGTTCCACATTCGCTATCGCGACCGGATCGTCGATCCGTCGTCGGAGCTGTTCAGCATGTTGCCCAATCGCGCGACCTATGGCGCGCTGATCGACGACAGCCCTTCGCCGGCGGAGGTTGCCGGCTATTTCGCGGACCCGACCTATGTCGATATTTCCGGGCTGCGGCCGGATGACATCGACCTCGTCATCGATGCGCGGAACCAGAATCTTTCGGTCGTGAAGCTCGAAGGACTGGATTTCGATCTGGGCTATGCTGCGAAGCTGGCCGGTGGCGATCTTGGTCTCGGCGTCAGCGGCTCCTGGCTGATGCGCTATGATCAGGCGGTGACGACCGAGGCGCCGACGGCCGACATCGTCGATACGCTCGGCAACCCGGTGGATCTGCGCTTCCGCGGCCGTGCTTCCTGGTCGAAGAACGGGTTCGGCCTTGCCGCCTTCGTCAATTTTGTCGACGGCTATTCCAACCAGACGGCCAGTCCGGCGGAACAGGTGGACGGCTGGACGACGGTCGATCTCCAGCTCAGCTATCAATTCCCGGCCCAGGGGCGCGCGGGCATGACGCTCGCGTTCAGCATCAGCAACCTCTTCGATGCCGATCCGCCTTATGTGAACAATTTCAACGGCATTTCGGCGGTGGGCTTCGACCCCAATGCGGCGAGCCCCGTGGGGCGCATGGTCGCGATCCAGGCGAAGCGCTCATGGTGAGCCGGTCACGCTGGCTTGGCTGCGTCGCCGCGATGGCCATCGCATCGCCTGCCTGCGCGGCATTTGCGCGCGAGGACCCGGCCTGTGCCAATCTTGTGCCGCCAGAGTCCGTGAACGCGCCCATCCGCCCGATCGCGCCGCGCGACCTGATCGAGCTGCGCGATGCCGGCTTTCCCGTGTCCCTGACCGTGGGCAATGTGCCGATGACGGTTTCACCTGACGGCAAGCGTTTTGCCTTCCATCTGCGCAAGGCAGATGTGGCGGCGGACCGCTATTGCCAGGGCATATTCGTGATGGACATCCGGCCGGGCGCGCGGCCGCGCCTGCTCGCATCGGGCGGTGAACTGATGCGCGAGACGATGCGCTTTGCGGGACTCGAAGAAATTCCCAGCGGGACGCCGAGCGCGGTCACGCCGCGCTGGTCGTCCGACGGACGCTGGCTGCTGTGGCTGCGGCGCGACGACGGGGTGACGCAGGTCTGGCGCGTCCCGGCTGATGGGGGCGAGGCGCGCGCTATCACGCGGTCCCCGATCGACGTGAAGGATGCGGACTGGACCGCTGACGGCGCCATCGTCTTTTCCACACGTCCGGGACTGATCGACTTCAAGGCGGCTGTCGCGCGCGAGGAACCGGAAGGGCATCTTTATGACGAGCGCTATTTCCCCGGCGCCGACAATCGACCGCATCCGCTGGCACCCCTGGTCTATGGCTATGACCGCATAGATCCGGACAGCGGTGTGGTTCGGGCAGCGACGCCGGCCGAGGCCAGGATCCTCATCGAGCGGCCGACCTATGATCCGCGGCCTTTGCTGCGGGTCGACGACGGGCAGGGGAGGACGGCGTGGACCGAGCGCGACGACCCGGATTCTCCGTTCGGACCAACCCGGCTCTCGGTCTCGATCCGTGGCAGGCGCCACGACTGCAATGACTGCGGCGTCAAGGTGCAGGGCCTGTGGTGGGTCGATGGCACATTGCTCTTTCAGACCGCTGAGGGGACCGACAGCGGCGAAATCGGCTTCTATCGCTGGACACCGGGCAAAGACGTTCCGCGCCAGCTGTTCCGGTCGCGCGACCTTTTGATCAATTGCCTTGGAACGGCGCGTCCGGAGCTTCTATGTGCCTATGAGACGCCGACGCGCCCGCGCCATTTCGTGCTGCTCGATCCCGGGAGCGGCAAGATCGAGACGCTGCTCGACGTCAATCCTGAGTATCAGCGGGTGCGCATTTCCTCCGTGCAGAGGCTGCATTTCAGAACGAAGATCGGGCTCGAGGCCTATGCCGACCTCGTGCTGCCCCCGGATCACAAGCCGGGCGACCGGCATCCGCTGATCGTGACGCAATATCTCTCGAAGGGCTTTGTGCGCGGCTCCACGGGAGATGAATATCCGATCCAGTATTTCGCGTCGCGAGGCTATGCGGTGCTCAACTTCCAGCGCCCCTGGGGACATATGGCTCCAGGGACGCCATTGATCGCCAGGCGTGCCGCCAATGACAATCTCTGGGATCGCCGCAATGTCCAGGAAGCGATTGAAGCGGGCGTGCGGACGGCGGCCAGTCTCGGCGTCATCGACACCAGGCATATGGGTATTACCGGGCTGAGCGACGCGGCGGCGTCGAGCATTTTTGCACTGATCAATTCGAACCTGTTTGGCGCGGTGGTGGTGAGCGGCTGCTGTGACGAGCCCGAGTGGGCCGAGGGCAGGATGGGGCTTGGCTTTGCGGCCGTGCAGCGGTCGTGGACGGGCTATCCCGTCCGGGGCGATGCGAACTTTGAGACCTTCTGGCAGGCTTATGCGCTCAGGCGGAACACGCACATGCCCAGCGTGCCCTTGCTCATTCATGTCAGCGATTGGGAAATGCCGCTGGCGATCGAGACCCATTTTGCCCTGAAGCGCGCGAACTGGCCGATGGAGATGTATGTCTTCGACAATGAATTTCACCTCAAGACCGGACCGCGCCACTTGGCCGCGATCTATCGGCGAACAGTGCGCTGGTTCGATTATTGGTTGCTTGGGCGACGCCACCCCGGGGCCGAATGGCGCGAAGAATATGAACGCTGGGACAAGCTGCCGCGACCGAAGCGGGTCACCGGCCTGACGAACGAAACGAGATGAAGGTGCGGCTCAACGCCAATGCTTTGCCCAAGCCTCGATTTCGGCGAAGGCGAGCAGGCGGTAGAACTGGTCGCCGACGATCAGCGCGTCATCGCGGAGCAACGTCTCCGCCTGTTTGCGGTCGATCAGCCGCTGGCGCGCCAGTTCGCCCTCGAGGACAAGCGATCGCAGCAGTGGACGGTGCTGGCGGAAGATCGCTCCGGCCATGGCAGCGACACCGCCCTTGCTGCGTCGCGCGGCGATCGTGGGCAGTCGGTTGGCCAGGAGGCGTCGCTCGGGGACGCGATCGACACCGCCTTCGAAGAAGCGCCAGCTGGGCATTGCCAGGCAGGCTTCCACCATCGGCTGGGCAAGGAGCGGGAAATGGATTGGGCGCAGCTGCCCGCGGGGAAAGCCGCCGACATGATTGAGGATGGCGAGGATTGCCTCCACATGGCGTCGCTTACCGGGCAGGATGTCGCCGGGGTCGGCGACCCAGGGATGGGCTTCCGCCATCGGGAAGCGGGCGATCGCCGTCGGATGCAGGAGGCTGTCGTCTCGCGGCCATGTCCGGTCGTGGCGCCAGCCGGTCAGATGGTGCCAGGCCGGACGCAAGGCCGCCCAAATGTTCACCTCGTGCGCCCCGGCCAGGTCGAGCAGCGTTCGGGCGAACCCCAAAGGCGACCGGGTCTGCAGCAGCCGGTCGGTTGCCGGCGTCGCCGAGTTCATGTTGCAGAAGATATTGTCGCCGCCGCCGCCGCTCATAAAGGCGTCGGCGCCGATCGCTTCGGCAGCTTCGGCAAGCAATTGATCGCTTGATTGCGCGAAGGCCCGCACCACGGGGCCTGGCAGATGGGGGGCGGGACATCTGCCGGGATGGGCCAGCTCGGAGCGGTGCGGCAATTCGACAAGTTGCCGGCCGAGCGTATTGGCGACATGGCGGGCATAATGTCGCTCGTCGCCGTCTCCGGCCCGGGTGGCGAGCGTGGCACAGCTGAAACGCGCGCCGGCTTCATCCAGGGCCAAGGCGAGCAGCGAGGAATCCAGGCCACCTGACAATTCCAGCAGAATATGGTCATGGCCGGCAGCAAGTGCTGCGACGCAGGATGCTGTCGTCCTGCTCAGGACGGCGAGATCGGGCGGCGGGCAGGCCAGGAAATCCTGCGGCCTCCAGATGCTCGCGGCCACGCCATCAAGATCGGTGACGCTGCCTGGGAACAGCTCATGGCAGCCGTGGATGCGCGTGCGTTCGATCATGAGGTCGCGAAAGATCAGCCCGTGGACGACGCGCGACCAGTCGATATGCCCGGTGATCAGGCCGAGATCGCGGGCGAGCGCGGGATCCGATGCAATCGCGCGGATTTTGCTGGTTGCGATCCGGTAGCAGACATGGCCCGCCGTCGGATCGCGCACCGTGCGCCAATGGCCCCCGCAATGTAGAATGGCGCAATAGCTGCCCCAATGATCGCGTAGGAGCGACTGGCCTTCACTGGCGATGATCGTGTGCGCCTCGGCCGTTGAAAGGCTGGTCAGCCGGTGCGCATCTGCCCTGCGATATAGCTTACCGAGGATCAGCCCTTCTGTCCCGACGGGAACAGGGCTGAGGGATGGCGCCGCGACGAGCTGGACGCCGGCGATGTGGCGGGTTTCGAGCCCGATGGCATTCGCCTTTTCGAGCAGGGCTTCCCGCATATGGTCGGCGATGCCGTCGGCGCCGGGGAAGAGCGCGATGAACCGTTGATCGCTCATGCCACTAAGATGGGGGTGAACGCCCCGACATGACCGAGGCGATCGTTGATGAGGAGGTCGCTCTTCTGGACCCAGCAATGGGCGAGAAACGGATCGAGGGTGACACCAATCACGAGCCGGGCATCATGGCCAAATGCGCCGAGGAAGTCGAGCAGGGCCAGGGAATCGAGCAGGCAGGAATATGCGATCGGTATCGTGCGGCGATGCCGCCGGTAGGAGGCCCAGATATCGGGGATGGCAGGCGGTGGCCGGCGGGCATGATTGCTGCGGCGGCGCTGCAGGCGCTCGAGCGAGACGGCAAGCGGATGATGGTTGGTCTCCCAGTGACGGCGCGCAACGAGCCATGCGACGCGATACCAGCGAACGGCGTCGGGGAGCGGAGTATTGCCTGCCTCGCAAAGGCTGGACCGGGGTGGGTCGATGGGCGGGGTCGCCAGCGACCGGGTGCCGTCGACGAGGATGCCGGCTTCCACCAGCGCTTTGGCCGGAGCCGTGCGTGGCCGGTCAAACCAGGCCAGAAAGGCCTGCTCGAGGGCGCCGCCAAGGCAGAAATAGCGATCGGCCGCCACGTCGAGAAAGACCGGCCGGTCATTGGCGATGGCCACATGGAGGTCGGGGCGCAGTTGCATGGCGGGTGGCCTTGGAGAGGCAGCGCCGACCTCCATGTGGCGATCGGCGCTGCCCTTGCCGTCAATCGTCGCTGATGCCCGGGATGAGCACTTCGCCGGCGCCCGGGTCGAACCGCGGACCCCAGGGCCCCCTGGTTTCGACGCTGGCGGTGCCGAGGTCGATCAGCTCGTCATGCTCATGGATGCGTTCCATGACACTCTCCATCCAATGTCATCAAGAGCGATGACGGAGCCGAGTCTAGGGCGATGGTCCGGGACAGGAATTTTATACGGCCGGTGTCGCGAGAATGTTCAGCTATCGGGCCTGAGCCGCGCGGTGATGGCGGGCACGGCGACAATGCGCCGGCGGTGGTAGCGGATCAATTCCCGCTGGAGCGTGGGACGGTCCCGCGCGGCGAGCGCGGCATCGAGCGCGGCAAGCTCACTGTCATGATCGGCGAACAGCTCCGGCTCGATCCGCCGTGCGGTGGCGAGGCGGTCGTTGATGCCCGCAATCGCGTGGCGATGTTCGAAATTGGCGGACAGCAATCCGATCCGCAGGAAGAAGCCCGCGGTCAGGTCGGCGGCGCCTCCATCGATCTGGCGACCAGGTGGCGGATCGATCAGCGGCATGCGCCGCGTGCCGAGAATGAGGCGGGCGACGTCCAGATTCCACGCATAGAGATCGCGCAACGACGGTTCGGTCAGGATCGGGACGTGAAAGCCCTCATGCGGCCATGTCTCGACCAGGCGCTCCCCGACCAGTCGCTGGAGGGCGTCGCGCACCGGCGTGGTGCTCGCATGGAGCTCGGGGGCGAGCCGCGCGGGATCGAGGCGGCGGCCGGCGGCGAGCGTGCCTGTCAGAATCTGGGCCTTGAGCACCTCATAGATGCGCTCCATGGTCATGCCAGGGCTCATGTCTTCCTCCGGTCGTCGACGGGGGGATCGGCCTGTGCCGCGGCAAAGGCGCGAACTGCTGCCGTCTGGTCGGGACGCAGTGCGTCGATGGCAGCGAGATGCTCCGGCACGTCCGTCTCCAGCAGAATCGACGGACATTGCCCTTCGAAATTGCCGAGATTGGGCCGGTGCTGACGGTAGCCGGCAAGTTCGGCTAGCGGGCGCGGGAAGCAGCGCGCGATCGGCGGCGGATAAGCGAGCCAGGGATTTTCGAACGGCTTGAGCCAGCCCAGGCTGTAGCTGATGATGACCGCGCGGCGTGGAAAGCGGGTGCGGTTGGCACCGGCGGCGTGCAGCGTGGAACCCAGGAAGAGGATGGCGTCGCCGGGGAGTGCCTCGGCGACCAGCGGTGGCGCGGAGGGTTCGTTTGCGTCGTGCGCAGCCGGCCCATGGCTGTTGCGCCAGATCCGGGTTGCGCCATTGTCGGCCGTGAATGGGGTCAGCGGCCAGAGAATGTTGACCAGATATTCCATTTCGCCCTTGGCGCCGGCCCACATGTCCTGGTCGCGATGCGGGAACTGCGCGACCGCACCCGGATGAATCTCGATGGCCTGGGTGAGGTTGAGCTGGATGACGTCGCACCAGGGCGACAGGAGTTGCTCGGCCGCTGCCAATATGGCCGGATGGAGGACGAGCTCCTGTATCGCCTCGCAGCGTCGCAGCAGTCGCCCGAAACGCTTGGTTCGCAGGCCATAGAAGGCGCCCTCGCAGAAGGGCGTGGCGGTGAAGGTCGGCTGAAGCAGGGCTTCGATCGCGCGAATGCATTCGGGGGCGATGGCCTTGGGAAGGATGGCGTGGCCATGGTCCTTCAGTCTGTCGGCGAGACGGTGCCCGGCCGACGCGGTGAGGTGATGATCAGGCATGGGACAGGTCTCCGGGCAGGCTGACGTCGCGCACGACGGTGGGCATCGCGTAGACACCGGCATCCTGGAGCCGTTTGGGGGTCTCGTCGTCGATGTGGATCGCAAGCGCTGCGATCATCTTCCTGCCGTCCAGATGGGGCAATCCGAGCGGCGTGCATCGCCAGCCCATGGCGAGGATCTGCTGGCACCAGCCGATGTCCGCGACACCGGTGTAGGTCGTGATGCCCTGGCCGAGCGCGATTTCCGCCAGGGCCGTGACGAGCTGGTTGCGTACGGCGCGCCGCTGCCTCGCGACGAGGCGACGATCGAGGCAGAAGCGGGTGATTTCGCGGATCTGCGGGCCACGCGGAATGTCGCCTTCGCAAAGATCGGGAAAAAGACCGTCAAGAATGTGCGTCCGGGTCGTCGGCAACAGGCGGGCCGAGGCCATATGCTCGCCGTCCTCGTCGGTGAGGACCACATAAGTGGCGTGGGCATCGTCGAACTGGTCGACCTCGTAGAGGTCGCCAAGAACGGGCACGTCCCATTTGAGGAGGTCGACGAAGACCCGCTTCCTGGCGTGGAACATGGAACGCAGGATTTCAGCCTCGCGGGACGCACCCGCGTGGTTCAGCACATGCAGCATGATGTTGGCACTCCCGTTTCGAGATGCCGGGATTGCAGCAGAGGGGGGCGGTGCGCGCCATCCCAAGAAATGGGGGGAGGGCATAGTCCCAAAGATTCAGGTCCGAGCAGGATGGACCTCAGCCATGGCAATCGCGCGACGGGAAGGCTCAGCGTGCGGGCATGCTGACGCCATCGAAGCAGATCAGTCCTTCGCGCAGCGCGATGCCGACGAGCTGGGTCCGACAGTGCGCGCCGAGCGATCGCCGTGCCTGGCGCATATGCTCGATCACGGTCTCGCGGCTGATCGACAGGATCATCGATATCTCCCAATCGGTCTTGCCCTGGCTCGCCCAGAACAGGCATTCACGTTGCCGATCGGTCAGGCGTGCGAGTGCGGTGCGGGTTGGATATGCGACACGGCGCATGCCCTGGAACGCCCGGATGCCGACAAGTTCGGCGAAGCAGATCACATCCCTGCGCAGCGCGGCACCGGGTTGGGCGGCGAAGGAGCAGCTGCCGCGGAATTCGCCCGGCACATGGGCGGGGACGGTGACGCCATCTCCGAGCCCGGCATCGCGCGCACGCGCCAGGATCGTCCGGTCATGCCGCGTGAGCGGAATGATATTGGGAACATCGTCCCAGAGGAATCCACCCAATGTGCGATGGCTCGCACGGTGGATGGGATCCGAGACGCCAAGATCATGGGCGTCAAACCAGCTGGCCCAATCGTCCGGATAATTATGAAGGCGGATGAAGCTGCCGCTTGCGGACGCAGGGCTGCCATGGTGGGTCAGCGCAAAATAGCGCAGGCCCATGCGGGGGCAGGCGTCCGTCAAGATTTCCCGGATTTCCTCGAGCGACGACGCCCGATCCATATCGTCGGCAACGGCGATCGCGATACGCCATGCATCCATCGACTTGCACCCGTTCCGGGCGGTCGGCGCATTCTCACGTGCGACGACTGCCAGGGACGTCCTGTCGCTTTGGGTATCCGCGAGGCGTTTCAGGCCACCTGCGTTCCCACCTGCTTCCTCACCAACAGTAAAGATTCAGGAATTTCATATGCAACTATATTCTAAATGTTTTTATGTGACAGTCGGCGGATGGACGGCAAGCGCTGGGTGAAGTCGCCTGAAGTTCTGCGGGCGGGCGTGCGGGCGTCGGGAAGGGATCTGGCGCCGGATTTCGGCTTGCCTTCGCTTCTCTCGAACTTGCTGTCGATGGAGCGCAGCGGGCCGTCATTTGGTCAAAGCATGGCGATCGTGCTCGATTTCGCGGGCCGACTGAACATCGTGGCCGGGCCGGCCGGTTTGCGAAGGTTGGTGGCGGGCGCCGTGCGGGACCTTGGCTTTTGCTATTATGCTCTTGTGCAGCACGGCGACCTCGAAGCGCGATCCGACGGGCAGATCCTGCTCCACAATTATCCGAGGCGATGGTCGACGCGCTTTGCGCGCGCAAGGCTTCATCGCGTGGATCCAGTGCAGCGAGCGGCTGCGGTGGCGGCCATCGGCTTTGCCTGGCGTGATCTCAATCCCGAGGCTCCTGACAGCCGGCATATTATGGACGCTGCCCGTGCGGCGGGACTTGGCGAGGGGTTCACGGTCCCGCTTCACCTGGCAGGTGAGCGGATTGCGAGTTTCTCCTTCGTTACCGCAGGTGAAAGGCCATTGCCGCGTCGCACGCTGCTCGCGGCCCAGCTGGTTGCGCAGCTGAGCTATGCGGCCGCATTGGGTTTTGCGCGGCCGTGCGCAAGTGGGCGGGGGCGACTGACCCCGCGCCAGCAGGAATGCGTGATCCTCATGGCGCAGGGCAAGACGGACTGGGAAATCGGTCGGATCCTCGAACTCAGAGAAGATACGGTCAGCAAATATCTCAACGACGCGCGTCGGCGCTTTGGGGTCGTGCGCCGAACGCAGCTGGTGCTCGCGGCCTTGCGATTCGGCGAGATCGGCTTCTCGGATCTGAACTGGCAATCCCCTCCTTAGGGCATATGGCACCCGGTGGCAGCCAACGGCAGCACTCCGCATCCCAGGACCGACGGTGGAGGCAGGATATGGGTGCTGTTGATTATCCCGGGGTGCGGGCTGCCGAAGCCGCGCCCCATGGCGGGGCGGCCATTGTCCATGATTGGCGTGATCGCGACCATTATCGGTTGCTGGCGGCGCTCGATGCCGCATCGCTCATGTGGGAATGGCTGCGTCGCAATGCCGATTACCAGCGGATGTCGGCGGACGTCCCGGAACCGGCGTGCCGGAACGATTCCGGCGTGCGCATCGTGATGCCGTCCATGCGCATCGCTCCTGAACCATGGGGCTTGCAGTTTCGCTATGCCCTGGACGATCTGCGCGCTTGAACTGCCGCCATTCTGGAGGCGGTCGTGCGATCCGCATATGCTGACAGCCGTGGCACTCGAGGCCGCGGACGAGGAGATTTTCCCGTTGTCGGGCAGCGCTTGCGTTCCCGTCGTGGCCCGACTGCCCGATCGTGAACTGCTGTCGCTTGCCGCCGGCCATGGGCGCCAATGCATTGAAATCGTCGAAGGAACGGTACTCGACGGACCGGTGAAGCTCAGGTTCCTCATCGATGGATGGCGTGACCATCAGGCACAATTATCAGCTCTTGCGGGACTGGCCGGCGGACGGGCGCATATCGCCACGCGTCGTTGTGCGCAGCCGTCGATCGGCCAGGCCATGTCCCAATTGCTGCGGATCAGGGATGCGAGGATGGCCGGCGCATCCCATCGCGAGATTGCCCGGTTGCTTTGCGATGCGCAGCGGGTCAACGCCGACTGGCGTGCGGCATCGGATTATCTGCGGTCGCGTGTCCGCCGCGCGGTGGCGCGGGCGGAAACGATGGCAAATCTCGGGCATTCGTGGTTCGCCGCCACGCAAGGCCGGCACTTATTTCGGTCTGGTGGTCAGGCAACATCAGTCGGGTACAAATGCAGCTACCTATGACGGCTTCGCTGCAAGTTCTCACGGCAAGTCGTCGGATAATCATCACTGCCGAACCAACATCCGCAAAACGGCTATTTGCGCGGTCGGATGCAAAAAACTAAGGAAGCAGATCGCTTGTCACGCCGGCTACCGTAATCAGCATGATCCGACTGGAAAATTCTCGCGCCCTCCTCGACTTGATGAATGGCCTCGGCATTCAGCTCGTGTTTCTGGACAGCGAATATCGTATTCAGCATATATGCGATACAGTTGCCGCGCTCGACGCGCGGGGACGAGACGGCCTTGTCGGACAATGTGCCTGGTCCTGTTGGCCAGGCTTACGCAGCACGGGTCTCGAGCCGCTCTACCGAGCCGTCATGACGAGTCGGAAGCCGGCCAGCTGGACCGGCCACGATCCATTCTGCTTCGGCAGCACGCGGTGGCTCAAGGTTGACATCCAGCCTTGGGAAGCGGGTATCGTCGTCACGGCTTCGGAAGTGACCCCCCAGAAACGCGCCGAGGCCGATCTGGCCGCCACGAACGAGCGTCTCGGTATGATGGGGGCCGCCGCCCAGGACATGATCTACGACTGGGATGTGTCCAGCGGGGATATCCTGTGGGGCTCAACCGCGACGAGCTTTTTCGGCATTCGGCCCGATCCCGGCACCGGCTTGATCGTGACGACGATCGCGGACTGGGATGCCATTACGCACCCCGCCGATCACCCCCGCATCTGGTCCAGCATCCAACAAGCCTTCCATAGCGGCGCCGAATTGTGGTTCGGGGAATATCGCATGCGGAAAGGCGACGGGACATGGGCAACGCTGCTCGACCGCGCTTCCATCGTTCGCGATGACGCTGGTCGGGCGGTCCGGCTGGTCGGAGCGATCATCGACCTGACCCAGGCCCGGCAGTCGGAGCGTGAGCTGCAGCGGCTTCACGCTCAGATCGGCGCTATCGAGCGTGACAGCGCCATGGGTACGATGGGGGCGACCATGGCCCATGAACTGGCTCAGCCGCTCACGGCCGTCGAAAGCTATCTTGGGGCAGCCGAGTTGATCGCTGCGAGCGTCGAGCCGGATCATGCACGGCTGGCCAGTTGCCTGGCGCGCGCGCGAGAAAGCGTCGATCGCACCCGACAGATCATCTACAGGATGAAATCGCTTGTCACCCGCGGCGAAACCCAGCGCACTCCCATCCAATTGCGGGAGGCAATAGGGTCGGTCATCGACGAGGTGCTTGCACCCTATGATGACGACGATATTGCGGTCCACCTCGAGATCGATCGGGATCTCATGTTTGTCGGTGACCCGGTCCAGCTTCTTCAGGTCCTGTCGAATCTCGTCAGGAATAGCGCGGAAGCCATGCGGGACTGCTCCGATCGTCAAATTCGCATGGTCGCCAAGCGGGATGACGATCGCGCATGCGTTGAGTGCCGGATTGAAGATACGGGTCGCGGAATTGCCCCGGAGCTCCAGCATCTCATCTTTTCGCCATTCTTCACCACGAAGGACCGGGGCGCAGGAGTCGGGCTGTCGGTATGTCGGACGATCATCGAGGCGCATCTCGGCCGGATTTGGTATGAGGCCGGCCCGGAAGGCGGATCGATATTTCACATTGTCCTGCCGCTTTCGAGTGCGCCGCCGCTGGCGGCCATTGCCTAGGAGCCGTAGCCGTTTCAGAGCCGTTCCTGTGCTTGCGCGCCTATTGCGAGCCGTGGGGAAAGTGCTTTTGCGCCCGTCGAGATCACCGCCTGCGTCGGTGCAGGGCAGGGGGCATTGAGCAGCACTATGAATGCGCGGAGGGGCGACCTTCTTTTTCTCCCCCGCCGGAAATCTGCCAAGGCGATCATGGGCGTGCCAACCGGAATAGGGAAGCGCGCGCGACGGCCTCGGTCCGTCCCTGACACGAGCCCTCGCCCAGAGAGGGCAAGAAGTCCATCCGATTCTAAAGCGCTCCGAGCGATTGTTTCACTAAGATACGGTTCGAGCCGAGGCGCGGGAGGGGCAAGGGGGGCCCCTCCCGCGCGCGTGCCGCAGAATCACGCCAAGGGGCTTCAGCGTCCGCGACACTTTCATCAGCATTGAGCGGATTGCGAGCGGCGTCCATCGAGCATTCGGTCGGCCGGCATTACCTCTTTGGTATGAGGCCGGCACGACCTCGTCGCGCCGCGCTCGCCAGGCGACGAAACCCCGGGCCGAAGCATTCCACGGAGCATGTCCTTGGCAGGTTGTCTCGAAGACGCGCATTCGTCGACGAAGAGGTTGAGACGAGGTGTCGGTACGGAGCGATCGTGGTGAAGGGTTAGGCCGCGAGCACCTGCGGCAAAGTGCATTTCCATATTCAGGCTTTAGGGTTTGACGAGTTTCCGGCACCGAAACGCAACAAGACGGCATGCGACAAAGTCGGTGTCTTGGGGAGGCGGGTGCAGGCTATGCGCCGGCGGCGGCTTGCGAGGCCCCGGGGGCGGGGTCCCCAAAAAATTCGACGCAATCGCGCTCAGCGAGTGTCTACATTGAGCGCGCGCCGATCGATTGGCGAGGGCAGCATGCCTTCGTACCAGCCCCATGCGCTGCCCTGATGAGCAGCGCATCCGGCATGCGATACTGACCGGCCGGCGATGGAACTCGGCGCGGCAGCGCAAGATGCTCGGAGGAGATCCGACACAACGCGCTGGAACCAGCGCTGGCGGCTGTCGTTCATAACGGTGATTCCGGCAGTACTTCCGGTAATCAATTAGAGGTGGACTGCGACCCCACGACCGCCTGTACTGGCGGGGGCAGCGTATCGGCTCCCGCCAGTTTTTCCGCACCAGGCCGACGCAGGAGCGACAGGCCGGCGCAGGAGCGACAGGCCGGCGAACGCCTTTCAGCGTCACGCCGTGGATGAGCATAGTGACCTTCGCAGCGCGCGTAGTTGGAACTCGCAGTGCTTTTCGGGGTTGTGAACTGGAAACTGGACGCGAGGGCCCTCGATGAATCAACAGGTTGCGACGAGTGCGGAAGCCTCCAATCCTTCCGATGAAGAGTTTCGCACCATGCTCGGCGCGATGCTGCCGCAATTGCGCGCGTTCGCACGCGGCTTATGCCGTGATGGCGACTTCGCAGACGATCTCGTTCAGGAAACAATGCTCAAGGCATGGGCCGCGCGCAAGAGCTTCATTGTGAACACAAATTTTCGGGCATGGACATGTGCTATCCTTAGAAATCACTATCTAAGCACAATGCGTCGCAAGCGTTTTGTCGGTGAATGGAATGATGCCACCGCCGAGCGGGTTCTTGTTGCTCCGGCCGCTCAGGAGAAGGTGGTTGAAGTCAACGATCTGATGCGCGCGCTTCAGGAACTTCCTGTCGACCAGCGCGAGGCGCTGGTCCTCGTTGCGGCCGGCGGTCTTTCCTATGAGGAGGCGGCCGAAATTGCCGCGGTCGCGATCGGGACGATCAAAAGCCGCGTATCGCGCGCGCGGACGGCCCTCGAACGGCTTCTGTCGTCGGGCCGGCTCGCGACGGCACGCGGTACCATTTCTGGGCAGAGTGCATCCGTCATCAATATCATGGAATATTTGGAGAAGCTGCAGGGACGGCGGGCATCTCCAACGGCTGATAGTCGCGAAGCAAGGGCAAGGGCCGCCGCCTAGAGACCAGCCCTGTGGGGCAGGTTCTGGCGTCGCGTCGGTCGAGGGGTAGAGAGGCAAGGCCACCCTCAATTGCTTCCTCGATTTTCCCGCTCGCTTGAGACGTCGACCGCGCGTTCATGCAATTCGACCAACTGGCGAACGAGCGACAATTCAATTGCCAGACCGCTGCCGCGGCCATCATTTCTGCCGACCCGCGCCAAGATCGCAAAAATGCGTTCTTGCGCCATTGCCAGTGTCGTGACCCGCGATGACAGGCTCGTTCTCGCCGGCTTGGGCATCCCGATGGATTTCCCCATCCCCAGCGGTGCAGGGCCTGTGCGATCCGCGAAAGATCGCCTTAAAGCCAGACCGGGCGAGCGAGATGCTGGTCTTCAATGTGTGACCGGCCCTGTGGGCGTGGGCTGGCTGGCCTCGCGCATTGCTCCGATAACGGCCGAACGCTGCATCCGCTCGTTCTGGAGCGAGATTTAGCCTCGCTGATCCGCGTCGTGTCGAGCAGATAATCGACATGGCGGCGCCTGATATGCGCTCGCGCTCCGTTCGGTCTCGACGGACGTTCAGGCGGGCCCGGTGATGTCAGACCCGAAGGGCTCATCGATGAGGGCCGGAATGAAACCAAGAAGGTCGCTGGCGAGAAATCCGATGGGGCCAATCAACTTGCTGGCGTGCCTGCCGGCCGCTGCATGGGAGACGACACCCCATGCGGCAGCGGTCATCGGGTCGGCGCCGCGCGCCATCAGGCCGCCTATGACGCCTGCCAGGACATCTCCTGACCCACCGGTGGCGAGGCCCACGCAGTCCGACCGGAGCGTGAGCGCGGTGCGGCCCGGCGCGGCAATGATGGTGCTCTCCGACTTAAGCACGATCAAGGCGCCCAGCTCTTCTGAAAGGAGGCGCGCAAAGCGCGCCGGATCCGCCGCAATCTCTTCCCGGCTGCGACCCGTGATCGCGGCCATTTCGCCAAAGTGTGGCGTCAAAAGGACCCGCCCCTCATGGTCTGCAATGCTACGGGCCAGATCTCTCGCACAGGTGGCGGCCGCCGCATCTAGCAGAATGGTGAGGTCGGCTCGCGGTGTGGCGAGAAGTTGCCCCACAAGCTCAGCAGTTCGCGCATGCTCGCTCATGCCGGGGCCGATGATCAGCGTGTCGCAGCCTTGCAAGGGCGCTGCCAAGATTGCCGCTGCCGTGCTTGCGATTTCTCCTTCAGCCTCGGCCGGAAGCGCCATCATCGCAGCTTCGGGCATCAGCACGCCGAGCGCAGTAGCAACGTCGGCGACCGTGGCCAGCTGGAGCTTGCCGCAGCCGGCGCGCAGGGCCGCCTCGCCGGAGAGCCGCAAAGCGCCGGGAACGAATTTCGCGCCACCGACGAGAAGCACGCGACCACGTGCGTTCTTGTCGGTGCCGGGCCGGTGGACCGGGAGCGGGTTTGCCTGCAGCCAGGCTTCATCGATCTCGATCATTTGGCTATCCACGAGCAGCGACGATCGGTTCCGATCCGCGGGTTACCGGGATGTCGTGGCGCTCGATTGGAAATGTGGCATTGTAACGTTCGAGCACCAATTTGCCCCGCGAGCCGCGTTGCGGATCGAAGCGATACTCAGTCACCGAGCAGTTGGCCACGTCGCCTTCGCGGTCGATCGCCAGAATCGTCTCCTCGTCGAGATTCTCGATGATATAGCGCATGCAGAGGATCACGACCTGATGCGCAAATATCATGACGCGACAGCCGGCATGGTGGAGTGCGACAGTGTCGAGCAGGGAGCGCAGCCGGAATATCACGTCGCACCAACTCTCGCCGCCGGGAGGGCGGTGATAGAATTTTCCGAGAAGCTCGCGAAATTGTGCCTGATCGGGAAAATTGGCTGCAACGCCAAGGGATGTCAGGCCGTCCAATATCCCGAATTCCTTTTCCCTGAGCCGTTCATCGAGGCAGATCGGCTCGTCGGAATCGGCGCCACCTTCGTTCCGGAAGATATGTGCGGTTTCTACTGCGCGCTTGTAGGGAGAGGTCAGGATGACGTCGGGACGCTGGCATTTGTTCATGCCAGCAAACCATCGGCCAAGCGCCATTGCCTGATCCCGCCCCAGCGTGCTGAGCGGCACGTCGACATCGCGACTGGGTAGTTCGATTTTGCCTGTGCCGCTTTGATAGGCCAAGTCGCGAGCAACGTTACCGGCGCTCTGGCCGTGGCGTATGAGCCAGATCTGACTAGGCCAGTTCATTTCCATCTCAGGTTCCTCCGCAACATCAAAGCCGGGAAGCGGGATTGGTTGCGGGGGCTTTGCAATCGCAGGAGCGATTGGAAGCGGTCGCGACGCGACCGGGAGCCGGGACGGCTAGCGCTCCGCGGCTCGGAAGAGCGCAAAACTGCGTGGGTGCAACCAATTGGCCCATCGGCTCGCCCGGGAAGGGCTGAAGTGCAATTCCGCGGTTCGCTGAGCGGAACTCGGAGCGGGAGTGTCGCATGTTGGGACTCGGCGGCTTCACGCCTCAACCGGCCGAACGCCTGCCACGGCTTGCCGTGCCCATCGAGTGTTCGGCGAGGTGAAGGGAACGCGCGGGCAGATGCTGAGTTTTATGATTACCAGTATGTTGAGAGGTTGTGTGATGAGCGTTGAAGGAAAAATCAAGGAAGCCGCCGGATACGTCAAAGAAGAGGCGAATGAGCATGGGAATTCGCCCGAAGCAAAGCGTCGAGCGCAGGAGGGACGGGATCTTCGAAACGAAGGTCGCATCGAGGACGGAAAGGCGCCGAAAACAGCTCCGCCCGGATCTGGATCGAAATAATATCCAGAAGGGATATTATTTTCAATGCAAGGCGTCGCTCCATGGGCGGCGCCTTGTTGCTGTCTGCCAGATTTGCCCTCGGCCGGCCCTGGCCCAACAATTTCCAGGATCCGGGCGCCGTTCTCCAGGCTCGGATTGCGCACCCGAATGGCGGAGGACCGTGCTTTGATGTTCGATGCGGTAGCGGACTGGAAGATCCTGGATATCCCCAGTCCGCCACTCGTGTTAACGCCGCAAACAATGGATTGCTCCCGAGACTTGTGAATGCCGGGAGTGTGACCTCTTTTAAGAAGATCATATGGCCCGCTGTGGTCGCTTGTGGGCTTGGTAACTCGCAGGTGTCCCGCCGCAGCAAGGCGTTCTGGCTTAAAGATAGGTGCGCGGGCGCACTTGTACGGTCAAATTTCGTCCGGCACGCCGAACTGCCTTTGGTAGTGTTCGAAATACGGGCGGTTGCGGGCGATCTGGTCGGGTGACATGGTTCGATATCGGTGCGTACCAAGCTTATGCTTGGGCTTATATGCCAGATAATCGGTCACGCGGCTCGCTGCGGCCGCGTCGAATGACAGTCCAATTCCCTGATAGACCTTCCGCATTGCGTTGATTGGATCTTCCATGAGATCCTGGTAACGAGAATCGACGAAATGATCGTCGGGGACGGCTCCAGCTTTACGCCATGCCATGGCCTGTTCGAGTCGATCGGCCGTGGCCTTGCCGACCATGATCTCCTCGAATCCTGGGCTGTCGAAGTCACGGTCGCTGCGCTGCCAATAGAAGGTGCGCAGCAGGTTTGCGATCGATGCCATGCTGCGCAGCGGATCGCGATGCGTGTGGATCACGCGCGCATCGGGATAAGCCTCGAAGAGCTTGGGCAGGCAGCCCAGATGATAGAGCGTCTTCCCGAACCAGCGGCGACCCGGCTGCTTCCATTGCAGAGCCTGAAGCGCCAGCCGGTGATACTTGTAGATCAGCATCGGATCCGCACGATTTACCCAGGCATGGTAACTTGGGATCTGATAGAAAGACATGATGGCGTCGCTGACAAAGCTGAAGTTCCAGAGCGTCGCATCCTCTGCCGGTATGTGACCGGCGGTTTCATGCATCGTTGCGATCTGCGGCGTGATCCTGATCCATTGCCGAGCGATCTCGTCGCCCAGTTTGCGATGAAAGGGATCGTCGCCGCCGGATTCCGCGGCTTCGCCCATGAAATAGGTTTCCCAGAAGAGGGGGGTTCGCAGGCGCGGGTCGAGATTCAGCAGTTCCTGCATGATGGACGTGCCAGTGCGAGGCAGGCCAGTGATGATGATCGGCGCGACGATGGGCTGTTCGCGAATTTCGGGGTGACGTCTTACAAGCTCCGTGATCTTCAGCCGATTGCGGAGCAAGAGGATGATCTCGCTGCGCGATGCCAGCCGCCCCATCAGGTTCAGTTCCGCTTCTTCGTCGAGTGCACGAAGCAGCACGTCGAGTGGCTCTTCCCAATCGGCGTCGCCAAGGTCGAAGAGCCCGGTTTCCAGCCGCGCGGCAGCAATAAGGCTATCCTTGTCCAGCGGAACCATGTCGGAAAGCATTCCAGCGGCTTTCCACATCCGGCCTTCGGCGTTGATCTGGTCCACCCATTCGGGGCGCGGCAATGGGGCCTTTGGATCGACGAGAAGCTCTGTCATGCAACCTCTCCCACCATCTGCTTGTGCGACTGAGCATAAGGCTGATCTCCGCCATGGCGATGCGGCGATCGAGCCGAAATTGCCGAAGGAGCCGGAAAATGAGCGATGTCACCACCGCCTGGGCCCGCTACAGGCGAGCGCTTGAGGAAATCCGCGCCCGGCTGCTTGAGCTGGACTGCGCGCAATTTCCCGATGGCGAAGCGATGGTCTGTCGCTTGATGCTGGAAGCAGAGGCGATGGCCTACAATCTGGTCATTGCTCCCAAAGTCGCGACGCCCCGCCTGCTGACGCAAACCGTGTTCCTACCGGGCATCTATGACTGGATGCTGCCCAATCCTGACTTCTATTACCGCTATGCATTCGTCGACGGTTCGACGGAGCATCGTCTTACCGGACTGCGTGGCACCAGCCGCTTTCTCGAGGCGCAGGTGATTGCGGGGTTCTTTGGCGATCCGGCGATCAAGCTTCTGGAAACGCACGATCTCGACAGGATGATCACCGGCGACGATCAAATCGAGGCGGTTATCTCACCAGAGGCGCCAGCGGGTCATGTGCGTTGGATCCGTACGGAACCTGGCTGCATGAACACCATCATCATTCGGGAGGCCTTTTGCGATTGGCGGACCGAGTCCGGCTCGCATCTTCTGCTTTCGGGCGGAAACGCTGCGACGTCAGTTGACCACGACATCGCCGATCGTCTTGATCGAGCTCGACGCTTCCTGGATTTCGCAATGACGACGTTCGGCCCGCAGTTCTGTCAGTCGGTTGTCCGCCAGTCCGGCGAGAATGTGCTCACCCTGCTCAATACCGGTCGCGACGAAGATGCTGCCAATCCTAACGCAGCCTATATCGCCGGCGGCTTCGCGCTCGCGCCGGATGAAGCGCTGATCCTTGAGTTTGACGTGCCTGACGCGCTGTACTGGGGCATACACCTCGGAGATCGCTGGTCGCGCACGCTCGACTACATTGCGCACCAGTCTAGTCTCAATGGCGCCCAGGTCGTAACCGAAAGCGGTTGCCGCGCCCGCATCATTGTTGCGCATCAGGATCCGGGCATGCCGAACTGGCTCGACACGGGCGGGCTGGAGCGCGGCATGATTTTGCTCCGCTGGTATCGCGCTGCCGCGACCCCTGTGCCGGAGGTGCGATTGACAAGATTAGCGGATCTCGTTGCCGGCTCAATCTCGCGCGACGAGCGTAGCGGGGTGATCGAAGCACGGAAAAAGGCGGTGCTCGCTCGCTATCGAATGTAATTGGATTGCATAGGCATTGGGCCAAGTTTTCTATTCCAGACGAAAACGCCCGTGTCTTAACCCTAAGGGCTTGAGCCGCGCATCCGTCGCGATGCACCACTTCGCATAGAGGCCGCGATGACGGATGCGCGCACGCATTCGCTTAGGCAATCGGCCCATGTCGACATCCGCTGCGCTTAAGGCGGGGATGCGAAAAGGGGAGGTTCCGATGAGAGGGTTTTCGCTTACGCTCTTTTTGACCTGCGCCACCAGCGGCCTTGCCCTGCCGGTCGTCGCGCAGGAGACCGCAGCGGCACCGCAAATCGGCGGCCTTGAAGAGATTGTCGTCACCGCGCGCCGCCGCGAAGAAAATCTTCAGGATACGCCGGTTTCGATCACGGCCTTCTCCGGCGCCAAGCTGGAGGCGATGAACGTCCAGGAAGTCAGCAAGATCGCCAACTTCACGCCCGGCCTCGAACTGGTGCCATCGGGAACGACGCAGGGTGTCGCCGTGTCGATCCGCGGCATCGCGACATATGATCCCATCCTGACCAATGAGCCGTCGGTGTCGCTTTATGTCGACGGCATCTATGTGAATGCGCTTTCCTACGGCCAGTTCGACACGCTCGATCTGGATCGGGTGGAAGTGTTGCGCGGTCCGCAGGGCACCTTGTTCGGCCGCAACACGACGGGCGGTGCGATCAATATCGTCACGCGCCGGCCCGGCACGGAATTCGGCGTCGAAGCGGTGATGAGCTATGCGACCCATGACGAATTTGTCGGCCGCGCCCGCGTCGATACCGGCGAACTGGCGCCGGGTTGGCGGGCTTCGCTTTCCTATCAATATCGCAAGCGCGACGGCTATGTGGACGACATCACCCGCCCCGACAATCGCGATCCCGGTGCGACCGAGGCGAACGCGTTGCGCGCGGCCCTCCATGGCGAGATCGGCGATTTCGCCCTGGACTACACGTTCGACATGGTGCTGCGCCGTGATATCGGCCCGCACAACCAGTTCGCGATTGTGAGCGACGCTTATGGCGCGTTCTTCGGCCAGTCCGAGGCGCTCGGTGGCGATCCGCTGCGCTTTTCCGCCGACAGGCTGAAGACGGTCAACGCCCCGGATGTGCCGCGCGCGCATAATGACAGCTATAACCACGCGTTAACACTGGCATATGCCTTCTCGGACGCCATCAATCTCAAGTCGATCACCGGCTATCGCGACTGGCAGAGCGACGAGATTCAGCCTTTTGGATCGTCGTCGGGCATGAACGTGCCGCTGCTCGATTTCGATGCCAACGGCAATGTTGTCGGCGCGACCGTGAGGACGGTCGATCCCTATATCGGCGGTGGCTCCAAGAAATTGAAGCAGTTCACGCAGGAACTGCAGGTGCTGGGCACATTGCCTCGTCTGAATTATACGATGGGTGCATATTATTATCATGGCAAATATGCCGAGGATAATCCCCAGACCTACGTCTTCGTGCTTTCGCCCACGGCAGGCGTCGCCGGGGCCGGACGCCTTGCCTATCAGGGAAAGACGGAATCCTGGGCCTTGTTCGGCCAGGCGAGCTACACGCCGGCCATCCTTGACGACAATCTCGAGCTGACGGTTGGCCTGCGCTATACCGAAGACAGGAAAAGCGTGGACACACAGGTCTATCAGAACGGCCTGCCGCCGCCTTTCACGAGTGCGCAGGCGGACAAGTTCGAGAACACATCCTACAACGTCACCGCAAACTACAAGTTCACGCCCGACATTTCGGCCTACGCCCGCTTTGGCACCGGCTACCGCGCGGGTGGCTTCTCGCCACGCGGGTTTGATGCCCCGGCCTATAATCCCGAAAAGGCCAAGGTCTATGAAATCGGCCTGAAATCGGAACTGTTCGACCGCCGGTTGCGCGCCAATTTCGCTGCCTACCGCACGGAATATGACGATCTTCAGATCACTCAGCCGGGCTTCAGCGACACGGCCGGCTTCGTCAGCAATACGATCAACGCGGGCAGCGCGGTCTATCAGGGTTTCGAGGTGGAATTCACCGCCGCGCCTGCCGAGGGGCTGACGCTCACCGCCGACGTCAGCTATGTCGACCCCGAATATAAGGAATTCCTGTATCTTGGGCAGGATCTGAAGGATGAGGCCAAGTTCGGCTATGTGTCCAAATGGTCGACCCATGTTGGTGGGCGCTACCAGTTTCCGGCGACGGATTGGGGCGTGTGGTCGATTGCGCTCGACTATAGCTACAAAAGCAAGCGTGTCTTTGAATCGCTGTCGTCCGATCCCATTGGCTTGCCGAATGCGCGCGATGACCTGGCCGGCGGCGGGCGGGATGAGTTGAGCGGGCGCATCGCGCTTTCGCAGATTCCGCTGAGCGAAGGCGCAAGCATGGATATCGCGCTTTATGGCGAGAACCTGCTCAACGATATCTATCGCGTCAGCACGATCGATTTCGGTGCGCTCGGTTTTGGCACCGCGATCTATAACCGCCCGCGCGTGATCGGCGTTCAGGCCAAGCTCGTCTTTTGATCTGCTCGCGTGTCGGCGGGGAAGGGCGTGCGGCGGTTTCGCGAGACGTTCAAGTCGCTTGGAAGATATCTCCCACCCCGCGCAAGCGTGCTCCTTACAACAAGGCCTTCATCAATCCCCGAAGACCTCGCAACAATCTGTGCGGAAGCCGGCGGTGAAATGGAGATCGATTCGAACACGGGAAGCATTGTCGCGGTGGCGGAACCCGCTTCGACCTTGTGCCGCCGCGTCAATTCCGTTCCGCATGGCTTTGGTGGCCTGCCCGATAACGAGAGCAATCGTGGATATTATCAAGACGGGATATCGCCCAACCTGCTGTTGAACGACAAAGTTCGCGAAACCATCAATGCGATGCCAAGAATGACAGGGTTCAAGGTGCCTTGCGCCGGGTTGGCCGAGAGCGGAAGGGTTGTTCGAGAAAGTCGGTGGATGCTGTCCGTGAGTGATTTGACCGGTGTTAGAGCGGTGCATCACGGATCATGCTGCGCAGCGTTGCGATAAGGTCTGCCTCATTCGCGGGTTTGTCGGTGCGGATGCGATGGATGCGGGGGAAACGCATGGCCACGCCCGATTTGTGTCTTTTGCTCACGTGAACGGAATCGAATGCGATTTCCAGGACAAGGCTGCGGTCTGTTTCACGCACGGGGCCGAAGCGATTCACGGTGTGGCGGCGCACGTAGCTGTCGAGCCATTTCAGTTCCTCGTCGGAGAAGCCGAAATAGGCCTTGCCGACCGGCAAGAGTTCGCCGCCCCGGTCCGGATCGTCCGTCCAGCAACCGAAGGTGAAATCGGAATAGAAGGAGGATCGCTTTCCGCTGCCGCGCTGGGCGTACATCAGCACGCAATCGACAAGCAGGGGATCGCGTTTCCATTTGTACCACAAACCAGCGCGACGCCCGGCCAGGTAGGCGCTGTCGCGACGCTTGAGCATGACGCCTTCAATCTCGTCATCGCGCGCGCGTTCGCGGAACGCCGCCAGCTCCGCCAGGGTGGCGACGGGAATAAGCTCTGATATGTCGAACCGGGCCGGGTCGAGGCGCGGTACCAATGACTCCAGGGCCAGCCGCCGCTGTTCCCAGCGCAATGGGCGCAGATCGTCGGCCCCGTTCGATAGCATGTCGTAAAGACGGACGAAGGCCGGATAGTCGGCCAGCATCCTGGCAGAGACCGTCTTCCTGCCGAGGCGTTGTTGGAGCGCATTGAAGCTTGCAGCTCCGCCCTCTGCGCCACCCTGATGGTTGCCCCTGACCATGAGCTCGCCATCGAGTACACAGGGCAGCCTCATAGCATTCACGATTTCCGGAAAGGCTTTGGAGATGTCGTCGCCGGAGCGGGAATAGAGGCGCGTTTCGCCACCCACTTCGCTGGCGACGTGGACGATCTGGACCCTGATCCCGTCCCATTTCCATTCCGCCGCAAATTCGGCCATGGTGATTTCCATGCCGTCGAACGGTTGCGCCAGCATGAAGGGACGAAAATGCGGCACATGCTCGGCAACAGGTGGTGCGGCTCCGTCGGCAGCCCAGGCGAAAAGCGCGCGATAGGGGGGCATTTGGCCGTGCCAATATTCCTCGACGTCGTCGATGCTGACGGCGAAGGCCTGTGCGAAGGCGAGCTTGGCCAGGCGCGCGGATATCCCGATGCGCATGGCGCCGGTCGCCATCTTGAGCAGGGCAAAGCGCCCCGCCGCGTCGAGGCGATCGAGCAGGCCCGCCAGTTCCACCATGGCATTGAGGCGCGTCATATGGGTCAGCGTGTCGACCGCTTCGGCGACCGTTGGCGGCGTGCCGAAAGCTGGCGGATCGGGCCACAATAGGCTCGCCGTTTCGGCGGTATCGCCGACATATTCGCGCGAGAGCTGGAACAGCACAGGGTCCACACGCTCCATCAGCAGGGCACGAACGGTCGATGGCTTGACCGCCGGAAAGTCGAGCGCTTCGGTCAATGCCGCCAGCGCCCAGCCGCGATCGGGATCCCGCGTGTCGCGCAGATAATCGGCCACCAGCTTGAGCTTGGCGTTTCGGCTGCGCGTGTAGACGAGCGCATCGAGGAGGCCAGCGAACCGCTCCACGCTCAATCGTCCTCATCGTCATAGCCGGCAAGCGCGAGGGCGCGAGCACGGCGCCCATGCAACGCGCACCAGCGGATCAGTGCATCCTCGCGGCCATGGGTGATCCAAGTCTCCACCGGGTCGATCTCGTCGATCGTCCCGGTCAATTCGTCCCAATCGGCATGATCGGAAATGATCAGGGGGAGCTCGACATTGCGCTGGCGCGCCCGCTGGCGCACTCGCATCCATCCCGATGCCATGGCGGTCAGCGGATCGGGCAGCCGACGGCTCCAGCGATCGTTGAGTGAACCCGGCGGACACAAGACGATCTGGCCGGCGAGATCGTCCTTTCGCGCCTCGGAGACAAGCCGGAGTTCACCGAGTGAGGCGCCGAACGCCTCATAGAGCCGGCACATCCGCTCCAGCGCGCCGTGCAGCCAGATCGGATCGGAATAGCCGGCAAGCCGTAACTCGGCGATGATCCGCTGCGCCTTGCCCAGGGCATAGGCGCCGAGCAGCAGACACCGGTTTGGATTGGCGGCGCGGGCGTCGATCAATCGCGCAATTTCATGCTCCACCGGCGGATGGCGGAAGACCGGGAGCGCGAAGGTCGCCTCGGTCACGAGGATATCGCAAGGCACGGCGGTGAAGGGAGGGCATGTCGGATCCCGCCGCCGCTTATAGTCCCCGGTGACGAGGATGCGCTCGCCCGCATGTTCGAGCAGAATTTGCGCCGAACCAAGAACATGGCCGGCGGGCAGGAATGTGGCGTCGACACCGCCCGGAAGCCTGAGCCTTTCGCCATATTCGATCGTCCTGGCCAACGCTTGATCGCCATAGCGCAGCGCCATGATAGCCAGCGTCGCTGGCGTCGCCATCACGGTCCCATGCCCGCCGCGCGCATGATCAGCGTGGCCATGGGTAATGAGCGCGCTGTCGACCGGCTGTGCGGGATCAATCCAGCAACTGGCAGGGACGATGTAAATTCCGTGCGGCTCCGCACGGAGCCAGGAAAAGTCCTTCACCATCGCGGTGCGGATCGGTTGGCACGGCGCGGCGCCCTCGGCACGGCCTGGCAATTCATCACTACAGCAAAGGATGGCCGCGCGATCGTCAAGCTTGGGCTCCGGGCGCCGATAAAACTGATCGAGTTACGAAGCCCGGCCGGAATGGTTCCTCAACCGCCGGCACCCGGTGTCGGCCGTCGGGCATCATTGGGTGAACCTATCCGCATGATTTACAAGGCGGCGATCAGCCGTATAAACGATCGATGGTGACATGCTCTTCCCATCAATCAATTCGGGAGGGGAGCTTGCCTGCTTTCCATCAGGAATTGCGCACGCGAACCCGGCCTGACCACGAGATGGTCGATCGCAGCTTCGGTAGGTTCGACCTTGCCGACCCCGCCGATTATGGGCGCTTTCTCACCGCGCACGCCCGGGTTTTGCCTGCCATCGAGCGCGAGCTTGAATGCGCCGAGCTCCTGACCGGCTGGAGCGGGCGACGGCAGGCGCTGGAAGACGATCTGGCGGCCATGGCGATTCCGATGCCCCGCTTGCGCGCATCCTTTTGCTTCGAGAGCGATGCCGCGCAATGGGGAGCCTTATATGTGATCGAGGGATCGCGCCTGGGTGGGCTTCAACTGTCAAGGCGGGTCAAGGAGGGCCTTCCGAAAGCTTATCTCTCAGCGGGCCATGAGGCGGGGGGATGGCGACACTTGCTTGCCCGGCTCGACGAGGCCGCGGAAGGACGGGAGTGGCGGGACGCTGCCGTCAAGGCGGCAAAGAGCGTATTCCGTGCCTATGCCGATGCTGCCGAGGAGGCTGGCGTACATGGCTGACGATAATGCACTCGATTTTGCGGTTGACCTGACCAATTGCGATCGCGAGCCGATCCACGTGCTCGGCATCATTCAGCCTTTTGGCTATCTCGTCGCCGTTACCGCCGATTGGATTGTCAATCGAGTATCGGCCAATATCGCCGAACTGACGGGAGCTGGTCCGCACCATATGCTGGGCCGCCCGCTGTCCGACTTCATCTCGGCGGACGGCTTGCATGCCATTCGCAACCGGCTGGCCGTCATGCGCGGTCCCGATGCCGTCGAACGCCTGTTCGCGCAAAAACTGACCGCGGACGGCGGCGCGTTCGACGTCGCCGTCCACATGGTTTCGGATCTCTTCGTCATCGAGGCCGAGCCGGCGGTCGAGGATGGGCTGGAGGCTGCGGCGATGGTGCGCGCCATGGTCAATCGCCTCGATCAGACCGACAATATGACGGCTTTCCTGCGGGAGGGGGCACGACAGGTTCGTGCCATTACCGGTTTCGATCGCGTGATGGTCTACCGCTTCGACGAGCAACTTTCCGGCGAGGTCGTTGCCGAGGCGCTGCGGCCCGGCACCGAGAGCTTCCTCGGCCTGCATTATCCGGCAAGCGATATCCCCGCGCAGGCCAGGAAGCTCTATCTGCGTAATATTTTCCGGGTCATCGCCGATATCGGCGCGACGCCCATAGCGCTCGTGCCGCAGCTCGATACGCGCGGTGTCGCGCTCGACCAGTCGCTGTCGGTGCTGCGCGCGGTGTCGCCGATCCATATTGAATATTTGAAGAATATGGGGGTGGGGGCCTCGCTGTCCATCTCGATCATCGTCGGCGGAAAATTATGGGGCCTGTTTGCCTGCCACCATTATTCCCCGAAGCTGCCGAGCTTTGCAGCGCGCACGGGTGCGGAGCTTTTCGGGCAGATCTTCTCGCTCATGCTCGAAAGCCGTGAACGACGCGAAGCCGCTGATTATGAAAGCCGCGCGCGCATGACGGCGGACCGGCTCATGGCAACGATTGCCCAGGACAACAGTCTTCTCGAGAATGCCCAGTGGCTGGGTGAGGTGGTCGCCGATGCCATTCCGGCGGACGGGTTCGGAGTCTATCTGAACGGAGCCGTGTCGTTGAGTGGGCTTGCGCCTAACGAGGAGCAGTTTGCGGCGATCGTCGGGCTACTGAACCGCGTGGCGGCAGGCCAGGTTTATGCCACGGATTCACTTCAGGCAGTGTTGCCCGAAGCATCCGCTTATTCGGATATCGCGGCCGGGGTCATCGCCATTCCAGTTTCACGCAGCCCGCGCGACTATGTCGTGCTGTTTCGCAGCGAACGCCTGCGTTCGGTGCGTTGGGCAGGCAATCCCGAAAAACAGGTCGAATATGGCCCGAACGGGCCACGCTTGACGCCGCGCAAGAGCTTCGAGGCGTGGTCCGAGCTCGTCAAGGGCACGAGCAACCCGTTCACGGCCGCCGAGCGGCGCGTGGCCGAATCCTTGCGAATGGGCATGATCGAGGTTTTGATCCGCCTGTCCGAGAATGTCGACAAGGAGCGTGCGAGGGCAAATGAGCGGCAGGAACTTCTGATCGCGGAGCTGAACCACCGCGTTCGCAACATTTTGTCGCTCATCCGGGGCCTGATTTCCCAGACGAGGGGCGATGCGTTGACGGTGGAGGACTTCATTGCGACCCTCGATCGCCGTATCCAGGCGCTGGCGCGTGCGCATGATCAGATAACCGCGGATCGCTGGGGGCCGGCGCGCCTCATCGACCTGATCGAGATAGAGATGGGGGCCTATGCGGGCCTGCGTCGCGATCATGTTCGTCTCGAAGGCGTCAACGTGCTGCTCCAGCCCTCGGCATTCAGCACGCTCGCGCTGGTCATCCATGAAATGATGACTAACGCCGCCAAATATGGTGCGCTTTCCGACAGCGGCGAGGTGGTGATCACATGGTCGCTTGATCAGGATGGGAGTCTGTTGATCGACTGGACGGAACGCGGTGGGCCCGCCGTTACGGCGCCGAGCCGCCGCGGCTTTGGCAGCACGATCATCGAGCGCTCTATCCCCTATGATCTGGGCGGGCTTGCCGAAATCAACTATCGTCTCGCAGGCGTTGAGGCGCATTTCTGCGTGCCCTCTCGCCACGTGGCCGGTGTTGCGGCCGAAGCCATCACGGCCGCCCCGGCGGGCCCGGCAAGCGTCAACCCGCAACCGCTCAAGGGGCAATGCGTGCTGCTTGTCGAGGACAGCATGATCATCGCGCTGGATGGCGAAGACGCGCTTCGCGATCTGGGTGCCGACCTCGTGATCACGGCATCGACCGTTGCCAATGCCAAGCGGGCCATCGACGAGCATCAATTCGATTTCGCGCTGCTGGATTTTAACCTTGGCGCCGAGACCAGCGCCCCTGTCGCTGCCCTGCTGGCGGAGCGGGGCATAAGGTTTGCCTTCGCAACGGGCTATGGTGAAGCGATCGACGACTTCGGCTTCGAAGGCGTCAAAACGCTCGCCAAGCCCTATGGCATGGCCCAGTTGCTGCGCCTGTTGAGCAACTGACGCGGACAACGATCTTGCGGCGCAAACTTTACGGCCCCGATGGTGAGGCCCATCGGATGGTTGCACCACGCAATGAAGTGCAATCGGCATTGGTGGCCTTCGGTTCGGCTTCGCCGCCAATCGCGCGGCCGACGGCTTTCAGGATGTTGCCGACGGATTTTGTTGATCGGGGCACGACGATATCCGGCGCCCGGATGAACCCGCGAACAAGAACGCTGCCGGGCACGCGCACGGCGGCGTCACCCTTGGGTTTGCCCGTCAGGCGGACGTTCAGTTCTTCGCTCGGGAAGCGGATCGTCCCGCTCCCTTGAGCCTGGCTGATGCTGGTGTCGACGATCAGGTGGCGAAGCGTCAGCATTCCGCCGCGCATCTCGCCACTCAGCACGGCGCAGTTCAAACTCGCCTGCTCGTCATCGTCGCCGAACAGTGCCTTGCCGACGTCGAAACCGAGGAGCGCCGCGCGCTTGGAAGGCAGTACCCCCGAATGGACGACGAGGCCCATCCTGCCGTCCGCATGGCCAACGGCTTCACGGACGGTGTCGCCCGTTCCAGTCAAACGCATGCGGCCTTCAACCTTGCCTTCCACCTGACCGGCGGCTCCGCTGGCCAATGCTGCAAGGCTGCTGTTCTCGATCGCCAACGTGAGAGTGATCCGGGGTTTGGCTTCGCCCGATCGTTGGTCGACCTCCGCGCGGCCCGTGATCGAACCCCGCCGCAGGCCAATCTTCAGCGGGTGGACGATCAGGCGTCGGTTTCTCAGATCGAGCGTGGCCGCGAGATCGGTCAGCGATGTGGGGCGCCTCCCGCCCACGAGCCGATCGACGCTGACGTGGATGCGTCCGTCGGTCTTGTCGATCTTGGAGATGTTGATCCGGGTATTGGGCACCAGCTTGACGCCTTGTGTCCGTTCAAGCGCCAGCGCCTCGGCATTGCCGCGTTCGCTGGCCAGATCCTCGAAATCGAGCCGACGGAAATGGGCTTTGCCAGCCAGTAAGGTTCGGCCGTTCCGCTTGTTCACGGTGACACTGCCGGAAAGCTGGCTGGACCCGATCGAGCCTTGCAGATTGTCCACGATCCAACTATCGGGCTTGCGCGTCACGGCGGCGGAGAGGTTGACCGCGCGGGTGCCGAACAACCCCGCTTCGATGATCCGGTCGATCCGCTTCAGATCGTCGGCGCGCGCGACAAGACGAAAGGCCATGTTGTCGGTGCGGAACGGCGCGGCCATTGCTCCTGTCGCACGCATCGTCAATGCTGGTCCCTCTATAGTGGCGTCGAACGGCCACCTGCGTTCGGCCAGCAACGGGCCGCTGCCGACCCGGATGTCGACGGGCGATCCATCGACAATGCCACGCCCCTTCGCGATCAATCCTCGCTGTGGATCGACGCGTAGATCGAGCGTCATCTCGCGCCGCTGTCGGGCGTCGACATACTGGATCGTCGCGTCATCGATGCGGCCGATCGTTGTCAGCGGGCTGCCACCGCGGGAGCCGTCGCCCGGGCCGGCCCAGTTCGTTCGGCCATCTGCGTTGCGTACCAGATTGAGTCTGATGGCGCGGGCCGAAAGAATGGCGGCTTCGGTGCGACCGGCGAGGAGCGACGGCAGCTTGAGGCGCAGCCGCAACTCGCCGATCGTGGCGAGATCGCCTCGTCCCGCCCATTCGGGCTGCGCAGCGCGAACATCCATGATGCGCAGGACGGGGCTCAACGAGAAGCGATCCTCGCGTGCAATGGCCCCGATATGCACGCTTGTTCCCAACTGCCGGGACAGCGATCGCTCGATGGGGCCCTTGGCCAGCGCGAAGGGAAAGGTCGCCGCAAGAAGTAGTGCAAGGCAGAGGACGATCGTCGCGCCGATGGCAATCAGGATCGCCCAATGGCGCGAGGATCGGGTGTGCATGACATGGGGACGAGCAAATCCCCCGCATGGTTCCCTCGCTCATGGTCGTTTCAAGCATATGAGTGCCTGGCCAGAGCCGCACATGAGTGACCAGACTTATATCGATCTGCGCAGAACTGGCATTTCGGTGTTGGGCCACCGGCAGGATGGCAAGGGGATCGCCAAAACCCTGGCCATTGTGGGTACGTCCCAGCAGAATGGCGGCTAGGCCTAGAAACCTTGAAATGGGTTCAACGGAATGAGCGCCGGGGTAAAAACTCCGACAGAACCCCAGAGGGAACCAGTGTGTGGTCCCATCGTTCTGATCGTGCCGATGTCAAGCGTTCTGGAGATTGCAGTGCTTTGGACAATTGTAGCCATTCTTGTTGTTCTCTGGCTTTTGGGATTTGTATTCCATGTAGGTGGGGGTATTATTCACCTATTGCTGGTAATTGCCGTCATTGTTGGGCTCTATCATCTCTTTACCGGTCGAAGGTTGTAATTTGATGTTGTGAAGAATGGAACAGGATCGGAGTGTGAACCGCACCGGGTTTGCCGGAGGCTCCGGGGTTTAAGTTACGCGGCCATGGGTGTGTCGTCGAGCATGGCGTAGTATTGCTCTTCGGCTTCAG
>NZ_FZOS01000053.1 GCF_900188165.1 Edaphosphingomonas laterariae | reverse complement strand
CCATCACGCCTTGATGCCGAAGCGCCGCTTGTACGCGGCGCCAGCCATAGGCTTCGAACTCGTCGCAGATCGCGGTGATCGCGCTCAGCACCTCGGCATCGCCAGTGCGCTCGGTAGGCGCATCGTAAAAGGTCGATCGCGCGATACCCATCAGCCGGCATCCTTCAGCGACGGACAGGCCGTGGGGCCGGTGATCACGGATGTAGTCGCGCTTCTCAGCCGGGGTGCGTTTTTCAGAGCCCCCTTTAGAAATTCCAGCTCGAGCGCCTGACGGCCGACCAGCCGCTCAAGCGCGGCGATGCGCGCTTCATATTCCTGAACCAGATCCGCTGCCCGGGCGTCATCGTCCAGCGCGCCGGCCTCGTACTTGTCGATCCAGATGCGGATCAGATTACGTGAAAGGTCGTGCCGCTTGGCCAGCCCGTGAAGTGTCTCGCCGCCGAGATACTCCTCGGCGACCTGGCGCTTGAACTCGACGCTGTGCGATCGGTGTCTCGGCATGGGCTTTTCTCCAAAAGCCCGGCCACCCGGTCAATCCAACTTCACCTATCTGTCCGGCTCCAGGGGCCCACTCCACTTGAACTTCACACCCTGCCAAAAACCTGACCCCTTCCAGCACACAGCCCGACAGCTCGGAATTGGTGACAGAACGAGAGTGCACCTCAGGCGGGCCTATCTGGCACTGCGAATTGCTGGTCTTTTCATTAGAAAATATAACTTCGGTTGCATTGTCAGTCGATGAATTGCGCTATTTCCGTTCTACAGGCCTATCGGAGGGGAAGCCGGGATGAGTGAGGTTTACTCCTCTTGCGCCAAAATATGTATGGGGGTGGCCGGCCCCGTTGGGTCGGGTCTCGACCTCGAGGCCTTCCGTCTTGATTGGCGGCTCGCCACTTCGATTGAGGAGCGCAAGTTGTGAACAACGAGACGCCTCTCCGTGCCCCGGTGTCCGCCCGGAAGCGTATGACCCTGTTTCGTACAGGCGAAGGTATACCTCTTGACCATGAAACAATGCCCTTTGCGGGTGTCGATCCTGCAACCATGGCCGGTCTGGGGCGGATCATGGCTTCAGGCCCCAGGGCAGCCGATGCCTCGCACACGACGATCCTCTTCCAATCGGGCGACGAAGAGGGCGTGAGCCTGAGCCATGCCTGGTTCAAAACCGGTTTCATATCGTCGCGCCACAGCCACAATGCCGATGGCATTTATTATATTCTGGCAGGCGAAGCCCGCTTTGGCTCAGCGCGCCTCGGGCCGGGGGACGGGATTTATGTCCCCGCCGAGCAAGCCTATGTCCTTGAAGTCGGCAATGAGGGATGCGAACTGCTGGAATTCCGCAATGCGGCGCAGTTTAACATCCATTTCAAGGGTAATGACGAGGCCCATTGGGAGAAGGTTGCCCAATCCTACACCCGGCATATGCCGCAATGGGAAAACGAGCTTCCCCCCTCACAGCGGTCATATTGCTCCATCTCTGTATCTAGTCGTTAGCGACAGCTCGCAGGCGCTCCAGATCGCATAGCTTGATCCGGCCATAGCCGACCTCGATCAGCCCATTGCGCTCGAACGCGGACAAATGGACATTCACAGTCTTGCGGGTGAGGCCGGTCATTTCGCCCAGCAGTTCCTGGCTGAGCCGGATAATTGGGGTTGGCCCCATAATTGTTTCGCGATGGCCGTCGGCCGCTGCCAGCAGGCGAGCGGCGATGCGTTCGCGTGGGCGCAGCGAAATCACTTCCGCCGCCATGCGGACGGCGCTGCGCATATTCGCATAAGCGAAACCGGCAATAGCGCGCCAGATTTCAGGCCGGCATTCGGCAACCCGGTCGAGGGCAGCCTCCGATATTTCCAGTAGGATGCTTGGTTCCACGCAGACGGCCGTGACGAGGCGCGGGCCGCCACTAAACCGGGTGGCATGGCCGAGCACTGATCCTGCCTTGGCAAGTCCGATCATCACTTCCCGGTCGCCCGGTGCCGCGCAATAGGAATGCAGCACGCCCTCGATCACCACGAACAGGCCGCTTCGGTCATCGCCTTCCGCCTGCGCCCATTCCCCGACGTTGAGCCGCACGAGGTTTCCCTCTGCTATCAGGCTCTCGGCGAGCTCGGCTGGATAATCCTTCAGCCATCCCGCCTTGCGCAACACGCGAAGCGCCAATTTTCGCTCATCGCTTTTCATTCTATTATTGTAACTTCAGTGACAGTCTGTGGCCAGCAGAACCGTTAGCCATGTTCCATACAAATAAGGAGGGATGGAAAATGGCGGATGCTGGCGCAGGCAGGGTGATACGAATTGGCGGGGCCACGGCGTCCTTTTCCGACACCGCGCTATCGGTTCCCCAATTGCTCGCCGGCGGACGGCTCGATTATCTGATCTTCGACTATCTCGCAGAAGGGTCGATGGGCATTTTCGGCCGGATGCAGGCGGCCGATCCGACCGCAGGCTATGGGACCGATTTCCTGACCGTCCATGTCGGCCCCTATCTTCACGAGATTGCCGCGCAGGGCGTGAAGGTTGTCGCCAATGCCGGCGGTGTCAATCCGGCCGGGCTTGCGGCGGCGCTCGAGCGGATGATCGGCGAAGCCGGCTTGTCGCTGACGGTGGCCTATGTCGATGGTGACGACCTGCGCCCCTGGGTGGACGAACTGCGCGCGGCTGGCCACCGCGACATGTTTACGGACGCGCCTTTCCCCGAAAACATCATCAGCGCCAATGCCTATCTCGGTGCATTCCCGATCGCGGCGGCGCTGGCCAAGGGCGCGGATATTGTGGTCACCGGACGGGTGGTCGACAGCGCGGTGGTGCTGGGGCCGCTGGTGCATGAATTCGGTTGGGGGCACGACGATCTCGACCTACTGGCGGCAGGCACTCTGGCCGGCCATCTGCTAGAGTGCGGCGCACAGGTGACCGGTGGCACGTTCACCGACTGGCGCGATGTGCCCGACTGGGCGAATATCGGTTTTCCGATCGGTGAATGCCGCGCGGATGGCAGCGTGGTGATCACGAAGCCGGAAGGCACGGGCGGGCTGGTGTCGGTCGGCACGGTTGCCGAGCAGCTGCTTTACGAAGTCAGCGACCCTGCCGATTATATCGTCGCCGACGTGCGTTGCGACTTCAGCGAGGTAAAGCTGGAGCAGATCGGCAAAGACCGGGTTCGGGTGACCGGCGCGCGCGGGCGGGCGCCGACCGACAGCTACAAGGTTTGCGTCACGTTCGACGGCGGCTGGCGCAGCATCGCCTATCAGCCGATCATCGGCGAGGATGCAGCTGAAAAGGCAGCGCGTCAGGCCGAGGCGCTGTTCGCGCGGGGAAGGGCGTTGCTGCGTGCGCGCAACCTGCCGGACTTTTCACTGACCGATATGGTGATGATCGGTGGCGAAGCCAGTTTTGGCGCACACGGACAACAGGGGCAGACGCGCGAGCTGATCTGCAAGCTGGTGGTGGACCATCCCGATCAGCAGGGCGCGCAAATCTTCGCGCGCGAACAATGGGCGGGCATTTCGGGGATGTCGGTCGGCACCTCGATCAACCTTGCTACCCATGTGCTGCCGATGACGGGAACCTTCCTGTTCCTTGTGGATAAGCAGACGGTGGCATCGCGGATGACCTTTGCGGGCGTTACGCAGGATGTGGCGGTGGCGGCGGGCGAACCCATTGCGACAGGCACGCCGGCGGTTGATGTGGCGCCGATGGCTCCGGCCGAGCCGGGCACCGTCGCGGTCGATCTGGTGCGGCTGGCCTGGGCGCGCAGCGGCGACAAAGGGCATTTGTTCAACGTCGCCGTCATCGCCCGCCAGCCGGAATATCTGCCCTATCTGCGCGCCGCGCTCACGCCACAGGGCGTCGCCGAATGGTATCGCCATCTCGGGCCCGATGGGGAATGGCCGGATGGGCAGCCACCGCGCGTCGATCACTATGACGTGCCGGGCTTCCACGCGCTCAACTTCGTCATCCGCGACGCGCTTGCCGGCGGGATCAACGCCAGCACGCGGCTCGATCCGGCCGCCAAGGGCATGGCGCAAATGCTGCTGCGCTTTCCGATCCCTGTTCCCGCCGCGCTGGCGGCCGAGCTGGGTGGCGCCGCTTCATCCGAAAAAGGAAATGGAAATGGCTGATTATTCGTACCTGATGAAAGGGATCGAGAAGGTTTCGAGCGACAGCAGCGTGCTGGTCAGTTCGTCCCGTTATCTCAACGATGCGCGGGTGCGCGATTGGGTGGCCACGCATCTGCTGCGCCGGAACGGGCCGGATATTCCGACGCCATCGGATTCGATCCAACTCGTCCAGATCCTGCGCGAGGTGCAGGACATCGACCATATCAACGCGCTCTTTGCTGCCGAGCGACAGAAGAATCCCGCCCTGGATGCGTGGTTCAAGGAGGGCTTTGTCTCGACCTTCGGCCTTGATGATTTGAAGGCTTACGGGCCGGAGACGGTGGGCGGTATCTTCTATGCGCAGCTCACCGACAATGACCTTCAGGTCGATATCGTCCCGCCATTCACGCCCCGCAACGATTATGAGTATTTCCAGCTTCGCGCCGGGCAGACGCACGATCTGGAACATATCCTTGGTGGTGGCGGGTTCGATTTCATCGGCGAACTGGTGCCCTATTATATGCGGCTGACCAATTTGTTCGTTCACATGAGCCCCGAACTGGCGGGCGAGCTTTCGGCTTTCTCGATCCTCGGATCGACGCGCATCATCACGCGCGCCGTACTGCATTATCCGCAAACCTGGCTAATCACCCAGAACGCCGTCGAGCGCGGCGCGAAGGTCGGCCGGGAGTCCGCGCCGCTTTACATGTTGCGCTACGAGGATGTGCTTGGGCTGTGCCCCGAGGCCGCGCGGGAAGCGCTGGGCATCAAGGGCGTTCAGCTTGCCGATACGGCCGAAGCGTCGGCGCAGTGGTGCTAGGCATTTGGGAGAGATGGAAATGGAAATGTCACGGCGGCGCATCCCTACGCTCGCGGAACTCGCCCCCATGCCGGGCCGATATCCGCTGATACCGGATCTGACACCGCGTCAGGAGGTGGCGCTGCTATGCCGCGCGCTCCATCGCGAAGGTTATGACGATCATATTGCCGGGCACATCACGCTGGCCGAGCCGGATGGCACCTTTCTCGTCAATCCCTGGGAACTTGCCTGGGATGAATTGACCGCATCCGACATCATCCGCGTGGATGGCAGCGGGCGGGTGATTGAAGGCGATTGGAACGTGACGCCTGCCATTGGCCTTCATCTGGCCGTGCACCAGCGTCGGCACAATCTGCGCGTCGTGATCCACAACCATTCGCGCTGGGGTTCGGTCTGGTCGGCATTCGGGCGGGTGCCGCCGGTCTATGATCAGACGTCCGGTCAGGTGGACGAGGATCCGGTATTGTACGATGAATATGCCGGCACGGTCGATGGCGCCGAAGAGGCGCAGGCCGCCGCCGATGCGCTTGGCCAGGGCAAATGGGCGCTGTTGCAGAATCACGGCGTGTTCATCGTCGCCGAAAATATCCGCCAGGCGCATCTGCGCGCGATCACGCTGGAGCATCGCTGTCGGCTGGCATGGCATGTCGAGGTGTTCGGGCAGGGGCAGCCGATCGCCAATCCCGAAGCCCTTCGTGTCGTCCAGATGTCCGACCAGATGGGCTTTCCGTTCCTGTGGGAAGCGATGGCCCGACGGGAAATCCGTTTGGATTCGTCGGTGCTCGACTGATCGGATCACGGCCGCCAGGCGGTTCCTGCGTGCGTGCTCTGAGCAAAGGAAAAGCGATATGCCCACGACGAAAAGTGCGGCCGGAAATCGCCCGGGATTGCTGGCTATGGGCGCCATCGCGGCATTGCTGCTGGCATCGGCAGCGCCGGCGCCCGCACAGGTCGTCGCAGATGCGATCTACACCAATGGCGTGATCCGGACGATGGAGGCGCCGGACGATGTCGCTCGGGCGGTGGCAATCCGGCAGGGGCGCATTCTGGCGGTCGGGGCAGCGCAGGCGGTGCTTGCTTATCGCGGATCGGAGACACGCGTCGTCGATCTGAAAGGCAAGACCATGCTTCCAGGGTTCATCGACGATGCCACCTTCGCCAAGCCGTCATGTTTAATCGCGAAAACGCGTAGCCAATGCTCGCATGTTCTGCTGGACGATCTTGTCATCGATGAACTTTCGCGGCCCGCCATTCAGGTCATGGATTGACACGCTGTGCCTATCGAACCTGTGGCGCCCATTTGCGCTCGGCGACCTGCTTGCGGCGCTCGATGGTGCTGACCACGGGCGTGCTGGCGGGCAAGGCCTGCCGCAATGAAGCGAGCCGGATGAGCCGTGCGGCGGGCGCGTCCCTGTCTGTCAGCGGTGTACGAATATTCTGCCACCGCATGAAGATATAGCCCTCGGGATTGCCTGCAGGATCCAGCCAGTTCGGCACGCCGGGATCGTCGAGCGAAATGACGAAGCGGATGACTCCGTCGTCATCGACATGCGCCTGCCGGGCTGTAAGGCTGACCTGATGTTCGACGGTATTGGGCGTGACGAACCAGGGATCGCCCAACTGGATGCCCTGATAGGCGGCATCGGCCTTGCGGACGCTGATCAGCAAGGCTTCGCCCTTCTGGATCCGGTAACGTGCCATCACGCTCATCTGGCCGCCCAGGCCACCGGCGTCCGTAGCCGATGGGCGCGGCGCGGGCAGGCTGTTCACCGGGGTGTGGCGCTCGATTTCCGGCACATAGCCGTCGACCCAGAGCGCAGTGGCTTTGCGCAGCGCGTTTGCTGCCTGCGCGAAGGGGCGTCGATCGCCATGCGGCGCAGGCATATCGAGCCGCTCGATGAACAGGCTTGTCGGTGTCTCGTGCCAATCGCCGAACGACTGCCGGCTGAGCACCGCTACAGCGTTATCGGGCATCGCGAACCAGCGGGCGCCAGCGCGCGGAGCGCCGCCGAGATAGAATTCGAAATCCTCGCCCGGCTCGCCCCAAAGGTCATCAGGGCGGACCACCATCAGATTCTTGCCAAGACCCACGATCGGATACTGATCGATGATCTGGAAGCTGAGATCAGCGTGGCTCCCCCGGCGCCCATATATCCGATAGGCGCCACCCGGTTCCAGCAGGGCGGAACGATAGAGATTGTCGGGATTGTAGAGCCCGGGCAGGCCTTCCACCGTGGCGCCGCGGCTGAAATAGGGCGTGCCGATCATGTTCAATTGCTCGGCAAAGCCCCAGGCCTGCGTCAGCAGCCCCGCAAGATAGGTTTCGGTGTTCCGGCGCGCGACGTCCGAACTGGAGGCATAGGGCGTTGAATGCAGTTTTGTGCTCACCTCGGCCAACGCCGCGATCAACGGGGCAGCAGGATCCGTTGGCGGTGCCGCCATCGCATCGGTTGCGCCTTCGCGCACCGCCGATATCACTTCCACCTCGCGGATCAGGCCGTTGTCGATCCTGATCCGATCCATCACGGTGATCGTCCGTTGCGCCGGTGTTGCCGTCGCGCTTTCCCAGAGCGCGATCACTTCGCGTCGTTCTTCGTCGGTGAACAGCCGCACCGGTCCTCGCGACGTCAGCTTTTCGGCGCGGATGCTCGCTCGCATCGCCGCTTCTCCGACGATCGTGCGCCCCTGATTGACGGGAGCGCCATTGCCAAGGGCGTGCGTCCTGCGCACGTCGGCCGCCAGCGGAACCTTGCTATCGTCAGCGCTCATCAAAGCGTCGAGGTAGAGCCGCGCGGTGCTTTCAAGGCAGGCGCGGCCGTCGTCGGCGCAGATGCGGTGATCATCGCCTGCGCTCGCCGTTGCCGCCGCCAGCGGGGCCAGGGCGCCGAGTAGCACATATGCATATCGTCCGGTCATGGTCGCCATCCCAGCCTCAATTGCCGAAGCGAAGCTGGACGTGGCGACGGCGAGCCGCGATTTCCGCACTGCGCTGTTCGGGGCCAACGGCCGGAATATCCGCCGGAAGATGCTGACGCAGATCGGCCAGCTTCACCTTGGTGGCTGTCGGATAGCGGGCGGGATCGAACGTCGTTTCCTTCATCCCGTCGAAGCGCAACAGGATGGCGCCACGTCGCCGGCCGGTCGTGTCGAGCCAGTTCGCAACGCCAGGATCGCGCCCCGCAATCACGAAATAATAGGATCCATCCTTGCTCTTGATGGCCTGATCGCCGGTCAGGCTGGTTTGGCGATTGCCATATTCAAGCGATGAGAACCAAAGATCCGCAAGCTGGATGCCCTGATAATTGCCGCTGGCGGGCCATGTCCGCACGATCAGCGCTTCATCGGGCGCAAGATCGAAATTTCCGGCGACCATGAAACGTCCGGGCACGCCGCCAAGCGCCGACGGATCGGTCGGCTGGCTGATCGTGTTTGGTGGCCGGTTGAGATAGCGGGCGCCGACCATCGTCGGCCAGACCCGCACATGGGTTCGCAGATCGGCGGCCGCCTTCCGCAACCGCCGGGCCATCGCCGCATCGCTCAGGACGGGCTTCAGGTCGCCCTCATGCCCCACCCGATCGATGTGGACATCGCCCGGCGTTTCGTTTGACCAATCGCTGAAGATCTGACGGACCCAGAGCTGGTTGGCATCTTTCGGATTGTCCATCCAGTTGCCGGGTCGCTTGTCCGGCGAAAGCCAGAGCTCGAACGTGCCGTCGGGTTCGACCTTAAGCTGTTCGAAGCTGATAGCGGACGCCGACCGCCCACCGCTGCCGGCGACAAAGGGGTCGCCCGCATAGATCTGGAAATCGAGCCGCCGGTTCTTGCCCAGCTTGCCCCACACCCGATAGGTTTCGCCGCCATTGAGCGAGGCCATCAGGTAGCGCTGATCGGGATTGTCGCCGCCTTCACGGATGCGATGATCAAGGACGCGAAAATAGGGAAAGTCACCGTCAAACACGATGTCTTCCTCGATGCGTGCCAGCAGCATGCTCGACAGATAGGCATATGCCGATGCGCGATTTTCCGCGTCCTTGAAGAAGGGATGCTGACGCACGAAGGCCGCGGAATCGGATGCAGCCTGCTGGAATTCGTCCCAGGCGGCATCGAGCTGCCGGCTGTCCTCGGAAGTCTGGGCGGCGGGCGAATGCGCCATCGCCGGAGCGACCGCGATCAGCATGGCAGCCATCATGCCATGGGAAATATGTTTCATGCCGATACCCCTTGTCAGGCGTAGAAGGACAAACAGTCCGCCGGCTGAGGCGTCGACCACGCCTCAGCCGGCGGGTCAGCCTAGAATTTGAGGCTCAGATCGAGGCCCCATGTCGCGGGATCACCATAGACATTGCCGCCGAAACCCAGCGAGCCGAAGTCGATGCCTACAGCCTTGTATTTCTTGTCGGTGATGTTCTTGCCCCAGAACGCGATCGACGCCGTGCCTGTCCCGATCTCGAGCTCCGACAAGGTGATGCGGGCATCGAGCAGGCCGCGCGCAGGGGCTGCGACCTGATCGGCGAACGGCGCGGTGAGCGGATTGGGGTGGAAGTAGACCTTGCCGCGATAATTATAATCCAGTCGGAACGCGATGTTGCCCACATCGCCCGCCGCGAATTCATATTGCGCACCGGCGTTCAACGTTGTCGGGGCGGAATATGTGAATTTGGCGATGTCGGCGATGTCGACGATCTGGCCCACCGGATAACCAAGCGAATTCGGTGATGTGTTGAATATTTCGAACTTCTTGAACTTGCGGTCGACGTAGCCGAATGTGGCGTAGGTGCTGAGCCCTTCATAGGGCACTGCATTGGCCTCGATTTCGATGCCCTTGTAACGGGCCTTGCCGGCATTGGTGATGATCGCCGATGCGCCACCGACGCCGGCCTGGAAGGAATTGACCTGAAGGTCCTTGTGATCGGCATAATAAGCCGTCGTGTTGAAGCGAAGGCGCCGATCGAAAAGATCCGCCTTCAGGCCGATCTCGTAGGAGGTCAAAGATTCCGGGCCAAAGCCGCTGTCGAATGCCCGCGCGCTGAAGCCGCCGGCCTTGTAGCCGGTGGCGATACGCGCATAGCCCATGATGCCATCATCAAACTGATAGTCGGCGGTCACGGCCCAGTTGAATTTGCTGAAGTCGATCGCCGGCGCGCGGGTGATCGGCTGCGTTTGGTCGATCTCCTTATCGTCCCAGGTATAGCGCATGCCGCCCGTCAGGCCGAGCCGATCGCTGACATGCCATGTGCTCTGCATGAAAAGCGCCTTGGTCGTCGATTCCGCGCTGTAGTTCAGTTGCGGCATCGTGCGGAAAGCGCCGCCAGCGGTGATGAAATCCACCACCTGGGGGCTGTCCTCATGTCCCTTCTCGTTGAAATAATAGGCCCCAAGGACATATTCGATGGCATAGCCGATCTTGCCGATCAGGTTCAGTTCCTGCGACCATTGGCGCTGATGCCGGTACCCGGCGGCATGGTAGAGGCTGACAGGAAACAAAGTGGCGCCCTGGCCGACGCGACGGCCCAGCAGATCGGCGTTGCCGCCGAAGCTGCTATCGGCCACGTCCTGCGTCCATTTGCGATAGCCGGTCAGCGATTTCAGCGTGGTATCGTCGTTGATGTCGATTTCCAGTGTCAGCGTGTGGCCCTGCACCTTGTCGATCACCTTGCCATCGGAATCGATGCTGATCTGATCGAGCCGGTTGGGCGATACGGTGAAAGTCCCGCCGCCAGCGGCAGGCGAAGCCGCGAAGAAGGCATACAAATCCTGCCGCGCCGCGATTAGCTGGAACGCGTTCGAAAACGCTTTGCTGCGGTTATAGTCATAGGCGTAGTTCGCCCGGAAACCGCCCCCTTGATCGAACACCACGGCCGCGCGCGCGCCATCGGCGCGATAGGCGCCGGGATCGCGATCGTCCGGTGTCTTGAGATTGTCGACTATGCCGTCGCGCTGCTTGTGCAGATAGGTGAACGACGCGCGCAGGCCGCTGTCACCCAGTTCGCCGGTGTCGATCACCGTCCGCGATTGCAGGAAGTCATAATTGCCGACGCTGAATTTCTGGCGGACGCTGAACCTCTCGCCCGGCTTGCGGGTGATCAGGTTGACCGCGCCACCGATGGTGTTGCGGCCGTAAAGCGTGCCTTGCGGCCCCCGCAGAACCTCCACCCGTTCCAGATCGGCAATCTCGAATGCCGAACCGGCCGAACGCGCGATGATGATCCCGTCGACATACATGCCGACCGGGCTGTCCGCGGTCAGCAGGGGATCGGCGGAACCGAGGCCACGGATGAACAGTCCGGCATTGTTCGGGGCTCCCGCCGCCGCGCTGACCACCAGGCTGGGCGCGATCGATCCAAGATTGGCGACGCTGGAAATGGACCGGGCTTCGATCGTGTGCTCGGTCACCGCGCTGATTGCCAGCGGCGTTTCCTGCAGGTTTTCAGCACGCTTCTGCGCGGTGACGACGATATCCTCAAGGCCGGTCGCGGCGGGCTCGTCCACCGCCGGCGGGGGTGCCACCGGTTCGGCCGGCGCCATTCTGCGCGATGGCGACGCATTCATCTGCGCGGCAATCGGGCGAACGCCGCCACGCACCACCACGACGTTCGATCCGGCATTCTGATGGGTCAGCCCACTTCCCGTCAGCAGGCGGCGCAACGCCTCGTCCGGCGTGAAGCGACCGCTCAGCGCCGGCGCCTGCTTGCCGTCCACATCGGCATTTGAAAAGAGGATCTGGATGTCAGCGGTGCTGGCGAGATGCTTCAAGGCGCTGCCGAGGGGTTGCGACGGCATGCCGTAACTCTGCGCCTGCGCATAGGATTGGGCGCTGGCCGGTGCGACGATGAGGCTCGCAAGCGCGGTTCCCGCCGCCAGCGCGGTGTATTTCAGAAACATTCAGTCATCCTCCCATTGCGCCTTGTGACCGGCGCTCCTTTTGCTTTCTCAAGGGATGACGGGATTTCGGGGTCGACCCGTAATGCGACAGCAAAATATTTTTCGAATCATGGGCCGCGTGCTAGTCGCGCCGCTTCCAATCGATGCAAAGGCACGGGGAAGAGGATCTGAAAGCGGCCAACCAAGCGACGCTGAGGCAGGGCATAGCGGGCCATTACGCCCGGTTGCTCCGCATTGTGCGCAGTCGGGGGGTTAATCAGGACGATGCGGCCGACATCGTCCAGGATGCCTATGCGCGCCTGACGGTCGCGGCCGAGCGGACCGAGGTGCATAACCCCGGCGCCTTCCTTCATGTCACGGCGATCAACCTCATCCGCGACCGTGGGCGCGCTTCGATCAGCCGGGGCCTGTCCGCCGCGAACGAGGCGCCGCCGGAGGATATCGCCTGCCCGGCGCCATCGGCCGAACGCCTGATTATCGGCCGACAGAATATCGAGGTGCTTGAACGTGCGCTGGGCGAATTGCCGCCCAAGCGCCGTGCTGCACTTGTGCTGTATCGCTTCGACAATATGAGCCATGCCGCGATCGCGGAGCAACTCGGCATCAGCATATCGATGGTCGAAAAGCATGTCAGGCTGGCGCTTGAACATTGCCGCCTTCGCCTCAGGCAGGCGGGCGACGTGATTGATGAATAGGGGACGAAAGCTGGCGATCGACCCGCAACATGATTCCGTTTGGGAGGCGCTGGAAGGATTGCGATCGAGCGCGGTCGTTTCCGAAGCGCGCGCTTTTGCCAGCGAAGAGGCGCTACGCCAGCAGCGACGCCGCCGCTTCTGGTCAAACCTGTTCGCGTTCTCGCCGGCACGGCTCGCGACCGCCACGGCGTGCGCTGCGGCGTTTGCCGGTGCCGGATGGTGGCTGACGACGCCCACCATTGTCGAATATGCCACGCGGATCGGTGAAATCCGGTCGGAGACGCTTGCGGACGGAACGAAGGTCATCCTCGACACCGATAGCCGGATCCGCATCGCCTATACCGGCAAGGCGCGGGACCTCGAACTGCTGCAGGGCCAGGCGCATTTCGATGTGACGCATGATGCGGCGCGCCCGTTCCAGGTGACCTTCGGCCGCGGCACGGTCACCGCGATCGGCACATCCTTCGACGTCACGGCCTTCGCGAACAGCAAGATGGTCACGCTGCTGGGGGGACGCGTCGTCGTCGAGGGGGCAGCTGGCGGCGGCGCGCGCGCATATCTCAGCCCAGGGCAGCGCGTGACCCTCAGGCCGGACGGGCGGTTGACGCCGCCAAGCATGGTTGACAGCGAGAGCGTCAGTTCATGGCAACGCGGCCGCATCGATCTTGCCGATCTGACGCTTGACGAAGCACTGGCCCAGGTGAACCGATATTCGACCACGAAGATCGTGGTGCGCGAACCGTCGCTCGCTCAAAGTCGGGTCAGCGGCATCTTCCGGGCGGGCGACGTGGATGCGGTAACCGCCGCGCTCTGCGCCTATTTTGACCTCAAGGTAGTGCGACGAACGCCGGAAGCGATCATCATCGCGAAATCAGGCTGATATGCCGCTTTCAATCATGCTCACGATGCCGACCCGCTCCGCTCGGGGTGTTCCACAATCAAATTTTGAAAGACGTCCGAGGCGTAGGCGATTCCCATAAGGCAGGATTCACGTGATTTTCGCGGTCAGCAACCAGTCCGCCAGATCGAACGTCTGCCGACGCCGTAAGCCGACATTGCCAGCCCTCTGGGGGCCGTTTGCTGCTGTCCCGTCATCTAGCCGGCGGGGCGACTTTGGGACCTTCGAGACGGTCAGCTCCGGAGCGGAACTCGGTGGAAAGCGGACGTCTGAGAACGGCGGAGCAATATTCGACCACGGTAGCGGCGGGATAGCCCTGCTGCGGGCGGCGTAAAAGTCGTCCACCTTGAAGCCTTTCTGCCAAG
>NZ_FZOS01000026.1 GCF_900188165.1 Edaphosphingomonas laterariae | reverse complement strand
CTCCGGTTCCGCTTCGCTCCACCTACGGCCGACACTGGCGATGGAGGCTTCAATGCACTAACAATCCCAGCGGGCCACTCGGCGGGGGCCGGTCAACTCTTTCGAGCCGCATCGTCTCGTCCGATGCGGTGCCACATCCGACGAACGCGATCGGCCTCGCGCCGCTTGTCGCCCGCGCGCTCGCGCAAGCCCATGTGGGCACAGCAAACCTCATTCGCCATCGTCGACCGCCCGAGCCCCTCGACAAGGTCGACCGCGCGGGTTTCGACTCCTTCCCCGCCAGCGACCCGCCGCCCTGGACGGCAGGCTGATCCGTCACGCTCATCCTGACAATGACAAGAACAGGCGACGATGACCCAATCAGATACCTTTGAAACGTGGCGCAAGGGTTTCCGCACCATGCTGTCCGCCATTTGCTCAACCTGGCCGCCTCTCGCCGAAAGCGCCGCGCGGCTGCTCGGTCGGTCCCGCAATGAGTTTCTCTCTCCCGCCGAATGCGCTGCCATCAATGGTCGCGGCGATTCCTACGACCTCATCACGCCCCCGCCGGCGAACTCAAAGGCTGCATTATGCTCACCATGACCTCGCTTGGCGCCGCCGGAACCGTCACCGGTTCGAAGCATCTGCTGGAGCACGACGGCAAGCGCATCCTGATCGACTGCGGCCTGTTTCAGGGCATGAAAAATCTGCGCGAACTCAATTGGGAGCCGCTACCGGTCCCGCCCGCCAGCATCAATGCAGTCATTCTCACCCATGCCCATCTCGACCATTCCGGCTATCTGCCGCGCCTCGTGCGCGACGGCTTTCGCGGTCGCATTTATGCGACCGCGGCAACGCGCGACGTGGCCGCGCTCATTCTCAAGGACAGCGGCTATCTCAACGAAAAGGACGCCGATTTCCTCAACCGCATCGGGGCCACGCGGCACAAGCCGGCGTTGCCGCTCTATGGCGTGCGCGATGCCGAGCGTGCGATCGAGTCCTTTACGCCGGTTCAGTTCTCCAAATCCACCGAACTTCCGGGCGGCGCGAGGGTCACCTTTCGCCATGCCGGGCACATCCTCGGCGCCGCGACAGCCGATATCGAATGGGGCGGCCAGCGTATCGTCTTCTCCGGCGATCTCGGTCGCTATTCCGATCCCTTCATGCTGGACCCGGAGGCGGTCGCCCAAGCCGACTACGTCGTGATCGAGTCGACCTATGGCAACCGCATTCATGACCCGACCGACGCCGCCGAAGCGCTGGGCGCAGTCGTCGAACGCACCGTCCGCCGCGGCGGGACGGTCATCATCCCGGCCTTCGCTGTCGGACGTGCGCAGGCACTTCTCTACTATCTCTGGAAGTTGCGGGAAGCGGGCCGACTGAAGAACGTGCCGATCTATCTGGACAGCCCGATGGCCATCAGTGCGTCCGACTTGCTATGCGAACATCTCGGCGATCATCGACTGACGCCACAGGTTTGCCGCGACGCCTGCGATATCGCGACCTATACGCGCGAGGTCGAGCAATCGAAGGCAATCACCGCCAGCCCCTATCCCAAGATCGTCATTTCTGCGAGCGGCATGGCGACCGGCGGCCGCGTGCTTCATCACCTCAAAGCGTCCGCGCCCGATCAAAAGAACACTATCCTTTTCTCCGGCTTTCAGGCTGCGGGAACGCGCGGTCGCGCGATGCTCGAAGGTGCGCGCGAGATAAAAATCCATGGCCAGTGGGTTCCGATCGAGGCGGAAGTCGCTGATCTGCCAATGCTTTCGGCTCATGCGGATGCCAATGAGCTGATGCGCTGGCTTTCGGGATTTCAGCGTCCGCCGAAGCGCGTCTTCATCGTGCACGGCGAGGCGCAGGCCTCGGAGGCGCTGCGCTCACGCATCGACCAGGAGCTTGGATGGGATGCCGTCGTTCCGCGCCAGGCGCAGATGTTCGAACTATGACGAGGCCCGATCCCGGCGCTATTGTCCAGCCGACGTTGCGTGCACGGCGCCTCGGTCTCCACACGCAGCACCAGCCGGTCGTCCTCATGCGCACGGACTGCCACGTCTGTCTCGCCGAGGGACTGGCCGGGCGGCCCCAGGTGTTGCTTTCGGCCGCGGGCCGGGAGGTGCGGGCTGCGCTCTTTCAGGTCGAAGGGAACAGCTTGCTCGGGCCGGATGAGGCCGCCCTTTCGGAAACCGCCTGGGAAATGCTCGGTGTCACCGAAGGCGCTCCGATAGCAGTCACGCATGCGCCGGCGCTCGAGTCGCTCGCCAGTGTGCGCAGCCGCATCTACGGGCATCGCCTCAATGCAGCTGCATTCGCCTCCATCGTCGGCGATGTCGCAACCGCGCGCTACACCGACGTGCACCTCGCCGCCTTCCTGACCGCGAGCGCAGTGCTGCCGCTCGACGAGGAGGAAACAATCGACCTCACCGCAGCGATGATCGGGGTCGGCGACCGCCTGTCATGGGATGCCCCGGTCGTGGTCGACAAGCATTGTGTCGGCGGCCTGCCGGGCAATCGCACCACACCGCTCGTCGTGGCCATTGTTGCTGCGAACGGCCTCATCATGCCGAAAACCTCATCGCGCGCGATTACATCGCCTGCCGGGACCGCCGACACGATGGAGACGCTCGCGCCGGTCGATCTTGATATTGCCGCGCTGAAGCGCGTCGTCGAGCAGGAAGGCGGCTGCATCGTCTGGGGTGGCGCGATCCACCTCAGCCCGGCCGACGACAAGTTCGTGCGGATCGAGCGCGAGCTCGACATCGACACCGAGGGCCAGCTCATCGCCTCGGTCCTGTCGAAGAAGATCGCTGCAGGCTCGACCCATGTGGTCATCGACATTCCGGTGGGGCCGACCGCCAAGGTGCGTAGCGAAGAGAATGCACGGCACCTTGCCGAGCGCATGCGCATGGTGGCCGAGCGCTCAGGCTTGGAGGCGCGCTGCCTGCTCACCGATGGCACCCAGCCCGTCGGGCGCGGCATCGGACCCGCACTGGAAGCACGCGACCTGCTTGCGGTGCTGCGCAATGCGCCCGGGGCGCCGGACGATCTGCGCCGCCGCGCCGCATCGCTTGCCGGCGTGGCGCTTGAGATTGGTGGCAAGTCTGAACCGGGCAAGGGCGCGGCTCTCGCGCTCAAGACATTGGCGGATGGACGCGCCTGGACCAAGTTCCAGGCGATCTGCGAGGCTCAGGGCGGCATGCGCGCGCCTCCGCTGGCCGCGCAGACCCACCCCATCGTCGCCGACCGCGCGGGGCGCGTCGTCCATATCGACAATCGCAAGCTGGCGCGCCTTGCCAAGCTGGCCGGGGCTCCGGACGTCAAGGCCGCGGGCATCTTCATGGAGGCTCGTCTCGGTCAGGATGTGGAGCGGGGCCAACCGCTGCTGCACGTCCATGCCGAGACCGCCGGAGAGCTCGCTTACGCGCTCGATTATGCCGTAGCTGCGGGTGACATCATTCGGGTAGAAACATGAGAGAGACGACCCGAACCTATAGTGGGAGCATGACAAAGATGACCCAGCACGATCCAGTTCGTGTCGCGATCAACGGCTACGGTGTTATCGGCAAGCGGGTGGCAACCGCCGTTTTGGCGCAGAAGGACATGCGGCTTGCCGGAGTGGTGGACATTGCCACGGACTGGCGGCTGCGCCCGCTTGAAGAGCAGGGAATCGATCTTTACGCAGCCTCGTCCGAACATGCCCAGACGATGCGGGGCGCTGGCTTCACCATCGCCGGTACGCTCGACGCGCTCCTCGGACAGGTCGATGTGGTGGTGGACTGTACGCCCAAACGCATCGCCGCGCAGAATGCAGAGATCTATCGGGCAAACGGCCGCAAGTTTATCGTTCATGGTGGTGAGAAGCACGATGTCACGGGACACTCCTTCGTCGCTGAGGTTTCGTTCGACAGCGCGGCAGGACGAGCGGCGACGCGGGTGGTATCCTGCAACACGACCTCGATCGTGCGCACTCTGACAGCGCTCAAACGGGCAGGGCTCCTGAAGCGTGCTCGCGGCACTCTCCTACGACGGGCCACCGACCCGTGGGAAAGTCACTTGGGCGGCATCATGAACACTCTCGTCCCCGAACCTGACATCCCCAGTCACCAGGGGCCGGATGCTCAAAGCGTGGATCCCCAGCTCGATGTCGTGACGATGGCGGTCAAAGTTCCCCAAACGTTGGCGCATCTTCACTATTGGTCGGTACTGTTGACCCGGAACGCGAGCAAGGAAGAGGTGCTCGACGCGTTTCGGGCTTCGTCCCGCATTGCCCTGATCCGAGCCGGCGATGGCCTCGCCGCGATCAATACGGTCAAGGAACTGATGGCCGACCTCGGCCGACCACACGACAATCTTTATGAGGTCGCGTTGTGGGAGGACATGCTCAAGGTAGAGGGCGACGAGCTGTTCTATGCCTATATGGTCGACAACCAGGCCATCGTCATTCCCGACACGATCGATGCCATCAGAGCACTGACGGGCCTAGCGAGGACTGCCGAAGACTCGATAGCGCAAACGAATGAGACGCTTGGCATCCGCGCTGCGTTCTGCTGACAAAGACAAGCCATTTTCTAGCTCGCAAAACTCGGAGTAAGCGGATCTCGACCAATGAAGGGCTGCTTCTGCTGCACGGGGTCGTGGCCATAGCTCCATCCCACTCATTCCACCAACACAAGCTCACCTTGTGCGGACGGAAGCGGCTTTGGCTGGATCGCTGACAGCAGGCGCAGAGCATCGCCAATCAACGTATAGACCGCGTGACGCTGGCCGCCGCGGTTGTGGTGATCAATCCGGTAACCCTGGTAATGCCGGTCCAAGAGGCCCGCACTCACCAATTCCGATACCGCGCGGCTGAGGTTGCTCTTTCCCGCCGTTCGCACCCGAGCGCGCGCCTCCGCCTCGATTGCTTGCCGCCTTGCCGCATCGCCATCCGGTAGGAGGCCGCGCTCGTCGAGGTCGATCCGAACCCGCTCAAAGAGCGCTGCGGCGCGCGGACCACGTTGGGCCATGGGCCTAAGGGCGTCACACAGCCAGTCGCGCAAGGAGATAAGCTCCGTCCCGCGCTTGATCCAGGGGCCGGCCCTTCCGTCTGGCCTCGCGACCTGTGCGATCAGGTTGAGGACCATGAACGCATAACGGGGCCGGCTCGATGCGCTTGCCAACCTCTCGAGCACGACCGCGACATCACAGCCACTAGAAGGTTCAAGAGGCTTGGCTGTTTGAAACATAACATGGTGGAATCAAGCACAAAGCAGGATCAATGTGAATCCCAAATCGGCGATCGCTGCCGGATTGTCGGTCATGACACTTTGCCCACCGGTAAAGTGTCGCAGGCGATCCATTCTGAGCACAAATTGTTGCGAATCGTTCTCAATTCGTCTTGATAATCACGGCGCTCGCCGCTTAGGCCTCGACGGGGAGACCTCTCGCAGACGACCTATCACCCTCTATGGCGAAAAGTATTAAAGACTGCGGCCGCCTTGATGATCTTACGCGCTTTGCAACAGAATGTGGGCGCGCTGGAAACCTCGGCGAATTGCATGGCACGATCGATGCGGCTGCGCGCGAATTCGGCTTCCGCTGGTTCACGCTGCTTCATAACGTCGACCTTAGGCGAGGAGGCGAGGAAACATTGTTTCTCACGACCTATCCCTCGCCCTGGCTCGAAGAAGTGCTCGAAGAGCGCCATTATCTGGAAGATCCCATCCATGCGGCTTGCGCCCGTACCCCGTCGGGGCTCGCCTGGGACCGGATCGGCGATGTGCTGGAGCTTACGCCGCGCCAGCGAAGCATCCTCGACCGCGCCCGAGATCATGACCTTGCATCTGGTTACAGTTTGCCGATCCGGACTCCGGGCGAGCCCGAGGCGATCTTTACCGCCGCCCGATCACGCGACGAGCCGCTCAGCGCGGAGGAGATACTGACGGCCCGTCTGCTCGGCTCGGTCGCTTATGATCGTGCCCGCGAGCTGCTGGGCGAGGCAGCGAAGACATTGACCTGCGTGCCGCTCAGCCCACGACAGGTCGAATGCATCGCACTCGTCGCGCAAGGCAAAAGCGACTGGGAGATCGGCCAGATCCTCGGTCTGAGCCGCGACACCGTGCACGAATATGTTGAATCGGCCCGCAGGCGCTATGGCGTGCGACGACGCACGCAGCTGGTGCTGCGCGCGGTTCGCGATGGTCATCTCAACATGGAAGCGCTTCTCTGAGCTCGCCGGCCGAGTGATGATCGGGCTTGGGCAAGTTCAGGATTTTTGCGCTGTCGCTGGCGTGATCAGGGACAGCGCAGCCTTGTCTGACCTGATGGCCGAAATCACGAAGGCCATGGGCTTTCGGCACTATGCTCTGGTCCATCATGTCGACCTGAAGCCTGCGGTTCGCTCGGTCCACATCGTCGACTATCCGCAAGACTGGGTGGAGCGCTTCCAGGCGAGACGTCTCTATGCAAGCGACCCGATCCACCGCGCCAGCCATCGCACCAATGTGGGCTTTGCCTGGTCGGCGGTTCAGTCGATCATCTCTCTGACGGCCGCCGATCGCTCGATCCTGGCAGAAGCGTACGAGGCCGGGCTGGGCGACGGCTTCACCGTTCCGGCCCATATACCCGGCGAGCTCAATGGATCCTGTTCCTTCGCGATGGCGGCGGGCGAGATGCTCGACCATCGGCAACTGCCGCTCGTGCAGCTCGTCGGCAGCTTCGCGTTCGAAGCGGCACGCAAGATTTCCCGGATCCACGCGCCGCAATCCGAATGTCCGAGCCTGACCGAACGGCAGGCCGAATGCGTGGCGCTGGTCGCGCGGGGCAAGACCGACTGGGAAATCAGCCAGATCCTCGGCATCGGCCAGGAAACGGTGATCCAGCATGTGAAGGATGCGCGCGACCGCTATGGCGTCACCAAGCGCACCCTTCTTGCCATTCGCGCCTTGTTCGACGGGCAAATCAGCTTTGCCGATGTGTTCGGCCGATGATCTCCCCAGAACTGGGGATAACGCAAGAAAGCCGCCTCTGATCGACTGACAGGCCTCACAAAAAGGAGGCTGTCATGCACATCGGGACCGGCTTTTCACAAGCCATGGAACATCACCTGTTTCGCGCCATGTTCGAGGAGCGTAAGCGGGTGTTCGTCGATCTTCTGCGCTGGAATGTGCCGGTCGTCGCTGGCCGTTATGAAGTCGATCAGTTCGACGATGATCGCGCTATCTATATCGTCATAACCGGGGACGATGGCGACCACCGGGCATCTGCACGGCTCCTGCCCACGACGCACGATCATATTCTCGGCACGATATTCCCAAACCTTTGCAAAGAGGCGCCGCCTCGTGGCGCCGCCATTCTGGAGATCACCCGCTTCTGCCTTGCGCGCAAATTACGCGCCCGAGAACGTCTCGAGGTCCGCAATCAGCTGGTCACGGCGCTCGTTGAATATGCCCTTGCCCATCAGATCCGTAGCTTCACAGGGGTCGCGGAGTGGGTATGGTTCCAGCAAATCCTTAGTTTCGGCTGGATCTGCCGACCATTGGGTCTTCCCACGTCCGAGGAGGGGCGAAGCCTCGTCGCCTTGCAAATCGATGTGGACGACCAAACGCGCGAGCAGCTGCGCGCGAACGGTATTTTGCGCCCCGTCGGCCTTTCCGATCTTGCCGCAGCAGCGTGAGGAGAAAAGTCATGGCAACGATTGCGCCTCGCAAAACCCCTGCTGCAACCAGAAGCGATGAGACACTGCGGCGACAGGGCTTCTGCGTCTTGCAGGACGTCGTGCCCGGGTCGCGGATCGAGGACATCAGTCGATCGCTTCACCCGCGTTTTGCCGCAACCCCATTCTGCCAGGGAGGTTTCTACGGGCCCCGCACCAAGCGCTTCGGGGGATTGCTGAAGCGGGCGCCCGCGGTAGAAAGTCTTGTCCGGAACCCTGCCGTCATGCGCTTCGTCCGCGCCTTTCTCGAGCCTTGGTGCGAGACCGTCCAGCTCAACCTTACGCAGGCGCTTGAATTGCATCCGGGAGCGCCAGCGCAATTTCCACACAGAGACCAGGACATGTGGCGCGGGCCGACAGGCGAACTCGAATATCTCGTCAACGTGATGTGGCCGATTACTCCTTTCAGGGCCGAGAACGGGGCCACGCTCATTTGGCCAGGGAGCCACAATGGCGGGCAGGGTGACGGCGGCCAGGAACCGGTCGCCATCGAAGCCGACCCGGGATCGGCGATCATATTTCTGGGATCGACCCTCCATGGCGCTGGCCCGAACCATACTGACGCGGTGCGCCGCGGGATCATCGTCAGCTACTGCCTTGGCTGGCTGAAGCCCTATGAGAACCAGTGGCTGACCTATCCCCCCGACGTGGCCAGTGCTTTCGACCCTGAGCTTGCCGCGCTGGTCGGCTATCAGCAGCATCGCCCCAATCTCGGGAATTACGACGGGCAATGCCCGTCCATCCTGCTCGGGGGCGAACCGCCGGATCATCTGGCCGCGATCGACGCTCTCCGACCCGATCAGGAAGGCGCTCTGTCCGAGTTCCTGCGACAGCAAACCGAGCAACTCCCCCCGGTTGGGGGGATTGCCGAAATCGAGCGGGGTCGGAACAAAAGAGAGGTGAAATCCAACGGATAGCTGACGCCATTTCCCGACGCGGGAGGTGTGTCTCGCGGGGGGAAACCCAATGCAACGTGCGATTTACGGCTTGGCGATGCTTGCCTTCGCCACCGCCCTTCCCACTGCTCCGGCGCGAGCGAACGATCTGGGGTGCCAGGTTCTCATCTGCCTTTCCAATCCCGGTGGCGCGACCCAATACGCGCAGTGCGTGCCGCCGATGACCAAGCTCTGGAAGCGCTTGGCCACCGGCGGCGCCTTTCCCGGTTGCAGTGGCGGCGGTGTCGCCCGCAGTAAGGTCTATGATCGCGATTCCGCAATTCGCCGGCGGGTCGAGATCACGTTTAACGATGGCCGCCGCCAGACCTACTCGCTGGCCAACATCGAGCGACTGAACGGTAGCGTCCAATGATTCTCGACGTCGCCAGCCTCCTGTCGATTGCAGGAGCATGCGCCCCGTCAGTTGCGCCCGAGACGCTCCTTTCGATCGTCCACACCGAGAGCCGGTTCAACAGCCTTGCCATCGGCGTCAATAGTCCCGGCGTGCGCCAGCCAAGACCCGCGACCAAGGCGCAGGCGATTGCGGCGGCCCGAAGCCTGATCCGTCAAGGCTACAACATCGATCTCGGCTTGGGGCAGATCAACAGCGCCAATCTCGGATGGCTGGAGCTTTCGGTCGAAGATGCCTTCGAGCCGTGCCGCAATCTGGCGGCGGCCGCCCGCGTCCTTGCCAAGAACTATCAGGCGGTCATGCGCATCGCGCCGAGCCGAGATCATGCGATCGCGACGGCGCTTTCGCTGTACAATACCGGCGACCGGCGGCGCGGCTTTCGCAACGGCTATGTCGCCAGGGTCTATGCTAGCGCGTCAGTCGTCATTCCCCTGATCCGGGGGACGGCGCCGGTGGCCACTGCATCGGCGATTGCCCCGACTGCGCCGGCCTTCACCCCGCCACCCGACACCACTGTTTCGACGCCGCTCGCTACCGGATGGAACACGGCCGCGCGGGCGAGCCAGGCCTCGCTCATGGTGTTCGGAGACGGGGCAGCATCTTTGAAAGGACTGCATCCATGACAGCAATCACCGCCCCCTTGGGCGGATGGCCCCAGTGGGCGCGACTTCTGGTGCGCATCGTCGGTGTGGCGGCATTGGCGCTGCTTGTCTCGCTATTGCTCAGCGATCCTGCGCACGCGCAAGGCGCCGACGGCATCACATCGATGGCGGAGAACATCAAGACCTGGCTCACCGGGACCTTCGCCAAGACGATCGCGGTGATTGCGGTCGTCATCGTCGGTTTCATGTTCTTCACGGGGCGCGCCAGCCTCGGCCTGCTCGTGACCGTCATCGTCGGAATCTTCATCGTCTTCAGCGCGCAGTGGATCGTCGACACGATCACGGGTGGCGCGTGAAGGGGAGCGCCGCCCCGGACGAGCGGCTACGCGAGGAAACGCTGTTTCTGGCGGTTACGCGACCTACGATGTGGCTCGGCGTACCGCTCGAAGCCTCGCTGCCGATCGCGCTTGCTGCCTGTCTCACGCTGATCGTCAGCGGCAATCCGCTCTATGCCGGCGCCATTGGAGGCGCCTGTCTTGCCGTGGCGCGGCTCATCGTGCGGCACGATGCCAATGCTTTCCGGCTGCTGTGGCTGTGGACCATGACCAAGGCGCGCAGCCGGAACCGCGCCTGGTGGGGCGGAAGTTCCTATTCGCCGCTCCCGGTCGCCGGGCTGAAGCGCAAGGGCTTTGCGCGTGGCTAGCACGGCGACCCAGCTCCCGCCGCGCAAGACGCCGTGGCGCATCTTGCGGCAAGAGGCCGAGCCTGGGCGCTATCTGCCCTACGCACGCCATGTGACGTCCGAGGTGATCGCGCTCGATAGCGGCGATCTGATGATGATGTTCCGCCTCGAGGGGCTCGCTTTCGAAACCGCGGATCCGATCCACCTCAACGACTGGCACGAGAAACTCAATGGCACTTGGCGCAACATCGCCGACGATCGGCTCGCGCTCTGGACCCACATCGTTCGCCACCCGGTCGACGACTATCCCGAAGGTGAATTCCGCTCAGCCTTCGCAGCCGATCTGGACGGCAAATATCGCGCGCGCGTCACCGCCAATCGCATGTTCGTCAACGAGCATTATTTGACGCTGATCATGCGACCCGCAGTTGGTTCGGCCGATCGGACGGGGCTGCTCCTCAAGCGGATCGCCAAGGCGAAGGCAGTCGACGAGGAAGTCGACCCCGACGAATTAGCCCGCTTCGAGGAGAAGGCGCGCGACATTGAAAAGCTCCTTCGGCGGTGCAGCCCCGCGCGGCTCGCCCTCTATGAGAAAAATGGCCTCATATTCTCCAGGCCCCTCGAAGTGCTCGAGCAGGTCATGATGGGCGCCCGGGCCAAGGTGCCGCTGGTCCGAGGCCATCTTGGGTCGACACTCTACGGCGAGCGGCTGATCTTCGGACGCGAGACGGTCGAGATCCGCGCTCATGATGCGAGCCGCTGGGTGGGGATTTTCGGCATCCGGGAATATCCCGCGCTCACCCGCCCCGGTCAGATGAACGCTCTGCTGGGCCAGGATTTCGCGTTCGTCGTGTCGCAGTCCTTCACCTTCATGAGCAAGGCGCGGGCGGCCGAAAGGCTTCGCCGGCGACAGAACCAGATGGCCTCCACCGAAGACGCGGCCGCAAGCCAGGCGCTCGACCTTGAGGACGCGGCCGACGATCTTCAGAGCAATCGGTTCGTCCTGGGCGAACATCATTTCTCGCTCGCCGTGTTCGCTGAGAACCAGAAGCGCCTCGCCGATAATCTGTCGGCGGCGCGGGCCGCGCTCGCCGATGCTGGCCTGGTATCAGCGAGGGAAGGGCCGGCGCTCGAGGCGGCCTTCTGGGCTCAGCTTCCCGGAAATTTCGCGTGGCGGGCGCGGCCGGCGGCGATCACCTCGCGGAATTTCGCCGCCTTGGCACCCTTCCACACTTACCCTGCGGGACGGCCGAGCGGAAATCATTGGGGTTCGGCGATCGCGTTGATGAAAACGGCCGCGCAATCACCCTACTATTTCAACTTCCACGTCGGGGATCTCGGCCACACGCTGATCATTGGTCCCTCGGGCGCGGGCAAGACCGTCGTCCAGAACTTCCTGATGGCGCAGCTCGAGAAGACAGGCGCCCAGCAGATCTTCATCGACAAGGATCGCGGCGCCGAGATCTACGTGCGGTCTGCTGGCGGAATCTATCTGACGCTGAAGAATGGCGAGCCCACCGGCTTCGCGCCCTTGCGGGCGCTTGAATATGGACCGCGCAACCTCGTCTTCCTCGGCCGTCTGATCAGGCAGCTGGTGACGCCGGCTGGCGGTACGCTCGGCGTCACCCAAGAGCGCATGATCGACGAAGGCTTGGCGTCTATGGGGCGGCTCGCGCCGGAGAATCGATCCATCCTCGCTCTGCGCCAGTTGCTCGGCCAGCGCGATCCGGAAGGGATTGGCGCACGGCTTGAGAAATGGTCGCGAGGCGGACCGCTGGGCTGGGTTTTCGACAACGAGAGCGATGCCCTGTCGCTCGATGCGCCGTTCCTCGGTTTCGACATGACCGATTTCCTCGACAATCCGGAGGTTCGGACGCCGATCGTGATGTACATGTTCCATCGCATCGACGGCCTCCTGGACGGCCGGAGGCTGGTGATCGACATCGACGAGTTCTGGAAGGCGCTGGATGATGACGCTTTCCGCGCCTTCGCCCAGGATGGCTTGAAGACTTATCGTAAGCAGAACGCCTTCCTGGTCTTCGGCACGCAGAGCCCAGCCGATGCGCTGCGCTCCGACATCTCGCACAGCATCATGGAGCAGGTCGCGACCAAGATCCTGCTCCCCAACCCCTATGGCCGTGCAGCGGATTATGTCGACGGGCTGGGCCTGACCCAAGCGGAATTCAAGCTCATCCGTCATGACCTGAACCCGGAATCGCGTCGCTTCCTCATCAAGCAGGGCCATGACTCGATCGTGGTGGAACTGGATCTTGGCGGGCTCTCCGACGAACTGGCTGTGCTCTCGGGCACCACGGAAACCGTGACGCTTCTCGATGCCATTCGCGCGGATGTCGGCGACAACCCGGCGAAATGGCTGCCTCTCTTTCACCAGCAGCGTCGGTCTGCATCGATCAGGAAAGGATGAGCTATGGGTAATGGCAAATGCGCAGCGCTTGGCGCCATCGCGTTGGGAATGGCAGGGCCGGCGGCCGCCCAGGGTATCCCGGTCTATGACAGCTCCGGCTATCTGCAGGCCTTGGCCACGGTGAAGAACACCCTGTCGATGATCGATCAGGGGAAGGAGCAGATCGCCGAGGCAAAGCAGCTCTATGGCAGCTTCAACCAAGTCACCGACGTCAACGGCATTGCCTCGTCGCTTTCCACTGACGCCATGCGCCATCTTCTGCCGCGGGAGGCGCGTGACATCAATCGGCTGATGTCTTCGGACAATGCCAGCCTGGGCTCGCTCGGGAGTTCCGCGACCCGCATTCGGAACGCCAACCGCGTCGCCCTGCCGGAATTGCGGCCGGGTGCTTCAGCTTATGAGCGCGCTTCCCGGGACAACCTCCTGCGCAACGGCGATCTCGCAGCGCGTGATGCGGCAATCGCGGAGGCCGCCTATGGCGTATCCGCGCAGCGTACCACCGGCCTTGAGGAGCTGAGAACCTCGCTTGATACGGCGTCGGACGCGAAGCAGGTCATGGACATTCAGGCGAGGGTAGGGGTCGAGAACGCCCATATCCAGAACGATGCTCTGCAATTGCAGGCGCTGCGGATGAGGCAGGATGCAGAGGATCGTCTTCGCTCGCAACGCCAGGGGGAGGAGTCCCTCGCGAAGCTCGAACAATCTCTTAGTGATACCAAATGAAAAGGCAGTCTGTAGGCTTCGCTCTTCTTGCGACCCTATCACTTTGCGCCTGCCACGAAACCAAGGGGAAGGACGAACTCGCCAACTCACCCCAAGAGAGGTCGAGCATTCTGGAGGCTTGCGCCAATGGTACACACGGCGACCCGCAGGAATGCAGCAACGCCAAAAGCGTGGAGAACGCTAGAAAACTTGAACAGTCGCTGGGCCGCTGAAGGTCGCGGAGCCACCATATGTCTTCGACGATATTTTCGACGATCTACGACAATGTTGACGGAAAGCTCGACCTCTTTCTCAATGAGCGGTTGTCAAACGTTGTCGACGTAATTCGCGGACCGTTAGCTGCGGGCCTCGTGATCTACATTGTCTTGTTCGGCTTCATGGTGATGCGAGGCATCATCAGCGAACCTTGGGGCGAGTTATTCGCGCGCATGGTCAAACTTTGTCTCTTATACATGGCCGCCACCACAGTTGCCTATTCCGAATGGATAACCGAACCCCTTTTTCACGGGATGCCAGACGCGATAGCTCAGGCCCTAGCCGGGAAGACGATCGGCACCGCTGGTGCAGTTTTCGACCAATACTTCAGCCAAGTCGATGACGTCATCCGGCTGATCAGGACCGAAGCGGAGACTTATCTCGATATCAACCCGTGGAAGCTTGTGCTCCTGACCTTGGCCATAGTGATATATGCGGTGGCTGGCCTTTCGGCAGCGATTGGCTTCGCAATCACGATCTTCGCGAAGGTCGCCCTTGCAATCATTATCGCCTTGGGACCCATTTTTATCGCGTTGGCTTTGTTCGAGCCAACGCGACGGTTCTTCCATGGATGGCTGGGCCAAGCATTCAACTACATCGTCCTCATGGCCGTAATTATTGCGATCACAACACTAGTATCTGATCTTGGCGCATCGGCGTTGGCTGAAGCGGAAACCAACTCCGATGTCACGATCGCAGCCGTAATATTTGCGGTTTACCTCTTTCTAGGGACTATTTTTTTCTTCCAGGCTCCAGCCATCGCCACAGGAATAGCCGGAGGAGCCGCTGCAGGTGTGGGTGCCTTCGCCGGGACGGCATGGGGCACGATGGCATCTCCCTTCCGACAGCGTCGCGTCATGCGCAACAGCCGCAACTTGGAGCGCGCCGCTCGTCGCGGCGGCACCATTGAAGCGGCGTAGCGAGGCATCATCATTATGACTTTCCTTTTTCCGCGAATTCCCGCCTCGATCTCCCGCCACCGTCCCACTTGCGTGGGTGCATGTCTGGTTATGCTGGCCCTCGCCGGCTGTGCTTCCGGACCCAAGAAGCTCGCGGTGTGCAATGGGCGTCACCTGCGCGATGTAAACATCTACGGAAGCGTCCTGCCCGGCTCGCCGGTGCCTGCCACCACGGCGCCGAGAGCCGCGCCGCCCATACCGCCCCTGTCCCATCCACGAGATAGCGATCCGCCCCCGCCGCCCCCTGTGCCATCGCCGTCAACCTCGGGCGACAAGGTCTCGTTCGCACCTAGGGAGCCGCGCTATGCGAGCTGCTGATGATCAATCGGAGGCCGTGCCGGCGTCGGGATTGCAGCGCTATTTCCGAGACGCGCGAAGCTGGGATCAGGACAGAATCCGGAACGCGCTGCGCTCGACCCGTATCGCGTGGAGCATCGCAGTCATCGCCTCGCTCCTGGCTGCGGCATCGATCTTTGCGGTTGCCGCATTGACGCCCCTCAAAACCGTCGTGCCCTATGTTATTCGCGTCAATCAGACCACCGGCGCAGTGGACGTCCAGACCGCGCTCACCCAGCGGCCGATGCGCTATGATGAGGCGGTCACCAAATATTTCCTCGCCCAGTATGTGAGAACCCGCGAAAGCTGGATTCCGGCAGCGGCCGAGGAAAACTTTCGGTTTGTGACTATCCTCTCGCAACCGACCGAGCAGCAGCGCTGGGCGCGCTTTTACAGCAGCAACAATGGTGCAAGTCCCCAAAATGTCTGGGGCAAGAATGCGGTCGTGCAAGCGCGCGTTCGCAACATTGCCTTCATCAACGATCGGGTCGCCAACGTCCGCTTCACCCGGACAGTCCTGACCGAGACCGACACGCAGAACACCGATTGGATCGCCACGATCACATTCGCCTACGCCAACGCGCCCATGGCGGAGGGCGATCGCTACCGGAACCCGCTGGGATTCCAGGTCGAGAACTACCGTGCCGATCCGGAGGTGATCCGGTGAAGGCGCTCTCTGCCGTCATCATTTGCGCGCTCGTACCCGTAGCGGCGGCGCGCGCGGTCGAGGTTCCGCGAGGTGCTGCATCAGACCCGCGGGTCAAGTTCGTCGAATATGAGGAGACCCAGGTCTATCGGATTGTCGGCACCTTCCGGACGGCAACACAAATTGTCTTGAGCGACGATGAGACGATCCAGCATGTCGCGCTCGGCGATACGGTCTCATGGGAGGTGGCCGTTGCCGGCCATATCCTCTTCCTCAAACCCCGCGAGCGGGCCGGACCGACCAATCTCATAGTCACCACGTCGCGAGGCGGCGAACTGCGCAGCTATGCATTTGAGCTGACCGCCCGGAGCGGGCCCATCACGGGCCGCAACGGGCAAGCCTATTTTCAGGTCCGGTTCCGATACCCCAAGGATGACGCCGCACGCGCGGAGCGTCTCAGGGCCGCGCAGATGGCCATGCAGGCGGCTACCCTGGAGGCCCGGGCCGTTCGCGGCGCCCTTGATCACGCGGTCATCGAGGGGCCTCGCAACATGAACTACAAGGTTCAGGGCGCCAGCGAGCTCCAGCCGTCGGAAGTCTCCGACAACGGGCAGTTCACGGTCCTGCGTTTCCCGGCGAACCGCGAAGTGCCAGCTATATATCTGGTGCGACCCGACGGGTCGGAAACGCTGGTCCCCTTCGACGTCCGCGACGAATTCGTCGTCGTCCATCTAGTGGCGCGTCAATTGCGCCTTCGGCGAGGCGGGGAGGTGCTGTGCATCTATAATCAGGCACCGGAGCCTTATGGGGCCGACCATGGGACGAACACCGGCTCGCCCCATGTCGAGCGCACCATCACACATCCGCAGGAATGAGCCATGGCCGAAGATCCATCCCCTGTTTCGCGCCCTCTGCCCGGCGCCGATGTCACACCGGAAAGGGACGAGATTCTGCACGAGCGCGGTATCGAGCCGATCGGCGGAATGACGCCTGCCAAGCGCAATACGGCTCTGATTTTTGCCGGCACCGCAATGGTGCTCGGCATCTTGTGGGTGAATTCCGGGACAAGCCAGCAGGCCTCCAATCGTGATCTCACGGCCCCGGGCGGGGCGGCCCGTGAACGGCGCGATATCGTCGCGCGGGAAACCGTCGATTACGCAGCCGTTGCGCCGCAGCCTCGACCGTTGGGCGTCGGCGGAAGCGATCCCAACGCGCCGGTTCTCAATCCTCAAACGGCCGTTCCTGGCCCCGACGGTCAGATCGTCCCTGCCATGCAGGCGGGAGCCGCGCCGGGACCGACAGGAGGGGCGGCGGCCCGGCCCAACCTCGCTGACCAGGCGCGACGGTCTACACTCATCGCCTATGGCGGGCGCAATCTCGGCGGCAGGCCCTCTCAGGACCCAGCGGGAGTTCCCTCGGGCGCGCAACCGGCCGAGATTTCAGGAATTCCAGCGAGTGCCGAGGGCGGGGCGCCCAACGCGCTGGACGTGCTGCGGCAGAGTTCGGCGATCGGCGAAGCGCGAGCCTCGATGCTCCCCAATCGGAACTTCCTGATCACCGCGGGCACATTGATCCCTTGCGTCCTTCAGACGGCCATCAACTCCGCGCAGCCTGGATATACATCCTGCCTGATCCCCCGCGATGTCTACTCCGAGAATGGCCGGGTCGTGCTGATGGAAAAGGGTACGCGCGTGCTCGGCGAATATCGCGGGGGGATCCAACAAGGGCAGAACCGCCTCTTTGTGCTTTGGACGCGGGCGGTGACGCCGCAAGGCGTCCGCATCGACCTTGCCTCGCCTGGTTCCGATGCCCTTGGGCGCGCCGGGCTCGCTGGGGCGGTCGACAGCTTCTTCTGGGCACGGTTCGGCGGCGCGCTCCTGCTCTCCCTCGTCGATGATGCCGCCTATATTGCCGGGCAGGCCGCCTCGAGCGGCAACGGCAATTTCAACAATGTGACGCGCGCGCCGAGCGAAGGCGCCGCGATCGCGCTGCAGAACAACATCAACATCCGGCCGGTGCTGAAGAAGAACCAGGGCGAGGAGGTCGGTATCTTCGTAGCCAAAGACTTCAACTTCGCCGACGTCTACAATTTGGAACTGCGGCGGTAAGCCATGCGCGACACCGCGGTCCTTCGCCACTATCTCGAACCGCTCCTTCCGCTGCTGGAGCCGGATGATGTAACCGAGCTAGTCATCAACCGCCCGGGCGAGGCAGGAATCGAGGATCGGCAGGGGTGGCGATGGCATGAGCTGTCTGAACTCGACAGCGAGTGGCTTGGAACGCTCGCCGTCGCCGCCGCAAGCTTCACGCACCAGGACATCGATGGGCAGACGCCGATCTGTTCGACCGTGCTACCGGGTGGGGAGCGCTGCCAGATTGTGATCCCGTCGGTGACGCCGAGCGGCTGCCCTTCCTTTACGATACGCAAACCCTCGACCGTAACCCTGCCGATCGACCAGCTCGCACGCGCGGGCCTCTTTGACACGACGCGCGTGAGCGCCCGGGGGCTCACCGAAACCGACGCCGAGTTGGTCGCCCTGCGTGACGCGGGCGATTGGCCAGCCTTCTTCAAAGTCGCGGTCGCGGCGCGCAAGAATATCCTCGTTAGCGGCGCAACCGGGTCGGGCAAGACGACTTTGGCAAAGGCGCTCGTTCAGCTTATTCCGCACGGCGAACGACTGCTTACGATCGAGGACACGCGCGAACTCATCGTGCCCCATCGCAATGTCGTTCACATGGTCTATTCGAGCGAAGGGCAGGGCCTTGCAAAGGTCGGTCCCAAGCAACTCCTCGAAAGCGCGATGCGCATGCGCCCGGACCGCATCCTCCTGCAGGAGCTGCGCGATGGCACCGCCTTCTTCTACCTGCGCAACGTCAACTCCGGGCACCCTGGGTCGATCACCACGGTTCATGCCGGCTCGGCTGCGGGCGCATTCGAGCAGCTGACGCTACTCGTCAAGGAGTCCGAGGGCGGCCGCGATCTCGCGCGCGATGACATCCGCGGACTGCTCCGAATGCTGATTGATGTTGTCGTCCAGACCCGGCGTCATGGCGGCCGTTTCGAGGTGGAGGAGGTCTACTTCCAACCAAAGGTGGGCGATGCCGGGGCAGCGTAATCGTTGGGCGGTCGGCCTGTCCGTCGCCGGCGGGGCGTTGCTGTGCTGCGCCATCGCCGTGCTGGTCGCCCTCTTTGGACTGGGCCAGGTCGGCCCCAACACGGACATCACCGCCTTGCCCGCGTGGCTGTGGTACTATCGGGCGGACCCGTTGCTTATCGAGTGGTTGAAGCGCGGGGCGCTCGCGGGCGCCGTTGTGGTCGGGATAGTCGCGATCGCGATCTTGCGCCGCGGGCCGGCGTTGCACGGTACAGCCCGCTTTGCGCGCGAGGGCGAAATCCGGCGGGAAGGGCTCCGCGCCGCTGCCGGGATCGTCGTTGGTCGCAAGGCTGGACGTTTCCTGATATTCGGCGGGAGCGAGCATGTCCTGCTCGAGGCGCCCACGCGCGCGGGGAAGGGCGTCGGCGTCGTCATACCGAATCTGCTGACCTGGCCGGACTCGGTGGTCGTGCTCGACGTGAAGCGGGAGAATTGGGGTGCAAGCGCGGGCTATCGTGCGCGCGCCGGACAGGCTGTGCACCTGTTCGACCCGCTCGACGTGGAGGGGCGGACGGCACGGTACAACCCTCTGGCGCACATCAGGCGGACCGATGACACCGAGGTCGTCAACGAGCTGCAGAAGATCGCGGGTATGCTTTTTCCGGCGCCGGAGCGATCCGATCCATTCTGGGCGGAGGCCGCGCGAGCGGCCTTCATCGGCGTCGGCGCCCTGGTCGCATCCAATCCGGGCCTGCCTTTCACGATCGGCGAGATCTATCGCCGCCTTACGACCGGTGATCCCAAAAGCGACCTTCCCGTAACGCTTCAGGAGACCCGCAGGGTCGGCCAGCGCCTCAGCCAAGCGTGCGTGTCCGCGATCCAGGATTTTGCCTCGGCCTCGGACAATACATTCTCGGGTATCAAGCAGACGATCACGGCCCGGCTCAACCTCTGGCTGAACCCCATGGTGGATGCCGCTACCTCGGAGAGTGACTTCGACCTGCGCGAGGTGCGGCGTCGGCGCATGTCGATTTACCTCGGCGTGTCGCCGGACAATATCGACCGCATCGCGCCGATCTACAGCCTGTTTCTGCAACAGCTTGTGGATCTCAACACCCGCGACCTTCCTGATGGCGCGAGCAATATCCCGGTCCTGGTCCTGCTCGACGAGTTTGCCAGGCTCGGAAAAGCCTCGGTGATTGCAAGCGGCTTCTCCTACGTCGCCGGCTACGGCCTGCGCCTGGTTCCGGTCATTCAGAGCCGATCCCAGCTTCGCGCCATCTACGGTCCCGACGTCACCGACGAGATCATCGCCAATTGCGGCCTTGAAGTGGTCTTCACGCCGAAGGAACTGAAGGTCGCGAACGAACTTTCCGAGCGGCTCGGCTTTTTCACGATGAACGTGAAATCCCGCAGCCGCACCATCCACGGACTGCTGGCGAACCGAAGCATCTCGGAATCTGACCAGCGCCGCGCGCTCCTGCTGCCCCAAGAGCTCATGCAGCTGCCGAAAAGCGAGCTCCTGCTTCTCCGCGCCGGCATCCCCCCAATTCGAGGGCGCAAGATCGCCTATTACCGGATGCCGCGCTTCACGCGGCGGGTGATTGCTCCGCCCCTGCTGTCCGCACGTCCAATTGCGGCAATGCTTTCTGCCCCCGCGCCGGCTTCAGCGCAGCATGGCGCTGGCACGCCTGAACGGAGCGGCACCCAACCGCAACCAGCGACAAGCTCGGGGGGCGCCATACAGGAGGAAATAGCGATGCGGGAAATGACCGACGCCGAGCTGGCGGGCGCCGCCGAGATAACGGATGACATGCTGGTTCTAAGCGACCTGGCCGAACTGCCGCCGCCGGGCGATGAGGCCGCCGCGATCGCCTTCGTATCGGCGATGGTCGAGCGAGCGCTTGTGCCACCGACCGGGCCGGCCTCCATATCAGTAATGCAGGAAAGGGCAGCCCATGTCCGCTGAAAAATCCGAGAACCCGCGTAATGCCAGGAAACGCGGCAATGCCATTTCAATCGGTGAGGGTCCCTCCTCGACGCGTTCTAAGACCGGCGCGCCCGACCGCATCCCCGAAGCACCTGAGGCCCGCGGCACTGCCAGGGAGAAGGGTCAGCCACCTTCCCGATCGGTTTCGACCGGCGACATGCCTGAGGCGCTGCAAAAACGCTACTTTTCGTCGACCAGCAAATGGTCGGGCGAGCCGGCTTACTTCACGACGGCCCAGGCCAAAGAACCTGCATTTCGGGACCAGGGGCGACGCCTTGTCACCTCGAACGAGAGCGAAGAGGTTGTGCGTGATCTCGTCGCCATCGCGCGCCATCGCGGCTGGTCGAACGTTCATGTCACCGGCAGCGAGGCCTTCCGCCGGGCGGCATGGCTCGAGGCCAGCCGCCAAGGCTTGGAAGTGCACGGATATCGGCCGAACGAGCGCGATCTGCAAGAGCTGGACCGCCTTCGGCGAGACAATAGCCGCAACAGCATCGCGCCGGCGACCGTTCCGCCAGTCGCCCAGAAGTCCGGTCGAGATGAGGCACACGCTCGCGAGCGGTCCGCGCGATCCCGTCCGGCCGCGGCCGGGTACAGAAACGAACGAGCCGCGCAAAGTCAGCTGAGGATCATCGAGGCGGTGGTGCGAACCGCATTATTCGACGATCCTGCGGCGATCTCACGGGTGATGAACGTCGCGACCAAGAAACTACAAAGCCACATCGAGCAGGGTCATCATATTCGCCCTGCCATGGTCAGGGAAGCGCGCGAGCGAAAGCCGGTCGAAGTTGCATCTACCCGACAGGAATCGTCTAAGGTTCACCCGCCTATCCAGCGATCTCGCAGCCGATAAAAACCAGCCCCATCATTCCACGGTTCCAGATTCGCTCAGCAGCACTCTATCGAGAATTTCAGCATTGCCCCGTCCGTCGGGAATGGCGGACAATTTGGAAAGTCGTCTAGTGGGAAGCTGAACCTGAAAAGCGGTCATTCGATCCCCAGGCCGACCCAAATCCCCAATGTCTCAGTTGCATGCCGCAAAGGTGACACAGTGGGAAGCACGATTGAGGGAAAGCGACAGTGGGTCCAGAATCCGAAGCAAAAAACACGACGGGGGCAAGCCAATCGCGACAAGATAAACTGAAGATACTATGGTGATCGTCTAGGCGCGGGGGCGCCCAACGTGACCGGATTTTGGCGGGGGATATGCAGGAAGACGCCTATAGGGCCTGGCTAGGGACTCTTCCGATCGTCGACAAGACAACGGGCAACCAGACTTCGCGCATTCACCGGCTGGAAATCGCATTTGGCGACCTTGATGTCGCTTTCGACGCCGACGGGATGGCGGCGGTGATCGCTGCGCTCCAATATTCCAGCAAGGACGGCGCGGCGAAAAAACCGCTCCCACCCGGCATTGTCTCGAAAGGCGATTACTACCGAACGATGTCGACGCTGCGCCATGCCGCAGGCAAATATCGCTCGTTTCGCATGTGGCAGGCAGCAAGCCAGCCCGTCATGGCGGTTCCCGAGACCTTCGCGCCGCTGGCACAACCGAAATCCGCTCCGGGCCGATCGGTCCCACCGACGGGATACTGGATTTTCCAGGCCAATCCCACGCGGTGGGATGCTGATGCGTGGGCATCATCGGGCGAGAGGTCGTTGCTCTATTATGTGACTCCGCATGATCGCGATTTGATCCAGCTCGGCGATCTTGGCGTGATCCGCCGAACGGCCCATCAGGGGACTCCGGCTGCGATCGTAGCGCTGGTCGAAGTCGTGGAGGCTACCAAGCAACAGCCTGAGCCCGATCCCAAATTCTTTATCGACCCGGTGCTTGGCGCAAAGCCAGAATATCGCGTGCGCCTCGAGCGCCTCGCCACATTCGATGCGCCCGTCATCGCGAAGGACCTACCAGGCGACGATATTTTCGACCTGCTGCGCAAAGGCCTGCAATGGGCAACGACCCCATTTCCGGCAGCCGGCTTCGCCCATCTGGCGCAGCTGGCCGAGTTCACACCGCTCGACCTGACGGCGATCCGAGGTTCGCGCTCCCACGCAGGGCTGACGGCGTTGCAAGCGATGACCGCAAGCCTTCCTCCGAAGCGGCGCGTCGTGGTCAGCCGTCGGATCGAGCGCGGGCCGATCGGCGACAAGGTGAAAGCTGCACGCAAGCACCGCTGCCAGGTCTGCGAGGCGCTCGGCCGCGACGCGGTCGCGTTCGTCAAAAGCAGCGGTGAGCCTTATGCCGAAGCGCATCATGTGATCCTGGTGAGCACGCTGCAGGCTGGTGTGCTTGAAGCTACGAACGTCATGGTGCTGTGCCCCAATCATCATCGCCAGGCACATTACGGCGTGTTCGACGTGCTCGCGGCCGATGGCGCGGGCTGGACCATCATGGTCGACGGCGAGACGTTGACCATCCCCCAGACCGCGATCTGGTGAGGCTCAATACAAATGCTCCATAACTGTCCTCCCCCGATGCTCCTCCTCAACCGCTGGCTGCGGGGCGCCGCCCGAATGAACGGCAATTACGGACATCTGCTGTTCGAGCAAGCGGAGCCGATCGATGATGGGGTGGTCGCCGAGCTACGGCCCTATTTCGAGTCCGCGCACCTCGACGCGCGTGACGTGTTTCACCGCGCCGCCCGGATCGACTTGCATCCCGATGCCGATGGACCGGGTGGTAATGCGCAATATCCCAATTGTCTTCCGGCGACTGCCAAGAAGGGTCTGTTCGGCGAAGTGATGGCCGGGCTGATGACCCAAGCCTACCAGTTCGTCGGCGGTCACCAATGGTCGATTCCGATCTTCCTGTTTCGGTATCACGCGGAGGTCGAGGCCTATATCTTCGATCTCGCGCGGGATCCGGCGCGCGTCCGGGAAATCTCCGGCCGCCACGGTAACGACTTTATCGCGCTCGGGATCGATCCTGCCACCGGCGAAGTGGTGCGGCTCATCGCCGGCGAGGCCAAATGGCGCGCTTCGCTCACGCCAAGCGTGATGGACGAGATGATGCTCGGCGGCTGGACTGGTCCGCCAGAGGCGCGGGTCCGGGCCAATGATGGCGTCTGGAATGAGCTCAACCGCGGTCTGGCGGCGCCGCAGGGCCTGGAGCAGATGCACCGCTTGCTGTGCGAGAAGGCACGCGAGCAATATGCCGAGGCGATCGTGTCGCTCGATCGCGCTCTGCTGATCGGCGCTGCCCCGCTTCCGCGAACCGATTTGATCTTCGTGGCCGGGAATAAAGCCGCCCGACGAAATCCCGGCGAGACCTACCTGCCGGGTGCCGCGCCACCAGCGGAATATACTGCGGGGCGGCCACTCCAGGTCGTCGAACTCGTTGTCGAGGGTGGCGTCGATCTCATCGAGCGGCTTTATCGCTCGCTCTGGGTCAACCCCTGATGGCGCGGCTCGATGAACAGCGCCGCGCGCTGGCGATGAACATTCGCTTCAATCGCGCCGCCGAGAATGAGTTGACGCCCGCACAGGCCCGCTTGTTCGTTCGAAGCCTGCAAACCTCATGGCAGGTGCCGCCGATCGCATGGGGGCCGCGAGAATCGCATGAGCAGTTCGATGATGCGCGCCGGCTTCTGCATGCGGCAGGGATCTTTCGTGAGATCGACGGCGAGGGCTCGCCGGAATCGCTCGGCTGCTATCGACGCGCGGCAGAGCTGCTCGAATGGCTCGCGCGATCCTCCGATCCGGTGACGCGCGACGTGCCCGTTGGCTTGCTCGCGGCAGGCGCATACCAGATGGCAGGATTGCCGGCGATGGCGACGAGTCTGCTGCGCCAGGGTCGCCACGGCGGCGGCGTCGCGGAGATCTTCGCCGCCTTCCTCGGCGCGGATTTCGAGCGGCTGCTCGCGCGCACCGCGGCTTTTTGGAATGACCACGCAGCGCTGACCGGCCGCGACGGCTCGGGGCCGTTATTGGCCGTCGAAGACGAAGCGGATACCGAAACGGACGACCCTGCCGAGGACGATGCCCAAGCCGCTTTCGTGGTGGGTGAACCGGATGCGGGCGATGCACCGCCCGCGGACAGCAAGATCGGCTGGTATGTGGTGGTCGAGCTGGTGAGGGCCGTCGGTCTCATCGGCGACAGCCTGCGCAGAGGCAATGATGGCAGGCTCGCCCAGGCCATCGACAAATTGTCTGGGCTCAGCGCGCTGGCGACGCGCCTATCCAGCGATGAGCTATGGATCCTGATCAACCTTGTTGAGGCGACCGCGAGGCGCTTTGCGGCCAACAGCCTGCATGGCCGCGTTGCGCGGCTCGCCGCGCGCGCGCCCGAGCAGCAGCTTCGTATGTGGCGGTTCGCCCGCGAGCAGTTCGCCCGCGGACGAGGTGTCTTGTGGACGTCGCAGGTCCAGGGTCTCGAGCGTCTGATCGCGAGCGACAGGTTTGCCCTCTGTACGCCGACTGGATCGGGGAAGACGCTTGTCGCCAATCTGGCGATCGTGAAGGAGCTGCTCCTCGTTGACGCTCCACCAGGGCAAGCGCCGCTGGCGCTGTATCTCGTGCCATCGCGGGCCTTGGCGAGCGAGGTGGAAGCAAAGCTGACGGCTGAGCTGGGGAGCGACCTGATCGTGACCGGCCTCTATGGTGGGGCAGACTGGGGCATCACCGACTATTGGCTGACCGCCGATCGCCCCGTGGTGCTGATCGCAACCGTCGAGAAGGCCGAGGCGCTAATGCGCTATGTCGGCCACTTACTCGTCCAGCGGCTGCGCCTTCTCATCATCGACGAGGCGCATCAGGTGGTTAGCGAGGGCGACGCCGGGGCGCAGGAAGAGCTTGCCTCACACAGCAGCCGCGCGATGCGGCTTGAGGCAATGGTGTCACGACTGCTGGCGATAAAGCCCGACATGGCGCGGATCGCGTTGACTGCGGTCGCTGGCGGCGCCGCGCTCCCGGTTGCCCAGTGGATTGAAGGCCGGATGGACGCGACGCCGGTTGGGCTCAGTTATCGCAGTAGCCGACAGCTGATTGGCGGGCTGCGGGTCGATTCCCGGCGCGCACCGGAAGCCGTGCTCGACATCATGAACGGGCAGACACTCTATGTTCGCGGGCGTGACACACCGGTCTACCTGCCGCTGCGCATCCCGGCGATGCCGCTTCCTGCCGCGATCATCCGGAACAGCTTGCCGCACTACAATCAGCTCTATGTATTGTGGACCGCGCTGCATCTGCTCGAGGGCAATCGGCGCGTTTTGATATCAGTGGCCCAGTCGCCCGAGCGGCTGATGAAGCGCTATGCAGAGGCGTTCGACCTCCCCGGCTGGCAGAACGTGCCGCCTTTCACACCTCCTGCCGACCTTGATGGACAAGCGCGCTTTCAGGAGACCCGCGCGGCCTGCGTCGATTATTGCGGCGCGCAGTCGTTCGAGGTGCGGTTGCTCGATCACGGCATCGCCACGAGCCATGGCCAGATGCCGCAGCGGCTTCGCCGACTTATGACAGATCTGATCGACCGGAGAATCTGTCCCGTCACGCTGGCGACCGCGACATTGACGGAAGGCGTGAACCTGCCGTTCGACATCATATTCCTGACCAGCCTGGAACGGCGAAGCTTTGACGCGCAGGCGCAACAGCCGATTGTCGTGCCGATGTCGACCGCGGAATTCCGCAACCTAGCGGGTCGGGCCGGACGGCCGGGTGCCGCCGAATCAATCGAGGGCATCACGCTGGTAGCTGTACCGGAGGCGCCCTCGACTACGGCACCGGGACAACGCAACGAGCAGCTAAATCAAATCCAGAGGGCGACGCGGGACTATAACAACCTACTCGGCCGGCTTCAGGCTGAAGATGCAGGTGGTGTCGTCCACAGCCCGCTCGTCGTCTTGTTGCGCTCGATCTGGCAAAAGGCAGCGGCGCAGCTCGGCTTGCAGACGTTGGAGCAGTTCCTGGCCTGGCTGGAAGCCACGTTGCCCGAAGCGGCCGGCGCCAATCTCGGCGTCGGGTCGCGAACAACGGCTGACCAGCTCGGCGACAGCCTTGATGAGCTTGACGGGTTTCTTCTCGCCGCAAGCGAGGAACTGACGCGGATTGAGCTGGTGGGGATAGATGGTGCTCGAACCGAAGCGTTCCTGCGCGCCCTGTGGCAACGCACATTCGCTCGGGTCGCCGCCGCCGAGGAAGCATGGCTGGAGGCAAGTTTCATCAAGCGGGGGCGCGCATTTGTCGAGAGGCTCTACCCGGATCCCCAGCAACGGCGGCGGCTCTATCAATATGGATTCACGCCCTATATCGGCCGCCGCTTCGAGCTGGTCGCCCCGCAGCTGATCGCCGAGCTTCAGGGGGCGGCCGAGTATGGTACGTGGACGGCTGAGCAGCGTTTCGCTTTGCTGGTCCGGCTGGGTGAGCGGGTACGTGCCGAGCCCGGGATCGGCTTTCGGGTCCGCGACACGGCCGGCGACCAGCTCGTTCTCGCCAACTGGCGCGGCGTCGTTGGATGGTGGATGCAATTGCCAGGCGCGGTTGCACCTGACGCCGAGCGCCTGCGTGCGTGGCAGCGGTTCGTCACCGAAAATGTCGAGTTCAAACTTGGGGTCGCGGTTGGCGCAGCGGTGGCGCAGGCTTGGGGTCAGAACGCCGGCGCGCTGGAAACGCCCACTCTCGAAACATGGCGCGCAACTAGCGGACTGCCCTGGGTCGGGTTCTGGTTCCGCGAGCTGCTGCGTTGGGGAACGCTCGATCCCTTCGTCGCCTTCGCGCTTGCGCAGGGGTTGGCGGGAACGCGCGAGGAAGCAGCCGCTCGGCGTCCAGCGTTCGAAGCCTGGCTTGTGCAGGAGGGATTCGATCGCGACCCGGAGACGCTGATAGATCCGCAACGCTTCCTTGCGTGGCAGCGGTCGCTCGCGGCAGATAGAGATGCCGTCGACGTGGTACGGGCGAGCGTTGCGCAGCTCACGCATGTGGATGGGCGGCGCGGATCCTATGATGTGCGCCCCATCGTTCGCACGGACGGGATCGACTGGATCGATGCGGCGGGATACTCGGTCGCCCGCTCGCCTTACTCCGCCGCATTGTTGACCGGCCGCCCCGATCGGCACGATTTCAGGGTGACTGCTTGGCCAGCGGTCGAAGTGACCCGGACTTTCTGACGCGCCATGAAGAAACGCCTTTCAAACCTCAACGAGCAACGCATGTATGAGGAGATCATCGGTACGGTTGGCCATTACCGGGCGGAGATCTACCGCAAGGTCCGTGTCGCGGACGTCGTCGATATCAGCGCTCTCCCGACACGTGCCACTGGGACCTATGCATTGCAGGCGCATTTCGACATCTGCGTGTGTGACGAGGATCAGATACCCGAGTTCGTTATCGAGTTCGACGGTGGCGGGCATGATCCGCAGCATGACGAGAAAAAGGACGCGATCGCTGTCGCGGCTAGTCTTGCTATGTTTCGGATCGACGAGACCCTGCTCAACCGCGACCAGCGAGGCATGACTTTCCTCCAATATCTCGTCCACACATGGTTCCTGGGCAGGGAGTTTCGGCGCATGCGCGAGACTGGCGAGATGCCTGCGGACGAACCCTTCGTCATGAGTGGTTTCCTCAAGCCCGACGCCAAAAATATCTTCGACTCCGAATTTGATTTCAGGATGCCGGCCATCGGCAAGCTGAGCCGTATCATGAAGCGCGCAGGACATTGGACCGGTCCCCTCGACCATCTCGGAATGTCGTCGCTCATTATGGGACGCGATGACTCCAGCTTCATCGCATTCGCGGCCGTTCGGCTCGGCGCCAGCGTCGCCTGCGGACGTGCGAGGATCAACGTCGGCACGCCGTGCCTCGGCGGTCTTGAGGAGCTGCCGTTCGGCTGGTCGGCGCTCTCCGACTTTTGCGAAGGCTTGGTGGTCGAGGATCTATGCGACAGCGTCGAGATGACGCTGGCTGGCGGCGGCCATGTTGCTCTGCGCCATGATGATGTGCTTGGTGAAATTCGTGAACTGCAGAACAACGGCTATCATCTGCTGCGCGGCATGAGCGGGCCGGAATCGCCTTCGCTGGAGCTTGCAAAGCGGCCCTAGGGCGTGCGCATTTCAGCGCGCCGGCGGCGGCTCATCAACTTCCATAGCGGTGATCCAGTTCTCGAACGTGTCAGGTTGCGGCGGAAAAATCACTTCGGACCCGGGGTTTTCCCATTTTCCGAGCCCATCCATCACATAAGCGCGATCGATCATCTCGTCCTTAGTGCCGACGCGCAGCACCCCACGGACATAGTCCCATTGGCCCATCAGGATCGGCTGGCCCGCGCCGCAATCGTCATCGACTTCGTAGGCGGTGACGGTGAAACTGGCGCCAGTCACCAGCAGTCCGCGCTCCGCCATGGCCCTCAACAACTGGGTCGCTTCTAGCTCGAGCGTCACCTGGGCCACCGCACCAGACGGAATGCGCTCCGGTCCCAGCGGTGCGCACCAGGCCTGCAGCCGCTCAACAAGCTCCGCCTGCTCAAGGTCGGTGAGCTCGACAAAGCCGAAGTCCAAAGACTCGCTGCGGCCGATCAGGCGAACGAGATGGCGCCCCGTGCTGATCGTCTCGAGGGGCAAATAGGGCTGGTCATCCTGTGCGCTGACGGCGCAGGTCAGGTCGGTCGCTTGCAAGTCGAAGGCAGCGGCAAGCGATGCGATAGTGTCGGCCGACAGCCGCTCGCCTCGCTCAGCGCGCTGGATTGTCGCAAGACCAAGCCCGGAGCGCGCGACCAGATCGTCCTGGGTCATCGCCCGCTCTTTCCGCAGCTTCTTCACACGATCGCCCAGTGCCATGATGGGTGTATAGTGATTCATCCTCGGTTCCTCCATTGTTGGTGGACGGATTGTCGCGGAACTGGTGCCCTTCAGAACACTGCAGCCAGCCTCAACATGGACATCACTCGATGATGCCCACGTTCGAGCGGGGCGCGTATTCGTTCACAATGGAAGACGCAGCCGGGGGAATTAAAATTGGTGTCTTGAACCCAAATTGATGCTGGCCTAGATTGGTGTCGCAACACCAATTGCGAGGCTGCAATGGAACTGCCCAGCGTCACCACCGCGCGCGCCGCTGAAATCGTAGGAATCGGCTATGAAGGCCTACGGTCTCAGCTCAAGCGTGGCTTGCTCAAGAACGTCGGTGTGATGGCGCCCTTCTATGGTCGCGATACCGAAGCTGAAGTCCTCTATGCCAAGCGGTGGCGCTGGTCGAAGTTTGGCGTCCCCGATCTTTGCCTGATGCGGGTCGCGAAGCTGTTGATGGATGCAGGTTGCTCGTTCGACGTCGCAAACGACATCGCCTCGAGTGAGGAATTGTGGCGATGGTTCAATCACGCCAGCGACCTTGCGGGAGCCTATCTGACCGTCATTCCGGGGCTGAACAGCTACTGCCTATACCGGCCGGAAGAGTATGAACGGCTGACCGCAGACCATGCTGACTACGGGGACACCGTGATTCTGGTGAGCCTCGGCGCGATCTATGGAGAAGTGACCGGGGCCGTTGCCGAACGTATCGACGTGGACATATCGGAAATTGTGGACCGTGCTGCGGTTGAAGCGCTCTGCGAGCAGCTGGCTGAAGAGGAAGGTCTCGAGATTTCCGAGTTGACGGCGAGGTTGGCGGACCTGTTCGATCGCCCGCGCGACGAGATCATGTCACAGCTGCTCGCCGAACGGCGCCCGCCCTGGAAAGTCCTGACCGATGAGGTCATCCCGATCAGCGACTTCCTGCGGACACAGGGTATCACATCCGGGCGAATTCGCTTTCCTCAAGACGATAAGGCCTATGATGCATGGGTGAAGCGCGACGGTGGGGATTGGGAGGGTATTGAAGCAACCGTTGCACTGGCGCGCTCGCAAATCCTTCTGGCGAATGCTCAACGCGGCGAAAAGGTGAAGGCGGGTTTTCTCGGCTTGCCGGACAAGACAGCTGGTCCTGTCGTTGCGGCAGCGCTGAAGCGTCCGCGGGTCATGCATTCGCGGCGAGGTGTGGAGGCCCAGGTCGAAGCCGGTATCCGCGCGAGTTTGGTGACGAAGAACAAGCCGCAGAAGTATAGTGGCGGCACGCTCCTCATCTCTGCGCAGCTGATGCGCCTACCGGACGATGGCTGGGACGAAATGGGCGAGCGAATCCGCGATGATGCCAAGGAGATGCCGTTCGATGAAGTTCATGTCATCGACGATCGGCAGGAGCCACCGCGAGTACTTCGATTGAAATGAAATTTTGACGTTAGCTAAGAACCTGGAGCAGCACCGGCTTTCCCTGCACGGGCGCCTCCATGCAAGACAGGAACGAGAACGTGGAAGAGATCGACTTACGGATCGCCGGGGCGATTGCCGCACAGGGGAGACGGCAAGATCAGGCGCCTTCAGCAGAGATCCTCACTCTGCTGTCGGAATTGGCCGATGAGGGTCGTATCGCCGACCTGTCGATAGCCTTCTCGGCCTTCGCGCGCGCTCATCCCGCCAATGCCCCCCATGTCCTGGGCCAGATCGCGGCAAAGGTTGTGAATCGATATTATTATCTAAGACTTAAACTGCCTCGGAAAGCGATCGAGCGCTGGCAAATCGACCACCCCGATTGGGCGGACACCTTTCGCGACCATATCAATGATAGCTCCGGGTTCGTGGCCGTGGTTGAGAATGGGGCCGCCTTGATCCGGCGCCTAGACAGATGATCCTGTTCGAGACGCGCAGCCATGTCTCTTAAGCAACGAGAAGCACTCGTCGATGATATCGTGGAGAAGCAGCCCTCCCTACGCGGGTTTGTGCGCGACCTTTCGACAGACTTGACCGCAGGATCCTGGGATCTGGTGTCGTACAGCTTTCAACGCGGTTTCGAAGCAATGTGGGATTTGGCACGGGCCGATCACACTGGATTGCTGCAGAGACCTTTGCTCGTGCTTTGGCGACAAAGCGTCGAACTCGCGATCAAGTCGGCGGTCCTTGAGATCGCGGGCCGAATCGACGGCAGACCGGACCACAATCTTCAATCGCTGTTTGAACAGTTGCTCCAGGTTCGCGCTGCGGCAGGCTGCTGCGACAACGACGTTCTTGCCCGAGACGTCCAGGCGATGGTTACCTTGGTCCAGTCCTTCGATCCTTTTGCGGATCGCTTCCGCTACCCGGCCGAGAAGGGGGGCAAACCGTACAAGGGGTTTGACGTCGATTTAGATGAGTTGTTCCAGGCGCACTGGATCATTGTAACCTGGTGCGAAGGTGGTGTCGTCGAACTCAAGGGAGATTTTTGATTAGGCGCCGGTGACGCAAACGCGATGCCAATTTGTAGTGGATACATCGCGTGTTACTCAACGCATAGCAAACTGCCATGTAAGCCAGTTGGAGTAAAATTGGAAAGCGCATGACGACTGATCGGGAACGATTTGCCGAGGCGTTGGCTATCGACAAGCTGCATGGCGACCGCGCGCGGCTGTTCGTTGCCCAACGCATCGGCGCGTTCGCGCTCGCAGGCGATGCTGGGGGGGTGACGCGTTTCAACGCGATCGCATGCCGCCTCGATGTGCTGATCGCGGCCGGGCGCCTAGCAAACGCATGAGCGCGAGCGAGGGCGCAATTTCCGGCTATCACGGCCAAGCTGCGCTGCTCGCTCAGCGCTATGACGATCCAGCGCTTTTAAAGATTTACGACCCTATCCGCGCGCTGCTGCCTGAAGTGCGCGACGAACGGCTCGCACTAGATGTCGGTGCCGGCGCCGGACGCGACGCGGGCTGGCTCGCGGACCAAGGCTATAATGTGGTCGCCGTTGAACCGGCAGCCGCGATGCGCGAAGAAGGCCTGCGCCGGCATGGCGGGTCCGCGATCCGCTGGCTCGACGATCGGCTCCCCGCGCTGCCGGCGGTCCATGGGCTTGGCCTCTCCTTCGATCTAATCCTGCTCTCGGCCGTCTGGCAGCATGTGGCGCCCGCGGATCGCCCGCGCGCCTTCCGCAAGCTCGTGACACTGATGAAACCCGGCGCCTTGCTGCTTATTTCGCTGCGCGACGGTCCTGTTCCTCCCGACCGGCCGATGTTCGACGTCTCGCTCGGTGAAATCGAGGGGCTCGCCCGTCTGCACGGGCTCGAGCTCATTCGCGCAGTGCCGAGCGACGACGGCCAGGGGCGCGGCGATGTCCGCTGGACGCAGGTCGTGCTCAAAATGCCCGATGACGGGACCGGTGCGTTGCCGCTGATCCGCGGCATCATCCTCGCCGACGACAAAAGCTCGACCTATAAACTTGCCCTGCTGCGCACTGTCGCGCGGCTCGCCGAGGCTGCGCCCGCTGCGGTCCGCATGTCGACGGGCGACACCGATAGCATCGAGCTCCCGCTCGGCCTTGTTGCGCTGACCTGGATCCGGATGTTCCTGCCGCTGGTACGCAGCGGTCTGCCACAAGCGCCAAAGAATAGCGGTCCCGATGGGCTCGGTTTCGCCAAGGCAGGGTTTCGCGCACTGATGACTGATGGCGTCGCGCCCGTCGATCTCAGGGTTGGTCTAGCCTTTGCGGGCGACCGGGCAGCGGCTCTTAGTGGGGCAATTGCCGAGGCGGCGGCGACAATCGCCGCGATGCCGGCCAATTTCACACGCTTCCCCGGCAGTGATCTTAGGGTATTCGGGGCGGCGCGCGCTCGCACCCGTCCGCGTCAGCAACTGATCCTCGATCTCGAGACACTGGGGAGCTGGGGCAGCTTTACCGTGCTCGGCCACGTCTGGCGCGCTCTGACACGCCTCGGATCCTGGGTTGAACCCGTGCTGGTCGCCGAATGGGCGCGGCTGATGCGTAGCTATGGCGAGCGCATGGGCCGGCTCATACCCGTTGGGCAGGCAGAGGCCGCGCTCGCATGGGAGGAGCCGTTACGCGACACCGCGCTCGGGCGGAACGCAGCAGCGCGGCTGTCGAGCCGCGGCCAACGGATCGAGTGTGTCTGGTCTGGAGTGGCGCTGGGCAGCGCCCGCCTCGATATCGATCATTGCCTGCCTTGGTCGGCGTGGCCGTGCGGCGACCTTTGGAACCTGCTGCCGAGCGATCGGCGCGTAAACCAGCATCAAAAGCGCGACCGCTTGCCATCGTTTGCTACGCTCGCCGATGCACGGCCACGCATCCTCGCTTGGTGGCAGCAGGCATGGCTCAACGACCCGGCACTCAGCGACCGTTTCCGACGCGAGGTTGCCGCTGCCCTACCGGTCGAACCCGACCCGCAGCTTGACGACGTTTACGCCGCGCTTGAATGGCGGCGTCTGCGCCTGCGCCAGGACCAGCAGGTGCCCGAATGGACGCCCGCACGCTTGCAACCCGAAGGAGCCGTGCCCTATGAGATCGGGCCCGCTCTATGATCCCGCGGCCGCTGCAGGACATCACCCGGCGCGATCTCGAGGCATTGGTCATCAATCAGGTTGCCGAACGGCGTACACTTGAGTTCAAGCGGGAGCTCCCCGGTAATAGCGATAGTCAACGCAAGGAATTCCTGGCTGACGTCACCTCCTTCGCGAATGCGCAAGGCGGCGACCTGCTTTTCGGCATTGAGGAAACCAGAGGCATTGCAACCGGCATCCCTGGAATCACCGTTAACGACCCTGACAAGGAGGTTTTGCGCTGGGAGGAGGTTCTCCTCGCTGGCGTCGAGCCGCGGTTACCAGGCCTCCGCCTGCGCTGGATCGAACTCGACGAAACACGCGGCGTCCTGCTGATACGCATACCGGCGAGCAGCAATGCGCCACACCGGGTCATATTCAAGCAAAGTAATCGCTTCTACGGCCGCAAGAGTAACGGCAAATATGAAATGGATACGCACGAGCTGCGCGACGCCTTCACCGCGAGTGAGGCGCTCCCCGTACGGCTGCGCGCGCTCCACCTCGACGCGGTGGACCAGTCGCTTCGCGGCGACTTGCCAATCGGCCTCGGCGAGGATCCGAAGGCGATCTTGTCGCTAATCCCCATCACACTGTTTAAGGAGGGGAGGGACCTCGAAATTACCCCTGAGAACGCCCTCGCCCCGCACAAGCCCTCGGGGTATATGGACGCCATCCGAATGATCGAAGGGGTGCTCCTCCATACCAATCCGGCGGACAACGGCGCCGTGCGGTCGTATGCGATCACCTATCGTGCTGGCCGCATCGACATGGTTTGGACGATCGGTCGTATCGTCAACGAACTTCGCAAGGAAGAGGCCCCGCTGGTCTGGCCCAAGCGGTTCGAGGACGGTGTGATCGATGCTGCGCTTTCCGGTGCAGCGAAGCTTGCGCCGTTCGGCCTCGAAGGTCCCTGGGTGGTGCTCGTCACCGTTACCGGAATCAAAAACTACCGACTGGTGGTCAACAATGAATATTGGTCGGACCCAGCTTGGCGCGAGCAAGTGAGTTTGCCGCCGCTGATGGTCGAGCAAATGGACCAGACGGGTCTGCTGCCGCTGCTGCGGTCCTTCTGGTTAGCGTTCGGCATTGAGCGTCCGTCGGCAAATGGAATCTAAGCTAGCCCCATGCCATCCGCTCATCACACGGGTGGGTTGATGTCGGCCCAATGGGTGACTTCTTCCAGGACGTGCATGCTTTCCGGGTCTTCCCAACTCTCGCGACCGCTATCCCATCGCCCGATCACAGGGACGTCAATCTCCCAGAGCAGCAAGCGGCGCCCGTCCTTCCGGTCCTCCGGCAATGTTGCGATCGGCTCCCAAGGGATGTACTTGGCGGTGATCATTGCAGTTTCACTCGCGTGAGTTCATTGGCCCCGCATTTAGCCCATCTTTGTGCGGGGACGAAACCCAGCTAGTTACCCAGCGATTGTAACCTTTCAGAACCCCGGCCTGAACGCAGCTGGTTTCGGAAATGCCGTTTCGGCTCTGGAGACCCAACTTCGGTGGGTGAACAATCGCTTGCTAAGACGTGGCAAGCTGTGATTTAACATAATCCCTATTATCAGTCTTTTGTCGTTTTATTTCAAATACTTAGTTTACTTGCTCATTCGCGGTCTCCGACATCAACGTCCGTTGATCGTCGCCTCGATCGCCGCCAGACCTTTCATCAACACTTGGAATTTCGGCGGCGCGGCCATGAACATCTCCGACATCGCGCCATAGTCCCGCTCAAGCTTCTCCCAAGTCGCGCCATCGGGCGACAGGCGCAGCGTTCCAACCACGGCGGTGTCATAGGAGGCCGACCTGTCCGCGAACATCAGGCTCTTGTTGTGCACGACCTGCTCGAGCAGATCGATCCGCCCCATCGCCTCGTTCGTGATGCCCGCCTGGTCGAGCATCAGCACGTCATAATAATGGCGCGACATGCCCTCGCGCAGCTTGCCGTTATGATGGATCGCATGAAGGATCGTGACCTTTTCCCAGAAGGTCCGCGCAACGGCCAGCGTCGGCACTGCGGTCACCGGATCCGGCAGTTCCTCGGGAAAGTCTTCGGCCAGATAGGGCAAGATCGGTCGAAGCGCGAACGGTTCCGTGTCGCCGCGGGCGCCAAATTCCAGCTTGATGCGCGGCTTGATGTAACCGCTTTCATCCGCGCCGCCGTAATTCTCGCCATAGGCGAGCCCGTAACCCGAGGTGCGCGGATAGACGAAGAGCAGCGTCTGCTGGTCCTTGTCGTCGGGATCGAGCGCCAGGCTCCAGCCCTCGGCCGTGCCGAGAGCGACTTCGATTTCGCGCGCCAGGATCGGCATGGCGACCGTGGCGACATAAGCCTGTGCCGCCGCCTTGAGCGCCTTGGTCCGGCGCTCGCGCTCCTTGCCGGTAATGTCGCTGTCCATCGGCGAGGCGACTTCGCTGAGCAGCGGCGCCGCGCGGCTGATGGTGAGGTCGATATCTTCGGAGAAGCGCGCGATGATCCCATAGGCTTTCGACAGCGAGGTCCCACCCTTGAAGGTCATGTGACCGGCGAGGTCGGGACACATGACGAGGCGGCGTAGCGTCCAGCAGACCCAGAAATCCTTCTCGATGATGATCGGCGTCAGATCCCGCCGCGCCGCCGCTTCATCGATATAGGCGCGCCGATCCACGGCCGGTCTGCGTGCGAACTCATCCATTGCGGGCGGCGCCGATCTTTAGGACGACGTCGCCCATCCATCCGGGCATCTCGGCCCGGGCCTGGGCGAGCATCCGCATGTCGCGATCATCGAGGCGGGCGGCGAAGTGCCGGATCTTGTCGCTATCGATATTGTCCTTCCCCAGATGCGCGAGCGCCTGCAGAACCGCGTTGACCGAGTCAGGCGCATTGTCGAGCACCGGTGCGCGGCTGTGCTTGAGCGTCAGGCTGCGCCCGCCCGCTTGCCTGACCCGGGTCCGCCCGGTCGTGGCATAGCTGGCCCGGGCGGGAACCTGGGTCGATAGCCCGAGCCTGTTCGCCGCCGCCGCGCCCGACGGTGCGAGCTTGTCCCCACTTTGCGTCGAGAGGGCCTTGGCGACATTGGTGGGATCGGGACTGAGCGCACCGAGCTTGTCATGCTGGCGCGGATAGTCATAAAGACCCCGGCCGATGCGCCGGATGTCGCCGGCGGTCGCGAGGCGCGACAGCGCCATGTCGACCGACCCACGCGTCCCGAAGTCGACGAAGCTCTTGGGCGTGAATACCCAGCCGCGGCCCTTGCCGCGCACGCGCTTCATGATCCGATCGGCTACCGCAGACATTGGCTGTGCTCCTATCTGTTAGATAATAGCATGATTTTTTCTAACAAGATAGGAGCGCGTATCAGCGCCTAAATCAGCTATTTTGCGAGATATTTTGACATCGCATCCAGATAGGATGCCCAGGCCGCACAGGCAAGGTCCGGCAAGCCGGCCGGCAGCGCCGGCCATCATCGTTCCCGATCCCGGTGAGGCGGCGGCCGCCCCTCCTCGGAGCCTGTAGGCGGCGAAACGCCCTCCGGCTCGTTTCGGCGCTCCTGCGGCGGCCGTTCGGATTGCAGTATCTCCCGTGCGCGCGCGAGCCGCCGCGACACCGCTGGCGGCATCGCCGCCAGAAAGCCGGCGATTTCTTGCCCCAAGGCACGATCTTCCGCTTTTCCGGTGCCGGCGAGCGCGACCGCGGCCTCGGCATAGGCACCGCGGATCTGCTTCTGGCGAGCCAGCGCCATGACATCTTCTGCCCGGCGCTCCTGGTCGGCCCCGCGCACGAAGCTTTGCGCGCGCAGTTCGTTGAGCTGCGCGAGATTGAGCCGCCGTCCCTCGGCTCCAAGCCGGGCATCGAGATGGAGCGCGGACGAACGGACCCGCTTCTGGACATGACCGCGCGCACGCCGGGGTGTCGCTTCCGCCGCGACACCGCGCGCGCGCAGCTCATGCGCAAAGGTCTCACGCATATGATGGAGATCCGCCTTGCGCGGATTGAAGCGGGTTCCGTCCGCCCCTTCGGTCGCCACCGTCAGATGGACGTGGGGATGATCGGTGTCGGTATGGAGTGCCAGCATATAGGCATGGTTCCCCTCGAACAGGATTCGCGCGAATGCCTGCGCCGCATCATGAAGCGTCTCGGCGTCGGTCGATCCCCCGGGCATCGACAGCACCAGCGACATCGACGTCGGCCGCTCCCGGCCATGCTCGTTCATGGCCTCGTCGAGCATCGCCCAGTCCTGAGCGATCGCCTTGAGCCGATCCGGCTCGGTGATAATCTCGCCTTCGCTCGATCGGACGGCGAGCTTCCCGTGGCGCGCCACATAGCCGAAATGCTCGGCGACATGATGAGCGCCATATTGCTTGCCGGAGACCTTCACCATCACCTCGGGCGCCTTGCGCACGATCCGCTCGAGCTTGGCGCGCGCCTCGGCCTGGTCCATCGACATCGGCCGGGCGGCCCCGCCCCCGCTTCCGCCCGGTTTGATCCGAACATAAGCGCCGCGCAGGGTCCGCTTGCCGCCTGCCGGCGGCCGCCAGGCCTCCATCAGGCTGGGAAGCGGGAGAACCCCCTCCTCCTCACGCATCGGCCGTGTCCCAGTAGCGAAGATCGCCCTTGAGCGCGGCCCCGAGACCGGCGAGCGCATCGACGATCTCGGACCTAAAGCTTGCGACCCTGGCCGCTTCCCGCGCGACGTCGAGGCCGGATTCGACCATCACCGAGGCGTTGAGCGCGCGGGTCGCCTGGTTGAGGTTGATCCCGATCCGATTGAGCTCGCGCCACGCCTGCGCGATGGCCGCCCGCTCCTCGCGCGGCAAGGGCGCGTTTGCACGCAAGCGCCGCGCCAGCAACGTGGTGATCCAGTCGGTACGCTTCATCCCCAGCACATCCGCCGCGCGGTCGAGCGCGGCGATCTCTTCCGGGATCAGCCGAACCTCGACCCGGCAGGTTGCGCGCTGGCGGGCGCGCCGCGCCTGATGCCCCTCCCCCGCCTCCATGGCCAAGGCGTCACCGATCAAGCGGCGCAGCAGCGCCGAGCGGCCGCCCGATACCGCCGCGAGCGCGGCGAAGCGCTGGGCGACATCATCGTCGAGCCGAAAGGTGAGGACGGGCATGTCCCCAACGCTATTGTCATACATCCCCGGCGCCAAGCCTATCCGGCCCTCACCTTTACTCAACTCATCTTATAGTCTGCTTGGGCAGACTTTCGTTCTTCGGCCAGCAAACCCCTCTCGAACATCGATCGTCCGCAGCAAGGGGCGGCGCCTTCGGCGCCGCCCCCGCCCATCGACACGAAAAGGGCCGCACCCCGAAGGGTACGGCCCAAACCATCGTGCAAGATAAACTACGAACGCGGAGGAGGCGGGTCAGTTGTTGGCAAGGCCTCGCTTCTCTCGCCGGTCGGACCGATCGACGAGGCAGCGACTTCACGCTCGCGGCCATCCTCGAAAATCACCGTGACCAAAGGCGCCAGCGGGAGCCACGCAGGGAAGCCGTCGACCAAGACCGGTAGTCTAGGAGATCGGATCGGCGCGGAGGGTTTGTCCGTGAGGCCCGATCGAACCGGATCGCGGTCGGTGGGGGCCAATGGCTGTGCCACAGGCGCCCGCGGAGGGACCGGCGCCGGGTGCGTCTGCTTGAGTTCGGCGATGAAGCGCGATCCTGCGGCGAGCGTTGCGCCGGCGTCGCCCCAGCTGGCGACATATGCCTCGACCTCGGCAGGGTAGTCCCTCGCCGTCCGGTGCAGATCATAGAGAAGGCGAATAGGCGCAAACGGCAGGGCCGCCTTGAGATAGGCCGGCATGTCGCCATAGGCGGCATAGAGCGAGACGAACTGCTTGGATCGGCCGAGTGCCGCCGCGATCTCGACCTGGTTCATCCCGCCCTTCAGCATCCGGGCGATCGCATGGGCGAGCTCGACCGACGACAGATTGGCGCGCTGGTCGTTCTCGACGATCTGGTCGGCCAGCAGTTGCACCCCCTCGCCGACCGGCACGACGATCGCGGGGATCGTGGCAAGGCCCGCCAGCTGCGATGCGCGGAAGCGGCGCTCGCCCAGACTTATCCGGTGCATGCCCTTCGCGTCGGGCGGCGTGACCGTGATCGGCTGCAGCACGCCGCGCGACGCGATCGAGGCGGCCAGCTCGGCGAGCGCGTCATCGTCGAAGCTGCGCCGGGGATTGCCGGGGTCGGGCAGGATGCGCGCAAGTTCGATATCCTCGACCCGGCGCGCCCGTTCATGGTCGCCGACAAGAAGTCCGAACTCCTCGATGCGCTCGTCGAACTTGCCCATCAGGCGGCCACGACCTCCTGGCTTGTCATGCGCCGCTCGATCTCGGCGAGCACCGCGCGGATCTCCTCGGCCGCCGCCTTGGCGCCGCTGCCGTTCTCCTGCCATACCGGACGATGATTTTCCGCGGCATGCTTGTAGGTCGGCCGCGCCTTGATGAAGGCCGGGAACATGAGCTTCTCGCCGACCGCATGCGCGAGCTTCACCGCATTCTCCATCTCGCGCCGGTCGAACGGATTGACCATCGAGGGGAGGAGCCCGAGGAAAGCGATCTTGCGGCCGGCGCGCGCGGCCTCGGCCTTGCGCAACGCGGTCAGCAGCATCTTGGCGCATTCGACCGAATCCTCGGCAACCTGCACCGGGGCGATCACGGCATCGGCGACCGCCATCGCGCTCAACGTGAGCTCGTCCCACTTGGGACCGGTGTCGATGACGCAATAGTCGAAATGCGGGCGGAGCGCCGGGAAGCGCCCGATGAAGTCGCGCACATCCTGCGCCGCCTTGACCATCTGCAGGCGGGGATCGGCGCCGAGCACGGTCAGCCCGGCCTGCCCGTCGGCGCTGAGCGCAGCGGCAGGATCGAACAGGTCGGCGGAAAACCCGCCCTGCCGCTCGCCGCCCAGGCGCCGCGTCGAGCTGCCCTGGGGATCGAGATCGACGAAGGCGACGCGGCGCTCAGGCGGTTCGGCGAGATACCAGGCGAGATGGGTGGCGAGGAAGGTCTTGCCGACCCCGCCCTTGAGCAGGCTGACCACGATCGTCTTCATGACCGCGGCACCTCAGCAATAGTCGTCCGGACCATCGCGCAGGTTGCGCTCATAATGATCGCGCGAGGACCAGTCGCCGCCACCGCCAATGCCGGGACCGACATAGCGGAACAGATAGACGGTGAGGGCGAAGCAGCCGAACGCGAAGAGAAACGCGTGATCGGGATGCGCGGCGAAATATGCGGCCATGATAGGTCTCCTTGGAGCCGGTGAAGGGCAAAGCGAACGGCGCCACTGGCGCCGGCCACGCGCAATCGCGCGGCATCTCGGACCCGCGCCCTCCCCTCCCACATTTGCGGACGCGGCGTCCGTTGCCCGCATAGTCTGCTCAAGCAGACTTGGGCGGGCCATCCCCCCGGTCGGGGGGATGGCTGCGCCGGATCAATATTCGTCGGCCAGCAGGATGGTGAGCACGCGCGTCGTGACCTCGGGGTTCGCGGCATCCGCCGAGCCATAGGCGAGCTCGAGGTCATAATAGTCGATCTTCCAGTAGAGGATCGCATCCTCGAACTCGAAGCGGCCGAAATCATGCTCGCCGATCGGATCGTTGTCGGGCGTGAAGCTGTCATAGTCGCGCACGATCCGGATGATCTCCGCGCGTCGGCGAAAGCCGCGGAACAGGGCGACCTCGCCGATCAGCGCCGCAACGCCGGCGGTCATCACGATCTGGTTGCGGCCCGGGCTATGGATGGACCGGCGAAGCGCGTCATTGAGTTCGGCGACGCGGGCGATCCGCTCGGCCTGGCTCATCGCATTCGGGGAGGATTGGGACATGAGAACGCTCCTGATCTGTCCAGCCCCGCCCGCCGGGGCCTTCCGACAGGCGTGCCAAGGGCCGGCGGCAGAGCGCGGCCGAGCACCCGCAGGGTCGCAACGGCAGTGGAGAAGCGCGCGGAGCGGGCTTGCACGGGCGCGCGCGCCGGCCAGGCGAGCCGACAGGAGGAAGGTCTTGGCGGGCGGGATCGCGAAGAGATGATCGCGGTGTCCCGATCCTCTGGCTCCGCGGAGAGCCCGGCGCTATCCTCCGCTCATTATGACGAGCAGCGCCACTCTCTTCCGCCTTGCCCCGGCCTGGACCGCGTCACTCCAGGCGATGCGGCTGCGCCAGATCCTCGTCCGATCGCAATGCCGCCGCTGCGGCGGGTTGATGCGCGAGGATGTCGATGCCCTGATCGGGCTCCATGGAGCAGGCGCCAGCCTCATCGACCGGCAGGCCCGATGCCGCATGGTCGGCTGCGACGGCGCGGCCTATTATCTCGCGGCGCGCGGCCATGACCGTCCCTGGCACATATTGCTGCACGATGAGCACCTGCGCGCAGGCCTGGCCAACTGCCCTCCAGCGCGCGGCGCGACCGGCCGGGCCATCGTTTGCGCGCAGGGTTGAAGAGTGCGAGCAGCCACGGCAGGGATCGTCACCCGAATGGGCTGAGACTTGGCACAAGGCTCAGGGCGAAGCCTAGAGCCCGGTCCGGCCGCGCCGGAGCCGCCATTCTCAGGGCATAGATGCAGAGAAATCCGACTTTCAGACGGCAACCGCCCGTCGCAGATTGCCAAGTGCAGAACACAATTTCTGCGATACCTTACGGAGCTGCTGAAGCCTCTCCGCCGCCTCGTTCTCTTCGATCACGAGCGTCGAACGATCAGCCTGCCGTGCCCGGATCGCGATCACACGAAAGATGGCGGCCCATCGACTGGTCCGTTCGACTGTCAGCTTCGCCTGGCCATGGGCGAGCATCGTGCGCAGCCCTTCCTGGTGCCGAAATTCCGCCAGCAGGCTCGCGACACCCTTTCCCTCCACGGAAAAGGGGCCGCCCTCATTGACGAGTGCAGCAAGGTCATCGAGCCGTTGCCCGACCAAATGCCGCAGCTTCACCGACTGTCCTCGTCCCGGCTGAGCGCTCAGATGCAGCAAAGTCTCGGTAACGGCCACCTCCACCGAGGCGAAGCATTGCAGACAGGCACCGCGCCAGGCGTTCACCTCCTGGGTGATACGCGCCCACAGGGCATCATCGCGGGCATTCGCTATCTCAGCCTCAATCGTCATTATCACAGCATAGTCGCGGCATCTGAACAATCGGTTCTCGTCGTCGGCGCAAGCCGCGAGCGAAGCGAGGGGAATAACCGGGAGCCGAGCGGCTCCCGGACGAGCCGTCAGGCAAAGGGATCGAATTCGGTGACGATGGCGACGCTGCCGTCGGCGTCTTCGGCGGTGATGACACCATAATGCTGCCCGATCGCGATGACGAAGGTGACCACCATGAGGCTGCGCGAGAGGCTGAAGGCATGGCGGCGTGCGATTGCGATGTCGGTGAACATGTCGAGGCTCCTTTGCGCGCCGGCGGGTTCGTCCCGCTCGACAGGCGCCCGATGTGTCCGGCCGGTGGCCGCGATCACTTTTTCGGCTGTAGGCCCAAAAAGCCGTAGCGAAGCGACCGGACCCCTTGCGGGTTGATCGCAAAAGGTCACCGGGTGGACCAAGGATCGCGCCGATTGAGAGCGGGCGAACCCGCCGGCCAGGAGGCCAGGTCCCCGCCGATGTCGCGCCCCACCCCTTGCCCTGCCTGCCGCTCCATCCAACGGGGTCCGGATGACAGGCCGCCGCTTGTCGGTTAGCCCCGCCGGATGCTGTTCCCGCTCCTGCTTGCCGCCGCCGTGGTCCCCAATGGTCAGACCTTCGCCTGCACACCGACGCGCGTCTGGGATGGCGATGGCCCGATCTGGTGCCGCGAGGGCGCCCATGTGCGGCTCGCCGGCATTGCCGCGCGCGAGATCGACAACAGCTGCCGCCCCGGCCAGCCCTGTCCGAGAGCAAGTGGCCCGGCCGCCCGCGATGCGTTGGTGCGCTTGCTTGGCGGACCGCGCGGCCAGACATCCACCGGGCATATCCGCGTGGCTGGCTCCACCATGCGCTGCGTCTCGACCGGCGAGGCCAAGGGCAACCGGACCGGCGCCTGGTGCAGCGCGCCCGGCATCGGCGATCTCAGCTGCGCGATGATCGCTACCGGCACCGTGCTGCGCTGGGAACGCTATGCCAAGGGGCGATGCCGATCCCGCTGATCCGCTTGGGACCATGCCGCGCCTGAACAGGATAAGAGGCCCGGCGGCGATGCCGCCGGGCCGCCCTGTCCGACCTCAGAACGGGATTTCATCGTCCTCGGGCTCGTTGCCGCCGCCGCTATTCTCGTTCGACTTGGCGCGGGTGAGGAAGGTAACCTCGTCGGCGATGATCTCGACGCCGTAGCGTTCGATATTCTCGCTGTCGGTCCAGCGGGTGTAGTGGATACGGCCCCGGACCATGACCTTCATGCCCTTGTCGACATATTGCTCGACCGTCTTGCCGACGCCGTTGAAGCAGGTGATCCGGTGCCATTCGGTGTCCTCGAGGCGGCGATTGTTGTCGTCGCGCAGGATCTTGCCGTTGCTGTCGCGCTTCGGGCGCGAGGTGGCGAGGCTGAAATGGGTGATGCGGGTGCCGCCCTGGGTGGTGCGGGTTTCCGGCATGCCACCGACATTGCCGGCGAGGATGACGAGGTTCTGCATGGCTTGGGTTCCTTCGATGTGGGTCCAAGGGACCGTCCCTTCGACTGATCCCCGGCCAAGGCGGACAGGACGGCCCATCCACCGGCAGCGCAGCGCCGGGGAACCCCGAGACAAGGGGTGGTGCGGGCAGCCGTGGCACACGGCAACTCGGCCCGATGGCTCGCGGGTTGGATGCGGCGGACGGCCGGCTTAGGGATCAGATGAGGAGAAGGACGGTGCGTCGCTTGGGCCATGACCGGAGCCCACCCAGCGAAACCGCCGATATTGCCGGCTTTGCCGAGCACGCCGGTCCGGCATCTCGCGGACCTTACGCCCGTGCCTTATCTGCCCGTCCCTTGAGCCGCAGGACGGGATTGTAGATCCTTCGCATGGCCACTCGCGGGCTCGACACGACGTCCGTTGCACGATCACGCGGAGGGGGAAGAGGAGGTACGCAAGGTGGCGGCGCCTGGCGTGGCTGGCCTCAGGCAGGCCGCCACGGCATCGAGGAGCTGCCCGGTCTCGCAAAGCACGGCGCCGATGTCGCAGGCATAGCCACCTGCCACCAGCGCGTCGATCCGATGCACGGCATAGGCCGGGCCGAGGCTCTTGATGAAATCGGCCAGCGGACGACCGGGCGCCGGCAGGCCTAGCTGCCGCGCCTCGTCGAGGGCGCGGACAAGGTCATGACGGATATCGCGGGCCAGCGCATCGTCCGTCCAGCCATGACCCAAAAGATGCGCCTTCAAACCCAGTTCGCAGGAGATCGCGAGCAAGTGCAGTGCCGGCGCAAGCGCAATAGGCGCGCCAATCTGCGCGCCGCGATGAAATTCGCGCGCTCGATCGAGAAACACGGCTGCAAGCACCGGATCGCCGGGCGCCGCCAATCTTTCGATCGCGCGCCAGCGGCGCGGCGTCAGCTGGCGGAGCCAGGAGGGACCGGCCTGGTTGCGAAGATGCCGTAAGTAAGCGCCATCGGCTTCGTCCACATCGCGGCCTGTCGACCATAAGGACAGCAGCTTCGCCTTCCAGTGGCGGCCATGCGCGGCGCGGAAGGCAAGGAGCGCGCACGCACTGGCGCGATCGGGCATGAACATGATGCGGAACCTCCGAAGGGAACAAGGGACGCATCCGCCCCGCCCCCTCCCCTCCGGCACCGGAATCCGCGAGATTGAGAAAAGCCGGCCGCCGAAGCGGCCGGCACGGCGGTCAGCCGCGAGATAAAGCCGCCGGCGGCGTTCCGAGCGGTCCGCGGCGATCGACGACATGGATGCCGCGCGCCTTGGCCTCGACCACCAGCCTTTCGGTGACGCCGTTGCCCTGGAAGGCAATGACGTAGCGCGGCTTGACCGAGAGCATCTGCTCGTTGCGCCGGAAGCCGGCACGATCGCCAAGCTTGCGATCAAGGCCGAACCGCAGCTGCTGGATGCCGTTCTGCTCGGCCCAGGATGCTGCAAGACGCTCGATGCCCTTCATGTCGCCGCCATGGACGAGATACATGTCGCCCACACGTTCGCGCACGGCCTTGAGGGTCCGCAGCAGATTGTCGGCAAACTGCTTGGCCTCGTCGTCGCTGGCGAAGCGAAGGCGCCCGCCGGCGAAGACCACGGGCGTGCCATGGACCATATTGGCATCGCGCACCCGCTCGCGCCGCGCCTGCAAATAGGCCCGGCCATCGACGATCGCAGCGGTCGTGCCGAGCGAGATGCGGTTGCCGGTCGCGGGCACCCAGGAGCGGCCGGTCTCATGCAGATAGTGGCGCGCCGCGGTGTCGCGCATCCCCTCATAGGCCTGGGCGGACTGCTCGACCTTGCGGGCGAGATCGATCTTGTCCTCGAGATCAGCGGTCGCGATCTCCGATCCGTCCTGCTCGGCGAGCAGGAGCCGGATCTCGTCGGTCAGGCGGTCGATCAGCTGATGCTTCTTGGCGGCCGCGCGGTGGAAGAGATTGACGAAGCCCCAGCCCAGATCCTCGATGTCGCGTTCGAGCGCGGTGAAGGGGAAGAGCGCGAAGAGATCGCTCCAGATGGCGCTGACGGTCTGTTCGAGCGCTTCGGCCGGCGGCGGCGCTTCCATCGAGCGTTGGTCGCCCATCAGGTCGAGATGGCCGAGTTCGAGTGCTTGGAGCACTGCTGAAAGGGAGCTGGTCATGAGGGATTGCCTTTCCGTGTCGCAGGGCCGGCGGCCTTCCCGCCGGATGCGCACCCTCCGGGCCATCGAAAAAGCGGCGGCGGCACCGCCGGGCAACGCCCAAGGGGAACCCGATAAGGTCCGGGTGGTGCGGGCAGGCGCGCCTCGGCGCGCCAACACGGCCGGAGCGTTCGGGTTGCCGCCGCCAGCGCGATGGCCCATGTGCCGCATCCTCTGGCGAAAGGCGCGAAGGCCCTGTCGCGTCAGGCATTCATGACGCAGAGGACCTTAAGAAGGGCACCCGCAACCCGATCTCCCGATACGCACAGGACGGCATGAAAGCGCGTCGCATCGGAAGAGCCCGGCCGTCAGGCCTTCGACCGTGAGGCCAGATCTTGGGCCGCGTCGCGCTTGGCGGCTGCCGCCTTGCGTTCCGAATAGCGGTCCACGAGTTGATCGGCATGGCGACGTGTCAGCACCGTGAAGCGCACCAGCTCCTCCATGACGTCGACGATCCGGTCATAATAGCTTGAGGCACTGAGACGGCCGTCCTCGTCGAACTCCTTGAACGCCATAGCAATGCTCGACTGGTTGGGGATGGTGAACATGCGCATCCACCGCCCGAGCAGCCGCAACGTGTTGACCGCGTTGAACGACTGCGATCCGCCCGAAACCTGCATGACGGCCAGGGTCCGGCCCTGGGTCGGACGCATGCCGCCGAATTCGAGCGGCAAATGGTCGATCTGCGCTTTCATGATGCCGGTGATCTGGCCGTGCCGTTCGGGACTGCACCAGACCATGCCCTCGGACCAAAGCGCATGCTCGCGAAGCTCATGCACCGCCGGGTGATCATCGTCCTTGATCTGGTCGGGGAGCGGGAGATCGGCCGGATCGAAGATCCGCACTTCGGCGCCGAAGAGGATGAGCAGCCGGGCCGCTTCCTCGACCGCGAAGCGACTGAACGACCGCTCGCGCAGCGAGCCGTAGAGGAGGAGGATGCGAGGTTTCGGCTCAAGCGCGCCGAGCCCGGCGGCGAGATCGGGCCGGATCATTGCGCGGTCCAGCGCGGGCATGTGATCGGGTTCGGGAAGGATACGAAGACGCGACATCAGGCAATCCATTTGTACAAAAGGGCGGCGCTCGCCGGGCATAGCGATCGGAACTCGGCCGATTGCACGATGACGGCAGGAACGTCGGTCCGTTCGGCTGTTTCATAGCCGTGACGGCGAAAGAAAGGCTCGGCGGTCGTGGTGAGCAGGTACAGGCTAGTCGCGCCCTCATCAGCTGCAGCGCGTTCGACTGCCGTGAGAATGGCACCGCCCAATCCGCATCCGCGCCGATCGGCCTTCACGACCAGCGAGCGCAGCAGGCGGTCGGAGCCGTCGCCTTCGATCCCGCCATAGCCGACAAGGCCAACATCATCCTCGAACCGAAAGAAGCGGCGTCCCGCCTCGGCGAGATCACTGGCAGGCAGACCCGCCGCGCTCAGCTCCGCCATCAGGTCGGAAAGCGACCTGGAATCCAGCAGTGTAGCGATCATGCAGGAACGCGTTGCTCGTACCAGGGCCGCGTCTTCTTGACGATGCTGACGACAGACAGCATTACCGGCACCTCGACCAGCACGCCCACCACGGTCGCGAGCGCGGCCCCGGAATTGAGGCCGAACAGGCTGATCGCGGCTGCAACCGCGAGCTCGAAGAAATTGGACGCGCCGATCAGCGCGGCCGGAGCGGCGACGCACCAGGCCACGCCGAAGCGCCGGCTGAGCCAATAGGCCAGGCCCGCATTGAAGTAGACCTGGATGAGGATGGGAATGGCAATCAGTGCGATGACCAGCGGATGAGCCAGGATCGCCGGGCCCTGGAAGCCGAACAGGAGGACGAGCGTCGTCAGCAGCGCAACCAGCGACACCGGCCCAAGCGTTGCCAGCAGCCGATCGAGCGCCGGCTGCCCGCCTGACGATAGCAACGCCCGACGAATGATCTGCGCGACGATGACGGGCACGACGATATAGAGCAGGACCGAGATGAGCAGCGTGTCCCAGGGCACTGTGATCGAGGCGACCCCGAGCAGCAGTCCGACCAGCGGTGCGAAGGCGAAGACCATGATCACGTCGTTGAGCGCCACCTGGCTCAGCGTATAGGTCGGCTCGCCGTCGCACAGGTTCGACCAGACGAACACCATCGCCGTGCAGGGGGCGGCGGCGAGCAGGATGAGCCCGGCGATATAGGCGTTGATCTCGCCCTGCGGCAGCAGCGGCCGGAAGAGCCATCCCAGGAACAGCGTGCCGAGCAGCGCCATTGAAAAGGGCTTCACCGCCCAGTTGATGAAGAGGGTGACGCCGACGCCCTTCCAGTGTTGGCGAACCGACCCCAACGCGCCGAGGTCGATCTTGAGCAGCATGGGGACGATCATCAGCCAGATCAGCACAGCCACGACCAGGTTCACGCGCGCGATCTCAGCCGATGCGATGGCTGCGAACAGATTCGGCAGCGAATAGCCGAGCGCGATGCCGACAGCGATGCAGAGCGCCACCCAGACGCTCAAATAGCGTTCGAAGCTGTTGATCGCCGGCTTGGGTCGTGCCGCAACGGTCGCGTTCACGCCCCGATCCTCTTGCCGGCGGCGTCGATGACCTGCTCGCCATCTTCCTTGGTGAAAGCCCCGCGCTGGGCGGACGGGAGAAGATCGAGCACCTCTTCCGATGGACGGCAGAGTTTCACGCCGAGCGGCGACACAACGATTGGCCGGTTGATGAGGATCGGATGTTCGATCATCGCATCAATGAGCTGGTCATCGCTGAGCGTCGGATCGGCAAGACCCAGCTCGGCGAAGGGCGTGCCCTTCTCGCGGAGCAACTGGCGTGCGCTGATGCCCATGCGGGCGATGAGCGAAACCAGGCGCGGGCGGTTGGGCGGCGTCTTGAGATATTCGATCACATGCGGCTCGATCCCGGCGTTGCGGATCATCGCCAGCGTGTTGCGCGACGTCCCACACTCGGGATTGTGATAGATGACGATATCGATTGCGGCATTGCTCATGCGCTGGGTGCCTTTTCGCTTGGGAGGTCGGCGCGGCCCTGTTCCTTGCCGATCCGGTTCAGCCGGTTCTGTAGACTCATCTTGTCGAGGCCTTCGAACGGCAGGTTGGTGAACAGCGAGATGCGATTGAACAGCATCCTGTAAGTATCGAAGAAGGCCGCGTGCTGCACCGTTTCGCTGTCCTCGATAGCGGCCGGATCGGGCACCCCCCAATTGGCGGTCAGCGGCTGCCCCGGCCAAACCGGGCAAAGCTCATTGGCGGCATTGTCGCAAACGGTGAACACGAAATCCAAGGACGGCGCATCGGGGCCGGAAAACTCTTCCCAGCTCTTCGAGCGGAACCGGCTTGCGTCGTAGTTCAGCTTCTCCAAGAGATGAATGGTGAACGGATGGACCTCGCCCTTGGGCTGGCTGCCGGCGCTGAACGATTTGAAACGGCCTAGCCCCTCACGGCTGAGGATCGCCTCGGCCATGATGGAACGGGCGGAATTGCCCGTGCAAAGAAACAGTACGTTCAACAGGCGATCCGTCATGTTGATGTCCTTTCAGGCAGCACGACAGGCAAGCAGTTCATCCGCAAGTGGATGGCAGAGCTCGGCCCGGCCACCACAGCAGTCCTTGACGAGGAACAGCATCACGGAGCGTAGCGCATCGAGATCGGCGCGGTAGTTGATGATCCGGCTGCGCCGCTCGGATGTGACCAGGCCGGCACGCGCCAGGGTCGCCAAATGCACCGACATCGTGTTCTGCGGGACATCCAGCGCCTTGGCGACCTCGCCGGCGGGAAGGCCTTCGGGTTCGTGACGCACCAGAAGGCGGAAGGCGTCGAGGCGCGTGGCTTGGGCAAGCGCGCCCAACGCGACGATGACAGATTCGTTATCCATATATCCACGATAGCGGATATATGGATATAGTGCAATCGGCGACATGGCGAGATCAAGCAGCCGCCTGCTCGTCCAGATCATCCTCGCAAGCGAGATCGGTTGACCGCAGCAGAAACCCGGCGGCTTCCTCGGCTCGCGCAGCCGCCGTCAGCAATGCGCGATTATCCTTGCGCAAAATGGCGAGCCAGGATCCGATATAAGCCGCGTGGTCGTCGAGATGGGTGGTTGGGAGACCCACATCGGCGCCAACCAGCGCTGCTGTCAGTTCGGCGACCAACTCCTCGAACGCATATGCCTGATCGCCGAAGCGCTTCCCGAACGATCGGGCAAGCCGGGCTGGATGGCCTGTCCAGTGGCCGGCCTCATGCGCAATGGTGGCTGCCCAGGCGGCGCGCGTGTCGAATTGCTCGACCGGCGGCATGGTGATGACGTCCGCGCGCAGATCATAATAAGCACGATCGCCGCCGCATCGCAGCCGCGCGGGCAGCCGATCGACGAAGCGCTCCGCCCGCGGACCGAGCCGGTCGCCCGGCGGGACGAGGGAGAGGGCTTCGGGATAGAAATCGCCCGGCAGTGTATCGATCTGATCGGCATTGAAGACCGCATAGGACCGCATGACCCGGCGCTGCTCATCGACGAGCTCACCCGGACGTTCGTAGGAATCGACCTTCTTCGAATAGGCTTTGTAGAAGATCGCAAATTGCGACTGCTCACCGGCACGGACCTGCCCGCCGAGGCTTTGTGCTTGCCGATAGGTCATCCAGTAGCGGGACCGATAGCCGCACTGCTCGGCGGCCAGCCATAGCCAAAAGGTGTTCATGCCGCGATAGGGCTCGCCATTGGCGCGCAGCGGGCGCCCTTGCGCGGCGCATGATCGCCAGGGCCGTACCCAGGGACGCACACCGGCCTCGAGCCGGTCGATGATGGCGCGCGTGATGGTCTCGGCCGGCGAGGGCCGGCCCGATGATTGGGTCATGGTGGATACTCCGCGAAAGAGCGGCTGTTTCAGCGCCGCCGATGAAGGGCGGCGGGCGACACGAAAGCGCCGCCCGCCGTTAGGCGTTCGCCTCAGGCGGCCTGTTCGAAGTCGCCAGCATCGCCATCGGGGGCGATCTCCCCTGCCCCGCCGTCGCTGTCGTCTTCATCGCTGAGGAAAGCGGAATAGCTCCGGAAGCTTTCGGGCTTTTCGATCGCGCCGAACCGCATCTCGTCGGGCAGCCAGGAGAGCGCCTTTTCCCGGACTTCGGCCTCGACGATGCCCTGCCCCGAACAGAGCGCAGCGCAGGCATTGGCAAGGTCACCCTTCTTGGCGTCCTTGTATCGGCCGCGCAGCACCGGCCCGCCGATCTCGTCGAGCGCTTCGAGCATGACGTCCTTCTTCACCCGCCCGAAAAAGTTCTGGGCATCGGGCCGCCACCATTGCGCGACATCAATGTCGAGCAGCCGTCCGAGATGATCGTGGAAGCCGTTGCGGCGCCCGCCATCGTCGACGTTGAGTGTCGGCTCCAGCGTCTGCGCCATGACATGGGCGAGCCAATCGGCGCGCGCCTGTTCATCCAGTTGCCGGAAGGCATCGAAGCGGGACGACAGCGTGTTCCCGCCTGCCCAGCTCACATCGAGCGCCTGGCGCTGTTCGGTCAGGACATTGCTCGCCGCGCTACCTTCATCGCGGAAGCTGACGATCGGGAAGCTCGCGGCGGCGGCCTGCAACGTCGCGTGGTCCCGGACATAGCTGCTGGCGAACACCGTCCGGTGCGCCATCAGGAATATCGTGAGATCGAGCGCGAACCCGGCATCCGAGGCGACATGGGCTGCCAGGATCTGCCGGCGCTGGGTCGCGAGTTCGTCAACCAGCGTCGCGCTGAGCCGGGAGGCCGCGACCTTGCCGGACGGTGCTTCGGGTTCTGCATCCTCGCCCGCCTGCCGGATGGCGCGCTCGCTGAACATGCGGCTGTGCACCCGCGGACTGCCATCGGGCGCCAGATAGATGAAGGTGCCCAGCTGGTCCTTGATCGCATCATCGACCATCGTGCGCGACGCCTCGATCGTATCGAGTTCCCGCTCGATGTCGGCGAGACGCGCCGAAGCCGCCTCGGCCTCGGGCGTGCCGTCCTCGAGTTCGGTCTCAAGTTCGCGGATGAGCGCGTCGCCCTCATCCGAGAGACTATCGACGCGCTCCTGCTCGTCCCCGCTCAATTCGCGCAGCGGCGGATGATATTCGTGGAGCTGGCACTCCGTATCATAGGGCACATGCGTCGCGAGAACCGGCGTCACGAACGCCAGCTTCTGTTCGGCAGCGAGCGCTTCCGCGGCCGCTTCAAGCTTCTGGGCGGCCAGCTGCTCGATGAGCTCCACGTCGATCCAGCTCTCGTCCACATCTTCACCGAACAGGTCGCGCTCGATCCGGCCGCCCGCGCCGACATAGGCCTCGCGGCCGACGAACCGTGCCTTGGCGTCGGTCGCCTTGACCGTTCCGTTGAGGAGCGCACGGCGGATATTGTCGGGATTGTCGCCATAATAGGACCGGCTCATGCTCTCGAACACGCGCGCCTGGCGATCGACGTCGGGCGTGACGGCATAAGCCTGGGCGACCCCCAGCGTGATCTCGCCCGCCGCCAGCGCCGCGAATACGAGAGGAGCCAGTTCGGCAAGCCGTACCCGCTGCTCAACGAAGCGGGTCGTGACGCCGAAACGTTTCGCCACATCCTCGGCACTCGCGCCCTTGTCGAGGAAGTGCTTGAAAGCCGAGCACTCATCCGCCGGGTTCATCGCGACGCGGTGGAAATTCTCGGCAAGGCTCGCTTCGGCCGATCCGGCATCATCCTCGAGCACCAGCACCTGAACCTCATGGTCCCCGGCAAGCCGACCTGAATCGATCAGCCGCTGGAGCGCCCGCAAGCGGCGGCCACCCGCCTTGACGGTGAAATGTCCTGCCTTCTTGAGCGGCGTGACCACGAGATTCTGCAACAGGCCATGCGCGGCGATATTGTCGGCGAGGCTGTCGAGGTCGGCATCGCGATTGGATTTGCGGACATTGTCCTTCGAGAGCGAGAGGTTCTTGACCTTCACGGACTGGATCATCGGTTGTCTCCTTCGAGGGTTGCGCCGACCTCGTCGGCCGGCTTGAGCCACTCAGGCCCACCCGGCCGAAGGCCCCCTCCCCTCTCTTCGGTCGCTTGGCGCGGCCGCGGGTCAGTCCGTGATCCTGGCGAGGATCTCGAGGGCGCGGCTCGGGGGAACGAACAGCCGCGTGCGGTGCTGGATGATCTCGGTGAAGCAGCCCGCCGCCTTGAGATGCGGCAGCGCCTCGGGCTTCCAGTCCAGCAATTCGAGGCGTTGATCGCCGGCGACCAAGGCGCGCTTCAGCCGCAGCGCTCCGATCGGCATGATCTCGCCCGAGGTGCGGACGTGCTCGACCCGCGCGCCGAGGTCGATCTCGACATGGGCCGCGATGCCGAATGCGCTGGCAATCCGCTCAACCAGCGGCGCCGGAATAAGACGCCCGAGAAGCGACTGGCCGTCATCGCTCGTCAGCCGCCAGACCTGGACATGATCGTCGGGCAGCTTGCCCCACACCGGAAGCAGCAGGCCAGTGACCAGATAGATGATCTGCGTGCGCGTCTGCGCCGCCATTGCGTCGCATTCGGCCTGCCAGGCTTCGTCGAAGCTCGCCCGGTCCACGTCGGTCCAATGGGTTTCGGCGAAGAGGTCCTGCCGGTGCCGTTCGGTGCGCGTCGGC
>NZ_FZOS01000004.1 GCF_900188165.1 Edaphosphingomonas laterariae | reverse complement strand
CCCCGCTCGCCAAGCCGGAGGGGTGAGTTCAACATGGGTCACTTCTCAGTGGAAATATCGGCCCTTCCCGGGTCAGCTCTCAGTGGAAATCAACACCATGTTCGGCACTGCCGCGCAGGCCGGGCTTTCCTTCATCCGAGCCGCCCAGTTCCATGGCCAGCGCATGGATATGATCGACGTCTTCGCGCGACTTCATCGCAAGGCTCAACATGGATCCGTTGCCGACCGTGGCCTTCTGGCCGTCAAAGGGGGCGACCACACCGAAAAAGGGCTGGCCGAGGCCGTTGCCATAGACGCGGCCGCCGCTTGAATGTTCGAACATGATCGGCATGCCGAACGCGCCCAGCAGCGCGTCATAGAAGGCTTTGGCGGCATCAAGGTCATTCGATCCGACCAGCGCATATCCGAACATTGCCGTCTTTCCTTTTCGCTATTCGGTGACGATCGGGTGCCGTTGCCGCAAGACATCGGCCACGCGCTCGACGCGCTCGATCTCGCCGGCGCTGCCCGATGGCGTCACCGCCCAATTGCAATGCGGGTGCGTGTCGATGCTGTAGAGCCGGACAGGGCCGACGGCGATCCGCCAGCGGCGATGGCCGCCACCTGCTTCGCGCGCCAATGTCGCAATGAATCGATCCTGAAGTTCGCCTGCCGTCATGCTCCGCGCGTAGCACATGGCGAAGACCTTGCTAACCGATGCTCGCTGATCAATCCGGGCGGCGGCGCCCGGCGTTGCCGGACAGCAGCGGGTAGGGGTTAACCCCTGTGCCTTGATACCATTTTTCGCCGGGCGCCATGCGCTTGATTTCGAAGTGGAGATGCGGGCCGGCGGGATCGGCGTTGCCGGTCGAGCCGACGGTGCCGAGCCGCTCGCCGCGATCGACGTGCCTCCCCTCGGCCAAGGCCGGCGCATAGGTGTCGAGATGGGCATAATAATGGACCCACGCGCCGCCATCGACGCGGACATAGACGGTGTGGCCGCCGGCCTTGCTTTCGAATATCTGCTCGATGACGCCGGGCGCTGCGGCGATGACGGGCGTTCCGCGCGGGGCCATGATATCGAGCGCGCCATGCCCACGCGTCCCTCCGCCGCGGGCGTCGTCGAACGTGTCGACGAGCTGGCCGTCGCGAACACCCTCTACCGGTATCACGAGGCCTTCCATCGCGTGCGCGGGCTCGCGCTTTTCCGCCATGGAATCGGGTGCCGGCGGCCTAGAAACGGCGGCCGGCGGCGCATCCACGAAGCGGACCCGGCTCGCCACCCCCGCGCCAGCGAGCGCCAACAGGCCGAGGATGACGCAGCCGGCCCGGTTCATTCCTGAAACCGGGCCGGGGTGCCCGGCTTGACCATCAAGGCCAGCCGGGCCGCATCCCAATTGGTGAGGCGGATGCAGCCATGGCTTTCGGTACGGCCGATCTGCTCGGGATTGGGGGTGCCGTGAATGCCATAATGGGGCTTGTTGATGTCGAGCCAGACAACGCCGACCGGGCCGTTGGGGCCGGGCGGCAGCTTCGCCTTTTCCTCCTTAGACGAAGCATCCCAGAACAGATCCGGGTTATAGTGAAAGGGCGGGTTGTACGCGGCGCCCTGGATCTTCCAGCTTCCGAGGGGAAGCGGATCATGCTCGCTCCCCATGGTCGCCGGGAACTGGGCGACCAGCCGATTCCTCGCGTCATAGGCGCGCAGCGCGGCATCCGACCTGTCGACGACGATCCGCGCGACATCTGGCTGGCGGGCATCGACATTGAGATCGGACAGAGTCTTGCGCCATGCCGCGGGAAGGTCAGCCGGATATGCGCGTGAGGAAGGAAGGGCGCCGGGCAGGCGGATGGTTTGCCCGGCCTTGAGGCGCGTACCCGGCGGGTTGAGCGCGGCGATCGTGTCCGGCGTCGTGTGGAACTTCTCCGCCAGGCGTTCCAGCAGATTGGCGTAGCCGAGCGCCGGATAATCCGACTGCTTCGCCATGTCGCGGGGCAGCCTGCCATAATAGGGGCCTGCGACGATGGCATCGGTGAGCTGCAGGCTGCGGGTCGGCCGGATCGCACGCCAGGCACTGAGCGCCTTCAGCGTGGATGGATCAAGCTCGCCCGTCGGCTTCAATCCATTCGCCGTCTGGAAGCCTTTGAGCGCGAGGCTCAGTGACTGGCCTTGCTTGCCGTCGATGACGCCCGGCGAAAAGCCAAGCCGGTCGAGGATGACCTGAGCGTGCATCACCGACAGATCGATGGATTGCGGGGCGGCGGCGAAGGATGAAGCGGGCAGGGCGAGTGTGGCGAATGTGGTGCCGATCAACGCAACCCGTAATTTCATCGTGCAATTTCCTCTCCTTGGAGAAGATGGGAACGCGGCGGGCGGGCAGAATATCCGTCGCGATCTCCGGCACGACGCCCTCGGCCACTGTTCGGCAATTCGGCAGGATCGGTCGGCTGAGGCGATTTCAGATGATCGATGCTGTCCGACGTGCGGCGCGAACGGCCCCGGATTGGCTTTATGGAGGGCATGACTTCATTTCCGGCTCTTTCCGTGAATTTGGCTTGAATGCTGCATCGCGATGACGAAGCCCGGGGCTATACTGCGAGGCAAGCAGGACATTGGGAGCGGAAGGATGACAGCGCGCTTCGCCAGCCGATCCATCCTTTGTCGCGACCGGAGCAAAGGGGCTGACATCGTGTCGACCCGCGTTGCGGACGCAAAGACCATCCCCAGCCACTGAAACTTGCTGAACGCCCGCCCATGACGTGACGAAGGCAGACCATCGGAGAATAGCCTCATGGCGACGCACGAGAAGCTTTCATTCTGCCGGATCTGCATGGGGACATGCGGAATGGTGGTCACGACGGATGACGCAGGGCGCATTTTGGATATCCGCGCGGACCGCGACGATCCGCAGACATGGGGCTTTGCCTGCCACAAAGGCCTCCGTGCGGCGGAGGCGCAGGCGAACCCCAATCGGTTCCTGCGTCCCATGAAACGGCTTGAAGACGGAACGCTGGTGCCGATCGCGCTTGAGACGGCGCTGGACGAAATCGCGGCGCGGCTGGATGGCATCAGGCAGGAAAGCGGGGCCGAGGCTATTGCCGGATATCGCGGCGGCGGCGGCTTTTTTACGTCGTCGGCGGTGTTGATGCTCACCGATCTGCTGAAGGCGCTTGGGTCGCCCAAGATGTTCAGTTCGGCGACGATCGATCAGTCGGCGAAATATGTCGCCCAGGGTCGGCTTGGGCTGTGGCCTCCCGGCAAAACACCGGTCAGCCGGTGCGATGTGATGCTGCTGGTCGGCACGAACCCGATGGTTTCCGTGAACCCGCCCTTCGACACGCGAAACCCCGTGAAGCGCATGAAGGAGGCGCGCGCACGGGGCATGAAGCTGATCGTGATCGATCCGAGGCGCAGTGAAACCGCAGCCTTTGCGGATGTTCACCTGCAACCCTTGCCTGGCGAGGATGTGACGGTGATCGCGGGCTTGCACCATATCATCCTGCGCGAGGGCTGGCATGATGAGGCGTTCTGCGCGCAGCATGTTGCCGATCTCGATGCATTGCGCGGCGCCGTCGCGAGGTTCACGCCGGATTATGTGGCGGTGCGCGCCGATGTCGCGCCGGAGTTGCTCCTCGAAGCCGCTCGGCTGTTCGCGCAGGAGGGGCGCAAGGGCTTTGCCGGAAGTTCCACAGGCCCCGATATGGGGCCGCACTCCAACCTTGCCGAACATCTGATCGAAGCGCTCAATATCATCTGCGGAAAGCTGGTGCGCGAAGGCGAGGAGGTCGGCAATTCCGGCGCGGTGCTGCCGCGGCTGCCGCGCAAGGCACAGGTGACGCCGCCGCCGCGGTGGTGGGAAGACGGACCGAAAAGCCGCATAGATGGCTCCGGCATGCTTGCGGACGAGATGATGACGGGCGTGCTGGCGGACGAGATTCTGGTGCCCGGCGACGGACAGGTTCGTGCGCTGATTGTCCATGGCGGCAACCCGGCCTCGGCCGTGCCCGATCAGCGCAAGGTCGTCCGCGCGCTGCGCTCGCTCGACTTGCTTGTGTGCATTGAGCCGACGGCAACCGTCACCACCGACCTCGCGGATTATATCCTGCCACCCTACACCCAATATGAGCGCCCTGATCTTCCGTTCTGGCTCTACGAGCAAATGATCTATCAGGACGTTGCCTATACGCGGTACACGCCGGCGGTTGCCTCGCCGCCCGCCGGAGCGGAGCTGGTGGACGACTGGTTCGTCTTCTGGTCGCTCGCCAAGCGGCTGGGTGTGCCGATCGACTATCTGGGCACGCCGCTCGACATGCAGACGCCGCCCACGACGGACGACCTGCTGGCGCGTGTCGCCGGTCATGCGCCCGTGTCGTTCGAGGAGATCCAGCGGCAGGAGAGAGGGCTCGTCGTCGATTCCCGGCCGCTGATTGCCGAACCTGCGGATCCCGACTGGGCAGGGCGGTTCAGCGTCATGGCGGACGACGTCAGGGGTGAAGTGGATGACGTGCTGGCCGAGCCGGTCGAGGACGAACAATTCCCGTTCCGCTTCGCCGTGCGGCGGCTTCGCGAGACGTTCAATTCGGTCGGACGGGATCTTCCCGCCACGCGCAAGCGTGTCCCCTACAACAAGGCCTTCATCAATCCCGAAGACCTCGCAACAATCGGTGCCGTGGCCGGCGATGAGGTGGAGATTGTTTCGAACACGGGAAGTATTGTCGCGGTGGCGGAACCCGATGCGACCCTGCGCCGCCGCGTCATTTCCGTTCCGCATGGTTTCGGTGGTTTGCCCGACGTCGAGAGCAATCGTGGATATTATGAAGACGGAATATCGACCAATCTGTTGTTGAACGACAAAGTTCGCGAAACCATCAATGCGATGCCCCGAATGACAGGGTTCAAGGTGGCCCTGCGCCGGATTGGTGGCAAAGGTTAGGATGCGCGCGAAGGCATCGGCTGTGCTCTCAGATCCGCCGGGCGCATATGCTTCAATTGTCGGCTGCCACCAATCCCGCTTATGGTGAGCGGCCGTATGGGAGCGCCACCGCAAGTTTGCGCGTTACGTCCATCTGAGGAGCAGCCCGGATGCGAGATCACCCCGATTATAGTCTGTCGAGGCGCGATATTCTGGTCAGCGGCGCAGCGGGCATCGCGGCAACCTCGATGACGGAAGGTGCCGCAGTCGCGGGCACCTCCCGGCCGCCGGACGCGCCTCCCGCAGCGGCTGTGGCGTTCAAGGTCAATGGCAAGGCGCGCAAGCTGAGCCTCGATACCCGCACCACCTTGCTGGATGCGCTCCGCGAGCATCTGAAGCTCACCGGCACGAAGAAGGGCTGCGATCATGGCCAGTGCGGCGCGTGCACCGTGATCGTCAACGGCCAGCGGATCAATTCATGCCTGAGCCTCGCGGTCCAGCACGAGGGCGACGCGATCGTGACGATCGAGGGGCTGGGCACGCCGGACAAGCTTCATCCGATGCAGGCGGCATTCATCCGGCATGACGGCTATCAGTGCGGCTATTGCACCCCGGGCCAGATATGTTCGGCCGTCGCGATGCTCGATGAGATTGCGCGCGGCGTGCCGAGCCACGCGCAGGTGGATATTACCGCCAATCCCGAAGCGACCAGCGGCGAGATTCGCGAGCGGATGAGCGGAAATCTCTGCCGCTGCGGCGCCTATTCGAACATCGCGGAGGCGGTGGCCGAAATCGCGGGGAGCCGGGCATGAGGGCCTTCACCTACGAACGGGCGAAGACGCCTGCCCAGGCCGCCGCTGCCGTCGCCGGCACACAGGGCGCCAAATTCCTGGCGGGCGGGACCAACCTGCTCGATCTGATGAAGCTTGAGATCGAGACACCCACGCATCTCGTCGACGTCCAGGATCTGGGCCTCGACAGGATCGAGCGCGGCACGGATGGCGGGTTGCGCATTGGTGCGCTGGTGACGAACAGCGCGCTGGCCACCGATGCGCGCGTCCGGCGAGATTATGGCGTGCTGGCCCGCGCGATCGTCGCCGGCGCGAGCGGGCAGCTCCGCAACAAGGCGACCACCGCCGGCAACCTGCTTCAGCGCACCCGTTGCCCTTATTTCTACGACACCAACCAGCCGTGCAACAAGCGCAGGGCCGGTTCGGGCTGCGCTGCCATCGGCGGATTTTCGCGCCAATTGGGGGTGATCGGTACATCGGACCAGTGCATCGCGACCTATCCCGGCGACATGGCCGTCGCGATGCGCGTTCTCGATGCGACGGTGGAGACGGTGAAGGCCGACGGAACGACCCGCACCATCCCGATCGCCGATTTCCACCGCTTGCCCGGCGACGATCCGCAGCGCGACACCAATATCGAGCGCGGTGAACTGATCACCGCCGTGACATTGCCTCCGCCACTGGAGGGCGTGCACGTCTATCGCAAGGTGCGCGACCGCGCTTCTTATGCGTTCGCGCTCGTCTCCGTCGCGGCCGTGATCCACAAGGACGGTGCGGGACGGGTCGCATTTGGCGGTGTCGCGCCCAAGCCCTGGCGGGTCGAGGCAGCGGAGCCGGCGCTGCGTGAAGGGGCCAAACCCGTAGCGGCGCAGATGTTCGCGGGCGCGACGCCGCGCCACGACAACAGGTTCAAGATCCTGCTTGCCGAGCGCGCGCTGGCGAGCGTGCTGGCCGAGATCAAAGAGGGCTGAGCGATGGAATTCAACGCACCCGCCGGCCCCAATCTGTTCGACAAGGCCCGGATCGTGGGCAAGCCGACGCCGCGCATCGAAGGGCCGCTCAAGACCACCGGCACGGCGCCTTATGCCTATGAACGGCACGATGTCGTTCCCGATCAGGCCTATGGCTATATCGTGGGCAGCGCGATCGCGAAGGGCCGGATCCTGTCGATGGACAGTGCACAGGCACAAGCGGCGCCGGGTGTGCTCGGCATCGTAACCGCGCTTGGAACGCCCCCGGTGGGCAAGCCCGCCACTAACAATGCGCCCTTATTCGGTGGGCCGGATGTGGCGCATTATCATCAGGCCATCGCCTGTGTCGTCGCGGAGACGTTCGAACAGGCCCGCGCTGCCGCAGGCCTGATCCGTACACGGTATGAGCGGGCGGGCGGGCGCCATGACCTTGAAGCGCTGGTGCCCGGTGCGCCGCTCGCCAAGGGGCGGGACGGGCGGCCGGACCAGCGGGCCATTGGCGATTTCGCTGCCGCCTTCGCCGCAGCGCCGGTGAAGCTCGACGCCACATACCATACGTCCGACGAAAGCCACGCCATGATGGAGCCGCACGCCACCATCGCGGCATGGCAGGGGGACAGGCTGACGCTCTGGACATCGAACCAGATGATCGCCTGGTCGAAGGCGGCGATGGCCGAGGTTTTGGCGATGGATCCCGCGAAGATTCGGCTCGATTCGCCTTATGTCGGCGGTGGTTTCGGGGGCAAGCTGTTCGTGCGCGCGGACGCGGTGCTTGCCGCGCTGGCCGCGAGAAAGGTTGGCCGACCTGTCAAGGTCGCGCTGCAGCGGCCGTTGATGCCGAACAATACAACGCACCGTCCCGCCACCATCCAGCGCATTCGCATCGGCGCGGAGAAGGATGGCAGGATCGTCGCGATCGCGCACGAAAACTGGTCGGGCAATATCGGGGGCGAGGATGGCGAAAATGGCAGCGCGCAGACTGCCCGCATGTATGCCGCACCCAACCGGCTGACGGCGAACTATACCGCGCAGATCGACCTGCCGGAGGGCAATGCGATGCGCGCGCCGGGCGAAGCGCCTGGCCATCTCGCGCTCGAAGTCGCGATCGACGAGCTTGCCGATCGGCTGGGCATAGATCCGATCGCGCTGCGCATTCTTAACGAACCGCAATCGCAGGTTCCCGGCATGCCGGAAAGGCGCTTTTCCGATCGCAATCTCGTCCGCTGCCTGCGCGAGGGCGCCGATCGCTTCGACTGGGCGCGACGCCAGGCGCGGCCCGGCCAGATGCGCGAGAGGCAGTGGTTGATCGGCATGGGCGTCGCTGCCGGCTATCGCGGCGGGCCGGCCACGCGGTCGGCTGCGCGGGTTCGGCTCGACGGCAAAGGCGGGCTGGTCGTCGAAACCGACATGACCGACATCGGCACGGGTTCCTACACGATCATCGCGCAGACGGCAGCCGAAACGATGGGGGTGCCGCTGGCTGCCGTGTCGGTGGTACTGGGCGATTCCGACCACCCGGTGTCTTCGGGATCGGGCGGGCAATGGGGCGCGGCGAGCGCGACCGCGGGCGTCTATGCTGCCTGCGTCAGCCTGCGCCGCAAGATTGGCGAGAGGCTCGGTTTTGACGGCGACGCGGCCACGTTCGCGGACGGACGGATCGCATTGGGCAAACGCACCCTGTCGCTCGGCGATGCGGGTATCCTCTCGGCGGAAGATTCGATCAGCTTCGGCCCGTTCAAGCGCGAATATGATGTCGGCACTTATGCCGGCCATTTCGCCGAGGTCGCCGTCCACGCCTACACTGGGGAGACGCGGATCCGCCGCATGCTCGCCGTTTGTGACGCCGGCCGAATCCTCAATCCGCTTTCGGCGCGCAGCCAGGTGATCGGCGCGATGGTGATGGCGGCTGGCGCGGCGCTGATGGAGGAACTGGCCGTCGACAAGCGCTTCGGCTTTTTCGTCAATCATGATCTGGCTGGCTATGAAGTGCCGGTCCACGCCGACATTCCGCATCAGGAATGCATATTCCTCGATACGCTTGATCCCGTGATCTCGCCGCTGAAGGCGAAAGGCGTCGGCGAACTCGGTATTTGCGGTCCCGGCGCGGCCATCGCGAACGCCGTCTATAATGCCACCGGCATCCGCGTGCGCGACTATCCGCTGACCCTGGATAAATATCTCGACCGGCTTCCTGCGGTCGGTTGAGCCATTCGGGCGGGCGGCGCTTCGTCCGCGCGGCAGGGGCTGGCGATAAGGATTGGCCCCGGCATTGCGGCCAGGGCCAATCCTTGCTGGTTGATCAGATCCTGCTGTTCGGGGGGAGGGCCGATCAGAAGCGCGTCTGGACCGACCAGTAGAAGAAGCGGCCTTCGGAGCTGTGGAGGCGCGCGTCATAGCCATAAGTGGCGTCGGCGAGCGGCGGATCGGTGTCGAGCAGGTTACGGACGCCGACGCGAACGCGCGTTCCTTCGATCGGGCCGTCCAGGAAGCTGTACTGGGCGTAGAGGTTCATCGTGAAGTTGTCCTTCACCTTCCAATATTCGCCCGTCTGATCCTGCACGATGCCCGTGTCATAATATTTGCCGACATAGCGGCCGAACAGGCCGGCGCCCCAGCCGCCGCTTTTCCAGGTGATCGTGCCCGATGCCTGCCACTTCGGCCGGCCATCGCGTTCGAGCAGGTCGCCGATCGCCTCCAGCGGCACCGCATCGCCGAGCGTGCTCTGGATCAGCTTCGCCTGATCCGACAGCCCTTGATAGGCCTTGTCGAGATAGGAGGCGTTCAGCTTGATGTTGAACTTGCCGATCGGGGTTTCGGGCGGCTGATAATAGAGGCCGAGGTCGACACCGGCGCTCGTCCGCGAGTCGAGATTGGTGAAGATGTCGTCGACCTGGATGATTTCGCCAAGCGGGGCGAGGCCGCTACCCTGATAGAACGCGATATCGTCGGCGGTGGGATCGGCGCGCAGGACGCCTGGAAGGCCCGTTCCACCCTGGCTGCGATAGACATAATCGAGCGCGGAGATATTCTCGGCGCCGAAGATGCCGACCAGGTTGCGCTGCTTGATATGCCAGTAGTCGACCGTGAACGTCAGATTTCGCGTCGGCGTGAACACTGCGCCGAAGGAATAGCTGATATCGGTTTCGGGCTTGAGATCGCGGTTGCCGAGCCGGCGTTCCTCGACGCGATCATTGCCGACGCAGGCGCCCAGGCCGGCAAGGTCACCCTTGTTGACGCTCGCCTGGCACCGGTAATAGTCGATCACCGTGCTCACGCGGGTCGTGACTGCGGTGTTGAGCTGCTCGAGATTGGGGGCCCGGAAGCCTTCGGCATAAGAACCACGGATCTGGAACTTGTCGACCGGATACCAGGACAAGGCGAATTTCGGGCGGAACACGCTGCCGACATCCGAATAATGTTCGAAACGGCCGGCAAGCTGGAGGTCTAGCTTGCGCACCAGCGGCACGCCCATGTCGCGGCTGACCAGCGGCACCGCCAGTTCGGAGAAAGCCGACCAGACGTTGCGCGAGCCGCGGGAATCGGCCGCGACGCTCGATCCCATGATGTCCGACGCGTTCACGAAGGCGCCGGTGACGGCGTCGGTGTAGTTGATAGTCCCGTCGAGGCGATCGTCATAATCCTCCATATAGCTCTGCCGCCGCCATTCGGCACCCAGGGCGATGCCGACGTCGCCGGCCGGGAGGGTGAACAGACCGCCATTGGAGACCTTGAAATCGGCCAACGCGAGCGTCGTCTTGCCGAAGCGGCCGACATCGACGAGGAAGCTGTCGATCGTCGACTGGGCGTTCGGCGTGCCGTCGCCCCAATTGGGGTTGGCGAGGTCGCCACCGTTGAACGGGTTATAGGCGCTGGTGTCGGTGCGGTTGAGGGCCTGACTGAACAGGCTGTTGCTCACCCGATCGAAGGTGACGTCCTTCGTGGTCGCTTCGGAATAAAGGCCGGCAGTGTCCCAGTCCCAATTGCCGAAATTGCCCTTGAACCCGCCGAGCAGGCGGAAGGATTCATTGTCGACCTGGATGTGGCGCAGGCCGGCGTCGACGACGCGATAATTGGTCAGCGTCAGATCGACACCTTCCGCAGGAATTGCGAAGCCGCCGACCCGGTTGGGGTTGCCAAGCGCGCCCAGTGGATTCCAGTAGGCGTCCTTCGAAATGTTGAACTGGGCGGAGCTGAGAATGGAGGATTCGCCGCGATATTCCTCCGTGCGTGCGCGATAATAGCCAAGTTCGCTGTAGAACTGCACGTTGCCGAAATCATGATTCAGGAACAGGAAGGAATTGCCGCGCTTCACGCTGGGCGACATCGTGCGGGAGCGGTTGATGTCGAAACGCAGGTCGCGATCGAGGCTGCCATCGTCGATGCAGATCCCGCCGGAAAGGGCGCCCCGGCACCCCGCAACATCGTTGGGCTGGATGTGGAACACGCCGCCCGAACTGGTCAATCCGGCAATCGGCGTTGCCGCCGTGAACTGCCCCCAGGGCGCGCTGCTCGACCGATTGTCAAAGGCGGTGTCGCCTTCGAAAGGCGTGCCTTCGACGAACGGACGGCGATCCGACGCGCCGGGGATTTCAAGCTCGTGCGCCCAGACCTTGGAGGACTGGTAATAGCTGAGCAGCAAGGAAACATGGGTGCGATCTTCGTTGAAGCTCCACCCGCCTTCGAAGTCACCGCTATATTTCATCTTGTCGGTGTTCTCGGCGAAGCCGATCTCGCCGGTAACGCGGACGCCTTCGAACTTGCCATCGAGCACCGTGTTGATCACGCCCGCGACGGCATCGGAACCATAGATGGCCGATGCGCCGTCATGCAGCACTTCCACGCGGTCGATGCCGTTGACCGGCAGGGCGTTCATGTTGACCGTGGATACCGGAACCGAATCCTCCGTCTGGTATCCCGGATGCTGCACGAGGCGACGGCCGTTTAGCAGGACCAGCGTGTTGCCGGAACCGATACTGCGAAGGTTCGCGGAGGCCACGTCACCGCGCGCGGCGTGGACGCCGTTGGAAACGGTGTCGGTGCCGTTGAAGTTGACCGTTCCGTTCGCGGGCAGCGCGGCGAGCAGATCGGCGCCGGACGTTGCCGCGATGGTGCTGATATCGTCGCTGGTGATCACCGATACCGGCAATTGCCCGGCGACAACGGAATTCTTGATCTGCGATCCGACGACCACGATTTCTTCAGCCGCAGGCGCGGCGTTTTCGGTCGAAGCCGTCTGGGCCTGGGCCAGCGGAACATATCCGAAGCAGGTGGAAATCAGCAAAGTCGCCTTCAAGCGGCGGGCCATTCGCTCGCGCAGATACATCGATATCCCCTTTGGCATTTGTGACGCCGGGCGCTCGGACGGGCCCGACACAAAAGTGCAATGCTGATCCGGGATTCGCCCCGGCCCGTCCAATTCCGGCTTTTCAGCGGTCCATAACCTTGGGCTATAGAGGTGGGAGTCGCCCATTCTGCGGGGAACCCCATGCGCCTGCGCCACATCGAGGTTTTTCATGCCGTGTATGAACATGGCTCGATCAGTGAAGCGGCGCGCGCCCTGAACGTGTCGCAGCCCTCGGTCAGCAAGGTTCTGCGTCATGCCGAGGATCAACTTGGCTACGAGCTGTTCCAGCGTGTGAAGGGCCGGCTCGTGGCGACACCGCCGGCCCACGAACTGTTTGGCGAAGTGTCGGAGGTTTACACCCAATTGGGCCGGCTGGCCCGCACGGCCAAGAATCTGGGTGCGCGAAAGGGCGGCCATCTGCGGGTGGCGGTGTTGCCGTCCATTGGTCTGGCGCTGGGCCCGCGCGCCATCGCCCGCTTCCGCCGGCAGCACCCGGACGTGACGTTCGAGATCACGACGCTGCACAGCCGCGAAGTCGAACGCAGCCTTTACGAACGCGAATGCGATGTCGCCATTGGTTACCGGATGCTTCGACACACCCATGTCACCCAGACCAGCCTGGGCAGCGCGGGCCTGCTGCTTGTCTCGCCCAAGGGCCGCTTTGGTCCGACTGATCGGCCCGTTCCAATCAATGTTCTGGACGATATGGACTTTATCGGCCTGCGTGACAGCGGTCCGCTGGCCGACGTTTTTGTCAACGAGCTGGCCCGGCTGGAGGTGGCGCCGCGCGAAATCGTAACGGCGCACACATATTATGCAGCGATTGCGTTGGTCAGGGAGGGGCTGGGCGTCACCGTCACCGATGAATTCACGGCGGCAGCGCTGTCGATCCACGATCTGTCCTGTTATCGGCTGGCCCCTGAAGTGCGATCACCGATCAGCGCGATCACGCTGGGCAATCCGCCATCGGCCGAACTCATCGCATTGTTCATCGACATCGTTCGCGAAGTGCTGGCCGGGCAGGCGCAGCCCTGCGGCTGATGTGGAATAAGGGCATAGCCGATGGTTATGCCGTGCCGAATAACCGGCATTTGCCTTGTCGGGCGGCCCGCAGCAAAGCACAGGCTCATGGCATGCGAGCCCGTGCGGGCGCGCGCCATCCCGCTTGTGAGGCATTGAACGGAAGACCGGCCCCTTGAACGCGCAGCCATATTCACGTTTTTCGGTCGTTCGTGTTTCGGGCCTGGCCATGATGTTGCCAACGCTGCTGTCAGCCGTGGCGGCCAGCGCGGCGCCGGCCAGCATGGCGGACATCCTTGCCGACCCCGCCCATGCGGCCGCGCCGGGCTGTGTCGCGGGCGCTTTCCGCGACGGGGCAATGGTGGCGCAGGCGGCCTCCGGCTATGCCGATCTCGCCGATCAGATCCCGCTGGATGGCGAAACGCTATTCTATGGCGCGTCGCTCTCGAAGCAATTCACCGCGCTGGCAGCCGCCACCCTGATTGCCGATGGCCGGCTGTCGCTGGACGATGACGTGCGCAAATATCTGCCCGAGCTGCCGGCCTATCGCGCGACGGTGACGGTCGGCATGTTGATGCATCACAGTGCCGGCATTCGGGATTCGCTAAGCCTGCTGCGCCTGGCCGGAATGGCGGATGTCGGGCGGGCTTCGAAGGATCAGGCCCTGCGCCTCCTGTTTCGCCAATCGGACACGGCCTTCGTTCCGGGCACTAGCTACAGCTATTCCAACGGTGGCTATCTCCTTCTCGCCGAAATCGTCGAGCGCGTTTCCGGGCGGCCATTCGCCGATTATGCGCGGCGCGCCATTTTCGCGCCGCTTGGCATGAAGCGCAGCTACTTTCTGGACGGGAAGGCCGGCGGTCCGCGCGCCGCCCATGGGTATGTGCCCGACGCGGGCAAGTTCGTCGTCCGCGACACGTTCCCGCGGTTCAGCGGGTCCGGCGGCCTGATGATCTCGCTGAACGATCTTGCCCGCTTCGAGCGGGATATCGAACGCGGCCATCGCGTGTGGACCCCTGCGGTGGCGAAGATCATGCTGGCGCCGGGGCGACTGGCGACCGGCGCGCGGATCGATGACGGCAAGGGCATGGGCTATGGCGGCGGGCTGCACATCGGGCGCCGCAGGGGGCAATGGTTTGTCCAGCACGGTGGCGCGGCCGAAGCGTTCAAGCATGTCTATGCCAGGCTACCGGAGCGGCATGAAGCCTATGTCCTGCTGTGCAATCGCGGCGACTGGAACGCGCAGGAAAAGATCGATCAGGTGATGATGGCGAGTGGCGTTCCACTCGCTACCGTCGCTCGCGCCGCTCCGAGTGGGCGCTTCCGCTCGCGCGAGCTCGATGCCGAATACAGCCTGGCGATGGACGGCACCCAATTGACGGTCACCATCTCCTCGCCGTTGCTCGCATCGCCCAGGGTGGAGAGGTTCACGCCCGCGGAGGATGGCAGCTATGTCGCCGGCCCGACGCGAATGACCTTTGGCGACGGTTCCGATCACATCGTCGTGGCCCGTGGCGGGTCCGGCGGCATCCGTTTCTCGCGTATCGAAGGAGGGCAGGATTGATGACGATCCGCAAGCACATGCTCGCCGGTGTCGCCCTGCTGATCGCCGTCGGAATGCCCGGTCGCGCGGTTGCCGACCAGGGCGGCGGCATCACCATCATCCGGGGCGGGGACATTTATGACGGCTCCTCCGCAGCGCCGATCAAGGGAGACGTGGTCATTCAGGGCGATCGCATCGTCCATGTCGGCCCGGGCGCGAGGACATTCGTCCACGCTGAAGTGATCGATGCCCGTGGAATGATCGTGGCGCCCGGCTTCATCGATCCGCATACCCATGCGCAGCGTTTTCTGGACAGCGAGGGCGGTGGAGGGCGGTTGAACCTGCCATGGCTCATGCAGGGCGTGACGACCATCTTCACCGGTGTCGATGGCGGCGGATCGCCCGATGTCCGGGCAACGCTCGATGACGTGGAGAAGCGGACCTTCGGCACCAATGTCGCGACCTATGTCGGTTTCGGGCCGGTGCGACGCGCCGTGATCGGCGACGATGCGCGCGCTCCGACCGCTGCAGAGCTCGAAAAGATGAAGGCTCTGGTTGCCACCGGCATGTGCGAAGGCGCGATAGGCCTGTCGACCGGACTGTTCTATGCGCCGCAGAGCTTCTCGAAAACGGAAGAGGTTCTCGCACTTGCCCGCGAAGCGGCGAAGCGCGGTGGCATCTATGACAGCCATCAGCGCGATGAATCATCCTATACGGTCGGGCTGGCGCGATCGGTGGAGGAGGCCATATCCATCGGCCGCGCGGCCGGGCTGCCTGTCCACATCGCGCATATCAAGGCCTTGGGCGTCGACGTTCACGGCAAGGCGCCGGACATCATTGCCATGATCGACAAGGCGCGCGGGCAGGGGCAGCGGATAACCGCCGACCAATATCCGTGGGATGCCTCCGGCACCAGCCTGCAGGCCGCATTGCTGCCCGGTTGGGCCGTCGATGGCGGGCGCGACGCGATGCTGCGCCGACTGGACGATGCGGCCGACAGGGCACGCATCGAACGCGCGATGGCGGAAAATATGCGCCGGCGTGGCGGCGCGCACTCATTGCTGCTGACAGTGCCGGAACGCGAATGGACGGGTCTCCGCCTCGATGAGATCGCTGCGCGATGGAGCGTGTCTCCGATCGCGGCCGCCATCCGGATCATCCGCCACGACGATCACAGTGGTAAGCTCGTCTCCTTCAACATGGCTGACAAGGATATTGCGGCTTTCATGCGCCAGCCCTGGGTCGTCACCGGGTCGGACGGATCGGAAGGCCATCCGCGCATGTATGCCACCTTCCCACGCAAGTTCGCCAAATATGTCCTGGAAGATCGGGTGATCGACACGGCCGGTTTCATCAACAGCAGCACGGGGCGGACCGCCGACATGTTCGGGCTGCGGGATCGCGGGCATTTGCGGGTGGGATACAAGGCCGATGTCGTGATCCTGGACCCGGCAAGCTATCGCCCAGTAGCGACCTATCTGGCACCGCGCGAACTGGCGACCGGCGTCCACGCCCTGTTCGTGAACGGCCGGCAAGCCATCGCCGCCGGCAAGCCCACCGGCATCGCTGCCGGCAAGGCCATTCGCCATGCGCCGCCGGCGGGAACCTGTCAGCGATGAAGGCCGCTGGCATCACCTGCCCGGCCTGATCGGCGGGCAGCGCTCGCTGCATTGCGCGGGCGGATATTGAACTGATGAGGATCGAGATGAAATATTCGCGCCCGGCGAAGGATGCCGGCTGCCCGCAAGACGGCGCACCTGGCCGCCCCGATGGCGACATATTGGTGCTTGGCGCTGGTGTCGTCGGCGTCGCGACGGCCTATGCGCTCGCCCGGCGCGGTTATTCGGTGATCCTTGTCGATCGCGAAGAGGGACCGGGGCGGGGAACGTCGTTCGCGAACGGGGCACAGCTGAGCTATGCCTATACCGACGCGCTGGCGCAGCCGGCCCTGCTCAGGAAGTTGCCAGCCATGGTGCTGGGGCTCGATCCCGCCTTTCGCTTCCGGATGGGCGTCGATCCGGGATTTCTGCGCTGGAGCCTCGCTTTTTTGAGGAACTGCACGGACGCGCGCTTCAGCGCCAACACGCTGGCCGCGCTCCGCATCGGCCTGGAGTCCCGGTTGGCCTTGCACGCGCTCCAGGAACGGCATTCGCTTGATTTCGGCCACGCAATGCCGGGCAAGATGCATCTGTATCGCGATCCGGCTGCTTTCGCGCGCGCGGCCGAGGTGGTGTCGCTGAAGGGGGATGCCGGGATCGAGCAACATCTGCTTTCGCCTGCTGAGGCCATGGGCATCGAGCCTGCTCTGGCCAACGCCGGTCCACTGGCAGGCGTGTTGTGGACTCCGGCTGATGAAGTGGGCGACCCGCATCTTTTCTGTCGCGCAATGCTGGAATTGCTGCGCGGCTCTTATGGCGTTCGTGCCGAATTCGGCTTCAGTGCCTCGCATCTGCGTGAGGACGGGGACGCGGTTCATGTGTCGGATCCGTCCGGGCAAGTGATTTCTGCGCGTGCGGCGGTCATCTGCCTTGGTGCCGGCGCGCCGCATTTCCTTGCACGGTTCGGCATCCGCGCGCCGGTGCGTCCGATGAAGGGCTACAGCTTCACCGCCCCGGTCGGCCCGCGCGCGCCATCGGTTAGCCTGACCGATGCATCGCGAAAGATCGTTTTCTGCCGCCTGGGGGATCAGATGCGCGTTGCCGGACTGGCCGAACTGGGCAACTGGTCCACCGGTGTCGATGCCAATCGCCTGAACGCACTGGTCGACAGCGCGCGCGCTGCGATGCCCGATGCGGCCGATTATGACGCGGCGGGCACGGGGTGGGCGGGCCTCCGTCCGATGACGCCGAATTCGCTACCGATCATCGCGCGTGCGCGCGCCAATCTCTACCTCAACATCGGCCACGGCATGCTGGGTTGGACCTTCGCCATGGGTTCAGCCGAACGCACGGCCGCGCTGATCGAAACCGGCCTTCGCCCCTCCTTGTCATGAAAGGTATTTCCAAATGACTGTCGCTTCACCGCCGCCGCTCAGCCGCTTTCGCCGCGCCGGCAACCTGATTTTCACGTCCGGCCAATTGCCGCGCGGGCGCGACGGCGCGATCGTGCCGGGTGATATCCGCGTCCAGGCCCGGCAGGCGATTGCCAATCTGCAGACTGTGCTTGGGGAGGCGGGGGCGCGTCTCGATCAGGTCGTGAAGGTTACCGCATGGCTGACCGATGCCAGCTACATGGCGGGTTTCAACGAGGTTTATCGCGAGGCGTTCGGAGGGGAGTTTCCGGCGCGATCGACGGTCATCTCCGGTCTTGTTGCCGGCGACGTCGAAATCGAGGCAGTTGCCTTTATCGACTGAACAAGCTGCCCAATGGGGCAAAATGAAGGGGGCGTCGGACATTCCGGCGCCCCTTCTTCATGCCCATTCCGGCATGTTCAGACGTCGTCGGCGGACCGATATTCGGCGACGTCGATCTCGCCGGCCATGCGCCCCACCGCCACCGCGACGGTGGCATCGCCGGTGACATTGGTCATCGTCCTCATCATGTCGAGCAAATGGTTGATGCCGGCGACGAACGCGATCGTTTCCAGCGGAACCCCGATGGAGGTGAGCACGAGGCTCATCATCACCAGGCCGGAGCCGGGCACGCCCGCAGCCCCGATGGCGCCAAGTGTCGCGGTCAGCGCGATCATCACATAGGACATCCAGGTCAGTTCGATGCCATAGGCCTGGGCCCCGAACAGTGCGATCACGCCGAGATACATCGCGGTGCCGTTCATATTGATCGTAGCGCCGAGCGCCACGGTGAAGCTGGCGATCGAATTGGACACGCCAAGGTTCCGCTCAACGCAGCGGAGGGTGACCGGCAAGGCGGCATTGGAGGATGCGGTCGAAAAGGCCACCGCCTGCGCATCGACGATGCCGCGATAGAAATCCCTGACGGGCAAGCGTGCAATGAACCGAAGGATAAGTGGGTAGACGACCAGCAGGATGAGGCCGCAGCCGACATAATTCAGGGCGACGAGCTTGCCGAGCGGGAGCAGCGCGTCGAAACCGAAGGTGCCCGCAACCCACGCGATCAGGGCGAACACGCCAAAGGGGGTGAGTTCCATGACGAAGATCGTCATATTCTGCATCACCACGGAGCCCGAGTTCATCGCCCTGGCAATCGGCGCTCCATCTTTTCCGGAAACCAATATGGCAACGCCGAACAGGACGGCGAAGACGATCACCGGCAGGATCGCGCCCTGCGCCATGGCCATGATCGGATTTTCGGGCACAAGGCTGATGATCATCGCGACCAGCGATTGATCCGGCGGGGGCGGCACGTCGGTGCCGGCCGGGAGCGCGATGGTCAGTCCGGTTCCCGGCTGGACCAGTGCGGACAGCCCCATGCCAAGCGACACCGCGACGATCGCGGTGGTCATGAACAGCAGCATGGCCTTGCCGCCGACCTTGCCGAGCCGGCCGACATCGCCGACCGCCGTGATCCCGGACACCAGCGAGAAGAAGATCAAGGGCACGACGAGCATCTTGATCGCGCGGATGAACAGGTCGCCGATCCATTTGATCGACTGGGCATCCTCGCCCAATGCGATGCCGGCCACGACACCGAGGGCCAGCGCGACCAGCACGCGTTTCCAAAGTGGGATCCTGAACCATGAACGGAACATCGGCGGCCTGTCTCCTAAGCGCAGTTTTGAGGCCTGATAGCAGCCGGATCGCGTGAGACGAGTGCGAAGCGTTTGCGCTTCCATAGCCTGAGGCTATCGACTGGAACTCAGTTGCTTCTGCCGCTGCCTCGCAACTGTGTGGATTCGCCAGCGGCTTGATGTCGGCTGGTGGGCCCAGCTTGCGGTTAAGTGCAGGCACATCATGCACTTCGATACCGCGCCGGAAAGCAGTCTTCGCTCCGATGGGCAAAATGGCCGCGGATCGGGCGCGCCGCAGTATCGCGCGGAAGGGGCCGGGGCGCTCGGCCAAGGCTATCTTCAGGCGATCGCGAGATCGCTCTAGAGACATGTTCATCTTTAGGCGTTAGAGCCGCGCGCCATGAATTCTGTCGTCCACACTCCCCGCGTCGCCGTGATCCTGCCTTGTTATAACGAGGCGGCGGCGATTGCCGGCACCGTTGCCGGGTTCCGCGCCGCGCTGCCGGAGGCGGCGATCTATGTCTATGACAATAACAGCAAGGACGGCACGGCCGAGATCGCGGCGGCGGCGGGCGCGATCGTGCGGACTGAGCGCATGCAGGGCAAGGGCCATGTCGTCCGCCGGATGTTCGCCGATGTGGAGGCCGACATCTATGTGATGGCGGACGGCGACGCGACCTATGATGCCGCTGCGGCGCCTGAAATGGTGCGGATGCTGGTCGACGAGAAGCTCGACATGGTGGTCGGCGCGCGCCAGTCGGAGGTGGAGGAAGCCTATCGGCGCGGGCACCGGCTGGGCAACCGGCTGTTCACCGGCATGCTGGCGCGCCTGTTCGGCCGCAGCTTCAGCGATATCTTTTCCGGCTATCGCGTGTTTTCGCGCCGTTTTGTCAAAAGTTTCCCCGTGCTTTCGGAAGGTTTCGAGATCGAGACCGAGATCAGCGTCCACGCGCTGGAACTGCGCATGCCGGTGGCCGAGCTGGTGACGGCTTATGGCGCGCGGCCGGAAGGATCGGTTTCGAAGCTGTCCACCTATCGCGATGGCTGGCGCATCCTGAAGACGATCGGCACGCTGTTCCGTATCGAGCGGCCGGTGCTGTTCTTCGGGGTGATCGGCGCGGCGCTGGCCGCGCTGGCGGTGATTCTCGCCGTGCCGCTGGCGATCACCTATGCCGAATCCGGCCTGGTGCCGCGCATGCCCACCGCGATCCTTTCGACCGGGCTGATGATCCTGGCGTTCATCAACGGCTTTTGCGGACTGATTCTGGACACGGTGGTGCGCGGCCGTCGCGAGATGCGGCGGCTGGCTTACCTGTCGCACCCCGCGCCGGGGGCGTAATCCCCTTGAACTCCGGCCCGCGAAGGCCGATGTTGCGCAGGCAACCAAGGCATAAGGACCTGGACTTTCCCCATGCATAATCCGTTCGAGACCGGCCAGTTCGCCCCCCCGGGGTTCCGCCACGATCCGATCACCGGCGCGCTCGTGCCGATCGTCATCGAGCAGTCGAACCGTGGCGAGCGGAGCTTCGACATCTATTCACGGTTGCTGCGTGAACGGATCATCTTCGTCACCGGCCCGATCGAGGACCATATGGCCTCGCTGATCACTGCCCAGCTTCTGTTTCTCGAAGCCGAGAATCCGAAGAAGGACATCTTCATGTACATCAACTCGCCGGGCGGCGTGGTGACGGCGGGTCTCGCGATCCACGATACCATGCAATATATCCGCCCGCGCGTGGGCACGCTGTGCGTGGGCCAGGCGGCGTCGATGGGCAGCTTCCTGCTCGCGGCCGGCGAACCGGGGATGCGCATCGCGCTCACCAATTCGCGGATCATGATCCACCAGCCTTCGGGCGGCGCGCAGGGCATGGCCAGCGATATCGAGATCCAGGCCAAGGAAATCCTGCGGATGCGCCAGCGCCTGAACTCGCTCTATGCGAAATATACGGGCAAGCCGATTGCCGAGATCGAGGCCGCGATGGACCGCGACAAGTTCCTCGAGGCCGATGAGGCGAAGGCGTTCGGCCTGATCGACGAGGTGTTCGACAAGCGGCCGGCCCCGGCCGAGGAGGCTGCGGCGGCTTAAACCCTTTCTACGGCGGGCCGTGGCAGATTCGCCATTGCCCGCCGGGAAAAACCGGGTCTAGGATGCCCCGAACGTAGCGGCCCGCGTTTTCGGGCCGAAGGGAAGAAGTATGACGAAGTTGAGCGGCGGCGATTCCAAGAGCACTCTCTACTGCTCGTTCTGCGGCAAGTCGCAGCACGAGGTACGCAAGCTCATCGCCGGCCCCACCGTGTTCATCTGCGACGAATGCGTGGAACTGTGCAACGACATCATCCGCGAGGAGACGAAGTCGGCACTGGTCGCCAAGAAGGATGGCGGCGTTCCGAGCCCGCAGGAAATCTGCAAGGTGCTGGACGATTATGTGATCGGCCAGAACCAGGCGAAGCGCGTGCTCTCGGTGGCCGTGCACAACCATTACAAGCGGCTCGCCCATGGCGCCAAGGGCGCCGATGTGGAACTGGCCAAATCGAACATCCTGCTGGTCGGCCCCACCGGCTGCGGCAAGACGCTGCTCGCCCAGACGCTGGCCAAGACGTTCGACCAGGCGTCCGACTATAATGTCGAACGCGCGCAGCGCGGCATCGTCTATATCGACGAGATCGACAAGATCAGCCGCAAGGCGGACAATCCTTCCATCACCCGCGATGTTTCGGGCGAAGGCGTGCAGCAGGCGCTGCTCAAGCTGATGGAGGGCACGACCGCGAGCGTGCCGCCGCAGGGCGGGCGCAAGCATCCGCAGCAGGAATTCCTGCAGGTGGACACGACCAACATCCTGTTCATCTGCGGCGGCGCCTTTGCCGGGCTCGAAAAGATCATCGGCGATCGCCTGCAGGGCAAGTCGATCGGCTTCGGCGCCTATGTGGCCGCGCCCGAGGAACGCCGTACCGGCGAAGTGCTGCGCCAGTGCGAGCCGGAAGATCTGCTGAAGTTCGGCCTGATCCCCGAATTCGTCGGCCGTCTGCCGGTGATCGCGACGCTCGAGGATCTCGACGAGCCGGCGCTGGTGAAGATCCTCGCCGAGCCGAAGAACGCGCTGGTGAAGCAGTATCAGAAGCTGTTCGAGATGGAGGACGTGAAGCTGAGCTTCACCGACGACGCGCTGTCGGCGATCGCGCGGCGCGCCATCGAACGCAAGACCGGCGCGCGCGGCCTGCGTTCGATCCTCGAAGGCATCCTGCTCGACACGATGTTCGATCTGCCGTCGATGGACGGGGTGGACGAGATCATGGTCGACAAGGACGTGGTGGAAGGCCGCAAGGAACCGATCCGCGTCTTCGCCAAGAAGGGCAAGGAAGCCAGCCCGGCCGCCTGATCCCGCTTGGATTGCGACGATCTGACATTCGCCCGTGATGGCGCCGTGCGGTTGCGCGGTGTCGTTGCGGGCGAAATGCTGTCCGCGATCGAGAATGCGACGAACCTCACCTTCGCCGGGGTGTGAGGCTGCAATTCTTTGACACAGAAGTTTGGCGGGGCGCGCCTTACATGGCGGGCACCCCCTTCTTAACCATGTGCAAAGGACCGATGGCCAGTCTCCCCGAAACGCCCTCCGCCCCGCCTTCATCCCCTGAACCGCTGCGGCCGTTGCCGCTGCTGATCTTTTCATCGCGCTGGTTGCAGTTGCCGCTTTATGTCGGCCTGATCGTTGCCCAGTGCGTTTACGTGTTCCTGTTCCTGAAGGAGCTCTGGCACCTTGTCGTCCACGCCGCCGATTTTGGCGAGCAGCAGATCATGCTGGTCGTGCTCGGCCTGATCGACGTGGTGATGATTTCCAACCTGCTGGTGATGGTGATCGTCGGCGGCTACGAAACCTTCGTGTCGCGGCTGCGGCTGGAACGCCACCCCGACAATCCCGAATGGCTGAGCCACGTCAATTCGGGCGTGCTGAAGGTGAAGCTGGCGATGGCGATCATCGGCATCTCGTCGATCCACCTGCTGCGCACCTTTATCGAGGCGGGCGCGATCGGCACGCCGGGCGCGCGCGTGACCGAAACGGGTGTCATGTGGCAGGCCATCATCCACATGGCCTTCATCCTTTCGGCCGTCGGCATCGCCTGGGTCGATCGGATGACGCAGACCAGGCACTGACCAGCCAGCCGGGTGCCGCCGTCCGAATTGCCGGGCGGCGGCGTGTGCTGTCGATCAGGCCGCCGCGCTGGCAGGGGCGTGGCCGCGAACCATGTCTGCGGCCTTTTCGGCGATCATCATCGTCGGCACGTTGGTATTGCCGCTGACGAGGCGGGGCATCACCGAGGCATCGACGACGCGCAGCCGTTCGATCCCGTGGACGCGCAATTGCGGATCGACCACGGCCATATTGTCATGCCCCATGCGGCAGGTGCCGACGGTGTGAATGTCGGCCGAGGCGGTGGCGCGGACATAGGCGTCGAGATCGGCATCGGAGATGGCATCGGCGCCCGGGTTCAGTTCCTCGCCCCGATAGGGATCGAGCGGGCTTTGCCGGAAGATTTCGCGTGCGCGGCGGATCGCTTCGCGGGCGAGCTGGCGATCGCGTTCGGTGGACAGGATGTTGGGATCGACCAGCGGCGCCGCCATCGGATCGGCCGAGCGCAGGCGCAGCGTTCCCGTGCTGTCCGGCTGCAGGATATCGATATGCGCGAAGAAGCCGTGGCGCTTGATGATTTCGCGCCCGAAATTTTCGTAGAGGGCCATCGCGAAGTGGATCTTGATATCCGAATCGGCGACGTCGGGAATGGCCTTGGCGAAGGTGATCGCTTCGATGCTCGATTGCGCGAGCGGGCCGCCGAGGCCGAGCGCATAGCGCGCCACCGCCATGCCGCCGGCGATGGGGTTGATGAAGTTGTAGAGCGACACGGGCACAGTGCAGGCGTGCTTCACCGAGACGGCGAGGTGATCGCGATAATTTTCGCCGACGCCGGGAAGATCCTCGACCACGGCGATGCCATGCCCGCGCAGATGTTCCGCCGGTCCGACGCCGGAGAGGAGGAGGAGCTGGGGCGAGACGATCGCGCCGGCCGACAGGATGACCTCGCTTCCCGCATAGGCGCGCAGCGTTTGCCCGCCGCGGATATATTCGACCCCGGTGGCGCGGTGGCCGGTGAACAGGATGCGGCTGGCGCGCGCATCGGTGACGACGGTGAGGTTGGGGCGATGGCGTGCGGGCTTCAGATAGCTCGCCGCGCTCGACGAACGCTTGCCCCGGCCGATGGTCACGTCGGCAGGGGCGACGCCCATGCGGGTGGCGCCGTTGCTGTCCTCGTTCCAGTCGTGCCCGGCGGCGAGCGCCGAATCGACGAACGCCCTGGACAATGGATGGTTGATGCCCGGCCGGCTGACGCGCACCGGCCCGTCGCCGCCATGCCAGGCGTCGGCACCGCGTTCATAGCTTTCGAGCTTGCGGAAATAGGGAAGCACATCGGCATAGGACCAGCCTTCGTTGCCGAGCTGGCGCCAGCGTTCATAATCGTCCGCCGCGCCGCGATCGTAGATCATGCCGTTGATCGAGGACGAGCCGCCCAGCACCTTGCCGCGCGGCGAAACCATGACGCGGCCGTCGCAATGGGCCTGCGGCACGGTTTCGTACATCCACGAGAACCAGCCGAGATGCAGGATCGGCAAAAGGCCGCCCGGCGCGCGGATGAACAGGCTGCGGTCGCGCCCGCCGGCTTCGAGCAGAAGCACCTTCGCCGCCGGATCTTCCGACAGCCGCGCCGCCATCACGCAGCCGGCCGAGCCGCCGCCGATGACGACAAAATCATAGCTGTCGATCTTCATTCATATCTCCGTCACGGCGACGTCATTATCGATATGGTTCGTAACACGGTGCGGAAGGAACGCAAATCGGCGTCCGACAGGCAATAATATGTCGCTTCGCGGAATTGCGGAGCGGCCGGATCAATCGATATGGCCAATCACTGTCGTCGTAAGAATTCGCTAACCGTTGATGCGACGTTAGGGCGCGCCCATATATATTGGGAATCGAAGCGGTGGTCCGTCCCGGCCATCGCACCGGAGTTTGCATGACCGAGACCCTTCCCGTCCTGCCGTTGCGCGACATCGTCGTGTTCCCGCAGATGATCGTTCCGCTGTTCGTCGGCCGCGACAAGTCGGTCGCGGCGCTGGAAAGCGCGATGGCGGCCGACAAGTCGATCTTCCTCGTCGCCCAGCTCGATCCGGCGGAGGACGATCCCGATCGCGACGCGCTTTACGATCTGGGCGTCGTGGCGACGGTGCTGCAATTGTTGAAGCTGCCCGACGGCACCGTGCGCGTGCTGGTGGAAGGGCGCCAGCGTGCGGCGCTAGCCGCGCTCGACAATGACGGCGATCACCTGACCGCGACCGTCGATCTGATCGACGACAGCGAGGCCGAGGGCGACGAGATCCAGGCGCTGATGCGTTCGGTGATCGAGCAGTTCGAGAATTATTCGAAGCTCAACAAGAAGATGCCGGCGGAAACCGCCGTCCAGCTGAGCCAGATCGACGATCCGTCGCGGCTGGCGGACGCGGTGTCGTCCAACATCAACATCAAGGTGGCCGACAAGCAGACGCTGCTGGTTGAGCTGGACCCCGCCAAGCGGCTGGAAATGGCCTTTGCCTTCATGGAAGGCGAACTGGGCGTGCTGCAGGTGGAGAAGAAGATCCGCAGCCGCGTGAAGCGGCAGATGGAGAAGACCCAGCGCGAATATTATCTGAACGAGCAGCTGAAGGCGATCCAGCGCGAACTGGGCAATGCCGAGGAAGGCGAGGGCGGCGACGAGCTGGCCGAGCTGGCGCAGAAGATCGCCAAGCTCAAGCTTTCCAAGGAAGCGCGCGCCAAGGCCAATGCCGAGCTGAAGAAGCTGCGCAACATGGCGCCGATGTCGGCCGAGGCCACCGTCGTCCGCAACTATCTGGACGTGCTGCTCGGCCTGCCATGGGGCAAGAAGAGCAAGCTCAAGAAGGACATCGCGGTCGCCCAGGCGGTGCTCGACGCCGACCATTATGGGCTTGAGAAGGTGAAGGAACGGATCGTTGAATATCTCGCGGTCCAGGCGCGCACCAACAAGCTGAAGGGGCCGATCCTGTGCCTCGTCGGCCCGCCGGGCGTCGGCAAGACCTCGCTCGGTCGCTCGATCGCGAAGGCGACGGGGCGCGAATTCGTCCGCCAGTCGCTGGGCGGCGTGCGTGACGAGGCCGAAATTCGCGGCCATCGCCGCACCTATATCGGATCGCTGCCGGGCAAGGTGGTGTCGAACCTCAAGAAGGCCGGCACGTCCAACCCGCTGTTCCTGCTCGACGAGATCGACAAGCTGGGCCAGGATTTCCGTGGAGATCCGGCATCCGCGCTGCTCGAGGTGCTCGACCCCGAACAGAATGCGAAGTTCCAGGATCATTATCTGGAGGTCGACGTCGATCTTTCCGACGTGATGTTCGTCACCACGGCGAACTCGCTCAACCTGCCGCAGCCGCTGCTCGACCGCATGGAGATCATCCGGCTCGAAGGCTATACCGAGGATGAGAAGGTCGAGATCGCCAAGGCGCACCTGATCGCCAAGCAGGTCGAGGCGCACGGGCTGAAGGACGGCGAATTCACGCTGACCGAAGCGGGCCTGCGCGATCTGATCCGTTATTATACCCGCGAGGCCGGCGTGCGTACGCTCGAACGCGAGGTGGCGAAGCTCGCCCGCAAGGCGTTGCGCCGCATCCTCGAAGGCAAGGCCGAGCGGATCGAGATCACGCCCGAGAACCTGTCCGACTTCGCCGGCGTGCGGAAATTCCGCTTCGGCGTCGGTGAGGAGGAGGATCAGATCGGCGCGGTGACCGGGCTCGCCTGGACCGAGGTGGGCGGCGAACTGCTGACCATCGAGGCCGTGACCATCCCGGGCAAGGGCGTGATCGGCACGACCGGCAAGCTCGGCGACGTGATGAAGGAATCGGTGCAGGCCGCCTTCACCTTCGTCAAGGCGCGCGCGCCGGCTTATGGCATCAAGCCCAGCCTGTTCGCCCGCAAGGATGTCCATATCCACCTGCCCGAAGGGGCGGTGCCCAAGGACGGGCCGTCGGCCGGCATCGGCATCGTCACCGCGATCGTCTCGACGCTGACGGGCATTCCCGTCCGCCGCGAGGTGGCGATGACGGGTGAAGTGACGCTGCGTGGTCGCGTTCTGCCGATTGGCGGACTGAAGGAAAAGCTGCTGGCGGCGCTGCGCGGCGGCATCACCCATGTCCTGATCCCGCAGGAAAACCAGAAGGATCTGGCGGAAATCCCGACCAACATCCTGGAAGGGCTGAAGATCACGCCGGTGAGCCATGTCGACGAGGTACTGGCGCTGGCGCTGACCCAGCCGGTGGCGCCGATCGACTGGACCGAGGCGGACGACCTTGCGGCGCCGCCTGCGGCCCATGTGGCTGGCGGAGAGTCGGGCGGGCCTGCCGTCCACCATTGATTCGGCCATTGCTTGGGCTTGCCGGAAAATGACCGGCCGGGGCGGTTCCGATCCAGATCGGGGCCGCCCTTTTTCGTTGCGGTGGCCGGATGAACGGAAGCGCCACAGGCGGATTGGGTGATCGATATAGGTCCGAAACGGGACGAATGCCCCGAAACCCGCGATTTAAGCCCACTTTTCCTTTTGACAGCCCCATGGCCGCTGTTCTTAGATGCGCGCCCGGCCTTGGCCGCGACTCAAGATAATCGCATCTTATCAAGGGGGTTCCGCAGGCATGAATAAGCAAGAACTGATCGCTTCGGTTGCTGAAGCGACGGGCCTAAGCAAGAATGACGCCGGTAAGGCCGTGGAAGGCGTTTTTGATACGATCGGTAACGCGCTGAAAAAGGGCGATGAAGTTCGTCTTGTCGGCTTCGGCACCTTTTCGGTTTCCAAGCGCAAGGCTTCGACCGGCCGCAACCCGCGTACGGGTGAGCCGATGAAGATCAAGGCGTCGAGCCAGCCCAAGTTCAAGGCGGGCAAGGGCCTGAAGGACGCCGTCAACTAAGCTATTCGCCGGCCGGGCCCGGGGGGCGGGCCTGGCCGGCGTTACCCGGTGGATCGGATTACCCCCAGGAAAACGAACGATCCGCCAAAACATCGTCGCTTCGGGCTGGACAAGTCTGCGGGCGTCGCTTAAGCGCCCCTCCACGAAGCCGATCGGCCGGTTCGCCGGCCCGGATTTCAGCTTCCCGCCGCCGGCCTCGGCAGCGGTTTCAAGCGAAGCGTGGGCGCGTAGCTCAGCGGTAGAGCACACCCTTCACACGGGTGGGGTCACAGGTTCAATCCCTGTCGCGCCCACCACGCTTCCTCCCTTTTCAGCACATGGCAAGCCGCGGTCCCCGATCGGGATGACGGGGTTGTGCATCCCAAGCTTTCCGCGCCAGCAGATTTCCCTTCCTTGCAGGGCAGGGGGGCGACGTCCTATCTCCCAGCCCAAGACATTTCACAGCAAAGGCCAGCCATGACCGCCACCCATTCGACCCGCATGCTCATCCTCGGCTCCGGCCCGGCGGGCCTGTCCGCCGCGATCTATGGCGCGCGGGCCGGCATGGCGCCGATCGTGGTGCAGGGGCTGCAGCCCGGCGGCCAGCTGACGATCACCACCGACGTGGAAAATTATCCCGGCTTCGCGGACGTCATTCAGGGCCCGTGGCTGATGGAGCAGATGACCAAGCAGGCCGAACATGTCGGCGCGCAGATGATGTGGGACACGATCGTCGAGGTCGATCTGACGCAGCGCCCCTTCCGCCTCGTCGGCGATGGCGGCACGGTTTATTATGGCGATGTGCTGGTGATCGCCACGGGTGCGCAGGCCAAGTGGCTGGGCGTGCCGGGCGAACAGGAACTGGGCGGCAAGGGTGTTTCGGCCTGCGCGACCTGCGATGGCTTCTTCTATCGCGGCAAGAAGGTGACGGTGATCGGCGGCGGCAATACCGCCGTTGAGGAGGCGCTGTACCTGACCAACCACAGCGATGACGTGACGCTGATCCATCGCCGCGATTCGCTGCGCGCGGAAAAGATCCTGCAGGAGCGGCTGTTCGCGCATCCGAACATCAAGGTCCTGTGGAACCAGAAGGTCGACAGCTTCGTCGATGGCGGCGGCACCGCTGGCCTGGTCGCAATCGACCTGATCGACACCGTAACGGGTGAAAAGAGCCGCCACGAGACCGAGGGCGGCTTCGTCGCGATCGGCCATGCCCCGGCGACAGCATTGTTCCAGGGGCATCTGAAGCTGGACGAGGACGGCTATATCGCGGTGGAAACCGGCAGCACCCGCACCAGCGTGCCGGGCGTGTTCGCCTGCGGCGACGTGATGGACAAGGTCTATCGCCAGGCCGTGACGGCGGCGGGCACGGGCTGCATGGCCGCGCTCGATGCCGAGCGTTTCCTGGCGGAAGCCGATTTCGAGAAGAAGCGCGAGACGGTGGCGGCCTAACCGTCACCCGTCATCCTGGCGCCAGCCGGGATGACGGCGCAGGGCGGCTTACCGCGCCAGCTTGGACCGGGCGAAGGCGACGAGGTTGCCGAAGCTTTCGAGCAGCTCGCCGTCCACCTCATCATCGTCGATGATGATGCCGAGACGGTCTTCGAGTTCGGTGAGCAAGCCGGCCACGGCCATCGAATCGAGTTCGGGCAGCGCGCCGAACAGGGGTGTCGATGTTTCGAGCGCGGCGGTGCGTTCCGCACCCAGCCCGAGCACATCGCCCAGCACCGCGCGGACGGCCGCCTCGACATCGGTGGTATCGCCAGCCATCTTCGTCCTCATTCTCCGGCAGACCCGAACGCGGCCCGCCTAGCCGCTTGCGGGGCTCGCGACAAGCCGGCCGGCTTCCCCCCGCGCCCGGCCCGCGCTATCGCCACCCGTCCAGACGAGGACAAGGGAAGCCGACAGGCCGATGACTGACCAAAGCGCCGCGCCCGATGCCACCCCGAGGCCGCTGGACCATCTGGCCGCCATGGGCGCCCCTGATGCGCTGGCGCTGGTCGACCGGGCAGGCGCACTGAGCTTTACCGGGCTCGACCGCGCGGTCGGCGCGCTCGCCCGCGCGCTGGATGGGCGGGGGCTGGCCAAGGGCGCCCGCGTCGCATCCTGGCTGGCCAAGACCCGGCTGGCGAGCCTGCTGCCGCTGGCCTGCGCGCGCGCCGAGCTGGTGCATGTGCCGATCAATCCGCTGCTGAAGCGCGGGCAGGTGGCCCATATCCTGCAGGATAGCGGCGCATCGCTGCTGATCGCGGGAGCAGGCCGTTCGGGCACGCTGGAGGCGGGCGATCGCCCGGCGGATTGCGCTCTGCTGATCGAGGACGAGGCCGGCGCGGCCAGCCTGGCGGCGCAGGACGGGCTGCCGGCTTCGGCCGCCGATCCCGATGCGCTGGCCGCGATCCTCTATACATCGGGTTCGACCGGGCGGCCCAAGGGCGTGATGCTGAGCCATGCGAACCTGTGGCTCGGCGCGGTCAGTGTCGCACATTATCTGCGTCTGACAGCGGATGACCGGACGCTCGCCGTGCTGCCGTTCAGCTTCGATTACGGGCAGAACCAGCTGCTTTCGAGCTGGGCGGCCGGGGCCTGTGTCTATCCGCTCGACTATCTGACCGCGCGCGACGTGATCCGCGCGGTCGACAAGCATGAGATCACCACGCTGGCCGGCGTGCCGCCCTTGTGGGTGCAATTGGCCGAGGCGGACTGGCCGGAGGCGACGGCGGGGCGCCTGCGCCGGATCACCAATTCGGGCGGGCGGCTGCCGGTGCCGCTGGTCCACCGCCTGCGCCAGCTGTTTCCGGCGGCCGACCTCTATTCGATGTACGGGCTGACCGAGGCCTTCCGTTCCACCTATCTCGATCCCGCATTGATCGACACCCACCCGGATTCGATCGGCGGTGCGATTCCCTTTGCCGAGGTGATGCTGGTGCGCCCCGACGGCGGCCTGGCGGCAACGGGTGAGCCGGGCGAGCTGGTCCACGCCGGGCCGCTTGTGGCGCAGGGCTATTGGCAGGATGCCGAGCGGACGGCGCTGCGCTTTCGCCCGGCACCGGTCTTTTCGAAATATGGCGGAATGGCCGTGTGGTCGGGCGATACCGCCGTGATGGACGCGGACGGGCTGCTGCGCTTCGTGGGGCGCGACGACGAGATGATCAAGACATCGGGCAATCGCGTTAGCCCGACCGAGGTGGAGGAAGCCGCTGTCGCCACCGGCGCCGCGGCCGAGGCGGTGGCGATCGGCGTGCCCGACGACCGGCTGGGCGAGGCGATCCTGCTGGTCGTGCGTGGCGATCCGGCCGGCGAGGGGGCCTTGCGCGACGGCCTGAAGCGCGATTTGCCGAATTTCATGCAACCGCGCGAGATACGCTGGCGGGCGGATCTGCCGCGCAACGCCAATGGCAAGGTCGACCGGGCGGGATTGAAGGCGGAGTTGACGTCATGAAGCCGATGGGGACGATTCCGGCCGATTATGTGGCGCGCGACGGCGAATTGCTGATCGGCGGGCGCACCGTTGACGATCTGATCGGTGAGGCGGGGGATACGCCTTTGTTCGTCTATGACCGGGCGATCATGGCGGCACGCGTGGCGCGGCTGCGCGCGGCGCTGCCGCCGGACGTGGCGATCCATTATGCCATGAAGGCCAACCCGCACCCCGGCGTCGTAGCCGCCTTTGCCGGAATGGTCGGCGGCATTGACGTGGCATCCGCAGGCGAGATGCGGGTCGCATTGGCGAGCGGCATGGCCGCCGACGACATTTCCTTCGCCGGGCCGGGCAAGCGCGACCGCGAGCTGGAGGCCGCGATCGCGGCGGGCGTGACGATCAATCTCGAATCGCTGGCGGAGGGCGTTCGCGCGCTCGGTATCGGGGCGCGGCTGGGCGTGCGACCACGGCTTGCCGTGCGGGTGAACCCGAATTTCGAAATCCGGGGATCGGGCATGCGGATGGGCGGCGGCGCCAAGCCCTTCGGCATCGATGAGGATCAGGTGGTGCCGCTATGTCGCGACATGATTGCCGCCGGGGCGGAGTGGCGGGGTTTCCACATCTTCGCCGGATCGCAGGCGCTGGATGCCGACGCGATCATCGAGGCGCAGGCGGCGACGGTGGCGCTGGCCGGGCGGCTGGCCGACGCGGTGGGGGCAACGCCGCCGCTCGTCAATCTCGGCGGGGGGCTGGGCATTCCCTATTTCCCCGGCGAACTGCCGCTCGACGTGGAACGCATCGGCGCGGCGCTGGCGGAGGCGATCGCGGCGCGCGCGCCTTCGATCGCCGGCAGCGGCTTCGCGGTCGAACTGGGGCGCTGGCTGGTGGGCGAGGCGGGGGTCTATCTGACGCGGATCGTCGACCGGAAGGAAAGCCATGGCGAGCTGTTTCTGGTGACGGACGGGGGGCTGCATCACCAACTGGCGGCATCGGGCAATTTCGGCACGGTGGTGCGGCGCAACTATCCGGTCGCGGTGGCCACGCGTTTCGGCCAGGCGGCGGACGAGACGGCGAGCGTGGTCGGCTGCCTGTGCACGCCGCTGGACCGGCTGGCGGACAAGGTGGCGCTGCCCCGCGCCGAGGTGGGGGACGTGATCGCCGTGTTCATGGCCGGAGCCTATGGGGCAAGCGCCAGCCCGCAAGCCTTTCTCGGCCACCCGCCCGCGCTGGAGATGATCGTCTGACGGGCCTTTATTTGCCCGCGACGGCGGCCTTGAGCTGGGGTTCCAGCGCCTGCCAGTCGAACGTACGGTCCAGCACCTTGCCGTTGATGACGAAGCTCGGCGTGCCCTGGATATTATAGGTTTCGACGGCCTTGCCCCGGATCGCGACGATCTGATCGCGGAGCTTGAGATTGGCGAGGCAGGCGTTGGCGCGTGCGGCCGGCAGGCCGTTGGCGATGGCCCAGTCATCGAGATGCATCATCTGCGCCAGCGCGACATGGATCTGCGCTTCGGGCGTGGCGTTCAGCTTGTCCGCCGCCGCACGATCCGGCGCATTGGCCATGATCTTCTGCTGATCGGCGAACAGTTTTTCGCCCATAGCGACCGCCGCACCGGGTGTGGCGGTGCACCGTACCAACATGCCTTCGGTCAGGTCGATCGGGTTGAGCGCGAACTGGCGGAATTCGAGGCTGACCTTGCCCGTCGCGATATAGTCGCGCCGCACGATCGGCAGCCCTTCGGCCGCGAAATGGGCGCAATGCGGGCAGGTGTAGGACGCATATTCGATCAGCTTCACCGGCGCCGCCGGATTGCCGATCAGCCAGCCGCCTTCGGCCGTGGCGACGACGCGGTTATTCCAGGCCGGCGCATTGGCCGCCTTCGGCGCGGCTTTCGGGGCCGGCTGCGCGGCGGGAAGCGCGGTTGCGGTAGCGACAGCCAGAACGGCGATTGCGGCAGAAATCATGCGCATCACTTGTTTCCATCGTCGAAAGTGGGCGGGCCCTTGGTAGCAACAAGCGCGCCGGCGAGCGATTCGAGCACGGCGCGCAATTCAGGATCGGCGATGGTGCGCAGGCTTTCGCCCAGATCAGCCGGCACGGGCTTGATCGAAGGCGGCGCGCGGCGCGCCACGGGTTTGGCCGCAACACCCTGGCGGATGGCGATGCGGGCGACGGCGGGATAGCCGAAGAAGCGGTTGACGCGTTCGACGATTTCCGGTGCGACATGCTGCATCATCGCGGCATGGGCGCCTTCGACGCTGAGCGTCAGCACGCCCTGCGCACGTTCACCCTTCGGAAAGCGGATCGATTCGGGCGCGGAGACGCCGGCATAACGCGGGCCGACGATTTCGGCCCAGCGGCTGACCACGGCCGATTGCACGAAGCCGAAGCGGCGAAACGAGGCGCGGCCGACATCGGGCACCATTTCGGCCACCGGCCGGGCGCGGTTCTGGCGTGGCGTTTCCGCCGTGGCCGCGCGGGGGCGGCGCGTGCTGGGGGCTCTGGTCTTGCGTTCCGTCATCGCGGTTCCCATGCCATAGCGGGGCCATGCCCGTCGACAGCGCCGTCGCGATTCCCGCGCTAATCCTTGAATGGTATGATCGTTCGGCCCGGCGCCTGCCGTGGCGCGCCATGCCGGGCGCGCCGCCGCCCGATCCCTATCGTGTCTGGCTTTCGGAAGTGATGCTGCAGCAGACGACGGTGGCGGCGGTGGGCCGTTACTTCGCGGACTTCACGACGCGCTGGCCCACCGTGGCCGATCTGGCTGCCGCCGACGATGCCGAGGTGATGGCTGCCTGGGCGGGGCTTGGCTATTATGCCCGTGCACGCAACCTGCTGGCCTGCGCCCGCGCGGTAACAGCGGCCGGAGGGCGCTTTCCCGACGACGAGGCCGGGTTGCGCGCCTTGCCCGGCATTGGCGACTATACGGCGGCGGCGGTGGCGGCGATCGCCTTCGGCCGGCGCGCGGTGGTGGTCGATGCCAATGTCGAACGGGTGGTGGCCCGGCTGTTCGCGATCGATGCGCCGCTGCCCGGATCGCGCCCGGCGATCCGCGCCGCCTGCGACACGATCACCCCCGACAACCGCGCCGGCGATTTCGCGCAGGCGATGATGGATATTGGCGCCACGATCTGCACGCCCCGGAAACCCGTTTGCGCGCTGTGCCCGGTCAACCGCCATTGCGCGGGGTTCCGCGCCGGCGATCCCGAACGATGGCCGGTCAAGGCGGCGAAGAAGGCTCGTCCGCTGCGCCGGGGCACGGCTTTTTGGGTGGAGGTGGATGGCCATGTTCTCCTCGTCCGCCGGCCGGACAAGGGCATGCTGGGCGGCATGCGGGCGTTGCCGAGCGGCCCGTGGAGCGAGGCCGATCCCGGCTTGGCGGATGCGCCGGTGGCGGGGAATTGGCAGCCGATCGGGCAGGTCGCCCATGTCTTTACCCATTTCGCGCTCGACCTTGCCGTCGTGATGGGAACAAGCGAGCGCGATGCCGCGGACGGCGAATGGTGGCCGGTCGAGCGGATCGGAGAAGCGGGATTGCCGACGCTGTTTGCAAAGGCCGCGGCGCTCGCCCAGAAAAGCCGCAAAGAGGAGAGGGAATGATGCCGACTGCGCCGGGTTTCACGGGATCGCCGATCGAGCGGATCGACAATGAGCGCGATCATCCCGGCATGTTGGAGGCGAGGCGGGCGGACCCGCGCGCTCTGTATCTCAAGATGGACGGGCTCGATCCGGTGGCGACGGCGGACGGCGCGCTCGATTGGGCGCCGATCGCCGAGGCGCCGGCGGGCGTGGACCTCGCGCTGCTTGGCCTGATCGACGATATTCCGCGCTTCGTGGCGCTCGAACGGCAGGCGGCAGGCAGCAACCACAATCTGATCTGGCGGCTGCTCGACGGGTTTCCGGCGGGGGAGGCGGGCACCTATGCGGCGGCGCGCAGCCTGATCGACTGGCATTCGCGCCATCGCTTCTGCGCCGCATGTGGCGCGGAAACGGCGGTGATGCGGGCCGGCTGGGCCCGGCGCTGCACGGCCTGCGCGACGGAGCATTTTCCACGGACCGATCCCGTCGTCATCATGCTGGCCGAATATCAGGGGCGGGTGCTGATCGGCCGGCAACCGCGCTTTCCCGCCGGGCGCTATTCGGCGCTGGCCGGGTTCATCGAGGTTGGCGAATCGATCGAGGAAGCGGTGGCGCGCGAACTGTTCGAGGAAGCGGGGGTGAGGGCCACCGGCGTCCGCTATGTCGCCAGCCAGCCCTGGCCCTTCCCGTCATCGCTGATGATGGCCTGCATCGCGACGGTGGAATCGGATGCCGTGACGCTCGACACCAACGAACTGGAACATGCGATGTGGGTCGATCGCGATCAGGTAGCCGCGTCGCTGGCCAATGACCCCGACGCACCGTTCATCGCGCCGCCGCCTTATGCAATCGCCCACACGCTGTTCGCGCGCTGGCTGGCGCGGGAATAAGCGGGTCTCAGAACAAGAACCGTCATCCCAGCCTTCGCCGGGATGACGGGCAGGCGCAGATCACACGCCGCGCGGGCGGGCCTGCGGATAGGTGCCGAGGATGCGGACCCATTTGGAATGGAAGGCCAGTTCCTCCAGTGCGCGCGCCACGGCGGGGTCTTCGGGATGGCCTTCGATGTCGGCGTAGAATTCGGTCGCCGCGAAGCTGCCGCCGCGCTGGTAGCTTTCCAGCTTGGTCATGTTGACGCCGTTGGTCGCGAAACCGCCCATCGCCTTGTAGAGCGCGGCCGGAATATTCTTCACCTCGAAGATGAAGGTGGTCATCACCTGGCCGGCGGGGCGTTCGTTCGATCCTTCGAGCGCCAGGATCACGAAGCGCGTCATATTATGCTCCGCATCCTCCAGCCCGTCGGCGAGGATGTCGAGGCCGTAGAGCTCGGCCGCGGCGGGGGGCGCGATCGCAGCGGTTTCGGGCTGGCCGAGTTCCGCCACCATCGCGGCGGCGCCGGCGGTGTCCGCATAAGTGACCGGGCGAAGGCCGCGTGCGCGCAGCCAGTTGCGGCACTGGCCCAGCGCCTGCGGGTGGCTCATCACCTCGGTGATCTTCGCCGCCGGATCGACGCCCATCAGCGCGTAGCGGATCGGCAGGAAATGCTCGCCGGTAATCACCAGCCCGGATTCGGGCAGCAGGAAGTGGATGTCCGCCACCCGGCCGTGCAGCGAATTTTCGATCGGAATCATCGCACGATCGGCGCGGCCTTCGCGGACCGCATCGATCGCGTCCTCGAAGCTGAAGCAGGGCAGCGGCAGCGCGTCGGCAAAAGCCTGATCCACCGCGATGTGCGAGTTCGCGCCAGGTGCGCCCTGGAAGGCGACGGCGCGGTTCGGCTCGGCCGCGGCGGCGGCCATCATCTGCGCGACCAGCGCGCGGGCGGGGGCGGGATAGCTTTCCATATGGGGCGCGCGCTTAGGCTGGATGGCCACGCGTCGCAAGTTGTAGCCTTGATAACGATTCGCAAACCTCAAGCTGCGCTTGCGGTGGAAGGCGCTCGAATCTAAAGGGAGCCCGCTTTTTCATCGCGCAAGGGGACTGCGCGATCCCCTGGGAGGATAAGAGAGAGGCATGGAAAACCGTTTCAACACCATCGCGGGCTGGGCACTGGCCGGCGGCATTGCGGCTCTGGGTCTCTCGATCGTGACGGGTGAGTATTTCAAAGGCCATCGCCCTGAAAAGATGGGCTATGTGGTCGAAGGCGTCGAAGAAGAGGGCGCGGCCGGCGGCGCCGAAGCGGAAAAGCCGATCGAATTCTACCTCGCGAGCGCCGATCCGGCGAAGGGCGCGGACGTGTTCAAGAAGTGCGCGGCCTGCCACAATGCCAACAAGGGCGGTGGCAACGGCCTCGGCCCGAATCTGTGGGGCGCGCTCGGCAAGCCGCACGGCCATGTTCCGGGCTTCGCTTACACCGACGCGCTCAAGGGCGTCCCGGGGACCTGGGACTGGAAGAGCATGAGCGACTGGCTGCACAATCCGAAGAAATATGCTCCGGGCACCAAGATGACCTTCGCCGGCCTTTCCAAGCCGGAAGATCGCGCGAACATCATCGCTTACCTCAACCAGCAGAGCGACAGCCCGCTGCCGCTGCCGGCGGCGCCGGCCGAAACCGCCGAGGCCCCGGCCGAAGGCGCGGCACCGGTGGACGGCAATGCGACTGCCGACGCTGCGGCGCCGGCTGCCGGTAACGAGGCTGCTCCGGCGGCGGCCCCGGCCCACTGAAAATAGGATGCGTTGCGGGGGAGCGTGGCTCCCCCGCGGCGATGCGCGCCGCGCAATGCCGGTGCCTTTATTTATGATTCCGCCGGCGGTGACGGATCAGCGGCTGCTCTGGGTGATTGCGGCCGAGTCGCTCGGCGTGTTCTAAACGATAGCCATATCGTTGGCCGGTGCGCGCAGCATGCGCGTGTAGATGTCGGCTTCTTCCGCAAGCGGGTAGAAATAGGGATAGAGCGACCGCTTCGACGTGCGCAGATTGTTCGTGTAAACGTCGATATATTCACGAATATCGGACGATCGGAGCCAGAGCAGCTGCGACGGCGCCTTGACCGAGTCGTTCATCTTCACGTCGCCGACGGGCTTGAAGTTCAGCATCACTTCGTAAAAGCGCGAATGGCGGGGGTTCACCTCGATGAACAGGTCGGTGCAGTCGTACCGATGCATGCCGTAAATGAAGATGATGTGGAACAGCGCGGCCAGCACCGGCTTGGACGGTGCATTGGTGTCGAGCGCGAACTTCGTCAACTCGCACAACCGGTTGCCGGGCATGCGGCGGAACCCGTCGATGTCGTCATGGAAGGTTTTCTCGATGGCGAGGCCGGCGCCGGAGTCCGCCGTCAATGTGAGCGTGCCGACCACCCGGTCGTCGCTCGTGATCGTGAAGGTGGTGGAATTTTCGCCCGACGGCAGCGCATCGCTGCGCCCATAGCCGCGCCAGGAATACATCCGGTTGATCAGATCGCTGGCGGAGTCTTTTTCGTACTTCGTGTTAGCGATATGAAATGTCAGATATTTTTGTTCCCCATCATGATCCGTATAGGGGAATTCGACGAAAAGTTCATCGTCGAGGGGGGCAGTGCTGATGCCGGCCTGATAGTGCTCGCTGAACTGATGATGCGTATCTACCTGCGACATATTTGCCCCCGGATGACTGCGACCTCGGAGATGCCTGCGCACGCATTTTTGCAGCCGTAAGCATCTGTGGTTAATGGGATTTTGTGATTTTGAACGCAAAGTACAAAGCGCGTCATTTACTTGGCGTAACGAGTCTCGTCGTTTCGTTTGTGTTATATTTGTCAGATGGATACTGATGTGATTCGATTTATTTTCGGTTGCCAGAGCTGAATTGGCGCTTCTAGCCTTTGGCGGTGGGCCGTGCATTCGTCGGGGCCGATCAGCGAAAACCGCTCGTCCGACCGGCCTAATTCCGTTGAAAATGGCGGATTGCGGCGCTTTTGGGTGCCTTCCAAGGCGTCTCATATAGGGAAAAGTGCCGGCCAAGTTGCGGCCTGCAATACTTGCAACGGCCTTAACTATATGTCAGCGTGAAATGGGTGGAGGGGCATGTAGCGCATGGCGCCGAAGCAGAAAGGGTACGGCTAATGAAGGGCATCCTTATGGCTGTCGTGGGTGTCGCCTCAGCGATCACCTTTAGCCCAGCGGCATTCGCCGAGGACTTCGTTCCGGGCGATCCCGAGTTTCAGGTTTTCGGAGACATCACCAACGGGCCAGTGTCGGCGACTATCGGTCGTAGCGGCATCCTGGAAGGCGACTTTACCGATTATTATCGCTTCACAATCGATCAGGATGGCACCGGCAGCGGTTCGCTCTCCACCAGCACTTCCGCGCTTTTGTCGGCAACCGATCTGGACATCATTTCGGTCATGGTGAACGGCTTGGCGGCGACCAAGACGCTTTCCGCTGACGGCAAGAGCGAGTTCTTCGACATCAGCAGCGTGCCGATCGCCTTCGGTGTGCTGAACACGATCGAGATCGTCGGTTTCTCGCGCGGCAACGGCTCCTATGGCGGCAACGCCACCTTCCTGCCGAATGCCATTCCCGAGCCGGCGACCTGGGCGATGATGATCACGGGCTTCGGCCTGGTGGGCTATGGTGCACGGCGCCAGCGCTGGACGTTGAAGGCTGCCAAAGCGTAGCTTTTCCGCGCCCTTCAATAGCAAGGGGGTCACCGCGCTCAGGCGCTGGTGACCTCTTTGTCTTCAGCTGGCCCATTCGGCGCATTCTGGTGAGACGCGCGGGATAAAAGGCTCGCGCGCCTCCTTTTGCTGTTCCTGGCTGGCCCGACGCCCTATGCGGGTGCCGGCTGTAGCGATAAGCCGTTGAAGCGGACGCCTCGCCGCGCCATGATTGCGCGCGCAGGGCATATCGCCTCAACAGGGCATAACGCCAAAGGGCATTCCAGGAGCATTTCACCCATGAAGACCGAATTCCGCTGGGGCGTCGTTGCGCTCGCGCTCGCCGTGGCAGCTTGCGGCAAGCAGGAAGCCACCGACACCACGGCCGCCGGCAATGCCGCTGCACCGGCCGCGAGCGCGCCCGCAGGCAAGGACTGGAGCGAGGTCGTTTCGGTTACGCCGGAAGGCGGCTTTCGCATGGGCAATCCCGATGCGCCGGTGAAGCTGGTTGAATATGCGTCGCTCACCTGCCCGCATTGCGCCGATTTTTCGATCAACGGCGCGCCCAAGTTGAAGGACGAGTTCGTCCGCACCGGCAAGGTGAGCTGGGAATTCCGCACCTTCGTGCTCAACCCCGTCGACATGGCGGTATCGCTGCTGGCGCGCTGCCAGGGTGAGGGGCCGTTCTTCAAGCTGGTCGAACAGACCTATGCTGAACAGAAGACTTGGCTCCCCAATATCTCCAAGATCACCAATGACGAGATCACCCGCATCCAGGGGCTGCCCGAGAACCAGCAATTCGGTGCGCTGGCCACGTCGGCGGGCATGGACCAGTTCTATCGCGCCCGTGGCCTAGCCAAGGACAAGGCCGATCAGTGCCTGGCCGACAAGGCCGGCATCGACAAGCTGCTCGCCATTCGCGAGCATGGCACCAAAATCGACAATATCACCGGCACGCCGGCCTTCATGATCAACGGCAAGCTGGCCGACGGTGTCTATGACATCAACACGCTGTCGGCCGCGCTGAACGAAGCGCTGGGCGGCTGATCGGGCCGGCGGCTCCGGGGGGACGCACACCGCCATGCGGATCAGGAGGCTCAAGCTTTCGGGCTTCAAGAGCTTCGTCGAACCATCGGAGCTGCGGATCGAGCCGGGGCTGACGGGTATCGTCGGCCCCAATGGCTGCGGCAAGTCCAACCTGCTGGAAGCGATCCGCTGGGCGATGGGCGAAAGCTCCGCCAAGTCGATGCGCGGCGGCGGGATGGAGGATGTGATCTTCGCCGGCACGACGAGCCGGCCCGCGCGCGATTTCGCCGAGGTAGCGATCCTTGTCGATCGCGCGCCCACCGGCGACGGGCAGGACGGCGAGATCGAGATCGTGCGCCGGATCGAGCGGGGCGCGGGGTCTGCTTATCGGCTGAACGGCCGCGACGTGCGCGCCAAGGACGTGGCGTTGCTGTTCGCCGACGCGGCGACCGGCGCGCATTCCCCGGCGCTGGTGAGCCAGGGGCGGATCGCGGCGGTGATCGCGGCCAAGCCCACCGAACGGCGGCAGATGCTGGAAGAGGCGGCGGGCATTGCGGGCCTGCACGTCCGCCGCAAGGATGCCGAACAGAAGCTGCGTGCCACCGAAACCAACCTTAATCGGCTGGACGAACTGCTGGCCGATATGGAGGTGCGCGGCAATGCGCTGAAGCGGCAGGCGCGGGCCGCCGAGCGCTATCGCCAGCTTTCCGAACAGATCAGGCTGGCTGAGGCGAAACTGATCTATGCGCGCTGGCGTGAAGCCGCCGCCGCAGCCGATGCCGCCAAGCGCGAGGCGGATCAGGCCGACTCTGCGGTGAATGCCGCTGCCGAGGCGCAGCGCGCCGCCGCCGCCCACCAATCGCAAGCGGTGCGGATCGTCGGCGATGCGCGGGCCGAGGCCCAGAAGACGCGCGAGGCGGCGGCGGAGGCCGGGCATCAGCTTGCGGCCTTGCGATCGGAACGCAGCGCGCTGGAACGGCGGATCGCGGAACTGGCGGCGCAGGGGGACACGCTGGCGCGTGACCGTGCGCGCGAGGATACGTTGGCGGTGGACGCATCGGCGGCGCTGGCGGGGCTCGCAGAAGAGGATAAGGCGCTCACCGCTGCGCGGGCCGGTGCCGATGGGGAACAGACCGCCTTTGCCGTGCGGGTGGGCGAGGCGGAGACGGCGAGCCGCGATGCCGAGATCGCGCTCGCCCATGCGGTTGCCGAGCAGGCTGCCGAACAGGCCGAGGTGCGCGTGGCGCAAGCGGCATTGGCTGCGGCGCGCCAGCGGTTGCAGCGCGCGGAGGCGGATCATGGCCGGGCGGCTGCCGAAGTTCGGGCGCTGCCGGATGCCGAACCATTGCTCGACAAGCAACGCGCTGCGACGTCGGCGCGCGATGCGGCGCAGGCGGCAGCGGCGGAGGCGGCGGCCGCGATCGCCGTGGCCGAGGGCGAGCGCGATGCGGCGGCGGCGCGGCGCGAGACAGCGGAGGCGGCCAGCGCATCAGCCCGGGCGGCGTTGGCGGCTCTCGAAAGCGAAGTGGCGGCGCTGACCCGTGCGACGGCGGGTGATGCGGGCGCCCATCAGGCGCTGCATCAGGTGCGGGCGCAGCCCGGCTATGAACGCGCGCTGGCGGCCGCGCTGGGCGATGATCTTACCGCGGCGATCGGTGCCGAGGGCAAGCGGCGCTGGGCGGGGGCCGAACCGCAGCCGGAGGATCCGCGCCTGCCCGAAGGTGCGGAACCGCTGGCGCCGGCGGTGACCGCGCCGCCGGAAATCGCGCGACGGCTGGCACAGGTGGCGGTGGCTGACCGGGATGATGGCAGCCTGGCGCTGGCGACCGGCCAATGCCTTGTCACCCGCGATGGACGGCTGCGCCGCTGGGACGGCTTCGTTGCGGAGGAAGTGGGGGCCGCGGCGGCCGAGCGGCTCATCCGTATCAACCGGCTTACCGCGCTTGAGGAACAATTGCCCGGCGCCCGGGACAATGTGGAAACGGCGACGGCGGCCATGGCGGAGGCGCAGGCCGGACTGGCAGCGGCCAAGGCCGCGATCGACGCCGGCCGGCGGAGCCTGGCGGATGCCGAGGCGCAGGCGCGCAACGCCATGCGCGAGGCGGATGCGGCGGCGACCGCGATCGAGCGGCTTGCGGGCCAGCGCGCGACGCTGGAGCAGCGGGCCGATAGGGCGGCGACCGAACGCGACGAGGCGGCCAATGCGCATGGCGACGCCGAAGCTGCCGTGACGGCGCTGCCGGACGGGCAGGCAACGGCGGTGAAGGTCGATCAACTGCGGCGGGCCAGCGATATGGCCCGCGCGACGCTGGCGGACGTGCGCGCGGCGCTGGCGGCTCTGCGCCAGCGGATCGAGGCGGACGCGCGCCGGCTGGAGGCGGTGCGCAGCGAATCGAAGGGGTGGCGGTCCCGCGCGGGCGATGCGGCACGGCGCATCGACGAGATGGCGAAGCGCGCCGATGCGGTGGCGAAGGAGGCCGCGACGCTTGCCGACGCGCCGGCGAAGCTGGACGGTCGGATCGCGACGCTGGAAGCCAGGGTTGCGCAGGTCGAAGCTGATGCCGCGAACGCGCGCGATGCCGAACGTGCTGCCGAGGAGCAGTTGCGACTGGCCGAAAAAACGGCGGCCGATACTGGCGAGGCGCTGGCCGCCGCGCGCGAGGCGCGGGCAGGGGCCGCTGCGCGTCACGAAAATCAGGAGCTCCGACGGATCGAAATGGGCCGGGTTTCCGGCGAGCGATTCGGCTGCCCCGCGCCGGTGCTGCCGGAGAAACTGGGCTTCGCGAGCGCCGAGGTGGGCGACGCGGCCAGCCAGTCGGCGGCGCTGGACCGGCTGACCGCCGATCGCGAGCGGATCGGCCCGGTGAACCTTGTCGCCGAAACCGAACTGGCCGAGCTGGAGGAGGCGCGCACCAAGGGGCAGGCCGAACGCGACGAGCTGGGCGAGGCGATCAACCGTCTGCGCGGATCGATCGGCAGCCTGAATCGCGAGGGGCGGACCCGTCTGCTCGCCGCGTTCGAGGCGGTCGACCAGCATTTCCGTCGTCTCTTCACCACCCTGTTCGCCGGCGGCGAGGCGCATCTGGCGCTCACCGAATCGGATGATCCGCTGGAGGCGGGGCTGGAGATCATGGCGCAGCCGCCGGGGAAGAAACTGGCCGCGCTCACGCTCCTTTCCGGTGGCGAACAGGCGCTGACGGCGGTGGCGCTGATCTTCGCCCTGTTCCTGACCAATCCGGCGCCGATCTGCGTGCTGGACGAGGTGGATGCGCCGCTGGATGACGCGAATATCGAACGATTCTGCGACCTTCTGGATCGCATGACGCGCGAGACCGACACCCGATACCTGATCGTCACCCACAATGCCGTCACCATGGCGCGGATGCACCGGCTGTTCGGCGTGACGATGGTGGAACGCGGCGTCAGCCGGCTGGTATCGGTGGATCTGGGCGGAGCGGAGCGGCTGCTGGCGGCGGAATAGCCGTGCCCGTCATGGCCTAAGGCGGGTTTCGCCATGCGCCCCGGTTGAACCCCGCGACTTGATTCTATACAGGCCGCGTCCATATCCGGCCGCGACGCCGTTCCGTTTTTGCCGAAAGATCGACCGCCGATGTTCACTTTCCTTCTCGTCGTCCACGCGATCATCGCCGCGGCGCTCGTCACGGTGATCCTGATGCAGCGTTCGGAAGGCGGCGGCCTGGGCATGGGCGGCAGCCCGACCGGCCTGATGAGCGCACGTGGCGCGGCGGATTTCCTCACGCGCGCGACGACGATCCTGGCGACCCTGTTCGTCCTGATGTCGATCGGCCTTGCCGCGCTCGCCACCATGCAGCGTGGTCCGCGCGAAATCGATCAGTCGCTTGCCCGCCCGCCGGCGGCGCAGCAGCAGGCGCCGGCAGCGGCGCCCACCGTGCCGGAGGCCGACAATGCGGCCGCGCCGGCAACCAACAGCGCGGTTCCGCTGGCCCAGTAAGCTTCGCGCCCGGCGACGGGCGTTCTCGTTCACCATCATTTCCTGTGCGTCGACGGCATCGTCGGCGCACTCGATCGCTTTTTTCGGAGTCGTTCCCTTGCTCCCAACCTCAACTCGCGGCTAAGCCATTTCTCCCATGGCGCGGTACATCTTCATCACCGGCGGCGTGGTCTCCTCGCTTGGCAAGGGTCTTATGGCGGCAAGTCTTGCTGCCCTCCTCCAGGCGCGTGGCTATCGGGTCCGCATTCGCAAGTTCGATCCCTATCTCAACGTCGATCCGGGCACGATGAGCCCGTATCAGCACGGTGAGGTCTATGTGACCGACGACGGCGCCGAGACCGATCTGGATCTCGGCCATTATGAACGCTTTACGGGCGTTCCTTCGCGTCAGTCGGACAACATCACGACGGGACGGATCTACCAGAACATCATCGCCAAGGAGCGGCGCGGCGATTATCTCGGCGCGACGGTGCAGGTGATTCCGCACGTCACCGACGCGATCAAGGAGTTCGCGCGCGGCGAGACCGACGACGTGGATTTCGTGCTGTGCGAGATCGGCGGCACGGTGGGCGACATCGAATCGCTGCCTTTCATGGAAGCGATCCGCCAGCTGCGGAACGATCTGGGCCGTGGCAATTCCGTTTTCGTCCACCTGACGCTGGTGCCGTATATCGCGGCGGCGGGTGAACTGAAGACCAAGCCGACGCAGCATTCGGTGCGCGAGCTGACTTCGCTGGGCATCCAGCCCGACGTGCTGGTCTGCCGTTCGGAACATCCGCTGCCGGCGAGCGAGCGGGCGAAGATCGCGCTGTTCTGCAATGTGCCGCCCGATGCGGTGATCCCGGCGCTGGACGCCAGCACCATCTATGGCGTGCCGCTGCAATATCATGCCGAAGGGCTCGACCGCGCGGTGCTCGCCGCGTTCGGGATCGAGGCTGGCGGATCGCCGGACCTGACCCGCTGGGACGATATCGTCGATCGCATCCAGAACCCGGAAGGCGAAGTGACGATCGGCGTCGTCGGCAAATATACCGGCCTGCTCGACGCCTATAAGTCGCTGCACGAGGCGCTGGTCCATGGCGGTATCGCCAACCGGGTGAAGGTGAACATCCGCTGGATCGACGCGGAGCTGTTCGAAGGCCCCGAATCGGATATCGCGGCCAGCCTTGAGCCGTGCAACGCGATTCTGGTGCCCGGCGGCTTCGGCGAACGCGGATCGGAAGGCAAGATTTCGGCCGTGCGCTTCGCCCGCGAACGCAATGTGCCCTTCTTCGGCATCTGCCTTGGCATGCAGATGGCCTGCATCGAAGGCGCGCGGAACCTGGTCGGCCTGGCCGATGCATCGACCACGGAATTCGGCCCGACCGAAAACCCGGTCGTCGGCCTGATCACCGAATGGGAATCGACGCGCGGCAAGCAGGTGCGTTCGGCCGATGGCGATCTGGGCGGCACGATGCGGCTCGGCGCCTTCCCGGCCAAGCTGGCAGGCAACAGCCGCGTCGCTTCGGTCTATGGCGAAACCGATATTTCGGAGCGGCATCGCCACCGCTACGAAGTGAACATCAACTATCGCGAGCCGCTGGAGGCCAAGGGCCTGATCTTTTCGGGCATGTCGCCTGATGGCGCGCTGCCGGAGATCGTCGAGCGGCCGGACCATCCGTGGTTCATCGGCGTGCAGTTCCACCCGGAACTGAAGTCCAAGCCGTTCGATCCGCATCCGCTGTTCGCCAGCTTCGTGGCGGCGGCGCTGGCACAGAGCCGGCTGGTCTGAGGGCCGGCTGGTCTGAGCGACCCTAGAAGCGCTTGGTGATGCCGAGATAAAGCTCGGCATCGGCCGTCGTGTGGTTCAGCCCGAAATTGCCGCCGGCATCCAGCTGGATGTCGGCGGTGGGCTGCCAGCCGAAGGACAAGGCGGCCAGCGCTTCCGTAACATGATCGGCGGGATCGCGATCGCGATAGGCGGCGATTTCGACCGTGCCGCTGATGGCGTCACTGACCGCGAAACCCAGCCCGAAAGCACTGCCATAGCGCAGATGGCGGCCATGCCGGTCGGCATCGGTGGCGGCATCCACCTCCGGCGTCAGCGCCAGTTGCAGATCGCCCGGCAGATCATAGCTGATCGGCAGCAGCAGGCCTGCGCCCCAATCCCCCGCGCCGATGGCCTGACCACCCACGGGAAGCGTGGCGAAGGGCTGCGCGGCGATCGAGAAGCCGGAGCCGTCGGGCTGGGCCAGGTTGCGGCGCAACGCCAGCACCACATCGCCGGTGCCGTCGTCACGATCCACCGCACCGCTCGCCCGGTCGCGCGCGTGGACATGGCCATAGGCCGTCCAGCCCAGCTGCATTTCGGCGCTTTCGGCGATGCCGAAGCGAACCAGCACCTCGCTGGCGGTGATCGTGTCGGTCCGGCTGTCCGCGTTCCGATCGACCGCCCAGTCGGCAAGGCCGAGTTCGACCTGTATCCGGCCGGCGTCGAGCGTGCAGGCGGGCGTGCCAAGGCCGGGCCGATCCGGGCAGAGATCGCGTTCGGCCTGTGCGGGCGCGCTGATCAGGAGAGCAGCGGCAAGGCTGAGGGCGGACAGCGAACGACGCATGGCAGGGCACCCTGATGAGGCGGGACGGTTACCCCCACATCATAGCGGAACTTTGCTTGTCTTGGCTTTCGCGGCTTCGCCATAGCTGTGCCAGGTGAAGATTGCGGCCGCCCCCCGGTGGGGCCGCCAGGCTTCGGCGACCTCGCGGGTGCGCTTTTCGGACGGGCGATCCGCCATGCCCAACATCCGCCCGACCTCGATCTGGACGGCGAGATCGCCGGCGGGCCAGATATCGCCGCGCCCTTCGGCAAAGAGCAGGTAGATTTCCGCCGACCAGCGGCCGATGCCCTTGATGTCGATCAACTGGGCGATCGCGGCCTCATCGTCGGCGGGCAGGGCATCGAGATCGAGCTTTCCCGACACGACATGATTGGCCAGGCTGCGCGCATAACCGCTTTTCTGGCGCGAGAGGCCGGCGGCGCGCAGCACCTCGTCCGAAGCGGCCGCGAGCGCCGCAGGATTCGCGGCGGAGCCGAGCGCGGCATCCAGCCGGCCCCATACCGCATTGGCCGCGTGGACGCTGACCTGCTGGCCGACGATGGTGCGCAACAGCGTTTCATAGCCGCGCGCGCGGATGCGAGGTTCGGGATAGCCGATCGATTTCAGCCGCTCGGCGAAGGCTGGCTCGTTCGCGGCGAGGGCGTCCAGCCCCATTTTAAGCTGCTCCGCCGTCAATCCCATATTGCGTCCGCCCTTGATTTCGCTGGCCCGGACGGACATAGCCGCCCGGAAACTGGCTCGCGGGAAGCGAGGGGAGAAGCCATAATGCCGAAGCTGTTCGTCGTCACGCGCGAAGGGGAAGAGAAGGTCGTCGAGGGCCAGGTGGGCCTGTCGGTGATGGAAAATATCCGGGACAACGGATTTGACGAGCTGCTGGCGCTCTGCGGCGGCTGCTGCTCCTGCGCCACCTGCCACGTCCAGATCGACCCCAAGGATTTCGACAAGCTCGGCGCCTTGAGCGACGATGAGAACGATCTGCTCGACAGTTCGGACCATCGCACCGCCACGTCGCGCCTGTCGTGCCAGATCCCGTTCACTGAAGAGCTGGACGGCCTGCGCGTCGTCATCGCCCCGGAGGATTGATCCCCATGTCTGCCGCCCGCATCTACCAGCGGACCAAGAATGCCATGCAGTCCGGCCGCGCGCGCGCCGGGCAATGGGTGCTCGAATATGAGCCCGCCGAAGCCAAGCGTCCCGATCCGCTGACCGGCTGGGCCGGATCGGGCGATACGCGCGGGCAGGTGAGCCTGGTGTTCCCGTCGCTGGACGCGGCCCGGGCCTATGCCGACACGCAGGGGCTGAAGACCACGGTGGTGCCGGCGGCGGCCAAGCAGCTGCGCATCCGCACCTATGCGGAGAACTTCCGCTAAGGCTTTTCGGCGCAAGCACATTTCCCGTGCGGGAAACCGGCGTTATGCTTCAAGCGTTACGTTTCCGGTTCGATAGCATGCAAGGGAGATATGCGATGCGCCACCTGATGATCGCGCCGCTGGCGGCGGCCGGCCTGCTGGCCGCCTGCGCCAGCAGCGGTTCCGCCGATACGGCACCCGAGGTGCCGGCGACGACCAGCGCCACCGCGAATCTGGTGGGGCCGGATGGCACGGCGATGGGCATCGCGACGCTGACCCAGATGTCGGACGGCATCCGCCTTGTCGTCGATGGCCGGGGCCTGCCGGCGGGCCCGCACGGCTTGCATGTCCACCAGACCGGCAAGTGCGAGGCGCCGGGCTTCACCACGGCCGGCGGGCACTGGAACCCGACCAACATGGTGCATGGCAAGGATGCCGCTGGCGGGCCGCATTGGGGCGATCTGCCCAACCTTATCGCCGGAACCGACGGCGCGGGCCGCCTGGAAGTGACCCTGCCGGGCACGCGGCTGGCGGGCGGCGATCATCCGCTGTTCGACGCCGATGGCGCGGCGGTGGTGATCCATGCCGGCCCGGACGATTACAAGACCGATCCCAGCGGCAATAGCGGCGGCCGCATCGCCTGCGGCGTGGTGATGCCCAACTGATCGATCAGATCGCTTCCCCCGCCGCCCGCGCCCGCTCGATCAGCGTGGCTTCGGCGGCGGGCAGGTGGCGCGCGCCGACAAGAAACAGCAGGACGGCAATCGGCGCGGGCGCGAGCGCGCACAGCATGGCGAGGCGCAGATCGCCCGTCGCATCGCTGATCAACCCGGTGATGTAGGGTCCGAGGCCAAGGCCGATCAGGTTGGCGCCGAGAAACTGCACCGCCATCGCCAGCCCGCGCATGCGCGGCAACACCTGATCCTGCAATGTCGCCGCGACCGGGCCGAGCCACAGGGTAAGGAACAGCAAAGCGAAGAAGTTGGTCACGTAGAACAGCGTGATGCTGCCCACGCTATATTGGGCGACGCTGAAACCGGCCGAGATCGCGGCAGCCGCGATCGCGACGAACAGCCGGCCCGATGGATGGCGCTGGCGCGCCCAATCGCCGATCACCCCGCCCAGGCCGGTGCCGATGCCGCCCGCCGCAGCCGCGATCGCGCCGAGATACCAGCCATCTTCCGGGCGCAGGCCGAGATGTTCCTTGCCATAGACGAAGATGAAGGTGCTGAGCCCGTAGCTGCCATAGCTGACGAGGCCGCCAGCGATGACCGGGCAATAGAAGCTGGGCGTGCCGAGCAGCAGCCGCGCCGCGACAGGATCGCGCAGGCGGACGGACTGGATCCAGCTCCATGTCGCGTAAACGCCGATCGCGATGGCGACCCACTGGACGAGATTGGTGGTGATGGCGAGGCCGCCGACATCGGCGATCAGCGCGCGTTTCGCGGGCGCGAGCAACTGGTTGGTGGATGCGATCACGAGCGCGGCGGCGGCGGCGCAGGCGGCGAGGGTGACGAGGTTGGTGACGATCTGGGTGGTGCCGCCACCATTGCGCCTCAGACTGAACAGGCTGAACGGCGGAAACATTGTCGCCATTTCGGCGAAGGTGGCGCGGAAGGGGTGGGGATCGCCCGGATGGGGATGTCCGTCGATTGCGCCGCGCACCGGCTCGCGCACGGTCGTCACCACCAGCAGCGCCAGGATCAGGCCGGGAATGCCGACCGCGAAATAGGCAGCCTGCCAGCCCGCCAGTCCGAAGGGCGGATTGACCGGGTAGGCGGCTTCCCACCAACCGACGATATGCCCGCCGATCATCAGCGAGGCGCCCGCGCCGATGTAGATCCCGCTCATATAGATGGCGAGCGCGGTGGCGCGTTTCGCCTTGGGGAAGAAATCGAGCAGCACCGATGCCGCCGCCGGCGAGGCACTGGCTTCGCCGACGCCGACGCCGACCCGTGCCAGCGCCAATTGGGTGAAATTGACGGCGGTACCCGAAATCGCCGTCATCGCCGACCAGAAACCGAGCCCGATCGCCAGCGTCCGCACGCGGTGCCAGCCATCGGCGAGCTTGGCGAGCGGGATGCCGAACAGCGCGTAGAACAGGGCGAAGGCGGTCCCGAACAGCAGGCCGACCTGCGCATCGGTAATTCCCATATCCGCCTTCAGATAGGGCGCCAGGATGGTGATGATCTGGCGATCGATGAAGTTGAAGGCATAGACGACGGTGAACAGGCCGAGCACGTACCAGCGATACATGCCCCCGCCGGCGGGTTTGTCCGTCTGCGCCATGCCGTGCCGCATCCCCCTGTCGCGCGGCTTCTATTGGCCGCCGCTTTGTCCTAAGTGCTGGTTCTTATCCGGGAGATCAAAGTGTCCGTAAAGTCCAAGCCTGCCGTGCTGTTTGTCTGTCTGGGCAATATCTGCCGTTCGCCGCTGGCTGAGGCGGCGTTCCGCGAGGAAGCGGAGCGCGCCGGACTGGACGTGACGATAGATTCCGCCGGCACCGGCGATTGGCATCTGGGCCATGCGCCCGACAAGCGCGCGCAGGCGGTGGCGAAGCGCCACGGCGTGGACATTTCGGGCTATCGCGCGCGGCAGGTGACGCCGGACGACTTCCGCGATTTCACCCATATCGTGGCGCTGGATGCCAATAATTTCGCCGATCTCCGCGCGCTGGCGCCGGCGGATGCGAGCGCGGAACTGTCGCTGCTGCTCGATCATGTCGCCGGCCGCGAAGGCGAGGCGGTGGCCGATCCCTATTATGGTGACGATGCCGGCTTCGACGTGACCTGGGCCGACGTGACCGCCGGCGCGCGCGGCTTGCTGGATCGGCTGAAGGGCTAGGCGGCGTGGACAGGCCCGTATCTCGGCCGCTGTCGTTGGTTTCCGCCTGAAGCCTGCCTGTCAGGACGCGCCGACATTGCGGACATTGGCCCACCGCGGCAATATACGGGAATGAGGAAAGCTTCAGTTTGGCAGATGTCTTGGGTGCCCAAGTTCTGGGGCGTTCTGGGCTTGATATTTTTGCTGATAGCTCTCGCTGACATGATCATCGGCGGACCGTCTTACTGGACGGTTCTGGCCGTACTCCCGCTCATATTTGCCTGGTTGGTGGCAACCATCATAGCAGGCACTCGGTCAATATTTTTGCTTTTGGCCGCGTTAATGCTTTGCGGGTTAGCACCCTTGAGCTTTTGGTACGTGCTTCGCTGGCTTCGTTCTGTTTTGCTCGATCTGAACTTCAAGGACGAGGCTGTTATAGCAAGCGTTACCGGTTCGCTTATGAAGTGGGAATCTGTGTTGGCAATCGGGGCAATCGTGATCGCGAAGGTGCTCAGCTCTCGAACTCGCAGCCCGCAAGCCTAATGTCCGCTCCCCCCGACAACGCGATCATCTGAGCGTCCTGTCTGCCTCCCCCAAACCCGACGGTCGTTCTTCATTGGGGTCTATCCACGCCACCTATGGCCCGCTTCGCCGGCCGGCCTGCGCGATCAGGCGGTTGGCGGTTCAGCCAGCGGGTAGCGATTGACGATCTCGTAAAGCGCGCCTTCGCTGCTGAGATGGCTTTCGTAGAGGCAGAAATCCGTCATTTCCATCGGCTCGCTGGCAAGGCCGGCGGCTTGGGCCAGCATCGCGTCCGCCGGGCCGGACTTGCGGCCGAAGCGGGCGATGGTGATGTGCGGCAGGAAGGCGCGCGTATCCGGCGCCACGCCGACGCGGGCGAGCGCCTGATCGACCTTGTTGTGGAGCGCCGTCACCGCGTCATGCGGGGTGACGCCGGCCCAGAGTGTATCGATGCGGCCGCCACGGCCGAACTGGCCGAGCCCGTCGAGCGTGAGCGCGAAGCGGGGATGGTGGACCGTGCCGAGTGCGGCCGCGACGTCTTCGGCCATGTGGCGATCGACTTCGCCGATAAAGCGCAGGGTGAGGTGCAACTGGCTGTCATCCTGCCAGCGCGCGCCGGCGATGCCGCCCATCAGGCCGAGCAGGCGTTCCCGCATGGCGCGGGGCGGGCGGAGGGCAACGAACAGGCGGTGCATGGGCGAAACCGTAATATCATGTTACAAGGCCGCCACGTTGAAAACCATCGGCAATCCGCCGATATTGGTGGGGAGCGGTGCGACCTTCGCCCGCAAATACGGAGTTTGATGACGATGGCAAACTGGTCCGATCCCCGGACGACCGCCGCGGCGAGGCCGACCGCGGCCGGCACGCGCGACGCCGCGATCGACGCGGGGCTGCGCTCGTACATGCTTTCGGTCTACAACTACATGGCTTCGGGCGTCCTGCTGACGGGCATCGTCGCCTATCTGTTCGCGCGCTCGGGCGCGGCGGAAGTGGTGTTTTCGGGCGGCGCGCTGCGCTGGCTGATCATCCTCGCCCCGCTCGCCTTCGTGATGGTGCTCAGCTTCGGCATCAACCGGCTGTCGACCTTCGCGGCGCAGGCGCTGTTCTGGGCCTTCGCGACGGTGATGGGCCTTTCGATGTCGACGATCTTCCTGATCTATGGCGGCGTCGATATCGCCCAGGCCTTCTTCGCCACGGCGGCGGCCTTCGCGGGCCTCAGCCTCTATGGCTACACCACGAAGCGTGACCTGTCGGCGTTCGGCACGTTCCTGATCATGGGCGTCGTCGGCCTGCTGGTGGCGAGCGTGATCAACATCTTCCTGCAGTCCAGCGGCCTGGCGCTGGTGGTCAGCTTCCTCGGCGTGCTGATCTTCGCCGGCCTGACCGCTTATGACACGCAGAAGATCAAGAGCATGTATTTCTACGTCGCCGGCACGGAAATGGTCGGCAAGTCGGTGATCATGGGCGCCCTGTCGCTCTACCTCGACTTCGTGAACATGTTCACCTTCCTGCTGCAGTTGATGGGCAACCGCGACTGACCCAACTGCCGGAAGGCACAAGAAAAGGCCCGGTGGAGCGATCCGCCGGGCCTTTTCCGTTTCGGGGTAGCGAGAAGGCTGGCGATGGGCCGCCCGCCTGGATCAGGCAGCGGGCGTGGCGGCCGCGTCGTCGAGTTCGGTGGCGCGGCGATAGGCCGGGCGGCCGTGGATGCGCGCGACATAATCCTTGAACACGGGCCGTTCGTCGATCGTCTTGAACATCATGCCCCAGGCGATCTGCGAGCCGGTGTAGATGTCGGCGGCGGTGAAGGCATCGCCACAGAAATAGGCATGATCGGCGAGGTGACGTTCGAGATTGGCGATCGTCTCCTCGAAACAGCCATAGCCGACGAAGCCGCGCTGTTCGGCGGTCGGCACCGCGTTGAGCGCCTTGTCTGTCACGGCGGCTTCCACCGGGCCGGCGCCGAAGAACAGCCAGCGATAATAGTCTCCGCGCTCGGCAGGCGGCGGCGCAAGGCTGGCGGCGGGGAAGCTATCGGCAAGATAGGCGCAGATCGCGGCGCATTCGGTGACGATCGTTTCGCCGTGGCGGATCGCCGGCACCTTGCCCATCGGGTTGATCGCCAGATAGCCCGGCCCCTTCATCTCCGCGCCATAGGAGACGATGTGGGTTTCGTAGGGCGCGCCGACCTCTTCGAGCATCCAGCGCACGATCCGGCCGCGCGACTGGGGGTTGGTGTAGAAGACAAGCCCGTTCATGTCGGATTCTCCTTCAGGCGAGATTCTTCTTCAGGCCAGATTTTTCTTCAGGAACGCGATCGTGCGGCCCCAGGCCAGATCGGCCGCCGCCTTGTTATAGCGTTCGGCCGAGGTGTCGTTGTTGAAGGCATGGTGGGTGCCTTCGTAGAAATAGGCCTGCACCGGCACCTTCGCGGCCTTGAGCGCGGCGATCCACGGCTCGGCGGTCTTGTTGACGCGATCATCGGTGGCCGCGAACTGGAGGAGCATGGGCGCCTTCACCTTCGCGGCTTCGGCGGGATCGGGGCAGGGGCCGTAATAGGGCACCGCAGCGCCCAGCGCGGATCCGGCGGCGACGGCGATCCGGTTGGTCATCGCGCCGCCCCAGCAGAAGCCGATGACGCCGGCCTTGCCGTTGCTCTTCTTGTCGGCCTTGATCATGCGCACCGTGGCCGCGCCATCCTGCACGGCGGCCGCGAGATCGAGCGTGCCGATCATTTCGCGCGCCTGCGCCTCGTCAGCCGGCGTGCCGCCTGCCGGGGACAGGAAATCGGGCGCGATGGCGTGGAAACCTTCCAGCGCCACCCGCCGGGCGACATCGCGAATATGATCGTTGAGGCCGCGATTTTCGTGGATCACGATCACCGCTGGCAGCGGCCCGGCCGGCTTGGCGGGGCTGGCCCAATATCCGGCCATCTTGCGGGTGTTGGCCGTGTTCCAGCTTGTCGTGCCGGTCTTGAGGCGCGTGTCGTCGGCCGGGATGATGGCGGCGGCCGCCGGATTGGCGGCGATCGCGGCGGCCAGTGCGTTGGCGGCGGCGGCGCTGCCGGCGAGCCTGGTGAGATCGGCCAGAAAGGCCCGCCGGTCATGATGGTCGTGGGTGAAGCTGTCGTGCAGCGCGATCGCGCGGGCATGGAGATCCTTGTCGGTCATCTCACTCTCCCTCCGGGGCGGGACGGTCTAACCCGCCCCGGAAGGGGATGCCAGTTACTTCGCGCCGATCATTTGGCCGCGTTCCGATACTTGTCGAACCAGGCGATGATCGCTGACGCCTTGGCCGCCGATTGCGACGGGCGGGCGGCAATGCCGCCGTGCGACGCTTCCGGCACCTTCACCAGCGCCGTCGGCACGCCGCGCAACTGGAGCGCCGAATAATATTGCTCGGACTCGCTGACCGGGGTGCGATAATCCTCGCTGCCGACGACGACGAGGGTGGGCGTCTTGACGTTGCCGACCAGCGACAAAGGCGATCGCGCCCAATAGCCCTGCGGGTCTTCCCACGGCATCTTGCCGAACCAATATTTGGCGAAGAACGGCGTGTTGTCGGCGGTCAGCACGAAGCTGGTCCAGTCGATCACCGGTTTCTGCGTGGCGGCGGCCTTGAAACGATCGGTCTTGCCGACGATCCAGGCGGTGAGCACGCCGCCGCCCGATCCGCCGGTGACGAACAGATTGTCCGGGTCGATCGATCCGGTGCCGATCGCGGTATCGACCGCTGCCATCAGATCCCCATAATCGTCGCCCGGATAAGCGTGGTGGATCAGGTTGGCGAATTCCGCGCCGTAAGACGTGCTGCCGCGCGGATTGACGTAGAGCACGGCATAGCCGGCCGCCGCATAAAGCTGGTTGTCGGTGGCGAAGGCGGGGCCATAAGCGGCGAAGGGGCCGCCGTGGATTTCGAGGATCAGCGGATATTTCTTCGCCGGATTGGCATTGGGCGGCAGGACGAGCCAGGCATCGACCGCGCGGCCGTCGGCGGCCTTGACCGGCAGATGGCGGACCGCGCCCAGCGTCTTGCCGCCGAGCAGCACGTCGTTGAGCCGCGTCAACTGCCGCGCCTTGCTGCCCTGCGCGATCGAAATATCGGCGGGACGCTGCGGATCGCCGCTGGTGAAGGCGACCGCGCCATTCTTGGCGACGCTGAATGCACCGCCCGAATAAGGCCTGTCGAGCTGGGTGCCGGCGAGGCCGGTGGCGACGCTGGAAAGCTTGCCGTCGAGCCCAATGCGGGCGACGCGCGACGCGCCATGATCGTCATACTGGATGTAGAGCGAACGGCCGTCGGCGGCCCATCGCACATCATCCACGCTGCGATCGAGCGAGGCGGAGATGGCGCGGGCGTTGCCGCCGTCGCGATCCATCACATAGACCATCGCATTTTCGTAGCCGCGATATTTGTCGTCGAAGCCGAGATAGGCGATCCGCTTGCCATCGGGCGATACGGCGGGGGCGGCGTCGGGGCCCAGCCGGCTGGTCAGTGCGGTCAGCGCGCCGGTGGCGACATCGACGGCGTGGATTTCCGAATTATTGGGTTCGCGTTCCCAATTCTCGCTGCGATCGGCGCTGAACAGGATCGTCCCGCCATCGGGCGTCCACGACAGGGGACCATTATCGTTGAACCGCCCGAAGGTGAGCTGGTGCGGCGCGCCGCCATCCGCCGCGACGACGAACAGATGATCGTGGCCGGGCTTCAGATAGCCGGCGCCATCGGCGCGATAGACGATCGACGAAATGATCTCGAGCGGCGGCGCCCATTTCGCGCCTTCGGGCTTGGCCGGCGCGGTGCCGAGCTTCATGCCTTCATCCGGCACCGTCATCACATAAGCGATCTGGCGGCCATCGGGCGACCAGGCGATCGAACTGGGGCTGTCCGGCAGACCGGTGACACGGGCGGTGGCGCCATTGTCCATCCAGCGCACGTAAAGCTGCGCACCGCCGCCATCGGCGGTCGATACATAAGCGAGCTTCTTGCCATCGGCCGACCAGCGCGGCTGGCTGTGCGATCCGGGGCCGGCGACGAGTGGCGTCTGCACGCCGGTGCGCGTGTCGATCAGCCAGATCGTCGCGCGGGCCTTGTCGGTCATCACGTCGTTCGAGCGGCGGACATAGGCGATCATCGCGCCATCGGGGCGGATCTGCGGATCGGCCGCGACTTCGAGCGAAAAGAGATCGGCGCCCTGCAAAACCCGCGACGGGCCTTCGGCCGGGGCGGCCGGCAGGGAACCCGGTGCGGCGATGGCCGTTGCAGCAGCGAAAAGAAGGGCAATGGTGCGATGCGACATGGAGCGTGTTTTCCCGCTTTCTAAAAAGGGATGCGCTCTGCCTCGCTTCTTTTTCGCTTCGCCGCAAGCGGTTGTGATCCTAGTCTCGATCATGTGATTCCCAGTCATTCGGGCAAAGCAGGGCAGTGGAGCTGGCATGAAAAAGACGGTGTTGAAGCTGTTTGCCGAGGCGGTCGTCGAACGGCCCGAATCCGCCATGCGCAGCCGTGTATTGGGTGCTGCGTTGCGGCGGATCGACGGTGTGCCGGTGCGATCGCGCTACGGTGTGGTCATGCGCACCCGCAGCCACGATCTGACCAATTATTACTGCATCTCCGGCGAGAACCATGTCGATTATGACGACGTGTTCTCGGTGGTCAGCACGATTCGGCCGGGGATGGCGTTCTTCGATATCGGCGCCAATGCGGGGCTGTTTTCCATGGTCGCGGGCAAGCGGCTGGGGCCTGATGGCGTGATCGTGGCGTTTGAACCGTCGCCGCGCACCTTCCACGATCTCGTGGCGAACGCGGTCGCCAACGGGCTGGCTAATTTCCACCCCTTCTGCGCTGCACTGGGGCTGGAAAATGGCGTCGCGCGGTTCGATTCCGGCAATGAGGGGCATTCTGGCGCCGCCCATTTCGACGGGCAGGGCAAGATGTTCGTCACCCAGATGCGCTTTGCCGACATGTGGCCGAGCCTGCGTGAGCTGATCGGCGACCGGAAGATCATGGTGAAGATCGACGTCGAGGGCGCGGAGGATATCGTGCTGACCTCGATCGCCGACCTGCTGGCATCGGGCCAGATCGAAACCTGCATCGTCGAGGTGGATCAGGGTTATCTGGAACGGTTTGGCAGCTCGGCCGCAGCACTCTATGCCAAGCTGGAGGCCGTCGGCCTGAAGCCGCGGCTGGGGCTGGGCACGCGGCCGCATTATAACGAGGTGTTCGAGCGGCAGGGCTAGCGGGTCAAGCCGTCGTCGACGGTGTGATCACGGCATTTGCGATCGGCCGGCCTTCGGTTTGACCTCGCAACCGCGCGGGATTGCTGCCGATTCGTCTGCGCGGGGGTTACGCGCTATAGGCCGCGCCAGAATCACCCCATTTCCTCATCCGCTTTCGGGAATCCGCTCCATGAAGTTCTTCGTCGATACCGCCGATACCAAGGAAATCGCCGAGCTGGCCGCCACCGGTCTGCTGGACGGCGTGACCACCAACCCCTCGCTGATCGCCAAGTCGGGCCGCAAGTTCCTTGAGGTTGTCGAGGAAATCTGCGGCATCGTGCAGGGCCCGGTTTCGGCCGAGGTCGTCGCGCTCGACCATGACACGATGATGCAGGAAGCCGCGATCCTGCGGAAGATCGCGCCGAACGTCTGCATCAAGGTGCCGCTGACGATCGACGGCCTGAAGACCTGCAAGAAGCTGTCGGACGATGGCTGCATGGTCAACGTCACGCTCTGCTTCTCGGCCAATCAGGCGCTGCTGGCCGCCAAGGCGGGCGCGACCTTCATTTCGCCCTTCGTCGGCCGCCACGACGATGTCGGTTTCGATGGGATGCAGCTCATCTCCGATATCCGCATCATCTACGACAACTATGATTTCGATACCGAAATCCTGGTCGCCAGTGTTCGCCACCCGGTGCATGTGCTGGAATCCGCCAAGATCGGCGCGGACGTGATGACGGCGCCGCCGGCGGTGATCCGCGCGCTGTTCAATCACCCGCTGACCGAAAAGGGCATCCAGGGCTTCCTGGCCGACTGGGCCAAGACCGGCCAGACGATCGGTTGATCGCAGAACGGGCCATCCCGGCGTCGCCGGGGTGGCCCCGCCGGCCATAGGCTTTTGCCTCCAGTAGCTTTTTAACCATCTGCCTGTAAGCTTGCCGGATGGGCACGCTTGTCGATTTCGAAGGCCATGCCATGGCGTCGCTGCGCCGGCGGGTGGCAGAGGTGGAGGAGGCCAATCAGGATCTGATTGCCTTCGCGCGCGGCCATTCGGGCGCTGTCGCCGCCATTCATCAGGCCGTCCTCGCCGCGCTCGACGCCGAGGGGCTCGACCATCTGATCCACATCATCACCCAGACCTGGCCGCACATGCTGGGGCTTGATGCGATTTCGCTTGCCCTGTTCGTCGAGGATCGGGCGATGCGCGCCGACGCCAGCGGCATGCAGTTCGTCGAACGGCGCATGATCGAACGCTCGATCGCGGACATTGACGGCGTGATGCTGCGCGGGGTGGAGCGCGGCCATCCACTGTTCGGCCCGGCGTCGGACCTGATCCGCGCCGAAGCCTTGATCCGCCTGAATGGCGCGCCGCCACTGCCGTCCGGCCTGCTCGCACTGGGGCAGCGCCAGCCGCAGGGCTTCGACACGCGGCACGGATCGGAACTGCTGCTCTTCCTCGGCGCCGTCGTTTCGCGCATGATCGGGCGGTGGCTGTTACCCTAGACCTTCAGGATCACCCCGCCCGGTGGATCGCCGCCGAATGGGGGCGTCATCTCGCCCAGGATCGCCGGCGATCCGCGCATACGGTGCGGGCTTATGTGGCGACCGCGCATCGCCTTGTCGCTTTCCTTGGCCAGTATCACGGGAAGGCGGTGGATGCCGTGCTGCTTGCCGAAGTGGGGCCAGCCGATCTGCGTGCCTATCTGGCCGCGCGACGGGCCGAAGGGCTGGCCAATGCATCGGCCGCGCGCGAATTATCGGCGGTGCGCGGTTTTCTGAAGCATGTCGCGGGCGAGGCGCCCAGAATGAAGGGGCCGCGCGTCAAGCGCAGCGTGCCGCGCCCGGTTTCCCCGGACGATGCGGTGGCGCTGGCAGAGGACGTCGCCGACGCGGCGAGCCAGCCGTGGATCGCCGCGCGCGACCTTGCCGTGCTGCTGCTGCTTTACGGCTCGGGCCTGCGCGTGGGCGAGGCGATGGCGCTGACCGGCGCGGTGCTGCCGCTGGGTGAAACGATCCGCGTGACCGGCAAGCGCGCCAAGACGCGGATCGTGCCGTTGCTGCCGCCGGTGCGCGCGGCGATCGAGGATTATCTGGCGAAGTCACCCTGGCCGGTGGAGCGTGATGGCGCGCTGTTTCGCGGGGCACGCGGCGGGCCGCTTTCGGCCGATATCGTCCGGCGGGCGGTGCGCATCGCGCGGGCGGGGCTGGGGCTGGGGGATCGCACCACGCCCCATGCGTTGCGCCACAGCTTTGCCACGCATCTGCTGGGGCGGGGCGCCGATCTGCGCGCGCTGCAGGAACTGCTGGGCCATGCCAGCCTGTCATCGACGCAGATCTATACCTCGGTCGACGCCGCGCACCTGATGGACGTCTATCGCAACGCCCATCCGCGCGCCTGAGGTTTTCAGCGCGACGGCCGCCAGGTCAGCACGCGCCAGAAATACCAGAGCACCAGCAGGATGATGATCGCGGTGGAGGCCGGCCCGATATATTCGTCGACCATCGTGTAGCGCTGGCCGAGCACATAGCCGGCGGTGGCGAGCAGCGTCGTCCAGCCGAGCGTGCCCAGCGTCGACCAGAACAGGAAGCGGCTGAGGCTCATGCGCAGAAGCCCCGCCGGGATCGAGACGAGCGAGCGGATCGTCGGCATCAGCCGGCCGAAGAACACGAAGGCGGCACCATGGGTGCGGAACCATTTTTCGCCGCGCTCGACCTCTGCCCAGTCCATCGTCAACCAGCGGCCGAAACGATCGATCAGCGGCTTGAAGCGCTGCAGGCCGAGCGCGCGGGCCAGCAGATACCAGAAGACATTGCCCAGCATCGCGCCGGCGGTGCCGCACAGAATAACGCCGACGAGTGACAGGGAGCCCTTGGCTGCCTGCAGCCCCGCCAGCGACATGATCACTTCGGACGGGATCGGCGGAAACACGGTTTCCGCCAGCATCAGGAAGGCGACGCCCAGATACCCCGATTGTTCGATCAGTTCACGAACCCACTCACCCACGTGCCTTCACCTTCGCTTCGATCGAATCCCAGATGATCGCCGGCGTATCGGTGCCGTTGAAACGGTCGATCGCGACGATGCCGGTGGGGGAGGTGACGTTGATTTCGGTGAGATGGCCGGCGATCACGTCGATCCCGACGAACAACAGCCCGCGCTTGGCCAGTTCCGGCCCGATGGCGGCACAGATTTCCTGTTCGCGCGGGGTAAGGTCGGTCGGGTCGGCCCGGCCGCCGGCGGCGAGGTTCGATCGGATTTCGCCATCCTTGGGCAGGCGGTTGATCGCGCCGGTGGGCTTGCCGTCGACCAGCACGATGCGCTTGTCGCCCTTCGACACGTCGGGAAGGAAGGCCTGCACCATGAACGGTTCGCGCCAGACCTGGCCGAACAATTCGGTGAGCGCGGCCAGGTTCGCATCCTTGCGGCCGACATGGAAGACGGCCGATCCGGCATTGCCGTAGAGCGGCTTCACCACCACTTCGCCATGTTCGGCGTGGAAGGCGCGCGCATCTTCCAGCCGGCGCGTGATCAGCGTCGGCGGCATGAATTCCGCATAATCGAGCACGAACAGCTTTTCGGGCGCATTGCGCACCGATTCCGGGTCGTTCACCACCAGCGTGCGGTGGCGGATGCGTTCCAGCAGGTGCGTCGCGGTGATGTAGGCGAGGTCGAAGGGTGGATCCTGCCGCATCAGCACGACATCGACATCATCGGCGAGGTCCAGCGTCACCGGATCGCCAGCGGTGAAATGATCGCCCGCGACGCGCTGCACCGTCACCGGCCGCGCCGGCGCGGTGACGCGGCCATCGCGATAGCTGAGGTCGCCCGCCTGATAATGGAACAGCTTATGCCCGCGCGCCTGCGCCGACAGCATGATCGCGAAGGTCGAATCGCCGGCGATGTTGATGGTTTCGAGCGGATCCATCTGGACCGCGACTGTGAGCGACATGGCTTCCTCGCGCTGGTTCGCCGGTGAAGTAGGGGACGCGGGCGCGATTGTCACCCGTGCCAGGCATTTGCGATGTGCTGCGGCCATGCGCGCGGGCGTACGAGGATGACGTCGATACGGATGGCATCGCCCGGCCGGGCGAAGCGGGGGACCAGGATTTCGGCGGCCTGGGCGACACGGACGAGCCGGTGCCGATCGATCGCCAGCGCCAGTTCCGCCTCGCTGGCGCGGGCCTTGACCTCGACGAAGGCGAGCGTCGCGCCGCGCCGGGCGACGAGGTCGACCTCGCCCCGGGGCGTGCGCACGCGCGTCGCCACGATCCGCCAGCCGTGGAGGCGCAGCCACCAGGCGGCGATGGCTTCGCCGCGCCGGCCACGCCGTTCGGCCGCCTGCCGGTTCAATCCGTGCCCTTGAGCGCCATGGCGCGGGCATAGAGATCGCGCCGGGGCAGGCCGGTTGCCTTGGCCACTTCGCCGGCGGCCTTGGCCACTGGCAGCCGCGTCATCGCTTCGGCCAGGGCGGCGTCGATATCCGCGTCGTCCGGCGCGGCGGCTTCGCCCGGCGGCCCGACGATGACGACGATTTCGCCCTTGGGCGGCGCATCGGCGTAACGGGCGGCCAGGGTGGAAAGCGTGCCGGTCACGCATTCCTCGAACGTCTTGCTGATTTCGCGCGCGACTGCGGCCTCGCGATCGCCAAGGCCGGCGGCCAGTGCGGAAAGCGCGGTGGCGAGGCGCGGGCCCGATTCGTAGAGGATCAGCGTCGCGCGGATGGCGGCGACTTCGGCAATCGCATCGGCGCGTGCCTTTTCCTTGGGCGGCAGGAAGCCGAGAAAGAAGAAACGATCGGTGGGCAGGCCCGCCAGCGTGAGCGCCGCGATCGCCGCGCACGGGCCGGGAATGGTCGTCACCATATGGCCGGCGGCGCGCGCGTCGCGGACGAGCTTGAAGCCGGGATCGGAAATCAGCGGCGTGCCGGCGTCCGAAACCAGCGCGATGGCCTGCGTCCCCATGCGTTCAACCAAACCGGGGCGAACCTGATCGGCATTATGATCGTGATAGGGCATCATCGGCCTTTTGGTGCCGATCCGCTGGAGTAGCTTGGCCGTGACCCGGCTGTCCTCCACCGCGATCAGATCGGCCTGTGCGAGAATGGACGCTGCGCGCGGAGAAAGATCGGACAAGTTGCCGATCGGTGTCGCAACAATGTAGAGGCCGGGTGTCAGGGCCTCGTCAGGGGGCTGTTTCATGGGATGATGTCATGGCAGAGGCTTGGGCCGGGTCGCAACCGCGCCGCACGTTTCTTCGTTTCGCTGGTGTTGGGCTTGCGGTTGTTCTGGCGGGTTGTCAGGGGATGGTGCCCAAGACCACGCCCCCCGCGAAGCCCGCGCCGCCGCCCACGGTGGAACGCCCCGTGGGGCCGGGCCTGCCGACCGATCAGGAACGCCACCGCGTCGCGCTGCTCGTCCCGATGACGGGCACGAATGCCGCAGTGGGGCAGTCCATCGCCAATGCCGCGAATCTCGCCCTGCTCGATACCGGCGGGGCGAAGGTGCGGATCACCACCTATGATACCGCGCCCGGCGCGGCTGCCGCCGCCCAGCGCGCGCTGGCCGATGGCAATCGCCTGTTCCTCGGCCCGTTGCTGGCGGATGACGTCCGCGCGATCGCGGCGCCCGCGCGCGGTGCCGGCGTGCCGGTGATCAGCTTTTCCAACGATGCGTCGGTGGCCGGCAACGGCGTCTATCTGCTCGGCTTTTCGCCCGCGCAGTCGATCGATCGGGTGGTGCGTTATGCCCGTTCGCAGGGTTCGACCAAGTTCGCCGGGCTGATGCCGACCGGGCTTTATGGCCGCAACGCATCCAACGCGTTGATCCATTCGGCCGAAGCATCTGGCGGCAGCGTGGTTTCGCTCCAGACCTTCGATCGCAGCCCGAAATCGCTGACGACGGCGATCGGCAAGCTGAACCAGTCCGGCGACTATGATGCCGTGCTGATCGCCGATGGCGGGCGCATCGCGGTGCAGGCCGCGCCGCAGATCCGCAAGGCGGGCGGCGCCAATGCCAAGATCCTCGGCACCGAATTGTGGGCGACGGAAAGCACGCTTGCCGCGAACCCTGCGATGAACGGCGCGTGGTTCGCCAGCGTGCAGGAGAATATGTACCGCCAGCTGGCGACCAAATATCGTGCCCGTTTCGGCAAGCCGCCCTATCGGCTGGCCAGCCTGGGCTATGATGCGGTGCTGCTGACGGTGCGAATCGCCGGCCAGTGGAAGGTGGGCGATCGCTTCCCGGTGAAGGCGCTGACCGACAGCGACGGCTTCGCCGGCGTCGACGGTGCCTTCCGCTTCGGCACCGACGGCGTGGCCGAACGTGCGCTCGCCGTCCACCAGATCGGCACGGGCGGTATCTCCACCGTGGCGCCGGCGCCACGCGGTTTCGGCAAGTAAGGGGCGGAAACTAAAGGGGGGTGGCTGTCAGTTGACGGCCACCACTTCGCCCAGGATCGCGTCGAGCAGCGGCATCCCCTGCGGCGTAACTGCCAGGCGGGCACCATTGCGGGCAACGAAGCCCAGCCGCTCGAGATTGATGACGGCGCGATCGTTGACCAGCGCATCGGCGGCAATGCCGCTGCGGCGTGCGATGCGATCGAGATCCACGCCCTCGTTCAGCCGCAGGCCCATCAGCAGCGCTTCCGTGGCACGCGCGGTCGGGGACAGGGCTTCTTCGCTTTCGGTGCCATGGCCGTTGCGGGCGACGGCGCTCAGCCAGTTTTCGGGCTTCTTGCGGCGGAAGGTGGCGTGGCCGTCGCGCCGGCCGTGCGCGCCCGGGCCGACGCCCAGATAATCGCCATAACGCCAGTAAGTCAGGTTGTGGCGGCTTTCCTGGCCGGGCCGCGCATGGTTGGAAATCTCATAGGCCGGAATGCCCGCCGCCGCCGTCTGATCGCGTGTCATTTCGAACAGGGCGGCGCCCTCGTCGGGATCGAGCGGCGAAAGCTCGCCCTTGTCGACCAGCGTGGCGAAGCGCGTGCCGGGTTCGATGGTGAGCTGATAGAGCGACAGGTGGCCGGTGCCGAAGCCGATGGCGCGCGCGAGTTCGGCCTGCCAGGCCGCTTCGCTTTGGCCGGGTAGTGCATAGATCAGATCGAAGCTGACCCGCGCGAAATGGCGTTGCGCGGTATCGAGCGCGGCGAGCCCTTCGGCCACGTCATGCGCCCGGCCGAGCAGATGGAGCGCGCGATCGTCGAGCGATTGCAGGCCGAGCGACACGCGGTTGACGCCGGCGGCGGCCAGGCCGGCAAAGCGGGCGGCTTCGACCGAGGAGGGGTTGGCCTCCAGCGTGATTTCCACATCGTCGGCAAAGCCCCAATGGCGTTCGGCGGCGCCGATCACCGCCGCCACCGTTTCGGGCTGCATCAGCGAAGGCGTGCCCCCGCCGAAGAAGATCGAGGTCAGCTTGCGGCCGCCGGTGAGCGCGGCTTCATGCGCGAGATCGGCGAGCAGGGCGTCGCGCCACGCCGCTTCGTCAATTTCGGCGCGGACGTGGCTGTTGAAATCGCAATATGGGCATTTGGAGACGCAGAACGGCCAGTGGACGTAGAGCGCGAGAGGCTCCTGGGTCACGATCCGGCCGTTCCCGTCATCTTACAGTACCGCCGCAACCAGCTTGCGGAAGGCATCCGCCCGGTGGCTCATCGCATGCTTGGCGGCCGGCTCCATCTCGCCGAAGGTGACGTCATGGTGCCAGGGCTGGAACATGGCGTCATAGCCGAAGCCGTTCTCACCGCGCGGCGGCCAGACCAGCTGGCCATCCACACGGCCTTCGAAATTTTCGACATGGCCGTCGGGCCAGCACACCGACAGGGCGCACACGAAATGCGCGTCGCGGCCGGCATCGGGCACGCGGGAAAGATTGTCCTCCACCAATTGCATGGCGAGGCCGAAATCCTTGGACGGGCCGGCCCAGCGGGCGGAGAAGATGCCGGGTTCGCCGCCGAGCGCCTCGACGCAGAGGCCCGAATCGTCGGCAAGCGCGGGCAGGCCGGAAAGATCGGCCGCCGCGCGCGCCTTCAGCTCGGCATTGGCGACGAAGGTGGTGCCCGTCTCGTCGGGTTCGGGCAGGCCGAGCGAGCCGGCCGACACCGGTTCGATGCCGAACGGTGCCAGCAGCTCGCGGATCTCGCGCACCTTGCCCTCATTGTGGCTGGCGATGACCAGCTTGCCGGGCGTCAGCTTGCGATGGTGCGCGGTCACCGGCCGACGGCCTTGCGCTGCGCGACGAAGATGTCGCTGCAACCGATGCGGGCGAGGCGAAGCAGGCGGAGCAGCGCTTCCTCGTCATAGGTCGCGCCTTCGGCCGTCGCCTGCGCCTCGGCAATGTTGCCATTGTCGAGCAGCACGAAATTGGCGTCGGCATGGGCGTTCGAATCCTCGTCATAATCGAGGTCGAGCACCGGCGTGCCTTCATAGATGCCGCAGGAAACCGCCGCGACCTGCGCGGTGATCGGATCCTCGGTCAGCAGGCCCTGCTTGATCAGGCCATCGACGGCGAGGCGCAGCGCCACCCAGGCGCCCGAGATCGATGCGGTGCGCGTGCCGCCATCGGCCTGCAGTACATCGCAATCGATGCTGATCTGGCGTTCGCCGAGCTTGGCGAGATCGACCACGGCGCGCAAGGAACGGCCGATAAGGCGCTGTATTTCCTGGGTGCGGCCCGATTGCTTGCCCTTCGCGGCTTCGCGGCTGCCACGGGTGTGGGTGGCGCGGGGAAGCATGCCATATTCGGCCGTCACCCAACCCTGGCCCTTGCCGCGCAGGAAGGGAGGCACGCGTTCCTCGATCGAGGCGGTGACGAGAACCTTGGTGTCGCCGAAGCCGATCAGGCAGGAGCCTTCGGCATGACGGGTATAACCTGTCTCGATCGTGATCGTACGCATCTGATCGGGCGCGCGGCCGGAGGGGCGCATGGACATTCCTTCGCTGGTGAACTCAGGCCAGCGGCTCTAGCCCCCCGGGCGCCGGGAGGCCAGAGAAAGCGTGTATCAATCGCCGAACATGCCCTTCAGCTTGGCGAAGAAGCCGCTCGCTTCCGGGCTTTCCTCGCCGGTTTCGAGCGTGCGGAACTCCTCCAGCAGCTCGCGCTGGCGGGCGGTGAGCTTGGTCGGGGTTTCGACGTCGATCTGGATCACCATGTCGCCATGGCCCCGGCCGTTCAGCACCGGCATGCCGGCGCCGCGCTGGCGAATCTGCTTGCCCGACTGGATGCCGGCCGGAATCCGCAATTCGTGCCGTTCGCCGTCCAGCCCCGGCACCTCGATCGTGCCGCCCAGCGCCGCCGTGGTGATCGACACCGGGCAGCGCGCAAACAGCGTCGTGCCTTCGCGCTCGAACAGCTTGTGGCGGCTGACGTGGATGAAGATGTAGAGATCGCCCGGAGGGGCGCCGCGCGCGCCGGCCTCGCCTTCGCCAGACAGGCGGATGCGCGTGCCTTCGTCGACGCCGGCGGGGATGTTGACCTCCAGCGTCTTGGTGCGATCGACCCGGCCTTCGCCCCGGCATTCGGTGCAGGGTTCGGAAATCACCTGGCCGGCGCCATGGCAGGACGGGCAGGTGCGTTCGACGACGAAGAAGCCCTGCTGCGCGCGCACCTTGCCGTGGCCGCCGCAGGTGGGGCAGCCCTTGGCCTCGGTGCCGGGCTTCGCGCCCGAACCGCCGCAAGGTTCGCAATTGGCCGCCACGTCGATGCGGATTTCCGCGCTCTTGCCGTGGAACGCTTCCTCGAGCGTGATTTCCATGTCGTAGCGCAGGTCCGCGCCGCGACGGACATTCTGGCGGCCGCCACGGCCACCGCCCATGAATTCGCCGAAGATATTTTCGAAGATGTCGGAAAAGCCGCCGAAATCCTGTCCGGCAAAGCCGCCGCCGGGGCCGCCCGGTCCGCCATTCTGGAAGGCGGCATGGCCGAACCGATCATAAGCCGCGCGCTTCTGCGGATCCTTCAGGCAGTCATAGGCGGCGTTGATCGCCTTGAACTTGGCTTCGGAATCCTTGCAGCCCGGATTGCGATCCGGGTGGCATTGCATCGCCAGCTTGCGATAGGCGGACTTGATCGTCTTGTCGTCCGCGCTCCGTTCGACTTCGAGCAGTTCGTAAAAATCAACTTCGGCCATCAGGCCCCCCGGAAATCAGGTCCCTCTCCCCCGGGGTGCGGGGGAGAGGGGTTGGAGGCTTACGCCTTGTTGTTGTCGTCCACTTCCGAGAACTCGGCGTCGACCACATCGTCGGCCTTCGCCTCGCCCGCGTCGGCGGCCGGGGAAGCAGCAGTTTGCTGCTCCTTCTCGTAGATCGCCTGGCCGAGCTTCATGGCAACCTGCGCGAGCGCCTGACCCTTTTCGGTCATCGTTGCCGGATCGCCGCCCTCGACCGCCGTCTTGGCGGCAGCGATGGCGTCCTGAATCTCGGACTTCAGCGCCGCGTCGACCTTGTCGCCATGCTCTTCAAGCTGGCGCTCGGTCGTGTGGATCAGGCTTTCGGCGTTGTTCTTCGCCTCGGCCGCCTCGCGACGCTTCTTGTCGTCTTCCGCGAACTTTTCGGCATCCTTGACCATCTGGTCGATGTCGCCGTCCGAAAGACCACCCGAAGCCTGGATGCGGATCTGCTGTTCCTTGCCGGTGCCCTTGTCCTTCGCCGTGACGTGGACGATGCCGTTCGCGTCGATGTCGAAGGTGACTTCGATCTGCGGCACGCCGCGCGGGGCCGGCGGGATGCCGACGAGATCGAACTGGCCAAGCAGCTTGTTGTCCGCCGCCATTTCGCGTTCGCCCTGGAACACGCGGATGGTCACGGCCTGCTGATTGTCATCGGCGGTCGAATAGACCTGGCTCTTCTTCGCCGGGATCGTCGTGTTGCGATCGATCATGCGGGTGAAGACGCCGCCCAGCGTTTCGATGCCGAGCGACAGCGGGGTCACGTCGAGCAGCAGCACGTCCTTGACGTCGCCCTGAAGCACGCCGGCCTGGATGGCGGCGCCCATGGCCACCACTTCATCCGGGTTCACGCCGGTGTGCGGTTCCTTGCCGAAGAAGCCCTTCACGACTTCGCGGACCTTGGGCATGCGCGTCATGCCGCCGACGAGGACGACTTCGTCGATCTGGTCGGCCTTCACGCCGGCATCGGCGAGCGCCCTCTTCATCGGCTCGATCGTGCGCTGGATCAGCGCGTCGACGAGACGCTCCAGCTCGGCGCGGGTGATCGACTTGACGAGGTGCTTCGGACCCGTGGCGTCGGCGGTGATGAAGGGCAGGTTGACCTCGGTCGTCTGCGCCGACGACAGCTCGATCTTCGCCTTTTCGGCCGCTTCCTTCAGGCGCTGCAGCGCAAGGCGATCCTTGGTGAGATCGATGCCCTCGGCCTTCTTGAACTCGTCCGCCAGATATTCGACGATCCGGGCGTCGAAATCCTCGCCGCCGAGGAAGGTGTCGCCGTTGGTCGACTTCACTTCGAACACGCCGTCGCCGATCTCGAGGATCGAGACGTCGAACGTGCCGCCGCCAAGATCATAGACGGCGATCGTCTTGCCGTCATTCTTGTCGAGGCCGTAAGCGAGCGCGGCCGCGGTCGGCTCGTTGATGATGCGCAGCACTTCAAGACCCGCGATCTGGCCGGCGTCCTTGGTCGCCTGGCGCTGCGCGTCGTTGAAATAGGCCGGCACGGTGATCACGGCCTGCGTCACCGTTTCGCCCAGATAGGCTTCGGCGGTTTCCTTCATCTTCTGCAGCGTGAAGGCGGAGATCTGCGAGGGCGAGTAATCATTGCCGCCAGCCTGCACCCATGCGTCGCCATTGGGGCCGCGCACGATGTGATAGGGCACCAGTTCGGTGTCCTTCTTGGTGACGGGATCGTCGAAGCGGCGGCCGATGAGGCGCTTCACCGCGAAGATCGTGTTGTCCGGATTGGTCACCGCCTGGCGCTTGGCCGGCTGGCCGATCAGGCGTTCGCCATCCTTGGCGAAGGCGACGATCGACGGCGTGGTGCGCGCACCTTCCGCATTTTCGATCACCTTGGGCTTGCCGCCGTCCATCACGGCGACGCAGCTGTTGGTCGTACCAAGGTCGATACCGATTACTTTACCCATATAAATACCCTTCGTCCCCCGAAGATTGAGGCGTATCCGTCGGTTCCCCTTGCGAGTGAAGCGAAAACCGCGCGGTTGTTGCTGTTCGGGGGTCGATATAGGCGGGCTTTCGGTTGCCGCAAGACGTCCCCATGCCTAATGGATGCGCCACGGCCCGCCTGATCGCGATTGATGGAGTTTTCGCTTATGCCCCGCCGCTTCCGACTGGCATTTTCCGCGACCGCCCTCGCTCTGGCGGCCTGCCAGCCCGCTGCGCCCGGCGATACGCCGGAAAATCGGGCGCAGGCGCCTGCGGCCGGGGCTGCTGTCGCCCCCGTGATCGCGGATGCGTGGGTGCGGCTGTCGCCTGTCGCCGGGCGGCCGGCGGCGGCCTATTTCACCGTCCGTGGCGGCGACGCGGCTGATCGCCTGATCGGCGTCGAAAGCGCGAAGGTCGGCCGGATCGAGCTGCACGAAGGCGGCATGAAGGACGGCATGATGACGATGCGCGCGATCGACGGCGTGGATGTGCCGGCGGATGGCGAGGCCAGTTTCGCGCCGGGCGGCAACCATGCCATGCTGTTCGACGTCGCCGCCGATGTCGGGCCCGGCGGCGAACTGCCGCTGACCTTCCGCTTCGCAAGCGGCAAGAGCGTCGAGGCGATGGCCCGCACGCAGGCCGCCGGCGATGCCGCGCCCGGCGGGCATGACGGCCACTGAGATTTCGGGCGCGCGGCCGCTGACCGCTGGCGAGCGCGCTTTATCCGCCAGCATGTTCGGCGACGCGATCGATTATGATCGCGTCCGCCTGCACCGGCGCAAATGGTGGCCCTTTCAGCCTCGGCTGGTGCTGATGGCGCCCGATGGCGACATCTGGTTCCATCCCGATGGCCCGCACTGGCGCGAGGATTTCGCCAATGCGCCGCTGGCCGCGCAGGGGCATTTCATCCACGAGATGACGCATGTCTGGCAGGCGCAGCGCGGCGGCCGCTGGTGGCTGCCGCTGATGCGCCATCCCTTCTGCCGCTATGGCTATCGCTTCGTCGTGGACCGGCCGTTCACGGCTTATGGCATCGAACAGCAGGCCGAAATCGTGCGCCATGCCTTCCTCCAGCGCTGCGGCTGCAGGGTCGAAGGTGCGGCGACACTGGCGCAGTGCGAAGCGGTGCTGCCCTTCCGCTCGGTGTGACGAGTCGGCGGTTTTTACAATCGAGCAATGATGCGGCGGGCGTCGAAGGCGGAAATTCAGCCCAAGAGGCCGGATTTTACAGTTTGGCATCTCTTTTGCTTATCAATGGGAATGGTGCCGGACGCGTGAACATGTCTGCCGGCGAGGTTGATAGAGTTGGGGGATCAGATGCGTACATTCTTTACTGGTCTGTTGGGCGCGATGGCCGTGGCGACGGTAGCGGCGCCGGCTTCGGCTGCGGTGACGATCGTCAACGACAAGTGCGTGTCGGTCAGCGACTCCGCCGGCTGCCTGTTCAACGGGAACATTGCCGCGCAGTTCACCGCCGAAACCCAAAGCGTTTACAACGCGGCGCGCGACCCGGACATTTCGCTGACCCATCTGTTCAAGTCCGACGATGGTCAGGGCTTCCTCGGCACGATCACGTTCGACGATGCCAGCGAGACCAGCGGCACATGGTCGACCAACGGTTTCCTTGTCGACTATCTGGCCGTGAAGGCAGGCAGCCAGTTCGTGCTTTATTCGATCGCTCCGGCGTCGAGCGGCACCTGGTCGACCGCCGGTCTGGTCAACGGCCGGGGTATCAAGCGCGAATTGTCGCACCTGTCCTTCTTCGGCAGTGCGGTGCAGGCGGCAGTGCCTGAGCCCACCAGCTGGGCGATGATGATCGCGGGCTTCGGGCTGATCGGCGCGGGCATGCGTTCGCGTCGCAAGGACGGCGCGGCTCTCTGCCAGGCCTGATCCGCTTTTCAGCGCATTGTGATGGGCCGCTGCCTTGCCGGGTGGCGGCCCATTTTCGTCGGTTGGATTTTTGAACCGAAGCTATGGACCGGCTGACGGCTTCGTGGCATGGGCCCGGTTCCAACGCCGTGCGGGCGTGGTGAAATTGGTAGACGCGCCGGACTCAAAAGCGTATTTATATCAGCTACTTATACAAAAAACGTAGCAAAAACAGTCTGTTAATGGCAAAATAAAAAGATGGACGCCTAGCGCACATCTAGCACAAAAAACGCTACCAAAGGTGCAGCCATGACAGACATGACCACAACCGCCCGCCACAAGTTTCTAGATGGCAAAGTCCAACTCTACATGCGGGCCAAGAGTCCGCACTGGCAATGCTCCTGCTCCATCGCAGGAAAGCAGATGCGAACCAGCACCAAGGAGGAGAGCCTAGCCCGCGCCAAAGACGTTGCGCGCGACTGGTATCTTGGCCTCATGGGCAAATACCGCGCCGGAGAGATCAAGGAAGGCACGCCCTTCAAGAAGGCCGCGCAGCATTTCCTTTCGGAATACACCATCATCACCGAGGGGGAACGCAACGCCAAATACGTTGAAGGCCACGGCATCCGGCTTCGCGTCCATCTGCTGCCGTTCTTTGGCGACAAGATGGTCGAGGAAATCACCCCCGGACTTGTGCAGGAATACCGCGTCCACCGCATGACCTCTCGCAAGGACAAGGAGGGCAACCCAATGCGCCCTTCGCGGTCAACGCTTCACTCCGAAATCATCACCCTGCGCCACGTCCTGAAAACGGCGCAGCGCCACGGCTGGCTTCCGTATCTGCCGGACATTTCCGCGCCCTATAAGGCTTCGGGCAAGATCGCGCACCGCGCTTGGTTTTCGCCGGAGGAATACAAGCAGCTTTACAAGGCCACGGGCGAGCGGGCGAAGAACCCCAAGAAAGAGCGGTGGCGGTCAGCTTGCGAGGATTTGCACGATTATGTGCTGTTCATGGTGAATAGCGGCCTTCGCCCCGACGAAGCCAAGCGCATCGAGGTGCGCGACGTGGAGATTGTCACCGAGAACAAGCAGCGCATCTTGCTTATCACGGTGCGCGGCAAGCGGGGCGTCGGCTACTGCAAAACGATGCCCGGTGCCGTGATGCCGTTCCAGCGGATGCAGAAGCGTCACAGCCTTGGAACCAAAGACCTCATTTTCCCGAAAATCCAACGTGAACTGTTCAACACGATTCTGGACGAATTGGGGATGAAGCAGGACAGGGAAGGGAACCCGCGCACGGCCTATAGCCTGCGCCATACCTATATCAGCTTCCGGCTCATGGAAGGAGCCGACATTTATCAGGTAGCTAAAAACTGCCGCACCAGCGTTGAAATGATCGAGAAATTCTATGCTTCTCATATCAAAGACATGATCGACGCGGCGGCGATCAATACAAGGAAGAAGCGCTAAGTAGGTTATTGACGAATATTCTATTTTTTTGTCAAATGGGGATCACCTTCGGTTGACGCGGCGAGCCTTTCGCCGCATATGCCCGAACCCCTAGCCGGTGTGGTGAAATTGGTAGACGCGCTGGATTCAAAATCCAGTTCCGCAAGGAGTGTCGGTTCGAGTCCGACCACCGGCACCATCTTCCTTGTTCCTTGCAATGAGCGCCGAACGGCGCTTGCCCCTTGGCCCGAAGCCGGAACCACGGCGACGGCCTTTTTGCGAAGGTCCGCCCGAACGGGCGGGCCGTTGGGCATCAGGCTCCCGAACGGGAGCCGCCCATCGCACTCTTATTCCTCTGTCGGCAAATCTGCGAAGCGCGACTTGGCGGGCTTGCTCGCCAGCACCGCCGCCCGCGCGGTTTCATCGCCCCATAGCAATCGCTCGACCTTGCCCCGCAAGAGGGTCTTGGCGGCACGCCGTATCTGTTCGCCAGCCTTGAGCGCCTGAACCGACTTTCCGGCAGCTTCATCTTTCGTGATCGTGCAGCCCCGCACGAGCAGTTTCACCCAACCGTCCTCGCCACGTTGCAGCACTTCGGCGGCAACCTGGCGCTCGCCTATGCGGAGCGCCTTGCCTTTGCGGCGGTTGTGAAAGACGCCTTCCTTCCAGCGGATAACGTCAGCCGCGATAAAGTCCTGTGCCTCTATCCATTGCTCCATGCTGTCCTGTTCCGCGCCCGCGCCGGACGCACCGGAAAACCGTCAGCGCCTACGGCCGCCGTCGCGGTCGCGCTGTTCCGCTTCGAGGCGCGCCAGTTCCTCGCGGATCATTTCCTTGATAGGTTCGAGCGACCGCGTTCCTTCCCAAACCATGTCAGGCACGATGCTGAAATAGTCGTGGCTCGCCACGTTCCTGAAAGCGCGTATCTTGTTCCACGGTATGTCGGGGTGCCGCTCTTTAAGGTCATCCGGCAGCTTGGTCGTCACTTCGCCAAGCATCGACAGGCGATATGTGGTCGCGTCTTGAAGGTCTGTATCATTCAGATAGTCGTCGTAAGATCGACCCTTCAAGCTGTCGTCAATGCGGTCAATCAGCATTTGGAGATTGTCGAGATTGTCGCTCAGGCTCCGGCTCATTAGAACACCCGAACCAAGTCAGCTTCTACCCGCTGCCTCATTCTGTCGTTAAGCCCTTTGCGGGGAATGAAATCGACCTTGGTATTCATGTATTCAGACAGTTCCTCTTGAAGCCCCGCCTGATCGAAAATGCTGAACCCACGATCAGGGATATATTCAAAAAGAAGGTCGAGGTCGGACGCTTCATCGGCCTCGCCGCGCGCGGTGGAACCAAAGAGATACAAGGCCGAAACGCCTTGTTGGCGCAGCCTTTGTTCCAACGGCTTCAATCGAGCCAATGCTATCTCTCGTTTCATACTTCAATTCTTGCACAGAGCCGCGCGGGAGGCAAGGCGCTTCAATGGACGATGGCCGATAAGGCATTGATAATAAGCATATTATTGTATGCACTGGCGCGGCCAGCGGGGGGCAGGCAAAGCCCTTAGAACCCCGGCGGCTTCGGCCCGCGCGGCTTGGGCTGCTGTTGCAGGCGCACGATTGCATCCTCGATGTTACGCAGCGAGGCGTAGATATGCGGGTTGAGAAAGACCGACTGCCCCATGCGGCGCAGATCGGCCATGATGCGACCATGCAGGGCGCGCAGTTCCTGTTCGGTCATTCCGTGCAGCTCGTTGGGGGCGATAAATTGCGACATGATGTTTTCTCCCTGTCTGAACCGCGACCATCGCGGCCTTCATAAGCAGACAGAGGCAGGGCGTTCGCCTTGGCCGCACTCGGCGGAACGTAGTGGAGAAGCCGCGCTTGCGCGGCTTGCGGACGTAAAGGCGAATCCCCTGCAAGGATGCAAATGAAGAAGGCCGTGAGGTGGCGGGCTGACAGGGAAGGCAGACGCACAATTCCCAACCGTCATAGTGCTGCAAAGAAAGAACAACACCAATGCGCGCGCCTGCGCGCTCATAACTGTAAGCGATAAGCAGGATGCTTGATCGCATCGACTTCCCGCTTAATATGCCCTCTTGAATCATTGGCTTGTCGTCTCAATCGTTGCGATGCTGGCAAGCTGGGGAGCTTGGCTGTGGGGCAATGGGAACAGCTTGTAACGCAAGGCCATGTGCGAGCGGCGCGCTGGCGCAACGCCGCGCCATTCCTGTTTTGGGGCGCGGTCGCCGCGATCATCCTTGGCTTCATTCTGGCGCTGTCACTACCGGATTCCCCGCCGTCAACGCGCGTGGCCGAGGCCAAGAGCGCCTATGCAGACGCGCATCGGCGCGCTGTCAGCCGGTATATGCAGGGTGCAGGGCAGAGACTCGGCCAGCCGCCGCAGCGCGTCATTCAGGCGCAGACGCCGGACGCAGCCCAAGTCGCAGTGACCGCCGCGCTTGACGCGCTAGGCCGGACGGGTCGCTTGCCCGACACCGTGACGCGCCAGCCCCCCGATGCGTTCTGGCGCGGCGACTGGCAGGCCGAGGGCGTTCAGGCCGTCGAGGACGGGCGCACTATCCTGATCGGCTATTATGCGGACTTCGCCAACCCCAGCTATCGGGAGCCGCCGCAGGTGCGGCGCATCTTCGGCCTGTTGCGGCGCGACGACGCCGGCGCATGGCGGCACTATTGCCTTGCCGTGCAGGGGATGCCGCCGTGCGGTTCGTCCGCCATCGACCCGGCCAGCATCCCCGCGACCATGCGCGGCCTGTTGCCCGCCGCCGCGTTCGAGGCGCAATAATGACAGGCTGGCTTATCCCTGTTGTCATCGTCGCCCTTGTCGCGCTGGCCTTGCTGTTTGCGCCCACCCGCCGAATCTTGCGGAAGGCGCTCAATCTCATTCCGGCGCTCGCGCTGTTTGTCATCGGCCTTGCCGCCTATGTGCTGTGGAAGCCCGTCAACTGGCTGATCGCGCGCGTGGCGTTCCTCGCCAGTGCGGGCGACCGCTTCGCGGCAGGCGTGGAGCGCATCGGCGCGCGCAAAACCGGATTGCCCGCTGGCGACCGCGAAGCCGTCGCGCGCGAGCTTTGGCCGGAAGATCGCTACCCGTTCCTCTATAGCCAAGTGCCGGAGGATATTCGCCGCCCGCTATGGGAGGACGGCAAGCTGGTCGGCGGGCAGGATATTCCGTGGATGGCCGACCGTCATTTCAGCACGGGGCTGACCAAGGCCGCAGGACAATGCGGCCTTGCGGCGGCGCTCATTGCCCTTGTCGCGCAACCGCTGCTGCTGCTGGCGTGGAAGGGCGTCGCGTCGCAGGACGCGACTGCCGCGCCCGTCTTGCTCGAACAATTCCCCAATGAAGCGCCCGCCTATGTTTCGGGCTGGCAGGTGTGGCAGGCCGTTGCGGCGGACTTCGCCGCAAGCCTGCTTGGCGGTGCCATGACCATGCTTGGCCTATTGGCCGCATGGCTGTTGATCGCCGTGGGCGTCGGCATCCTTGTCGCCGTCGCCGCCATCGAGCATTGGCGGCGCGAAGCGTCCGCCCCCTATGAGGTTATATCCAAGGACGCGCATGTGCGCTGGCCGTATCGCGCCGAAGCGCGGGAGATCGCCCGCACAGGCTATGCGCGACAGGTCGCCCATGCCACGGGCTATCTGGCAGACTCGCCGTTGTTTCAGGTCGGCAGCGGCACAGGCACCTTCCGCGTGCGCGGCGACCTTGCCGCGCCGAGCAAGGGGCAAGCCCTCGCTCTCGATGGGGAATCCCTGTTCCAGCATATGCTCGTTTTCGGCGGCACAGGCGACGGCAAGACCACCGCCGTCCTGAAACCGCTGTTGCGTCAGGTATTCGCGCAGCCGGATTTCGGCGCATATATCACCGATGCCAAGGGCGTGCTGTGGCATGACGCCGAGAAGATCGCCGCCGCCGCAGGGCGGTCGGGCGACGTGCTGCGTATCGGCACCGGCACCGGCGAACTCGGCGTGAACATCACCGCCAGCCTCGCGCCCAACCATATTGCCGCCGTCCTGCGCTCGGTGCTTACGCAGGTCGGCGGGGCGCAGGGCGATAGCTTTTGGCCGGACATGGCCGCCAATGTCATGCGCCACGCGCTGACCGTTGGCCGCGCCTATGCCGCAACGCCGGAGGGCGAAGCCGAAGCCAAGCGTCCGCACCCGTCCAGCCTGTGGTGGGCGTATCAGGCCGTGCTGGACGAGAAGAAACTGCAAGCCGCCTGCGATGCGATCAGCCGTGCGAACATAGCCTGCCTTGAGGGCATGAAGGAGGCCAGCGCGGCGGGCGATCAGGACGCCTATATGCGCCATGTTGATCGCATCCGCGTGCTGGCGGCGTCCGATGTCGCCGCCAGCCTGTCCTATGTGACGGCCACATGGAAGGATATGGCGAAGGACACCAAGACGGGCATCACCGCCAATATATCGCAGCTTATGGACGGCTTTGCGGGCGCGCGAGAATTGCGCGAGCGTTTCCTGTGCGGGCTGGACGAGGACACCGCCAACCTGGACGCGCCGCTTAATGGCAAGATCGCGCTTGTGACCCTGAATACGATGGAGGACGGCTTGCCCGCGCGCCTTGTCGCCATCCTGCTAAAGACGGTGCTGTATCGGGAAGCGCGGAGGCGCGAGGCCGCGCTGAAAAAGCAGGGCGGCAACCCGCAAGCCAAGCCCTGCCTTGTGATGATGGACGAGGTGCAGGAACTGGCGACCGTTGACCCCGCATCCGGCCTAAGCGACGCGACGTTTTGGAACGTCGCGCGCTCCACCGGAATTGCGGGCGTATTCGCCACGCAGACCGTGGCGGCGCTCACGCAGGCGATGGGCAAGGACGCCGCCGACAACTTCATGCAGCAAGCCCGCAGCAAGATATTTCTACGCAGCGAAGATCAGGCCACCGTGTCCTATGCCTGTTGGCTGGCGGGCGAGTTCGAGCGCAACCGCGTATTCGGCGACGGCCAGTGGGAGAGTCTTGACCAGCGGGAATTGATAAGCGGCTGGTCGCCCTTCGCGCCGCTGGACGATGACGCACCGCCACCGGACGCGGACGGGGCGGGGTTTTACTTCGCCGCAGCGCGGGGCTTCCTGAACAGCGCCGCCATAGGGGCGGCGACCGCCAAGCCGACCTATGCGCCCGATATGCGCTTCGTGCCGGACGCCACCGATCAGGCCACCCAGCTTGCGGCCTTGAGCGCCCAGCAGCAGGCGGCATGGCGGCAGGAAGATCGCGACCGCCAATATCGCGCCGAGGGGAACGCCATGACCCCCGCCATGACTCCGGCGGACTTCATCGCAATGGGGCGCTGGCACGCCTACGCCCATATCCAGCGAGCGGGGATTGCGCGGCAGGACGTGGTGGCGCTGACACATGAGTTCTGACGCCGCGCCCGATACGCACGGCAACATCGTCGCGCAGAATCGCAACCTGTGATATAATGTCACATCGCAAACCGACCGCCCCGATCTATGCGGAGGCGCGGGCGTCGTATTCGACACCCCACCGATTCTATGTTATGCTAATAACTGGAGGTGCAAGCCATGCGCGGTAATACCGCGCGCTTGGCAAGGGGCGCTTCGCCCCCGTTGCATCCCCAGACCAAGGGAGGGCTTTCATGCCCCCCGTTGGAACCCCCAGAGCAGGAGCCTTCCCGCCCCTGCACCCTGGACGGAGCCGCCGCCATCCCCGCAATAACGGGTGTGTCCGCGTCTCCGCCAAAGGAGCCTTCGCGCTCCCTTGAAACCCATCGACCGCTGTTTCGGCAGCGGCTTCGACCAAAGGGCTTTCATGCCCTTTGGAAACCAGATCAGGGCGTAGCGACCCCTGAACCCCCGGCAGGCATTTCGGGCCTGCTACCGACCAAGGCGGTGCCTTGGAACCCTTCATTACAGGAGGGCGGGTGGCGAGAGGAAGTGACAAGCGGCAGCGGACGCGCATCATTACGTTCCGTGTGTCTGACGACGAATACGCGCGATATGAAGAACGGGCTTCGCGCGCTGGCCTTGCTGTTGGCGCATTTGCCCGTGCTGCCGGACTTGACGAAGCTGGCCCCCGCGCGCGCCGCCGCCGCCCCGTAGAGCATCGCGCCCTTGTTCAACTCATGGCTTCGCTGAACCGCGTCGGCAACAACCTGAACCAGCTTGCCCGCAACACCAATCGCGGCCTTGATATTGACGTGCCGCAACTGCGTGACGCGCTGCACCAATATCATGCAGTGATCGCCGCCATATACGAAGCCCTCGGCATGGAGTCCGCCCGTGATAATCAAGGGCAAGAGTCGGGCAGGCCCTAGCCAGCTTGCCCACCACCTTGGCCGCGCTGACACCAACGAGCGCGTCGAAATCCTGCAACTGGATTCCGCAGGCACCACCGCCGAAGCCTTCCGCGACTGGCAGACCTACACCCTCGCCACCAAGGGCAAGCTGGGGCTTTATCACGCCAATATCGACCCCGACACCAAATACGAAATGACCCCGCAGCAATGGGCGCGGGCGGTCGAGATATTGGAGGAGGAGCTTGGCTTGCAAGGCCAGCCCCGCGCCGTAGTCATGCACGAGAAAAACGGGCGCGAGCATATCCATGTCGTGTGGGCGCGCGCCGACATGGACACCATGACCCTACGCAGCGACAGCCAGAATTATCAGGCCCATGAGCGCGCCAGCCTGCGTATGGAGCAGGAGTTCGGTCACGAGCATGTCCCCGGCAAACACGCCAAGCGCGACCGTGACGTGCAGCCGGAGTTTCCATCCGCCGACGCCCGCCACGACGAATGGCAGCAGGCCGAGCGGGGCGGTATCGATCACCGTGAGCGTAAAGCACAGGTGACGACGCTGTATGAGGCCAGCGACACCGGCCCCGCCTTCAAGGCCGCGCTTGAGGACGCGGGTTATGTGCTGGCGCGCGGTGATCGCCGCGATTTCGTCATCCTTGATACCGACGCCAAGGCGCATAGCCTTGGCCGCCAGCTTCCCGGCGTGAAAGCCGCCGAGCTTCGCGCCTTCATGGTGGACATAGATTCCGAGAGCCTGCCGAGCGTGAAGGAAGCCCGCGCCGCTATCCGCGAGGCCACCCGTGCGGAGCCGACGCCCGAACAGCCCCGCCTGCCGGAACACGTCGCGCCTCAGCAGGAACCGCCAGCCTCCGACCGCGATCCCGCGCCGACATGGGAGGACGCGCATATAGAGTCGCTGCGCCGCGCGATCATGGAACAGCATAGCGTGGAATTGAAGGAGCAGGAGCTGCGCCATGCCCGCGAGGTCGAAACCTTGCAGCAGGAGCAGGAGGCGAAGGCGACCAAGGCCATTGAGGACTTCGCCAAGGAGCAGGCGCAGCGCGCGGTCGCGGAGCGCCCGCAGGAGCCGGGGGGCTTTGAGCGTATGTGGCGCAATATCCGCGAGGCCGTGGACGAGGAAGCCCGCCGCCAGCGCCTTGCCGACGAGGCACGGCGCGCCGCCGACCTTGAGGATCGCCGCAATGATGAAATCCGCATCATGGTGTCCGGCCTCAATGCCGCCCAGCGGCAGGAGATCGACACCCTTGTTGACCGCCAAGGCAAGGAAAGGGCTGACCTGTTGCGCGAACAGGCCAGCGACCTGAAACGCCGCATCGAGGACGACGAGCGCGCGCGCCAGCTTGCGCGCGAGTATGAGAAACGGCAGCAGGAGGCCTTGGCGCGCGAGCGGGAAGGGCCGGAGCGAGATCCCCGCGCACGCTGACAGGCTCGCGTTTCCTGCAATCGCAACCGGGCCTGCTGCTGGGACAGATTGCCAGCCTTGTGCCTAAAGCCGCGAAATCGGTATCGCGTTTCGTGCGCGACGCCGCGCTTGCGCTGTTGCCGCGCCTTGTGTCGCGCTTCATGGCGGTCGCCCGACGCACCAAGAAGGGCAAGGGCGGGGCGGGCAGTGCCAGCCATAGCGAAATCACGTCCAGCTTCTTTTCGACTTCCGGCAGCACGTCCGAAGGCGCAGTTGACGGTGCAGATTTCGGGTCCATGTTCCTAGCGCCGCCGCTGGCGCCGCGACCGAAGCCGCCGCGCATGTCGCGCCGCCGCCTACGTTCGAGATTCCGCGCACGGCAATTCCTGAAACCCCCGTGGATGCGATAGTCGATATATGCCAAGCATCTGTGCCGACAACGAAATAAAATTACCCACGCGCTGTGGCAAGATAGCAACCCTGCCGCGATTCAGCTATGGCCTTGCCATGCCTGCGCGGGAGGGGGATTCGACCGACAGGCTTTTCTGAGGGGTGGCAAACCTCAATTTGCACAGTAGAGATTTGGAAACGCGGAATAATGAACGCCGTCGAAATTGAAGAAGCCGTTTCGGCACTGGCAGAAAGCCCCTTTGATCCCGCAGAATTTCCGTTCCAGTTCCTCGAAGCATTCGGTAACAAGCCCGCGACTATTAAGCGTTTGCGCGATGGCCACTCAAACAGCTCCGATGTTGGCGGCGTATTGCAGCGTAACAATATCCACCTTGCCGCCGCCGCCGAAGGTGATGTTGCCGCGACCTTGGCGCGTCTCAAATCCAGCCCCGCGACGACGAAGGCGAAAGCGCAATTCATCCTCGCCACGGACGGCGACATGTTCGAGGCCGAGGACATCGAGTCCGGCGAAACGGTGGCTTGCACCTTCGCCGAGTTCCCCGAACATTTCGGTTTCTTCCTGCCCTTGGCGGGGATCAGCACCGTCAAACAGGTGCGCGATAGTGCCTTCGACATTCGCGCGACGAGCCGTCTCAATCGGCTCTATGTCGAGTTGTTGAAAGACAATCCCGAGTGGAGCAAGGCCGACCGCCGCCCCGACATGAATCACTTCATGGCGCGGCTGATCTTCTGCTTTTTCGCGGAGGACACCGACATCTTCAACGGCACCGGCCTGTTTACGGCCACCGTTGACCAGATGAGCGAGAAGGATGCGTCGAACACCCATGAGGTGATCGCCGAGATATTCCGCGCCATGAACACGCCGATCAACGATCGGCAGACAGCGGGCATCCGTTCATGGGCGAACGTGTTCCCTTATGTGAACGGCGGCCTGTTTTCGGGGAGCCTTGAGGTTCCGCGTTTCAGCCGGATCGCCCGATCCTATCTGCTGCACATCGGCAGCCTGAAATGGACGCAGATCAATCCCGACATTTTCGGGTCGATGATTCAGGCCGTTGCCGATGATGAGGAGCGCGGCGCGCTGGGTATGCACTACACCAGCCGCCCCAACATTCTGAAAATTCTCGACCCGCTATTTCTCGACAGCCTGCGCGAGCAGCTTGAGGAGGCAGGCGACAGTGGGCGCAAGCTGCTCAATCTCCGTAATCGCATGGCGCGCATTCGCGTTTTCGATCCTGCCTGCGGGAGTGGAAATTTCCTTGTCATCGCCTACAAGGAAATGCGCGAGATCGAAGCCGAGATAAATCGACGGCGCGGCGAGGAAGGCCGTGCGTCCGATATTCCCCTCACGAATTTTCGCGGGATCGAACTGCGCGATTTTCCGGCGGAAGTGGCGCGGCTCGCGCTCATCATTGCCGAGTTCCAGTGCGATACGCTCTATCGCGGGCAGAAACTAGCGCTTGCCGAGTTTCTGCCGCTGAACGCGCAGAACTGGATCACTTGCGGCAACGCCCTACGCATTGACTGGCTCTCTATCTGCCCGCCGACTGGCACAAGCGTAAAATTAGTGGGTGATGATCTGTTTCACACGCCACTTGATCAGGCCCAGATCGACTTCGAGAATGAGGGTGGGGAAACCTATATCTGCGGGAATCCGCCATATCTCGGTTCGACGTGGCAGAATAAGGAGCAGAAATCTGACCTAGAACAAATTTTCGGCCATCGCACTTCGGGCTGGAAGTCTCTCGATTACGTCGCTGGCTGGTTCATGAAAGCAGCAGACTATGGTTTGCACACACCAGCGGTTGCTGCTTTCGTTTCTACTAATTCGATCTGCCAAGGCCAACAAGTGCCTGTGCTTTGGCCTTTAATCTTCGATACAGGCCATGAAATCGCGTTTGCCCACACCTCGTTCAAATGGGCTAATCTGGCGAGCCACAACGCAGGCGTCATTGTCGTTGTCGTTGCTATCGCCAGAAATGTCGCGAAGGAGCGACCATTATTTGGCTTTGATGATGTCGGACAGTCTGTTGTTCAGTCAACAAAGAATATTAATGCTTACCTTATACCGGGAAACAACGTAATAGTCACAAAATCACCCAAGCCCATAACCCAAGTTTCAGAGATGGAATTTGGGAATAAGGCATCTGATGGGGGTAACTTGCTCCTAGATAGTGACGAGCTATCCAGATTAGAATTATCGGATGAACAGAAAGAAAAATTTATTTGTCGCATTTTTGGAGCTGCTGAATTCATCCAAGGAAAATCCGAATATTGTATCTGGATTAACGAAGGAAATGCTGAAGAAGCTCTTGCTATTGAGCCCATAGCGAAGCGGGTAGAGGGCGTTCGCAGAATGCGATTGGAAAGTAGCAAGGATGCGACAAGAGCAAAGGCTGCGAAACCCTATCTCTTCGACGAGGTAAAACAGACAGGGGATGAAGATTCGATATTCATTCCAAGCGTCAGTTCCGAAAACCGTCCATACCTTCCTGTTGGCATTCTTGGCAAGCGAACCATAGCTAAAGCTCCAAACTTTGCCCTCTATCGCGCCGATCTGTGGAATATGGCGATTATCGCCTCACGCATCCACCTTGTCTGGGTCGCAGCGGTCTGCGGCAAACTGAAAACCGATTTCCGCTATTCCAATACGCTTGGCTGGAATACCTTTCCGGTTCCGACGCTAACCGAGAAGAACAAGGACGATCTGACTCGATGCGCTGAAGACATCCTACTGGCGCGTGAAGCGCATTTCCCGGCGACAATCGCCGATCTTTACGATCCTGAAAATATGCCCGCCAATTTGCGCGAGGCGCACGAGCGCAACGACGAAGTGCTGGAACGCATCTATATCGGGCGGAGATTCAAGAACGATACCGAGCGGCTCGAAAAGCTGTTCGAACTTTACACCAAGATGACCGCAGGATCAGGCGCGGCCAAGAAGAAGGCGGGGGCACGCGCATGACCATCGACAAAAAGAATGTTCCATCCGTTTCCGTGACCTACGCCCGCAACGGCGGCTCTACGAAATCCAATGCGCTCGGGATGCGCGCGATGCAGGAGCGCGCGTTCGAAAAGCGCGGAGAGCCTTACCTTCTCATCAAGTCGCCGCCCGCATCGGGCAAGAGCCGTGCGCTCATGTTTATCGCGCTCGACAAGCTCGCCAATCAGGGATTGAAACAGGCGATCATCGTCGTGCCGGAAAAATCCATCGGCTCCAGCTTCGCCGACGAGCCGCTGACCAAGTTTGGATTCTGGGCTGACTGGACGGTCGCGCCGAAGTGGAATCTCTGCAACGCACCCGGCGAGGACGGCGGCAAGGTCAACACTGTCGCCAGTTTCCTCGCCAGCGACGACAAAGTGCTGGTCTGCACCCACGCAACCTTCCGGTTTGCAGTGGACCGTTTCGGCGTCGAGGCGTTCGATGGCCGCTTGATCGCGGTGGACGAGTTCCACCACGTTTCCGCCAACCCTGATAATGTGCTGGGCAAGCACCTTGGCGAGTTCATCGCGCGCGACAAGGTGCATATCGTCGCCATGACGGGCAGCTATTTTCGGGGCGATGCCGAGGCCGTGCTCGCGCCGACCGACGAGGCGAAATTCGATACCGTCACCTACACCTATTACGAGCAGCTCAACGGCTACGAATATCTCAAGCAGCTCGACATCGGCTATTTCTTCTATTCCGGCTCCTACACCGATGACATTCTCGAAGTCCTGAATCCTGCCGAGAAAACCATCATCCACATCCCCAACGTCAATTCGCGCGAAAGCACGAAGGACAAGATCAAGGAGGTGGAGCACATCATCACCGAGCTTGGCGAGTGGGAAGGTGCCGATCCCGTCACGGGCTTCCAGATCGTCACGACACCCGATGGGAAAAAACTGCGCATCGCCGATCTTGTCGATGATGACCCGTCGAAGCGCGACCGCGTTTCCGCCGCGCTGAAAGACCCCGCGCAAAAGAACAACCGCGATCATGTGGACATCATCATCGCGCTCGGCATGGCGAAAGAGGGCTTCGACTGGATTTGGTGCGAACACGCACTCACGGTCGGCTATCGCGCCAGCCTGACAGAGATTGTGCAGATCATTGGCCGCGCAACCCGCGATGCACCCGGCAAAACTCGCGCACGGTTCACGAATCTGATCGCCGAACCCGATGCAGCGGAATCGCTTGTCACCGAGGCGATCAACGATACGCTCAAAGCCATTGCTGCCAGCTTGCTCATGGAGCAGGTGCTCGCACCGCGTTTCAACTTCACGCCGAAGAACCCGCAGAGCGGCAAGCAGGATGGCTTCGATTACGGCGGCGCTGGCTATCAGCCCGACAAGTGCAATGTCGGCTTCAATGAGCAGACCGGCCAATTCCATATCGAGATCAAAGGGCTTACCGAACCCAAAAGTGAGCAGGCCGCGCGCATCTGCAAAGAGGATTTGAACGAGGTCATCGCGAGCTTCGTGCAGGATAAGCCCAGCATCGAGCGCGGCCTGTTTGACGAGGAGATGGTTCCCGAAGAGCTGACCCAGCTTCGCCTTGGCAAGATCATAAAGGACAAATATCCCGAGTTGGACGAAGAGGATCAGGAGGCCGTGCGCCAGCACGCCATTGCCGCCCTCAATCTCACCCAGCAGGCCGCGCGCATTGCGCTTGGCGACGATAAAAAGGACGACGCGGAGCCGAGCTTGAACACCGCGCTGATCGACGGTGTGCGCAAATTCGCGATGGACGTGCGCGAACTCGACATCGACCTGATCGACCGGATCAATCCGTTTCAGGAAGCCTATGCCATTCTCGCCAAGACCATGAGCGAGGAAAGTCTGAAACAGGTCGCCGCCGCCATCGCCAGCAAGCGCACCAGCCTGTCGCCCGACGAGGCGAAAGAGCTTGCCGTGCGGGCCGCGCGCTTCATCAAGGAGCGCGAGCGTCCGCCATCGATCACAGCATCGGATGCGTGGGAACGGCGATTGGCCGAAGGCGCAGCCGCATTCATGCGCTTCAAGAAAGAGGGCCGCTATGACGGATGACCTCGACCTTGATGCACTGGCAGACGTGCTTTCCGACTTCGCTGCGCCCGAGAAAAAGGTCGGGCGTGGACCACGCGAGGAACGCATCATCGCTGGATTTGAGGAGATCCAGCGATTTGTCGAGAAGCACGGACACGCACCGCGCCACGGCGAGAGCCGAGACATATTCGAGCGCCTCTATGCCACGCGCCTTGATCGCCTGCGCGCACAGGAAGATTGCCGGACATTGCTTGAATCCTTGGATCATCAGGGATTGCTCGCGGGTGGAGAAACGCCCGTCCCCATATCCGATGACGATATGGACACGGACGCGCTTCTTGCCGAGCTTGAGGGCGCGATAGGCTCGTCGGATATTGCCGAACTTCGCCACGTCCGCACGGCAGAGGAAAAGCGCGCCGCCGAGGAAATCGCCAACCGCGAAAAATGCGAGGATTTCGAGACGTTCAAGCCTCTGTTCGAGCAGGTGCAGCGCGATCTTGAAAGCGGGATCAGGAAATCGCGCGAGTTCGAACTGAAAGCCGAAATCCGCCCCGGCGCATGGTTCATTGTCGGCGGTCAGAAAGCCTATGTCGCCGACATGGACGAGATTTTCGTCAACGCGCAGGGACGAACCGATGCCCGCTTGCGCGTGGTGTTCGACAACGGCACCGAGAGCAATATGCTCATGCGTTCGCTACAGCGGGCATTGCATAAGGACGAGGCGGGCCGTCGCATCTCCGATCCCGAGGCAGGGCCGTTGTTTGTGCGCGAGGAGGCTTCGCCGTTCACGGGGCAGCTTGATGACGATGACTCCGCCAGCGGCACGATCTACGTGCTGCGCAGTAAGTCCGATCATCCTGTAGTCGCGGCAAATCGCGACGTGCTGCACAAGATCGGCGTGACGGGCGGTGACGTGCAACGCCGCATCGCGAACGCCAAACTCGATCCGACCTTTTTGATGGCCGAGGCTGAAATCGTCGCGACCTACACGCTCTACAACATCAACCGCACCAAGCTCGAAAATCTGATCCACCGCATATTCGACCCCGCGCGGCTCGACATCGAAATCAAGGATCGCTTCGGCAATCCCGTGATCCCGCGCGAATGGTTCCTCGTGCCGCGCTTCGTCGTCGATGACGCCGTGGAGCGGATCAAGGACGGCACGATCACGCATTATATATATGACCCGAAAGCCGCGCGGCTCGTGCGGAGCGACGGGGAGGGCCGACCGGGGTGACATCAGATGCAAGAATCCGTGCCGTTCTTCTGGTCATCTATCTGGCGATACTTGTTGCCGTCCAAGCCCAGTTTATCAGCACCGGCCTTGCTCTCGACAACAAGGCTATGTGGCTGGTCAGCGGTGTCATAAGCCTGCTTTTCGGCAGCAGGCTTATCAACCCACACTTCACGCCACCTGCCGATTCACTGACCAACGCCGTCGCTGCACTGTTAGCAATTCTTCCCGCTGTGCCCGTGATTCCGAGCGGGACACCCGATGCTTGGGTGCTGGCCTTCGCTGTCGGACTTTTCGCGCTTGTGTCCGGCGTATCACTGTTAGTCCTGATTTTCCGGCCTGCGCCGGGCATCGAGCCGGGAGTTTTCTGGCGTCTCTGCGAGCGAGCCGTAAAGGGGCTGGGTAGCCCCAACATCATATTTACCGCGCTTATCATCGTTGCGGTCTGGTTATTCCATCGCGAACAGCCTGCGGAGGTTTTCGCAATCCTGACGACACTCGCCGTCATAGTGATAATCCGACCGCTGGAATCGCTCGTTGATTACATTGCAGCGTTCTTGAATAGCAAGCCGCCCCTGCGCCGAGAGGACATTGTGGGAACGGTCGCAGCGCACCAATCCCCCGGCATTGTCCTTGTCCGACAGGTCGAACCCAAAACGATCAGCCGTGGCACACCGATGGTTGTCGCCGACCACCATGGGCCGGAGCAGCTTGGCGTTGCCCTCAATTATGTCGGACGCGACGAAGGCAATCTGTTGCGTGTCTTGACCGCGCCGCTTCCGCAATCTCTCGCATCTTACGCAAGTCAGCTTCCTGCGAAATCGCAGGACGCAATAGCGGTTTCGATCACGGTGCCACCCGATGAAGCGGAGCAGATTCAGGCGCTCCAATGGATAGGCCGCCTGTGCGGCATCGTGGATAGCGACACCAGCACCGAATATCTCCAATTTGAGGTTATCAACGATTCCGGTCTTGCAGAAGGTAGCCTGATCGAAGCCCGTATCGGCGATGAACGACGCGTAATCTACCAAGTCGTTGACGGCATTACCCGCGAGGAAGTTGTCCAGCAGAAAAACAAATACGGTTACGCTCGCGCCAAGGCGCGCAAGATTGGCACATGGGATGCCAACGCACAGAAGTTTAACCCCGTTCCGTGGTTACCACGCATCAACGCTCCGGTGTTCATGCTTGAAAACGAGGACACCGCACCGGAAGGCGACTGCATCGGTTACTTCCCGTCCACGCCCTACGGCGTCCGGCTCGACCCGTCAGAGTGCGTAACCCATAACACCGCCATTCTCGGCATTCTCGGCGTGGGCAAAAGCTATCTGTCCATAGAACTTGTCGAACGCATGATCGCACAAGGCATCAAAGTCCTCTGCCTCGACCTGACCAACCAATATCAGCAGCTTCTGGCCGACTTTATTGAGCCGATCCATGAGCAAGCCAAGCGTGATGAGCTTGTTGCCGCCGGACAAGGTGGCGTGGCTCATCAAAATCGAGAGCTTGGAGGCTCCCGACGCGCCTTCAAGCTGGCCGTGGTCAAGCAAATGCGTGAGTTCTTGGCTGACGATGACGACCATTATTTGCGGGTATTCAACCCTGCGCAGTTCCGTGTCACCAAGCAAGTGTCCGGTATGTTTCAGGGCAATGCCGAGTTATCGCATCTGACAGCCTCGGAAATTACCGCGATTTTCTCCGACGCGGCGCTGTTCGTCTGTCAGGAGAAAGGCATGACGGACACAGCACGCCTTTGCCTTGTCTATGAGGAAGCCCACTCGCTTGTCCCCGAATGGAACTCCGTCGCGGCAGATGGTGACAAGCAAGCCACAGCGACCAGTGCGAGAGCCATCTTGCAAGGTCGAAAATATGGCCTTGGTTGCCTGCTTATCACGCAGCGCACCGCGAACGTCACCAAGACGATCTTGAACCAGTGCAACACGATATTCGCTATGCGGACTTTCGATGATACCGGCAAAGATTTTCTCGGAAACTACATCGGCTCTGACTACGCCAATGTCCTTCCTTCGCTGCAAGCCCGCCATGCTGTTGTCTTTGGCAAGGCGTCGTCCTGCGAAAACCCGGTCCTTATTCGCCTGAATGACCAAGATGCCTTTAGGCAGCGTTTCAGGCCAGCAAATCCGCCCCGCCAACCACAACCCGCACCGGCAGAGGACGTGGCTGCTCCCGATGCCGCCGATGCAGCAGCCGAGGATGGAGCCGCGCCCGAAGCCTGATTATCGTGCGGACAAGGGAGCGGGACTGTAGCCGCTTTCGGCGGGCGGTTCCCCGGTTGGCAGCCGCGAACGTCACTGGCCTCATGCGTGGATTCACTGGCTTGGCCAGATCGGGCGTCAATCGCGGGCGCTTCCGCATTGCATTTGTGCAGCTTCCCCTGTCGGGTTCCCTACGGTCAGCATGACCCCGCGACCTCTTGGCCGCGCCTTGTTCTCCACATCTGCCGCAACGGTTGCGGCTCAGAGCCACAAGGAGAACCGACATGACCACCGAAACCACCAACAGCCCCGCTTTCATCCTCTATCGCGTCGATGGCAACGGGCAGGCCGCAAGCTGGACCAAGATCGGCGCGGCATGGCCGAACCGCGACGGCAAGGGCTTCAATATCCGCTGCGAAGCCGTGCCGCTGCAAGGCCGCATCGTCATGCGGGCTTACAGCCCCAAGCCCAAGGCCGACACTGTCGCCCCAGCCCCTAAGGCTGCGGCGACCGCCAGAAGGAAAGCCGGTGGGCGCTAAGCGCCCCCGGCCATCCGGCCTTTGCCGTCCGCTGCGGTGAATAACCGCCATATTCACCGCATATCGTGCGGCGAATATGCTTAAGTCTGATATTTTCGGAATATCCGGTCTTTATCACAGGAAAATTCGGCGTCACCGCGCCGGAGGTGCGTCTTAAGCCGGAATTTTCCTCTCTTGTGCTCTTAAGTTGTATTTTTTCGTGATTTTTCTTCCTTAAGTAAGGAAAATTCGGTAAACTGGCGTGGAAAGGCGCGCTTAATGTCCGAATTTTCCGCTGGCACCTATCCCGAAGTATTCGTCTCGCATACGGCCATATCCAAGGCCGTTTATGATGCCGTCGCCCGTGGCGAGCTACGCCGCATCGGCTCGCGCCTCTATACCCGCAATCTCACCGAAAATCCCGAACGGCTGGTGCGCCGCAACTGGTATCACCTGATTACCAGCTACTATCCCGATGCGCTCATTACCGACCGCACCGCGCTTGAGAACAAGCCCGCCGAGGATGGTTCCGTTTTTCTCATATCCGAAAAGGGTTCCGAAACGCAGCTTCCCGGCCTGACCCTTCGCCCGCGTCAGGGAGCGGGAGCCATCGACAACGACAAGCCCTTTATCGGCGGCGCGCGGCTGGCCTCGACGCCGCGCGCCTATCTTGAAAATATGCGCGCATCGCGCGCGCGCGGCGGACGTGTCACGCGCACATTGACCCGCGAGGAACTGGAGCAGCGCCTTGATGCGCTGTTGCGCACACAGGGAGAGGGCGCGCTCAACAAGCTGCGCGATGACGCGCGCGCCATCGCGCCCGAACTTGGCCTTGAGGCCGAATACGATGCTCTGAACGACCTGATCGGCGCGTTCCTTGGCACCCGCGAGGCCAGGGCCGAAAGCGACGTGGGCAAAGCCCGCGCCGCCGGTCAGCCATTTGACCCCGACCGCATCGTGCTGTTCGAGGCATTGTTTGGCGCGCTGCGCGACGCCATTCCCGCGCCGCGTCCTGCGTCCGCGCAGGGTGACGAGGCGACTGCCAATCTCGCTTTCTTTGAAGCCTATTTCTCAAACTTCATCGAAGGCACCGAGTTCAGCGTCAGCGAAGCCCGCGAGATCGTCTTTGAAGGCGCGATCCCCTCCGAACGTCCCGAAGATGCCCATGACGTGCTTGGCACGTTCCGCATCGTGTCCGATGCGCAGGACATGAGCATCCTTCCCGCCAGTGCCGATGAACTGGATGCACTCCTGCGCCGCCGTCATGCAACCTTGATGCAGGCGCGACCCGACAAGCATCCCGGTATCTTCAAAACGAAAACCAATCAGGCGGGCAGCACGGTCTTTGTTGCGCCCGAACTGGTCAATGGCACCCTTGAGCGCGGTTTCGCGTTTTACCGGGCGCTGGAAGAACCCTTCCAGCGAGCCGTGTTTATGATGATGCTGGTCAGCGAGGTGCATCCCTTTGCCGATGGTAACGGGCGCACCGCCCGCATCATGATGAACGCCGAACTGGTCGCGGCGGGGCAGGAGCGCATCATCATCCCCACGGCCTATCGCACCGATTATCTTGGGGCACTCAAGGCTTTTTCCAAGAACGGCCAAGCCGCACCGCTCATTCGTATGCTGGACGTGGCGCAAAGCTATACCGGCATGATCGACTGGCGCACATTCGAGAGCGCCCGCGCCATGCTTGAGGACACCAATGCCTTTGCCGAAGGCGCTGACGCCAAGCTGCGCATCCCGAAAGCATGAATAGCCGCGCCAACGAACATGGGGTGAGGAAGCAATCGCCCCGCTGCCGTTGGAACAGCGGGGCGACCGATCAGCCGGACAACACCATCAAGTCCGGCCAGTTTGTCAAAGAGCGCGCAACTCTTTGTATAATTCCACACCCCGCATGGGGAATTGCGCGGCGTCCTGAGTCGTAGGCGGGCTTATCTTCCGGGAGCCGAAGCCTTCATATTGGTCGAGGCACCGCTGGTGCAGCGTTCAAATTCTTGCCGTGACTGGACCTGCGCTTCAACCTGTCTGCCCAGCCGGTTTACATCCTCATGGCGCACAGCGTTGACAATATCGTGGGCCGGAACGCTCACGACGCCATCGCGCCCGAATTTCTCGATCCTGTCATTGATGAGGGTGGTCAGCTCGCTCGCTAACGGGGACGCCCCATAAACCGCCAGCAATTTCCCTTTCTCGTCGATAATCGCTGGTCCATGACCCACTACATAGATGTCGGAGGGGATAACGCGCTCCATCCTCGGGTCAGTCGAGTTCATGATTTTGACAATCTCGATATTCATGTCATGGGCATTGTTGCGTAAATTATCAAAATCACCGCCGAAGGTAATGTTCTTATAATCCCCTTTGACCGGATCATATGCAATCATGTTTCCCATGATTTTCTCGTTCTCATTGTAAAACTTAGACATTAATACCCTCTAAACCGACAGATTTTGTATATTATTGTTGTTAGCTTACTTGAATAATACATAAATACTATTAATTATTTATTTACAGCGGCAGTATACGTGATTTCGCTCGGCGCTCACTTCGTGCAGGTTTTATCGCTGTGCGACGAAACCCCCTTGCATGGCTTCCGTCCATGCAGGTGACAATCCCGGACGCGGGATAGGGGCGGCTTGCCGCCCCATTGACGAGCGCCGCCAGCGGCGCGGTTCTCCCTGTTTTCGAGGAAGAAAGAGGCTCTGCCTCTCTCTCCCTGCAAGGTGCCGCTTTGGGGCCGAGGCTCACTTCGTTGCGCCCGCACCACCCCCGGCACCGGACCTTGCTCCCTCACTCTCCGCTGTTCGCCACGAGGCAGGGTTTCAGAACGCGACCTGAAACCCAAACCCAAGGAGAATAGAAATGGGAGCAACCATCACCACCGGCACCGAACAACCCCGCATATATGTGGCCTGTCTTGCGGCCTATAATAACGGCTATCTGCATGGCGCATGGATTGACGCCGCGCAGGAGCCTTGGGCGATCTATGACGCCGTGCGCGATATGCTGGCGGCTTCACCCGTCGAGGGCGCGGAAGAATGGGCAATCCACGATTACGAGGGATTCGGCGGCGTCCGCATCGAGGAACACACCGGCTTTGAGCGCGTCAGCGATCTTGCCAGCTTTCTTGCCGATCATGGCGAAATCGGTGCGGCGGTGCTGGACTATTATAGCGGCGACTTGGCCGAGGCGCGGGAGGCGTTGGAAGATCGTCACCTTGGCGCATATGCCAGCCTTGCCGACTATATGCAGGAGGTGACGGAGGACACGACCGAGATTCCCCAATCGCTTCGCTACTATGTCGATTATCAGGCGATGGCGCGGGATGCCGAATTGAACGGCGACCTTTTCACCGTCAGCACCGCATGGGACGTGGTGCATATCTTCGCGGGGTGCTGACAATGGAGCAGCAACCCCAAATCCACCGCTTCACATGGCAGGGCATCGAGATCGAGGCGATTTATTGCCCCCGTCAATTTGGCGGCGTTATCGCTCATCTTGAAATTACCAGCATCCAGCCGCCCCGCGCACCGCTACCGATCACGGAAACGGGCTACCGCTCCCATTTCCACCCTTGCGGCACTGTCGAAGCCAACGGCGGCGACGTGGTGGCGCAGGTTATCGCATGGCTGGACGAGGAGGCGGCGAGGCCGGATTGGCGGCGCTATGTCGAAAACAGCCGCCAAGGCGTGCTGTTTTAGGCGGGAAAGGGAAGGCCGCGCGCGTCGCCGCGCGGCCTTCCATACGCCCCTAGCCCCGTAACCCCGCCCTGCGCGGCTGCGCCGCGCTCATTCGGGCGCTGGACAAGCCAGCGCCACGGGTCTAACCCCTGAAAAAGCTACTGTGCTTGAAGTGTCCGTTTAGCACAAAGATTAGCACACCGGCACAATTTCTCTTGAAAACCGCTTAAAATTCAGTAAGATGGCCTAGCCATTATCGGACTCAAAATCCGGTTCCGCAAGGAGTGTCGGTTCGAGCCCGACCGCCCGCACCACTTTTTAGCGTGGCTCAGCTTCCGCTGCTGACATCGACCGCGCTGGCTTTCCCCTGACGAGAGATTTGGCCGTTCGGCCTTGCGAGCCCCTGTCGGGTTCGATCCGCCCCATCCAAAAGAAAAGGCGCGGAGACTTTCGCCCCCGCGCCTGATGTTTCCGACGATTGCCTGCGTTCAGGCGGCGGCCTTCTCGCGCTCGCGCATTTCCTGATTGAGCATTTCGGCCAGCAGGAAGGCGAGTTCGATCGACTGGCCCGCATTGAGACGGGGATCGCAATGCGTGTGATAACGATCGGCCAAGCTCTGTTCGGTGATGTCGATCGCGCCGCCGGTGCATTCGGTGACGTTCTGGCCGGTCATTTCGGCGTGGATGCCGCCGCCATGCGTGCCTTCCGCGCGGTGCACGGCGAAGAAGCCGCGTACTTCGGCGAGGATGCGTTCGAACGGCCGCGTCTTGTAGCCGTTATTGGCCTTCACGACATTGCCGTGCATCGGATCGCACGACCAGACGACCGGGCGCCCTTCGCGCTTCACCGCGCGGACGAGCGCGGGCAGGTGCTTTTCGATCTTGTCGTGGCCGTAGCGCGTGATCAGCGTGATGCGGCCCGGCGTGCGCGCCGGATCGAGCGTATCGAGCAGGCGGAGCAGCGCGTCCGGCTCAAGGCTCGGGCCGCACTTCAGGCCGATCGGGTTGCCGATGCCGCGCAGATATTCCACATGCGCGGACCCTTCGAAGCGGGTGCGATCGCCGATCCACAGCATGTGGGCCGACGTGTCGTACCAGTCGCCGGTCAGCGAATCCCGCCGGGTCAGCGCCTGTTCGTAGCGGAGCAGCAGCGCTTCGTGGCTGGTGTAGAAATTGGTGCCGTTGAGCTGCGGCACCGTCTGCGGATTGATCCCGCAGGCGGCCATGAAGTCCAGCGCGTCGCCGATCCGGTCGGCCACGTTCTGATATTGCGCGGCCCAGGGGCTGCGGCCCATGAAATCGAGCGTCCAGGCGTGGACCTGGTGGAGATTGGCATAGCCGCCCTGCGCGAAGGCGCGCAGCAGGTTCAGCGTCGCCGCCGCCTGATTATAGGCGCGGACCATGCGTTCGGGATCGGGCTCCCGCGCGGCCGCCTCGAACGCGATGTCGTTGACGATGTCGCCGCGATAGCTCGGCAGCGAAACGCCATCCACTTCCTCGGTATTGGCCGAACGCGGCTTGGCGAACTGGCCGGCCATGCGGCCCACCTTCACCACCGGCAGCTTCGACGCATAAGTGAGGACAACCGCCATCTGCAGGATGACGCGGAACGTGTCGCGAATGTTGTTCGGATGGAATTCGGCAAAGCTTTCGGCGCAATCGCCGCCCTGGAGCAGAAATGCCTTGCCGGCCGCCACCTGTGCCAGATCCGCGGTGAGCGCGCGCGCCTCGCCGGCAAAGACCAGCGGCGGATATTGCGCGAGTTCGCCCGTCACGCGGTCAAGCGCCGCCGTGTCGGTATATTCGGGCATCTGCCGTGCTTCGTGGCTGGTCCAGCTTTCGGGCGTCCAGTTCGTCGCCATGTTCATCATCCTTTCGTCCGATCCCCTTGGGGGAGGGGAGGGCGGAAGGCAAGCGCCGAGGCACTTGGGGGCAATGAAGCTAGGCTTGGATGGGGGGCAACCGATAGGAAATTGCGCGTTCGGCCACGCTTCCGGGCCATTGTGTTGCGTGCCAGTCCTCGATCGCGTCGAGGATGCGTTCGGATGCATCGCCCCGGCCATAAGGAAAAGCGGGCTGCGACATGGCGGCATGCGCCGCCGGATCGTCGAGCAGTTCGAACGTCGCGGCGACGATGCGATCGGCATCGGTGCCGACCAGCCGGGCGTTGCCGCTCGCAAATACCTCCGGCCGCTCGCTATTGTCGCGCAGCACGAGCAGCGGCACGCCGAGCGCCGGCGCTTCCTCCTGCAATCCGCCCGAATCGCTGAGGATCAGGTGGGCGCCGTCCATCATCTGCACCATCGTCGGATAATCGAAGGGCGGGTGCAGCTCGATCCGTGGCGTCGAACCGAGCGCCTGCGCGATGGCGCCGTGCACGGCGGGGTTGGGGTGCATCGGCAATATGATCCGCACGTCGGGGCGCCGGGCGATGCGTTGCAGCGCCGCGCAGATGGCGGCGATGCCCGCGCCGATATTCTCGCGCCGATGGCAGGTGACGAGGATCGTGCGCACCGCGTTGTCGTGGAGCGTCCAGCCATTGATCATGCGCCGGATGGTCAGCAGCGCATCGATCCCGGTATTGCCGGTCACGACCACGCGGCCGCGAATGGCGGGTTCGGCCGCGAGATTGGCGGCGGACTCGGCGGTGGGGGCAAATAAAAGGGCGGAGATCGCGTCGATCTCCACCCTGTTGCGTTCTTCGGGAAAGGGCCGGGTCAGGTCGTGGCTTCGTAACCCTGCCTCGACATGGCCGACCGCCAGGCCGATCCGTGAGGCTGAAAGGGCTGCGGCCCACGCGCTTGTCGTGTCGCCTTGGACAAGAAGCATGTCGGGGCGAAGCCGGGCGGCGAGGCTGGGGAGATCGGCTGCGATCAGATCGGCCAGCTGCTCGATCGTCTGCCCCGGTTCCATCAGCGCGAGATTGCCGTCCACCCGCTCGCCAAAGGCGGCCATCACATCGTCGAACGGCTTGCCATGCTGGCCGGTGGCGACCAGCCGGAGATCAATTTCCGGCCGCAGCCGCGCCGCCCGGCAGAGCGGCGCGAGCTTGATCGCCTCCGGCCGGGTGCCGGCGATGGCGAGGATACGGATCAGGCGCCGGGGATTCCGAGCTGCCGGGCACCATCGCCGATCCGGGTGAGCGTATCGGCATCACCGGCAAAGGCGGCGCGCGCGTCGACCAGCGCCTGCGCGGCGGCCTTCTTGTCGTCCAGCACCATGTAACTGCGCATCAGGCGCAGCCAGCCATCGGCATTCTTCGGATCGGCCTTGAGCTTGGCGGCAAGGCCGTCGACCATGCCGCGCACCATCGCGTCCTGCTGGCCGGGCGGCAATGACGCGGCGGCCGCCATGTCCTCACGCGTCGGGCCGGGGATGCCGTCGGTCGCGGTGGATGGCGCGGGCGCGGCTGGCTCGGGCAGGCGTCCGGCAATGTCGATCTTGTTCTGGGCGGCCGATTGCATGATCGTCTGGCGAACATTGGCTTCCCAGGGCGCGCCGGCCGGCGTGTCCTTCAGAAGTGCGATCCAGTCGTCGATCGCGCCCTTGTGATCGCCGGCCATATCCTTCTTCACGGCCAGGAAATAGCGCGCGCGCGGATTGGCGGGCTCGATCGCCAGCGCCTTGCGGAAGGCGCTCTCCGCCTCGACCGGCACGGCGGCGGGCACGTTGGGCGGCATGGCGAGGATCATCGCTTCGCCGAGCGCCGACCAGCCTTCGGCATTCTTCGGATCGGCTTCGGTCGCCTTGCGATAAGCGGTGACGGCATCGGCAAATCGTTCGGTGCGATAATAGGACCAGCCGAGCATTCGCCATCCTTCGGCGTCGGCGGGATTTTCTTCGAGCTTCTTTTCAAGCTGCGCGATCATCGACGACACATCGGCCTGGGGGGGCATGTCGGGAACCGATGACGCCGGCGCGGTTTCGCCGTCGGCGCGGCTTTTCCACACCTGAAACCCGATCGCGACGAGGGCGATGACGGCCGCCGCGATCAGCGCGATGCGTCCGAAGCGCAGGCCATTATCATGCCGATCGACCGTGACGACCGTCTTCGCGTCGTCCGGCGCCGCCGGCTTAGCCTCGTCAACCATATTGATGATATTCCCCGTTTACCGACACTTGATCTTTTGCAGTCTAGCGCAAGTCGGCTGGAATGATAGAGTGGCCGGTGCATGGAAAGGGCAAATAACCGTTTCATGCGGCCCCGATGCCGGCGACTGGATCGGCAGATGGGGACGGCCGATGGGGGGTGAAATTGGCTGAACATTCATCGCGTCACGCGATCGCGCCTGGAAACGGCTACTGTCCTTCTGCCCGCGCGGCATGTCTCGCATGAACGCGTCCCGGCCCATGGCGCATTGGTGGGGCGATAGCGCGAAGGCGGTGGCGGCCATCATCTGGGTGCTGGCGGGGTGCATCGCGATATTGATGGGGCTGGCCCAGCCAATTGCGGAAAACGTGGGTGCCGCGCTGGCCGGTGTGCATGGGGCGCTGGGCGGGCGCCTTGGCATTCCGGCGGCGGTGCTCGCGCTGGCGTTGATCGGCCTGATCGTCTTCCGTCGCCCGTTCCGGCTTGGCCGTCGTCGTCCGGCGCTGGTGCTGATCGCGCTGCCGAGCGGGGTCGTCGCCGTGCTGGCCGCGCTGGCGGTGGCCGCGATGGCCGGTGCGGTGGTGCCGGGGGCGGCCGAGGTGGCGGCGCCGGCGCTGGCGATCGGCCTGATCGTCGTCGCGATACAGGTGCTGGGTGAAGAGGTGCTGCTACGCGGCCTGCTCCAGCCGCTGCTGACCCGCGCATGGGGTGCTTGGCTGGGTGTGCTGCTCACCGCGCTCACCTTTACCTTGATTCACGTCCTTGGCGGGTGGCGCGATCCGGTATCGCTCTTGAACATCACGCTTGCGGGCATATGGTTCGGCCTGCTGGCGCTCCGCACGAGCGGCCTGCTCGCGCCGACCTTGGCGCATTTTGGCTATAATTGGGGGGAGGAGATGCTGGTCGGCATATCTCCAAACCCGGGGCTGGGCGATTTCGGGGCGATTTTCGACTTCGATCTGGTTGGCCCCGCGATCTTGGGGGGATCGGTGGACGGTTTCAATGCAAGTCTGGTGCTGAGTGTCGTGCTCATCCTGCTCATCCTGCCGCTGGCGCTGATGCGCGGGCGGCCTGATGGGGCGCATGCCGGGCAACAGGCGGAGGCACGCGCATGAGTGATATTTTCCTTTCCTATGCGGTGGCCGACGGCGATCGTGCCGAGGCGATCGTGCAGGGGCTGCGGGCCGCCGGCTACAGCGTCTGGTGGGATCGCGACATTCAGCCGGGGCAGGAACGCAAGGCCGCGATCGCCGAGGCGATGGAAGCGGCCAAGCTGTGCCTGGCCGGCTGGTCGCGCACGTCGGTCGACCACAGCACCGGCCAGGACGTGATCGACGAGGCCGAGGCCGCGAAGGGGCGGGGCGCCTATCTGGGCGTGTTGCTGGATAAGGTGGAACTGCCCTTCGGCTTTGGCGGCTATGATCCCATCGATGTCGCGCCGTTCAACGGATCGGCCGGCGGTGTCGCCGCGATCGTGCAGGGCGTGCGGGACTTCATGGAAAAGGGGCAGGCCGCGCCGGCCGCGTTGCCGCCGCCGCCGCCGCCGCCCAAGGCGCCGGTCAACAAGGGGCTGATCGTCGGCATCGCCGTCGCCGTCGCGATGATCGGCGCGATCGCCTTCTTCCTGTTCCGCAGCGCCGCGCCCACGCTGGCCGACAAGGTGGAACCGAAGCTTGCCGAGATTTCCTGCGCGTGGCTGCATGTCGATCCCGTGCGGACGGGAGAGGATGGCCGGATTGGGCTGATCGGCGTGGCCGGCGATCCCGCCGCCGCGCAGGCGACCGTCATCCAGCTCGCCCAGGCCGAGGGCCTGGCCGTGCAGGAGGTTGTCATCGACAAGGTGGCGCAGATCGATCCGCGCGAATGCCCGGCGATCGACGAGCCGCGCCGCCTGCGCAAATCGCCCGGTGGCCGTCTGCGCGTGACGGGCGAACCCTTCTTCCTCGATCCTGCGACCAAGCAGTCGCTGGCGCGCGTGGAAATCACGCTCGACGCCAAGGACAAGTCGATCGCGCTGTTTGGCGTCGAGCCTTCGGGCGTCGTCACCTGGGCGTTGCCGGATGCCACATCGATCGATGCGCTGAAGGATGCCGATGTCGGCCTGGTCAAGCAGGCGGACGGCAAGTGGGAATTCAACATCTATCCCGATCATCTGGGCTGGACCGGCCTGTTTGTGGTCGTTGGTGATCGCCCGCTGGCCAAGGCCATGCCGCAGGGCACCGTTCAGGGTTCGGCCGAATTCGCCAGCACGCTGCGCGAGGCGACGGCCGGCGGCGAATGGGATGCGGACATGGTGTGGTTCCGCATCGACCCGAAATAGCGCGTTCGCAATTTGTTGATCCCGGTGATGCAAATCACTGATCGAATCACCGGGACGGTCCATTACGCTCATCAGGACGGGTTGATCGTTGTGGCGATCCCGGCCGGACGATATGATCGCGGGGCCATCCCGCACGCTGAAAGGATTGTTGCAATGAAGCTGGTCGTCAGCTTGGGGGTTATCGGTTTCGTGCTTGCGGCAACCACGCCGGCCATGGCGCAATCGGACCCGGAATCGGCGCAGATCCTCTGCGATCTGACGGGGGATTGCGCGCAGGAAATCGCCGATCCCAACGCGGCTCAGGCCGATCCCGCCACGGCCACCGGCACGCCCCGTGGCGGCAAGACCCGTGGCTTCACCTTCCAGCGGGCGGGCACCACCGCCAGCGCCCCGCAGCCGACCCGCGTGGCGAGCGCGCCGCAGCCGGCGCCGACCCAGCGGGTCGCGCGTCCGACGCAGGTCGGCTCGTCCGATCTTGGCCTTACCTTCATGCCCAATTCGGCGGTGTTGACCGATCCGGCCAAGGCGCGCCTTGCCAAATATGCCCAGGTTCTGGGCGGTCCGAAGCTCAACGGTCGTCGCTTGCGCATCGAAGGGCATACCGACGCCTCGGGCTCTGCCGCGGTGAACCAGGATCTTTCGCGCCGCCGCGCGCAGGCCGTTGCCGATTATCTTTCGGCTTCGGGTGTGGCGCGCAACCGGCTCGACGTGGTGGGCTATGGATCGTCCAGGCCGCTGGCCGGCAAGCCGGCGACGGCGCCTGAAAACCGCCGCGTGATGGCGGTGCTGCTCTAGGCGATGGCCACCGTCACGCCGTCGCGGCGGACGATATTTCCGAACCCGGCCGGCCATGGTGCGGCCGGGTTCGTTTTTTTGCGAGTGGCGGACCGCAAGCAACGGATTTCATTTCGATGAAACGATTTTTCTGCCATGGTGCGATCTGGCGGTTGCCGCTCAAGATGATAAAGTGAAACAGGGTTCGCACCAATAATCAAAGGTCCACAACGATGGACCATGCGCGCGTCGGGCCCAACAAGGGCCAGCTTGTTGGGTGAACAGGGGGACCAGTGGCAGAGGCCTATCGCATCGCCATCGTCGGCTCGGGGCCGGCTGGGCTGAGCGCCGCCGCGCGTGCGGCGCAGCTGGGCATTGCCCATGTCCTGCTCGAAAAGACCGATCACCTTTCGGATACGATCTTCAAATATCAGAAGGGCAAGCACGTCATGGCGACGCCGAGCCAGCTTGTGCTGCGCTCGGACCTCGATTTCGACGCCGGCAAGCGCGAGGCGATTCTGGAAATCTGGGATCGGCAGGCGGCCGAAACCAAGATCAACGTCCGCATGCATGCCGAGGTGAAGGCGATTGCCGGCGCCAAGGGCGATTTCACGCTGACCTTGACCGATGGCAGCGTGATCAAGGCTGAAGCCGTGATCATGGCGATCGGCACGCAGGGCAACCCCAATTTGCTGCGGATTCCGGGCGGCGATCTACCGCACGTCCAGTATCAGCTCGATGATCCCGGCGAATATGTCGACGAACATATCACGATCATCGGTTCGGGCGACGCAGGCATCGAGAATGCCGTCGGGCTGGCGCAGGATCCGGCGCAGCGCAACATCGTCACCATCCTCAACCGGTCCGCCGATTTCAGCCGCGCCAAGGATGCCAACGTCAAGGGCCTGTTCGGCATGCGCGATGCCGGCCGCCTTTCGGTGTTGACCGACACGACGCCGCAGAAGGTGGAACCGGGCTACCTGACGCTCGACACGCGCGACGGCGAAACCCGCATCCGTTGCGATCGGATCATCGCCCGCATGGGGTCGGCCGCGCCGCGCAAGTTCATCGAAAGCTGCGGCATCGAATTCACCAGCGAGGATCGCGAGGCGTTTCCCAAGCTGAGCGCGACGTTCGAAAGCACGACGGCGCCGGGCATCTACATCATCGGCGCGCTGGCGGGCTATCCGCTGATCAAGCACTGCATGAACCAGGGCTATGACGTCGTTGAGATCATCAACGGCAACACGACGCTGAAGCCCGCCGACGAGCCCATTCTCGAAGCCAAGTTCAAGGGCCTGCCGCGTCAGCGCACCGTTGACGAGTGGCTGGAATTCCTGCGCACCAATGTGGAAATCCTGAACGATCTTTCGCCGCTGCAGATGCGCGAGTTCATGCTCGATTCCGACGTGCGCGCCTATCGCATCGGCGAAACCGTGTTCGAGAAGGACGATCCCGGATCGTCGCTTTTCGGCATCGCATCCGGCTCGGTCGACGTGGCGGGCCGCGTGAAGATCGGTCGCGGTTCGATCTTCGGTGAGGTCGGCCTGATCTCCGGCCGCCGCCGGGGGGCCACGATCCGTGCCGCCGAGGATTCGATCCTGGTCGAAGTGTCGCGCACCGCCGCGCTCAAGCTGATGGCGTCGAACCCGGGCGCCAAGCGCGTGGTGACGCGCATCTCGACCGAGCGGCAGCTGCTCCAGATGTTCGGATCGGGCCTGACGCCCGACGATCTGACCGAAGTGACGAGCACCGCGAAGGTGGAATCGGTGAGCGCCGGCAAGGCGATCATCAACGAAGGCGATGATGGCTGCGACATCTTCGTCATCCGTGTCGGATCGATGGTGGTGGAAAAGAATATCGGCGGCAAGCCGGTGTTCCTCTCTTATCTGCCGGCCGGTTCCTATGTCGGCGAAATGGCGGTGATCGACGGCGGCAAGCGCACCGCCACGGTGCGCGCGGCGATCAAGTCCGAAGTGATCCGGCTGGACGGCGAGGCGTTCAAGCGGCTGCTGGCGCGCAAGCCCGATCTGCTGGACAAAGCCCGGAAGGACATGGCTCAGCGGCAGGACCTCAACGCCTTCGTCGAAGCCAAGAAAGACAGCTTCTCCTCGGTCGTCGACATGTATTCGTCGGTCGCCAACTTCCTGGTCGAACAGGGCGTGGGCGAAGCGACCGACGTGCTGTTGATTGACGAAAATCTCTGCGTCGGCTGCGACAATTGCGAAAAGGCGTGCGCCGACAGCCACGAAGGGCTGTCGCGGCTCGATCGCGAAGCGGGGCGGACCTACGCGCACCTGCATGTACCGACATCGTGCCGGCATTGCGAACATCCGCATTGCATGGCCGATTGCCCGCCCAACGCGATCCATCGCGGGCCCGATGGCGAAGTGTTCATCGACGATACCTGCATCGGCTGCGGCAATTGCCAGCGCAACTGCCCCTATGGCGTGATCCGCATGGACAAGGTGCCGCCGAAGAAGCCGGGTCTGTTGAGCTGGTTCCTGTTCGGCAAGGGGCCGGGGCCGGGCGAACCAAGCCATGAATGGGCTTATGCCAATGCCGAGCCGGGCGTGGAAAAGCCGAAAAAGGCCATCAAGTGCGACATGTGTTCGGGGATCGAGGGCGGCCCCGCCTGCGTGCGCGCATGCCCCACGGGCGCCGCGATCCGCGTCGCGCCGGAGGCGTTCCTGACGGTGGCCAAACTGGATCGGGGGGAAGGCTAGGGTGGCGACACGGGGGGTAAGGCAACTCGCCGTCGAGGGCGGTTCCAAGCATGAGGGGTTCTTGCGCTATGCCGGCTATCGCTGGCTGAAGATCGCGCTGCTCCTCTCGTTCACGGCCATCCTGATCTACGCATTCCATGACGCCAGGCCACGGCCCAATGGCGGCAGCTGGTATGGCTATCTGCTGGGCACCATCGGCGCAGGCCTGATCCTGTGGCTGACGATGCTGGGCGTGCGCAAAAGGACGATGACGCCGGGGCGCTGGTCGCTCAAGGCGTGGACGTCCGCCCACGTCTATCTCGGCCTTTCGCTGATCATCGTGGCGACGCTGCACACCGGCTTCCAGTTCGGCTGGAACGTTCACACGCTGGCTTATGTGCTGATGATGCTGGTCATCCTGTCCGGTATCTATGGCATTGGCGTCTATTCGGCATTGCCCCGCGTGCTCAGCAACAATCGCGGCGAAACCACGCAGATGCAGATGCTCGACAATCTGCGCCAGCTTGATCGTCAGCTGCACGAGGCCGCGCAGCCGCTCGACCAGCGGCATGCCGAAATCGTGCGCATGTCGCTGGATGACGATCCGTTTGGTGGTGGCCTGATCGCGCGGCTGACCGGGCGTTATCCGAAATGCGGCACCCGCGCCGCGCAGGCGGCGATCCGCGCCGAAACCGGCGATCGTCCGGCGATCGGCCAGGACGCGCTGGAACGGATCGACGTGCTGCTGGAACGCAAGGAGGCGGCACTGGCCCGCGTGCGCCAGCATCTGCGCCTGAAGGCGTTGCTGGAAATCTGGCTCTACGTCCATGTGCCGTTGACCTTCGCGCTGATCGCGGCGCTGTTCGCGCACATCTTCTCCGTTTTCTTCTACTGGTAAGGGCGCGCGCATGAGCTTCATCGTCCGCCAGATCTCGCGAACCGCCGATGGGCGGGAGATCATTCGGCCGCGCACCTTCACGCAGAAGGAAATCGTGATCGGGCGCGAAGCCGATTGCGATATTCACCTGCCCGATCTGGCCGTCGATCTGCGCCATGGTGCGATCCGCGAAGTCGCTCCCGGCCGGATCGAGGTGGCCGCGATCTCGGGCCTGCCGATCGACATCAATGGCCGGTCGACGCCGGGCGAGACGATCGACGTTACCCGTGGCGCCAATATCCGCATCGGCAGCCACCTGCTGACCGTTTCGGCGGGCGAGGGCGAGGATCAGGGCAACACCGTCATTTCGGTGGAGCGGGTCGGCGCGCTTTCCGAAGCGTCCGAAATCCGTGACGAGCAACGCGCCTTCTCGCTGGCCGGGGTTGCCCCGGGCCGCCGCCGCATGGCGTGGATCCTCGGGCTTCTGGTCCTGGCCCTTTTTCTGGCCTGGCCGATCTGGTCGTTCGCGACCAACCAATATGCCGAAGCCGGCGAACGCCGCCCGGTGGCCTTCCACGCCGATGAGATGTGGTCGTCGGGCAAGCTCAGCCTCGCCCACGCCAATCTCGAAAACAATTGCCAGGCCTGCCACGTCAAGCCGGGAGAGGCGGTGCGCGACGAAAGCTGCGCAGCCTGCCATTCGACGCTGCACGACCATGCCGATCCGCAGCGGCTGGCCGCCGCGATGCCGGCCAAGGGCGCGGGCGCCAAGTTCCAGCTCGCCACCGCCGGCATGTTCGGTATCCCCGAAGGCCGCTGCGTCGACTGCCATACCGAGCATGAAGGCGCCAAGGCGATGCCGGTGACCGAGCAGCGCTTCTGCAGCGACTGCCATAACGGCATGGACAAGCGGCTGACCGATACGGCGGTGCTGAACGCATCCGATTTCGAAAAGGATCACCCGCAATTCCGGCCGGCGGTGATGACGAGCGCGGGCAGCCGCCCGATCGTCCAGCGCCTTTCGCTCGATGCCCGGCCGCTGGAAGATCATGGGCTGAAATTCCCGCACGACATGCATCTTTCCACCACCAACGGCGTGGCCCGCATGGCCCAGACGATGAAGGTGGAATATGGCTTTGGCGACAGCCTGGTCTGCGCCGATTGCCACGTTCCCGATGCGTCCGGCGCGCGCTTTGCCAAGGTGACGATGGAGCAGAATTGCCAGATGTGTCACAGTCTGGCGTTCGATCGGGTGGGCGATACCGTCCGCACGCTGCGCCATGGCGATCCCAAGCAGGTGGTGGCCGATCTGCGCGCCTTCTATCGATCGACGGGGCCGGTGCAGCCGATCAATCTTGGCGGTCAGGCCCGTCGTCGGCCGGGCGATGCCATGCTGGTGCGGACCAGCGCGGCCTTCAACATCGCCGCCGCCAACCGGCCGGGACGCGCCGATCAGGCGATCCGCGCGGTCTTCTCGCAAGGCGGGGCCTGTTTCGATTGCCACACGGTGACGCAGCCCAGCGCGCCCGGCGCGGTCGATTGGGGTGTCGTGCCGGTGCGTCTGCCCGAACGCTACATGCAGAAGGGCTGGTTCGATCATAAGAGCCACGAGACCGAGGCGTGCGAAAGCTGCCACGTCGCCAAGTCCTCGGGAACGTCGGCGGATGTGCTGCTGCCCAAGATCGAAAGCTGCCGCACCTGCCATGGTGGTGAGCGGACGGCGAAATCGGTGCCGTCGTCCTGCGCGATGTGCCACGATTACCACATGGACGGGCTGGCCCCATTGATGGTGCGCAACATGCGCGACAAGGGTCAGCGCGCCAGCCGCTATGGCGCGCAAACCGAAAGCCGGGTGACAGGACGAAATTAACCGCGTTGTGATAACCGTGACAGTCTGTGTCGCGGATCACAGCGCCGTTGCGGTGATTCCCGCCATATCAAACCCGCCCGATATCGGCATCGTGGGGCAACCGGTGCCGATCGTCGTCGGGTAGAAAACAGGGAAGAGGGTCGCCGCGGCCTATGTTGATCGCCCAGATTACCGATATCCATCTCGGCTTCGATCCGGACAATCCGGCCGAATTCAATCGCAAGCGGCTGGACAAGGTGTTGCACCTGCTGTCCGATCTCGATCGGCGGCCCGATATGCTTTTCGCCACCGGCGATCTGGTCGACCGGGGGGATGCCGAATCCTACCGCCGGCTGCGCAACGCGCTCGCTGCCTGCCCCTTCCCGGTGTGGATGTGCGTGGGCAACCATGACGTGCGCGACAATTTCGCCGAAGCTTTCCCCAAGGTGCCGATGGCGGACGGCTTCGTCCAATATGTGGTCGAAACCGGGCCGCTGCGTTTCTTGGTGCTCGATACGCTGGAAGAAGGCCGCCACGGTGGCGGCTTCTGCGAACGGCGGGCGGCATGGCTTGCCGATCGCGTGGCCGAGGCGCCCGACCGGCCGACCGTGATCGTGCTGCACCATCCGCCGATCGACACCGGTATCGACTGGATGACGGCGGGTGCGGATGAGCCCTGGGTGATCCGGCTCGATCAGGCGCTGTCCGGCCATCGCAACATCATCGGTATGATCTGCGGCCATATCCATCGCCCGATCGTGACGGGATGGCGGGGGCGGCCGCTGGCCGTTTGCCCGTCCACCGCGCCGCAGGTGGCGTTGACCCTGGCGCCGATGGATCCGGCCAAGCCCGACGGGCGCCCGATGATCGTCGCCGACCCGCCGGCATTCGCGCTGCATTACTGGAATGGCGATGGGCTGGTGACCCATTTCGACAATGCTGACGAGCATGTCGCGCTGGCCCGCTATGACGCTTCGATGCAGCCGCTGGTGGCGGCGTTGATCGACGAACGCCCGGGAGCGGCGATGGCCGGCAAGCCGCGCGTCCGTCTCGTTTCCAAATAGGGGCTTCTTGCCCTTAGGGGGGGGCGTCTCCCCCCCCCCTGGTGCGCCGGATCAGCCTAGTTCGCGCGCGACGTTCCGCCAGGTGAGCGCGATGATGATCGCGGAAATGCCACCGAACAGGAAACTCGCGCCCAGGATGAATCCGGGCAACGTCATCGCTGTCATCGGCAGCGTCGCGAGCAGGAAGATATCGAGCAGGATGTTGAACACGCCCATGGCGATCAGCAGCCAGCGATGCCGGCGGATCTTGATGCCCCAATAAATCTCGAACGCGCCGCGCAGGCCCAGCCAGATCGCGACCATCAGGGTCAGCGATATGGCGCCGATCATCGGCCGAAAGACGAGCAGCGCGCCCACCAGCGCCGACATCAGGCCGAATATGACCTCATACCAGCGCGTCTCATGATGGCCGCTCAGCCCGGAGGCGATCGAAACCAACCCGGACGCCAGAAAGAAGGCGCCGATCACCAATGTCGCCGCGATGGTGGCGGGAAACGGCCAGATGAAGGCGCAGATGGCGATTATGATCGAAACGATGCCGTAAGCGAGCACCCAACCCCAACCCCGGCCACGCGCGCGGGTGACCTGTCCGACAACGGTCTCGTTCATCGCGATTGCCTCCCTTGGTCCCTGGCCGATCAACGTATCGCTGCCGATACGGTTCCGGGGGGAGGCGAGCCGTCGTCCGACCCGCATTCCGCGCCTTCCGATGGGACTGTCAGCTTCTGGCAGCCGTCCCTCGCCACCCAGCGCACGAACCGGTTATCTCCGTAGCGGACTGGCGACATCCTGTCCGCCATGGTGCGGCAGCACGGCTATGCCGTGCCGTCCATGGCGGTATGGATCGCCCCGGAGTTTCCGGCATCTCCGGGGCGGTTGATACGCGGCATTCCATCAAGTCGGTCGCTTCGTTCAGGCGGCGAACTGGCTCATGGTGTTGTGGACGCCGCCGGCCTTGAGCGCGGCTTCACCAGCGAAATATTCCTTATGGTCGTCGCCAATGTCGGAGCCGGACATGTTCTGGTGCTTCACGCAGGCGATGCCTTGACGGATTTCCTGCCGCTGGACGTTGAGGACATAGCCCAGCATGCCCGCCTCGCCGAAATATTCGCGGGCAAGATTGTCGGTGCTCAATGCCGCCGTGTGATAGGTCGGCAGCGTGATCAGGTGGTGGAAGATGCCGGCGCGCGCGGCCGCATCCTTCTGGAAGGTGCGGATCTTCTCGTCGGCCTCGGCCGCCAGTTCGGTGCCGTCATAATCAACGCTCATCAGGCGGGCGCGATCATAAGCCGAGACGTCCTGGCCCGCCTCGGCCCAGCGATCATAGGCCTGCTGACGGAAGTTGAGCGTCCAGTTGAAGCTCGGCGAGTTGTTGTAGACAAGCTTCGCGTTCGGAGCGACCTCGCGGATGCGATCGACCATGCCGGCGATCTGTTCGATATGCGGCTTCTCGGTCTCGATCCACAGCAGATCGGCACCGTTCTGGAGCGAGGTGATGCAATCGAGCACGCAGCGATCGGCGCCGGTGCCTTCGCGGAACTGGAACAGGTTGGATGGCAGCCGCTTGGGGCGCATCAGCTTGCCGTTGCGGTTGATGATGACATCGCCGTTCGCGGTTGAAAGGTCCGCGATCTCCTCGCAATCGAGGAAGGCATTATACTGGTCGCCAAGGTCGCCGGCCTCGCGGCTATAGGCGATCTGCTTGGTCAGGCCCGCGCCCAGCGAATCCGTGCGCGCGACGATGATGCCATCATCGACGCCGAGTTCGAGGAAGGCGTAACGGACAGCGCGGATTTTCGCGAGGAAGTCCTCATGCGGCACCGTGACCTTGCCGTCCTGGTGCCCGCATTGCTTTTCGTCGGAAACCTGGTTCTCGATCTGGATCGCGCAGGCGCCGGCTTCGATCATCTTCTTGGCGAGCAGATAGGTTGCCTCGGCATTGCCGAAACCGGCGTCGATATCGGCGATGATCGGCACGACATGCGTCTGGTAATTGTCGATCGCCTGAGTGAGGCGCTGTTCCTCGACCTGATTGCCGGCTTCGCGCGCCTTGTCGAGATCGCGGAACAGCATGCCGAGTTCGCGGGCGTCGGCCTGTTTCAGGAATGTGTAGAGTTCCGCGATCAGCGCGGGCACGCTGGTCTTTTCGTGCATCGACTGATCGGCCAGCGGTCCGAATTCGGAACGCAAGGCGGCGATCATCCAGCCGGAAAGATAGAGGTAGCGGCGCTCAGTGGTGCCGAAATGCTTCTTGATGGCGATCAGCTTCTGCTGGCCGATGAAGCCGTGCCAACAGCCCAGCGACTGGGTGTAGGCGGCCGGATCGGCATCATAGGCCGCCATGTCGCGGCGCATGATCGCGGCGGTGTAGCGGGCGATGTCGAGCCCCGTATGGAAGCGGTTCTGAAGGCGCATGCGCGCAACCGCCTCCGCGCCAATGCCCTGCCATGCGCCATTATGCCCGCCGATCAGCTGGCCCGCCTGATCAATCTGCTGCTGGTACGTCAATTTCATCTCCTGCGCCGAAAGCGCGAGAAGATTTGTATTAAAGATTACCGGCGATCATCGAAATTTGATGGTTTTCGACGTGGTGCCGTTGATGGATCACGGCAGTCCGGTGTGCTGCAGTAAATATTTTACACGCCTTGTCCCGCTCGCCTTTGTCGCATGCTCAGCGGCGGGAAGGGTGGCACATCCCGTCCCCATCGGTCGGCAATCGCGGGATCATCGACATGGTTCTCCGCGCCCGGCGTGGCGCGCGCGTCGTGAGGCCCAGCCTTTCGGCTGGGCCTCGTGCCGTCACGCCTGCAGGTCGAACCGGTCGGCGTTCATCACCTTGGTCCAGGCGGCCACGAAGTCGCGCACGAACTTCTCGCCCGCGTCGGCGCCCGCATAGACTTCGGACAGCGCCCGCAATTGCGAATTCGATCCGAAGGCAAGGTCGGTGCGGGTGGCGGTCCATTTCTGGGCGCCTGTCGCCCGGTCGCTGCCGGCATAGACTTCGTCGGCACTGTCATCGACCTGTTTCCACGCCGTGTTCATGTCGAGCAGGTTGACGAAGAAGTCGTTGGTCAACTGGCCCGCGCGCTTGGTCAGCACGCCATGCGGCGATCCGCCCGCATTGGCGCCCAGCACCCGCAGGCCGCCGACGAGCACGGTCATCTCCGGCGCGCTGAGCCCGAGCAGCTGGGCCCGATCGACCAGGAGTTCCTCGGTCGGCACGTTGAACCGCACCTGCAGATAGTTGCGGAAGCCATCGGCCCGCGGCTCAAGCGGATCGAAGCTGGCGGCATCGGTCAGCGCATCGGTCGTGTCCACGCGCCCGGCCGCGAACGGCACGGTGATGCGCGAACCGGCGTCCGCCGCCGCCTTCTCGATCGCGGCGCTGCCACCCAGCACGATGAGGTCGGCCAGCGACACCTTCTTGCCCTTGGCGGCGCCGTCGAACTCGGCCTTGATCTCGCCCAGCTTGGACAGGACCGTCGCCAGTTCGGCGGGATCGTTGACCGCCCAGTCCTTCTGCGGGGCCAGCCGAACACGCGCGCCGTTGGCGCCGCCGCGATGGTCCGATCCGCGATAGGTGGCGGCCGATGCCCACGCCGCCTTGACGAGTTGGGAAACGGAGAGGCCGCTGGCGAGGATCTTGCCCTTGAGCGCGGCAACATCCGCATCGTCGATGGCCGGATAGTCGGCCTTGGGCAGCGGATCCTGCCAGATCAGGTCCTCGGCCGGAACATCGGCGCCCAGATATCGGACCTTCGGCCCCATGTCGCGGTGCGTCAGCTTGAACCAGGCGCGGGCGAAGGCATCGGCGAATGCGTCGGGATTGTCGCGAAAGTGTTCGGACACCTTGCGATAATCCGGGTCGACCTTGAGCGCCATGTCGGCCGTCGTCATCATCGTCGGCACCCGCTTCGACGGATCGTGCGCGGCCGGCGCCATGTCTTCCGGCTTCTGGTTGACCGGCTGCCACTGGCGCGCGCCGGCGGGGCTCGTCACCAGTTCATAGTCATAGTCGAGCAGCATCCGGAAATAGTTCATGTTCCAGGTCGTCGGCGTAGGCGACCAGGAGCCTTCGAGCCCGCTGGTGATGGTGTCGTCGCCAAAGCCGCTCTTGTGCCCGCTCTGCCAGCCAAGGCCCTGCATCGCGATGTCCGCGCCTTCGGGTTCGGAGCCGACGAGCGAGGCGTCGCCCGCGCCATGGCATTTGCCGAACGTATGGCCGCCGGCGGTCAGCGCCACCGTCTCTTCATCGTTCATCGCCATGCGGGCGAAGGTTTCGCGAATATCCTTGGCGGACTGCACCGGATCGCAATTGCCGCCGCGTCCCTCGGGATTGACGTAGATCAGCCCCATCTGGATGGCGGCGAGGGGGTTTTCGAAGACATTGCCGGGATCGTCGGTCAGGCGGGTCTTGTTGCCTTCCTCGCCCACCCAGGTCGTTTCAGTGCCCCAATAGACGTCCTTCTCGGGTTCGAAGATATCCTCGCGGCCGCCGCCGAAGCCGAAAATCGGGCCGCCCATGGATTCGATCGCGACGTTCCCGGCCAGGATCAGAAGGTCGGCCCAGGAAAGCTGCTGGCCATATTTCTGCTTGATCGGCCAGAGCAGGCGGCGTGCCTTGTCGAGATTGGCATTGTCCGGCCAGGAATTGAGCGGCGCGAAGCGCTGGTTGCCGGAACCCGCGCCGCCGCGCCCGTCGCCGGTGCGATAGGTGCCCGCGCTGTGCCAGGCCATGCGGATGAAGAACGGGCCGTAATGGCCGTAATCCGCCGGCCACCAGGGCTGGCTGTCGGTCATCAGCGCCGTCAGGTCCGCCTTCAGCGCTGCGAGATCGAGGGCGAGGAACGCCTTGCGATAATTGAAGTCCGCATCCATCGGGCTCGGGCTGGCGCCACCCTGTTGCAGGATGTCGAGCGAAAGCTGGTTGGGCCACCAATCGCGATTGGTCCGCCCCAGCAGGGACCGCAGAGCCTCGGATTCCAGCGCCGGGTCGGACAATGGGCTGCCGGTTACCGGGCAACCTGAGGTCTTCTGGTCCATATGCTCTCTCCTTGCGCAACGATGGATGTTTATAATGCCTATCCAACGGCCGAAGATGACATGCGTTCGATCAAATCATGGGCGCAGCCAGCAAAAATTCCGATCACGGCGACAAGGAAATCCAATCATGATCGTGTGACAATCGACGGCGCTCCCAAAGGACATTCCGGCTTGTCGGGCGCCACGCGCGGGCGCGGGGCGAGCTTAAGCCGGGCAGGCGTGTCACCGCAAGCCTGAAGCGGGGCCGGCGCGCCGGTGCGTTTGGCGCCGTGCCGCCCGCCTAGATCTCGATGAAGCCCCGCCTTGCCGCGATCGCCACGGCGTGCGTGCGATCGGATGCTTCCAGCTTGGCGAAGATGCTTTTCATATGCGCCTTCACGGTGTCCTCGGATATCGAAAGCTGCCACGCGATCTGCTTGTTGGCGTTGCCCCCGGCCGCGAGTTGCAGGACGGAAATTTCGCGCTCGCTCAGTTCCTCGTCGCCGATATGCGCGGCGATCTTGCAGGCGATCTCCGGCGGAATCCGCCGCTGCCCGGCATGCACCGCGCGGATCGTATCGAGCAGTTCGCGCCGCACCGCATTTTTCAGCAGATAGCCGACCGCCCCGGCCTTGAGCGCGCGGACCGCCTTGGCCTCGTCGGCATAGGTGGTGAGCACGATGATGCGTGCGGTGGCGAACTCGGCCCGGATCGCCCGGATCGCTTCATGGCCGCCGCCATCGGGCATTTGCAGGTCCATCAACGTCACGTCGGGCCGGAAACGGCGGAAATGATCGAGCGCTTCTTTGCCGTCGGCCGCTTCGGCGATCAGCTCGATATCGGGCTGCGGGCGGATCAGCGCGGCAAGGCCATCGCGCAGCAGCGGATGATCATCCACCGTCATCAGGCGGATCGGGGCGATGGAGGTCGGCGGCAGCATCAATCAATCCTCACCCGGCATCCATCGCCGGAACAGGCCCTTTCGCGGGCGTCGTTCCGCACCATAAGCGATCGACGCCGGCACGGTGAGCGTTACCTGCGTCCCGCCGCCCGGCCGGCTGGCGATCGAGAAATCGGCGCGGATCACCGCCGCCCGTTCGCGCATTCCGGTCATGCCGAAATGGTTGCGGCGGCCGCCGGCGATCATATCGGCACTGATGCCAATGCCGTTGTCGGCAATCTGCAACAGCAGTTCGCGGGCATGATAGACGATGTTCACCTCGATCTTCGTCGCCCGCGCATGGCGGATCGCGTTGAGGATCGCCTCGTCGCCGATGCCGGTGATTTCCGCGCGCACGACGGGGTGGAGGGTGCGCGGCTGTCCTTCGGTGATGACCCGGAAGGCCGATGCCCCCGGCGACCCGCTTTGCGCGGCGGTGTTCGCGAAATGCTGGGCCAGATCGTCGTCATCGCTGCCGCTGCGCAGATCGCGAACCCGGTCGCGCCCGTCGGCCAAGGCGGCATCGGCGAGGTCCAGCGCCTGCTCCAGATCGGTCCGCGCCGCGCTCGATGGCGGAAGCCGGTCGATCGCGGACTGGAAGCGATAGACGAGACCCTGAAAGCCCTGCAGCAATGTATCGTGGAGTTCGCGGGCGATGCGTTCGCGTTCGCGCAGGCGCTCCTCCAGCTGTCCGCGAATGCGCGACGCCAACTGGCGCATGCGCAGCGAATAGAGCAGCCAGCCGGCGGCGAGCAGCAGGCCGGCGATGATGATCTTGAACCACATGCTCTGGCCGAAGGTGGGCGGAATGACGAAATCGAGCGTCGCGCCTCGTCTGTTCCAGACACCGTCATTGTTCGCGGCAAGGACGCGGAAGCGATATTGGCCCGGGCCGAGGCCGGTATAGAAGGCCTGCCGCCTCTGGCCGGGATCGACCCATCCGCCGTCGACCGTTTCGAGCTGGTAGCGGAAGCGGACGCGTTCGGGGATCGACAGGCTGAGCGCCGTATAGTCGATCTGCAGGCTCCGCGTGCCGGCCGGCAGCGCGATCATGGCGGAGGCCGGATAGGCCCGGCCAGCCGCGACGAGCCGGGTGATCGATACCGGCGGCGGCAGGGGATTGCGCATCAGCCGGCGCGGATCGATCCACGCGATGCCATGGCTGGTGACCAGCCAGAGCCGGCCGTCCTTCGTGGTGAGCGCGGTTGGCGTATTGGCATCCTGCTGGGCCACGCCGGGCAGCCCGTCATCCAGATCGAGCAGCGTCGCGCGCAGCGGGCGGGCGGGATCGGCGAAGGCGGCGGCAAGGGCGGCGGATTCGATGCGCACGACACCCTCGATCCCGTTCAGCCATAGGGCGCCGTCCACGCCCCGGCTGATGCCCGACAGACGGCTCAACAGCGGATGGCGTTCCGATCGCAATGTGCGAAAGCGGTTGCCGTCGAATCGTGCAAGGCCGAAATCGCCCAGCGCGTAGATGTCGTCGCCGATCGCGGCGATCAGCTCGACACCGCCCACGTCCAGCCCCTCACGCCGGGCGAAGCGCGTCTGGCGCGCGCCATCGATCATCAGCAGGTGGTCTTCATAATTCAGCCAGAGACGGTGCTTGCTGTCGGCCGCCATCTGCACCGGCGCTTCGCTTAGCGTGCCGAGCGGCGCTGGCGCGCGCGACCATGTGGCGCCGTGCCGGCAGAAGACGCCCTGACCGGGCATGGAGGCGCAAAGCCGCCCATCGGCCAGTTCGATCCAGCCGGCGACACCGCCTTTGGCGCCGCCGGGCAATGCCACCGGCTGGAAACGGGCGCTGTCGAGCTGGGCGATGCCATGTTCGAAACCGGCCCAGACCATGCCGGAACGATCGACGTGGAGCGACCGTGGAATAGCGTCAAACCGTGCGATCGCATCCGCCGGCCGATCGGCATAAGCGCGAAACAGGGTGTCGCCGGTCAGCACATAGACGGCGCCATCCCGTTCGGCCGCGATCTGGAAGCCCTGTCGCGATGTCGGCGGCAGGCCGGGCGCGGCGACGGCATTCGCCTCGCGAAAGCGATCGAGGCCGAGATTGGTGCCGATCCAGATATTGCCTTCGCGATCCTCCAGCAGCGGATTGGCGATGTTGGAACTCAGCCCTTCGCTCAGCGTGAAACGTTCGACAGGATCGCGGTGCGCAGACGGCTTCGCGCTGCCGATGCGGAAGATTCCGCCCTTGCTGCGCGCGCCCCACAGCACATTGTCACGATCGATGAGAATCTTTTCGCCGCTGGGTTCGATGGCGGGCGGCACCGGCCCGATCCCCGCGCGGCCCGTTCCGCGTGGTTGCAGGTGTTCGGCGATGGCATGGATGGGGTGGGGCGCGCCGGGGGACAGCCAGATGCGCCCGTCGCGCGCCTGAACGATGCGCGCGCGCTGGGATATTGCCTCGGCCGTCCGCTCGAAGCGCGGCGCGCCCGGCCGGCGCACCCACAGCCAGCCGCCCGTCGCCGCCCAGATCGCGCCGTCATGCGCGGCGAGGACGCTGGAAACGCTGCCGGGCGGAAGGCCGGCGTTCGCGCCGACGACGGTCCAGCGATCGTCTGAAAAATGCGCAAGCCCGCCCTGCCGACCGGCCAGCGCCGCCCAGACGCCGCCGTTCCTGTCGCCCGCGATCTGGAGCACCGATACGCCGGGTGCGCCGGGCGTGAATGTTTTCAGCCGCCCGCGCCGCAGGCGCGATATCTGGCCCGCTTCGAAACCGATCCACAGATCGCCACGGACATCGGCGAACAGCGCGTTGACGTTGGCCGATGGCAGGCGATCGCCCGCCAGCGGCCGGAATTTTTCGAACCGCACGCCATCGAAGCGATAGAGGCCGGCGCCCGTGCCCAGCCAGAGATAGCCGTCGCTCGATTGCGCCAGCGCCCAGATATCGGGGGGCGCGCCGTCAGCGATGGTCCACGCGCTATGATGAAGCTGGCCGATGCCGCGCGCGGGGTCGAGGGCATGCGCCGGCGTGCCCGCCAGAAGCAGCGACGCGCCGATCATCCCGCTGATCGCCCCCAGGCATGATCGTCCGCCTCCACCCATCGCCTTGTCCTACTTTTCCTCCCGCTTCGTGTCGATTGGACGCGGCGATGCATCGGCGGCTGGCCTCGCGCAAACCCGAAAGGGGGATCGCGCGCCTACACCATCCGGCGTGGCGAAGGCGGGGCGACCTCCATAGCCTTGATGCGTGACGAAGAGCTTCTTCCAATATCCGACAGGCACGGTGGGATGGGCGCTTTTGCTCCTCCGCTGCTCGGTCGCGGCCGCGCTTGCGGCAGGGGCGGCCATCAGCGCCGTGCCCTGGATCGAGGCGCCCGTCTTACTGGTGGCGGCGGCGCTGATCCTGGGCGTGCTGACCCGCGCCGCAGGCCTCGCCGGCCTTGTCGCGGCCGGGCTGATCGGCGCGGAGATCGGTGGAACGGCGGGGCTTGCCGTGGGGTTGCACGGCATCGCCGCGCTCGCGCTCTCGATGATCGGGGCGGGGGGATATTCGATCGACGCGCGGCGGTTCGGCCGCCGGGTGATCACGCTTGATTAGGGCGCCGGGGCGAAGGCCGGTGGCGCCGCAATGGAACGCACATGACGGGCAGGCCGGCCGCGCCGGCTTCAGCAAGGAGATGCTTCGATGAGCCAGGATTTCGTCACCACCCGCGACGGCGTCGCCATCTTCTACAAGGATTGGGGCCCCAAGTCCGCGCCGCCCATCGTCTTTCACCATGGCTGGCCGCTGTCGGCGGACGACTGGGACAATCAGATGATGTTCTTCCTGCTGCAGGGATATCGCGTCATCGCCCATGACCGGCGTGGCCACGGCCGATCGACCCAGACCGATCTGGGCAACGAGATGGACACCTATGCCGCCGATGTCGCGGCGCTGACCGATCTTCTCGACCTGAAGGGCGCCGTCCATATCGGCCATTCAACCGGCGGTGGCGAGGTTGCGCGCTATGTGGCGCGGGCCACGCCGGGGCGCGTTGCCAAAGCCGTGCTGATCGGCGCGGTGCCGCCGATCATGCTGAAGACGCCGGCCAATCCCGGCGGCTTGCCGATCGAGGTGTTCGATGGTTTCCGCGCCGCGCTGGTCGCCAACCGTGCCCAGTTCTTCCTCGATGTGCCGTCGGGGCCGTTCTACGGCTTCAACCGCCCCGGGGCCCAGGTGAGCCAGGGCGTCATCGAAAATTGGTGGCGGCAGGGCATGATGGGCGGCGCGAAGGCCCATTATGATTGCATCAAGGCCTTTTCGGAAACCGACTTCACCGAGGATCTGAAGGCGATCACGGTGCCGACGCTGGTGATGCACGGCGATGACGATCAGATCGTCCCCTACGCCGATTCCGCGCCGCTCGCTGCCGCGCTGCTCAAGCACGGTACGCTCAAGACCTACAAGGGCCTGCCGCACGGCATGTGCACCACGCATCCCGAGATCATCAACGCCGACCTTCTCGCCTTCATCAAGTCCTGAACAGGAACAACGACATGACCGATCCCAGGCTCGAACTGCTCTTGCCCGCCAATTGCCAGCTGATCTTCATCGATCAGCAGCCCCAGATGGCGTTCGGCGTCCAGTCGATCGACCGGCAGGCCCTGAAGAACAATGTCGTCGCGCTGGCCAAGGCGGCGAAGCTGTTCGGCATCCCGACGACGATCACGACCGTCGAGACGCTCGGCTTTTCCGGCCACACTTATCCCGAACTGCTCGCGGTTTTCCCCGATCACCCGATCCTTGAACGGACGTCGATGAACAGCTGGGATGACCAGAAGGTGCGCGATGCGCTGGCCGGCAACGGCCGCAAGAAGCTGGTCGTTTCCGGCCTGTGGACCGAGGTGTGCAACAACAGCTTCGCGCTGTCCGCCATGCTGGAGGGCGGATATGAAATCTACATGGTCGAGGACGCGTCCGGCGGCACCAGCCAGGCTGCGCATGATTATGCGATGCAGCGGATGATCCAGGTGGGCGTCGTGCCGGTCACCTGGCAGCAGGTGATGCTGGAATGGCAGCGCGATTGGGCGCGCAAGGACAGCTATGACGCGGTCATGGCGGTCGTGCGCGAACATAGCGGCGCCTACGGCATGGGCGTCGATTATGCCTATACGATGGTCCATGGCGCGCAGGAGCGCGTGGTCCACGGGCCGCGGCTCGATCCCGTTCCGGCCTGATCGCCAGCCCCGCGCGGGCGCATGACGGAGGCCGTTTATGGCTGACTTCAAATCCTATCTGGTCGCGCTCGGCGTGGGGCTTCTCGTCGGCGGGATCTACGGTTTCCTCAACGTCCGCTCGCCCGCGCCGCCGGTGGTGGCGCTGGTCGGCCTGCTCGGCATCCTCGTCGGCGAACAATTGGTGCCGGTTGCCAAGCGGTTGATGCAGGGACGCGAGGTCGCCGCCGCCTTCATCCGCAATGATTGCGCCGAACATGTGCTGGGCCAGCTGCCATCGGCGGGCAGCCCATGCGCTGGCGCCGAAGCCGTTGAACGGGGGGCGCAGTCATGATCCGGCTCGATCGCCGCCAGACCATCGCCGGCGCCGCCGCGACTGCGATCACCGCACCGCTACTTGCCGCCAAAGGACATGCCGCGCCGATGACCGATCTGATCCTTATCAACGCCAGGATCACCACGCTCGACCGGGCGAATCCGCAGGCGCAGGCGTTCGCGATCCGCGACGGCAAATTCCTGGCGGTGGGCGATGAAGGCGAAGTCCGCGCGGCGGCGGCACCCGATGCGACGGTGGTCGACGCGCGCGGGCGGCGCATGATTCCGGGCCTGATCGACAGCCACATGCACATCATTCGCGGTGGCCTGAACTACAATATGGAACTGCGCTGGGATGGCGTGCCCAGCCTTGCCGAAGCGATGGCGATGCTGAAGCGGCAGGTGGACAGGACACCCGCGCCGCAATGGGTGCGCGTCGTCGGCGGTTTCACCGAACACCAGTTCGCCGAAAAGCGGCTGCCGACCATCGACGAACTGAATGCCGTCGCGCCCGCTACGCCCGTCTTCATCCTCCACCTTTATGATCGCGCGCTGCTGAATGGCGCCGCGCTCAGGGCGGTGGGCTATACCAGGGACACGCCGAACCCGCCGGGCGGCGAAATCGTGCGCGATGCCAAGGGCAATCCCACCGGCCTGCTGCTCGCCCAGCCCAATGCGACGATCCTGTATGCGACGCTGGCCAAGGGGCCGAAGCTGCCGCCCGAGTATCAGGTCAATTCCACCCGCCACTTCATGCGCGAAATGAACCGGCTGGGCGTCACCGGCGTGATCGACGCCGGCGGCGGCTATCAAAATTACCCGGACGATTATGCGATTATCGAGAAGCTGCACGCCGACGGCGAGCTGACGTTACGGATCAGCTACAATCTGTTCACCCAGAAGCCGAAGGAGGAGCTCGCCGATTTCGCCGGTTGGGCGAAGGCGGTGAAGCCCGGCGACGGCGACGACAGCTATCGCCACAATGGCGCGGGCGAGATGCTGGTCTATTCCGCTGCCGATTTCGAGGATTTCCGCGTCGCGCGGCCGGACATGCCACCAAATATGGAAGGCGATCTGGAACCGGTAGTGCGGCTGCTGGTGGAAAACCGCTGGCCGTGGCGATTGCACGCCACCTATGACGAAACGATCGGCCGCGCGCTGGACGTGTTCGAAAAGGTCAACCGCGACATGCCCTTCGATGGGCTGCACTGGTTCTTCGACCATGCCGAAACGATCAGCGACCGCAATATCGATCGGATCGCGGCGCTGGGCGGCGGCATCGCGGTCCAGCACCGCATGGCCTACCAGGGCGAATATTTCGTCGAGCGTTATGGGGCGAAGGCCGCAGAGCGGACGCCGCCGATCAAGCGGATGATGGCGGCCGGCCTGCCGGTGGGCGCCGGCACCGATGCGACGCGTGTCGCCAGCTACAATCCATGGGTCTCGCTGTCCTGGCTGGTAACGTCGCGAACGGTGGGCGGCCTCCGGCTCTACCCGCAGGCCAATCGCCTCGATCGCGAGACGGCGTTGCGGCTGTGGACCGAGGCGAACACCTGGTTTTCCAACGAACAGGGCAAGAAAGGCCAGATCAAGGTTGGGCAACTGGCCGATCTTGCGCTGCTTTCGGACGATTATTTCACCGTGCCGGAAGACGAGATCGCGCATCTGAACGCGGTGCTCACCTTGCTCGGCGGCAAGATCGTCCATGGGGAGGGCGATTTCGCGGCGCTTGGGCCTGCGCTGCCGAAGCCCATGCCCGATTGGTCGCCCGTTGCCACGTTCGGCGGCTATTACCGGCGGCCGGAACAGGCGGCAAAGATGGCATCCGCCTGCGGTTGCGCCAGCGCCTGCAACGTCCACGGGCACGATCATGCGGCGGCATTGGGTGCGAATGTGCCGACCGCCGATGTCCAGACGTTCTGGGGAGCACTGGGCTGCGGTTGCTGGGCGGTCTGAACCATGACGCCGCAATCCATTGCCCGGCTACTGCAGGAACGCCGGTTCGCCACGGGCGCGATCGCGCTGCTCACGCTGCCTTACTGGAGCAGCGGCTTGGCCAAGCTTGCCGATCTGCCGGGCGCGCTGGGCGAAGCGCGCCATTTCGGATTGGAACCCGGCTGGCTGGTCGTCGCCGCCACGATCCTGGTCCAGATCGGCGGGTCGGCGCTGCTCCTGCTGCGGCGTTCGGGCTGGCTGGGGGCAGGGGCATTGGGCGTCTTTACGGCGGCGGCAACGCTGATCGCGCATCCCTTCTGGCGCATCGCCGATCCGGTGGCGCGCTTTCACGAACGGAATATCTTCATTGAACATGCCGGGCTGATCGGGGGGCTGATGCTGGCCGCGATCCTGGCCGAACGGCGCGAAGCATGACGGAAGAGGCCACCCCGTCGCCACTCGCCAGCCGGGTGTTCCGGGCGTTGTGGGTCGCGACCATCGTCTCCAATGTCGGCACCTGGATGCACGATGTCGGCGCCGGCTGGCTGATGACCTCGCTGTCGGCCGAGCCGCTGATGGTGGCGCTGGTGCAGGCGGCAACCACGCTCCCGATGTTCCTGCTGGCGCTGCCCGGTGGCGCGCTGGCCGATATCGTCGATCGGCGCAGGCTGCTGATGGGCGCGCAATTGTTTGCGCTGCTGGCCACTGCTTTGCTTGCGGTGACGACCTTCAGTGGAGGGGTAACGCCCGTGCTGCTGCTGAGCTTTACCTGCGCCATCGCCTGCGGGGCGGCGCTGTCCGCCCCCGCCTTTCAGGCCATCGTGCCGGAACTGGTGCCGCGCGCGGCACTCCAGCAGGCGGTGGCGCTCAACAGCCTGGGCATCAACATCGCGCGCGCCATCGGCCCCGCGCTCGGCGGGCTGGTGATCGCGCTGGCGGGGCCGGCGGCGGTGTTCGCGCTCAATGCGGTGTCCGGCCTCGGCGTCCTGCTCGTCCTTGCCCGCTGGCGCCGGCAACCGGCCGGATCGGGCCTGCCGGCCGAACATTTTCTGGGCGCGCTGCGGGCAGGCGCGCGTTATGCGGCGCGGGCACCGGCACTGCAGGTGGTGCTTGTCCGCAGCATCGGTTTTTTCCTGTTCGCAAGCGCCTTGTGGGCCTTGCTGCCGATCATTGGCCGCCGCGAACTGGGGCTTGGCCCGGCCGCTTATGGCGGGTTGCTGACATTGATGGGGCTGGGGGCGGTGGCGGGCGCGGTGCTCTTGCCCCGGCTGCGCGGCCATGTTTCCGCCAACGGCATCACGGCCGGCGGTTCGCTGCTTTTCGCGGCGGCGATGTTCGGCCTGGGCCATGCGGGCGGCTTCGTCGCGGCGGGCGCCGCGCTGGCCGTCGCCGGCCTCGCGTGGATCGCCATGATGTCCTCGCTCAACGGCGCGGCGCAGATGTCGGCCCCGGCCTGGGTGAAGGCCCGGGCGCTCGCTATCTATCTCGTAACTTTCCAGGGCGCGATGACGGCGGGCTCGATGCTCTGGGGTGCGCTGGCCGGCAAGATCGGCATTCCGGCGACGCTGATGGTCGCCGCGATCGGCATGGCTGCGGTGCTACCTCTGCTCGGCTTTCGCTTTCGGCTGGGTGCGGAAGCCGCGCTCGATCTCTCACCCTCGCTCCATTGGCCAGCGCCGATCGTCGCGGGCGATGCGCCGGCCGATCGCGGCCCGGTGATGGTGACGATCGAATATCGCATCGATCCGGCACGTACGGCGGAATTCCTCGCGGCGATGCAGGACATGCGGCGGATTCGCCGGCGCGATGGCGCGATCCAGTGGCATCTGCTGCAGGACGCCGCGACGCCCGACGTGATCGTCGAAAGCTTCATGCTGGCCAGTTGGCTGGAACATCTGCGCCAGCATGAACGCGTCACCCATGCCGATCGCGAAAATCAGGCGGTGGTAAACGCCTTCCATCTCGGCCCCGAGCCGCCATTGGTGCGCCACCTGATCCAGCCGGCATGATCGGGCGGGCGATCCTCGCCTTCATCGTCGCGTTGCTGTTGCCCCGCGCGGCGGCCGCCCAGGTCGATCAGCTCAACTGGCGCTATGACGAGGACTGGACGGTCCTGCGCGATCGGCAGCAGCGGGATCATTGGTGGCAGGCGGCCAAATATCAGCCGCTCGATGGTGCGGGCGATGCCTATGTCAGCGCCGGGCTGGAGGCGCGTGCGCGCTACGAAGGGTTCGACAACAACCTCTGGGGCGGGGCCGACGCGCCCGACGACGGCTATCTCTGGCTGCGCCTGATGCCGCATGTCGACGTGCATGCCGGCCCGGCGCGGGGCTTCGTCCAGCTTATCGCCGGTTTTGCGCGCGGCGTGGCGGGCGGCGCGGGGCCAGCCGACGAAACCGGGCTGGATCTGTTGCAGGGCTTTGGCGACCTGCGCCTGCCGATCGGCGATCGTGGCGGGCTGACACTGCGTGGCGGGCGCGAACTGGTCGCGCTCGGTTCCGAACGGCTGGTCGGCCTGCGTTACGGCCCCAATATTCCCCAACCCTTCGATGGGGTGCGCGGCATTCTCCAGTCCGGCGACACCCGGATCGATCTGATCCGCCTGCGGCCGGTGGCGATCGGCCGGGGGGATTTCGACGACGAGACGTCGGACGTGAAGCGGCTGACCGGCGTTTATGCGACCACCAGCATCGCCGGTGTCACCGGGCTCGACATTTACATGCTGGATTATCGCAACCGCGCCGCGCGCTTCGTGCAGGGGGTGGCGCCGGAACATCGCCGCAGCATCGGCCTCCGCCTGTTCGGCAAGCGGGGCGATTGGGCGTGGAACTGGGAAGCGGTGCTCCAGCGCGGGCATTTCGGCAACGCGGATATCCGCGCCTGGACGGTGGCGACCGAAACCGCCTACCGCTTCGTCAGGGCCCCGTTGCAGCCGCGTTTCCGGCTGCGCGCCAATATCGCGAGCGGGGACGGCGACCCCGCCGATGATGTGCTCGGCACGTTCAATCCGATGTTCCCCAAGGGCAAATATTTCGGCGAACTCTCGCCCATCGGCCCCTATAACATCATCAACCTGCACCCCAGCCTCGATGCCGATCTCGGCCATGGCGTGGCGGTCGAGCTGTCGGCGGTAGCCTATTGGCGCGCGCGCCGGGGCGATGGGATCTATGATATTCCCGGCCAGTTGATCCGCGCGCCCAACGGCTCCCGCGCGCGCTTCATCGGCACGCAGGCAGAGGCGCTGATCGAATGGCAGGCCAACGAAACATTGTCCTTCGCGGGATCGCTGTCGATCTTCCGGCCGGGCGCGTTCATAGCCGAAACCGGCCCGGCCAAAACGATCCGCATGGCCGGGCTGGAGGTCATGTATCGCTTCTGAGCCCGCGCCCTCCGGCTACCGTCCCACGCTGGCCAGCGCGGATGGCGCTTCCGTCAGCGCCCACATGTCGAGGCCGGTGGGTCGTTGAAACAGGCGCAGGCCGAATTCGGGCAGGATGGCGATCAGATGATCGAAGATGTCCGCCTGAATGCCCTCATAATCGGACCAGGCGGTCGTCGTCGCAAAGGCATAGATTTCCAGCGGCAGGCCATATTCGCCGGGGGCGAGCTGGCGGACCAGCAATGTCTTGTCGTCGGCAATGTCCGGTCGGGCCTGCAGATAAGCGAGCACATAGGCGCGGAAGGTGCCGATATTGGTCAATCGCCGACGATCGACGATGTGGCACCCGGCTTTGCGCCCGTTCCAGCTGCGAATGTCGTTCTGCTTCGTTTCCAGATAATCGCGCAGCAGGCCGAAGCGCGACAGGCTGGCCGTGGCGTCGTCCGAAAGGAACTGCACGCTGTTCTGGTCGATCATCAGTGATCGCTTGATCCGTCGCCCGCCCGATTCCGCCATGCCGCGCCAGTTGCGGAAACTTTCGGTGATCAGCCGGTGGGTGGGGATGGTGGTGATTGTCTTGTCGAAATTCTGGATCTTCACCGTGTGGAGCGCGATGTCGATCACGTCGCCATCGGCGTTGAGCTGCGGCATCTCGATCCAGTCGCCAACGCGCACCATGTCGTTCGAACCGATCTGCACCGATGCGACGAGCGACAGGATGGTATCCTTGAACACCAGCATCAGCACCGCCGCCATCGCGCCCAGCCCGGAAAGCAGCAGCAGCGGCGATTGATCCATCAGCGCGGCGATGATCAGGATCGCGGCCGCGGCATAGACCAAGAGCTTGCCGACCTGCACATAGCCCTTGATCGGACGGCTCACCGCATCGGGGCGCCGTTGGTAAAGTTCGTTGAGCAGGTTGAGCCCGCCACTCAGTGCGATCGCGATCGTCAGGATGATGAACGCGGCGCACAGGCTTTGCACGAAGCCGGCCGCCCAGGCCGGCAGATGGGGCACCGCGCCGATGCCGATCTGGATCACCAGCGCCGGCACGATGTTCGACAGGCGCGCGACGATCGCGCCGATATGGCTTGCCCGGATGTCGAAGGGCAGGTGGCCCAGCACGCGCAGGATCAGGCCGAGCACGATCCGCTTGGCGATCCAGTTGGCGATCCAGCTGATCGTGGCGAGCAGCAGGATGGCGATCCCCGCCTGCATCCAGGGTTGCAGGCTATCGGCGCCGACCAGCGCGTCGATGCCGTGGGATGCCGTATCGAAACCGGGAATCATGGCCGCGTCTCCGTCGCGAAGGGATCGTCACGCAGCGAACGGCCGGCGGTTTCCGGCATGAAGCGCAGCGCCGCCAGCCCGATCATGCAGGCCAGCATCATGTAGAAGGCCGGCATCAGTTCATTGCCGGTGATGGTGATCAGCCCGCTGCCGATCGCGGGTGCCGTGCCCCCGAAGATCGAGGTCGAGACATTGTAGGCGATGGCGAAACCCGCGAAGCGCACCGACGTCGGGAACAGGGCCGGGAAGGTGGCGGAGATCGTCGCTAGCTGCGGCACATAAAGCAGGCCGAGCAGGATGAAGGCGGCGATCGCGCCGGGCAGCCCCGTCGCCATCAGCATGTAGAGCGGGACGACCGCGACGATCAGCCCGATCAGCGACCATCGCCACATCGGCCGGCGGCCGATCCGATCGGAAAGGGCGCCGGCAAAGGGCAGCAGCGCCATCATGAACAGCATGCCGATGATCGGCACGATCAGCGCCTCGTCCGCCGAAAGGCCGATGCGCCGTTGCAAATAGGTCGGCATGTAGCTGAGCAGCGTATAGTTGACGACGTTGAGCGCCACGACCAGCCCGCCGACGACGAGCAGCGGGCGCCAGTGGCGTTGCACCAGCAAAGCGAGCGACGGGCTCGCCGTGCCTGTCTTGTGCTGGTCCAGAAAGACGGGCGTGTCCTCCATCCGCGCGCGCAGATACATGCCGATCAGCCCCATCGGCGCGGCGACCAGAAAGGGAATGCGCCAGCCCCATTGGTGCATCGCGGCGTCACCCAGCAGCAGCGAGAAACCCAGCATCAGCAGCGCACCGAGCGAGAAACCCGCCAGCGTGCCGAATTCGAGGAAGCTGCCGTAAAAGCCGCGCCGGTCGTCGGGGGCATATTCGGCCATGAAGGTGGCCGCGCCGCCATATTCTCCGCCGGTCGAAAAGCCCTGCACCATGCGCAGCAGGATCAGCAGGATCGGCGCCCACATGCCGATGCTGGCATAATCGGGGATCAGCCCGACGCATAAGGTGGCGCCGGACATCAGCAGGATGGTGAGCGCGAGCACCGATTTGCGGCCCAGCCGATCGCCCATCGGCCCCCAGAACAGGCCGCCGAGCGGCCGGACGAGAAATGAAATGGCAAAGGTCGCCAGCGCGAACAGCACCGCATCGTCGACGTCGCCGGGAAACAGAGCCGCCGAGATATAGGTCACGCCATAAGCGTAGATCCCGTAATCGAACCATTCGGTGGCGTTGCCCAGCGCGGATGCCGTGATCGCCCGGCGCAGCGTGGCATGGTCGGTCGCGGGCCGTGGCGTGGCGGCGGGGGAGCGGGCGAGAGCGGTCATGTGGCTTGTCCTGCGGGCGGATCGCCGTCGGGCGTGTTGGGATCGAGCAGCGATGCCATCGGCGTGGTGCGCGGCACGATCTGGAAGTCCTGCTGGTCGGCGGGCGGCACCGCGTCCGTGGCGGTCTGCCGCCACAGGCCGAAGCCCAGCGCCGCGCCGGCGCATAATGCGATGAACAGGAAAAGCCCGCCGGTGCCCGCCACCGTCATGGCGAAGGCCGCGCCGACCGGGCCGATCGCCGCACCCACCGAATAAAGCAGCACCAATCGCCCGCTTGCGGCGACGCGTTCGGCGGCGAGCAGCCGATCGTTGCAATGGGCGACGCAGAGCGGATAGAGCGCGAAGCTCAACCCGCCGAACAGCGCGCCGAGCGCCAGCAGCGTCAGGCCGCCTTCCGTCAGCAACGCCAGCAGCAGGCTCACAACCAGCGTCGCAGCGAAGCTCAGCACGATCACGCGGCGGCGATCATAGAGATCGGAAAGGCGGCCCAGCGGCCATTGCAATGCGACGCCGCCCAGGATGACGATCGTCATGAAATGCGCGGTGCGCGGCAGATCGAGGCCGAGCCGGCGGACATGGACGGCGGCCAGCCCGTAAAAGGCCCCCAGCATCAACCCCGTGGCCACCGCGCCGGCGACGCCGAGCGGCGAAGCGGCGAGCAGCGCGCGGATCGAAAAGGCGCTGGCTTCGCCGGGGGCGGGGGCGGCGCTGCGGGTCAGGCACAAGGGGATGATCGCCAGCGAAATCAGGATGGACGCGATCTGGAAGGGGATGGCCGGCAGGCTGCCGCTGGCGCCCAGCAGCAATTGCCCGATCGCCTGGCCGGAATAGAGCGCGACCATATATGCGGCGAGCACGCTGCCCCGGCTGTGCGCGTCGGCGCGGTCGTTGAGCCAGCTTTCGAGGCACACGAACACGCCCGCCACGCAGACGCCGTCGATCAGCCGCAGCATCGCCCACAGCAATGGACGATCGAGCAGCACATAAGACAGGGTGCTCGCCGAAAGCAGCGCGACGAAGGCGGCGAAGGCGCGGATATGCCCGACCCGGCGGACGATGCCGCCCGCCCGCAGCGCGCCGATCACCAGCCCCGCGAAATAGCAGGTGGCAACCGCGCCGATCATCATCGTGCTGTTGCCCGCGCGCTCCAGCCGCAGGCTGATCAGCGTTGCTAGAAAGCCGCTGCCCGCCATCAGCATGAAGATGGCGAGCAGCAGGCTTTGGACGGGTTGGACGGCCGACAGCATAAGGGACGGGATAGGGGCGGCGGTGGCGTTCAGGCCGCGCGCCGGCCCTGCGCCATGGGTGCGTCTTCCACCAGCGCGCCGTGCAGCGCCTTGATGGCGGCATCGAACCGTTCGACATCGACGACGAACTGGATGTCGACGTTGCGGATCTGGTGCTGCATCGCGTTCACCGTGATCCCTGCGTCGTCCAGCGCTCGCAGCGCATCGGGCATCAGCCCCGGGCGGGCGATATCGCTGCCGATGGCGGACACCATGGCGACGGGATGGGCCGAAATCGCCGCATCGGGATAACGCGCCTGCAGATCGGCGATCACGCGCTTCATCGTCGCCACGTCGGTCGACAGATAATGGGTGATCGTATTGGCGTTGGATGATTTGCTGACGATCCACGCGCCATGCCGGGTCAGCGCTTCCAGGATCGCGGCGTCATAACCCTTCACGCCCACCATATCCTGTTCGAAGAACTGCAGTGCCTGCGCGTGGCGGATGCCGGTTACGATCTCCACGCGCGGGGTATCCGATACATAATCGCCGCAGATCAGCGTGCCTTCATCCTCGCGGTCGAAGGTGTTGCGCACGCGCAGCGGAATATCGGTCTGGCGCAGGCCGCGCCCGGCGCCGGGGTGGATCGCCTCCATGCCAAGATTGGCGAGCTGATCGGCGACGTCATAATTGGTGCGTCCGATCTTGCGCGCCTTGCCGGTGCCGACCAGCTTGGGGTCCGCGCTGGAAAGGTGGAATTCCTTGTGGATGATCGCCTCGCGCGCCTGCGTCAGCACGGCGATGCGCGAAAAGGTCATCTCCGAATAACCGCGCGCGTAACGGCGCACCATGCCCTCGCTGCACCCGGCATAGCCGGTCACGATCGGAAGCGTGGTGGCAAGGTCGATGGTTGCGAAGGCCTGCTCGATCCGCTCGTCCAGATCGCGCATGTCCTCCTGATTCCACAGGCTCAGGTCCACGAAGCGCGCGTTGACGCCGCGATCGCGCAGCAGCAGCGCGGTGCTGTGGGCGCTGTGCGCCTCGCCCGCGCCGGCCAGCAGTTCGCGCACGGTGACAAGCTGTTCCTTGACGCAGAAACGGCCATGGCTGCGCAGGCGCGCCAGATCGTCGAGGCAGGCGGCGATCGTGTCGAGCCGCCGGTCGACGAAGGCATTCGCTTCCGCCAGACTTTCGGGCCGCGCGAACATCTCCGCATTGCGATCGTGCATGGCGGTGCGCACGGCGGCCATCGCATGGCGCCAGCCATCGCCGTCATCGTCGGCCACGAAACGGGCATAGACGCCCGGCTCGCCGCTCTTCTTATGTTCCAGCAGCAGATCGGTGATGCCGGCATAGGCCGACACCACGAAGATGCGGTTGTAGAGATCGGCGCCTTCGCGCCCGGCGATCAGCACATTGTCGAACAATGTCGCGGTGGCGGCCATGGAGGTGCCGCCGATCTTTTCCACGCTATGCGTTCCGGTCATGCCGCGACCCCCGTGATCAGCGGGCCGGCAATCGGGGCGATCGCCGCCGGTTCGCCGCGCGCCGCGATGAAGGACGGGCGTGGCTTGTCGACGCCAAAGGGAGCGGCCAGACGATTGCTCACCGCGTTATAGACCAGAAAGGCGTTGGCGCGCGGGAAGGGCGTGATGTTGCCGTTCGATCCGTGCATGATGTTGCAGTCGAAGATCACCACCGATCCGGGCTTGCCGGTCGGCGCGACGATGCCATGCCGATAGGCCAGCTCGGCCAGGCTGTTCTCGTCCGGAACGCCATATTCCTGCTTCTTCAGCGACATGCGATAATGGTCTTCGGGCGTTTCGCCCACGCAGGTCAGGAAGCTCTGGTGCGATCCGGGGATCAGCATCAGCGGCCCGTTATTCGGCGTGTTCTCCGCCAGCAGGATCGACATGGAAAGCGCGCGCATGCGCGGCATCCCGTCCTCGACATGCCAGGTTTCGAAATCGCTGTGCCAATAGAATTCCCTGCCCTGGAAGCCGGGTTTATAGTTCAGCCGCGACTGGTGGATATAAACCTCGTCGCCCAGCAGGAAGCGGGCGACGTCGGCCAGCCGCCGGTCGGCCGCCAGCCGCGCCAGCGCGTCACTCTGCGCGTGGATCTCGAAGATCGAACGGATTTCGCTGCCGCCCGGCTCGGTGATGATCGTCTCGGCATCGAGCGCATTGGGATCGGCAAGCAGCTTGCCCGCCTCGGTCTGCAGGAAAGTGATTTCCGCGTCCGAAAAAATGTCCTCGAGAACGAGATAGCCGTCGCGGTCGAACTGATCAGCCTGATCGCGGGTCAGCGGCGCGTCCGCGCTCCAGGTGCCATGGACGACCGGATCGTGGCGCGGCAGGAATTCCGCCTCGCCGGCCTTTCGGGACGGGTAGATGTCTTGCAAGGGTAGCTCCCCTTTTCAGTCGGTCTCAATTGGCGAGTTCGGCGGTGCGAACCATGTCGGCCTCCGCCGGATAGGCGCCGTTCTCGTCATGCACCTCGCGGCCGGTGACGGGCGGGTTGAACACGCAGGCCGTCAGAATGTCCGTTTCGGGGCGCACGATATGCTTGTCGTTGGCGTTGAGCGCATACATCACGCCGGGCGCGAGCTGGTGGGTCAGCCCGGTGCCCAGATCCTCGATCGTGCCCGTGCCCTTCAGCACCAGCACGGCCTCCAGATGGTTCTGGTAATGCATGTGCAGTTCCTCGCCCGCGAACATGGTCGTGACGTGGAAGGAAAAGCCCATCGCGTCGTCCTTCAGCAGCAGGCGGGCGCTTTCCCATCCGTTCGACTTCACGTTGCGATCGGATTTGCGGATGTCCTGGAGTTTGCGAACGATCATGGTGTCAAATCTCCTTATTCTGCGGCCACGCCATAGGTGACCGTCAGGGCGGCGCGGATGCACTCCTCCAGGATGTCGAGCCCGGCCGAAAAGACGGCGTCGTCGATCACGAGGGGGGCGAGCACCTTGACGATCTCGTCATGCGCGCCGCTGGTTTCGATGATGAGGCCGCGCTCGAAGCAGGCGGCGGTAACGGATGCGGCGATTTCGCCCGAACCCATGTCGATGCCGCGCATCATGCCCCGGCCGCGCGTGGTGAGGCCGTACTGGCCGGCAATCGCGTCGAGCCGCCGTTCCAGCATGGTGCCACGGCGACGGATGTCCGCCAGGAACTGGCCATCGCTCCAGAAATGGCGGAGCGCCGCCGTGGCCGTCACGAAGGCATGGTTGTTGCCACGGAAGGTGCCATTATGCTCGCCGGGCGCCCATTGGTCGATTTCCGGGCGGAACAGCGTCAGTGCGAAGGGCAGGCCCATGCCCGACAGTGATTTGGCGAGCGTGACGATATCGGGCGTGACGCCCATGCCTTCGAAGCTGAAGAAATGGCCGGTGCGCCCGCAGCCCGCCTGGATATCGTCGACGATCAGCAGCGCGCCGTGGCGCTTGGCGATCGTGGCGATCTTGCGCAGCCATTCGGGCGATGCGGCGTTCAGCCCGCCTTCGCCCTGCACGGTTTCGACCAGGATGGCGGCCGGCGCGTCGAGCCCGCTCGACGGATCGGAAAGCCGGCGTTCCAGCAGATCGGCCGTGTCGACGTCGGGGCCGTAATAGCCGTCATAGGGTTCGTGGGCGACATGGCTCAGCGGCACGCCCGCGCCGCCGCGCTTGGCGGCGTTGCCGGTGCAGGCGAGCGCGCCCAGCGTCATGCCGTGAAAGCCGTTGGTGAAGGCGATCACCAGTTCGCGGCCAGTCACCTTGCGGGCCAGCTTGATCGCCGCTTCCACTGCGTTGGTGCCGGTCGGCCCGGTGAACATGGCGCGATAGTCCAGCCCGCGCGGCTTCAGGATCACATCCTCCAGCGTGCGCAGGAATTCCGCCTTGGCGTCGGTGTGCAGGTCCAGCCCGTGGGTGATGCCGTCGGCGGCGATGTAGTCGAGCAGCGCCTGCTTCAGCACCGGGTGGTTGTGGCCATAGTTCAGCGTGGAGCAGCCCGACAGGAAATCGAGATAACGGCCGCCCTTATTGTCGTGCATCCACACGCCCTCGGCGCGGTTGAACTGGCGAGGCATCGACCGCGCATAGCTGCGCACGGCGGATTCACGGCGTTCGTAAATCGACGTGTCGGGCATCTGGCCCGTGGGCTGGGGAAGGGGGGTGGTCATGTCGCTATGTCTCCGGTCAGGCCAGGTCTGGTCGGGTGTCCCGCGTGGGCAGGCCCGCATGGACAGGCATTGGATCGGCCGGCGCGGATGCCGGCCCGGAAGGTCCGCGTCAGAAGGGCAGCGGGCCGATGCGTGCCTGCCACTCGGTGGCGTGGGCGCCGCCGAAATGCGCATCGCGATCGAAGCGCGTGCTCTTTTCCATCGGCGCGCGCCACCGCCGCGCGAGCCCGTTGAACAGGGCCCAGGATGCGCGATTATCGTCGGTGATCGTGGTGGTGAGGTGCGTCACGCCGGCGGCGGCCGGACGCTGCACCAGCGCCTCGATCATGCGTTGCGCAAGCTTCCGCCCGCGCGCCGCCGGGGCGACCGCAACCTGCCAGACGAAGAAATTGGCAGGATCAGATGGCGGCCGATAGCCGGATACCCAGCCAAGCAGTTCGCCATCCCGTTCCGCGAGGATGCAGGATTCAGCGAAGTCGCTGCATTGCAACAGGTTGCAATAAGCGGAATTGGCATCAAGCGGGGGGCAGGCGGCAATCAGCGCGGTGATCGCGGGGCCGTCTGTCGCGACGGGCCGGCGGAGTGTGAAGTCCTGCCCCTCGCCCTCGATTGGGCACGCAGAAGCCCGTGGCGACCCTGCGGTCGCTGTAGCTTGGGTGTCGAAGATTATTCATCTCCCGAATTATATTCTGGCCGATGTCACGCGGATTGCGGCAAGGGCGGGCGCTATATGCCTGCATGAGCGGTGATCTTCAACCCCCGGCGCCTAAAATATATTTCATTCATCGAAATATATCGGTCGCGGGAATGCGCTGTCGCTCCCTCCGCGATGGCGTCGTTCTGGCAATCCGGCTATGCCGCGCGCCATGGATTCCGAGATCGCATCGCTCACCCTGCGCGCGCTTCGCCGCGTGCTGCGCGCCACCGAAATCGGCAGCCGTCATCTCGCCGCGTCGACGGGGCTCACGCCGTCGCAACTGCTGGTTCTGCGCGAAATCGACGCCAAGGACGCGACCACGCCCGGCGCGGTCGCGCAGGCGCTGCAGTTCAGCCAGGCGACGATCACCACGATCGTCGATCGGCTTGCCGCGCTCGGCTTCGTGCAGCGCCAGCGCAGCGCGCGGGACAAGCGACAGTTCCACCTCAGCATCCTGCCCGCCGGCAAGGCCGCGCTCGCCGATGCGCCGGATCCTTTGCAGACGCGCTTCACCGATCGCTTCGTGCAATTGCCGCCATGGGAACAGGCGATGATCCTGGCTTCGGCCGAACGGCTCGCCACCCTGCTCGATGCCGAAAATATCGATGCCGCGCCGCTGCTGGACAGCGGGTTGATCGATCGGGCTGGGCCAAACTGATCGGGATCAATCAGGTCAACCGTGTGGACGGGCAAGTTGCGATGCAGGTGGTAATCCGGGCGTGCTAATTGTGCGCCCCCTATATTTATAGTAATAGATCCGCCTCAACAGGGGGCGAAATCCTGTTTGATTTCGCAATTTCGGGTGCGCCGCGTTCGTGAACGGGATCGGTTGGCGTGTGTCCGCAAGGTCGGCGATCGCCATCGGTCCAGCTTTATGGGGGGGGACAGGATGGCACGCATTTCAGCGCTGATGGTGATGATGTCTTTCGGGCTGACGGCCGGCTGCGGCAATGCCGGGCCGGGGGATACGACGCTGCGTTACGCGCAGACGGAGGATCCGAAGCAGAGCCTGCTGGTCGAGGCGGCGGCCAATGGCGACATGCGTATCGAGGATGGCGACGGCCGCGCCGTGTTCGTCCGCGATGGCGTGGCCTATGTCGTCGTCACGACGCCATCGGGCGGCAGCGCGGTCGCCAATGTCGATGATTATATGGCGGTCGGTGCCGAGGTCCGCGCCCGGATGATCGCGGCGGGCGTGATGACCGGCGATCGCGATGACACGCGCTATGAAGCGCGGGTCGAAGGTGCGCGGAAGATCGGCGAATGGCAGGGCGATGTCGTGGCGATATCGCCCGTCGACGCACCCGGCGTCACCCAGACGATCGTCATGTCGCCCGATCCCGCGCTGGCCGATGTGCGGGGCGTGGCGGTGAAGGCGCTGGAAACGTTCGAACGTCCGTCGCGCGCGGTGCTCGTCTATCCCGAACAGTTCGTGCAACTGACCACCGCGACGCTCGCGCGCGGCATGCCGATCTCGTTCGATCGCATGGATCTAAAGGAAATCGGCCGCCAGCCGATCGCGGCCGATCGCTTCGATCTCCCGCAAAAGCCCGTGTCCCGCGCCGAACTGCGCGAGGTGATGGCGAATAACTGAGCTTTTGATCGAGTTTCCGATCGCGCGATGCCAGCCGGTCAGCGCTGGCGTCGCGCAACGGGCGCCGCCGGGCAATGTGAACGAAATCGATCACTCTGAGCAGAATCATCGGTTTTGCTACGAGACCGCAACAAATTAGGCCGGCTGCGTCCAAAATGAGCGTGGGAGGCACTATGCGCAAAACATCTACATCCCTGATGGTTCTGATCGCGGCGGCGGGGCTGGCCTCGGCGCCGGCGTTCGCGGCCGAAAAGGCTGATGCGGCGCCCGCAGCCGCTGGCGCGAAGACGGCCGGCATGTCGAACAGCGACTGGTGGCCCCAGCGTCTCGACCTTTCCGCGCTGCGCCAGCATGAAGCGCAGTCCAATCCCTATGGCGCGGATTATGATTATGCCAAGGAGTTTGCGAGCCTCAATCTCGACGCCGTGAAGGCCGATATCCGCAAGGTTCTCACCACCTCGCAGCCCTGGTGGCCCGCCGATTATGGCCATTATGGCCCCTTCTTCATCCGCATGGCCTGGCATAGCGCGGGCACCTATCGCGTCGGCGATGGCCGCGGCGGTTCGGACGGCGGCGAACAGCGTTTCGATCCGCTGAATTCCTGGCCGGACAATGTCAGCCTGGATAAGGCCCGCCGCCTCGTCTGGCCGATCAAGCAGAAATATGGCCGCAAGCTCTCCTGGGGCGATCTGATGGTGCTGACGGGCAATGTTGCGCTGGAGGATATGGGCTTCAAGACGATCGGCTTCGCCGGCGGTCGCGTCGACGCGTGGCAGCCCGATCTGGTGTTCTGGGGCCCCGAAGCCAAGATGATGGGCGATCAGCGCCGCGACGCGAAGGGCAATCTCAAGGGTTCGCTCGCCGCGACGCAGATGGGCCTTATCTACGTCAATCCCGAAGGTCCGAACGGCAATCATGATCCGCTTTCGGCCGCCACCGATATCCGCCGCGCGTTCGGCAACATGGCGATGAATGACGAGGAAACGCTCGCCCTGATCGCGGGTGGCCACACCTTCGGCAAGGCACATGGCGCGCACAAGCCGGACGCCTGCGTGGGCGCCGAACCCACCGTCGCCGGTATCGAGCAGCAGGGCCTCGGCTGGGCCAACAAGTGCGGCAAGGGTAATGCCGAAGACACGGTGACGTCGGGGCTGGAAGGGGCGTGGTCGGCCAATCCGATCCAGTTCACCACCCAGTATCTCGACAATCTGTTCGCCTTTGAATGGGTGAAGGCCAAGAGCCCGGCCGGCGCGACGCAGTGGATCCCCACCGATCCCGCGGCCGCCAACATGGTTCCCGACGCCCATATCAAGGGCAAGACCCATGCGCCGATCATGTTCACCACCGATATCGCGATCAAGGAAGATCCCGGTTTCCGCAAGATCGCCGAACGCTTCCACGAAAATCCCGAGGAGTTCGCCCAGGCCTTCGCGCGGGCGTGGTTCAAGCTCACCCATCGCGATCTCGGCCCGCAGGCCCGCTATGTCGGCAAGGACGTGCCGAGCCAGACCTTCGCCTGGCAGGATCCGCTGCCGGCGGCGAACGGCGCGCCGGCCACCGAGGCGGAGGTCGCCGATCTCAAGCGTCGCGTGCTCGCATCGGGGCTCACCACCGATGAACTGGTGCGCACGGCCTGGGCCTCGGCGTCCACCTTCCGTGGCACGGACATGCGCGGCGGCGCCAATGGCGGGCGCCTGCGGCTCGATCCGCAGCGCGGCTGGGCGGTGAACGATCCGGCGGAACTGGCCAAGGTGCTCACCCGGCTTGAAACGGTCCGCAAGGATTTCGCCAAGGCCGGCAAGCAGGTGTCGATGGCCGATCTGATCGTGTTGGGCGGCAATGCCGCGGTGGAACAGGCGGCCAGCAAGGCCGGCTATGCCGCCAAGGTGCCCTTCACGCCGGGCCGCGTCGATGCGGATCAGGCGCAGACCGACGTCACCTCCTTCGCGCATCTTGAGCCGAAGGCGGATGGCTTCCGCAATTATTATGCGGCGGGGGCGGATGTGTCGCCGGCCGAGGCGCTGGTCGACAAGGCCGACAAGCTGAACCTCACCGTGCCGGAAATGACGGTGCTCGTGGGTGGCATGCGGGTGCTCGGCGCCAATGCCGGGCGGTCGCCGAATGGCATCTTCACCAGCCGTCCGGGCCAGTTGTCGAACGACTATTTCGTCAATCTGCTGTCGATGGACACGGTGTGGTCGAAGTCGGCGTCGGCCGGCCTTTATGACGGCAAGGACCGCGCCAGCGGCAAGGCGAAGTGGACGGCGACGCCGGTCGACCTGATCTTCGGGTCGAATTCGGAACTGCGCGCGGTGGCCGAGGTCTATGCGGCGGACGATGCGAAGCAGAAGTTCGTCGACGATTTCGTCGCCGCGTGGGGCAAGGTGATGAACGCCGATCGCTTCTAAGCGGCGGGTCGAATGAAGGACGGCCCGGCGGCAGCATCACGCTGTCGCCGGGCTTTTCCTTATGGGCCGTAGGTCCGTCCGGTCAGAAACGGGTGCGGATGGTCAGGCCGTAGGTGCGGGGATCGGCGGGCTGCCCCACCACCAGGCCGGTGCTGCCTGATTGGGTTGCCAGTACCTCGTAATAATCCTCGTCAAAGGCGTTGCGGACCCAGAAGGAGGCATCCCAGCGATCATCCGCGCGGAAGCCGATGCGGAAATTGGCGACCGAATATCCGGCGATGTCGGTATAGGCCGATCGCGACGCGTTGGACGAGAATTTCGACCGGTAATTGCCGTCGAACGCGGCATAGGCCTCGCCATCCAGTCCCAGCAGGGCAACCGGCAGGCGATATTCCGCGCCATAGGAAAAGGCCCATTTCGAGATACCGGGCAGCCACTGGCCGGAAATGTCGCAATTGGCCGGGCTGATCCCGCCGGGCGTGCCCGGCGCGCTGGGCGTCTGGCCCGGCTGCGCGGCGGTGCCGCCGGCCAGTTCGGGCGGGCAGGGGGCATCGACGAACTTCACATATTCGTGATCGGTGAAGGCGCCGCTGGCATAAAGCGAAAGGCTGTCGACCGGCCGTACCGAGAAGTCGGCCTCGATTCCGCGCACGCGCACCTTGTCGGCATTGGCGAGGTAGCCGCGCAGCACGCCGAGCTGGCCGTTGGTCACGGTCGCCTGATAATCGCTGATCTCGGTCCAGAAGCCGGCGACGTTGAATGTCGCGCGGCGATCCCAGAACTGGGTTTTCAGGCCGATTTCGAAATGGTTGACGTCTTCGGGCTTCACCGTTTGGGCGCTCAATATCGGCGTATTGTTGGCGTCCAGCGGCAGGCCGGCCAGGTTGATGCCGCCCGATTTGAAGCTCTTGGCATAGGTCGCATAGCCGAGCACGTCGTCGGCGATCTCGTAGGACAGGGTGAAATCGCCCGAGATGTTCCAGTCGCTGAACTTGGGCGAATAGCTTTGCGGCGGCAGCGTGGCGCACTGGTCGCGCGTGACGCTGTTCGTCGGCGCCGGGTTGCAGACCAGCAACTCACCCGTGCCCGTATGGACGACGGCTTCATAGCTGCCCGATTTCCTGTCGTAATTCACGCGCACGCCGGGTTGCAGCTTCAGCCGGTCGGTGACGTGCCAGCTCAACTGGCCGAAGGCGGCGAGGCTCGTCGTCTTCAGCAGGATGTCGTTTTCCGAGCGCAGGCCGTCCAGCACCGCCGGGTTGTTCGCGTTCGCGCTGGTCGGGTTGAGCAGCCAGCGGCTCGCCGCCGGGCCCTGTTCCTGCGCGCCCGTGGTGTGCTGGCGCTGGTGATAAGCGAACAGGCCGACGACATAATCGATCCGATCGCTCGTCACGGCGTAACGGAATTCCTGCGAATATTGATCCTGTTTCGATGGGTTGGCGGAAATGGTGGTGATCGGCAGGCCGGTGAAGTCGCGGTCGTTCGAAGGCCCCCAGTTCCAGAAGCGCCAGGCCGAAACCGATGTCAGCGTGCCGGGGCCGAGATCCCATTCCGCGCGCAGCGATACGCCGCCGATTTCCTGATAGGCGTCCAGCGCGGAATCGAGGTCGGTCAGCCGGTCGAACGCGTTGGTGCTGGGCGGGGCGTAGTTGAACGCTGCGGCCAGCGCGGCGAACTGGCGGCTAAGCGGCCGCTGCGTCGCGCCGGTGCGGACATAGATCTGCGCGCAGCATTCGGGATCCTGCCGGTTATAGTCGGCCGAAAGGGTCAGGTCCAAAGCGTCGGTCGCGCGCCACAGCAGCACGCCGCGCAGGCCCAGATTGTCCTGTTCGTTCACCCAGCGATCGGTGGCGACATTGTAGATCGTGCCGCGCCGGCTGCCTTTGGATGCGGCCAGCCGCACCGCCAGCCGGTCTTCCACCAGCGGGCCGGAAACCGACGCCTTGGCCTGAACGAATTCCAGATTGCCGACGGTGATTTCGGCGCGTCCCTCGAAGTCGAAGCTGGGCGCGCGGGTGGTGATGTTGATCGCGCCCGCCGTCGTGTTCTTGCCGTAAAGCGTGCCTTGCGGGCCGCGCAGCACCTCCACCTGCTCGACATCCAGGAAGTCGAACGTCGCGGCGGCGATGCGGCTGTTATAGACCTGATCGATATAGACGCCGACGCCCTGTTCGATGCCGTCATTGGTCAGGCCAAATGGCGCGCCCAGGCCACGGATATTCGCGGCGGAATTGCGTGGATTGCTCGAATAGAATTGCAGCGATGGCTGCAGCTGCGTGATGCGGCTGACATTGAAGCTGCCCGTCCCCTCGATCGCGCGGGAATCGAGGACGGAGATCGCCAGCGGCACATCCTGCGCGGCTTCCTGACGGCGGCGCGCGGTGACCAGGATATCGCCCGGCAAAGCGGGGTCGGCCGCCGCGTTCGCCGCCGCGTCTTCCGGCGCATTGTCCGCCGTGGCGCTCCACGCCGGGGTCGCCGGCGCCGTCGTCGCCAGCAGCGCGCCGATCAGCAGGGATGTCGGATTGGATTTTCGCATGATTCCCCCTTGAAAACTCTTTCAAAAAAGTAGACAAAAAGCCCGCAATTCTCGCGATTCCAGCGGGCGAGGGTGCGTGCTCGCATCCCCCGCCGTCGGGCCGCGCCACCCGGCGGAACCGGGCGACCGGGGAGGAGCTTATTGTCTATTAAAATGATAGTCTATTCGGTGGGGCGGTGCTCTCGACCGTGATGCGACATAAATAATAAGAAAAACAATATATTATGGCGCACTCATACTTATTGTTTGGATGCGACGTGGTCAGCTTTAGCGCCGGTCAGTGCAGCCGCGCTGCGAGGAAATCGACGAATGCGCGCACCCGCGCCGGTGTGCCGGGACCACCCATGAACAGCGCGTGGATCGGCTCGACATCGCCGGGGTTGAAGGCTTCCAATATCGGCACCAACTGCCCGTCGGCGATCTCGCCCGCGACGCCGAACGTGCCGACGCGCGCAATGCCGACGCCGGCGGCGGCCAGTTGCCCCAGCGTCTCGCCGTTATTCGCCTCGATATTGCCCTTCACCGACAGCGCGAAATCCTGGCCGTCACGACGGAAGGGCCACACCGGCTCGGCGCGGCGGAAGTTGAAGTTCAGGCAATTATGGTGGTGGAGGTCCTCCGGCTGCTGTGGCGTGCCGTGGCGGGCAAGATAAGCGGGCGATGCCACGATCACGCGGCGGCTTTCGCCCAGCTTGCGCGCCGTCAGCAGACTGTCGGCCAGCGGGCCGAAACGGATGGCGACATCGGCCTGGCCGCCGGCGATGTTCACCAGCGCGTCGCTCAATGCGATGTCGATCAGGATGTGCGGGTAGAGCGCGGCGAATTCGCCGAGCAGGGGGACGATGCTGAGCCGACCGTGCGAATGGGCGGCGCTGATCCGCAGCCGGCCGCGCGGCGCGCCCTGATCGGCGATCTGCTGTTCGGCATCGTCCAGGTCGTTCAGGATGCGGCGGGCGGCCTGAAGATAGGCCTGGCCCTCGGCGGTCAGCGAAAGCGCGCGCGTCGTGCGCAGCAGCAGGCGCACGCCCAGCCGTTGCTCGATCCGGTCGATCGCGCGGCTGACGGCGGATGGGCTGAGATCGAACAGTCGTCCGGCGGCTGAAAAGCTGCCCTGTTCAGCCACCGCCGCGAACAGCGCCATCGCACGCGCGCGATCCGCGCCACTGGCAACCTTTGCATCCATTGCAAAAATCCTTCGCTTCATGGGGCGCTAGTTAGGTCATGCATCCGCATCCATCTGTGCGCCCGCATAGCAATGGAAGGGTGGAACATGGAATATCGGCAACTCGGATCGTCGGGGCTGCGCGTCTCCGCGCTCAGCTTCGGCACGGGGACGTTCGGCGGCAAGGGCCCGCTGTTCAGCGCCTGGGGCCAGAGCGACGCGACCGAAGCACGGCGCCTGATCGACATCAGCCTGGATGCCGGCATCAATCTGTTCGACACCGCCGATGTCTACTCGGCCGGCGCGTCGGAGGAGATTTTGGGCCAGGCCATTCGCGGGCGGCGCGATGCTGTGCTGATTTCCACCAAGACCGGACTGCCGATGGACGATGGCCCGCTGGATTGGGGCGTTTCGCGCGCGCGGCTGGTGCGCGCTGTCGAAGATGCGCTGCGCCGGCTGGGCACGGACCATATCGACCTGCTTCAGCTCCACGCCTTCGATGCGTCGACCCCGGTGGAGGAGCTGATGGCGACGCTCGACATGCTGATCGCGGCCGGCAAGCTCCGTTATGCCGGCGTCTCCAACTATCCCGGCTGGCAGCTGATGAAGGCGCAGGCGGTGGCCGATCGCCATGGATGGCCGCGTCTTGTGGCCCATCAGGTCTATTATTCGCTGATCGGCCGGGCCTATGAGGCGGATCTGATGCCGCTCGGCCGGGATCAGGGCGTCGGCGCGCTGGTGTGGAGCCCGCTTGGCTGGGGGCGGCTGACCGGCAAGATCGGCCGCGATCGGCCGGTGCCCGCCGGCAGCCGGCTGCACGAAACCGAACAATTTGCGCCGCCCGTCGAAACCGAACTGCTCTACCGCGTCGTCGATGCGCTAGAAGCGGTGGCGGCCGAGACCGGGAAAAGCGTGCCGCAGATCGCCATCAACTGGCTGCTCCGGCGTCCCACGGTGTCCTCGGTCATCATCGGTGCGCGCAACGAGGATCAGCTGCGGCAGAATCTGGGCGCGGTCGGCTGGGCGCTGACGGGCGAACAGATCGCCGCGCTCGATGCGGCCAGCGACGTGCTGCCCGCTTATCCGCACACGCCCTACCGCCAGCAGGCGGGTTTCGCCCGCCTCAACCCGGCGATGGTGTGAGGACGGCCGCGATGAAGCTCAATCCCGGATTGATCGCGCTCGCGGTGGGCGCATTCGGCATCGGCGTCACCGAATTCGCGCCGATGGGCCTGCTGCCGGTGATCGCCGCCGATCTCGGCGTTTCGATCCCCACGGCCGGCCTGCTGATCAGCGCCTATGCGCTGGGTGTCGTGCTCGGCGCGCCGCTGGTCACGCTCACCACCGGCTCCGTGCCGCGCCGGACGCTGCTGATCGGCCTGGCGGGCATCTTCACGCTGGGCAATCTGCTCGCGGCGATGGCGGATGGCTATGCGATGCTGCTCACCGCCCGCATCATCACCTCGTTCAACCATGGCGCGTTTTTCGGCGTCGGATCGATCGTCGCGGCGGGGCTGGTGGCGCCGGAACGCCGCGCGGGCGCGGTCGCGGCGATGTTCATGGGGCTCACCATCGCCAATGTCGTCGGCGTCCCGCTGGCGACATGGGCGGGCGAACATCTCGGCTGGCGTGCATCCTTCTGGGGCATAGCCGGGCTCGGCGTGGCGACGATGGCCGCGCTCCGGCTGACATTGCCTGATCTCCGCGCGCCCGAAGGCGGGGATCCGCTGGCCGAGTTGCGCGTGCTGGCCCGCCGCGACGTGCTGGGCGCGCTGGGGCTCACCATCGTCGGGTCGAGCGCCATGTTCACGGTGTTCACCTATATCGCGCCGATCCTGCGCGAAGCGACGCACGCATCGCTCGGCTTCGTCACCACGATGCTCGTCACCTACGGTCTTGGCCTCACCGTCGGCAACTGGCTGGGCGGGCGCTTCGCGGATCGTTCGGTGGATCGCACGCTGATCGTCACGCTGGGTTCGCTGGCGACGATCCTCGTCGCCTTCGCGCTGCTGATGTCGCACGCCGGGGCTGCGGCGGTGCTGATCTTCCTGTGGGGCGTGGCGAGCTTCGCGTTGGTCCCGCCGCTGCAGGTGCGGGTGATGCGCGCGGCGGCCGATGCGCCCAATCTGGCCTCGTCGATGAACATCGGCGCGTTCAACCTTGGCAATGCGCTGGGCGCGGCGCTGGGTGGTGGCGTCATCGCGGCCGGGCTCGGCTATCCGATGGTCGCGCTGGCGGGGGCGGCGACCTCGGCGATCGGGCTGGTCGCCATGCTCGTCACCGTCCGCCGCGCAGCCGCTGGGGAAGGGCGGCTGTGCAGCGCGTCCGGCCCGGCGCTCGACGGCTGAACACCGCCGGACGCCGGGCGGTGGCGTGGCGTTCTATGCCGCCAGCACGCGGCCCACGGTGGCATGGCCGCGCAAAGTGGACCGGTGGACGATGCGCAGCACGTCCACCGGATGTCCCATCGCGCAGTGCATCATGCGGTAATTGTCCCACAGCACGACATCGCCTTCCTGCCAGTCATGCTGATAGATGAAGCGCGGCTGGACCACCGCGTCGATCAGCGTCCGGATCAGCGCGTCGCCTTCGGCTTCGTCCATGCCGATAATGCCCTGAATGTTGAGCGGGCACAGGTTCAGGATCTTCGCGCCGGTGATCGGGTGCTGCCACACCAGCGGCCGGGCCAGCGGCGGATAATCGGGGAAGGCGGCCTTCGTCTCGCCCACCCGCGTGCCGCCGGGATTGCCGAACTTCATCTGGGCCAGATCGGCGCAGAAGGCGAACCGCGCCTCAAGGCCGTCGATCCGGCGCTTCAGCCCTTCGTCCAGCGCGTCATAGGCCAATGCGGTGTCGAGCCAGGCCGTGCTGCCGCCGGTTTCGGCCTTGTGCACCATGTTGAGCAGCGCGCCCGCATTCGGCACCGGCTGGAAGGCAAGATCGGTATGCCAGGGGATACGGCCATAGGTCGGCACGCCGTCAAAGGCATAGACCGGGCCGCGCAGCCCGCCCTGATTGGTCAGCAGGATCAGTTCATCATGTCCGTGCAGCCGCAGCGCCTCGATCGGATGGGGTTCCAGTTCGCCGAAGCAGCGGCTCAGCTTCAGCAGCGCCTCCGGCTCGGTGCCGACGCCGCGAAACAGCACGACGCCCGCCGCGCGCCAGATATCGACCAGCCGTTGCCTGGTCTCCTCGCCGATCTCGCCTGCCAGATCGAGTCCCAGCACTTCCTGCCCGATCGTCGGCAGTGCCTTGGTGTGCAGCATGGCGGTCGCTCTCCTCTTTTTATGCGACCATCATGATCGTGGCTGCCGCCCGGCGAATGCTCCATTTGGACGGCGAACGCCGCCGCTATGACGCTTTCAGCATCCCGTTCATGGCGAGCCACAAGCGGAAGCTTTCCAGCCAGCCTTCGGTCGTCGTGCCCGCAATGCCGACACCATAGCCGTGGCCGCCGCGCTGATAGGCATGAAGCTCCACCTTGCCGCGCGCGGCGATCCAGCTTTCGACAAGGCCGTAACCCATGCGGCCGAGCAGCGGATCGTCGACGGCGAGCGCCACGAACATCGGCGGTGCATTGGCCGGCACCTCAACTCGCCCCATCGACGGGTAGATCGGCGCGATGAAGGCGGGCATGGCGGCGGCATCGGCCTGCTGGGCGGTGGCGATGGTGGTGATCGCCCCGGCCGAAAAGCCCATCATGCCGACGCGCTTGGGATCGACGCCGAACTCTGCCGCGCGTGCCCGGATCAGGCGGATCGCCGCCAGCCCGTCGTCCACGGCATATGGCGGCGTTGGCAGCGCGCGGTGCTGGTCCGGACCGGGGGCAGCCTTGCGCATCACCTCCGCCATTTCCCGGCCGAACTCCGGCCAGGATGGCGATGTCGGCACCAGCCGATATTTCAGTACGAAGGCGGCGATGCCATGATCGGCCAGCCAACGCGCGACGGGCCAGCCTTCCTGATCCATGGCGAGCGTGCGGAACGCGCCGCCCGGTGCCACCACCACGGCGGCCCCGGTGGCCTTGTCCTTCGGCGGCAGAACCGGGGTCAGCGTCGCTTCGGTCACGTTGCGTACCGAAAGCTTGCCGCCCTGGCGCGACCAGATTTCCGGCCCCTTGGCATTGGGAACGCCGCCGGTCCCCAACTTGATCGCTGCCGGATCGTTCGGCGCGGGCACGGTCTGCGCAACGGCCGGGGCTGCGATGTGGAAAAGCAACGCGGCGAGCAGCAGTGCCATCGGGCCTTTCGTGCGCGCGGCATTGGCATCATGCGACATGCTATCGGCTCCCATAAAAAAACAGGGCGACGCATCGCGTCGCCCCAGTGTCCGGGTGGCCGCCCACTCCGATTGGAGGAGAGGAAGGCGGGCGCCACCCGCCCCGGATCAGAATTTGAAGCTGGTCGTCACGCCGAACTCGCGCGGGTTGGTGGCGTTGATCAGGCGGTAGCCGGAATCATAGGGCGTGCCCGAAAGCGTCGGCTGCAACGCATTGCCCTGCGAAATGCTGGTGATGCGCTTCTGGTTGAGCAAGTTCTTGGCGAACACCGTCACTTCCCAGCGCGCATCCGGGCCGCGCAGGCCGGTGTAGAGGTTGAGCAGCTCGCGGCTCTGATAGTCGAACGCCGCCCGTTCGGAGAAGACGCCCGGCCGATAGGTGAACAGCGCGCGGACGAACGGTTGCAGGTCGCCCGTGCCGAAGCGCAGCTCGCTGTTCGCGGTCAGGCTGAAGTCGGGCGTGTCGGCCAGCCGGTCGTCGCTGGCGCAATAGCTGATATTGCCGCCCCCGGTGATCGCGGGCGCCCCGTTCGAATCCGGCGCGCCGTCGCCGTTGAAGTCGTTGCAGGGCAGCAGCGCGTCGTCATAGCGCGCCTTGATGTAGGACGCGCTGACCGAGAAGTCCCAGGCGTCGACCGGCCGGCCGGCCAGCGTCGCCTCGACGCCCTTCACCGTGGCATCGCCATTATAGTTGAAGTCGAAGGCGCCATCGACGATGCCGTCGGGCGGACCCGAAGGCACGCCAAAGGCATCGCGCGTGCCGAAGTCGTAATTGATGCCGGGGAAGCGCGCGATATAGCCGTCGAACTTCTGGTAGAAGGCCGAGATGTTGAACGTCAGCCTGCGATCGAGGAAGGCGGTCTTGACGCCGATCTCGAAGGCGTCCGACTTTTCCGATCCGGTCTTGATCAGGTCGTTGCTGATGTTGGCCGGCACGCTCACGCCGGCCGTGCCCGCGCGGAAGGATCGGCCATAAGCGGCATAGGCCGTCACGTCGTCGGAAAATTCGTAGGTCAGCGTCGCGCCGCCGGTCAGCGGATGGTTGACCGTCTTGGCCAGTTCCGGCGGGATCAGGTCGGTCGGCGGCGGCGATGGGAAGGCCGGCGACGACAGGTTCAGGATACCCTTCTGGATATTCTTGAGATTGCCGTAGCGCGCGGCCACTTCCAGCCGCAGCGCGTCGGTGAACTGGAAGCTGCTGCTCGCCGCGATCGACCAGGTGCGGTTGTTGACCGGCACCAGCGTGTTGGCGGTGATCGGCAGGAACAGGCCCATCGACGTCGGGAAATTGCCGAAGAATTGGTCGGACTGCTGCGTCACCGTCACGTCGCCGGTCTGCTTCGAATAGAAGGTTCCGATCGACCAGTTCCAGAAGCTGTTGCCGTTCGATGCCAGCCGCAGTTCGGCGGTGTCGACATTATAGGGCGTCCGCACACTCTGGATGTTCACATAGTTCGGCACCTGATTGGCCGAATCCATGTCGCCCATCTGCTTCAGCACCGTATATTGGTGCGCGCCGGTGAAATAGAGCGTGGCCGGGCCGAGATCCCAGTCGAACGCCAGGTTCACGAAGTGCGATTCATTCTGGTAGCGGCGAATGCCTTCCGCGACGGACAGATAATCGTCCACGTCGGCGGGCGGGCCGCTCAGCGTCGGGTCGAACTGCGCCGGCGCGTTGCCGGGCCCGAACACCTGCTGCTGCTGGCGGTTGTCGGCATGCAGATACTGGTAGGTCAGGGTGGTGTTGAACGTCTCACCCGGCTGCCAGCTCAGCGAGATACGGGCGCTTTCGGTCCTGCTCCGCGATTTCTCGTCACGATTGACATTGTAGAGCTGGTTGAGGCGGTTGCCGTCGACCAGTGCTGCAACGCGCACGGCCAGCTGGCCGGGGATCAGCGGAATCGAAACGCCGCCCTGCACGTTATAGGCAGCATCGTCGGTCGCGGTGGCCTGCGCATAGCCGTTCACTTCGTCCAGATCGGGCCGGCGGGTGCGGAAGGTGATCGCGCCGGCGGGCGATGTGCGGCCGCGCAGCGATCCCTGCGGCCCGCGCAGCACTTCGATCTGTTCAAGATCGTAGATCGCGGTGAAGGCGGTCTGCGCGTCGATCGGAATGTCGTTGAGATAGATGTCGACCGCGGGCGACGTGCCCTGATCGGGGGTGAAGGTGATGCCGCGCAGCGTGGCGGCATTGCTGCGGCCGTCGCTGTTGGTCAGTTCCAGGCTTGGCGCGAGGCGCTGGATGTCCTTGGCGTCGAACAGGTTGAGCTGTTCGATCTGCTTGCCGGTGACGACGTTGATACTCATCGGCACGTCCTGCAGCGCGCGCGCCTCGCGCGTTGCGGTGACGACGATCTCGTCAAGCTCGCCGGCTGTCGGGGGGCTGCTGGCGGATTGCGCCGCGGCGGCCATCGGAACCATCGAAACACCGGCGCTCAGCGCCGCGAACAATACGGACTGCGTACGGAACCTCATCCAATCCTCCCCAGGTGGAAGGACTCGTCGCCCTCTCTTTGCGTCCGCGAACGGCCGAGGCTTAGCGAGTCCTGACTAACTTATGGCGTGGCACTCAAAACATGACAACAACCAATCGTATTCGATCAAAACTGTTCATTGGGTTGCCGCCGCCGCGCCGTGGCGCGGGCGGCAAGTGTCAGAAATCGAGTTCGAAGCTCTGGTCGAACCGAACGAACCGGCGGGCGATCTTCCAGCCGTCGGCAGTCTTGACCACCGTGTCGCTCATCCGGCCGCTGGTCACCATCTGCGCGGTCAGCGCCTTGGCGCCGGCATTGACGTTGAGGAAGCAATATTGGGCGACGACCGCGCCTGCGCGCTCTTCGATGTAGAGGTTGAAATTATAGTGGCGGTTCTTGCCGGCGGTCTGCGCGGCGGATTCCTGGGCATGCGCGATCTGGGCGGGGATGCCCTGATAGCTGATCGCCAGCCCATCCAGTTCGGTTTCGATTTCCGGCACGTAGAGCTTTTCGAGCGCGGCCCAGTCGGCATAGTCCGAACAATGGGCGAAGCGGGCGATAAGCTCCGCGATCGCGATCTTGTCGTCGGCGGTCAGGTTTCCCATGGCTTCTCCTCTCTGGTCCTGCCGCTCACGCCTTCAGGCGCGGCGGGGCGATGCCGGCCCGTTCGCACGCGAAATCGAGCAGGGCGGAATAATCCTTCGTGGCGAAATCGGTGGCGCGCGCGCCGCCGAACACGGCGTGGGCGGCAGCGCCGACAGGCAGGCCGATCCGTTGCTCGGCCGCCGCCGTCATCGCCAGCGACATGTCCTTGAAGGCCAGGTCGATGGTGAAGCCAGGGGTGACATCGCCCTTCAGCACCTTGTTCACCATCAGCGTATGCAACTGGCCGTTCTGCGCGGTGGTGGCGCCGGTCACGTCGCGCATCGTTTCGATGTCGAGGCCGAGCTTGGTGCCCAGCGCGATCGCCTCGGCACACACCTCCGCCACCGTCAACAGCAGGAAATTGTTGATCACCTTCATGCGCGATCCCATGCCAGGCGCGCCGCAGCGATGGATGGCGGTGCCCATCGCGTCGAGCAGCGGCTTCACCCGATCGAACGTCGGGTCGTCTGCGCCGACCATGAACAGGGATTCGCCGCGTTCGGCGTGCAGCACCAGCCGGCCGACCGGGCAGTCGGTGAAGGCGATGCCGCGTTCCGCGCAGGCGCGCGCCACGCGATCGGTGCCGTTGGCGTCGATGGTCGACATATCCATCAGCACCGCGCCGGCATCGATATTGGCGAGCACGCCGTCCGCGCCCAGCACCACCGCTTCGACATGCGGGGTGGCGGGCAGCATCGTCACCACCACGTCGGCGCCGCGCGCGGCATCGGCGATCGAAGCGGCCTTGCGCGCGCCCAGCGCCGCCAGCTGGTCCATCCGCCCGGCATCGAGGTCGAATACGTTGAGGTCGAAACCCTTGCGTTGCAGATTGGACGACATGGGCAGCCCCATCGCACCCAATCCGATAAACCCTATCTTGATGGCCAATGCTCTCTCCCTCGCGTCAGTCGACGCCGTGATTGATGTATGCGGTCTTGATTTCGGTGTAGAATTCGGCGCTTGCCGTGCCCTGTTCGCGGCCGCCGAAGCCCGATGGCGCCCGGCCGCCAAACGGCACATGATATTCCACCCCGGCGGTCGGCGTGTTCACCGTCACCAGCCCGGCCGTGGATTCGCGGCGATACCGCTCCGCATGCTTCAGGCTGGTCGTGGCGATGCCGGATGAAAGCGCGAGTTCGCAATCGCGCGCGACCGCGATCGCTTCGTCGAAATCCTCGACCTTGATGACGCCGGCGACGGGGCCGAACACCTCTTCGCGGTTCAGTTCCATCGCATTGTCGGTGTTCAGGAACAGCGTGGGCGCCAGGAAATGCCCGCGCGTCCGCGCCTCGACCAGATGGCCGCCCGTGGCGAGTTCCGCGCCGTCCGCCTTCGCGCGCTGGATGAAGCCCATATTCTTGTCCAACTGCGCGGCATTGGCGACGGGGCCGATCTGCGTCGCGGCATCCAGCGCATGGCCGACGCGATAGCCCGAAACCGTCTTCACCAGCCTGTCGACGAAGGCGTCGTAAATGCCCTTGGTGACGATGATCCGTTCGGATCCCGTGCAACGCTGGCCGGTCTGCCCCCAGGTGCCCTGCGCTGCGGCTTCCACTGCAACGTCGAGATCGGCGTCGTCCAGCACGATGAACGGATTCTTGCCGCCCAGTTCCAGCTGCACCTTGGTCATCGTCGGCGCGGCCATCTGCAGGATGCGGCGGCCGGTGGGCGTGGCGCCGGTGAAGGTCACCGCATCGGCCCCGTCGACAAGCGTCTGGCCGATGGCGCGGCCGTCGCCCAGCAACAGGTTGAACACGCCCGCCGGCACGCCCGCCTCGGCCAGCATCTCGGCCAGCAGGATCGCGCAGCCCGGCGTATATTCGGACGGCTTCAGGATGATCACATTGCCGTAAGCGAGCGCGGCGGCGACCTTCCATGCCGGAATGGCGATCGGGAAGTTCCACGGCGTGATCGCGACGACGACGCCCACCGGCTCATAGCTTACGATCACATTGTGGCCGGCGCGCAGCGATTCATGCCACTGGCCGGGATGGCGCAGCGTCTCGCCGGCGAAATAATGGAACACCTGTGCGGCACGGATCGTCTCGCCCACGCCCTCGGCCAGCGTCTTGCCTTCCTCGCGCGCCAGCAGCGTGCCGACCTCGGTCGATCGGGCGAGCAGCATGTCGCCCACCTTGCGCAGCATATCGGCGCGCTGCTGGATGTTGCTTCGCGCCCAGCCCGGCAGCGCCTTGCGCGCGGCAACCAGCGCCTCCTCGGCATCGGCCAGGCTCGCCTGCGGATATTCGCCTACCGTCTCGTCCAGGTCGGACGGGTTGATCGTCGGGATCAGCGCCCCATCGGCCCGCCAGCTACCGGCGATATAATGTCGGCCACGCATCACAAAGTCTCCGCTACGATGCCGTCGGTCTTCAGCCGGGCAATCTGTTCTTCGGTCAGCCCCAGCCGTTCGGCGAGCACCTCGGCCGTGTCCTCGCCCGAACGGGGCGGCGCGCGGCGATAATCGACCGGCGTGCGCGACAGCTTGGCGGGGTAGCCGAGCACGCTCACCTCGGTGCCGTCGGATCGCGACAGGCGGTGGATCAGGCCGCGTGCGGCGATCTGCGGATCGGCCAGGATTTCGGGGATTTCGTTCACCTTGCCGCCCGGCAGCTTGGCGGCTTCCATCGCGGCGATCAGGTCGGCCGATTGCCAGCGCGCGATCGCGGGGCGCATGGCGTCCTGCAATTCCTTGCGGTGCCGGTTGCGGCCGGCATTGTCCACGAAGCGGGGATCGTCCGGCAGGTCGGGCAGGCCGATCAGCGCGGTGAAGGCGCGGAACTGCCGGTCATTGCCCAGCGCCACCAGCACGTCGCCGTCGGCGCAGGCGAAATCCTGATAGGGCACGGTGTTGGGATGCTCGTTGCCCAGCCGGCGGGGCATCAGCCCGCCGTTGAGATAGTTGGATGCCTGATTGGCAAGCAGCGAAACCTGCGTGTCGAGCAGCGCGCAGTCGATATGCTGGCCCAGCCCGGTGCGGTGGCGGTTCTCAAGCGCGGCGAGCATCGAGATCGCGGCATAGAGCCCGGTCACGAGATCGCTGATCGGGATGCCCACCTTCATTGGGCCGCCGCCGGGTTCGCCATCGGCGCGGCCGGTCACGCTCATCAGGCCGCTCATTCCCTGGATCAGGAAGTCGTAGCCGCCCCGATCGCGATAGGGCCCGTCCTGGCCGAAGCCGGTGATCGAACAATAGATCAGGCCGGGGTTGGTCGCGCTCAGCGACGCGTAATCGAGGCCGTATTTGGCCAGCCCGCCGACGCGGAAATTTTCGACCACGATGTCCGACTGGGCGGCCAGCTGGCGGATCAGCTCGGCCCCCTCGGGGTTGGCGAGGTCCACCGCGATCGACCGCTTGTTGCGGTTGGCGCAGAGGTAATAAGCGGAATCGCGCGATCCGTCCTCCAGGAAGGGTGGGCCCCAGCGCCGCGTGTCGTCGCCCTGGCCGGGCTGTTCCACCTTGATCACTTCCGCGCCCAGATCGCCCAGGATCTGGCTGGACCAGGGGCCCGCCAGCACGCGCGAAAGATCAAGCACCTTGATGCCGGCCAGCGGGCCGGACGCCGTGTCCGTCATTGCCGAAACCCCTGCGAGCGTTCTGATGGCTGGTGCAGGCGCGACCGGGACGGGCACGAAAGGCGCAAGTCAGTTCTCCGTTTGATGGGAAGGGAAGGGCGGCGGGCCATGTGCAGGCCCGCCACCATCGCGCCCGGGATCAGGCGGCGAGTTGTTCCTGATGGGGCCCAGGGGCTTCGGCGGGATAGATGCGCGGCGTGCCGAGATCGTAGATCCCGGTCAGCAGCTTGATGAAATCCCGGTCGCGCAGCGGATCGGTCGGCACTTCAAAGCTGTGGCCGCGCGCGCGCATGTCGGCGATGAACATGTCGAACACCTGATCGTGGGTCAGGTCGTCGCTATGTTCCATCACCATCTTCAGTTCGTCGAAGTCGGAATAGACCTCGGCGCCCCAGTGGACCAGGAAGCGCATCTCGCTCGCCGGGATCTTCTGGATCACATCGCCGGCGGTCGTGATCTGCCAGCCATCGGCCACCGCCGGATCGGCTTCGAAGAGCGATTCGAAGGCCAGCCCCTTGGGCAGCCGCTGGTCGATCGGGCCGTTGGCCTCGCCCCGGTGGTACATCATCTCGTTCTGGACGACGACGGCGCGGTTCCACATCGGCGCGGCTAGGCGCTTGGGTTCGGCCAGCGGCCCCTGCGGCCAATAGGTAAAGCCGCCGCCGATCGTGCCCTTGTAGAACCAGGCGATCACCTGCGCCTTCTTCATCAGCCAGTGCTGGAACAGGCCCGATTTGGTCATCGTGTTCATCAGCCAGATCGGCGTGTTCTTCTGGTCGATGCCGCGAAACTGGGTGGCGTCCAGATGCGCCGGATCATAGCTGTGCGCCGGGCCCTGGATGTTGAACAGCATATTATCCGGCCGCGCATAATCGGCATTCCAGTAGGAACGCGCCCGCGCCAGGAAATCCGAATTGTGGAAGCAATCCTCCAGCTCGGGGTAGAGGCAAGTGCCATATTTGGCGAAATAGCCACGGAAAGTCGGCGTCAGGAACATGTCGAAGGTCGGCGTCACGCCCTCGGGCATCGCGCCGGACATGGTGGCGATCACTTCTTCGGCCGATGCGAAATGCTGCGCCAGGATCAGCTGCCACGGGCCTTCGCGGCGCACGACGTCGATCATGCGGGCATGTTGGTCGTCGCTATAGGCGCCGTCGACGACGCGCGGTTCGGATACGGGGCGGATAACGGACGCAAGATCGGTGGGCATTTCCGGTTTCCTCTCGATCTGATTTATGAGTGAGTGAATACTTACCATAAGCGCCGCTGCCCGCAAGCGCATCCGCGCCCGCGCGGCCGATTATGCGATCAACCGTCGGTCCACGGGTAGAATGGCGGCATTGCCGAAGCCGCGCCGGCAAATCGGGGTTTGCGCTTTTCCAGGAACGCGGCCACGCCTTCGCGTCCGTCGCCGATGCTGGTGTAGAACATCGCAAGGGATTCCACGCGGTGCGCCTCCATCGGATGGCCGGCGCCGATATTGTGGTAGAGCATCTGGCGGATCAGCGCGACGCTGATCGGCGAACGATCCGAAATCAGCGTCCGGGCAAAGGCACTGGCGGCCTCCACCAGTTCGTCGGCGGGATGCACCGAACGCACCAGCCCGCCGGCCATCGCTTCCTCGGCGGTCAGGATGCGCGCGCTATACAGCCATTCCAGCGCCTTCTCGAGGCCGACGATGCGCGGCAGGAACCATGTCGAACAGGCTTCCGGCGTGATGCCCAGCCGCCCGAAGACGAAGCCGATGCGCGCGTCGGCCGATGCCAGCCGGAAATCCATGGGCAGCGTCATCGTGGCGCCGATGCCCACGGCGGCGCCGTTGATCGCGCCGACGATCGGCTTCAGGCATTCGAACATCGCCAGCGCCACGCGCCCGCCGGTATCGCGCACGCCGCGCGCGATCGCGGGATCGTCCAGCCGTTCGCGCATGTCGGCCATGTCCGGCGCCAGCGCCTCGTCCAGCCCGAACACATTGCCGCCGACCGAAAGGTCCATCCCGGCGCAGAAGGCGCGGCCGCTGCCGCTTAGCACGATCGCCTTGATCGCATCGTCGGCGCTGGCCCGGCGATAGGCGTCGACCAGTTCGTCGGCCATCTCGACGGTAAAGGCGTTCAGCTGCGCCGGGCGCGATAGGCGCAGTTGCAGCAGCCCGTCGTCGATCTCGTAGCCGAGCGTGTTGTAGCGCACATCCGCCATGTCAGGCCGCCATGCGCGCGGCGGCGCCCAGCGTGGCGCGGCATTCGGCGACGATGCGTTCGATCAGTTCGGCGCAGGTCGGCAGGTCATCCATCAGCCCGATCGCCATGCCCGCCCACAACATGCCGCCATCCACGTCGCCGCTTTCCAGCGCCGCGCGGCCGCGCGCGCCGGCGGCAAGCGGCTGGATATCGGCGAAGGTGGCGCCGGGCACGCGTTCGCTGGTCGCGATCTCCTCCGAAATCGCGTTGCGGAACACGCGCGCGGTGTTGCGGAACGGCTTGAAGATCACCTTGGTGTCGCGCTCGCTGCCCGCGACGATCGCCTCCTTGATGCGATCGTGGATCGGCGCCTCGCGCGTCAGCATGAACCGCGTGCCCATGTTGATGCCGTGCGCGCCCAGGCTCAAAGCGGCGGCCATCCCGCGCCCGTCGGCAAGGCCGCCCGAAGCGAGGATCGGGATGCGAAGCGCCCGCGCGGCGGCCGGGATCAGCACCAGGCCGGGAACATCATCCTCGCCCGGATGGCCGGCGGCTTCGAACCCGTCGATGCTGACGGCGTCGACACCGTTGCGCTCGGCCGACAGGGCGTGGCGCACCGACGTGCATTTGTGGACGATCGTCACGCCCGCCTCCTTGAAGCGGGCGATGAACTCCTTGGGGTTGTTGCCCGCCGTCTCGACGATCTTCACGCCGGAATCGATGATCGCGGTCACATAATCGGCATAAGGCGGCGGGTTGCTGCTCGGCAGGAAGGTCAGGTTCACGCCGAACGGCTTGTCGGTCATCGTCCGGCAGCGCGCGATCTCGTCGGCCAGCGCGGTGGGGGTCGGCTGGGTGAGCGCGGTCAGGATGCCGAGCCCGCCGGCATTGGATACCGCAGCCGCCAGTTCCGCGCGGCCAACCCACATCATGCCGCCCTGGACGATCGGATATTGGATGCCGAGAAGCTCGGTGATCGGCGTATGCATCAGGCTGTTCCCGTGGCTGTGATGTGCGTGCGAACGAAATCCACGCTGGTCAGGCTGGCGGCGGCGAGGCGCAGGCGGCCCAGCCGTTGCGCCCAATAGGTTTCGCCGCCACCGGCCAGCCGCCACTGGCGCAGCCGGCGCGTGTAAAGTTGCAGATCATATTCTTCGCTGATGCCGATCGCGCCGTGCACGGCATGGGCGGTATCGGCCACGATCACGGCGGCCGCGCTTGCGATCCGCTTGGCGACGGCGGCGCCCGCGGCATTGCCTTCCAGCCCGGCCGCGCAGCCGATTTCGGCGGCCATGCGCATTGCCACCACCTGTTCGGCCATCACCGCAAGCTGCTGTTGCAGCGCCTGCTGCTTGCCGATCGGCTTGCCGAACTGGATACGTTCATTGGCATAAGCGACGGTCATTTCGAGCAGTCGGTCGCCGGCGCCCGCCATCGCCGCCGCCCGCGCAATGGCGATGAGCGCGGCAAGATCGACACCGCTTGCGGGCCATCCGGTGGCGCCCGGCGCCTCCGGCCAGCCGACGAGCTCCGCCAGCGAGCCCGGATCGCCCGACGGCGCACGCGCGCAATCATTCAGGCGGATCAGCCGCAGCACGCCGCCTTGCTCGATCAGCGCATGAACCGCGACAGCGGCAAAGGCCACGGGCGCCGAAGCCGCGCCGGCGACAAGGACGATCGGCCCGTCGGGGCGTTCGCCGCCGGTGCGGGCGATCAGCGCGCGGGCGATCATCGTGTCGGCCACGGGCAGGGGCACCGCGTGCCGGCCCAGCGCCATCAGCAAGGGCGCAATCTCGGCCAGCGTCAGCCCGGCGCCACCCGAGGCTTCCGGCACCAGCGCATCCAGATAGCCCGATGCCTCAATCTCGGCCCAAAGATCGCCCCAGTCTCCACCGCTTTCGATCGCGCGCACCACGGCCGGCGGGCATGCGCCTTCCAGCAGGCGGTGAAAGGGGTCTGCAAGTTCTTCCCGTGTCATCAGCGAAGCCCCAGTCCGCGCGCGATGATCCCCCGCAGGATCTCACGCGTGCCGCCGCGCAGCGAAAAGCTGGGCGCGATCTGGCCAAGATAGGCGATGGTGCGATGGAGGTCCGGCGACACAGGCTCGTCGGGATGCGCGGCCAGATCGTCACCGATCCACGCGGGCACCGCCTGTTCGAACGTGGTGCCAAGATCCTTGACCAGCGATGCTTCCACCACCGGGCTCTGCCCCGCCGCCAGCAATCCCGTAACGGCGAGTGACATGGCCCGCAGCGTCGCGATTTCGGCGGTCATCCGCCCGGCCAGCGCGGCGGTGGCGCCGTCCAGCCGGCCCATCGCCGCAACATGCGCGATCCACGCGTCGATCAGCACCATGCTCGAATAGATGCGTTCCGGGCCGGATCGCTCGAACGCCAGCTCCGCCGTCACCTGTTTCCAGCCCTGGCCCTCGGTGCCGATCAGCGCATCCTCGCCGAGTTCGACATTGTCGAAGAACACCTCGGCGAAGTGCGCGTCCCCGGTCAGGTCCACGATCGGGCGGATGGTGATGCCCGGCGCCTTCAGGTCGACGATCAGTTGCGACAGGCCCGATTGCCGGTCCTCCGCCGTGCCCGATGTCCGCACCAATGCGATCATATAATCGCTGTGCGGCGCGTTGGTGGTCCAGATCTTCTGGCCGTTGAGCCGCCAGCCATGGTCGGTCCGTTCGGCGCGGGTGCGCACGCTGGCCAGATCGGAGCCGGAACCCGGCTCGCTCATCCCGATGCAGAAAAAGGCTTCGCCCCGGCAGATGCGCGGCAGATAGAATTGGCGCTGGTCCTCATTGCCGTAATTCAGGATCAGGGGCGCGCTTTGCCGGTCGGCGATCCAGTGGGCCGCCACCGGGGCGCCGGCCGCCAGCAGTTCCTCGACGATCACGAAGCGGGCGAACGGCCCACGTTCGGCACCGCCATAACGCTTGGGCAAGGTCAGGCCCAGAAAGCCGGCCTGTCCGAGTTTGCGGCTCAGCGCGGCGTCGAAGCCCTGCCAGGAACGGGCGCGCCGATCCAGCGGCAGGTGCGCCACGGCCTCGGCGATCAGGGTGCGGACAGGTTCGCGCAACGCCTCATCGGCGGCGGGAAGCTGGGTAGGGGACAGGCTTTCGAACAAGGGGGCTCACTTGGCTGTTGTGATGGCCATCCGGCTGCGCCCCTGTTTTTGCGCGCCCCTCATTCAAGTCCAATATTATCCGGTGCCAAAGTGATAGCGATCAGCTATCGGATGTCGCCATCGTCAGGAAGTTGATCGCCGCGGGGCTGGCCTGATCGGGGATGGCGATGCCCGCCTCAATCCGTGGCGGATTTTCGAGCCGCACCAATCGCACGCCATCGGGCACCTGCCGCGTCGCGCGGGCGGGCACCAGCGCCACGCCCAGCCCGCTCTGCACAAGGCTCAGGATGGTGTGCACCTGCGTCGCTTCCTGCGCCACATTGGGGGTGAAGCCCGCTTCATGGCAGGCCATCAGCGCGACCATGTTGAGCACGCTGATCCGCGTGTGGAGGATGAACGGCTCGCGGGCCAGGCTGGCCAGCGCCATGCGCGACGATGCGGCAAAGGCGCTCTTCGCGGGCACGGCGGCGATCAGCTCATCGGTTTCGACCACCTTGATGGTCAGCCCCTTGGCGTCCAGCAGCGGCAGCCGGACGAGGCCGACGTCAAGCTCCCCGTCGCGCAGCCCGCGCGCGATGTCGACGCTCGTCGAATCCTCCAGCACCAGATCGACCAGCGGAAAGCGGTGGCGATAATCGGGGATCAGGCGTGGCAGCATGGAATAGATGGCCGATCCGACGAAACCTATGCGCAGCTGGCCGCGCTCGCCCGTCTGGCCCTGCCGCACCGCGGCCCGCACATCCTGCGCGCGGGCCAGCGCGGCGCGGGCGGGTTCCAGCGCGGCCTGCCCGGCGGCCGTCAGCGCCACGCCGCGCGGCCCGCGCACGAACAATTGCGCGCCCAATTGCTCCTCCAGCTTGCGGATCGCGACGGTCAGCGGCGGTTGCGATATGTTCAGCCGCTCCGCCGCCCGATGGAAATTGAGCGTATCGGCAAGCGTGGTGAAATACAGCAGCTGGCGCAGATCCATGATAGTTCCGATGTATCGCCGTTCTTTTAATTGATATTAGATGGCGTGACGCCATCCGCCTAGCCATGATCGCGTCATCCCGCGCAAGATGGAGTGCAGCATTTTGGAAAATTTCCTTCTGGTCGAACGCGACGGCGCGGTCGTTACCGCCACGCTCAACCGGCCCCAGGAACGCAACGCGATCTCCGAACAGAGCCATATCGAGGAGATCGAGGATTTCTGCGCGTCGGTCGCCGCCGACGCCAGCGTGAAGGCGGTGGTGCTGACGGGCGCGGGATCGTCCTTCTGCGCGGGCGGCAATGTAAAGCATATGCGCGATCGCAAGGGCATGTTCGCGGGCTCGCCCTTCGATCTGCGCAACAAATATCGCTCGGGCATCCAGCGCATACCGATGGCGCTATATGAACTTGAAGTGCCGGTGATCGCCGCCGTCAACGGCCCGGCGATCGGCGCGGGGCTCGATCTCGCCTGCATGTGCGATATCCGCGTTGCGGCCGACAATGCGATCTTCGCGGAAAGCTTCGTCAAGCTGGGCATCGTCCCCGGCGATGGCGGTGCTTGGTTGCTGCCGCGCGTGATCGGCATGGCGCGTGCCTCGCTGATGACGCTGACCGGCGATGTGATCGACGCGGCCAAGGCGCTCGAATATGGTCTGGTGAGCGAAGTCGTGCCGGCCGATCGCCTGCTCGATACGGCGAAGGCGATCGCCGCGCGCGTTGCCGCCAATCCGGGCCATGCCACGCGGCTTGCCAAGCGCCTGCTGCGCGAAGGTCAGGATATGAAGCTCGCGCCGCTGCTCGAATTGTCGGCGGCCTATCAGGCGCTCGCCCACCATACGGCGGATCATGAAGAGGCCGTGGCCGCCTTCCTGGAAAAGCGGCCGCCGTCCTTCGGCAATAGCTGAGCGCAACAGGCGGGGTTAGCCCGGCTGGCGGACCAGCAGCCAGACCAGCCCCGCCACCACCGCGAGCGTCAGCAGGGCGAGCCAGTTGGGCGCAAAGCCGATCTCGCCTTGCGCGCCAGCGCCGTCGGGGCGGGGCGCGCGGCCGTGTAGCATCGGGCCGATCAGATCATGTCGGCCGTGGATGCGGTGGAACAGGATTGCGGCCAGATGCAGCCCGATCAGGCCGAGCAGCAGGTTGAACACCAGATCATGCGTTTCCGCCGCAATCCGCCCCGTATCGAAATCGACGAGATAGGATAAGGGCCCCGATTCCATCCCGTCGACATCGACCGCGAACAGGCCGAGCGTTACCTGCGCGACCAGCAGGCCGATCATCGCCACCACGCTCAATCCGCCCATCGGGTTATGGCCGACATGGCAATGCGGCCGCCGGTGGATCAGATCGGCGCCATGGCGGATCACCGCGCCCGGCCCCTTCACGAAATGGCGGAAACGCGCGGTCGTGCTGCCCCACAGGCCCCAGCCGATGCGGAACAAGAGCAGCGTCAGGATCGCATAGCCCGCCAGCCGGTGCCATTCGAGCATCCGTTCCTCGGCCGTCCACCAGGCCGCGGCGATCAGCGGGACGAGCGTCCAGTGGAACAGCCGCACGGGCAGATCCCACACGCGGATGCGCTCCCGCGGCGGCGCGGCGGCGGCGGGATCAGTCACTTTCGCGATATCGGTCATGGCAGGTCTTGCAACTGTTGCCGAGCACCTTCTGCGCCTGGGCGATCTGCCCGGCATTGCCGCTGGCGATCGCGGTGTTCAGGTTGTTCGCGGCCGTGACGAAGCCGGTGTGGGCGCGATTGAAACCCGCCATGTCGGTCCAGATGGTCGCCTTGGCGCGCGTCTTTTCGCCCGATTCCGGGCCGCTGCCCTTGGGGAACCATTTCATCTGGCCTGCCGCCCGGTTGGCGATGTCGCGCGCCAGCGGGCGGATCGTGGCGATGTCGGGGCTGCCCGTCTTCACCTCGTCGTTGATTGTTTTGAAGGCGCCACCGATCTCCTTGTAATTGGCCTTGCGGGCCTTCACCGCCGCCGCGATCGTCGGCGCCGCTGCGGTGACGGGCGTGGCAAAAACGGCAGCGGCGGCCATCCAGGCAAGCGCATGTGCGATCCGTTTGGGGGGCATTCCAGACCTTTCCTTGGGGTGTCGGGGCTCAGGCGATGATCTCGTTGATCGGGCGGTTCGTGCGCATCGCGTCCGTGCCCCAGCTGTCGACCGGAACGCCCATCAATTGCTGCGCGGTCAGCCCGACGCGGGTGATCGGTTCGCCCGCGCCGCGCACATGAAGGCCGGGCTTCACCTTGCCGCCGGCGCGGCCCGCCAGCATCACCGGAATGCCGGCGACATCGTGGTTCTTGGCGTAGGACACGTCGGAATGGGCGACGATCAGCATATTATCGAGCAGGCTGCCGTCGCCCTCGCGGATCGCCGCCATCGCCGCCACGAACTCCGCCCATGCCTCCATGTTGCGAACGGCGAAACTGTCCACCACCCGCTGATAGCCCACCGAACGGTCAATCAGTTCCTCATGTGTGGTCTGGTGATAGCCGGTGGTATCGCCGGCGGTGCGCAGGTCCGACGCTGCCGTGGAAAAGTTCATGTTGAAGGCGCGGGTCTGGTTGCAGGCCAGCGCCATGGCGAGCAATTCGGCCATCAGCTTGTGATTGGCCTTGCGCGTTTCAAAGTCGGTGAGGTCCGCCGATGCGCGCAGCGGCGCCGGGGCATCGGGCCGCACGCAGGCTTCGGCCGGCGGCGGCTTCTGCAATTGCAGAGCGAGCTTGCCCTCCATCTCGCGCACCGAGGTGAAATATTGGTCGAGCCGCGCGCGGTCCGCGCTGCCGACGCGGGCGAGCAGCGCGGCGCGCTGTTCCGACACGCCCGAAAGCACGCTCCTGCGCACGATGAATTTGGGATCGGGGGTGAAGCTCGCGGCATTGGGGTCGCGGAAATCGGGGCCGAAGATCCGCTGGTAAAGCTCGGCCGCGCTCGGGATCGTCGCGTTCATGCTGCTGCCGTTGCGGAACGAATGGCTGGTGCGCGGATTGCCGTCGGCGCTCAGTTCCAGCGATCGGAAATAGGATCCGCCACCGATCTGGTCGGCGATCAGCATGTCGAAGGTCGGCCCTTCGATCGCCTGCCACGTGTCCGCCGGCGCGCCGGTACGCGCCGCCGTATTGCCGGAAATGTGCGGCAGATTGCCCTTTCCGTCGAGCATCACGTCAAAGCCGGTCAGCACGCTTACATGCTGGCGCACCGGCTCGATCGGGGCGAGCTGCGGGGGCAGATCGTAATTGGCGCCGTCGCTTTTGGGTTCGAACCGCGCGGGGATCATCCCGCACCCCCAGAACCATGTGCCGAAGCGGACGGGCAGGGGCGCACCACCCAGCGTCGCGGCGAAGGCGGTGCCGTTTTCGTTCAGCATCGCATCCAGGATCGGCAGGCCCAGCGTCACCGATGCGCCGCCCAATATGCCCTTCAGCATGAAGCCGCGGCGGCTGAAATCCTGCGCCATCACATCGCTCCCTTGGTGGCAAGCGCCGGCCAGCCGGCCATGCGGGCAGGCGGGCTTGCAGGTTCATATTCGTAGAATTGGGGGCTGAGCGCGATCGCGCGGATCAGATCGACCATGCGATAGCCCGTACCGGCGAAATCGGCGTTCAGGCGCGCCACGACCGGCTTGTCGAACGCCGCCAGCCTGCGCCCCATCGCATAACGCCAGGTCGATTGGACAAGGCAATCGATAGGCTGCGGGTTGCGCTGGAACAGCCGGCCGAGCGCCGCCGCGCCATCGAAATGGGTGTCGGCGAAGCTGCCGGTCGTGTCGATCGCTTCGCCATGTTCGGTCGTGCGGAACTGGCCCGCGCCGTCGAACTTCTCCAGCGCCAGCCCCATCGGGTCGGTCAGCTTGTGGCAGCTAGCGCATTCCTCGTCGTCGAGATGCGCCTGCAACCGCGCCCGCGTCGTCTTCAGCGTGGGGTTGTCCACATCCTGCACCACCGCGAAATTCACATTGGCGGGCGGCGCGGGGATCGTTTCGCACAGCAGGATTTCCTGGATGGCCTTGCCGCGCAGCGTCGGCGATGTCCGCCCCGGGTGCGAATGCTGCGCCAGGAAACTGATCTGGGTGAACAGACCGGCACGCGGATCGCCGTCGGGAAACTGGTGGAACGTCCAGCCGCGCTCGGCGACCGGCACGTCATATAGCGGGCCCAATGTCCGGTTCATGGCGATGCGCCGGGTGGTGAACAGGTCGCGATAATCGCCCTGCCGGTCGACCAGCAGGTCGGTGATCGTGCGCAGCGTCTGTTCGCGCGCATCGGCGGCGACGGCGCTCGAAAAGGCCGGGTAGATGCGCGCATCCTTGGCCAGCAGGTCAATGTCATCCAGGTGCAGGAAATCGCTGAAGAAAGCGCGCACGCCATCGGCGAAGCGCGGCGACGCGATCATCGTCGCCACCAGCCGCGCGCGTGCCTCGGGCCGGTCCAGTTCGCCCTTCGCCGCTGCCGCCAGCAGCATTTCGTCGGGCGGCGCATTCCACAGGAAGAAACTGAGCCGGCTCGCCTTGCTCCACCCGTCCACCATGCGGCGGCCTTGTTCCGGCGCGCCGGGCCGGTCGATGCGGAACAGGAAATCGGGGCTGGTCAAAAGCCCGGTCAACGCCGCCGCCAGCCCGGCGTGGAAATCGCCCAGCGCGCGCGCGCTTTCCAGCGTCGTTGCCACCAGCGCGGCGCGTTCCGCCGGCGCCAGCGGCCGGCGCAGCATGCGCAGGCCGAGCCGATCGAAGACCTGCCCGGCGCAGGCGGAGCCCGCCGGATCGGCGGCAGCCGGCGTGCAACCGATCAGGCTGGCGCGATGATCGGGCGCCACCACCTGTTCGGCGATGTTGCGGGCGATCGTCTCATATTGCTCCAGCCCGCCGCTGGTGATCGAAACCGCGCTGGTGCCGACCGCCAACAGGCCGTCGACCCGCAGGTCGGGCTCGAAGCGGCCGACCACCTTGATATCGGCCCCGAATATGTCGGTGATCGCGCGACGATATTGCGGTTCGGTGATCCGCCGGACGGTCGATGCCTCGTCCGCATGGCTCGCCGGCACCGCCGCGATCGACGGGCGGTCGGCACCCGCCAGAACCAGCGGCACGGTTGCGGCGGCTGCCAGCAGGATGGCGATGCCACGGCCGGTCTTCATCGTGAATGTCCCTTTCATCGCGCAGCCTGCGCGCCGTCGTTGACGAATGCCGCCACCCCGAAAAAGCCGAGCGCGGAGGATATGGCGGTGAAGCGGCCGGTGCGTGGATCGCGATAGCCATCGGCCAGCTTGTCGATCGCCTGCCGCACGCCGGGGCAGGAAACGCGCGACAGATTGGCGCCATTGACCGTCATCTGCTCGATCGAGCTGTAGAAGCTGGCCAGCGTGTAATAGCCGTAAAAGCCGCCTTCGATGCCGCCATCGTCCTGCAAGGTCGCGCGGATGCGCGCACCTTTCAGAATGCGTGGCGCGTCGAGGATCTGTTCCTTGTAGTTCAGGCGAATGTCGAACGGATCGGTGGTCAGAACACCGTCCACGATCCGCCCCCGCGTCGTGGCGCGCAGTGCCGGGTCGGGGTCTGCATCGAAAGTGGCGCGGGCCAGCGCGCCGCCGACGGCATTCTTGGTGATCGCGTCGGCGCTGGCCATCACCGTCACCGTCACGTCGCTGTCGTTGCGCGGATCGTCGATGCCCGAAATCGCGATCAGCGTCGGTGCGCGGGCGGAAAACATCGTGCCCTTGGCGGTCGCCGGGTTGCCGGATTCACGGAAGGCCGCAACGCAGCCAATTGCCCGCCACAGCTGGTTGTCGACGCCGCTTTCCCCGTCCGGCCCGGTAAAGCCCGCACGGCCGGCCTTGTCATCCAGGTTCATGCCGAAGGCGGTGGCGCCGTCATAGGTGCGATAGCCCTTGGCGAGCTGCGGAAAATCCTCGGGATTGGTGCAGCTGTCATATGCGATGACGTGGTTCTGGAAGGCCAGCGCCCCGCGGCCCTTGGGAAAGTCGTTGAGCCTGGCGATGGCGCGCACCTGTTCGGGCGTCGGCGTGGCGCCGGGCGCCAGATCGGCCGGCAGCCTGGCCGATGCCGATCGTCCGCCGGAATTGCCGGCACGCAGCGCCATGCGCCGGAAGCCCAGCCTTTCACCCATCAGCTTTTCCAGCTCGGCCCGCTTCCCCGGCGCGGACAGGGCCGCTTGCTCGTCCGCGCTCAGCGATGCGAGGAAGGATTCCAGGGCCCCCGCAGCGATGGGCTGGCACACGCCATCTTCGGGCGCGGCCGCGAAATAGATGTTGCTCAGCACGAAGGCGCGCTGGTGCGGATCACCCCCGGTAGGGCCGCTCGCCCCGGTCAGCGCGATCGCCGCGATCGGCAATGCGGCCAGTTGTAGTGGCCGGGCCAACGCTGCTCTGCCGATGGTTCGCCTCATGCTCGCCTTGCGCTCCCCTCGCGCGTGATGTGTTTATGAGTGATTACTTGCTTATGATGTTCGATTGCGGGATTCAGAGATCGCGGACCACCCATTTTTCGATCAGGCGGCCCGGTGATGCTGCCCAGATTGCGGCAGTATTCCCAAGGATCGCGGCGGATGGCGGGGGGAGCGGATTGAGCGGAAGATGGAGGGTGGTTTGAACGGCGATGCACCCGCAAGCAGCCAGCGCTTTGCCCGGCAGATGCTGGCCATGGTGCAGTCGCTCGGCCTGTCGGTCGCGGAGGTCGTCGAAACCTCCGGGCTCGACGCGGCGGATGTCGAAGGTTTTGTTCTGCCCGCGCTCGATACCGCGCAACTTGGCCGGCTCGGTTCTCGGCTGGCCGGCCTGCTCGCGCGTCATGCCAATATGGCCGAAGGCCGCGCACCGCTCCGGCCGGGGGACTGGCGGGTTTTCCTATATTGCCTGCTCGCCGGTCGCACGTTGCGCGATGCGCTGCTCCATGCCGGCGATGCCTTTCAGGCGCTGGATGGTCGGTGCGGGCAAATCGAACTGCGGCAAAATGGCGCCATCGCCGAAGTGCGGATCGATTCGCTGCGCTCCGGCCCGTCGCTCGTCGGCTGCGCGGTCGATCTCAACGGCGTTGCCAGCATCCATGGGCTGCTCGGCTGGCTCATCGGCCGGCCGCTGCCGCTCCGTTCGATCCAGATCGCTTATGATGATGGGCTCTATCGCCGGCTGGATCTCGGCGATCTGCCTTATCCGGTCATCACGGGCGCGGCATGGACGGGGTTCAGCTTCGCCGCCGCATGGCTCGATCTCCCCGTCCTTCGCGCGCTCGACGAACTGGCCGGGCGCGGGCCGCAAAGCTTCCTGTTCGATGTCGATGGGACAAGCGCGGGCCTGCCCTTGCCCGAACGTGTCCGTCGCTTCGCGATCCGCGCGCTGCGCAGTCGCGGGCGGCTGCCATCCTTCGCCGATGTCGGCGCGCATCTCGGGGTCAGCGAGCCGACGTTGCGCCGGCATCTGGCCGGGCAGGGGGCGTCCTATCGCAACATCAAGGCCAGTTGCCGGCGCGAACTCGGCCTCGAACTGCTGGGCCAGCCGCAGCTCAGCATCGAGGACATCGCCGCCCGCCTCGATTTCTGCGACGCCGATGCCTTTCGCGGCGCTTTCCGCGAATGGTTCGGCAAGCCGCCCGCCGCCTATCGCCGCGAATTGGCCGTGTCGGCCAGTGTTTCACAATATCCCGATCCGGCGGGCTGAGCGGGCGATGGCCGCCCCGGTCAGGGGCGGATCGTCGATGCCTTCAACGTGGTGGTCGCGGTTAGGCCCTTGTCCTCGGCATGGTCGGCCGCCTTCACCACGATCTTGCCCGCAGCGACGCGCCAGGCGTGGCTATTGGTGTCGAAGCTCGCCAGCAGGCGCGGGTCGGCGCTGATTTCGGCGATGGCGGACTGGCCGGGCGCCAGTTCCAGCCGTTGCCAGCCGATCAGGCGCTGCACCATCTCGCCGCGCACGGGCACGGTCGCATAGAATTGGGGCACCGCCACGCCGACGCGATCGCCGGTGTTGGTCACCCGCACCCGCGCCTTCACCGTATCGCCGCCCGACAGCTTCAGGCCAGACATGCGGAAGCTGGTGTAGGTCAGCCCGAAACCAAACGGAAACAGTGGCTTGGCCTGTTTCAGCAGATGCCATTTGTAGCCGACATTGGCGCCGTCCACATCATAATCCACGTCGAACGATTTGACGTCGGCGGCCAGCCCATAGGTGACGGCGCCGGTCGCGCTCTGCGCTTCGGTGATGCCGTCCAGCTGCGGGCGCGGCAATTGCGCCAGCGAGGCGGGGAAGCTGATCGGCAGCCTTCCGCCCGGTGCCGCCTCGCCGGTCAGGATCGCGGCGATCGCGTCGCCGCCGCGCTGGCCGGGAAACCAGGCTTCGACGATCGCGGCGGGCTTGTCCGCCCACGGCATCAGCACCGCGCCGCCGGTCTGCAGCACGACGATCGTTTTCGCATTGGCGCCGGCGACGGCATCGACCAGCGCATCCTGCGCGCCGTCGAGCGACAGGGCGGGCACGTCATCCGCCTCGGTTCGCCATTGTTCGGCGAACAGGATCACCGCGTCGGCCTGCTTCGCCGCCGCCACCGTCGCGGCGACATCCTTGCCGTCGAGATAGTGGATGCGTGCTTCCGGCAGCCGCTTCTGCAGCGCGGCCAGCGGCGGGGAGGGCATGTAGGTGCGGCGCGCGAACAGCGCGGCCGGCGTCTTGGCGGTCAGCCTTTCCTCCAGCGCCGGCCCGCCGACCGGGCGCACCTGCGTCGACCCGCCGCCGGAAAGCACCCCGATATCGGCATGGCCGCCGACGACGAGGATCGAGCGGACCTCGCGAGCAAGCGGCAGGGCGCCGCGCTCGTTCTTGAGCAGGACGATGCCCTGTTCGGCGCTTTTCCGGGCGATCGCCGCGTTGCGCTCGAAATCGATCGGCCGGGCGGGTTCGTCGGTCCGGCCCTGAACGCCATGCACGATCAGCGCGCGCACGATCCGCGTCGCCATGTCGTCGATGCGTGCCAGCGGCACTTCTCCGGCCTCGACGGCGGCCTTCAGCGGCGCGCCGAAAAAGGGCTGCTTGTCGATTTCGGCACCCGATTGCTGGTCCAGCCCGGCATTGGCCGCCTTGGTCGTCGAATGGACATTGCCCCAGTCGGACATCACCCAGCCCGGATAGGCCCAGTCCCGCTTGAGCACGCCGTTGAGCAGCCAGTCGCTTTCGCTGGCATAATCGCCATTCACCTTGTTGTAGGCGGTCATCACCGATCCGGGCTGGCCGCGTTCGATGGCGATCTGGAAGGCCAGAAGATCGGATTCGCGCGCCGCCGCCTCGCCGATCTTCACATTCAGCACGTTGCGCCCGGTTTCCTGGTCGTTGAACGCGAAATGCTTGACGGTGGAGACGATCTGGTTGCTCTGCACGCCGCGAATATGCTCGCCGGCCAGCACGCCGGAAAGCAGCGGATCCTCGCTGAAATATTCGAAATTGCGGCCGTTGCGCGGTTCGCGGATCAGGTTGACGCCGCCGGCCAGCATCACGTTGAACCGCTTGGCACGGGCCTCGCCGCCGATCAGCGCGCCGGCCTCATATGCGGCCTCGGGCGACCAGGTGGACGCTAATGACAGGCTGGATGGCATCGCCGTCGCCTCGTCGTTGCGCCGCAGGTTGAGCAGATTGGCGACGCCCAGGCTCGCGTCGGTCTCGCGCATCGGTGGCAGGCCCAGCCGGGCGATGCCGGGCACATGGCCGGCGCCGATGATCACGTCGGCCGGCCGGTTGCGCATCAGCATCGGCATATGGCCCTTCACCAGCGACAGCTTCTCGTCGAGCGTCATCTGCGCCACCAGCGCGGCGGCTTTCGCCTTGGCATCGTCGGTCCGGGGCGCGGCGGTCGGCTCGGCCATGGCAGGCACTCCCGTGGCAATCGTGCTGGCCAGAATCGACGCCGCGATCCAGCGCGTCATGTGGTGCGATGCCCCAGATTTCATACCATCCTCTCGCTTGTGCCCGGTCCGGATTTTCTCGGCCGGCGCTTTGCTAGCCCGGCCGTGCCGCCCGATCAAATAAAATAAACGTCGTCGTTCTTTTATGGTCTTGAGCGGACGGCCACGGCCATGGATTGCATTGGCGCGGGCATCGACCTAATGGCATGTGAGTAACGACTCACTTTAAGGGAATGCCGGGCCATGCTCGATCAGGCAGCGCGCGAACATCTGTCCAACGTCCTGCGGCCGGCCGCGCCGCCGCGTGAACTCGATGGCGTCTACACGCCGGATCAGCTGGCGCGGCTGCTGGACGTGGTGCGCAGCGAAGGGCCGTGGAAGCTCATCATCGCGCAGCATTTCGCCTCGGCGGAAGAGCTGGTGGCCACCCTGTCGGGCGGCTTCCCGGAAGGCTTCACGCCCACGCTGGACATGTTCCTCACGCCCACCTTCCGCGGCTTCTACGCCAATTACTCGGCATGCCTTTATCCCGAGATCAGCGACTGCTTCTACAACGACAAGTTTCTGGAACTCGCCAAGGGCTATTGGGGTGCGCAATATGCCAAGCCCCAGATGATGCTGTTCAACGTCAACGGCCCCTGCGCCAACACCGATCCGGGCCATCTCGATTCGCCCAGCTTCCGTGGCATCCGCTACGAAAATTCGCCGACCTGGCTGTGTTCGGTGATGGGCAAATCGGGCCTGTTCACTGATTATCTGATCAAGATGGCGCAGGTCATCACCTGGTTCTCGCATGATGGCGCGTCGGGCTTCACCTATTGGCCCAACGGTCCGCTCAAGGCGCCGGCTCGCCTCCAGCCGCCGATCTACAATCGCGGCGTGCTGGTCCAGAACGAGATGATGATGCATCGCGGCGAAGCCAATGGCCCGCTCGATCAGCAACGTCCCGCCGGCCTTGGTTTCGATACGCTGTTCTCGGGCGATCCGGCCAGCAAGGATCATTGGCTGCTCAAGACCGGCGATCAGGTGATCGCACGCCACCATACCGATGAACTGCGCTTCCTCGTCCACTGGTCGGCCGAGGTGTTCGAGGATTTTGCCGAGCTGAAGAAGAACATGGACGGGTCGGACGATCTGACCCACGATCAGGTGTTCGATACGCTGATCCGCGATGTCCGTTCGCGCGGCATCGCGATCGAAACGCCGACTGATCCGATGCGCGATCCGGTTTTCATCCGTGCGCTGAACGCCGCTTACGATATCGGCACGCCCAGCCAATATCCGGCGGAAGCCCCGGTTTCGCCCTTCGCGCTGCAGGCGGCCTGATCCTCGCCGCGGCCGGCGGGGGTGCCCTGCCGGCCGTGGCCCGCCACATCCCCCTTGCCCCGCGCGCCGGCCGGGGACACTAAGGTCGCGCCCGCATGGTCGGGCGGTGTGACGATCAGGGTGGTGAATGGCGAAGGTAAATCCCGCGTCCAAGCGTGGGCGGCCGACCAAGGCGCAGGTGGCGGAAATCAACCGCGCCATCACGGCGGCGGCGGTCGGCCTGTTTCTGGAAGAAGGCTATTCCGCGACGGCGATGGAAACCGTCGCCGCGCGGGCGGGCGTTTCCAAGGTCACCGTCTATAGCCGCTTCGCCACCAAGGCGGATCTGTTCGCCGCCGTCGTTGCGGATCGCGTCGCCGCCTGGTCGGTGGAAGCGGGCAAGGCCGACGTGCACCTGCCGAAAACGCCGCGCGGCCGGCTCGAACATCATGCTCTGGTCATGGTGGAAAGCCTGGCGCATCCCGAAGTGGCGGCATTCAGCCGGCTCATCGTGGCCGAACAGCGCCGCTTTCCCGAACTCGCCCGCATCTATCGGGAAGGGGCCTTTGCCGTCGAACTCGATCTTCTGACGCGCGAAATCGCGGCGATCGGGCAGGAACGGGGGCACCAGGTCGCCGATGCCAATGCCGTCGCGCTCACGCTGGTGCAGGCGCTTACCGGCTGGGCCAATCTCCAGTCGCTGTTCGAAGAAGCGACCGGGCCTGACGAGCGTCGCGCGGTGGTGCGCCGCACGATCGACCTGCTGGTCGATGGCGTTGCGGCTTGGTGATCGGCCCGATGATCGGTCGGCCGATCCATTTCATCCCGTTGGCGATTGCGAATTGAACGACGACGTGCATTATGCGCCCGCCGCACGATTCCGCGGCTCAGGAGATTGTCTGAAATGCTGAAACTGATCGCGGCCTCCGCCGCGCTGATTACCGCGCCGATCATGGTCGTCATGCCCGCGCAGGCCCAGGCCCAGGCTGCCGCCCCGGCCGCGCTTTCGACCGCGGCCACCACCATTGGCGATCTGCTGGACAACCCGGCGGCCAAGGCGGTTCTGGTGAAGCACATTCCGGAAGTCGTCGCCGGCGATCAGATCGAAATGGCGCGCGGCATGACGCTGGTCGACATCCAGCAATATGCGGCGGACGTGATCACCGACGCCAAGCTCGCGGCGATCGACGCCGATCTCGCCAAGCTCGGCAAGTGATCAAAGCGGGCCTTCGGGCCCGCTTTTTTCGGCGGCTTGGTCGGGTGTTCGACGGGCCGCCGTGCTCCCGATGCCTTCGCAGGGCTGGCTTGGCCGCGAACTTCGCGAAGTGCGTGGGGCAGGCTTCGGCCGCCGCATTGGCGGCATGAAGCGAACCTCGGGTCCGCGGACCAGCTTGCTTCAGTTTTTCGGGCGTGACGCGCCGGCGCGTGAGGCGGATGGCGTTTGGCCTCCAACGCAAACTTCCTGCCGCCGCTTCCTTTCCGAATCGGGCATCGCGGCCTAGGTTGGCTGGATGACTCACGCCGGTTTCGTTCCCCTCCGCATTTTTTCGTCTTTCACCATGCTGGATGGCGCGATCGAGCCGAAGGCGATCTCCAAACAGGCGCGAAAGCTGGGCTTTCCGGCGGCCGCGATCACCGATCGCAACGGCCTTTACGGCTCCATGGCCTTTTCGGACGCTGCGAAGAAGGATGGCGTGCAGCCGATCGTCGGCGCGATGCTGGCGGTGCTGCGGCCGGGCGTGCCCGAAGGCAAGCCGATCATCATCGACTGGCTGGCGCTCTATGCACAGGACGAGCAGGGGTACGACAATCTTTGCGAACTGGTTTCGGCCGCGCATCTCGAACGGCCGGGCCATGAAGACGCGCATGTTCCGCTCGATCGCCTGGTCGGCAAGACCGACGGGCTGATCGCGCTCAGCGCGGCCGGCGAAGGGGCTGTGACGCGGCTGCTGGCCGAAGAGCAGGCCGATGCCGCGCGCGCTTATGTGGAACGGCTGGAAGGCCTGTTCCCCGGCCGCCTCTATATCGAGGTGGCGCGGCGCAACGATCCGGTGGAAGAAGCTGCCGAGGACGCGCTGATCGATCTCGTTTATGCGCGCGATCTGCCGTTGGTGGCGACCAACCCTGCCTGTTTCGCCGAACCCGATTTTCACCCCGCGCACGATACAATGCTGTGCATCGCCGGCTCGTCCTATGTGGAAAGCGACGATCGCAAGCATTCGTCGCCCGATGCGTGGATCAAGCCCGGCGACGAGATGATCCGCCTGTTCGAGGATCTGCCCGAGGCGATCGCCAACACGCTGGTCGTCGCCCAGCGCTGCGCCGCGATGGCGCCCTGGCGCAAGCCGATCCTGCCCAGCCTTGCCGGCGATCGCGAGGGCGAGGCCGAAATGCTGCGGCAGGATGCCCATGCCGGGCTGGAGGCGCGGCTGGCGAAGATCGACGAACCGATCGACCGGCAAGCCTATTTCGACCGGCTCGAATTCGAGATCGACATCATCATCCGCATGGGTTTTCCCGGCTATTTCCTGATCGTTGCCGATTTCATCAAATGGGCGAAGGACCATGATATTCCGGTGGGGCCGGGGCGTGGATCGGGCGCGGGTTCCGTCGTCGCCTGGGCGCTCACCATCACCGATCTCGATCCGCTGCGGCTGGGGCTTCTGTTCGAACGCTTCCTCAATCCCGAACGCGTGTCGATGCCCGATTTCGACATCGACTTCTGCGAAACCCGGCGTGGCGAGGTGATCAGCTACGTCCAGCAGAAATATGGCCGCGACCATGTTGCCCAGATCATCACCTTCGGTCGCCTGAAGGCGCGCGCGGTGCTGAAGGACACCGGCCGCGTTCTCCAGATGAGTTACGGTCATGTTGATCGTTTAGCCAAACTGGTTCCGAACCACCCGACCGATCCGTGGACGCTGGACCGCGCGCTTAACGGTGTGTCGGAGCTGGCCGCCGAATATAAGGCCGACGAGCAGGTGAAGCGCCTGTTCGATCTGGCGATGAAGCTGGAAGGGTTGCCGCGCCACAGTTCCACCCATGCCGCCGGCGTGGTGATCGGCGATCGGCCGCTGGACCAGCTGGTGCCGCTCTATCGCGATCCGCGATCGGACATGCCCGTCACCCAGTTCGACATGAAGTTCGTCGAGGGCGCCGGGCTGGTGAAGTTCGACTTCCTTGGCCTCAAGACGCTGTCGGTGCTGCAAAAGGCGTTGCATTTTCTAAAGTTGAAGGGCGTCGAGGTCGATCTGGCCGCGCTGCCGTGGGATGACGAGGAGGTCTACAAGCTCCTCCAGAGCGGCAACACGGTGGGCGTGTTCCAGCTCGAATCCGAAGGCATGCGCCGCACGCTTTCCGCCGTGCGGCCGACCTGTTTCGAAGACATCATCGCGCTCGTCTCGCTCTATCGTCCCGGCCCGATGGACAACATCCCGCTGTTCGGCGATCGCAAGAATGGCCGGGCGGAGATCGAATATCCGCACCCCCTGCTCGAAGGTATCCTCAAGGAAACCTACGGCATCTTCGTCTATCAGGAACAGGTGATGCAGGCTGCGCAGATCCTGGCGGGCTATTCGTTGGGCGATGCCGATCTGCTGCGCCGCGCGATGGGCAAGAAGATCAAGGCGGAGATGGACGCACAGCGCACGCGCTTTGTGGAAGGCTGCGCCGACAAGGATATTTCGGCCGAAAAGGCCAATGAGTTGTTCGACTTGATCGACAAGTTCGCGGGCTATGGCTTCAACAAGAGCCACGCGGCGGCCTATGCGCTGGTCGCCTATCACACCGCGTGGATGAAGGCGCATCACAAGCCGGAATTCTATGCCGCGTCGATGTGTTACGACATGGCACTGACCGACAAGCTGTCGATCTTCGTCGATGATATGCGCCGGCTGGGCGTGCCCTGCCTGCCGCCGGACATCAACACCAGCGAGGCGGAATTTTCGGTGGAAGGCGAAAGCGTCCGCTATGCGCTCGGCGCGCTGAAGGGCGTGGGCGAAAAGGCGATGGAATTGCTGGTGGACGAACGCCAGCGGACCGGCCGTTTCAAATCGCTCGACGATTTCGCCGATCGGGTGGACCCGAAGCTGCTCAACCGCCGCCAGCTGGAAAGCCTGGCGGCCGCAGGGGCATTCGATACGATCGAAGGCGAGCGCGCGGGCGTGCATGCGGCGGCGGAAACCATCCTCGCGCACGCGGCCACAGTGGCGGCCGCGCGCGACAGCGGCCAGGGCGGGCTGTTCGGCGACGCGAGCGTCGGTGCGGCGCCGATCCGGCTGCCCAAGGATGCGATGTGGACGCTGATCGAACGGATGGCGGCGGAGAAGGAGGCGTTCGGCTTCTATTTCTCGTCGCACCCGGTCGATCGCTTCCGCCATCTGGCGCAGGCCAATCGCGCCAAGACCTATGCGGAGCTGGTGCAGCTGCCGGTGGCCGAACCGCAGCGTTCGCCCGAAGGCCGGCGGATGCCCGCGCCGACGGTGACGTCAGCCGCGCTGATCGAGGATGCCCGCTGGCGCACCTCCGCACGCGGCACGCGCTACATGATGGCGACCTGTTCGGACGCCACCGGCCAGTTCATCGCCACCTGCTTCGACGAAATGGTGTCGGAGGAGATCGAGAAGATGGCGCGCGCCGGTGCCTGCGCCTTGCTGACCGTCGAGCTGGATCGGCGCCCGGGCGAGGATACGCCACGCGTGACGATCCGGTCGCTCCAGCCCTTTGACGGGCTGGCGGGCAAGACGCGGCTGCGGCTCGACATCGAGACGGCGGACCCGATGGTGCCGCCGGCGGTTGCGGCGCTGCTGGGCGAGGCACGCGGCGGGCGCGGCGAACTGCACTTACGCGCACGCACGCCCGAAGGCGGCAGCGCCGACATCCTGCTAGGCCGCGATTTCATGCTCGACGCCGAACTCGTCGCGCGGATTGAGCGCGTGCCGGGTATCGACCGGGTGGAACTGGGCGCGGTCGAACCGCCAAAACTCGCGCTGGTCAGCTAGAGCAGTTTCCGATTCAGCAGGTGATTCCACCTGCTTGGAAAGCGCTCTAAGCTGCCGCTGACGCGAGGGACGCTTTGGACGAAATTTCAAAGCGGTTCCGGCCATTATGCTTGGCGTGATAGAGCGCGGCATCCGCCAGGCCGAGTGCATTTTCGAGATTGGGTTCGCTTCGTTCAACGTGCACGCCGATGCTGACGGTGGTCTGGATTGATCGGCCATCTTCAAGGCCGACGGGGCCGGAACGAAGCGCGGAGTTGATGCGCTCGGCGATGGCGCCGGCATCGACGAGGGTGCAATCCGGCAGCACGACTGCAAATTCCTCACCGCCGAGGCGGCCCACCACATCCTGCGCGCGGACAAGGTTCTTCAACGTGCTCGCAAAGGCGGCAAGGACCTCGTCTCCGGCCCTGTGCCCATATTGGTCGTTGATGGATTTGAAATGATCCAGATCTAGCATCATCACGGCGGCCGATTGACCAGCGTCCAATGATCGGTCGAGGGCGGCTCCGCCAGCATCAAGGAAGGCGCGCCGATTGCGCAGGTTGGTCAAGGGATCATAGTCGGCCAGAAGCCGGTATCGTTGCAGCAGGTCGTTGCGGGCGGCCACGACGCTTCCGACGGCGATTGGCGTCAAGGCGACAAGGCTGACCCCCAGGCGAACACTGATCACGTCCGATCGGGCTGCCAGTTCCGTCGGCGACCACATCAAACCCGTTCGAAGCGCGAACAGCGTCCATAGCGCGAAGCCAAGGCTGACGCAGGCTGTGAGGAACAGATCATAAGCGAGCGCGCACCAGAGCAGCGCAGGAATGGGAAATAACGCTGCGCCCGGCCGGCCACCAACCAGCACGGCCCCGGCGATCGAACCGATCAAGGCTAGCAATGGCAACAGATTTCGCGGGTTGGAACGCGCGATCCATTGGCGGGCCGCCACTACCTTCCATGCGGTTGCGCGCGGAAGTGTCAGGAGTACGGGAAGAAAGGTGACATAGTTCACCATTTCCGTCGCTGTCCAGAAAAGGAAGCCCTCCTTGCTCGATCCGCCAAAGAGCAGCGGATTGGCAAAAATGCCGAACATGCCCGCAACCAGCGATGCGACCAGAATCGCACGCAGCACATGGATGGTCGATTTCCGCCCCTTCAAAATGCGGTCATATTGCGACAGGGGGCGAAGCAGATAGCAAGCCGTGGCGACAGTCGCCAGATTGCCGCCATTGAGCGTCAGATTGCGGACGAGGCTGGTCCCCATCAGCAAATCGGCCAGGAAGAAGGCCAGTGCGCAGTTAAGCCAGACGGAAAGGCGGTTCGCCCCGGGAAAGCGCACCAACATGCCGAGCATGAAGGCGTTTGCCGGCCAAAAGGTCGAAAGGCCGAGATAAGGCTGGCTCAGGATGCCGGCCAGACAAACGAGAAACAGGCCGGGGGCGAGGGCCATGCTGGCTAAGCGGCCCTGATGCGCGCCATCCGCGTGCCTCGCATTCTGGTCCGCCAGCCGCACTCTACCCCCGTGTTTCGTCCGCTATCGCGAGTACCCGTTTCGTCCGGTCTAGTGACTGTAAGTGAATAAAATGCGTGGTGCGAACTGGCCGGGCAGCGGGCTGTACGGCAGGCAAAAGCAGATCACCGCCGGCATGGCAATGTGTAAGGCGGGGAGGGCGGCCGGCGCCCTCCCGTCGGCCGTCAATCCTGGAACGGATCGCGGACGAGGATCGTGTCCTCGCGTTCGGGGCTGGTCGAAACCAGCGCGACGGGGCACTGGATCAGTTCTTCCACGCGGCGGATATATTTGATCGCCTGCGCCGGCAGATCGGCCCAGCTGCGTGCGCCGGCGGTGGACTGGCTCCAGCCTTCGATCGTCTCATAGACGGGCACGGCGCGGGCCTGATCCTGCGGGTGCGGCGGCAGATAATCATAATGGCGGCCGTCGAGCGTGTAGCCGGTGCAGATCTTGAGCTCGTCGAACCCGTCGAGCACGTCGAGCTTGGTGAGCGCGATGCCGGTGATGCCCGAAACCGCGGCGGACTGGCGCACCAGCACCGCGTCGAACCAGCCGCAGCGGCGCTTGCGGCCGGTGACGGTGCCGAATTCATGGCCGCGCTCGCCCAGCCGCTGGCCGGTTTCGTCCTCCAGCTCGGTGGGGAAGGGGCCGCTGCCGACGCGGGTGGTGTAGGCCTTGACGATGCCGAGCACGAAGCCCGCCGCCGATGGGCCGAGGCCCGAACCGCCGGCGGCGGTGCCGGCGATGGTGTTGGACGAGGTGACGAAGGGATAGGTGCCGTGATCGACATCGAGCAGCACGCCCTGCGCGCCTTCGAACAGGATGCGGTCGCCGCGCTTGCGCGCTTCGTCCAGCGTCCGCCACACCGGCTTGGCATAAGGCAGGATGAATTCGGCGATCTCGGCCAGTTCCTTCATCAACCGGGCGCGGTCGATCGGCGCCTCGCCGAAGCCGGCGCGCAGCGCATCATGGTGCGCGCAGACGCGATCGAGCTGGAGGTCGAGATCGTCGAGATGGGCAAGGTCGCACACGCGGATCGCGCGGCGGCCCACCTTGTCCTCATAAGCCGGGCCGATGCCGCGCCGGGTGGTGCCGATCTTGCCGGCGCCGCTCGCATCCTCGCGCAGGCCGTCAAGGTCACGGTGGAAGGGCAGGATCAGCGGGCAGGTTTCGGCGATCTGCAGATTTTCGGGCGTCATCGTCACGCCCTGGCCGGCCAACTTCGCTACCTCGTCGCGGAAATGCCAGGGATCGAGCACCACGCCGTTGCCGATCACCGAAAGCGTGCCGCGCACGATGCCCGACGGCAGCAGGGAGAGCTTGTAGACATTTTCGCCCACGACCAGCGTGTGCCCGGCATTGTGCCCGCCCTGGAAACGGACGACGCAATCCGCGCGCTCCGCCAGCCAGTCGACGATCTTGCCCTTGCCTTCATCGCCCCACTGGGCGCCGATGACGGTGACGTTGGCCATTTCACTCTTCTTTCTAAAGCGTCATGCCGAGCATGTCTCAGCATCCATCGCGCTGCTTGCGCCTAGCGCCGAAATGGGCCCTGAAACAAGTTCAGGGTGACGGTTGCAGTGGTTCGGGCGTCGTGCCCGTCAGGATATAGGCGCAGTTGGCCTGCGCGGGATCATCGGTTTCGCTGAGCGCCGCGATCGTCGTCCAGCCTTCGCCCCGCAGCGCGGCGGCGGCGGCGGGGTCCGATCCCAGCGGCACGAACACGCGGCGGCTCGGTTCCTGGCCCAGCCCGGCATCGACCAGCGGGTCGATATAGAGCGAGAAGCCCGTCGCCGGTTCCTCGCGCCCGTCGGCGTGGAGGATGGTGTAGCTGCCGCCACGGCCGATTTCGCCCGACAGTCCTTCACCGAACAGCGAAAAGCCGATCCAGCTCTGATATTCGAAGCCCTGGCGCTCGGTCGGGTCGAGCGTGATGGTGGCGCGGCCGGCAAAGGCCGCCACGATCTGTTCCACCGCGTCCAGCCGCTGGCAGAGCACGGCGATGCCGTCCAGCGCGCGCAGCTTGGCGATCGCGGGCGCCACCGGGCCGGCGGCGGCCACCAGCGGCAGATAGGCCTGCGCCTCCAGCCCGGCGAGCGCGCCGACATCCTTGGCATCCAGCCGTTCGCGCACGCGTTCCAGCCGTGCGGCCGTCAGCGGCATCGGGCCGGCGGCCAGCGTCTCGATCAGATCGGGCAGGGTGAGGTCGACGGTGATGCCGGTCACGCCGGCGGTTTCCAGCGCCTCGATGGCGACGCCCAGCACCTCGATCGCGGCGGCGACCGAATCGCTGCCGATCAGCTCCGCGCCGGCCTGGGTCAGTTCGCGTTCGGGGCGCAACTGGGTGGTCTTGAGCTTCAGCACCGGGCCGCCATAAGCCAGCCGCAGCGGGCGCGGGCGGTGCGCCATGCGCGTCGCGGCGATGCGGCCGGCCTGCGCGGTGATGTCGGGGCGGAGCGCCAGCGTCTTCTGCGAAATCGGGTCGACGACGCGCAGCAGATCGTGCGCGCGGGCCGATTTCAGGCGGCCGACCAGTTCGTCCTCGAACTCGGCCAGCGGCGGGGCGACGCGTTCATAGCCGTTGCGGCCGATCGCCACGATCACCCGATGCAGCAGCCGCGACGCCGCCTCCGCCTGAGGTGGCAGCCGATCGCGAAGCCCAACGGGCAGAAGGCCGGGAGTCGTGGTCATGGCGCAGGCTCTTAGCGTGGTTTTCGCGGGACGCCAGCCCGCAAGGGCGGCGCGCCACGCCGGCAAGGCCGGTCGCAGCGCGCCGATTGCGGTATCAGAACCGCAGCGACTTCACCGTCTTCACGCCGGGAAGGCGGCAGATGTCCCACATCGCCGGTTCCGGCGCGGGGGTGTCGAGCGAGAGCAGCAGCACCGCTTCGCCACCCGCCGTGCGGCGGCCAAGGTGGAAGGTGCCGATGTTGACGCCGGCTTCGCCCAGCTTGGTGCCGAGGCGACCGATGAAGCCGGGGGCGTCTTCGTTGACGACATAGAGCATCGTGCCGACGAGATCGGCTTCCACCTTCACGCCGAAGATTTCGACGAGGCGCGGTTCGGAATTGGCGAACAGCGTGCCCGCCACGGACTTTTCGCCCTGCTCGGTCGTCACCGACACGCGGACCAGCGTGTGATAATCGCCCTCGCGATCATGGCGCACCTCGCGCACGTCGAGGCCGCGTTCCTTGGCCAGGAACGGCGCGTTGACCATGTTCACGGTGTCCGAATAGACGCCCATCAGGCCCTTCAGCACGGCGCCGGTGATCGGCTTCTGGTTCAGTTCGGCGGCAGCGCCTTCCACCTCGATGGCGACATTCTTGATCGCGTCGCCCTCAAGCTGGCCGACCAGAGCGCCCAGCCGTTCGGCCAGCGCCATATAGGGCTTCAGCTTCGGCGCTTCCTCGGCCGAGAGGCTCGGCATGTTGAGCGCGTTGGTGACGCCGCCGGTCATCAGGAAATCGGCCATCTGCTCGGCCACCTGGATCGCCACATTGACCTGCGCCTCGTTGGTCGAAGCGCCGAGGTGCGGGGTGGAGATGAAACCGGGGGTGCCGAACAGGGGGCTTTCCTTCGCCGGCTCGGTGACGAACACGTCGAGCGCCGCGCCCGCGACATGGCCGCTGTCCAGCGCGGCCTTCAGCGCCGCCTCATCGATCAGCCCGCCACGCGCGCAGTTGACGATGCGCACGCCCTTCTTGGTCTTGGCGAGGTTTTCCGCCGACAGGATGTTGCGGGTGGAATCGGTCAGCGGCGTGTGCAGCGTGATGAAATCGGCGCGCGACAGCAGTTCATCGAGCGTCACCTTCTCGACGCCCATGTCCACGGCGCGTTCCGGCGTCAGGAACGGATCGAAGGCGACGACCTTCATGCGCAGGCCGATGGCGCGATCGGCGACGATCGAGCCGATATTGCCGGCGCCGATCAGGCCGAGCGTCTTGCCCGTCACTTCGACGCCCATGAAGCGGTTCTTTTCCCACTTGCCGGCCTGGGTGGACTTGTCGGCTTCCGGCAGGTCGCGGGCCAGCGCAAACATGAGCGCGATGGCATGTTCGGCGGTGGTGATCGAATTGCCGAACGGGGTGTTCATCACCACCACGCCGGCGGCCGAGGCGGCGGGAATGTCGACATTGTCGACGCCGATGCCGGCGCGGCCGACCACCTTCAGGTTGGTGGCGGCGGACAGGATGTCCTTGGTCACCTTCGTCGAGCTGCGGATGGCGAGGCCGTCATACTGGCCGATGATCGCCTTCAGCTCTTCGGGGGTCTTGCCGGTGATCTCGTCCACCTCGACCCCGCGATTGCGGAAGATCTGGGCGGCCAGCGGATCCATTTTATCGGAAATCAGAACCTTGGGCATGTCGTTGCCTTTCGATCAAGGCGTCATCCCGGCGAAGGCCGGGATCGCTTTCATCTCGTAAGATCAGTGCGATGCCAGCCTGCGCTGGCATGACGTATTCAAGGGAGGATTAAGCGCGCGCCTGCTTCCAGGCCCAGTCGAGCCACGGGCCGAGCGCCTGGATGTCGGCGGTGTCGACGGTGGCGCCGCACCAGATGCGCAGGCCCGGCGGGGCATCGCGATATCCGGCCACGTCATAGGCCGCGTCCTCGGCTTCCAGCGCCGACGCGATCTTCTTGACGAGCGCCAGCTTGCCCTCGTCGTCGAGGCCGGTGACGGCATCGTCGGCGAACTTCAGGCAGACGGACGTGTTCGAGCGCGAGGTGGGATCGGCTGCGAGATGATCGATCCACGGCGTCTGCTGCACCCACGCGTCGAGCGCGGCGGCATTGGCGTCGGCGCGCTTGATCAGCGCGGACAGGCCACCGATCGACTTCGACCATTCCAGCGCGAAGATATAATCCTCGACCGCCAACATCGACGGGGTGTTGATCGTCTCGCCCTTGAAGATGCCTTCGATCAGCTTGCCGCCCTTCGTCATGCGGAAGATCTTGGGCAGCGGCCAGGCCGGGGTATAGCTTTCCAGCCGCTCCACGGCGCGCGGGCCGAGGATCAGCACGCCATGCGCGCCTTCGCCGCCCAGCACCTTCTGCCAGGAGAAGGTGACGACATCGAGCTTGTCCCACGGCAGGTCCATGGCAAAGCAGGCCGAGGTCGCGTCCGCGATGGTCAGGCCTTCGCGGTCGTCCCGGATCCAGTCGCCATTCGGCACGCGAACGCCCGAAGTGGTGCCGTTCCAGGTGAACACGATGTCGGTCGACTGGTCGAGCGCGGCCAGATCGGGAAGTTCGCCATAAGGCGCCTTCACCACATCGGCTTCGATCTTCAGCTGCTTGACGACATCGGTGACCCAACCTTCACCGAAGCTTTCCCAGGCGACCATCGTGGCCTTGCGCGCTCCCAACAGCGACCACAAAGCCATTTCGACGGCGCCCGTGTCCGATCCGGGAACGATGCCGATGCGGTGGGTGGCGGGCACGCCCAGAATCTCGCGCGTCAGTTCGATCGCGTGGACGAGGCGGCTCTTGCCGAGTTTCGAGCGGTGTGACCGGCCCAGCGATCCTGTCGCAAGGTGGTTGGCAGCCCAGCCGGGAGGCTTGGCGCACGGGCCGGAAGAAAAATGGGGGCGCGCCGGCTTCGTGCCGGGGCGAGCAGTATCAGTCATTTAGTCTCTCCTCACAGAGAGCGCGCGCCGCGTTGGGACGGCGTGGCCCGCCGGCGCTTCTAGAGATGGCGGCGGACGAGTCAACCGTCTCGTGATGACACACTGTCATGCTGCGTTGCGGGGTAGGTCCGTTTTACCCCCATTCGTGGGGCAAAATTGGCTAAAAGGGGTGACCGCGTAGCGAGTCGGATTTGTTCTGACCAGAATTTCCGGCTCTTGTTTAAGGGGTTGGCAATGAAAAAGTTGCTTACTGCTGTCGCCGCATTTGCGGCTATCGGCCTTTCTACTTCGGCATCGGCCGCCATCACTTTCTTTCTGGATGATCCGGGTGCGGTGCAACCGGATGAAAACGTTCAGTTTAATGATGGCCTGCCCAATCCGGCCAATCCTTTGCTTGCGCTGACCAATCAGGGCACCAGCGTCACTTTCACCTCGAACGAGCTGCTTTTCTCCGAAGCGGGCGGCCAGGCGAGGATCACCGGGGATGATGGCGGGCTGACCTCGCTCACCTTTTTCCTCACCGATCTCGGCAAGGCGATCAGCGAGGTCGAGTTCGACCTGACCGATCCGAATCAGGGCGACCATGGCTTCGTCACGGTCGATTTCTACGATCTGTCGGATGCGATCACCTCCACCGGCGCCTTCCAGCTCGGCCAGGGCAGCGACTGGGTATCGGCGATCACCAGTGGTGGTTCGCTGATCAGCAAGGTCGTGATCACCTCGACGCTCGATCTGGAAGATGTCCGCCAGATTCGCGTGTCGACGGCGGATCGGCCGATCTCGGAACCGCCGCCCGTGCCGGAACCGGCCACCTGGGCGATGATGATCGCGGGCTTCGGCCTTGTCGGTGGGTCGATGCGCTGGCGCCATCGCAGCTACCGGCTGGCCTGACCCGGCGGCCTTCGGGCCATCGGAATCCAGCCACGATCAGACTCATGCAGCCGCCGCCGTCCGTTGACGGCGGCGGTTTTGCCTATCACCCTCGCGCACATGCGTATTCGGGGGGCATGGCTGTTGCTGATGGTGGCGCTGGCGGGCTGCGTCGGCGGGCCAAAGGGCAAGCCTTCCCGGCCCACGCACCGCCCACCACCCGCCGCCAAGGCGGATGATCCGCGCGAACTCAAGCAGTGCCTCGTCGATCTCGGCAAATATGGCGCCACCTACACGCAACTGCCCGATCGCTGGTTCGGCAATGGCTGTTCGGCCACCGGCGCGGTCCAGCTCAACGCCATCGGCATTCCCGTCACCAATCTGGGCGCGATGAAGTGCCGGACGGCCGAACGCCTGTCGGCCTGGACGAACGAGGCGGTGCAGACGGCGGCGATGGCATGGCTGGATAGCCGGGTGGTGAAGATCGAAAGCTTCGGCACCTATAATTGCCGCCCGCGCAACGGCGTGGCCGGCGCCAAATTGTCCGAACATGGCCGCGCCAATGCGGTGGACATCGCCGCCTTCCAGTTGGCCAATGGCCGCCGGATCACGGTGGAAAAGGGGTGGAATGATTCCGATCCCAATGTCCGCAATTTCCTGCGCGCGGTGCACAAGGCTGCGTGCCGGCGCTTTGCGGTGGTGATCGGCCCGGCGGGCGATGCCGCCCATTACAACCATCTCCATTTCGATATGGGCGGCGACGGGCCTTATTGCCGATAGGCGCGGCCTTTCCCATCTTGGCGCGGCGCCCGGATCCCGCGTCGTCCCGTGGCCGCAGCGGCAGGCGGGGCGGCGACACGGGTTCAGGCGCGCCCGGCTTTATGCTAGCCATGGCTGGCCCGTTGCATTGCCGGTTGCCGCCTATGCGGGGCCGGCCCGATCGATAACAGAACAAGGCTGATTGCTTTTCCATGAGCGACCGTGATCTCCCCAAGCGCGTCTTCCCGCCGGCCAAGGAGGACGCGGCGTCCGCGCGCCATGTTTCGCCCGCGCCGCAGACGACGGACCCCGCCTATCGCCTCGCCTTTCAGGACATGGATTTCCTGCTGCGCGACGATCTTCGCCCCGTGCGCTTCCAGCTCGAACTGCTGAAGCCTGAATTGCTGCTCGACGAAGCCAATATCGGGTCCACCTTCGTCATGTATGGTTCGGCGCGCATTCCCGAACCGGGCAAGGCCGATCAGCTGGTCGATGCCGCCGTCACCGATACCCAGCGCCGCATTGCCGAAAGCCTGAAGGCCAAGGCGCATTATTATGATGAGGCACGCGCGTTGGCCGAACTCGCCAGCCAGTGTCCACTCGATCAGGATGGGCGGCGGCAGTTCGTCGTCTGCTCGGGCGGTGGGCCGTCGATCATGGAAGCCGCCAATCGCGGCGCGGCCGATGTCGGCGCGGATTCGATCGGGCTCAACATCGTGCTGCCGCACGAACAGGCGCCGAACGAATATGTCACGCCCTCGCTCAGCTTCCAGTTCCACTATTTCGCGCTCAGGAAGATGCACTTCCTGCTCCGCGCGCGTGCCGTGGCGGTTTTCCCGGGCGGCTTCGGCACCTTCGACGAGACGTTCGAACTGCTTACCCTGATCCAGACCGGCAAGATGAAGCCGTTGCCGATCCTGTTTTTCGGCAAGCAATTCTGGTCGCGCGTCGTCAACTTCGACGCGCTGGTCGAGGAAGGGGTGATTTCACCCAATGATCTGAAGCTGTTCCGCTTCGTGGAAACGGCCGACGACGCGTGGAACCACGTCAGCCGCTTCTGGGCCAAGCGCGCGGCGGATGAGCGCCGGATCCAGCAGCAGGCGGCCGAATAAACCGGCGTCAGCCGGGATAGCTCGCCTCGACGAAGAACAGCCCGTCGGGCGGGGCGTTCAGGCCCAGTTCGTTGCGGTCGCGCGCGGCGAGGGCGGTGGAAAGGTCGTCGGCGCTCCATTTGCCGCGGCCGACCAGCATCAGGCAGCCGACCATCGAACGCACCTGATGGTGCAGGAAAGATCGGGCGGCGGCCTCCACCTCGATCTCGTCGCCGTAGCGCGAGACGTTGAGCCGATCGAGCGTCTTGACCGGGCTTTCCGACTGGCAGTGCACCGATCGGAAGGTGGTGAAATCATGGTGGCCGACCAGCCGTTGCGCCGCGGCGTGCATCGCGTCGGCGTCCAGCGGCGCGGCGACGTGCCAGGCGCGGCCGGCGTCCAGCGCCAGCGGCGCGCGGCGGTTGATGATGCGATAGGAATAGCGCCGGCCGGTGCAGGAAAAGCGGGCGTGCCAGTCGTCCGCCACCGCCTCGCACGCCAGGATCGCGATCGGGTTCGGCCGCAGGTGCGCGTTCAGGGCTTCCATCAGCCGGAAGGGCGGGATCGGCTTGGCGATGTCGACATGCGCGGCCATCGCTTCGGCATGCACGCCGGCATCGGTGCGCCCGGCGGCGTGGACGCCGGCTTCCTCGCCGGTGATCCGGGTCACCGCCTCCTCGATCGCCTGCTGCACGCTGGGGCCGTGATTCTGGCGCTGCCAGCCCATGAACGGGCGGCCGTCAAACTCCACGGTCAGGCGGAAGCGGGTCATGCCAGCACCGTGCCCTTGGCGATGGCGAAGCCGCGCAGCAGTTCCGCCGTCGTCATCACGCCGCGCCCGGCACGTTGCACGGTCGTTGGGCGGATCGCCCGGTCGCCGCCGCAGGCGATGGTCAGCGCGTCGTCCAGCACCGTGCCGGGCGCGCCGGCGCCATCGACGATCGCGCAGGCCAGCACGCGGATGCGTTCGCCCTCATGTTCGAAAAATGCGCCCGGCACCGGGTTGAACGCGCGCACCTGCCGCTCCACCGCCATGGCCCCTTGCGCCCAGTCGATCCGCGCCTCCGCCTTGTCGATCTTCGCCGCATAGGTCACGCCGGCTTCGGGCTGCGGCGTGGGCTTAAGATCATTCAATGATACCAATGTCTTGACCATAAGGTCGGCGCCCAGATCGGCCAGTTCGGCCGTCAATTCGCCCCCGGTCTTGCCGTCCACCTGGGTCTCAACCACCGAGACGACTGGCCCGGTATCCAGCCCCCGTTCCATCTGCATGATGCCGACGCCCGTCACCGCGTCGCCAGCCAGGATCGCGCGGTGGATCGGCGCCGCCCCGCGCCAGCGCGGTAGCAGCGAGGCGTGGACGTTGAGGCAGCCCAGTCGCGGCGCATCGAGGATCGCCTGCGGCAGGATCAGCCCATAGGCCGCGACGATCGCGACATCGAGATCGAGCGCGGCGAACGCCGCCTGTTCGTCCGCGCTCTTCAGGCTCACCGGATGGCGCACCTCGATCCCCAGCGCTTCGGCGCGCTTCTGGACGGGGGAGGGGGCCAGCGCCTTGCCCCGGCCGGCCCGGCGGGGCGGCTGGCAATAGACGGCGACGACATCGTGCCCGGCCGCCACCAGCGCGTCGAGCGTCGGCACGGCAAAGTCGGGGGTTCCCATGAAGGCGATACGCATGGCCTGCGCTTTGCGGGCTGGATTGGTTCAGCGCAAGTTTCTATCTGTCGCGCATGGCATCTCCCGAAATCGAGGCGTTGACGCAGGCGCTGTCCCGGCTGCCCGGGCTTGGCCCCCGATCGGCGCGCCGCGCCGTGCTCCACCTGATCAAGAAGCGGGAGGTGGCGCTGGTGCCGTTGCTGCGCGCGCTGGAACAGGTGAGTGAGCGGCTGTCGACCTGCGGCACGTGCGGTAATGTCGATACGACGGACCCTTGCGGCATCTGTGCCGATCCGCGCCGGGATTCGCGTTCGCTGTGCGTGGTCGAGGAGGTCGCCGATCTCTGGGCGCTCGAACGGTCCCACCTCTTCCCTGGCCGCTTCCATGTGCTGGGCGGCCGGCTGTCGGCGCTGGAAGGCGTGCGGCCGGAGGATCTGGCGATCGACCGGCTGGTGAGCCGGATCGCGGCGGGCGGCATCGACGAAGTGGTGCTCGCGATGAACGCCACGCTGGAGGGCCAGACCACTGCGCACTACATTGCCGACCGGCTGGAAGGCTATCCGATCCGGCTGACCCAGCTGGCCCACGGGCTGCCCGTGGGCGGCGAACTGGATTATCTGGACGAAGGCACGCTGGCCCAGGCGCTCCGCGCGCGGCGCCCGGTGGCTTGACGATCCGCCATCGACTTCCTAGCTCACGCGCATGGCCATTCTCCCGATCCTCGAGGCGCCCGATCCGCGCCTGCGCACCATTTCCACGCCCGTCGAGACGGTGGACGACGATCTGCGCGCGCTGATCGCGGACATGTTCGAGACGATGTATGACGCGCCCGGCATCGGGCTTGCGGCGATCCAGGTGGGCGTGCCCAAGCGCGTGCTGGTGATGGACCTGCAGGAAGAAGAGGATGCGGAAGGCAAGCCGATCCGCAATCCCCGCGTATTCATCAATCCCGAACTGTTCGATCCGTCGGACGAGATGTCGGTGTATAATGAGGGCTGCCTTTCGGTTCCCGACCAATATGCCGAGGTCGAGCGGCCGGCGACGATCCATGCCCGCTGGCTGGACGAGAAGGGCGATCGCCACGAGACGCAGCTCGATGGCCTCCTCGCCACCTGCCTCCAGCACGAGATGGATCATCTGGAAGGCATTCTATTCGTCGACCATCTTTCCCGCCTGAAGCGCGAGATGCTGCTGAAGAAGCTGGACAAGGCCCGCCGCGCTCGTCGCGCCGCCTGACGACGTTCCGCTGATGCCAACCGCCGTGCCGCGCCCCCGCTAACGGGGCGCGTCAATGCACGGTGGGCAGCGCGCGCCGGCAATCGTCGGCACATTCGCGGCACATTTCCGCGCAGAGCTGGCAATGTTCATGGTCGTGCCGTTCGCATTCGGTGGCGCAGCCGTCGCACGCCGCAATGCAGGTTTCGAGCATCGCGCGGATGATGGCGACATTCTGGCCGGTGCGCCGCGCCGCGACGCGTGCCGTGGCATCGCAGATATCGGCGCAATCGAGGCAGGCGCGGACGCACTGGCGCATGTCCATCGCTTCGGCCACGCAGGCATCCGCGCAGGACGTGCAGAGCAGCGCGCAGAACATGCTGTGGCGAACGGCGGTGGCCAGTTCCTCGTTCAGATGATCCACATCGGGGTGGGCGGCGATCATCTTGTGAATGGACATGCATCCTCTCCCGTCGGCAAAACGGGGGAACGGGTATCGGCCCGGCTGTGTTCCCGATGCCGCGTCGCGTTGCCGCGCCCATTCGACAGGGCGTGAGCCCGTGCTTGCAATTCGGACGTGCGGCGGGCAAGGTTCGCTATCTGTTCCGCTAAAGGGCTGTCATGGACGCTTTGTTGATCGCCGCCATTCCCATCATGCTTGCGGCTGGCCTGGCCGTTGGCTGGCTGTTGCGGGGGACGGGCGTCGCCGATCTGCGCCGCGAACGGGACGGGCTCGTCCAGCGGCTCGCCGGTGCCGAATCGGCGCGCGCGGTTGCCGAGGCGCGTGGCGAGGAACTGCCGCCATTGCGCCAGATGCTGGATGCCGTGCGCGAAGAACGCGATGCCGCGCAACGCGATCTGGCCGGCGCCCGCAAGGAAGCCGAGCGGGTGGCCGGGCTGGAGCGCGATCTGGCCGGTGAGCGCGCCCGCGCGGCCGATCTGGCGGCGGCCAAGGCCGCGTTCGAACGCGGCGAGCTGGAGCGGCAACAGGCGCACGAGACGCAGCTGGCCCAGCTGAAGGATATGGAAGCCAAGCTGGAGGCGCGCTTCGGCGATCTGGCGGGCAAGGCGCTCGATGCTGCGCAATCCAGCTTCCTCAAACGCGCGGAGGAGCGTTTCGCGCAAGCAGGGCAGGCGGGCGAGGCGAAGCTGAAGCTGCTGCTGACCCCGGTCGAAACCACGCTCAAACGCTATGACGAGAAGCTCGAGAAGATCGAGAAGGATCGCGTCGGCAGCTATGGCGAGTTGCGCGAGGCCGTGGCGCAGCTGGCGCAGGGCAATGATATCGTCCGCAAGGAAACCGCGCGGCTGGCCAATGTGCTGCGATCCAGCCCGAAGGCGCGCGGGCGCTGGGGTGAGGAGCAGCTGCGCAACATATTGGAAGCCGCGCAGCTTTCCGAAAATGTGGATTTCACGCTGCAATCCTCGGTCACCGATGGCGAGCGCCAGTTGCGGCCCGATTGCGTGATCAACCTGCCCGGCGGGCGTTCCATCGTCGTCGATGTCAAATGCCCCCTCGTCCATTTCGAACAGGCCTTTGACGAGGAGGATGAGGAGAAGCGGCAGGCGCTGTTGCTGCAACATGCCGCCGCGATGAAATCCTATGCCGCCGATCTCGGCCGCAAGGGTTATTGGCGGCAGTTCGATCTTTCGCCCGATTTCGTGATCATGTTCATCCCCGGCGAACATTTCCTGTCCGCCGCGGCTGAACGCGCGCCCGATTTGATCGAAACCGCCTTCCGCAACGGCGTGATCGTGGCATCGACGATCAACATGCTGGCGCTGGCCAAGGTGATGGCGGGCATGTGGCGGCAGGAGCATCTGGCCGAGCAGGCCAAGGACATCGCCGAGGCCGGCAAGGAACTTTACAAGCGCCTCGCCACCATGGGCAGCCATGTCGAAAAGCTTGGGCGCAATCTCAACCAGGCGACGGGTGCCTATAACAGCTTCGTCGGCAGCCTCGAAAGCCAGGTGATGACGCAGGCCCGCCGTTTCGAGGCGCTGAAGGTCGATACCAGCGGCAAGGCGATCGATCTGCTGCCGATGGTCGATACGACGGTGCGGCCGCTGACCAAGCTGGCCACGGCGGCGGGGGATGACGAGGAGGCCGAGGCGGCCGAATAGTCGCGACTTCCCGCCCGTGGCTATGCCGCGATCGGCCCTAGGCCGCGCTCAGCCTTGCGAGCGCCGCCGCTGGTTGAGCACTTCATAGGCCATGACGGCGGTGGCGACGGCGGCGTTGAGGCTGTCGGCCTTGCCGAGCATCGGCATCTTGACCAGCAGGTCGCACTGGGCGGCATAATCGTCGGGCAGGCCCTGCGCCTCGTTGCCGACGAGGATGAAGGTGGGCGCGGCATAATGCGGCGCCTGATAATCCACATCGGTGTCGAGGCTCATGCCGACAAGCTGGCCGGGGCCGGCGCGCAGCCAGGCGAGGAAATCGGGCCAGCGGGCATGGGCGATCTGCTGCGTGAACAGCGCGCCCATCGACGCGCGCACGGCTTCCACCGAGAAGGGATCGACGCAATCGTCGATCAGGATCAGGCCGCCGGCGCCGACGGCATCGCCGGTGCGCAATATCGTGCCGAGATTGCCGGGATCGCGGAGCGACTGGGCGACGAGCCAGATGCCGGCGCGATCACGATCGACCGCGTCGAGCCCGGTGGCGAATTCGTCATAGACGCCCACCACCGCCTGCGGATTATCCTTGCCGGACAGCTTGTGAAGGATGTCGCGATCGGTTTCAATCGCTTCGCCGCCGGCCTTTTCGACGGCGTCCACCAGTTCCTGCACGAGCCGGTGATGCGCCGATTCGGCCGCGAAAAAGACGTAGCGGGGCAGGCGCCCGGCTTCGCGCGCTTCGGTAAGGATGCGCAGGCCTTCGGCGAGGAACATGCGTTCCTCCTTCCGGTGGCGCTTTTCGCGCAGGCCGCGGATGCGCTTTACGAGCGGATTGGAAAAGGCGGTGATCTGGCGGGGCATATGGCTATCAAATTCTCTCCCACAGGTGGGAGAGCGGGGTCATTCCTCGCCGAACTTGGCTTCGACGAGTTCGCACAAGGCGACGAGCGCGCGTTCGGCATCCTTGCCGGCGGCGAAGATGGTGATGTGGTCGCCCATCGCGGCGCCCAGCATCATCAGCCCCATGATCGACGTGCCGGCCACTTTCGAGCCGTCCTTCTCGACCTCGATCGTCGCGGCCTGGCCGCTGGCCAGGGTGACGAACTTTGCGCTGGCGCGCGCGTGCAGCCCGCGCTTGTTGGTGATCTGTACGGCGCGCTGGAGCAGCGCATCGCCGTTCATGCGGCCTCGCCCAGCACTTCGGAGGCGACCGAGATATATTTCCGTCCCGCCTCGCGCGCGGCGGCGACGGCGGCCTTGACCTTCATCATCTTGCGGGCTCCTTCGAGGCGGATGAGCATGGGCAGGTTGATCCCGGCGATCACCTCGATCCGCCCCGGCTCCATCAGGGAAATGGCAAGGTTGGACGGCGTGCCGCCGAACAGATCGGTCAGCAGGATGACACCCGAACCGCGATCGACGCGCTTCACCGCCGCCGCGATATCGGCGCGGCGAACCTCCATGTCGTCATCAGGGCCGATGCAGATCGCTTCGATCGCATCCTGCGGGCCCACCACATGTTCCATCGCGACGATGAACTCGGCCGCGAGCCGACCATGCGTCACCAGCACCAATCCGATCATTCAACCACCCGAAGACTGATTTTCCGAGCCATTATTTGGCTTCCCCTCCAACGAGTCGTGCGGCGCTGTTGCGAGGTCACGATGCGCCACATTCGGAGAAAAAACCTCGCGGTGCAACCTCGCCGCGACACGCTCGGCCACATGCACCGATCGATGCCGCCCGCCGGTGCAGCCGAAGGCGATGGTGACATAGGATTTTCCCTCGGCCGAATAGCGCGGCAACAGCAATAGGATAAGATCCTCGATCCGCGATACCGCGGCCTCATAGGCAACATCCTGCGCAACATAATCGCCGACTTCGGGATCGAGCCCGGTGAGCGGCCGGAGGACCGGATCCCAATGCGGATTGCGCAGGAAGCGCATATCGAAGACGAGATCGGCATCGCGGGGCAGTCCGCGCGCGAAGCCGAAGGACATCACCACCAGCGTCGGCTGGACGGGATCGATGCTGTCGAAACGCAGGCGAAGTTCGCGCTGGAGGGCGTTGCTGGTCGTCTCGGTCGTGTCGAGGACATGATCGGCATAGCGGCGCAGATCGGCGAGCAGTTCGCGTTCGCGGGCGATGCCGTCGGCGGCGGGACGATCGAGCGCGAGCGGGTGACGGCGGCGCGTTTCGGAATAGCGGCGGCGCAGTTCCGCCCCGCCGCAATCGAGGAACAGCGTCTCGATGTCGTGGCCGAGATCCTCGCGCAGCTGGCGGATGCTGCGGACGATCGCTGCGCCGTCGAACCCGCGCGTCCGGCTGTCGATGCCCAAGGCGAGCGGCCGGCCGCTATCGTCCGATCCTTCGGGCAGCGGCGTGCCGAGTAGGCGTTCGAGCAGCGAGAGCGGGAAATTGTCGACGACTTCCCAGCCCATATCCTCGAAAGTGTTGAGCGCGGTCGACTTGCCGGCGCCGGACATGCCGGTGACGAGCAGGATGCGCCGGGGGTGGCTGGCCTTGCTCATGCCGTCACGGGCAGCCCGAATCGGGCGAGCGCCAGTTCGAGCTTGATCGGCGCCGAAGCCTCCAGCGCGGCGAGGGCGATGACCGGCAGGCGCAGGCCGGCGACCGGCCGGGTGGGGGCGGTATCGTCGGGCATGCGTTCAACCAGTTCGTCGAGCAGCGCCATCAGCGCGACCGGCGCGCTGGCAAGCGCGTCCATCGGCACGATGCCGATGCCGCGCACCTCGATGCGGCCGGCGATGTTGGAGGGCGCGCTGGCGATCAGCCGGTCGCCGGTGCGCCGGACGACGGTATAATCGTCGCTGACCAGGTGGGCGCCGCGATCGATGAGGCGGAGCGCGAGATCGGACTTGCCGGCGCCCGAGCGGCCATGGAGCAGCACGGCGCGGCCGCCGATTGCGATGCAGGACGCGTGCAGCGTCTCAGAAGAGAGCGGGGGGATATTCATCGCTCGGCCACCGGCAAGCGAATGATGAAGCGGGCGCCCCTTGGCGCGTCGTCGCGGTCTTCCACCATGATCGTCCCATTATGGGCATCGACGATCGCCTTGGCGATGGCGAGGCCGAGGCCGCTATGTTGCCCGAAGGCTTCCCCTTCGGGACGAATGCTATGAAAACGCTTAAAGATCGCTTCACGGACGTCGGGGGCGACGCCGGGGCCTTCATCGTCCACACGAACCACCACTTCGTCTCCGTCGCGCGTGGCGGCGATTTTGACGAGCGCGCCGGGCGGCGAGAAGCTGATCGCATTGTCCACGAGATTTTCGATGACGCGGGTCAGCCGTGCGCCATCGCCATGGACGACGGCGGTGCCGGCATGGGGCCGGGCAAAGGCCAGGCGGACGCCCGACGGGATGCCGCGCCGTTCCCGTGCCTCGATCAGCCCTTCGATCATCTGGCCGAGATCGATGGTTTCGAACCGCGCGCGCGACAATTCGGCGTCGAGGCGCGAGGCATCGGCAATGTCGGTGATCAGGCGATCGAGCCGGTGGACGTCATCGTGGACGACATCCAATAGCTGCTTCTGAAGCGCGGGATCCTTCACCCTCTCCAGCGTCTCGACGGCGGAGCGCAGCGAGGCGAGCGGGTTCTTCAGTTCGTGTGTCACGTCGGCGGCGAAGGCCTCGGTCGCGTCGATTCGCTGGCGCAGCGCGAGGCTCATGTCGGACAGCGCGCGGGCGAGCAGGCCGATCTCGTCGCGCCGATCGGGCAGGCGGGGCACCTGCACCGCGCGCGCGCGGCCGAGGCGGACTCGATGCGCGGCGCGCGCCAGGCGGCGGAGCGGGCGGACGATGGTGCGCGCCAGGAACAGCGAAAGCAGCACTGACACCGTGATCACCATGGCGAGCACGATGCCCAGCCGGAAGCGTTCGGCGCGCACGATCCGCACGATATCGCGCGCATTGGTGGTGGCCAGCAGCGTCATTCCGCTATCGTGCATCGGCGCGGCGGCGGAAATGACGGGGGTGCGATCGGGCGCGCGGCGCAGCTGGGTTTCGGGCTTGCCCGATTCGGCGGCCGCCAGCGCTTCCGGCCAGGCGGAAAGGATATCGCGCTCCGGCTCGGCAAAGCGGGCGGGCTTGTCGGCGCCGACGACGATGTCGATCATCCGGTCCAGCGTCCGCGCGGCCTTGCGCTCCCAGCTTTCCTGATCGGGATCGCGCAGCACATAAGTGGGGGCGCCGGTGGACCAGCTGTCGAGCACGCGATCGCCGCTGCGATCATAGACGCGCAGGCGCAGTTCGCTGGTCCGTTCCAGCTTGTCCATCAGTTCCTGCCGGCGATCGGCGGGGGCGGCATCGAGGGCTTCGGCAATCAGGCTGGCCTGCGTCGCCGCCTGGGCAAGACGGGCGTCGTTGAGCTGCGAACGATAGCTGTCGAGATAGAAGAAGCCGCCGGCCAGCATGGCCAGCGCGAAGATGTTGACCGCGAGGATGCGTGTGGTGAGCGACCATCGCGATGACCACACCAGCGCAAGATCGCGCTCGTCATTCCTCCGCAAAGCGATACCCCACGCCATAAAGCGTCTCAATCGCCTTGAACTCCGGGTCGACCTGGCGGAACTTGCGTCGGAGGCGCTTGATGTGGCTGTCGATGGTGCGGTCGTCGACATAGACGTCGTCCTGATAGGCCGCGTCCATCAACTGGTCGCGCGATTTTACGAAGCCGGGGCGCTGGGCGAGCGCCTCCAGAATAAGGAATTCGGTGACGGTGAGCGTCACTTCCTGGCCCGCCCACTGCACGCGGTGGCGGGCAGGGTCCATGGCGAGCCGGCCGCGGACGATCTTTTCCGCAGGCGTGGTTTCTTCCTCCGGCTCAGGCTCGGCCCGGGCATCGGTGCGGCGAAGGATGGCGCGGATGCGCGCGATCAGCAGCCGCTGCGAAAAGGGCTTGGTGATGTAGTCGTCGGCACCCATGGCGAGGCCGAGTGCCTCATCAAGCTCATCATCCTTGCTGGTCAGGAAGATCGCCGGGACGGCGCTTTTTTCGCGCAGCCGACGGAGCAGTTCCATCCCGTCGAGCTTGGGCATCTTGATATCGAGCACGGCAAGATCGGGCGGATTATCGATCAGGGCCTTCAGTGCGGCTTCGCCGTCGGAGTAGACGCGCACCGTAAACCCTTCGGATTGCAGGGCGATCGAAACCGAAGTGAGAATGTTGCGATCGTCATCGACGAGCGCGATCGTTGCCGGCATTGACCCTTCATCCCACTATCTGGCCGGCCCCATGACTAGCCCAACCGTTTCCGCCCGGCAACAAAGCCGAACCGCCTGCCGCGTTGCAGCGCATTCCCGCCTTTGACCGTAGCGATCTTGTCCTATATGCGCGCCCGGGACAGGGGCGGTCGCCCCGCTCGGCCAAAACCGAGACAGAGAATTTGCCCGGTTTAAGGAGATCGCACGTGTCCAGCCGCATTCCCGCCCACGGCCTTGCCGCCCAGGGCATCAATGTCGCCGCGGAGATTAAATGGAATCTGCCGACTGCGCCGCTGGTCGAGGAAGCGGTTCGCCGCGGTGAAGGCGTCCTCGCCAAGGACGGCCCGCTGGTCGTGAAGACCGGCAAGCACACCGGCCGTTCGGCCAACGACAAGTTCATCGTCCGCGATGCCGAAACCGAAAACACGGTGTGGTGGGGCAAGACCAACAAGGGCATGACGCCCGCGCATTTCGCCGCACTGAAGGAAGATTTCCTCAAGCATCTCGGCACCAAGGAAACGCTTTTCGTTCAGGATCTGTTCGGCGGTTCGCAGCCGGAACACCGCGTCAACGTGCGCGTGATCAACGAATTCGCGTGGCACAACCTGTTCATCAAGACGCTGCTGGTGCGTCCGGACGTGGCCGAACTGGCCGCCTTCGTGCCGGAATACACCATCATCGACCTGCCGAGCTTCAAGGCCGACCCGGAACGCCATGGCTGCCGTTCGGAAACCGTGATCGCGGTGAACCTGAGCGAAAAGCTGATCCTGATCGGCGGCACCGCTTATGCCGGTGAAATGAAGAAGTCGGTGTTCGGCATCCTCAACTACAAGCTGCCGGTCGATGGCATCATGCCGATGCACTGTTCGGCCAATATCGGCCCGAACGGCGACACCGCCGTGTTCTTCGGCCTTTCCGGCACCGGCAAGACCACGCTTTCGGCCGATGCCAGCCGCACGCTGATCGGCGATGACGAACATGGCTGGTCGGACACCGCCGTGTTCAATTTCGAAGGCGGTTGCTACGCCAAGATGATTCGCCTGTCGCCCGAGGCGGAGCCGGAAATCTACGCCACGACCAAGCGTTTCGGCACGGTGTTGGAAAATGTGGTGATCGACCTCGACACGCGCGAGATCGACCTCGACGATGACAGCCTGGCCGAAAACAGCCGTGGTTCCTATCCGATCGATTTCATCCCGAACGCGTCGGAAAAGAATCTCGGCCCCGTGCCGAAGAACATCATCTTCCTGACGGCCGATGCCTATGGCGTGCTGCCTCCGATCGCGAAGCTGACGCCGGATCAGGCGATGTATCACTTCCTGTCGGGCTACACCGCACGCGTTGCTGGCACCGAAATCGGCGTGACCGAGCCGACCGCCACCTTCTCGACCTGCTTCGGCGCGCCGTTCATGCCGCGTCACCCGTCGGTCTATGGCAATCTGCTGAAGGAGCGGATCGCCAAGGGCGGCGTCGATTGCTGGCTGGTCAACACCGGCTGGACCGGTGGCTCGTATGGCGTCGGCAACCGTATGCCGATCAAGGCGACCCGCGCGCTGCTCAACGCCGCGCTCGACGGTTCGCTCAACGGTGCCGAGTTCGTGACTGACGCCAATTTCGGCTTCCAGGTGCCGCAGGCGGTGGCCGGGGTCGATTCGAAGATCCTCAACCCGCGCGACACCTGGGCCGACATGGCGGCCTATGACGCGACGGCGAGCAAGCTGGTGAACCAGTTCATCGAAAACTTCGCGCAGTTCGAAGAGCATGTCGATGAGAGCGTTCGCAAGGCGGCCCCCAAGGCTGCCTGAACCACGGCTCGATAGCTGATCGAAGGGCGCGTCCGGCAACGGGCGCGCCCTTCCTTTTTGGGCAATGCGGGAACGGCATGACGAACACGCAGCATGAACCGCGCCTGTTTGCGGACGAGGCCGCGATCCGGCGGGTCGGTGAGGGGCTGATCGCCCGCACGCTTCCGCGCGAGGACTGGACGCATGAAGCGCATCTCGCCGCCTGTGCGTGGATCGTCCGCATGCGGCCGGACATCGCGCCCGAACGCGATCTGCCCGCGATCATCGCGGCCTATAATGAGGCGGTGGGCGGCGTGAATGATGACGCGCAGGGCTATCATGAGACGATCACTCAATGCTTCATCCGCGCGGTGCGCCTGCATTTGGCGCGCGCGGGGCAGGCTGATCTGCCGACGCTGGTCAACGGCCTGCTGGCAGCGCCCGAGGGGCAGCGCGACTGGCCGCTCGGCTTCTACAGCCGAGCGCTTTTATTCTCGGTCGCGGCGCGACGGGGATGGGTGGAGCCCGATCTCGCGCCGCTCCCAACTGTCATGGAAGCGTGATAGCCTCGGCGCTTCCAGCATGGAGGAGTCGATCATGGGCCTTCTCGACGGATTGCTCGGCCAGGCCGGCAATGTGGATATCGATGCGCTGGCCGGCCAGCTCGGCATGTCGCCCGACGAACTGCGCACCGGTGGCGAAACGCTGCTCGGCAAGCTTGCCGGTGGCGGGCAGGATAATGCGCAGGCGGCGATGAGCGCCGCTGCCGAGACGGGCCTGCCGCTCGACAAGTTGCAGGCGCTGCTGCCGGCGCTGGCATCGCAACTGGGTGAGGGCGGTATCGATGGCCTGCTGGCGAAGCTGGGCGGGGCCGACGGGCTGCTCGGCATGCTCGACCGCGATGGCGACGGCAATCCGATCAACGATATTGCCGGGATCGCCAAGGGCCTGCTCGGCGGCCGCTGAAATCAGGTCGTCGGGCCGGCCATGATTGCGTCGTAACGGGCGCGGGCCGGCGCATGGCCGCTTTCCGACAGCTCTTTCAGTATCTTCATGCCTTTGGCGTAGGACGGGCGGGCGGCGCGGCCCTCGATATGCATCAGGGCGCGGGCGAAAGCGGCCGCGGGCAGGCCGGGTTCGTCCGGGCCGGTGCGGATCGGCATGACGCGCCCCGGCTGGCCGCCGACGCCGGGGGTATAGACCCACAATGTCCCGAGCTTGGGCGTGGCGGCGGCCTTGTAGAGCTCCTCCGCGCGTTCGGCGTCGCGCGCAATGCCGTCGCCATGTTCGAGCCGGCGGCCGAGTTCGACCATCATCTTGCGATCGCCGGTCGCGGCCCAGCAGCGCACCTGATCGGTGGTCATGCGGCCCCGGATCGTCGCCAGGATCAGCCGCACATTGCCATCCGCATCGCGGATCAGCGCGCTGAAGCGTTCGACCTCGGCGGGTGGGCAGGATTTGGCGGCGGCGGGTGTTGCGGAAAACAATATCAGCGCGGCCGCGACCACCAGCCTCACAGCGACCGCACGAATAGGGGCTCCACGCTCACAGGACCTTCGCGATCACAGGGGCTCCACGATCAGCGTCGAACCCTGCGCGCCGGTGATGCGGGCGCGGGCGCCGCTGGGAATATCGGGTCCGGTCGCGTTCCAAACCCCATCGCCCACCTTCACCCGGCCATGGCCTTCGCCGATCGGCTCGACGACGGTGACGATTTCGCCCACCAGCCGCGCGGTGCGATCGTTGAGCATGGGATCGGGCGAATAAGCGGGGTAGGCGGCCATGTAGCGGCGCCCGGCATAGACCGCGACCAGCGCGGCGATCGCGAAGACGAGCGCCTGAACCGGCACCGACAGATCGAGCAGGAAGGCAACCGCACCCGTGGCGGCGGCGGCGGCGGCCAGCCAGATCAGGAAGAAGCCCGGCGCGATAATCTCCGCGATGGCAAGCACGATCGCGGCGATCAGCCAGAGCCAGTGCGGATCGAGATCGAAGGGCATGGGATCAGGCCTGTTCGAACGGGCCGGGGCGGCGGGGCGGGGCAGGCGGAGGGGCGGTTTCGTCGGCCTTGCCCAGCGCTTCCTTGGCCAGCGCGCCGATGCCGCCGATCGTGCCGATCAGCTGTGTCGCCTCGACCGGGAACAGGATCGTCTTGGCGTTGGCCGACGTGGCGAACTGGCTGACCGCATCGACATATTTCTGCGCGACGAAATAGTTGATCGCCTGGACATTGCCGCCGGCGATCGCGTCCGAAACCACCTGGGTTGCCTTGGCTTCGGCCTCGGCGGAGCGTTCGCGCGCTTCGGCGTCGCGGAAGGCGGCTTCGCGACGGCCTTCGGCCTCCAGGATCTGCGATTGCTTCTGGCCTTCGGCGCGCAGGATTTCGGATGCACGCATGCCTTCGGCTTCGAGGATCGAGGCGCGCTTCTCGCGCTCGGCCTTCATCTGGCGGGCCATGGAGTTGACGATGTCCTGCGGCGGGCGGATGTCCTTCACCTCGACGCGGGTGATCTTGACGCCCCAGGCCGTGGTGGCGTGATCGACGACGTTGAGCAGGCGGGCGTTGATCTCGTCGCGCTTGGAAAGCGTTTCGTCGAGGTCCATCGACCCCATCACCGTGCGAAGATTGGTGGTGGTGAGCTGGAGCAGCGCGAACTGGAGGTCGGACACTTCATAGGCCGCCTTGGCGGCATCAAGCACCTGAAAGAAGACGACGCCATCGACCGAAACCATCGCATTGTCGCGCGTGATGATTTCCTGGCCCGGAATATCGACAACCTGTTCCATCATGTTGATTTTGCGGCCAACGCGATAGAAAAATGGGATGTAGAAATTGAAGCCGGGCTGGGCGACGGCAACGAACTTGCCGAAATATTCGATCGTATATTGATAGCCCTGCCGCACCACGGTGACACCGGCGGCAACGAACATGATCGCCAGAACCAGCAGAACCAGTGCAAGCGTGCCCATCAGCCCAATCCCCCCAGTCATTTACGGGCGGGGATTGTGCCTTGGATGGGGGCGCCATCCAAACGGAATCGACATTGGCGGCTTGTGCAATCGCCGCGATGCTGCCAATGCGCGCCATGGGCCGCCTTCTTTCCACGACTCCGCCGCTCCTCCTTTCCGCACTCATCGCCACTCAACCGCTTGCCGCGCGCGCGCCCAGTGACGCCGCCGTCGAGGCACGCCTGCGTGGCCATGTCGAGACATTGGCGGCGGACGCGATGGAAGGCCGCAAGCCTGGCACCGAGGGCGGAAACATGGCGGCCGCCTATATCGCCCGCGCATTCGCGGCGGTGGGGCTGAAGGCCGGGGCGACCGACGGCAGCTATTATATGCCTGTCGCGCTGGTCGAACGCCGGCCGGCGGACACGAAGGCGGAATGGCGCATCAGTGGCGCGGTGGTGCGCGTGGATGCCGACACGGTGGCGCTGCGCGCTGCCGCGCCCGAAACGCGGATCATGGACGCGCCGCTGATCTTCGGCGGCTATGGCATCGATGACGAGAAGGCCGGCATCCGCAGCTTCGATGGTGTCGATGTGCGCGGCGCCGTGGTGCTGATCTTCGGTGATACGCCGCCCGGCCTGGACCATGCCCCTGGCTATACGGCGCGGCGCGACGCGCTGATCGCATCGGGCGCGGCGGCGGTTATCCGCATCGCGCCGGATGACAAGAAATGGGCGGATTTCGACAAGGCGCTGGCCGAACCCGAAAATGATCTGGCGGACGGCACGCCCGAGCCGACACGCGGGGCCATGGCGCCGGCCGCCTGGGCCAAGCTGGCGAAGGCGGGCAAGCTGGACGGCATCACCGCAGCCGATATGGCCCGGCCCGAATTTCGCGCGGTGCGGATCGACGGCACGGCATCGCTGAACATCGCCACCAGCCTGCGGCCCTATCGCAGCTGGAACGTGGTGGGGCGGCTGGCCGGCAGCGATCCGGCGGCGGGCGCGCTGCTCTATCTGGCACATTGGGATCATCTGGGCATTTGCCGGCCCGAGGGCGCGGCGGACCGGATCTGCAACGGCGCGGTCGACAATGCCAGCGGCGTGGCGATGATCATCGAAGTGGCGCGCGGGCTGGCGGCAGCGAAGAAGCCGCCGGTGCGCGACATCTATTTCGTGGCGACGACGGCGGAGGAAATGGGCCTGCTGGGCGCACACGCGCTGGCCAAGGCGCCGCCGGTTCCGGCCGAAAGGATCGCGGCCGTGCTGAATTTCGATACGGTGGCGATCGCCCCGCGCGCCACGCCGGTGGCGACGCTGGGGCGCGGGCAGACGCCGCTCGACCCGTTGATCGACGCCGCCGCGCGGCGGCAGGGCCGGCGGATCAATGCATCCACCGACGCCAATGCGCTGACCCCGCGGCAGGACGGCTGGGCCTTCACCCAGATCGGCGTGCCGGCGGTGATGGTGGGTGGATCGCTCAACCTTGACCTGCTGAAAGCCTATCTGGGCGGCGAATATCACAAGCCCGGCGACGATCTGGCCCAGCCGATCGTGCTGGACGGCGTGGCCGAAGATGTGCGCCTGCATGTGACGCTTGGCCAGATGATCGCCGATCCCAAGCGGTATCAGCCGCCGCCGCGCTAGAAATCACCTTTCGCCATCCCCATAAATCAGCCTCGACCACCCGGAAAAGACCCATGGAAATCAGCCTCGGCCTCACCTTCGACGACGTTCTGCTCATCCCCGGCGCATCGGAGGTCCTGCCCAGCCAGGCCGATACGCGCACGCAGGTGACGCGGGACATCAGCCTCAACATCCCGATCCTTTCCTCGGCGATGGACACCGTCACCGAAGCCGACATGGCGATCGTGATGGCCCAGCTGGGCGGTATCGGCGTGCTCCACCGCAATCTGACCGTGGAGGAACAGGCCGCCGCCGTGCGCGCGGTGAAGCGGTTCGAAAGCGGCATGGTGGTCAACCCGATCACCATCACGCCGGACGCCACGGTGGGCGACGCGCAGGCGCTGATGGCGCGGCACAAGATTTCGGGCATTCCGGTGGTGGAATCCTCGGGCAAGCTGGTCGGCATCCTCACCAATCGCGACGTCCGCTTTGCCGAGAAGCCGGACCAGCCGATCGCCGGCCTGATGACCCACGAAAATCTGGCGACGGTGCGCCCGGGCGTGAGCCAGGAGGAAGCCCGCCGGCTGCTGCACCAGCGCCGGATCGAAAAGCTGCTGGTGGTCGACGACAATTATCGCTGCATCGGCCTGATCACCGTCAAGGACATGGAAAAGGCCGTCACCTACCCGGATGCGACCAAGGACGCGAACGGCCGGTTGCGCGTGGCTGCCGCGACCACGGTGGGCGACAAGGGCTTCGAACGCACCGAGGCGCTGGTCGAGGCCGAATGCGATCTGATCGTGATCGATACCGCCCACGGCCATAATGCCGATGTGGCGCGCGCGGTGGAACGCGTGAAGCGCCTGTCCAATTCGGTGCAGGTGGTGGCCGGCAACGTCGCCACGGCCGAAGCGACGCGCGCGCTGATCGACGCGGGCGCGGACGGCGTGAAGGTGGGTATCGGGCCGGGCTCGATCTGCACGACGCGCGTCGTGGCGGGCGTCGGCGTGCCGCAGCTTACCGCGATCATGGATGCGGCGGCGGAAGCCGCGAAGTCGGGCGTGCCGGTGATCGCCGATGGCGGCCTGCGCACTTCGGGCGATCTGGCCAAGGCGATCGCGGCGGGCGCTTCCACCGTGATGGTCGGCTCGCTGCTCGCCGGCACCGAGGAAGCCCCGGGCGAGACGTTCATCTATCAGGGCCGCGCTTATAAGAGCTATCGCGGCATGGGATCGGTGGGCGCGATGGCGCGCGGTTCGGCCGACCGCTATTTCCAGCAGGACATCAAGGACCAGATGAAGTTGGTGCCCGAAGGCATCGAAGGCCAGGTGCCCTATAAGGGGCCGGCCAAGGACGTCATCCACCAGCTGGTTGGCGGCGTGAAGGCGGCGATGGGCTATACCGGCGCGCCGACCATTCCCGACCTGCAGAAGCGCGCCCGTTTCGTGCAGATCACCAATGCCGGCCTGCGTGAAAGCCATGTCCACGACGTGACGATCACGCGCGAGGCACCGAACTACCCGACGCGCTGAGGCGGGGCGATGACCCCCGCCGGCCGGGCGCAGGCGGCGATCGATCTGCTCGATGAGATTATCGCCGCCGCGCGCGCGGGCGGGGCGGCGGCGGACACGCTGATCGCGCGTTATTTCAAGGCGCGGCGCTATGCCGGGTCGAAGGATCGGCGCGCGGTGCGCGATCTGGTTTATCGCGCGATCCGCCGGGCCGGGGAGCCGCCGGTGACGGGCCGGGCAGCTTTGCTTGGCCTGGCGCGCGAGGATGCCGAACTGGCGGCCGCCTTTGACGGATCGCCCCGTGGGCCGGCGCGGATTGAGCCAGACGAAGCGGTCGCGCCGGCCGGTGTCGTGCCCGATTGGCTGGCGACGCGGCTGGCCGGCACGCTCGATCCGGCCGAACAGGCGACGCTGCTCGATCGCGCCCCGCTCGATATCCGGGTGAATGGCCTGAAGGCGACGCGCGATCAGGTGTTGCCGATGATCGCCGACGCCGTGCCGACCCCGCATGCGCCGATGGGGCTGCGCTTGCCGGAGGGCACGAATGTCGAGGCGCTGCCGCTCTTCGCGGACGGGCTGATCGAGATTCAGGACGAAGGCAGCCAGATCGTCACCGAGGTCGCCGGCGCGCGGCCCGGAATGACCGTGGTCGATCTCTGCGCGGGTGCCGGCGGCAAGACGCTGGCGCTTGCGGCTGCGATGCGGGGCGAAGGGCGGCTGATCGCCTGCGACGCCGATCGCGCACGCCTCTCCCGCTTGGGCCCGCGTGCCGAACGGGCGGGAATCGGCGCGGTCGAGACCCGATTGCTCGATGGCGGGCGCGAAGGGGAGGCGCTGGTCGACATCAACGGCATGGCGGATGTTGTGCTGGTCGATGCGCCCTGTTCCGGCACGGGGACGTGGCGGCGCAATCCGGAGGCGCGCTGGCGGCTGACCCCGGCGCGGCTCGACCGGCTGGTGGCGTTGCAGGCACGGTTGATCCGTGTTGCGGCGGCACTCGTGCGTCCGGGCGGATCCCTGACATACATCGTCTGTTCATTGCTGAACGACGAAGGTGCGGATCAAGTGGCGGCTTTTTTGAAGGATTATCCCGAATGGGTGGCCGCGACCGAAGCGCCTATGGCGGGGCGGCAACATGGCGCCGGATTCCGTTTGACGCCCGCAGCGGACGGGACGGACGGGTTTTTCGTCGCTAGACTGCAACGGCCATGTTAGAAGCGCGTCACGAGACCTTCACGGAGTTGTTCATGCGTCTCTCTCCGATCGCCCTTGCCATTTCGCTGGCGTTGGCCACCGCCTCCAGCGTGGGATACAGCCAGAAGCCCGACGACCAGATCAACCCCCGGTCGCAGGCGCTGCTGACGCAGGGTGAAGCCGCGCGCGTGGCCGGCAATTACACGCTTGCCAATGATCTTCTGGAAAGCGCACTCGCGGTCGATCCGCGCAACCGGGCGGCGTTCGTCGCGCTCGGCAAGGTGGCGCAGGCCCAGGAACTGCCGGGCAAGGCCATCCGCTTCTACAAGGAAGCGCTGGCGCTGGAACCCAATGATCTTGCCGCGCTGACCGCGCAGGGCGAGGCCCTGGTGCAGAAGGGCGCAGTGGACCGTGCCAAGGCCAATCTCGCCCGCATCCGTACGCTGTGCAAGACGGAGTGCGCGCCGGCGACCACGCTCGCTTCGGCGATCGCCAAGGGCCCGCCGCCCGCCGTGGTGACGGCGCAGGCGGCGCCGGCGGTCGCGCCCAAGGCGCAGGAACCGCCGGTCAAGCCCTGATCGCCCGGCCGCACCGGGGGGCCTGATCGTTGATCGTTTAAGCTGTCCGCGCCGTCAGGCGCGGATGGTGCGGGCGATCGCCACGAAATCCGTTACCGACAATGTCTCGGCGCGGCGCTGCGGATCGATTCCGAGCGTTTCGAGCGCATCGAGTGCGCCCGCGACACCCTTCAGGCTTTGGCGCAGCATCTTGCGGCGCTGGCCGAAGGCGGCGGCGGTAATGCGTTCCAGGTCGGCGAAGCGAACGCCTTCGGGCTGGGCCGCCGGCACGATGTGCACGACGGCGGACATCACCTTGGGCGGCGGCACGAAGGCCGAGCGGTGGACGGTAAAGGCGAGCCGCGCAGTCGAGCGCCACTGGGCGAGCACCGCCAGCCGGCCATAAGCCGAACTGCCGGGCGCCGCGACGATGCGTTCGGCCACTTCCTTCTGAAACATCAGCGTCAGCGAGCGCCACCAGGGCGGCCAGACCTCGCTGCCGAGCCAGCCGACGAGCAGCGCGGTTCCCACATTATAAGGCAGGTTGGCGACGATATGGGCGCCTGCGCCGGCCTCTGCGGCGGCATCGACTTCCAGTGCATCGCCTGAAATCACGCGCAAGCGGCCGCCGGAAGCGGCGTTCAGTTCGTCGAGCGCGGGCAGGCAGCGGCGATCGCGTTCGACCGCGACGACATTGGCGCCGGCGCCCAACAGCGCGCGGGTCAGGCCGCCAGGGCCGGGCCCGACCTCGAACACGGTTTCGCCGGCGAGCGAACCGGGGACGCGGGCAATGCGATCGAGCAACTGGCCGTCGAACAGGAAATTCTGGCCGAGCGCCTTCGATGCGCTCAGCCCATGCTTGGCGATCACCTCCCGCAAAGGAGGCAGCGCGCTCAGGCCTTCGTTGCTCACGCCTGGCAGCGGAAGCCGGCGGCTTCGCCCGCCATGCGGATCGCGGCGATCATCGCACCCGGCTCGGCGACATTCCTGCCGGCGATTTCGAACGCGGTGCCGTGATCGGGCGCGGTGCGGACGATGGGCAGGCCGAGCGTCATGTTGACGCCTTCATCGAAATGCAGCGTCTTCAAGGGGATCAGCGCCTGATCGTGATAAAGGCAGATCGCCGCATCATAATGGGCGCGCGCGCGGGCATGGAACATGGTGTCGGCGGCCAGCGGGCCGACGATATCTATGCCTTCGCCACGCAGGATTTCGATGGCGGGGATGATGTAGTCGATCTCCTCCCGCCCCAGCGCGCCGCCTTCGCCGGCATGTGGGTTGAAACCGGCAACGGCGAGGCGCGGCTTTTCGATCCCGAAATTGCGCACGAGGCCGCGTTCGGTGGCGCGCGCCTTGGCGACGATCAGGTCGACGCTGATCAGGCCGGGAACGTCGGCCAGCGGCACATGGGTGGTGACGGGCACGGTGCGCAGCGTCGGCCCGGCCAGCATCATCACCGCATTGGAGCCCGAGATGCCGCAGCGTTCGGCGACGAATTCGGTCTGGCCGGGATAGGTGAAGCCGATGGCGTAGAGCTGCGCCTTGGATACCGGCGCGGTGACGAGCGCGCCGGCGGCGCCCGAACGGGTGAGGCCGACGGCCAGTTCGAGCGAATCGAGCGAACAGCGGGCACCCGCCATATTCGGATCGCCGGGAATGATCTCGCCCGCATCCTCCATCTGGATCAGCGGCAAGGCACCTGCAAAGACGGTCGCGGCTTCGTCGGGCGAATGGATGCGCTGCAGCGGCCCGTTCCAGACGGACGTGATCGAGCGCGCATCGCCCACCGCGAAGAAGGGCGGCAGGCAATCCCGATCCCGTGCTTCCCAGGCCTTGGCGACGATTTCTGGCCCGATCCCAGCCGGATCCCCAAGCGCGACCGCAAGCGGCGCGATGGGGGAGGCATCAGCGATAGTCGACAACCGCGTCTCGGCGAAGATCGCGCAGGTAGCGGCGGGCGCGGCGGTTGATCCGCTCCTCTTCCATCTGGGCGAGAATCTGATCGAACGACGGGCCCGACGCCGCCTGGGCATCATCGCGGCCGCACAGCACCAGTGCGCGCACGCCATCTTCCAGCGAGCCGAAGGGCTGGGTGGCCTGGCCGACCTGCAGGTTGATCATCATCTGCTGCAGCGGCGCCGGCAGATCGCGAATGCGGATCTGATCATTGTCCACCACTTCGGCGCCGATCGACTGGGCGATCTTGTCGACCGTGCCGCAGCCGGTGATGCTCTTCATCATATTGGCGAATTCTTCCACCTTCGGCGCGGCCTGGGCCTGCGTCATGCCCTTGGGGAAGCTGATCGCCACCTGCTTGAGCGCGAGCTGCGCGTCACGCGGATCGGCGGTGAGCACCTGGCGCTTGTCGACGAGCGCGATGATCGAATAGCCGCCGGGCACCGCGACCGGCTCGCTGATCTGGCCGCGTTCCAGCGTCGCAGCGGCACCGGCGAGCGATTCGGGCAGCTGTTCCGGCCGCACCCAGCCGAGATCGCCACCGACGGCGGCGGTCGATGCTTCGGAGAATTGGCGGGCATAAGCGACGAAGGACGCGCCCTGCTTGATCTGGGCGACGATTCGCTGCGCGTTCTGCAGCGTTTCACCAGCGTTTTCGGGCGTCGAGGAGAGGTAGATTTCCGCGATGTGCAGCTCGACCGCGCCCTTGGAGGCGTTGAGCCGCTGGATGACCGCGTTCACTTCCTCCTCGCCGACATTGACGAAGGGTTCGACACGGCGGCCGAGCAGGCGGCGCCATGCCAGTTCGCCCTCGATCTGGCGACGCAGCGACGTATCCGACGCGCCCTGTTCCCGCAGATAAGCAGAAAATTGTTCGGGGCTGCGCTTGAAGTTGCCGGCCACGCGATTGAACGTCTGGTCGATCTCCGCCTTGGTGATCGTGATCTCGTTGGCCTTGGCCTCCTGGATCTGCAGTGTTTCGTCGATCAGGTTGCGCAGCACCTGCAGGCGCAGCCGCTCACGCTCCTCGTCGCCGACCTTGCCGCCATTGGCCGCAACCACCAGCGCAAGCCGCTGATCGAGATCGGTATCCGTGATGATCGTGCCGTTGACGATCGCCGTCGCCTTGCGGACGGACGGATCGCTCGATCCGAAAATGGTCAGATCCTTGGGCAGGTTGAGCGCCGAGGCGGGAGCCGCGGCATCGTCTTCCACCGTCTGTGCCGGCAGGGCCGACATCGAAAGGCCCGCAAGGACGATTGTGGCCGCACCAAAACGTGCCAGCGCCCTGCGATTGTTCCTGAACTGCGCCTTCACTCTCACCCCATCGGAAAATTGGCCGCTGAACGGCGCGCTTCGGTGCACCCTTGCGGCTGAACGCAGGCTTAGCGGCCCAAATTCTTTAGCGCCACCCGCAACAGAAACGTGTTGCCGCGCTTCGCGTCGCCGGTGTCGTCATAATCGCGCCGCCACGTCACGCCAAGCTCAATGCACTCGTCGTCATACAGGAAGCCCAGGCGGTGCCGCACCGGCTGATAGCCATCGGCCAGGGCCAGCGGGTCTTCCTGATTGCCGGTCAGGTCGATCACGGTCGATCCGAACACCGACCAGTAATTGGCGAACTGGACACGGGCGCCGAGGCGCAGTTCCTCGCGATCGCGCAGGTCCTCGATCGTCCGGTCGACATCGCGGTTGAGGCGCAGATAGGCGGCCGTGACATAGGTCTTGCTGCTGCCCACCGTCGCGTCGATCTCGTTCCGGCGGATGGCGAGATTGTCCTTGTCGAGCCGGAAGCGGTGGGTGAACTGGACGAAGCTGCCATATTTGATCGTCGTGCGGCCGACGATATCCGAATAGCGGCCGGACAGGCCGGTGCCTTCGGGCAGGATCGAGGGGCGGCTGTCGAGTCGGTAGCTTTGCCCGATGATGCTGCTCAGCGAGAAACGCGGCAGATCGACCGCCCATTCGAGGCCATAGGTGGCGCGGCTGCTGTCCTCCCACCGATCATAGCCGGCGAAGCGGTTGAGCGCGAAGAGGTTGGAATCCTCAAGATCGACGGCGCGCGCGTCCTCATTGGGGACCGAGAGATTCTTGGTGCGCGGCGTTGCCACCAGTTGCAGGCGCGGCGTGATCCGCTGCGTGCCGCCCATGAATTCGCCGACGAACGGCCAGCGCATGTCCGCCGCGAGCGCCGCGATGCCGCGCGCCGTCCAGCCTTCGTCGCCACGATAGGTGGGGGTGAGCGTCGCGAGCACTTCATCGGTATGGTAGACGTCGCCACGGGCATAGGCCGTCAGGGCCAGTTCCTGCCCGAAGCTCGTATAGCGGCGGAGATCCCAGCGCGCGGCGGTGAAGGCGCGCTGCGTGTCCTGCCCGTCGGTGCGGATGATGCCGAGGCTGTTGGCCTGCAATTGCACCTTGCCGCCCAGCAGCGGATCATCGAGCCGCAGGCGATAATCGATTGCGGGCAGCGCGATCGGCTGCATGCCGCCGCGATCCTCGGTGCGCAGGCCCTGCACGGCCCAGCCCGCGATCGACAGATAGCTGTCGGCGTCGATGCGTTCGACGTTGAAGGTCGAACGCAGGCGATCGTCGCGCGAAATGTCGTAGCGGCGCAGGAAGGTCTTGTCGGTCGTCACCCGGGTCGACGCGCTCAGGCTCCATTCCGGCGTGAACTGGAAGCGGCCATTGGCTTCGAAATAGCCGCGAATGTCGCGGCTGCTTTCCGCCGGGGTGGTGCCGGGCAACAGCGTCGCCGGCTGGCGGGTGCCGTATGTCAGGAAACCGCCGACCTTATAGGCGCCGAGGGAGGTCAGTTCGCGATACTCGGCCTCCATCGCCGGCAGCACCTTGGAATAAACGTGCGGCGTCAGCGTAAGATCGCGATTGGGGGCGAGCTGGATGTAATAAGGCAGGGCCAGCTCGAACCCGTTGGTGCGGCTATATTGCACATCGGGCATCAGGAGGCCCGATCCGCCACCTTCGCTGCCGTCCGGGTGCGACAGGCCGGGCAGCCACAGCAGCGGCAGGCCGAACAAGTTGAGCCGGGCGTTATTGTACGAAATGCGGCGGCGCACGGGATCGTGGACAACCCGCACGGCAGTGATCTGCCAGGACGGCGTTTTCGGGCAGTTCGACGAATCGGTGACATTACAGGGCGTGTAGGCGGCATGTTCCAGCGTCGACACGCCATTGACCCGCGTCGCCCGATCGGCGGCGAGGCGGCCGCCATCATCGAGCACCAGCAGCATATTTTCGATCACGCCGTCCTTCAGCGTATCGGTCAGCCGCACATTTTCGCCATAAGCGGTGTCGCCGGCGGGGTTGACCACCGCGACGTCGCCTTCGGCCGTCACTTCGCCCGTCTTGCGATTCCACACCACCTTGTCGGCGCGCAGCCGGTTGCCGGCGCGCAGCATGCGGACATCGCCCGTGGCGGTAACGATTTCGGCATCCTGATCATATTCCAGCGACGTTGCGCTGAACGTGATCTCTTCGTCATTGTCGGGCACCGGCGCGCCACCGGCGGGCGGCGGGCCTTGCGGGCGATCCTGCAGATCCTGGGCGAACGCCGGTTGCGCCAGCGCAAGGGCCAGCGGCAGGGCGGTCAGGCATATCGGCTTGAACTGGATCACAATCCCCCACAGGCAGGGCCGAGACGAACGGCAGACGCCGCCTATCGCACCGCCGCCCGTCCGCTGCAACGCCCGCATACGTCGATCCGTTTCACGCGCACGCTTTGCCAGCACGGCCCGGCTCGCCTAGAGGGGAAAGAAGAGTTCAGCAGAAGGATGCGTGTTCGATGCAGGTGCGTTTTGCCTCCGCCCGGCCCGAGGGTGATTATGTCCTGGCATTGCCGGTCAATTCCGGTTCCGGCGCGGCCGACCGCGCGGGGCTGGACGGGGCGGCGCTGGCGATCGTCCGGCGCGCGGCCGCCGGCGCGCGCTTCGAAGGAGAAGCGGGCGCGGTTGCCGAGGCGGTGGTGCCGGAAGGCGACGATGTTCGCCGGCTGCTGCTGGTCGGCACCGGCACGAGGGGCGATGCGGAACGCACCGGTTGCGAGCAGGCGGGCGGCGCGCTGACGGCGCGGTTGCTGACGTCGGGCGAAACCCGCCTCGTCGTCGATTTCGGCAAGGCGCCGGTTGGCGATGCGGCGACGGCGGCGGCCCATCTGGCTTTCGGTGCGCTGCTGCGCGGCTGGCGGCACGACACTTATCGCACCAAGCTGTCGGCCAAGGCGAAGCCCAGCCTGACGGAGATCGTGCTGGTCGGCGCGGACGACGCATTCGTGGCCCGTGCCGAGGAAAGCTGGACGGCGCTGAAGGCGCTGGCCGACGGTATCGACCTCACCCGCCAGCTGGTCAGCGAACCGGCCAACATCATCTATCCCGAAAGCTTCGTCGAACGCTGCCAGGGGCTGAAGGACCTGGGCGTCGAGATCGAGGTGCTCGACGAAGCGGCGATGACCAAGCTTGGCATGGGCGCGCTGCTCGGCGTGGCGCAGGGTTCGGCGCGTCCGGCCCGGCTTCTGGTGATGAAGTGGGACGGCACCGGTGGCGCCAAGCCGCCGATCGCCTTCGTCGGCAAGGGCGTGACCTTCGATACCGGCGGCATCTCCATCAAGCCGGCGGCCGGCATGGAAGACATGAAGTGGGACATGGGCGGCGCGGCGGCGGTTGCCGGCGCGATGAAGGCGCTGGCCGGCCGCAAGGCGAAGGCGCACGTGATCGGCGTGTGCGGCCTTGTGGAAAACATGCCCGACGGCAAGGCGCAGCGCCCGGGTGATGTCGTCACCAGCATGTCCGGCCAGACGATCGAGGCGATCAACACCGATGCCGAAGGGCGGCTGGTGCTGTGCGACGCGATCACCTGGGTGCAGAAGACCCATGGCGTGAAGACCGTGATCGACCTGGCGACGCTGACGGGCGCGATGATCATTGCGCTTGGCCACGAACATGGCGGGCTGTTTTCCAACAGCGACGAACTGGCCGATCACCTGCTCGCCGCCGGCAAGGCTTCGGGCGACAAATTGTGGCGGTTCCCGCTTTCCGATGTCTATGACAAGCTGATCGACAGCCCCATTGCCGACATCAAGAATGTCGGCCCGCGCGATGCCGGGTCGATCACCGCCGCGCAGTTCCTGCAGCGTTTCGTGGAGGATGGCGTCCGCTGGGCGCATCTCGACATCGCCGGCATGGTGTGGGCCGCCAAGCCCGGCGCGCTGTGGGACAAGGGGGCGACCGGCTATGGCGTGCGCCTGCTCGACCGGCTGATCGCCGACCGCTACGAAGGCTGATCGGGGCGGATCGCGTTGCAGGTCGATTTCTACCATCTCGCCGCGAGCCCGATCGAGCGGGTGCTGCCGCGCATTGCCGAACGCGTGCTCGCGGATGGTGGCCGCCTGCTCGTCATTTGCGAGGATGACGGGCTGGCGGCGCGGCTCGACCAGCAATTATGGACCTATGCGCCGGATAGCTTCCTGCCGCATGGCCGGGCGCAGGATGGCGACGGGGCAGCACAGCCGGTGCTGATTGCCGGCGCTGTCGATCCCGCCAATGGCGCCCGCAACGTGGCGCTGGTCGACGGGCTTTGGCGCGACGAGGCCCTGGCCTTCGATCGCGCCTTCCATTTCTTCGACGATGCGACGATCGATGCCGCGCGCATGGCGTGGAAGGCGCTGGCCGGGCGCGACGGCGTCGAGCGCAATTTCTGGAAGCAGGACGAAGCGGGGCGCTGGGCCAAGGCGGCCTGAATCGGACCGGTCATCGCCGTGCGGCAGATGGCCGGCGCGGGCGTGCGGTTCGGGCGTGCGGGCGCGCCTGTCCGCTTGCTTCGGGCGGGTTCAGAGAGTAGGGAGCCGCAACTTTTCCCATCACTCGAAATATGGAGCCCGCTCGGCCATGGCGACCGAACGCACCTTCTCGATCATCAAGCCCGACGCCACGCGTCGCAACCTGACCGGCGCGATCGCCGCCAAGCTGGAAGAAGCCGGCCTGCGCATCGTCGCGTCCAAGCGCATTCACATGACGAAGGATCAGGCTGAAGGCTTTTACGGCGTCCACCGTGAACGCCCCTTCTTCAACGATCTCGTCAGCTTCATGATCTCCGGCCCGGTGGTCGTGCAGGTGCTGGAAGGCGAGAATGCCGTTGCCCGCAACCGCGAAGTGATGGGCGCCACCAACCCCGAAAATGCCGAGCCGGGCACGATCCGCAAGGAATTCGCCGAATCGATCGAGGCGAACTCGGTCCATGGTTCGGACAGCCTTGAAAATGCCGGCATCGAAATCGCCTTCTTCTTCAAGCCGGAAGAAATCGTCGGCTGATTTTCCGATGGGGATCGCGGATATTGCCATCCGCGATCCCCATCCGGCTCTGCGCGGCCAGATCTGCGTCCTGCGATCGGGCCCATGATTTCCGATCGGTTAACTCTCTTCCTCTAGCCTTGCCCTGAATGATTTCGGCGGCATCGCCGGCTGTGGGGCAAGGGATTGAAGATGCTTGAGGTTGCAGGGCGCGAACAACTGACTATCGGCGAGCGGCTGAACCAGCAGCGCCGCATGTTCCTTGTCCTGGGCGGTGTCGTCCTTGGGCTGACCGCCGCCGGCGCGGCGGCCGATCTCTACACCATCAAGCGCGGCAATGCCGTTTCGAACAGCACGCTCGGCGTGGCGTTGCTGGAGAAGGACTTCGCGTCGCTGGAGCGCGACATCTATCGCGCGGCGACCATCCCCACCAAGCAATCGATCGCCGAGGTCAACAGCAATGCCGGCGATTTCGCCGATGCGGTTGCGGCGATGCGCGGCAATGTGGCGGCGCGCGACCAGAATGTGCTCGATCGCATCGACACGTCGACCGATGCCTATGTGGCGCTGTCGTTGAAGATGGCGGACCCGGCGCAGCGCACACCGGAGGGTCTGGCCGAAATGAGCCGGCTGGGCGGCGAGATCGACGACGCGATCGAAAGCCTGCGCAACCCGTTCGTCGAGGCGATGGCCGCGAACGAATCCACCCAGTTCTGGACCAAGATGGGCATGGCACTGGCCATGATCGCGGCACTGGCCGCGCTGAGCTGGCGGCTGATGGCGCTGCTGAAGCGCACCCGCACGGCGATTGCGGACGATCTGGCCTCGGCCAGCAACGCGCTGAAGGACATTGCCGAAGGACGGTTGGACATCACGATCGGCGGCGCGGGGCGCAGCGACGAGATCGGCGATCTTGCGCGCGCGGCGGTCGAACTGCGCAATGTGAGCCGGGCCAAGCGCGACGCCGATCGCGGCATGACCGAAATGGTGGATACCGTCGGGTTCGGCCTGCGCCGCATGGCGGAGGGCGAGCTGGACGTGCGGATCGACACGCTGCCCGAAGGCTATGAAACGCTGCGCCATGATTTCAACGCGGCGGCCGAGCAATTGCGCGACGCGATTTCCGGCGTGCTGCAGAGCGCGGACAGCATCCACACCGGTGCGGGCGAGATCAGCCAGGCATCGGACGATCTTTCGCGGCGGACCGAGCAGCAGGCCGCGTCGCTGGAGGAAACCGCCGCGGCGATGGACCAGATCACCTCCGCCGTGCGCGAGACGGCGAAGGGCGCGGCCCATGCCAATCGCACGGTGGCCGAAGCGCATGACGATGCCGAGCAGGGCGGTCGCATTGTTCGCGAGGCGGTGGTCGCGATGGGCGAGATCGAGCGGTCGGCGCAGGAAATCGCGCAGATCATCGGGGTGATCGACGGCATCGCCTTCCAGACCAACTTGCTGGCGCTGAACGCCGGCGTGGAAGCGGCGCGCGCGGGCGATGCGGGCAAGGGCTTTGCCGTCGTCGCGAACGAAGTGCGCGCGCTGGCCCAGCGATCGGCCGATGCCGCCAAGGACATCAAGGGCCTGATCGGGGCAAGTTCGAAGCAGGTGGAATCGGGCGTCCAGCTTGTCGGCCAGACCGGCGAGGCACTGGATCGCATCGTCGCCAAGGTGGCGGAGATCGCGACGCTGGCCACGCAGATTTCGGCATCGGCCGAGGCACAGGCGGCCAGCATGCAGCAGGTGAACACCGCCGTCGCCGATATGGACAAGATGACGCAGCAGAACGCCGCCATGGTGGAAGAATCCACCGCTGCCGCGCGCAGCCTGGCGTCGGAGGCGGATCAACTGGCCGCGCTGGTGCAGCGCTTCAAGGTCGGCGCGGTCGCGGTGGCGACCAGGCCGAAGCCGAAGGCCAAGCGTCGCGGGGTGCCGATGATGCAGGGCAATCTCGCCATCGCCGCCGCCCACGACGACGACTGGACGGAATTCTGAAGCGGAGCGGCCGGATGAGGCGCATTAACTTGCTGCCGGTGATGGACCGGGAGGCGGTATCGCTGCTCGTGCCCGAACTGCGTGAAGCGGTGCAGGCCGACGCCGGTATCGCGCTGCTGGCGGACGGGGTGGAGCAGATCGGCCAGGCCGGCATCCAGCTTCTCCTGAGCGCCCATCGCTCGGCCATTGCGGCCGGCATCGATCTGACGATCGCCGCGCCATCGGACGCATTGAAAAACGCCTGTGCGCTTGCCGGCGTGGCCGCCAGCCTGCCGTTCGCGATGGCCGATGGAGAGGCCGCATGACCAACGAGGAAATCCAGGGGATCTTCTTCCAGGAGTGCGACGAAGGGCTGGCCAGCGCCGAAGCCGGGCTGATGGCCTGCCGCGCGGGCGAGCATGATGGCGAGACGATCAACACCGTCTTCCGCGCTGTCCATTCGATCAAGGGCGGGGCGGGGGCCTTCGGCTTCGCCGCGCTGCAATCCTTCACCCATCATTTCGAAACCGTGCTTGATCTTCTGCGTGGCGGGGAACTGGCGCTCGAAGCCGATCTGATGACCACGCTTCTGCGCGCCTTCGATGTCCTGTCCGATCATGTGGCGGCGATCCGTGGCGCCGGGTCGGCACCCGATGATGCCGAGGTTCTGGCGATGTTGCAGGCGATCGGATCGGGCGAGCGGCCCAGGCCGGCGGTGCAGGCGCCGCCCGAGCCGCTCGCGGTCGCCGAGGCCGCGCCGGGCGTGGACCTCAGCTTCGATCTCGATGCGTTGCTGGGCGGGCTGGAGGCAGGCGATCTCGACCTTGGAGAGCCGGCTGCGCTGCCGGCCACGTCGCCGTGGCGCGTGACGTTGCGCCCCGCGCGCGGCGCGCTGCACAATGGCGGGGAGCCGCTGCTGCTGCTGCGCGAACTGGTTGCGCTGGGTGGCGAGATGCAGTCGGCCGACACCTCGCAGATCCCCACGCTCGATCGCTTCGAGGCGGAGGGCGCCTATCTGGGCTGGACCCTGACTGTGCCCGGCCATGTCAACCGGGCGGCGATCGAAGAAGTGTTCGAGTTCGTCGCCGAAGATTGCGAGCTGCGGATCGAACAGGACGGGGTCGAACCGGAGGAGCCGCCAGCTCCGGCAAATGCGCTTCCGGTCGATCCGCCGCCGTCTTCGCAGCCCGAAGCGGCGACCAATGTCGTGCCGATCAAATCGGCCGTGCCGGAGCCGGTGAAGCCGGTGCAAGCTCCGGTCGCTGCGGCGACCGCGGGGCAGACCATTCGCGTCGATCTCGACAAGCTCGACCGGCTGGTCAATCTGGTCGGCGAACTCGTCATCACGCAGGCGATGCTTGCCCAGCAATTGCAGGATTGCGGCCAGTCCGCGATCCAGCAACTCACCGATCTCGATCATCTGACCCGCGAATTGCAGGACAGCGCGATGTCGATCCGCGCGCAGCCGGTGAAATCGGTGTTCAGCCGCGTCCCGCGCATCGTGCGCGAGCTTGAGGCGCAGACCGGGAAGCGGGTGCGGCTGGAACTGGAGGGCGAGGCGACCGAGCTCGACAAGACCGTGATCGAGCGGATCGGTGAGCCGCTGACCCATCTGATCCGCAACTCGGTGGATCATGGCATTGAAAGCCCGGCCGATCGCATCGCGGCGGGCAAGGATCCCGAAGGCATGGTGCGGCTGGCGGCGGAGCATCGCAGCGGCCGGATCATCATTACCGTGGAAGATGACGGCAAGGGCATCGACCGCGAACGCGTTCTGGCGCTTGCCGTGGAGCGCGGGATCGTCGCGCAGGATGCGCGGCTGACCGACGAGGAGATCGACAATCTGATCTTCGCGCCGGGCTTTTCTACCGCGAAGGCGGTGTCCAACATCTCCGGGCGCGGCGTTGGCATGGATGTCGTGCGCCAGAATGTGCAGGCGCTGGGCGGGCGGATCGCGATCGCGTCGACGCCGGGCAAGGGATCCGTCTTCACATTGGCGCTGCCGCTGACGCTGGCCATTCTGGACGGCATGATCGTGTCGGTCGGCGATCAGACCTATGTCATTCCGTTGACCCACATCATCGAAAGCCTGCGGCCGAGCCATGGCGAGGTGAAACGGATGGGGCCGGGCCAGCATGTGCTGGATGTGCGTGGCGCCTATTTGCCGGTGCTGTCGGTCGCGGATCAGTTGGGGCTTTCCGGCGCGGCGGACGATCCCACCCAGGCGGTGCTGATCGTCGTCGAGACGGAGGAGTTTGGCCAGGCCGTGCTGATGGTCGATGCCATCGTCGATCAGCGGCAGGTGGTGATCAAAAGCCTGGAGACGAATTACAAGCCGGTGCCCGGCTGCGCCGGCGCAACCATATTGGGTGATGGCCGCGTCGCGCTGATCCTCGACGTCGAAACGCTGGTGGCGTTGCAGATCACGGCGGACGAACCGCCGCTGCTGCGCCGGGCCTGAGCGCATGTTCACGGGAGAAACCGGCGGCAGCGGCGAAGGGGCGTCCGATCAATTTCCGTTCACGCGGGCGGATTTTCAGGCGATCGCGGGGCTTGTCCACAGCCATGCCGGGATCGTGCTTGCCGATGGCAAGGCGATGCTGGTCTATTCGCGGCTGACCAAATTGGTGCGGGCACGCGGGCTCGACAATTTCCGCGATTATGTCGCGCTGCTGCGCAACGACCGCGAAGAACGGGTGCAGGCGATCGAGGCGCTGACCACCAACCACACCAAATTCTTCCGCGAAAACCATCATTTCGAGCATTTCGCGGCGCATGTGCGGCCGGCGCTGGTGGAAAAGGCCGCGCGGCGCCAGCGGGTCCGCTTGTGGTCGGCCGGCTCATCGAGCGGGGAGGAGGTGCATTCGCTGATGCTCACCCTGCTCGGCACCGACATGGACGATGCGCGCGCAATCCGCAGCGGCGATGTCGTGGCGCTGGCCAGCGACCTCAACAGCCAGGTGCTCGAAATCGGGCGTCGCGGCCTTTATCCGGCGGCGGTGGCGACGGATATTCCGCCGGCGATGAAATCCGCCTGGATGCGGGCCTCGGCGGATGGTGTGCAGATGGGCGATGTGGTGCGCGGACTGATCCGCTTCCGCCAGCTCAACCTGCTCAACGAATGGCCGATCCGCGGGCAGTTCGATGTCATCTTCTGCCGCAACACGATGATCTATTTCGACGAGCCGACCAAGGAACGGCTGATCGCGCGGCTGTCTGCCCAGCTCGTTCCCGGTGGTTATCTCTATATCGGTCACAGCGAGCGGCTGGTGGGTCCGGCGGCGGACGATTTCCTGTCCGTCGGCCAGACTATCTATCGAAAGGCCGCGGCATGACGGTGCGCACGCTGATCGTCGACGATTCGCCGACGATGCGCGCCCTGCTGTCGGGGCTGCTGCGCCGCGATCCCGAGATCGAGGTGATCGGCACGGCGGACCGCGCCAGCACCGCGCGCCAGATGATCAAGGATCTCGATCCCGATGTCGTGACGCTGGATATCGAGATGCCCGAGATGAACGGGCTCGATTTCCTCGACAAGATCATGCGGCTGCGCCCGACGCCGGTGGTGATGGTTTCGACGCTGACGCAGGCCGGCGCCGATGCCACGCTCCGCGCGCTCGAACTGGGCGCGGTGGATTGTTATCCCAAGCCCGAAGGCGGCATGGCCGATCTGATGTGCATCGACGATGGCGTGCTGGCCAGCAAGGTGAAGCAGGCCGCCCGCAGCCGCCGCCGCCCGCGTCTGGAGGCGCCCGTGCCCGTCGTCCCGCCGACGGACTTCGCGTGGAACGGCCGCTATGTCGCGATCGGCGCGTCGACCGGCGGGGTCGAGGCGCTTGGTGCGCTGCTCGCGCGCTTTCCCGAAAATTGCCCGCCGACCGTGATCGTCCAGCACATGCCGGCCTTGTTCACGAGTTGCTTCGCCACGCGGCTGGACAACAGCATCGCGCCGCGCGTTGTGGAGATGCGGGACGATGATCTGCTGGAACAGGGCAGCGTCTATATCGCCCCCGGCGGCGCCCGCCATGCCATGCTGCGCGGCAGCCAGAAGCCGCATGTGCGCCTGATCGAGGCGCCGCCGGTCAACGGCCATTGCCCCGCGGTGGACGTGCTGTTCCGGTCCGCTGCACAATGCCTTGGTGATCGGGCGGTGGGCATCATCCTGACCGGCATGGGCAATGATGGCGCGCAGGGGCTGCTGGAGATGCGCCGCGCCGGCGCCTCCACGCTCGGCCAGAACGAGGCGAGTTCGCTGATCTACGGCATGCCGCGCGTCGCAGCGCAGATCGGCGCGGTGGAGGAGGAACTGCCGCTCGACCGGATCGCGCGTCGCGCGCTTGAGCATTGCAGCCGATGAACGCACCGGCCGCCACGACCCTGCACCGCCCGCCCGAACAGCGCATCAACGTGCTGCAGGGCACGAGCTTCGTGACCGACGATCCCGCCGTGGTGCTGACCACGGTGCTTGGCAGCTGCATCGCCTGCTGCCTGTACGATCCGCACGCGCGGGTGGGGGGCATGAACCATTTTCTGCTGTCGGAGCCTCGGCACGGCCGGATGCGCGATGATGGCGAGGCCGAACGCTACGGCCTCTATGCGATGGAACTGCTCGTCAACGAGATGCTGAAGAGGGGAGCCAGTCGTTCGTGGCTGCGCGCCCATCTTTATGGTGGCGCCAATCTTCACGCCGGCATGCATGCGATCGGCACGGACAATGGGCGGTTCGCGCGGGATTTCCTGATCAAGGACGGCATCGAACTCAGCCAGGCCAATATCGGCGGCAACACGCCGCGCCGTGTCGATTTCCGCGCGGCGCTCGGCCAGGTGCGCTGCAGGATCGTCCAGGCGGACGCGCGGATCGATGAAAACCGTGCACCTCAGCCCCCGCGAAGCAGCGGCGACGTAGAGCTTTTTTAACCACAATGGGGCGACGACGATGACGGTCGGCCCGGAGAAGAGAGATGTCCAAGACGATATTGGCGGTGGACGATTCCCCCAGCATGCGCATGCTGTTGCGCGCGGCGTTGACCGAGCGCGGCTATGCCGTGGCCGAGGCCGAGGACGGCGTGGCCGCGCTGGAGTGGCTGGACAGCAACGCCCCGCATCTGGTGATCACCGACATCAACATGCCCCGCATGGATGGCTTCGGCCTGATCGAGGAACTGCGCACCCGCCCGCGCTTCCGCGACATGCCGATCCTGGTGCTCACCACCGAAAGTTCGGACGAGAAGAAGGCGCGCGCGCGCCAGGCCGGGGCGACGGGTTGGATCGTCAAGCCATTCGACCCGGAAAAGCTCGCTTCCGCCATCCGCCGCGTTTCCCACTGACCGACAGCCAAGGAGCAAGGCCCATGTCGCGCCAGCTCATCACCTTCCAGATCGGCGAGCAATATCTGGGCGTCGATATCATGGCGATCCGCGAGATCCGCGCCTGGACGCCGACGACCATCCTGCCGCACGCCGCGCCTTATGTGCGCGGTGTCGTCAACCTGCGCGGCACCGTGCTGCCGGTGCTCGATCTGTCCGCCCGGCTGGGCTGGGGGCTTGCCGAGCCGACCGCACGCCATGTCATCATCGTCGTCCAGATCGCCGATCAGTTGCAGGGGCTGATCGTCGACGCGGTGAACGACATCGTTTCGATCGACGAGGCGGAACTGCAGCCCGCACCCGCGCTGGGCAACGAAACGGCCGGCGCCTTTCTCGACGGGCTGGTGCCCGTGGAAGGCCGCATGGTGATGGTGCTCAATCTGGATCGTTTGTCCGGCGAGGCGGCCGAGCCGGTTGCCGACGCCGCCTGAATTTGATTTCAAGTCCCAAGGAATAAAAGAAAATGTCGCAAGTCCGTGTGCTGGTTGTCGACGATTCGGTAACGATGCGCGCCCTGTTCAGCGGCGTGCTGGAAAAGGCCGATGGTATCGAAGTGGTGGGCCATGCAGGCGATGCCAATGAAGCGCGGGACCAGATTGCCGCGCTGAAGCCCGACGTCATGACGCTGGACGTCGAGATGCCGGGCATGAGCGGGCTGGAGTTTCTGGAAGAGGTGATGCGCGACCGGCCGATGCCGGTGGTGATGCTGTCGACGCTGACCCAGAAGGGCGCGTCGGCCTCGCTCCGCGCGCTCGAACTGGGCGCCGTCGAATGCTTTCCCAAGCCGACGCAGGCGACGATGGAGGAGTTCACCCGGCTTGCGCCCAAGCTGACCGCGCTGGTGCGGGCCGCCGCATCCGGCAAGGTGCCGTCCGGCGAACGGCGCAAATATGCGCGCGCGGCCGAGGAGCAGTTCGACTGGAACGGTCGGATCGTCGCGATCACCGCCGGCACCGGCGGCGTCGATGCGCTGTTGCAGATCCTGCCCGAATTCCCCGCCAACTGCCCGCCCACGCTGATCCTGATGCAGCTCGATCCCGATTTCGTGGAGCCGCTGGTGGCGCGGCTCGACGATGCGACCAAGGCGAAGGTGCAACTGGCGCAGGATGGCCTGTCGCTTACCCAGGGCAATATTTATGTCGCGGCCGATCCGCGCTTCCATGTCGTGGTCGATCGCTGGCCGGATGCGTCGATGCGGATGATCGCGTCCGATCCCGTCGCTGGAAGCCGGCCGTCGGCCAGCCTGCTGTTCGCCACGCTGGCCAAGACCGCCAAGGCCGATGCCGTGGGCGTGATGCTGACCGGCATGGGCAATGACGGTGCAGCCGGGCTGAAGGCATTGCGCGCGGCGGGTGGCATGACGATCGCGCAGGATCCGGCGAGCGCGATGGTGCGCGAAGCGCCGGCTGCCGCCGTGGCTGCCGGCGCGGCCATTCAGACGGTGGTGCTGGACGATATCGGTGGCGTTCTGCTGGGCGAATGCCGCCGCGCCCAGGCGGCCGCCTGACATGGCGAACAGCGACGAAAGCCGCATCCTCGGGCTGCTGGCCGACGAACTGGATGCGGCACGCGCCACGCTCGAACGGCTCGGCGTTGCATTGTGCGGCAACCCGGCGGTGGCGGGGCAGCATATCCACGAGCTTCAGGCGCTTGATGATATCGGCCAGCGGCAGGCGGCGATCGCGGCGATTCTGCGGGCGCCCGATATCGGTGTGGCGGCGGCTGGCGCCACGCTGGAGAGCATCTGCCGCCGCCTTGGCACGGCCTGACGCGTGGTTGTTAATTCGGCTTAACCGACCTTTATGACTCTGCCGCAGAAATCCGGCATCATTTCCTCCTGTTTTCCAGAGTTTTCCGGTTCACCTTATGTCCCTCCCACTTCAGGATGGCGGCAGAACCCATGCGGACGTTGGCCCGACGCTTGGCGTAATGCTCGACGACGGCGAGGCTTTGCCCGCTGATCGCCGAGGTTTCGCCGGTGCTGCACCCGGCCTCCAGCAGCGAGTTGACGGCGTTCTTCCGTAGGCCGTGGGGGACGATGCGATAACTGCGCTCTGCCGCAAACGCCTGTAGCCAGTTGCGCACGGTGGAGACGTGGAAGGGCTTTCCTGCCGCGCTCGCCATGATCGTCAGCCCGGTGCGCGGCGTCGTGGCAAGGATGGCCGCGAGTGACGCATGGACGGGGACGCTCATCATCCGCCCGGTCTTTTGCTGGGTGAATTCGAAACGCCCATCGCGGATATCGCTCCAGCGCATCAGGCACACATCACCGATCCGCTGCGCCGTGAAATAGAGCATGGCAGTCGCGAGGCGAACCCTGTCGTCATCGGACGCCAGCGCTTCATCTAGCAGCGCCTCGGGCCATGGATCATGCTCGCCCACGTCGAATGTGTCGATCTCGGCTGCCGGATCTATGGTGACGTGCCCGCGATCCCGGCCCCATTTGTAGAGCGCGCGGAGCACGGCCAACACGACATTCGCAGTCGCCGGCTTGCCCGCCAGGCTGTCGAGCAAGAGTACGGTGTCGCGGCGCTCAACGGCATTGGCCGGGGCGCCTCGGAAGGCATCGTCGATCTTGCGAAGTTGAATGTCATAGAGTTTCTTGGATGCCGGCTTCATGGCCCCATAGGTCGCGCCGCGCTGATAGAGGTCGATCATCCGCGAGAGGGTGATTTCGGTCCTGATGTTCGCGCGCTGGGTGACGTGCGCCATGAGCGACGCATAGACCGCGCCGAAGTTGCGCTCCTTCGGGTCCGGCAGCCGCTTGTAGACGGGCTTCCCGGCCTCGTTCAGCGTGCCGGTGTCGAAATAGTAATAGTCGCGCCCCTTCGCGCGGACCCGCTTGACGCGAGGATGGCTCTTACCGCGCATAGATCGGGGCATTGGCGCGCCAGTCCTTCGGTGCATCACCTTCCGCGCGCGCGATCCATGCGTCGATCTGCTCCCGACTCCAGCGATCGCGGTCGCCGAAGCGGACGGGCATAGGGATCACGCCGCTTGCGATGGCGCGCTCGAACTCGGCTATGCTCATGTCGCAATATTGGGCGGCGGTGTCCCGCTTCATCATGCGCGGCCAGTTCGGAAGCGCGGTTTTGGCCATCATTTCCTCTCCGCCATTTTGCGCAGGGCCTCCAGCGCGTCGGCAATGCGCGCGGCCTGCCGGGGCACGAACGTCTGCACGGCCTTGGGCTTGGCCGCGCCGGCCTTCCAGCGAGCGACGTCTTCATTGAGTTCGCGTGCCTTGTCGATCGCCACACCGATATCGTTGCCGAGGGCCTGCGCCTCCCAGCCTTTGGCGCGCAGCGTATCGGACGGCTGCCAGTAATAGGCCCAGGCGCCGCTGCGCAGTTGCTTGGCGCGCATGTTGCGCACCTTGAAGGGGTTGGATGGATTGGCGCTTTTGCGGGCCATGGCGGGGGCTTCCGTGGCGGTGGGCTGTGGAGGGTGAGTCCACCGCCCGGGAGTGTCAAGGTTCAGGCGACCATGCGTTCATGCGCGCCGCGTTCGATGCAGGCGGCCGACAGGACATGGTGGCGGGCTTTTTCGAGCTCGATCAGCTGAACGCGCTGGTCGCGTGCTGCATTGGCGGCCTGGCCGCAAAGCCGGGCCTGTTCACGATGCCAGGCGATGATGGCCTTGCGCTCGATGGTGGCGGCTGCCTGAGCATGCTTAGCCGGGGCCTCGGCTTCGCTGGCCACGGCGAGACACGCGGCCTTGAATTGCCTTACCCCTTCGGCCTGATCTGCGAATGGAACCCCGCCCTTGGTGACGATGAGTTCCGGCAGCTTCCGATCTTCCGGCGCGGTCATGGGCGGGGTTCCTTGGGATCAATACGTGGGCGCCGGTCAAATTGAGCGTCGATACTCTGAACGATTTCGTAGTCGCCCAACACCGACCCGTCGCGATGAAGGTGGTAGCCATCGTCTCGAAAATTCAGATGGCTGATGTAGAAATAATCTTCCACACCCTTCCCGAGCTTCTGCTCACGCATCACCTGCTTGAACATGAAATGGTGTTTGTTGCGGCGGCCGATGAAGTGGAACACCTTCAAAATATCGCCGACCATAATCTCGCGGCCGTGCTTGTCATAAAGTGCGGAGCGGGTTGCCGAGGCCATCTTCGCGCCCATCACTTCGCCCCTCCCGCGTTGAGGGCGGCCATCGCGTCCCGCGAGCGAACCACAAGGGCGTCCGCATCCGCCCAAGCATCCTCATTCAGATACTCGCAATCGTCGTCCACATTGACTTTCGTGTGCCACGCCAGCCAACCGAGCAGCGCCTCGCGCAGCGCGTCCTCCCGGCTCTGGATGGTCGAGAGTGCGGCGCGGGCCGCTGACCTTGCTTCATCTTCATGGATGAAGGTTTCGAACGTAGCATTGCGCGTGGCGGCTCCCATAATAGATCGCGCCACCGACTCCACCTGATCCTCGCTCGCCTCGCGCGAGGGGGTGGGAGGGGAGAGAATGTCGCCTTCCGGGTGATCGCGCAGAACCTCAAGCGCGATATCGGGATAAT
>NZ_FZOS01000041.1 GCF_900188165.1 Edaphosphingomonas laterariae | reverse complement strand
TCGACGCGCGGCTCGCGGTTGCGGCACTGGAGGTGGCGATCGAGCGACGGTGTCCGCCGCCAGGATGCGTTCATCATTCGGACCGTGGATCGCAATACGCGTCCGGAATCTATCGAGCATTGCTGGCCAACCACGATATGGTCGGCTCGATGAGCAGGCGCGGCAATCCGTACGACAACGCCAAGGCCGAGAGCTTCATGAAGACGCTGAAGGTCGAGGCGGTCTATCCGATGGCGTTCGAGACGTTCCGAGATGTTGCTGAGCAGCTTCCCCGGTTCATTGACGACGTCTACAATCAACGCCGCCTGCATTCCGCGCTCGGCTACATCAGCCCCGCGCAGTTCGAGGAGCAACATACCCGGCGCATGGTCAAATCAGCAGCTTGACCCTGTCCGGCTCCAGGGGCCCACTCCATTTGAGGGGTGATCGGCGTGCAAAATTGACCCCCTGAACGTGGCCGGTTCAGGCTTCTGCGCTTTGGCGCGGGGGCGAGCGGGGGATGCTGATCGTGGAGACGGTAGCGCGGATCCGCCGCGAGTTCTTTGTGAAGGGCAAATCGATCAAGGAGATCGTGCGCGATCTCGGCGTGTCGCGGAACACGGTGCGCAAGGTACTGCGCTCGGGCGCGACGGCATTTTCCTATGAACGGACGGTGCAGCCGCTGCCGAAGCTGGGGCCATGGGCCTCGGAGCTGGAAGGGCTGCTGGAAGCGAACGAGCGCAAGGCGCGGCGCGAGCGGCTGACGATGATCCGGATCTTCGAGGAACTGCAGGGCCTGGGCTATCGCGGCGGCTATGATGCGGTGCGCCGCTATGCGGCGGGCTGGCATCGCGCGCGCTCGGTGGCGACGGCGGCGGCCTATGTGCCGCTAAGCTTCGATCCTGGCGAAGCCTACCAGTTCGATTGGAGCCATGAGGTCGTCATCATCGCGGGCGTGACGACCACCGTGAAGGTTGCGCACATGCGGCTCTGTCATAGCCGGATGTTCTACGTGCGGGCCTATCCCCGCGAGAGCCAGGAGATGGTGTTCGACGCCCATGACCGGGCGTTCGCCTTCTTTGGCGGTGCCTGCCAGCGCGGCATCTACGACAACATGAAGACGGCGGTCGACGCGATCTTCATCGGTCGCGAGCGCCAGTATAATCGCCGCTTCCAGCAGATGTGCGCGCACTATCTGGTTGATCCGGTGGCCTGCACGCCGGCGTCGGGATGGGAGAAGGGGCAGGTCGAGAACCAGGTCGGGGTGGTGCGCGAACGCTTCTTCACGCCCCGGCTGCGGTTCAAGAGCTATGAGGAGATGAACGCCTGGCTCGAGGATCGCTGCCTGGCCTATGCCCGTCGCGCCGCGCATCCCGAGCTCAAGGCCCAGACGATCCAGGAGGTGTTCGAGCAGGCGGATCGCCCGGCGTTGATCGCCTATCGCGGGCCGTTCGACGGCTTCCATGCGCTGCCGGCGTCGGTATCGAAGACGCTTGTAGCGCGACGATCTGGATGAGAAGCGAGCGACGATCAGGATGAGAGCTGATTGTCGCGGCAGGTGGAGGGTGGCCGGTTTGATTGACGCTGGCAAGCCCTAGCTGGTGGTCTGATTGTCGCGCGGCGGCGATTGCTCGACGGTTTTGATTGTCGCGTAGGTTGGCGGCCGCCCCGCGCCGCTTCGTCGCTGGACGGCGGCGCGCCGTCGATAGCTTTCGACGTTCATCTCGAAGATGGTGGCGTGATGGACAAGGCGGTCGACGGCGGCAAGCGTCATGGCGGGATCGGGGAAGATCCTGCCCCATTCGCCGAACGGCTGGTTGGCCGTGATGAGGGTGGAGCGCCGTTCGTATCGGGCGCTGATCAGCTCGAACAGGACGGAGGTTTCGGCCTGATCCTTGGTGACATAGGCGAGGTCGTCGAGGATCAGCAGGTGGTATTTGTCGAGTCTCGCAATCGCTGCCTCGAGCGCGAGTTCGCGACGGGCGACCTGGAGCTTCTGGACGAGATCGGAGGTTCGCGTGAACAGCACGCGCCAGCCATTTTCGACCAAGGCCAGGCCGATGGCTGCGGCGAGATGACTTTTGCCGCCGCCGGGTGGGCCGAACAGGATGAGATTGGCGCCCTTTTCAAGCCAGCCGTCCCCGGAACACATCGCCGTCACCTGCGCGCGGGAGATCATCGGCACGGCGTCGAAGGCGAAGCTGTCGAGGGTTTTTCCGGGTGGAAGGCGGGCATCGCCGAGGTGCCTTTCGATCCGCCGCCTGTCGCGTTCGGCGATCTCATGCTCGACGAGGGCGGTGAGGAAGCGGGCGGCGGGCCATCCTTCCTTGTCGGCGCGTCCGGCGATCTCGGGCCAGGTCTGCTTGATTGCGGGCAGCCGCAGGTCATTGAGGATGAGCGTCAGGCGCTGGGCATCGATGGACTGGCTCATCTGGTTCATGCCACCGCTCCGCTCAGGAGGGCATCATAGCTGGTGAGCGGAGCGAGCCGCACGACGACCTCGGGAAGCGAGGCCGGGTCGGGAGAGAAGCGCGCACGAAGGGCTGTCATGTCCGGGAGGCGCCCCGCGGCGAGATCGGTCGCCAGGATCGCTGCGAGTTCGCCCTCGCAGGCGCAATCGTGCGCCAGCGCCAGCAACTTGAAGCGTCCCGGGTTTCCCGGAGGCTCCTATTTGTGAGAAGGAGCTGTAATGAGCGCTACAAGGAACAAGTTTTCGCCTGAGTTTCGCGACCGTGCAGTGCGGATGGTTGATGAGCATCGAGGGGATTACCCGTCGGAGTGGGCGGCGTTGACCTCGATCGCTGGGAAGGTTGGCTGCACGACCGAGACGCTGCGCCGCTGGTGCCGCGAGGAGGCGAGCCGACGAGCGGGACCAGCGGCGCAGGCCACCAGTGACCGTGAACGCCTCAAGTTGCTGGAGCGGGAGGTCAAGGAGCTGCGACGGGCCAACGAGATTCTGCGCAAGGCTTCCGCGTATTTTGCGATGGCGGAGCTCGACCGCCACGGCAGATGATGATGGCGTTCATCGACGCCCATCGCGAGGACCTGGGTATCGAGCCGATCTGCCGTGAACTGGCGATCGCCCCGTCCTCATATCACGAGCACGCTGCCCGCCTTGCCGATCCTGGCAGGCGTCCTGCCCGGGCTCGGCGCGATGACGAGATGCGGGCACAGATCAAGCGCGTCCATGAAGCCAGCTTTGGCCTCTACGGCACGCGCAAAGTCTGGCACCAGTTGCGGCGCGAAGGCGTGGAGATCGCCAAGTGCACGGTGGAACGGCTGATGGCCGCCATGGGCCTGGCAGGGGTGCGGCGGGGCAAGAAGACGATCACCACGGTCAGCGATCCGAAGGCGCCATGCCCACTGGACAAGGTCAACCGCGAATTCCGCGTCAGTCGCCCCAATGCTCTGTGGGTGGTCGACTTCACCTACGTCCACACCTGGGCAGGGTTCGTCTACGTGGCCTTCGTGAAGGACTGTCAGGATTTCCGTGTGCGGCGAGGCATAATGGGGAACAAGGAGACCCAGTATGTCACGACGGAAAGAACCCTCGATACCGAACGACATCCTCGATCAGCTGCTTGCTGGCACTGACGCAGCGGCGGCGCTCAGCCAGGGCGGCTTGCTCGATACCCTGAAGAAGGCTTTTGCCGAACGGGCGCTCAATGCGGAGATGGATCATCATCTCGGGCGTGACGACCAGGTTGGCAACAACCGCAATGGCTATGGGCGCAAAACGGTGACGACCGACAGCGGGCGGATCGAGATCGAGGTGCCGCGCGATCGGGCCGGCAGTTTCGATCCGCAGTTGATCGCCAAGTACCAGCGTCGCTTCCCCGGCTTCGACGACAAGATCATCTCGATGTATGCGCGCGGCATGAGCACGCGGGAGATCACCGGGCATCTGCGCGAGCTGTATGGGATCGACGCCTCGCCCGATCTGATCAGCACGATCACTGACGCGGTCCTGGAGGAAGTGGCGGCATGGCAGCAACGGCCGCTGGACCCGGCCTATCCGCTGGTTTTCTTCGATGCGATCCGGGTAAAGATCCGCGACGAAGGCATGGTCCGCAACAAGGCGATCCATATTGCCCTAGGCGTCATGGCCGACGGCACCAAGGTCGTTCTCGGGCTATGGCTGGAGCAGAACGAGGGCGCCAAATTCTGGCTGCGCGTCATGAACGAACTGCGCAACCGCGGCGTCGAGGATATCATGTTGGCCGTCGTCGATGGCCTCAAGGGCTTCCCCGACGCCATCACCGCCGTCTTCCCTGAAGCCATGGTCCAGACCTGCATAGTTCATCTGCTGCGCAATTCGATGGATTTCGTGGCGTGGAAGGATCGCAAGGCGCTCGGAATGGCCCTGAAAGCCATCTACCGTGCCGTTGATGCTGTGGCGGCCGAGGAAGCGCTGACGGCCTTCGAAGCCAGCTTCTGGGGGCAGCGCTATCCCGCCATCGGCCAAAGCTGGCGCCGGGCATGGCCGGAGGTCATCCCATTTTTTGCCTTCCCCGAGGAAGTCAGACGGATCGTTTACACCACAAATTCTATAGAGGCGCTCAATTCCAAGCTTCGCCGCGCTGTTCGCGCGCGGGGGCATTTCCCCAACGATGAGGCGGCGACAAAGCTGCTCTATCTGATCTTGAACCGATCGGAGAAAGAGTGGAAAATGCCGCCGCGTGAGTGGAACATGGCGAAGGCGCAATTTGCCGTGCTCTTCGGCGAACGTTTCATCAGGGCCATGACGGCCTGATGGTCAACCGCCTCGCCGCACACGGAAATCCTGACAGTCCCTGGGCTGGAAGGTCAGCACGTCGGCTACCGCCGGCTTCGTCCTCGATGCTCTGGAACAGGCGATCCATGCCCGCAGGCCCGGTCCTGATGACGGGCTGATCCACCATAGCGACAGGGGCGTTCAATACCTTGCCATGAACTACACCCAGCGCCTCGCCGAAGCCAACCTCGTGCCGTCAGTCGGTAGCGTCGGCGATAGTTACGACAATGCTTTGGCCGAGACGATCAACGGCCTCTATAAGGCCGAGGTCATCTGGCGGCAGCGATCATGGTCCAGCGCGTCGGCAGTGGAAATGGCAACCCTGCGCTGGGTCGATTGGTTCAACCACCATCGCCTATTCGGACCTATCGGACACATTCCGCCTGCTGAGGCCGAGGCCAACTACTATGCAGCCAACGAGACCCTCGATATGGTGGCATGACCCAATTCAAACTGCCTCCGGGAAACCCGGGACGCTTCAACTCGACCATCGTCCGGCATGCGATCCGCTCCGGCAGATGTTCGATCATGTGATCGAAGGTTCGTCGATACGCGTCACGCGGGAACAGCTGGTCGCGATAGACCATGCCGAGAAGCGCCATCGGCTTGCGCCTGAGGCTGTGGATCACGTGTCGATAATCGACGACGTGGCCATGCTTGCCGTTGCTGGCGGCGCGCCCCCGCGCGAGCGTCATCAGATGGGTGCCGCCGATGAACAGCTCGAGGCGATCGTCATGGAGCCTGACGCGCAGACGATGCCCGATCAGGCGCGAAGGAACGGTGTAGAAGACCTTCCTCAGCGTGAAGCTGCTGGTCGAGGTGACGGTGACGATGGTCTCCTCATAATCGCTGGTCCGCCGATCGGGCAGCAACCGGAGCTGGGCACGCTCGGCATCGATACGCGCGGCATTGCGGCGGTTCTTGCGGCTCACCACCTCGTCGACGAAGCGGCGATAGCTGGCGAGATCGTCGAAGTGGCCCGAACCGCGCATCAGCAGCGCATCGCGGATCGCCATCTTGAGATGGCCATGGGCGCTTTCGATCGCGCCATTCTCATGCGCGACGCCGCGGTTGTTGCGGCTCGGTGTCATGCCATAATGGTCGCACAGCGCATCATATCGCCGCGTCAGATCGGCGCGGGCATCGGCGTCGAGGTTGCGGAAGGCGGCCGACAGGCTGTCGCTGCGATGCTCCCGAGGCGCTCCGCCCAAGGCCCAGAGCGCGTTCTGCAGGCCTTCGGCCAGAGCGACATAGCTCTCGCCCCCGAGGATGACGTGCGCATGTTCGAAGCCGCTCCACGCGAGGCGGAAGTGATAAAGCCGATGATCCAGCACGACGCCCGCGACGGTGACGCCAAGATCGGCCATGTCGGTGAAGTCCGATAACGCCATGCGACCGGGCTCGTGCACCTGGCGGAAGATCACCTCCTGCTCCTCGCCGTGGAGGGCCCGCCACGCGCGGATCCGCCGCTCCATCGTCCGCCGCACCCCGGGATCGAGATCGGGGTGGCGCAGCCGCATCTCCTCGTAAATGGCGATCGATCTGATGCCGGGTGCCGCCTTGAGCATCGGAACGATCTCGGCGTCGAAGATGTCGGCCAGCGGATCGGGGCGCCGCCGGCCACGCGGCGCCTTCTGCTGCGACGGGAGGCGTGGATCGTGGCCCAGCCGGTATCCCGTCGCCGGGCTGAACCCGGCCTTCGCCGCAGCGATCGCAACCGCGTCGGTCTGTCGGAACTTCATATATAACCTCATCTGATGATCGGTGACGTGGCGGCCGGGCACGCGAGGCTTCCTCCATGGCGAAGGAACCCGTGATATCCGGCCGGCCTTGATCATCAGCGGCAGCGCCCCCGCGGAAGCGCGCCATCGGCATGGGGTGTGGCGGCTACGGGCTACGCCCTTCGCCCCCACACCCCATGCCGATTCTCATCTTGGTTGTCGCGCCGCTCGCATCCTGATCGACGCGCTGCACTAGAGCGTGCTACTAGCGTCACCGGGTCGGAGCTGCGCTCTGGCATCGACTGTCAAACGGCATTGGAAGTTGACCCTAGAAAATGCCTTCAGAGTCCGTAAAAGGTATTTATTGAGGGTTATCTCTCCGCAATTGATCGTCAGCTACCTTGAATGGTGATTTCGTGTTGGCTTGCGGGTCGTAATAACGATCTATCCGATTGCGGATGCGGCTTTGGACGCGGTTAGCGATGCGATTTTCGATCCGTCGCTGCGTGTCGATATTAGGTGCAACCCGGTCTGGGGTTTGGCGCTGACCTACATCTCCAATCGTGATGTCGGCTGTACGACCTGTTTGTACGGGGGCGGATGATACCGGCTGTTGCTGTCGGTTATCCTGGTTCCTGCCGTCGAGACCGTCGAAATCTTGCGCCGCAGCCGGGCTGAGGCACAACATGCCTGCGATCAGAATATAGCGCTGCATAACCGCTCTCACCGCTCTCACCGCTTTACCGGTTGATCGGGGGAAAGCTGGACACGCTTAATCTGTCCAGAGACACCGGTAATCTCGTTTGAGGCCCGCGCCACAAGCGATAGTGTCTGCACCGGACAATCTGCCGGCACGCTGAAATGACCATCAAAAGCACCATTGCCTCCAGACGAATTGGGCAAGACAACACGGCCGAGTTCGCGCTCGTCCAGACATGTCAATATCCAATAGGGGCGGGCGCTGGCCGGTTGTTCGATTCCGCTGCTGACGCCTTCGAGCTTGTAAGGACCACTAGGCAGCAATTGTGTTTGCTGGAGTAGCACGCCCCCGACACTTGGCGGCAGTGCGAAATCGAAGAGGCCCTCATGCTGATCAGCCTGGATCGACGTGATGATCCCCTGACTATTGTTCGATCGCCAGTCGAACGTGGAAGGTGTCGACAAGTTAAGCGTGAAGTTCGGATCGCGCGATCGTCGCCGATCCACACCCTTGTGAACCGAAGCATAATATTGCCACGCCTCATTCGTGGCATTGGCCGACATCAACCGGTTGATAACAACGGAAATAGCATCCGGGGACACGGAAAAACCCGTGTGGTGCAGGCCTTGGAACAGACTGGCGACGGAGTGCGCATTAACGCCGTTGCCGGCGATATAGCCGATGAAAGTCGCCGTCCATGCGGGTTTTTGATGCAATGTGGCGATCAACTGCGTGCGTATCATCGGATCGTCGATAGCCGATGACAGAACTGGGAAGAGGATGTCCGGCGCGGACTTTGATGTCCGGAGCGCTATGTCGTAGTGCCGCAAGGCGGCAGCCACATCATCACGGGCAACGGCATCCTCGATTGCCCAAAGCTGGGTCTGTAAATTGCGCCGCGACAGCTTTTGGGCATAGCTGAACAAGCGGGGGGCCTGATCGGCATTACCGTTGGCCAATGCTTGTAATCCCAGCGTCACTACCGCCTCTACGGCTGTCGGATCCTGCCGCAAAGCACGCCGCGCCAGCTCACCATTTTCAGCAGCCGTGGGGGTGTCGATAAAGCGCCTCGCTGCAAGCGTAGCCGTGATTCGGCCATCATTCGGAGAGAGCGCATATGCCCGTTCCGGGTGGTCCCGCCTGGTAAGCTCTGCGAGGCTGTGGCTGGTTCCCAAGTAACCCAGCGCTGCCGCAAGAATGGCTAAGCCCGAGCGCATCACCCATTCGATGTGTGGACGCCGCTTATGGAAACCGGGCTTGGCCATCGCAATCAGGCGGATGCCTCTCTGTGTTTGTCACGACCATAATTGTAACCATATTCATAACCATAGCCGTAATGCGCTTTGCGGGCTTCGAACTTGGTCAGCACACCGCCAATAATCCGAGCGTTGGCGCTGGCAAGGCGTCCAAGCGCGGTCTTGACCATGCTCGAACGGATGCCATGCGATTCCACTGCATAGATGACACCATTGACATGCGTGGCGATCAACGGTGCGTCAGCCAAACCCATGACCGGAGGTGAATCGATCACGACATGATCATAGGTTTCGAGCAGGCGCGCGATCAGTACCGACAAGCGGTCTCCGATAAGCAGTTCGGCGGCATTGGGGGGAATGGGCCCAGCCGACATTGCCGTGAAACCCAGGTCGCTCATTTCAAAGGTCAATGTATCGATATCGTCCTGGCCGGACAGGAAGTTGCTCAAGCCGCGATCGTGGCTGACGCCTCCCAAGTGGTGGACTGACGGTGAACGCATGTCGCCATCGACGAGAATGACCCGGCGCTGTGCACGGGCCAATGTCGTGGCAAGAGATAGCGCGGTTGTGGACTTGCCTTCGGCGGGCCGTGTGGAGGTGACCGCGAAGGAGCGCGGCACGCCATATTCGGTCGTGAAACCGAGATTGGTTTGAATCGCTAGGTAAGCATCGACCAGATCCGATTTGCGGTCCTTCAGCGCTTCCTTGGGGGTCACGTCTTCGACCTTGGGGACCGAGCCGAGGAGCGGCAGCCCAAGCCGACGCTCTACCTCGGCCGGATCGGCGATGGCTTCGTCCACTTGCTCGAGCGCAAAGGCGGCAGCTGCCCCGATACCCAGGCCCGCGAACAGGGCAATGGCCAGGTTGAGCAGTAGTCTGGGGCTGGAGGGCTTCTGCGGCGCGTCGGCAGCATCGACGATCGCAATGTTGTTGATACCTACGCCGCCCGCAACGCCTATCTCCTTAAAGCGCTGAAGCAACCCATCATAGAGGGCGCGGTTGGTGTCCACCTCTTGCTGATAGATATTGTACTGGATGCTGCGACGTCGGAGATCGAGATAATTGGACTTGAGCTGATCGACCTTGGTGCGAAGCGCTCCCTCACGTTGCAGGGCTTCACGGAAATCAGCTTGCAACGATCCCGAGATACGGTTTTCTTCGCGGGCGATCGAACGATCGAGTTGGTCGACTTGCGATTGAATCGCTTGGGCAGCCGGGTAGCTCGGTTCAAAGCGCACCATCAGCTGCTGGTACTGGGCGGCCAGTTCCGCGCGGCGCTGGCGAAGATTGTTGATCGCTAGGTTGCGAAGTGCTTCGGTGGACACACCGGCATCGCTGGTTTGCTTATAGCGGGCCTCCGCCTGGATGCGATCGGCGGTTGCCTGGCTCAAGGCAGCGTTGAGAGCGGCAAGATCGTCGGCAACGATTGAGCGCTCTGATGTCGCGCGTCCGTCGCCACCGGCCTGCGATGGTAGGTTGATGATTTCCTGCGCCGAAGCATAGCCGACAAGCTGGCGCTGCGATGCGTCCAGACGTTCTTTGTAGTCAGCCAGCTGTCGCTGCAGGAGATTACGCCCGTAGGACGTTGCCTGGATCTTCCGCTCCAAATTGGTCTGGATGAAATTTTCTGCCCAAGCGTCCGCAATCTTGGCGGAAAACTTGGCGTCGGGACTCGTGAAATGAATATCAACCAACCGGGATAGCCGGGTCGGGTCAACATTCAGATTTTCGAGCAATATTTCGCCGGCGATCCGCTGACGGGTTGCACGGCCAGAAGCTGGATAGCGGCCGTTCGTCAGGCTGAATGCCGGTTCATCACGTTGTTCGCCAAACATCTCGAAAAATTGTGGATCGTCGACGAGGCGCAACTGCGATGCAACCCGCTCCGACAGAGAGCGCGAGCGGAGCAGGCCATATTGTGTTTGATAAAACTCCTGATCAGCAACGCTGGCTTCGCGCTCGACGCCCTGAAAATCAGTCACCTTGCTGGATTCCCGCGAAATTTCGATTGTCGAAGTCGCGGTATATTTCGGCGTCATGAGCAGGGACACGATCAAGCCGAGAAGGAGGCAGGTGGCGATCGAACCCAGGATGACGTAACGCCAGCGCATCGCGATCCGGAGATATTGCCTCAGGATCGGCACGCTTTCGGCTTGAGACCTAGTCTGATCGATAAGGCCAGCGCCGACGCCGGGATGCCTGCCGTTCGGTTGGGATGAAACCATGTTCATACTGACGGTAGACCTTATTGCACTATCGCAATGAGTGGGGCTGCAAGCAATGGTGCAAGCGAGACGAAATCGCGGAACAAGCGCCGTTGCGGGGAATCCCCCACCACGATCACATCATTGGCGTAGATGGGGGGGTCGGAATATGCGCCCCGGCGGATGGAGGCGATATTGTAAAGGCCTGCCATCCTCTGACCATCGACCGCGCGCAGAATGACCACGTCATCTTGCCTGGCGAATTCCGACAACCCTTTGGCGGAAGCTATGGCGCGCAAAAGCGTCATCTGATTGGTAACCGGATAAAGGCCGGGTTCCACCACCTGACCATCAATTGTCACGACCTGGCTCACGGAGCTTTTGATGTTGATCGTTACGTCGGGATTGCGAACATAGCGCCCGCGCAGGGCGTCTTCGATCGCATTTGCGAGTTCCTCTGCGGTTTTGCCGCGCGCCTCGATCGTGCCTATTAGAGGCATGGAAATGCGGCCGCTGGCATCAACCTGCATCTCGCGGCTGAGATCGGGCACATCAAAAACATCGACCTGAATTGTATCGAGCGGCCCGATCAGGGACGGTCGATCGGCCGCGACAAGGTCGTTCCGATCGGGGGCGGGGAGTGTTGCCGCATCCTGGATTACGGTCAGTCGGGATGATGGCAGCAGGGGCTGTCGGCCGCCGCATGCCGACAAAACCGTTGCCATCAAAAGGATTCCAAGGAAATTGCGCATGCGTTTGGGAAGGCCCCAATCAGAAAAGAGCATTGGGCTATAGACACAGGTCTTTGCCGGGTAAAGGCAGGCCCGCCTACTTCTCCTGACGAACGCTCTTTCCCTCGAGCCAGAAGGCGGCGATGACGATGATCGCCATGATGATTGGTGTGCGGGCAGGATAATCGAAAAGGCTGCTGATCATAACAAGCAGGAGAATTGCGGAACCCAGCCTCGGCAGGGTCAGTTCTGACCCGGGACGCCAAGCACGAATGCTACGAATGAGCCAATATCCCAACGCTGCGATCAGTAAAGCCGCAGCGGGCAGGCCGCCATCTATGGCTATTTCTATGAAATCATTATGAGCGTGGTTGAGATATTTATATTGAAGAATATCAAATGGTTCGTGAACTCGAAATATTTGCGGGAAGCTTCCAAAGCCAGTTCCTGATGGGAAATAGCCTTGCAGCATGGCCAGCACGGTCGGCAGGCTGCGCGATCGCATGTCATCGTTCACATCAAGAGCAATTACTCTTGTTATCGATTCCGCTCGACCAGCCATGACGCTGATGAGGACGAAGGCGATGATCGTGCCGACGACGCTCAGGATCAAAGCGGGAAATGTCCACCGTGGCGCATGGCGCAGCTCATGGCGGATTCCCTTCCTCGCGATCAACAAACCAATACCGATCGCCAGACAGCCGACCGCCATCCCGGCGCGCGAACCGCTTGCCAGAATGGTCAACGCGAAGAGCAATAGAAGGCCCAATGCCACCGCGCCCTTCCGCCGCCATTTTGCTTCATCCTGCAGGGCCCAGACTGGCGCGACCACGCAGCCAATCGCCAGCAGCAGCGCAAAATGATTCCGATTGGCAAACATGCCGCTCACCTGGCCAGGCGTATCGTTGACGAAGGGATTGCCCAACCTGCCACCGGAAAACTGCAATAATCCTGCAATCATTGAAGCTATAGCCAAGATCAGAACCAGGGCAGGGAGCTTGGCGCGCGCGCGCGCGCTCAGCCCGGCGAGCAAGACCAGCACGGCTACGGGGATCACCAGCGACCCGGCGGCGTTGGCCGTCGCCCCGGGGACAAGGGACCATGGGCGCCAAGGTTGTTCCTGACCGCTGGCGGCGGCGGCTTCCGCAAAAAGCGTCCGGCCCGGCAGGCTTTGCCAAAGAGCCGGCGGCAGTGGGACCAGTTGCAACAGTACGAGTAGCACGGCCATCGACAGAAAGAGCGTCACTGCCCGGACGGACTGGAATGAAGGAGTGCGGCAGAACAGGATCGCCGCCGCCAGGATTGCCCATGCGCCGCCACGCGCGATCACCTGCCCGGCCACATCTGCCTGCGAAGCGCCACCCGCAAGCCACAAAATCCCAAAGAGGATCAATACCAATATGAAGGAAAAATCTAACCTGGATTTCAGGTGGAGGCGAGGATTGGTCGGCATGCCTAACCACGCCTAGGCGATTATCAATCAAAACGGAACTAAGATCATCAACTCCCGTCCGCAGTGCTCGCCATGGATGCCGCGGCCGATTAGATTCATTACGATGGCATTCATGTTTCCCTCCGGTAGCGGATATGAACGGCAATGGACGACCCCCTATTTGGCAGGAATGCGACCGCGCGGACGGGCTCCGAATGGACGCGCCGACATCTTTTTGGATCTGTGGCGCCCGTTCTGGCCGCAACTGCGGCCGTCGCCGCCCCCGCAGCCCGGGCGGAGCCGGTTGCCCGCACCGCGCGGGCTGTCAATGTGGTCGATTTTGGGGCAAAAGGTGATGGCAGGGCGAACGACACCCCTGCCTTTAGGGCGGCGCTGGCTGCCGCGCAGATTGTCATGATACCCGTAGGCAGATTCCGGATCGATGGCCCCCTGGTTCTTGCCGATGGGCAATCGCTGAGAGGGATGGGCCGGTCGGGCTGGGAGCCTTATGCGGGGCAGGGTGCGCCCGCGTCAGCCCCGAAAACCGAGATCATCTTTGACGGCGGCCTGGCGATCGATGTCCGTAACACAAATAATGTCGCCATTGCTGGCATCGCGCTACTCGCTCGCCATGGCAGGCAATCGGCTTGGGCCCATGAGCCGGGTTTTCAGAGGGGCACGGCTGGCATCAACATCACCGGCTCGTTGCAGTTCGAGGCCACGGACATCTCCTTCCATGGCATTGAAGCTGCTGTGATCGGAAGCGCTGACGGTGGGCGAACCGCCCAGATGCCGCACATTGGCACATGGAGCGCCCATGATTGCGGGGCGGTGTTTCGCTTCGTTTCAAATGATCGGAGCCTTGTTCCCGTGCGCGATGCTTGGATCGAGGGCTGTGTCGCAGCCGTTCATTGCGGACGTATTGCCGAAATAAAAAATTGCGATGGTATAAGAATAGAAAATGTGAGATTCTTTCAATGTTTGGATAATTCCATATGTATTGAAGGGACTCCATTTGTATCTATATCAAGCGCTACTATGTTTGAAACGGGGGGTGAGACAATTGTTCTGCGTGATTGCCAGTCAGTTACAATCGCAGGTAGCCAGCTGGTGCGGGCTGGTTTCTACCGCAAGCCGCCTTTGATGCAGAAGTCGGCTATTCTGATTGAAAATTGTGTCGACGTGTCGTTCGAGGGGGTGGTTGAAAGACCTGTGGGGCGCGCTTTTTCGATAAGGGACTGTCAAAATATCACCATTAATGCCGCTATCAGCACGCCTTTCTGGTCGACCGGTAGCCTAGGCAGCAACGATGGCGCCATCTTTGTCGAGCGTTCGGCAGCGATCGTCATCCACGCTTCCTTTGGTGGAATGGATTATTGGATTGCTGTCTGGGCCGATGCCGAAAGTGCGTTAACAATCAATGGCAGGATCGCGACCGAGGGTAGGGCGGGCGTTGTACGGTGTGTCCAGCTTCAATCGCCGCCATTGGGCCACGTCACGCGGTTAGCCGCCGAAGTTCACGTTCCGGCCAACGGCTCGGTCATTCTTGACACGTTGCGCGTGCTCGTCCCCGCCGGAAAGTCGTTAGTATCGCGGTCCGTTGAATTGACGGCGCAGGGGCTGGTCTTCCAGGCGGACGAGCAGCGCTGGCGTCCAGAGCAGGCGAGTGAGCCGGGCGGCGGAGGCCTGTCGCTCGAACGACACCTTTTGTACCGCAACGGCGGCAAGAGCGCTAATTATGCGTCGGTCCCAATCGGCGTTTACAACCCCTCTGCCCAAAGGGTCATGGTTCCCGCCGGCCATGAGATACGGATGTCACTTGCAATTGAATGACCGAGGTCATCCGTCGAAGCGACCAGCGGCAGGGCTTCAAGGCGCTTTCCCGCCGATGGGTCGTAGCGCACCTTCGGGTGGATGGTCCGATGGCGCCGCCTGGTTCGCGATTACGATAAACGGATCGACCTCTCCCAGGCCATGATCGTCGTCGCCATGGGCGGCAATCTCCTACGCCGGAACGCGCGTCCCGGGTTTTTCAAATGGACTCTAACTGGGCCCGGCCATCAGGCGGGTCTGGAGTTGGGCTGTTCGGTTGGCTCTGCTATTCGCCTGTTCGCGTACAGGGCTATGCCTCTTTGAAGGCGATCGGGCACAAAGGCCGTTGCCCCGTTTCCCGATGTTAGATACTCGGAAGGCCGTATTTTAGCTGTTTGCGGAACGTATCCTATGTTGAGGGCGAGGCGGGTTTTCATGGAAAGGCAGGTTATTGCGAGCCCTTCACGAGACCTTGCCATCCTTAGCCGGCTTCGCCTGCAGCTTGCTGTTCTCTGGTTGGTGGCTGTCCTTCTACCTGGGGCATATGTTTATGCCGGCTTCATCACCGCTGAATCTTATCAAGCCATTTTCAACAGTGTGGTCGCTGCAACACTGGCCTGTTTTGTCGGCCTGATTTCGCTGCGGCGAGTGAACGCATTCCCGGGAGTGCGCTCCTATGCGTTCATCTTGCCATCGCTTGCGGTCGCGTACGGGGTGGCGCTGGTCCTGATCTTTGGATTGCGGCTCGCTTATAGCCGTTCCGTGCTGACTGCCAGCTTTGTGTTGGCTGTGCTTACAACCTTCGCTCTGATTTATGTCGCCGATCGATGGACTAAATTGTTGCTATTCATCGTTCCTGGAGGGGATGCGATTTCTTTAAAAGAAGTAAGTGGTGTTGATTGTAAAATCATGAACAATTCAACTCTTCCTGAAAGTAATACATCTATAATTGTTGCTGATTTTCGTCACAGCCATGACGGCGAATGGGAGAGGGTTCTTGCTAGGGCTGCTATTCGCGGGATGTGGGTTTATCATTCAAAGCTTATAATGGAATCTTTGACGGGAAAGGTTAATATAGAACATCTATCAGAGAATAATTTTGGATCCCTGTTGCCAAATATGGCTTATAGCAAATTCAAAAGAATTTCTGATATAATTCTGTGTATTATTTCTATCCCTCTATTGTTTATCCCTATGGCGGCCATGGCCATTCTGATCAAGCTTGATTCGGATGGGCCAGTGATATTCCGACAGAGCCGCGTCGGATATAGGGGCGAGACATTCGAGATGTTCAAGTTTCGCACCATGCGACCACGCGAGGTCGCGGCGGATGAAAATGCACGAATTCAAGATGCGATGACCAAAAGTGACGATGATCGCATCACGCGGATTGGGCGATTCCTGCGTCGTACGCGGCTCGATGAGTTGCCGCAGATCTTGAATATTCTACGAGGCGAAATGAGTTGGATCGGGCCCCGGCCTGAAGCTGTTCCCCTGTCAAAGTGGTATGAACAGGAGATTCCATTCTATAGTTATCGTCATATCATCCGTCCTGGGATCAGCGGTTGGGCGCAGGTTCATCAAGGGCATGTAACTGATCTTGATTCTATCAATGAGAAGTTGGCCTACGATTTCTATTATGTGAAATATTTTTCGGCTTGGCTTGATATCGTGATCGCGCTGCGAACCATTCCGACGATGATCGGAGGATTCGGCGCGCGCTGATCGGCCCTCCGACCGGAGGACATTCGGTTCCGTAGCCCGTTTTTCTTCCAATCAATCGCTTGGGCCAAAAGAGATTTCACCTGTGCCGGCATGTTGGGCCGGCTTGGTCCGATGATAATCTGGAGCCAGTTCCGATGTGCCATCTTCCACGGATTGGCCTCGCTTCATTCCGAACTTCAAGCTGCGTTGCCGCCGCCCCTTTGGGGAATGTGCTATGAATGCCACTGGCGTGGAGATGCGAGGGCGGTTTGATCGGGACGTTGCGTGGAGCGCGTTCGCCATGCTCGTGCCTATCGGGGCTGGCCTTCTGGCGTTGCCAGTGATCTTTCACAACGTGGGCCAGCAGGTGTTCACCCTGTTTTTGCTGTCTTATGGCGCAATCAACTTCGCACCCAATCTCGACCTAGGCGTTGCGCGTACCGCCCAACGCCGAATTGCCTATTCCGTGAAGTTCCATACCGGAACGCGGATGGCCCTGGTTCGGCATTCGCTTAAACTGGCTGCACTTGTGTCGGTCGGGATGGCGCTGGCGGCCATGATCGGTGCTGCGATCCTGTTTCCTTCGCAAGGTAACCCGACCTCACGGTTGGGACTGGCGGTCGTGACCGGCTTTGGCGTCGCTCTTGCGATCTATGCAAATTGTCAGCGCGGCGTGCTGGAAGGCTTGGGTGCCTTTTCGCGATCGGCGCTCAATCGGGCTGGGGTGGGCATAATGCTCGTCGCCGCACCCCTCCTTATATCCTTTCTCGTGCGTGAGGCCACGGTTTTGAGCTTGGCGGCCCTGATGATCCGACTGCCATTCATCTGGGAGCAGCAGCGTGCGATTCACGCCGCCTTGAAGCGCAAGGCCGCCGGCGAGCGGCACGAAGATGTGCTTGGTGGCTTCATGCGCGAAAGTGCATGGTTTGCGTTTCTTTCGGTGCTGGCGGTCGCGATGTCGGGTTTTGACCGTTACATCCTGATTGCGTGGGCTTCATTGGCGGGTGATCAACTCGCGATCTTCCTTGCCACGCAAGATATAGCGCTACGGGCAATCGCGGTGCCAACGGCACTCCTGCCTGCGCTCACGGTGAGATTGGCCGCCGGCGGCGACCCGGCCTCGATGCGAATACTCTCTCGACGCTTGTTCCTGGCGGTTGTCCCCGCGGTCTTGCTGGGGTGCATCGGTGCTACACTGCTAAGCCGGCAGATTGGGCACATCCTCTACCCGCAACTGCCCGCGGCGGATACGGTCGCGACATTGCGAACGCTGTTGTTCGGTATCGCCGCCAGCGCCATCGCGCAGTTTCCCATGGCGCGGCTTGTGGCTGCCGGCCACGTTCGCGATGCGGCGCTGATGCATCTTGGCGAATTTGCGATTTATATCGCGGTTGCGCCGCCGCTGATCGCGCATTTCGGGGCGCTGGGCGCCGCTGCGCTCTGGTCTGGCCGTATCATTATCGATACGGCAGCGCTGATCGTTTGGAGCGGGGTGCGGCAGGGCGAACGCGCTTCGATGATATGGGAGGGAGTGGCCTTGGCCGGTACCATCGTTTTGATTGCGCTGATCGGAGCCGCGGGATGACGATCGCACAGCCGGCGCCGGCCTCTCACGTGCAAGGTGGCGTGCCTCCCGTATCGCATTTCCGCATGGCGAGAGCATTTCTCTTCCCGGTTTTGACGAACGTATGGCCGATTCTTCTGTTTGTTTCGCAAAAAGCGTTCGTTGTACCAGGTATTTTACTAGTTGGATTTGGAGACAGCGCTTATAGGCGTGATATTGTCATTGCATTAGCTCTGACTCTTGTTGGGTTTATCGTTTATATTACACAATATTCCAATGTATACGACCAAGCGCATTTTCTGGGATTTGTTTTTTTTGCGTGGTCTATACCAATAATTAATCATGCATCAAGGATTGATAATATAAAACTCAGAGAAATTCTGACTTACATTACAGTTGTTAATGCTGTAATTGGATTTTTCTTGATGATATCTGATATAGATCTAACTGGGCTGCGCGGGCTAAATAAAATTGTTGGATCTGATGGGGGCACTCATCGAGTTTATTTCGAATCTGCGAGCCTTGCCTCAGTATCTCTATTTTCAACCTTTAAGAAAAAATGGATTAAATTTGCAGCTGCTGTCATAATTATATCTTTTATTATTTTTGTAGCTAGAAGTGTTGCAATAATTATTTTGCTTTTTGCAAATATATCCTTGCCATTTTTCTTGAAAAGATCGCCAGCAATTAAAATAACTGTATTAATTTCAATGATTGTATTATTGTACTTGTCGTACATATATCTGCAAATACTTAGGCCAGATGTGGAATTGAGCTTGAGGGCAAAGGAGTTCCAATTCAATCTGATCATCAACTTCCTAGGGTCCGAATGGAGTGGGTGGGGCTGGGGTGCTTTTTATCCCGCCATGGCGAGTGATCCTGACCAGCCATATCAGGTGGAAATGCAACTCCCTATGCTCATGCTTCAATTGGGAATTGTTGCATTTATTGTAATAATGTCCCTGACTGCCTTGTCATTCATAGGTGCAGCATCAGATAATAAAATGTTTGGATTTGCTAGGTTCTTTGTTTATTCCATGATTGGATTCAACAATCCGTGGCTTTTCATCCCTTCTTGGTTTCTAACCTGCCAGATGCTCTTTAGGTATGATGATGAACGATCGTGATATTGAATTCAATGTTGTTCTATGCAGTCATAATGGCGGTAGATTTATCCGTGATCAGATAAACTCTATTTTCGATCAACGCGATGATGTGAGTTGTGTATATGTACATGATTTTGCATCATCCGATGATACGCGGAACATATTGAATGATCTAAAGGGCCGTCTTGACGGAAGAATTGTAGTCACCTTGCACGGTGATGCGCCGGGGGCTGCGGCTTCGTTCATCCGTGCCCTGCGATTGACTTTGCCTCTCGTGCAGGACCGCTCGATGCTGTTCCTGGCAGACCAGGACGATGTTTGGCTGCCGGGCAAGGTGGCAACGATCAAAAGGGAACTCGCCGAACGTGAGCTGGTGCTAGATCAGCCTTTCATCCTTTTTCATGATGTCCGGGTGGTAGACGAGGCTTTGCACCCCATTCGCGACACATATTATACCGGCAACCCGTTTTTGGTGCCGCGGGACCTTAACCGCTGTCGGTTGCTAATGGCCAATCCGGCGATCGGGCACACCATGCTGATTTCGTCGCCGTTGGCGCGGAAGCTGGTGCATTGGCCGGACGCCGAGGCTTATCTGATGCATGATTGGCAAGCCATTCTCATCGCGAGCCGTCTGGGCCGAGTGGAGCACGTGCCCTTGGCGCTCAGCCTGTACCGTCAGCATGACAGCAACGTGCTTGGCGCCTATCGCACCCGGGGATTTGCCTCGGTGTCGAGGCTCCAGAAATTTGTCGATCGAATGATTGGCCAAGCTGTCTGCTTCTCTCGCACAACCCGGCAATGGCAGGATCGCGGCGACCATATCCACACCACGTGGCTGGAAACCCTGTGTCGACAGGGTTATCGACAGGCGGCGATCGCCTTGTCGGTGGCGGCGCTTGCTTATGGGCCGACCTGGCAACGCAAGGCCATAGGTGCCCTATTGCTGACGCGAGCGATCATGGGACCCATTCGGAATAAAACTGTGCGGGGGAATGCGTGAAGTTGGCAATCATTGGCACCGACGGCCTGCCAGCTCGTTATGGTGGTTTCGAGACGTTCGCGATGGAGGTGTCTCCGCGGATCGCAAGCCTTGGCCATGAGGTGTTGGTTGTTGGGTCGTCGGTAGGTCGGCCAAGCCAGGTTGCCGCGCTTCCCGGAGTCAAAATCCGGAACCTGCCGCTCAAAGCCAATGGCATTGCCTCGATACCCTTTGATCTTGCGAGTTTCGCTACCGTGTGCCGCTGGGCCGACGCCATCCTGTTATTAGGGGTTTCGGCGGGGCCGTTTGTCCCGCTGATGAGGCGGCTGACCCGCGGCAAAAGTCTTGTGGTTAATGTGGATGGCCTGGAATCGCGCCGGGAAAAATGGTCGCCGATGAGCCGCCGCTATCTTGCCTTCGCCGAAAAGGTTGCGATCCACGGGGCGCAGCATGTTGTCGCCGACAACAAGGCCATCGCAGACATTATCGAAACCAAATACGGCCGGCGCGCGACGATCATCGCTTATGGCAATGATCATGTGAGGCCGATTGACGAAGAGGGATGTCGTAATATTTTAGCCAATAGTTTCTCGTTGGAGCCAGATGGGTATTTTCTGACCGTCGCTAGAATAGAGCCCGAAAATAATATTGCAATGATGCTAGATGCCATCCCGGATGAATCCAAGATACCTTATGTCATCGTCGGAAATTTTGCGACCTCAGATTATGGGCGGGAGCTCATGAGGCAGTATCGGGGCGTGCCGTGGGTCAGGTTTATCTCAGCGACTTATGATCCGCAGGAACTTGCTGCCCTGCGTGCAGGCTGCCGTGCCTATCTTCATGGACATAGCGTCGGAGGCACCAATCCATCGCTTGTCGAGATGCTGCCCTATGACCGACCACTTCTCGTTTATGACTGCTCATTTAATCGTGAAACTCTGAACGAGGACGGTGCTTTTTTTGGATCATCTGAACAGTTGCAGGGAATCATCCTGGCAAATTCGTTCGATCAATATACCCCGCCGGCGACGTTGCGTGCCGATTCACGATATCAATGGCAGATGATTGCAGAACAATATGCTGCCTTGGCTTTTGGGGAATGAGTGTGCATCAAACGGTTTCTGTTTGTCCGATGTGTGGCAGTGGCGCGCAGCACAACCGCTTCACTGCCGTGCCGGATTTCGTGTTCGGTGCGACCGACGAACGCTGGTCGATCGATCAGTGCGACCGTTGCGAAAGCCTGTTTCTTGCCAATCGCCCAGACAAGTCATTGATCGGGCGTTATTATGAACGCTACTATACACACGAGAACGAAGCCGAAACGCCAGCAATATCGGGTATTTCGATCCAATCGGGTATGGCTAAGAAGTTAGCCAACAGCTGGCGCAACCACAAATATGGGAGCAGACGTCCGTCGCTGGGAATTGCGGGGGTCGTAATGGCGCTGGTGTTTCCGCCGCTCCGTGGTTGGATTGAGGCCGAATGCCGCTATCTGCCTGATAAGGCATCTCCAAACCAGGCGCTGCGGGTCCTCGACGTGGGGTACGGCGACGGGCGTTTCCTGAAATTTGCGAAGGAAATTGGCCATGGCGCCGCAGGGCTTGAGATTGATCCCAAGGCTGTCGAGCAAGCTCGCGCGGAAGGGCTCGATGTTCACCAGGGAGATATTGAAACCGCTTTGTCGATCTGGGGCGCGGGCTATTTCGATTACATTACGATGAGCCATGTTATAGAGCATGTCTATGACCCGTGCGGTGTTATTGCCACGGCGAGCAAATTGCTGAAGCCCGGTGGGCGCCTCTGGGTTGAATGTCCTAATCCCAAGGCCCGGGGGGTGGATTATTACGGTGCTCGCTGGCGGGATCTGGATCCGCCTCGTCATTTGTGTATCCCAAGTCTGGAGGCTTTGCGCGCCTGCGCTGCCGAGAACGGCTTTACGCTCGAGCGCCGCCATCATCGGCCCTTTGTGCCGTTCGAAGTCTATCCTTTTTCGGCCCGCGCTAGCGGCCGGACGGCCCGGACCGGTTATTTCAAAGCGGCTGTTGCGGAAGTCATTGGTCTATTCCATCCCAAGCGGCAGGAATGGCTGACCCTAACATTCAGGAAGGTGACCACGGTCGATTGATCGCCATAACCAGGGCTTGTTTGGCGATATTGCCCAAGAAGGCGGAACGGCTTCAATCCGTCATTTGGCCGGCGGCGGTGACCGTCAATTTGGAGTATAGCCTAACCGGACGTCAGGACGGCGCGCCAATTTCCGTCAGGATAGGGTTTAGGCTGGCAATTATTGACGTTTGTCGTGCCACATTATAAATATCAACCTGACACATTGCCGGGGACAGCAATGAAAGGCCAAAGGATCGGTTACATCCGGGTGAGCACATTCGATCAGAATGTCGATCGCCAGTTGGAAGGGCAATCACTCGACCGGGTCTTCACCGAGAAAGCATCGGGCAAGGATGTCAATCGGCCTCAGCTCGACGCCATGCTCACCTTCGCCCGCGAGGGCGACACCGTCGTAGTCCACAGTATGGATCGACTGGCGCGTAATCTCGATGACCTTCGCAAGTTGGTTCAGTCCCTTACGAACAGAGGCATCCAGATCGAGTTCGTGAAGGAAAGTCTGGCTTTTTCCGGCGAGGATTCTCCCATGGCAAATCTGATGCTCTCGGTCATGGGTGCGTTCGCCGAGTTCGAGCGTGCCTTAATCCGGGAGCGGCAGCGCGAAGGCATTGCGGTCGCCAGGCAACGCGGCGCCTATCGTGGGCGGAAGCGCTCCCTCTCCGACGAAATGGTCGTTGAGTTGCATCGCCGGGTCGCCGCCGGAGAGCGCAAGGCGACCGTCGCGCGCGACATGGGCATCAGCCGCGAAACCCTATACCAGTATCTCCGTGCGGTCGCCTGACGGCTGTGTTCTCATTATGTCCGAAAAATCGTTGTCTGACGCACAAATCTTGAGGTGACGCCTTCGTGTCCGCCGCCACCGTCACGGACCCCGATCAGTTCCGTTCGGGAAGACAGTTCGCCGCCTGGCTCGGCCTGACACCACAGCAGCATTCCACCGGCGGCAAAACGAGGCTGGGCGGCATCTCGAAGCAGGGAGACCGGTATCTACGCCGGCTGCTTGTTGTCGGAGCCACCGCCGTCATCCGTCACGTCAAGGACAAACCTACGCCCATGGCCGACTGGATCAGGAAGCTCATGGAGAAGAAGCCCTTCAGGCTCGTCTCTGTCGCGCTCGCCAACAAACTGGCCCGGATCGCATGGGTCGTACTGACAAGGAGGGAGTCCTATCGGCCCTACGAACTGGCGGCCTGAGGCAATACCGATCACGCGAATTGGTGACGGCAGTCGATGATGAGTAACGATCGAGCCAATGGTGAGGAAAACCCGTGTGATTCGATGCGCCTCAAACGCGCGCCAGCCTGATCAGGGACCTAACCGGCGGATTTCCATCAGGGCCAGCGGCCATCACATCGCCGCACAAACAGGCCGGACATATGAAAGCAACCGATCAAAACCATCCCGACAAGAAAGCCCTTGCCATAGGGGGCGTCCACATATGAATCACATCACAGGTCCAAAGGGAATCCCCGTCGATTCAGTTCGTGTGGAAACCGCTCTAGCACTACTTTGGCAGAAGTTTGGCAGGGTATCTGATGAGGCTGCATCCGCAGTGAGGGCAATTCTGCGGCGGTGAGCGAGACAAGCGGTCAAG
>NZ_FZOS01000038.1 GCF_900188165.1 Edaphosphingomonas laterariae | reverse complement strand
GCCACCCGCTACGACAAAAGCAAAAGCTCCTATCTCGGCTTCGTCAGCCTCGCATCAGCATTGCTGTGGCTACCCTTTGTCCACGTGGCCTAGCCATTCGCTCGGGTTACTCGGAACAGGATCACTTGGCGTGGCAGCCCAAGCTGGAGTGGTAACAAATGCCAACAGCGCAAGCAGAAGAACTGGCCGCATATTTCCGACTGCTCCTTCGATCATCTCGCTTTCCTAAAGCGCGAGCTTGGCGCTTTGGGCGATGAAGGCGCGCAGATCGTCGCGCCCCGTGGCGCCGACCATGCCGCCGGTCTGCTCGCCATTCTGGAACATCAGCAGGGTCGGCGTGCCTTCGACGCCGAATTCCTGCTTGGTGTAGGGATTTTCGTCGACATCGAGGCTGACGATATCGACCTTGCCGGCCAGTTCGCCGGACATCTGGTCAATCCATTGTTCGACCGCGCGGCAGGCGGCGCAATTCTTGCCCTGGAACAGCACGAGCACGGGCCTCTCGCCCTCCAGCGCGATCTGGAAGCTGCTTTTTTCACTGACCGGGCGGATCACCTGCGCGGGCGCTGCGAGCGGCAGCAGCAGAGCGAGGCCAAAAAGAAACGGGCGGAGCATGGCCCGAAATGGCCATGGCCCCGCCCGCTTTGCAAGCGCTTCGTGCGCAGGCTTCAGAGTTCGCTTTCGATCCAGCCCTTGAGCGCGCTCTTCGGCGCGGCGCCGACCTTGGTGGCGGCAGGCGCGCCGTTCTTGAACAGGATCATCGTCGGGATGCCGCGAACGCCGTACTTGCCGGGCGCGTCGGGGTTGTCGTCGATGTTGATCTTGGCGATCGTCACCTTGCCGTCGAATTCGACCGACAATTCCTCCAGCGACGGGCCGATCATCTTGCAGGGCCCGCACCATTCGGCCCAGAAATCGACGAGGACGGGCCCATCGGCCTTCAGAACATCGTCGTGGAACGAAGCGTCGGTGATCGTCTTGGTGGCCATGATGGCAAACTCCTTGGTGTTCCGGAACGATGTAGGCAGCGCTGCCGCCCCACTCAACGGGCGAGAGGCAGGATTTGCTCCTAGCCTGTCAAGCCTGGCTTGTGGCGGTGCAGCAATTCGGGTGGCAGGACGATCAGGCTGGGGCCCGCCGTATAGAGCAGGGCCACATCAACGGTGCGGCCGGGGAAGATCACTTCCAGCGCGGCGGCATAGGCCGCCATCTGGCGAAGGTGATGTTCGGGCACCGCATCGCGCCCGGCGGGGACGCGCCTGCCGGTCTTGAAATCGACGATGCGAACGCGGCTTTCGCTCACCAGCAGGCGATCGACCGTGCCGGCGACGACATCGCCACCGACGACGGCGGCAATCGGCGCTTCGGCCAGTGCGTCCGCGCCGAACAGATCGGCGAAGGCCGGGTCCGCGATGATCGCCAGCGCATCGCCAGCCAAGGCCTCCCGCACAGCCGCATCGGCCACGCCGGCCGAATGTTCGAGCCAGGCGAGCGCGGTTGCCGCGCGCCGATCGGGCGCGATCGCGGGCAGCCGTTCGAACAGGGCATGCAGCAACGTGCCGCGCCGCGCGGCTTCCAGCATGGCGGGCGTCGGCGGCGGATCGGCCACCGTATCGGCGCCGAGCGACGAAGGCGCGAGCGGCTTGGGCGGGCGCGATTCCCGTGGCGCCGGCGCGCGCAGCCATGCGGGTTCCGCGAAGGGAATATCCGGCCGGGACGGCCGGGCCTTGCCGCCGCGCGCAGCGCCGCCGCGATGATGATGCGCCTCGCCCCACAAAGGATCGGCTTCGCCAACCGCGCCGAGCGCATCCATCGCGCCACGCAGCGCACGATACCAGCTATCCTGCGCAGGCCCGCCGCGCGCCACATCGCGCGCGCCCAGCGCGCCGCCGATCAGCAGCCGTTCCTCGGCCCGCGTGGTCGCGACATAGAGCAGCCGCCAATGTTCCTCGAGATCGCGGCGGCGCGCGCGTTCGAGATCGTCGGCCAGCCCGCCACCCGCCAATTCCGCCTTGCGCGGGCGGAATACGGGAACCGCGACACCATCCTCGATCGTCCAGTCGAGCCCGCGCACCGGCGACGCGCCGGGATCGCCCGTCGCATCCGCCAGCACCACCACCGGCGCCTGCAACCCCTTCGAGCCATGCACCGTCATCACCCGCACGGCATCGAGCGGGGCGGAAGGATCGCGTTTGATCTCCACATCGCCACGATCGAACCAGTCGATGAAACGCTGGAGCGAGGGCGTGCTGTCGCTTTCGAACTGGAGCGCGGCGTTGAGCAGTTCCTCGATCGGATCGCGCGCCTCCTGCCCCAGCCGCGCCAGCAGCTTGCGGCGGCCGTCGATCGGGCCGGACAGCAGGGCTTCGAGGAAGCGATAGGGCGTGGTGAGATCGGCCGTGGCGAGCAGCCCGGCCAGCAGATCGCGCGCGGCCGCCACGCCACCATGCGCGCGCACCGCCTGCCACAGGCTGCCCTTGCGGCCAAAGCCGACCGCGTAAAGCTCGTCCTGCGACAGCCCGACCAGCGGCGAAACGAGCAGCCCGGCAAGGTTGAGATCGTCGTCCGGCTGGAGCACGAAGCGCACGGCCGCCAGCAGATCGCGCACGGCGAGCGGCGCGGTCAGCCGCAGGCGATCGACCCCGGCGACCGGCACCCCTTCGGCATGCAGGCGGGCAACGATCAGCGAGGCGAGTTCGCCGCGCTTGCGGACGAGGATCAGCAGGTCTTCGGGCCGGAACGGGCGCCCCTTGCCATCGACCCAGAAGGGATCGTCCATCCAGGCGCGGACCTGCTTGGCCAGCCGCCCGGCAAAGGCGCGGGTGGCATCGTCGATCCAGCCTTCCTCGGCATCGGCCTCGTCGCTCGATCCGACGGCGACCGGCGGCCAGATGGTGACCGCGCCGAGCCGCCCTTCGCGGGCGCTGACATGGCGTGGCGGCGGCGCATCGAGCCCCATGGCGCCATGGCCGAGATCTTCGATCAGCCGATCGACCAGTTCCAGCACCGGCGGCGTCGAGCGGAAGGAGCGATCGAGCGACAATTGCAGGAATTCGCGATCGGCGCCGCGCGCACGCACGTCGAACACCTGGCTGGCCGCCAGGAAGGCCGCCGGGTCCGTGCCCTGAAAGCCGAAGATCGCCTGCTTGAAATCGCCGACGGTGAAGATCGTGCGATGCGCCGGATGGCGGGCGCCCGCGCCGGCGAAGAATTCGCCCGCCAGCGCGGCGACGATCGTCCATTGCGCGACATTGGTGTCCTGCGCCTCATCGACCAGGATATGATCGATCGCCTGATCGAGCTTGTAACGCACCCAATCGCCCATGCCGTCGGTCTGCAGCAGGCGGACGGTGGCGCGGATGAGATCATCGAAATCGACGACGCCGGCGATCCGCTTGGCATCGGCATAGGCCCGCGCATAGGCTTGCCCCGCCCGCAGCCCGCGTGCGAGGATATCGGCCAGCGCCGCGCGCAGGCGCAGCCCGATCAGCGCATTGCAGGCAGCGCCCACGCGTTCGGCGAACATCGCATAGCCCGGTTCGGCATCGACCAGCTTGGCGCTCGCCTTGCGCGGCTCGCCCGTCTTGGTGAGGACGACACCGGCCAGATCATCGAGCATCGCGGCGCGCGATGCCGGGGCCGCGGCGAGGAAAGCGGCGCAGGTGTCGGCCGCCTTCAGGCCGGTCGCCGTGCCCCATGCTGCGTTGGCACGCGAAACGGCCAGCACCGCCGCGACATCGAAGGCAGCGTCGACGCAGGCCCGTTCGATCGCCTCACCCACATCGCCCAGCGGCACATCGAGCGCGGTGCGGACCTTGGCCGCGATGCCGGGGCCCAGCGCCTTCATCGCCTGCGGCGCGCGCGCACAGGCCATCAGATAGGATTCGGCTTCCTTTTCACCCAGCCGCCGGCTCAACGCCTGCACATCACCGATCAGGCCGAAATCGCCGCCGCGTTCTGCCCGGTCGAGCAATTCGCCCAGCGTGCGTCGGGCGAGCGCCGCTTCCTCCCGCCCTTCGAGCGGGCGGAAACCCGGCGCCAGCCCGGCTTCGTCGGGAAAGCCGGCGAGCAACGTCTGGCAGAAGGCATGGATCGTCTGGATGCGCAGGCCGCCGCCCGGCGCATCGAGCACGGCGGCGAACAGCGCGCGGGCCCGCGCGATGGCATCCGCATCATGCACCGCGCCCAGCGCGAACAATTCCTTCTTCAGCGCATTATCGTCCAGCCGCACCCACCAGGCGAGCCGGGCGTGAACGCGCTCCGCCATTTCCGCCGCGCCCGCCTTGGTGAAGGTGAGGCAGAGGACGGTTTCCGGCCGCACGCCGCTCAGCAACAGGCGGAGCACGCGGGCGCTCAACACATGCGTCTTGCCGGTGCCGGCGGACGCGGAAAGCCAGACCAGTTCGCGCGGATCGGAAGCGATGCGCTGTTCGCCGCGCAATTCGCTGAAAGGCTTCAGGCGATTGCTCATCCCTCGCCCTCCCCGCCCGCATCGCGGCCAAGCCATTCGTCGAGGCGCATCAGCTGGTCATAATCGGCATAAGGTGAATATTCGGGGTGGAGCTTGGCGGTGAAGGCTTCGTTGCCCGTCAGCCAGCGCGTCGCTGCATCCTCGAACACCGATGCGGCGGCGGCGGTGAAATCCTCGGTCGCGATGGTGGCGGTGCGGCCCTTGGTGGGGCTCGCCACATGGCCAAGTTCGCCCGCCTTGGCTGCCAGCGACCAATATTCAAATGCGGACGGCACACCATCCACATCCTTGAAGCCACCCTTTTCGGCGAGCAGGCCAAGCAGGCCGAGCTGCATGGCGAAGCCGGCGGACACCTGCGCATTATTGGGCGGCTGGCCGGTCTTGTAATCGACGATGGCGAGCCCGCCGTCGCCCAGACGGTCAATCCGGTCGGCCGTGCCATAAAGGGTAACGCCGGCTACCTCCGCCTCGCCAAAGATTTCGGCGGCAACGGGTTCGCGGCCTTCGGCACGGTTGGCCGCCACCATGTTGCCGACCCATTCGACCGCTTCCATCAGCCGTGGCGTCCACAGCGCGCGCAGCACCGGATGGGCGGCGGTTTCATCCAGCATCGCGCGTGCGCGCGGCACCAAAGTCGCGGGATCGCAGCCATCTTCCTTCAGCCAGGCGTCGAAGATGCGGTGGACGGCGCTGCCGCGCCAGGCCGGGCCGGGATCGGCATCGACCGCATCGAGCCGGGCAAGGCCAAGCATGGCATCGGCGTAGAAGGCATAAGGATCAGCCTTGAGCCGATCGAGCCGGGTGACGGCGATCCGCCGGGGCCGATCCGCCACCGGCGGGCATGGCGCTGGCCGGTCCGCCGGCATGGACGGCCCGGCTGGCCGATCGAGCGCGCGGGCCCAGCCCTTCAGCCGTGGCGCGCGGGTGATGCCGCCGGTCATCGCTTCCAGCCGCAGCCACAGGCGCGAGGCGATGGCGGGCGCACGGGCATCGCGCCGGGCGCGCGTGACGATCACCTGCCGCGCGCCCAGCCCCTGCGCGAAATCATGCGCGGCAAGGCCGATCCGCCGTTCGAGCCCCGGCAGCCCCAGCGCCGCGCGCGCCGCCGGCGCCAACCACGGATCGGGCGAGGGCGCCGCCGGCCAGGTGCCTTCGTTCAGGCCGCCGAGGATGACGAGATCGGCCTGCTGCAAGCGCGCTTCGAGCACACCCCAGATGAAGATGCGCGGGTGGCCGCCCTGCGGCGGGCGCACCGCCTGTTCGTCGGTCAGCTGGCGCAGGATGCGCAGGATATCGTCGGCGCCGGCGCTGGCCGGGCCATCCGCCATCGCTTCTTCCAGCGCGGCGACCAGATCGGCCGCCGCCCGCCCGTCGGCGCCGCTCCATGCCGCATCGTCCGCCAGCACGCCGGCGGCGTCGCGGATCGCGGCGATCAATGCGGCGGGGGTGGAACCGCCGGCAAAGGCGGCTTCCAAGGGCGCCAGCAGCGCCGCAACCGTCTGCCACCAGGCCATGGCGGGCGCGCGGACGCGGCGTTCGCGCGGATCGCCTTCGGCCAGATGGCGGGTGATGCCCGCCAACCCCGCTGCCGGGCGCGGGCCGCGCAAGGCGCGATCGAGGCGGCGGGCACCGTCCAGCCAGTCCAGCCGCTTATCACCTGCCTGCACCAGTGGATGCTTGAGCAAGGCGAGCAACGGCACCGGCGCGAAATGTTCGGCCGCCGCCTCGGCCAGCGCGAGCAGCAGGCCGCCCGCCGGGGTCGCGGTCAACGGCCGGCCGGCGGAATCGTCGGCTTCGATGCCCCAGCGGCGAAGATGCGCCGAGACGCGCCGGGCAAGCGCGCGATCGGGCGTGACGAGCGCGGCGGTGCGGCCTTCCTCCTCGATCGCCTGTCGCAAGGCGATCGCGATCGCCTGCGCCTCTTCGGCCGGGCCATCCAGTTCGATCGCGCGCACGCCGGTCAGGCGCCGATCGGCCGGCCGCAGCGCCACCCATTCGGCGGTGAATTCGGCCGGCATCATCGCATGGCTGATCGCCCGCGTGCGGGCCGCCGGCGCGTCATGCCCGCCGCCGCGCCGCCACAGGCGAACCTCCCCCCGGCCGACATGCATGCGATCGAGCAGCAGCTTGAGGTGGAATTGCGGATGGGATTCGATCGCGCGGCGCCGGCGGCCGGTTTCCGGGTCCGCATCATGCGGGCCCAGCGCATCCCAGGCAGGCTGCGCCATGGCGAGATCGAGGCCGGGAAAGACGACCATCCCGTCCGGCAGCATGGCGATGGTGCGCAACAGCCGCGCCACCGCCGGTGCGGAAGTGGTGATGCCGGCCGCCACGACGAAGCTGGCCTGCGGCGGCGCTTCCACCCAGCGGCGCGCGGCGCGATCGAGCAGGCGGTTGCGCCGGTCGGCCGCGTCCAGCCGGTTGCGCCGCGCAAGCTCCTCCGGCCAGCGCGACAGCACCAGTTCGAACGTCGCCAGCGATGTCTGCCAATGCGCGGCGAGATTGGGTTCCACCGCCGGGTCGATCAGCCGGGCCAGCCGGGCGGGCTCGATCTCCTCGACCAGCAATTGATCGAGCGTGCGGGCGAGTTCGGCGGCGAGCCGCACCGCTTCCGCCGTTGGCGCCGGGTTGCCGGCGGCGACGCGCGCCTCGGATACCAGCCGGGCGAGGATCATCAGCCGCGCCATCGGTTCGATCGCCGGCGGTACGGGATCGCCATCGGCGGGGTCGAGCAGGCCGCCCAGCTTCTCGCCCAGTTCAGGATCGCCGATCGCGATCAGCCGGGGCAGCAACAACCCGCCGGCCGCCCGGCGGACGAAGGCATCCGTCACGCCGCGAACCGCGCGATTATTGGGCAGCAGCACGATACCCCGCGCCAGCCCGAGCGGATCGCCGCCGTGGCGCGCGATCAGGCCGGCGGCCAGGGCATCGGCGAAGCCGCGATGCGGCGGGATGGTGAAGACCTGGGGGGTCGGCGCGGCGTTCACCCGGCGGCCAGCAGCGCTTCGGTGCGGGCGATGGCGCCGGGCGTGCCGACATCGAACCACAGCCCCTGATGGACGACGCCATAAGCGCGGCCCGCCGCGATCGCGCGGTCCCACAGGATGTTGGTGGAAAACGGGCCTTCCGGCGCATCGGCGAACAGGCGGCGGGAAACGAGTTGGATGCCGGTGAAGACGAAGGGCGCCACCTTGCCGGGCCGACGGCGCGAAAGCAGTCCATCGGCATCCATGTGGAAATCGCCCGGGCCCGAATGGCAATGCGCGCGCGCCTGCGGCACGACCAGCAGCAGCGCATCCATCTTCGCATCGTCCCAGCGCTGGCCAAGCAGGCGGATGGCATCGACCGGGCCATCGACCCACAGATTGTCGCTGTTGACGACAAGGAAGTGATCGTCCTCGATCAGCGGCAGCGCCTTGACCGTGCCGCCGCCGGTTTCGAGCAGTTCGGCCCGTTCGTCCGACACGATGATTTCCATATCACCGGCCTTACGGCGCAGATGGGCCTCCAGCGCGTCGGCGAGATAATGGACGTTCACCACCGCGCGGCGGACGCCCGCCGAACGCAGCCGATCGAGCGCGTGATCGAGCAGCGGCTTGCCCGCCACCTCCACCAGCGGCTTGGGCCGGGTGGCGGTCAACGGGCGCATGCGCTTGCCCAGCCCCGCCGCCATCACCATCGCGGTGCGCACCGGCGCACCCCCGGAGTTGGGGCGGATCGCCAGCGGCTTGCGATAGCGTGTCATGCACGTTGCTCCCAAAAGGCGGCACGGGCGCTGGTGGGCACATTCGCGTCGAACCAGCGCTTCACCGGCGCCAGCGCCGGATGGGCGAGATTGCGTTCGAGATAGCCCCACACGCGCGGCTGATAAGCGAGATAACCGGCCTTGCCGTCGCGCTTCCACAACCGCGTGAAGATGCCGATGATCTTGGTGTTCCGCTGCGCGCCGAGGATTTCGTAATGCGCGCGGAAGCGTTCGGCATCGCGCGTTCCCCGCGCGGCGAGATAGGCGGTCAGCATCTCGTCTTCCAGCGAAGGCGAGACATCGCGGCGGGCATCCTGCAGCAGCGACACGAGATCATAAGCCGGGTGGCCCGCCAGCGCGTCCTGAAAATCGAGCAGGCCAAGCCGTTTCAGCCCCGGCCGATCGAGCAGCAGCAGATTTTCCGCATGATAATCGCGCAGCACCAGCACGGGATCGTCGGCCACCACGCCCAGCACGTCGTGCCAGCATTCCGACCAGGCGGCGTCGAAACCGGCCTCGTCGACATCCAGCTCCACCGCCGGGGCATACCATTCGGTGAACAGCCGCACCTCGCGCAGCATCACCGCTTCGTCATAAGGCGGCAGGCCGTGCGGGGCCGATTGCGCGGCCAGCGCATCGAGCACGCGGATCGCATCGGCATAGATGGCGCGTTCGGGCTGCGGATCTGCCTTCAGCACCGGGCCGACCAGCCGATCGCCGAAATCCTCCAGCAGCAGCAAGCCCTGATCGCGATCGACCGCCAGCGTCTGCGGGGCGGAAAGGCCGCGCGCATCGAGCTCGGCCGCGATGGCGAGGAACGGGCCGATATCCTCCTTGTCGGGCGGCGCATCCATCAGCACCGCGCTGCGGCCCGGCGCCACGACGCGGAAATAGCGGCGGAAGCTGGCATCACCGGCCAGCGGCAGGATTTCGGCATCACCCCAGCCATTGCGGCTAAGGAAATCGGGGGCAGCGACAGGAGGGATCATGCGGGGCGAAACTCGCGCGGGGGCCAACGGCCTTCCCATGCCTCGGGCACCGTCCAAGTCAAGCGCCGCGCGCCATCCGGCGTCACTTCAAAGCTGAGGTGGAGCGTATCGGGCCACAGCCGCGGGCCGAGCCGTTCCGCCCACTCGATCAGCAGCGCGCCATCGTACAGCGCCTCGTCGAGGCCGAGTTCCGCTGCATCGTCAGCATCTTCCACGCGATAGAGATCGACATGCCAGACCGGCAAGGCGACATCGGGCGGATCATAGGCCTGGACGATCGCGAAACTTGGCGACGGCGCCTCCTCCGCCAGCCCCAAAGCGGCCAGTGCACCGCGCGCGAAGCTGGTCTTGCCGGCGCCGAGATCGCCGTGCAGCGCGACCACGTCGCCCGGCCGCAGCAGCGGGGCGAGCGCGGCACCCGCAGCCTCGGTCGCCGCCGCGTCGGGCAGGCGCCACCCGGTCATTGCGGCCTCGGCAACTGGATCAGAAAGGTGGAGCCTTCGCCCGGTTCGGACATCAGTTCCAGCGTGCCGCCATGCGCCTGCACGAATTGCCGGGCGAGCGGCAGGCCCAGCCCAGCCAGTGGCCGGCTCTCCGCCGCCCCCGCCCCCGGCAGCCGCTGGAAGCGATCGAAGATGCGCTCGCGATCCTCCGAAGCGATGCCGGCGCCATTGTCGGACACGATGATCCGCGCATTTTCCAGATCACCGCTGCCCTTCAGCAGCACACGCCCGCCCGCCGGCGTGTAGAGGATGGCGTTGCGCAGCAGATGATCGACCGTCTGGCGCAGCCGGCGCCTGTCGCCCGCGACCGCGCCGATGGCGGGTTCGATCTCGACCGCAAGTTCCAGCGGCCGGGCCTTCGCGGCATCGGCAATCGCGCCTGCGGCATCCCGCAGCAAGGCGGCAAGGTCGACCGGCTCATGCTCCGGCGCCAGCCCGTCGGCCTCGAAATCGGTCAGGTCCAGCACGTCGTCGATCAGCGCGCCGAGCCGCGCGACCGATTCGAGGATCGCACCGACATAATCGCGCGCGGTTTCCTCCAGCTGGCCCGCATAGCCGCCAGCCAGCATCTCGGCGAAGCCACCGATGGTGGTGAGCGGCGTGCGCAGTTCGTAGCTCATGCTTTCGACGAACGCGGTCTTGAGGCGATCCGCCTCCTCCAGCGCTTCGTTGCGATCGCGCAGCATACGCTCGATCCGGCGGCTGTCGGTCACGTCCAGCATCGTGAACAGCGCGTTGCCATCGGGCAGCGGCACCGCCGCGAACTCGAAATTGCGGCCGTCGGCGAAGGCGACATTGCCGGTGCGCTGCTGCCGATCGACAGTGGCGATCCGCACAAGATCGCGAATCAGGCCCGCGCGCGACGGATTGGCGAGCCGTTTCGCCACGGTTTCGACCAGCGCATCGACACGCGGGTTGAGCGCGAGATCATTTTCGCCGAGCTGCCACACCTCGCGGAAGCGGTTGTTCCACAAATGCAGGCGGCCGTCGGCGGCGAACACGCCGATCGCCTCGAACAGATTGTCGAACGTGGCGCTGCGCACCCGCAACAACGTGTCGCGCGCGCTGGCCAGCTGGATCTCCTCGGTCCGATCCTCGAAGATGACCAGCAGGCCGCCATCGGGCATCGGCTGCGCCATAACGCGCAGATGCGCGCCGCCGGGCAGCAGCCAGCTTTCCTCCACCGCCTCGCCCGCATCCTGGAACCATGCCCGGCGCTCGGCCTTCCAACCCGGAAAATCCCGGCTTTCCGGCGCGCGATTGGCTTCGCGCATGCGTTCGAGCACGCGATCGAATTCGGGACGGTCGGCCAGCCACTCGGCCTCCATCGCGAACATGCGCTGGAAGGGCTGATTGCAGAAGGTGAGCAGGCGATCGCGGCCGAACTGGGCGACGCCGGCGGACAAATGATCGAGCAGGACGCGCTGGGCGCGCGCGAAGCGTCCGAGATCGGCACGCGCCTCCTCCAGCTCGCCCACGTCGAAGGCATAGCCCGCGACCCCGGCCTCGCCCAACGGCACGTCGACGATGCGGACCATCCGGCGTTCACCCGCAATCGTCGCGGGGACGGTGCGGATCAGCGGATCGCCGCTGTCGCGCGCGGCGGCGGCGGCGAACATCGGCCCCACCCCGTCGGTCGCCTCGATCAGTTCAAGGCCACGCGCGATCACGTCGGCGGCATCATCGCCTTCGACCGCATCGACATAATTGCTGTTGACCAGCGCCAGCCGCAGATCGGGGCCGCGATGCCACATCGGGAAGGGTGCCGCCTCGATCAGCGCGGACAGCGATTCCAGCGCACGGGTCAGCCGCCCGCCGGCATCGCGCAGCCGGGTGATCTCCTCCTGGCTTTCGGTGGCGTCGAACAGCCACAGCACGACGCGGCCCGGCCGCGCACCGGGGCGGCCACGCGCCATCAGCACGCGCGCGGAACCGCGCACGCGGAAGGAGCGCGCAAAGCCCGCGCCGCTGCGCTGGGTGGCCGTGATATCGCGGGCGAGCGCCTGGGCATCGGCCTCGTCCAGCCCGCCATCGCGATCGGCGAATTCCTCGATCGAGCGCGGGATACGGCGCAGGCCCAGCCAGTCCGCCAGCCGCTCGTCGGCATCGATCCGGCCATCGGCCTCGACCAGAACCGCCACCGCCGGCGCGGCGCTGACCAGTTCGGCAAAGCGTTCGGACGCGGCCTCGGCAATGCCGGCGCGGGCCGCACGGCGCAGCCCCACGATCGTCGCCCAGCCGGCCAGAACCAGCCAAAGCGCCGCCAGCCCGGCAATGACCGCAGCCGCGCCCTGGCTGATCATGATCATATCCGGCCCTGCCCCCAATGGCGCCGGCCGGTTCCCCGTGCGAGACCCATGGATGCAGCCTTAGAGCCTGATCGACCGAGGTGGAAGCGCCTAAGCGCTTCCAGCGAGATCGTGAATCAGGCTCTCTTCCTTGGACGAGACCTTGATTAACGCTTCAGGCCCCGGCCTGAAGCGATCAAGGTCTTGAGCCTGATCGACCGAGGTGGAAGCGCCTAAGCGTTTCCAGCGAGATCGTGAATCGCCTGCGACCCGATGTTGACCTCTTGGGCCGCTTCATGGGTTACTCTCCGGCGGATGGGTAGGCGCCAGGGAGGCAATGCCCGGGGAGACAATGCGATGTCGGCGACCAGCGACGGCGATTGGACGAAAACCGATCTCGATCTTTTGCACAGCATGGACAAGGCCGGCCTGCCGGTCGACCAGATGGCGCGGCGGCTGGGCCGCACCGAAGACGCCATCGCCGGCCATCTCGCGGAAGTGCGTGCCCGCACCGGCCCGGTGCGTTTTCCCGGCGAGCGTATCCACAGCACCCGCCAGGACTGGCAGGGCCCCGACGAGGAAGGCGATGCGCCGCTACCGACCGGCAAGCGCGCCGACGACACCGCCACCTGGGTGCATATCGACCCCGAAGGCGAGCGGTGAACCGGCGATCACAGCACGTCGCCGAACATCAGCCATAGCATCACGAACCAGGCGATCAGGCCAATCGTGCCGAAGATCCAGCCCGAACGGGCCGACACCCAGTTCCAAGCCCGGCCGATCAACGCCGGATATACCTGAAATACCAGACCTCGTGGCCGATGCGCCGCGCCTTCGCCTCATAGCGCGTCTCCGGCCAGTCGGCCGGGCGCTCCAGAAAATCGCGCGGGGTTTCGGCCTGCCAGATGAAATCGGGGCTCTGCCCCATCACCATCATGCCCCAGCGGCAATAGACCGGATGATCGGTGCCGAAACGGAATTCGCCGCCCGGCTTCATCTTCTTCGCGATCAGGGCGATCGGCCCGGCGTTCATGAAGCGGCGCTTGGCGTGACGCGCCTTGGGCCAGGGATCGGGATGGAGCAGCCAGGCCCGCGTCAGCGACGCATCGGGCAGCCGTTCGAGCACGTCGAGCGCGTCGCCCATATGGATGCGCACATTATCCAGCACCTCGCGCTCGATATGGCCGAGCGCGCCGACGACGCCGTTCAGGAAGGGTTCGCAGCCGATGAAGCCGTGATCGGGCCGCATCGCCGCCTGCGCCGCGAGATGCTCGCCCGCGCCGAAGCCGATTTCCAGTTCGAGCGGGCGCCCCTGCCCCTCGGCATCACCGAACAGGATATGGCTGTCGACCGGCCCCGTTTCCGGCACCGCCACGCGCGGCATCAGATCCTCGACAAGCGCGGCCTGGCCCTGGCGCAGCTTGTGGCCCTGGCGACGGCCATAGAGTCGGCGAATGGTGGTAGGATCGTTCATGGCCGCGCCCTCTACCGATCCCGGCCGGATCGCGCCAGCCGTTCGATCCGCGTCAGAGCGTTACCCGCGCGCCCTGTTGCGACAGCCAGCCGGCGGCGACCGGCAGCAAGACGCCGCCTGCCCACATCCACATCGGGTGCGGGATGACGAGCATGGTCGCGACGCCGGACAAGGCGACCGCAGCGGCGACGATCCAGCCCGCTATCGCGCGATCGGCGATGCGGTTGGCCAGATAGCCGCCGATCAGCGCGCCGAGGAACCAGGCCGCCAGCACCACGGCCTTGGCGCCGAACGGAACGGCGTCCATCGCGCCGGCCAGTTCGGCGACGTCGCGAGGATCGATGCTGGAGGACAGGGGATAAAGCTGGTGGCCGAGAGATTCGGCGATCGCCACCGTAGCGAAGGCGACGATGATCCCGGCGGCAATTCCGAGGAAGAGCTTGAGCATGGCGGCCCCCTTCTGCCGCCATGCATCATGCCTCAATCCGACGCGGGCCGGAAGCCCGATATCAGGCGAGCGCAGCCTTGAGCTGTTCGACCAGATCGGTCTTTTCCCAGGTGAACAGATCGCCGTCCGGCTTGCGGCCGAAATGGCCGTAGGCGGCGGTCGGCTGGTAGATCGGCTTGTTGAGCTTGAGGTGCGTGCGGATGCCCTTCGGCGTCAGGCGCACCAGCGTCGGCAGCACCGTTTCGATCCGCGCTTCATCGACAATGCCGGTGCCGTGCGTGTCGACATAGAGCGACAGCGGCTCGGCCACGCCGATGGCGTAAGAAAGCTGGATGGTGCAGCGCTTGGCGAGGCCCGCCGCGACGACATTCTTGGCGAGATAGCGGGCAACATAGGCGGCCGAACGGTCCACCTTGGTCGGATCCTTGCCGCTGAACGCGCCGCCGCCATGCGGGGCCGCACCGCCATAGGTGTCGACGATGATCTTGCGGCCGGTGAGGCCGGCATCGCCATCGGGACCGCCGATTTCGAACAGGCCGGTCGGGTTGACGTAGATGTCCTTGTCTTCCGGCAGCCAGCCGTCCGGCAGCACATCGCGGAAAACGCCGGTCACATAATCGCGCAGCTTGGCCTGGCCGGCATCGTTGCTGAGCGACGGGTTATGCTGGGTGGAAACGACGAGCGCCGTCGCGCGGACCGGCTTGCCGCCTTCATATTTCAGCGTGACCTGGCTCTTGGCGTCGGGTTCGAGGAAATCGACGACATTGTTGTGGCGGTCATGCGCCAGCCGTTCGAGGATGCGGTGCGAATAATATAGCGTGGCGGGCAGCAGATCGGGGGTTTCGTCGGTCGCATAGCCGAACATGATGCCCTGATCGCCGGCGCCTTCATCCTTGTTGCCGCTTTCGTCCACGCCCATCGCGATGTGCGCCGACTGGCCATGCAGGTGGCAGGCGAAATCGGCATATTGCCAGTGGAAGCCATGCTGTTCGTAACCGATGCGCTTCACCGTGGCGCGCACGACCTCTTCGATCTCGGCCTGGCTCGGCGTCACGTCCTCGCGGCAGCGGACTTCGCCGGCAAGCACGATGCGCTGCGTCGTCACCATGGTTTCGCAGGCGACGCGCGCTTCGGGATCGCGCGACAGGAACAGATCGACCACCGCATCCGAAATCTGGTCGGCCACCTTGTCGGGATGCCCTTCCGAGACCGACTCGGACGTGAAGAGATAGTCGCTGCGCATCGAACACATGCCCTTTCGGCTGCCTCCGCTCCCCAGACGGAAGCGGATATAAAGGATTCCTTATGTCCCTTAGCGCGCGATGCGGCGGTGCGCAATGACAAGCAGGATCAACAGCCCTGCAAACAGGAGCGGAAACACATTGCCGGCACGCGAAAACGGCGTCGCCGCGCGCGCGGCCGGCAGGCGCCCGTCGATCGCGCCGGCCGTCCGCCACGGCAGGCTTTCCACCACGCGGCCGCGCGCGTCGATGATCGCGGAAATGCCGGTCGGCGTGGCGCGGATGATCGGCAGCCCCTCCTCGATCGCGCGGAGCCGTGCCTGAGCAAGATGCTGGGGCGGGCCGGACGGCCCGAACCACGCGTCGTTGGACGGATTGAAGATGAAATCCGGCCGCGCGGCCGGATCGACCACCTGCCCCGAAAAGATGATTTCGTAGCAGATCTGCACGCCCACCGTGCCGAAGCCCGGCAGGGCATAGCTTTTCGGCCCCGGCCCCGGCCAGAAATCGAGATCGCCCGGCGCCAGCCGCGACAGGCCGATCGCCGAAAGGATCGGCCGCATCGGCAGATATTCGCCATATGGAACAAGGTGCGCCTTGTCGTATCGGGCCAGCATCCGGCCGCTCGCATCCATCGCGAACAGGCTGTTGCGCGCACCGGCGGCATAGCCGTCCTTGCCCCATTCGAGCGCGGTGCCCCCGGTGAGGATGATGTCGCGCGGGCCGAGCAGGCGCCTGATCCGCGCACGCGCGCGCCGGTCTTCGACACGCCCCTCCTCCAGATATTCGGGCACGGCGGCCTCAGGCCAAAGGAGCAGGCGCGGTTCCGCCGAGCGGCGTCCCGACAGGCTGGCGAGCCGCGCGAAATTCTGATCCTCAAACCCTTCGCGCCACTTGTCCTGCTGGCCGATATTGGGCTGGACGACGCGGATCAGCGGCCCTTTGGCGGGGCCGTCCCCCTTCGGCAGCAATGCCAGCGCGACCACCGCCACGACGGCCAGCGCCGCGCCGCCCGCCTGCCATTCCCGCCGCGCGACCAGCCAGAGCCCGCCGGCGGCAAGGATGACGAGGCCGGAAACGCCGTAGGTGCCGATCAGCGCCGCCGCCTGCGCCAGCCCTGCCATGTCGAGCGCGATCACACCCAGCGGGTTCCAGGCAAAGCCGGTGAACAGCGACGCGCGGAGCCATTCGGCAATGATCCACGCCGCCGCGAAGATCAGCAGATAACGGGCCGCATGATCACGCCCCCAACGCCAGGCCAGCCCCGCCGCGACCGCCGGAAACAGCGCCAGATAAAGCGCCAGCAGGCTGACCGCGATCCAGCCGAGCCAGGCCGGCATCGCATCCTGATATTGGAAAGCCGTGGCGATCCAGTTGTTGCCGATGATGAAATGGCCAAGCCCGAACCACCAGCCGATCGCCAGCGCCGAACGCAGGCGCGGTGCGGCCGCCACCAGCCCCATCCATGCCGCGACGCCGATCAGCGCCAGCGGCCACCAGTGAAGCGGGGCAAATCCGGTGGCGGAAAGGCCGCCGAGGCCGAGCGCGATCAGCCAGCGGCTGCGGGGTCCGATCGTCATGCGCGCAGCGACCGCCCTTCATAGGCTTCGAACAATGCGACATAATCGGCGGCGACGGGGCTCGACTGGCGGGCATCGTCGATATGCACCTGCACGGTTTCGCCCGCCGCGCGCAGATCCTCGCCCCCCTTGCCATGAAACTCGAAGGCGAAGGTCAGCGAACTGCGACCGGCGCGGGCGAGGCGGATGCAAAGATCCACCTCCTCGTCCAGCCGCACCGACGCCTTGTAATCAATGCTGGTGCGCGCGACGACGAACTGCGCCAGCCCTTCCACCCCCGCCGGATCGGGCACGCCCACCGCGCGCAGATATTCGGTGACGGCGATGTCGAGATAATCGAGGAAACGCGCGTTGAATACGACCGCCTGGGCGTCGATCTCCGAATAGCGGACGCGCTTGGGGTAGGAGAAACGGAAATCGGCGCGAGCCATGGTGCAACTCCGGTGCGAATGCGCCGGGGCTAGATCAGCGGTGCGGCGCACGCAAGCGGCGCGCCCGCACGATCAACAGCAATGGCATTTTGCGCGGCGAACGACTAAAGGCGCCGACCATGCAAACCAGCGAGCTCCGCATCGCCCTGTTCACGGGCAACTATAATTATGTCCGCGACGGGGCCAATCAGGCGCTCAACCGGCTGGTCGGCTATCTGCTCAATCAGGGTGCCGCGGTGCGCATCTATTCGCCGCGCACCGATACGCCGGCCTTCCCGTCCGTCGGCAAGGTCGTCGGCGTGCCGGCCCTGGCCCTGCCCGGCCGCGCCGAATATCGCGCGCCGCTGATGATCCCGCCTTCGGTGAAGCGCGACATCCGCGATTTCCAGCCCAATCTGTTCCACGTCGCCAGCCCCGAAATCCTGGGCCACCGCGCCGTGACGCTGGCGCACAAGAAAGACCTGCCGGTCGTCGCGTCGGTCCATACCCGCTTCGAAACCTATCCGCGCTATTACGGCCTCACCTTCATGGAGCCGGTGGTGGAAGCGATGCTGCGGCGTTTCTACCGCCGCTGCGACGCGATCTTCGCGCCATCCGAATCGATGGCGCAGCTGCTGCGCGAACAGCGGATGAACTACGACGTCGGCATCTGGTCGCGCGGGGTGGAACGCGACACCTTCTCGCCCGAGGTGCGCGATCTCGGCTGGCGCCGCAGCCTGGGCATCGCCGATGACGAGCCGGTGATCGGCTTCGTCGGCCGGCTGGTGATGGAAAAGGGCCTCGACGTGTTCGCGGACGCGATCGACAAGCTCGTCCAGCGCGGCGTGAAGCACCGGGTGCTGGTGATCGGCGAAGGCCCCGCCCGCGAATGGTTTGAAGGGCGCCTGCCGCAGGCGGTGTTCGTCGGTTTCCAGAAGGGCGACGATCTGGGCCGTGCGGTCGCCTCCTCCGACATGCTGTTCAACCCGTCGGTCACCGAAACCTTCGGCAATGTCACGCTGGAGGCGATGGCCGCCGGCCTGCCGGTCGTCGCCGCGATCGCCACCGGCAGCCAGAGCCTGGTCGAGGACAATGTGACCGGGCGGCTCGTCCGTCCCGGCGCGATCTCCGCCTTTGCCGATGCGCTCCAGCATTATTGCGAGGACAAGGATTCGCGCGCCGCCGCCGGTGCCGCCGGCCGCGTCGCCAGCGAACGCTTCGGCTGGGATGCGGTCAATCAGGAACTGGTCGACGCCTATCTGCGCATCGTCCGCCAACGGATGGAGCATCGGCCGCCGTCGCAACGGCCGCGCTGAGGATCAGGACGGGCGCGGCCCCCACAGGATGAGGCCCGCGCCCAGCAGGCAGATCGCCGCGCCGATCACGTCCCAGCGATCGGGCCTCACCCCTTCCACCGCCCACAGCCAGCCGATCGCCGCCGCGATATAGACGGCGCCATAAGCGGCATAGGTGCGTCCGGCCTGCTCCACCTCGACGAGGGTCAGCAGATAAGCGAACAGGCATAAGGACAACACGCCCGGCGCCAGCCACCAGGGTGACTTGTCGAGCCGGAGCCACGCCCAGAAGGCGAAGCAGCCGGCGATTTCCGCCAGCGCCGCGCCGACATAGGCGAAAGCCGTCACGCGTCGCCCAACTCGCGCAACGCCACCGCACGGGCAAAAACCGCCTCGAACATCTCGGGCGTCAGCCGGCCGGTATTCTGGTTGTAGCGCGAGCAGTGATAGCTATCGACCAGCCGCATGCCGCTCGGCAGGCGATGTTCCGCGCCATGATCGAAGCGATATTTGGGCAGCTTGCCGCCCAGCGCCTTGATCGCCGACTGGTGGGCGATCTGGCCAAGCGCCACGACCACCTTGAGGTTGGGCAGCGCCTCCAGCTCAGGCTCCAGAAAACGCCGACAGGTCTTGATCTCCTCCGGCGTCGGTTTGTTTTCCGGCGGCACGCACCGCACCGCGTTCAGCACGATCGCGCCCTTCAGCGCCAGCCCGTCGTCGGGCCGCCCGGCAAACTCGCCCTCGGCCAGCCCGAACCTGGCGAGCGTCGCGTAAAGCAGGCCGCCGGCGAAATCGCCGGTGAAGGGGCGGCCGGTGCGGTTGGCGCCCCACAGGCCGGGCGCAAGGCCGACGATGGCGAGCCACGCTTCGGGATCGCCGAAGCTCGGCACCGGGGCATTGTGCCAGTCGGGATGTTCGGCGCGCTGCGCCTCGCGGAAGGAAACGAGGCGGGGGCATAGCGGGCAATCATGGCCGGGTTCGATCGGCGCGTCGCCAAGGGGGGTGGGCATGGTCATCGTGCTGCGATAGGCGCAGCGGCATGCCGCGCACAAGCTATGCCATCGCCTTGGGCTCCAATCGCCGCCACGGCCGCCATGGCGCGCCCGAAAAGGTGATCGCGGCCGCGTTGGCCGCGCTGGAAGCGCAAGGCGTGCGCGTTCTCCGCGCCTCGCCGGTGATCCGCACCGCCGCGATCGGCCCGGCGGGACGCGGCTTCGCCAATGCCGCCGTGATCGTCGAATGCGATCTCGATCCGCCCGCGCTGCTCGCCCTGCTCAAGCGCACCGAACGGGCGTTCGGCCGCCGCCCCGGCCGCCGCTGGGGGCCGCGCGTGCTCGATCTCGATATCATCCTCTGGTCCGGCGGCGGCTGGGCCGGCCCGCGCCTCGCCATCCCCCACGCCGCCTTCGCCACGCGCGCCTTCGTCCTCGATCCCCTCGTCCGCATCGCCCCCGACTGGCGGCACCCGAAGACCGCCCGAACCGTCCGCCAGATGCGCGCGCGTCTGGGCCGGGCGTCGGGTTAAAGGCGGCTCGTCAGGCGGGGCAGCCCTGCCGCTATTCGGCAGCCGGATCCTGCCCTTCGAAGCGCAGCGCCTGAAGCTGTTTCCAGCGGGCGTGGAGCCAGGCGCGCGGGGCGGCGAGGCCGATGGCTTCGGTGGTTTCTTCCCAGCTTTCGGTGACGGTGACGATCCGCGCGCTGGTTTCGGTGGGCGCAAGTTCGACCGCCCAGCCATTGAGCGAGATCGCGTTGGTGAGGCCGAGGAACAGCGTCGCCACCGCGATCGTCACGCTGGTCCACACCAGCGGGCGGCCGTGCGTATCGGGTTCGCCCGGCAGGTCCACCGGGGAGGGATGATGTTCGTCGGACATGGCGCCGTCTCCTTCCCTCAGAACTGATAATAGATGAAGGGCGCGACCCCTTCGAAACGCATGGCATCGATGATCAGGATCACCGCGCCGGTGCCGAGGCCAAGGAGCAGGGCCGGCACGCTGCGCAGGCGGAGCGCGATGCCCTGCGCCAAAGTGGGCGGGGTGAAGTGGATCATCATGCCGAACAGGATCAGCCCGATCATCAGCGGGGTCGCGATCGTCGCCCCCCAATCGCCCCGGCCGATGCCGCCGAGGAAGGCAATCGCCCCGTCGAAGGTTTCGGCGCGGAAGAAGATCCAGCCCAGAGTGACGATGTGGAAGGTGATGAAGATGGCGATCGCCGCCGGCATCAGCGGCCAGTGCTGCGGCCGGAACTTGCGCCACAGCGTTTCCATCACCTGCACGATACCGTGGAGTCCGCCCCAGATCAGGAAGGTCCATTTAGCGCCGTGCCAGAAGCCGCCGAGCAGCATGGTGAGCAGGATGTTGCGGCACGCCTTCCACACCCCGCCCCGGCTGCCGCCAAGCGATATGTAGAGATAGTCGCGCAGCCAGCTCGACAGGCTGATGTGCCAGCGCCGCCAGAAATCCTGCAGCGAACGGGCGCGATAGGGCTGGTTGAAATTGAACGGGAAACGATAGCCGAGCAGCGCGGCAAGCCCGATCGCCATGTCGCTATAGGCGGAGAAATCGCAGTAGATCTGCACCGCATAGCCATAAGCCGCGATGACGAGATCGAGGCTGGAATGGGCCGAGGGATCGAAGAAGATCGGATCGACGAGGTTGACCGACAGTTCGGACGCGACGACCGCCTTCTTGAACAGGCCCCAGACGATCAGCAGCAGCCCCATCGCCACCATGCCGCGTTCGAGCCTGGGCGTCTGCCTGAACTGCGGGATCAGATCCGACGCACGGACGATCGGCCCGGCGACGAGGTGGGGGAAGAAGGACATGAGGAGCGTCATGTCGAGCAGGCTGGCCGGCGGCACCTTCCGCCGCGCGACATCGATCAGATAGGACATGCCCTGGAAGGTGAAGAAGCTGACCCCCACCGGCAGGATGATTTCAAGCAGCGGCATATCCCGCTCGAACCCGAACTGGTGGAGCAGGACGCCCAGCTGTTCGAGGAAGAAATCATAATATTTGAAGAAGCCCAGGATCGCGAGATTGGCGGCGACGCCGAAGACCAGCAGCGCCTTGCGGCGGCCCGCTTCCCACTCCTCGTCGGTGCGCGCGATCAGCGCCGCCGTGCCCCAGTTGAGCACGGCCGAGAAGATCAGCAGCGCGACGAAGCGCCAATCCCACGCGCCATAGAAGACCCAGCTGGCCAAGAGCAGCAGGATCTTGCGCCACTCGTTCGAGCCGCGCACGGCCCAGGTGAGCGCATAGACGGCCAGGAAGAACAGGCCGAAGGTGAGGGTTGGGAACAGCATTTAGCGGGGCGCGACAAGCAAGGCGTGGGCGCGTTCGAAATCGGTGTTCAGGCGCTGCGCGATATCGCGGCCGCCAGCCGAGTTGAAATGCACATAATCGCCGCGCATCAGCGGCGGATTGGCCTTGACCCATTTCACCGCCGAGCAGGCACCGCCCATCCGCGCTTCCCAATCCCAGAAAGCGATGCCGAGCTGGCCGGCGACGCGGCGCTGCACATCGCGGACGGCTCGAAGCCCTGCCGGCGGGAAAAGCGGATTGTTCTTCACCGACCAGATCGTTTTGGTGACGGGCACCTGCGCCGCCGGTGCGGGCGGCGGCGGCGCGACATCATCGCCACTGCCATCTCCTTCTTCGCCAAGTTCGGACAGCAGCCCATCGAGCCGGCCGGTGCCGACCTTCGCCTCCGCCGTGGCGGGTGATGGCGTGGCAGGCGTCGACGCGCTGGCCATGGTGGTGAAGATCGACGGTTCCGCGCAAGGCTGCGGCGACTGGCCGGGCGCGTTGGTCAACATCGCCGCACGGCGGCTGCTGGCATCGGGCGCGCCGAACAGCAGCATCGGCACGCCGGGCGCGAGGCGGCGGATGCGGCCGATCTGGCTGCGCAGCGTGATTTCATATTCGTTCGGCCGGAAGATCGGGGAGAAGCCCTCGTTCGTGCCGAAAGCGAGGATGATGAGATCGGGCTTGTAGGCCCGCAATTCCTCCGCGACGACGCGATCGTCGGTGCGGGCGAAATGCTGGAGCTGCGATCCGACGACGCCGACATTGGACAGAGCAACACCGCCATTGTCGCGGAAGGTGGCCCAGGAGGTGATCGTCACCGGGCGATCATCGGCCACCACTTCCACCCGGAAGCTCGGCTGATCGAGTTCGACCGTGCGGCATTCGGTGCGCTGCGTGGCCGAGCCGAGCGCCATGCGTTCGGTGCGCGTGCCCGCGCGGATGGTGAGCGTGCCGGCATCGGGCGCGGCTTCGGCGCAGAGCACGAAGCGATCGAACATCTGGCCGGCATCGGCGGTCAGGCCAATCCGCGCACCGGGCTGCTGCGAGGTGAGGCTGAAGCCCGAAATCCCCATCGGCGGGCGCGGCGGCACCGATGCCCCGCCAAAGGTTGCCGCGATCTTCCAGCCCGACGACATGTCGGCGGTGACGCCGCGCGTCAGATAGCCCTGATAGGGCCGCCCGGCCGCGAGCACGCCCCGCCCACCCCCGCCATAACGGGCCTGGAGCAGTTCGCGCCACGATCCCGTGATCGTATCGCCCGCCGTATGGCTGTCGCCGATCTGGAGGATGTGGATCGGCCGCTTGCCGGGCTGGTTGCGCGGCTGGCGGCTGAGCTTTTCGTAAAAGGGTTCGAGCCCGCGAATGTTGCAGAGGCCATCGGCGCAGCTGGGCGCGGACGACGCGGCGGCGGCGGCAAAAGCGATCAGCGGCAGCATCATGATGCGCGCGCCTGCCGCTGCGGCTGGGCCGCGCCATCGCCTTGCGCGGCGAAGCTGCGCGCGGCTTCCACATAGCCGCGAATGCGATCGGCGAGGCTGCGGGTGATGCGGACATAGCCCGTCATCGACATGTGAATGCCGTCATTGGCGCGGATCAGGGTGCGTTTTCCTTCCGGTCCGTCCGGCAGATAGGGCGCATAGGCCCCACCGGCATCGACCGAGAAAGGCACGGTATCGATGAACGGAACGCCCAGCATCCGCATCCGATCGGCATAGAAGGCGTTCATCGCGGAAATGTCCGCATCGAAGCTTTCCTTGCGCATCTTGGGCAGGCCCACCCAATAGACCATCGCGCCACGGGAGCGGAGCAGGCGGACCAGACCGTCGATCCGTTCGCCGATCACGCGTTTCCATTCGGGCGTCAGCAATGCCGCCGCCTTGCCGCCCGCCATCACGCCTTGCGTGTCATTCGCGCCAAAGGAGATGACGGCGATGTCGACCGGGCCATCGGCCGCCAGTTGTTCGGCCGTGTGGTTTTCGATGTTGAGGCTGGCATAGCGCGTGAAGCCGGTGGATTGCTGGCTGTATTTCACCACCTGGAAGTTCGCGCTGGCGGGCAGCTGGCGATAGAGCGCCGACCACAGGCCATCGCCGAAACTGTCGCCGAACACGCCGACGCGGACCTTGCCGCCTTCGGCCAGCGTGTCGAGCAATTGCTGCTGGAAGGGCATCGCGCATTCCACGCCGGCCACCTGTGGCATCGGCGTGACGGCTGCGGGCGGCGCGGCGGGGACGGCGGGCAGCGGCGCGGCTTCCCCGGCATCGGCCACCTTTTCCACGGGCTGCGCTTCGGGCCAGGGTTGGCCGCCATAAGCGAAGGAAAAGCCGATCGCGGCGCCCGCCGCGACACCCAGAAACAGCACGGCGGTGCGATCGGCCAGCAACACCCAAGGCTTCATCGCAATACCCCGCCCGATTCCAAGCCGTTCTACGCGGATGCGCCCGATCGCGCGTCCGAGCTTGTCCTTAACGCGGTGCGGAGTCGGCTGTCGAGCAGGCAAATCGCGATGATCGGGCGGAATAACCCAGGGATGCGGCAAATTATAACTTGCAAATGCAAACCATTCTCAATAGATGAGTCGTTACCGGGAGCGGCCCCCTATCCGCTTCCGCGGGCTACGGCACCCTCTCCGCCGTGACGCGAAACAACTGGCCGGGATGGAGTCCCTTTTCCATCCCGGCCTATTTTTTGTTTCGGACCGGGAACACCTGCGATGCGTTCGCGGTTGATCCGCCGGCCCGGATGCACCGGCGGCCGTAACCGGCCACCCGGTCCCGGGCGAACAGGGAGAAGCGGCATGGCGTTCAGCGGCAGCTTGCGGATGATCGGGGCCCATCTGGCATGCGCGGCGACCAGCATCATGCTGGCAGCGCAGCCGGTGCTGGCCTGCACCCGACTGGTCTATCACGGCGCCGGTGGCGATGTGATCACCGCGCGGTCGATGGACTGGAAATCGGACGTCGCGACAAACCTGTGGATCTTCCCGCGCGGCATGGCGCGCAGCGGGCAGGCCGGGCCCAATTCGATCAAGTGGACGTCGCGCTATGGCAGCGTGATCGCCACCGGATATGAGGTATCGACCACCGACGGGATGAACGAGGCCGGCCTTTCCGCAAGCGTGCTGTGGCTGGTGGAATCGCAATATCCCAGGTTCGACCAGTCGAAACCGGGGCTGACCATCGCCGCCTGGGCGCAATATGTGCTCGACAATTTCGGCACCGTGGCCGAGGCCGTCGCCGCGCTGCGCGCCGAACCCTTCGTCATCGTCACCGATCATGTGCCCGGCGAAGACCGGCTGACGACGCTGCATCTGGCGATCTCCGACGCGAGCGGCGACAGCGCGATCGTGGAATATATCGACGGCAAGCAGGTGATCCACCACGGCCGGCAATATCAGGTGATGACCAACTCACCGATCTTCGACCAGCAACTCGCGCTCAACGCTTATTGGCAGCAGATCGGCGGCACGGTGATGCTGCCCGGCACCAACCGATCCGCGGACCGGTTCGCGCGGGCATCCTTCTATGTGAACGCGATCCCCAAGAGCGAGGACGCGGTGACGGCGCTGGCCAGCGTGTTCAGCGTGATCCGCAACGTATCCGTGCCCTTTGGCATCACCACGCCGGGCGAGCCCAATATCTCGTCGACGCGCTGGCGCACCGTGGCCGACCACAGGCGCAGGCTCTATTTCTTCGAATCCGCGCTGACACCGAACACCTTCTGGGTGGACCTGAAGAAGATCGACTTTGCGCCCACGGCCAAGGCGAAGCGGCTTGATCTGGGGCCGAACCAGCGCAACACCTTTTCCGGTGAGGTTTCCGGCGCCTTCGTGCCAGCCCAGCCCTTCACCTTTCAGGGCCTTTGAGCGGAGATTGCGATGAACCGACTTGCGATGCACCGGCTTCCTGTTCTGGGGATATGCACGGCACTGGCGCTGGCACCGCTGCTGCCCGCCGCCATCGCGACCGCCCAGCCCATCCCGATCCACATGTTCCGGGGCCTGGAAAAAGCGGACCTCGCCGCCTTGCAGCCGGTGGTGCGCAGCTCGCTTTCGGAAGATGCCGTGGGCGCGATCCGCAAATGGGAATCGGAAAGCGGCAAGCGCGGCTTCGTGCAATTGCTGGAAGGGGGCGCTGCGGCAGGGCTGGCCACCGGCACGGTCAAGATCACGCTGGTGCGCGGCGACCGGACGACGACGAGCATGGTGTTCAATGAGAACGGCGGAGCAATATTCGACCACGGTAGCGGCGGGATAGCCCTGCTGCGGGCGGCGTAAAAGTCGTCCACCTTGAAGCCTTTCTGCCAA
>NZ_FZOS01000073.1 GCF_900188165.1 Edaphosphingomonas laterariae | reverse complement strand
TTGGCAGAAAGGCTTCAAGGTGGACGACTTTTACGCCGCCCGCAGCAGGGCTATCCCGCCGCTACCGTGGTCGAATATTGCTCCGCCGTTCTCATCGGCGTGAAGACGCTCTACATCACGCCGGGTAGCCCGTGGGAGAATGGCTATTGCGAAAGCTTCAACGGGTCGCTGCGCGATGAACTGCTCAACGGCGAAATCTTCTACTCGCTCGCCGAGGCCCGGATCCTGATCGAGGCGTGGCGCCGACATTACAACACCGTCCGGCCGCACAGCTCGCTCGGGTATCGACCACCGGCGCCCGAGGCCGTTCCATCGCCAGTGTCGCCCTCCGGTTCCGCTTCGCTCCACCTACGGCCGACACTGGCGATGGAGGCTTCAATGCACTAACAATCCCAGCGGGCCACTCGGCGGGGGCCGGTCACTGGGGCGACGGCTTGAGGAAGCCTATCAGGTCGTCCGGGACCGAGCGGTGGCGTTCCTTCGTCCGAGCCATGAAGTGTCACCAAAGATAGAGCCGCTCACGTCCTCAGCGGCGATTGATCGCGATGCGTTGCTCGGCCGCAGTGGTGCATCCGATCAGCCGCCTAGGGAGGTCGATCGTGAGGCTCTGCTAGGGCGCTGGTCGGCGGAAATGTCAGACCGGTCGCCATTACCCGACCGAGACAATCTGCTAGGCTGTAAGCTAGCGCAAGTGCGTCCTGATCGACCTCTCCCGGATCGAGAGCGGTAAGGCGGTGAGCATTCGGCAGACCTAACGGGCGCGCCAACGCCCGCAATGTCGGCGCTCTCTGCCGTTCCGAGCTCCGTCAACGCGCCTCATCGTCAGGGGAGGGCTGGGAGCCGAGCCCCTTCTCCCTTCTGGGGCTTTTCAGCGCGGTTCTTCGGATAGTGGATACGGTCTCGGCTCAGGTCGCCCTCGGCATAGGCGATAGCGTCCTCCAGGCCGGCCCTATCTTCTCGAATGCGCGCGTCATTATTACTCTGGGACGTTGCTGCCCAACGGGCCTGCCCCTCAGGCGTGGGCCATTTTCCGGGGGCGGCCTCCCTTGGCTCCATTCGCGCGGGCTGCGGCGGCCTTGGCCGGGGATGTCGCCTGGCCGGCGAGACGGGCCATATGGGCTTTCGTGCCGAACAAACCGGTCAGCAGGCCAGGAAGGGACAAATCGACGTCGAGGGCTTCCCAATGCAGACCGTAGCCGAGGCCGAGAATCTCAACATCAGCGAGCTGCTGGGCGGTCGCGCGCTCCAGCCCCTGCGCGATCCGGGGCGGGAAGGCGAAGGTGCAGCCGTTGGTGAGATCGATCACCATACGGTCGAGCGCCGGATCATAGCGGGCTGCGGCGGCGCGGGGTTCGCTTTCCAGAGCGAGCTTACCCCGTGCCATGGCGGCGTCGATCTGGGCATCGGTCAGGTCAGTCATGAATGTCGCTCCACCGTTCCAGCAGATAGGTCTGCTGCTCTTTCACGATTTGCATCGCGCGCCGGATTTCGGCGCGGGTCATGCCAGCTGCCGAGATCAGCTCGGGGATGCCGGCCTGTAGCGCGACGATCTGGATGAGACGGGCGACAATCCGTTCTCATCCTGATTGTCGCCCGTCTCATCCTGATCGCCGCTCCGCAGACGCTGCTCGTCCGGTTCGACTACCTGCCGTTCGCTCTCGCCGGTGGCCAACTGCTGTTCCACCTCGTCAGCCGGCTTTACGAGCAGACCTCGATCATCATCACCACCAACCTTGCGTTCGGCGAATGGCCCAGCGTGTTCGGTGACGCCAAGATGACCACAGCGCTGCTCGACCGGCTGACCCACCATTGCGACATCGTCGAGATCGGCAATGAGAGCTGGCGGTTCAAGAACCGCGAAGCCGCCTGACCCCTTCCCCCGGACCCCCATCCCCCGGGTTGACCCGGTGGACCCACAGGCACCTCCCACGGACGCCGCCGCCAGCGCTCCTGACGGCGCGCGGCGTCGTCCGCGGGGCCCTTGTCGATCCGTCCTAGCGCTACTTTGGCAGAAGTGTGATTTTTGGGATTCCCAAGGAGAGATTTCCCTGATTCATGGGGAGCCAGCTTGACGGAGGCTGGCGATGGACGAG
>NZ_FZOS01000075.1 GCF_900188165.1 Edaphosphingomonas laterariae | reverse complement strand
CTTCGGGCTACGCCCTCACGCCACTCCCCCCGGCATGTAACACCGTGGCCTGGTTTTACGCCGCCGAATGGCCGACTTTTGCTCCGCCGTTGACAATCCGACGAAGGTGACGGTGATGCCTGGCCCAAGCTGCGCGAGAAAATCCTCGCGCACGATATCCTCATCTTCGGCGGTCCGATCTGGATGGGTCAGATATCGAGTGTCGCCAAGCGCGTGCTCGAACGCATGGATGCCTTGCTCTCGGAAGCCGATGACCTGGGGCGCATGCCAAGCTATGGGAAGGTCGCCATTGCAGCGATCGTCGGCAACGAGGACGGCGCGCATTTCTCCTCCGCCCAACTCTTTCAGGCACTGAACGACGTAGGCTGGACCATTCCAGCGGTTGCGGCATGCTATTGGGTTGGCGAGGCGATGGGATCGACGGACTTCAAGGATCTGAGGAAAACGCCGGACAAGGTGACCGAAACCGCGAGGATGGTCGCGGGCAACGCCGCCCATCTGGCAGGCTTGCTGCAGGCAAATCCTTATCCAGGGTAAACCGATATCCTCGCCCGATCAGGCGGCAGGAAGGAAAGCGACGCGCGAAGGATACGAGCTGGGTTGCCGCAGCGGAGTTCGTCCGGCATCCGTCAATGGATGGGTCGGCCCATCCGACCAGCGCTCGAGTGGTTCGCCGCATGCTGACTCCATTGGACTGGCCGAATGCTCTGAGGGAGAAGATCCGCTTCCTCACTCGAGCATTGCTGCTCGTCGTCGGCGAGATCGGTTACCTGCCGGTCACGCCTGGCGGCGCCAACTTGTTCTTCCAGCTCGTCAACGCCCGCTACGAAACCCGTAACGAAAGGGGCGGCCTGATCCTCACGGGTCAGCAAATGGGGAACCCCAAAATCAGGCGCTGAGCGGCCGAAAAGACAGCCGCAGTCCTTCTCGGTGTGCCGAGGCTAAGAATAGCCGCTACCCCGGATCGAGCGCCCGGAACATGTCAATCTCTTCACTCCGGCAAAGCCGCCGATACACCTCGCCAAACAGCTGCCTGCAACTGGGCATTTGCTCACAAGTCGAATTTGTCGACGCCGCTAATAGGCATGGGCCGGTTCGGCGGAAGCGGTATGGATCGACTGTCACCCTCCGCGCTTCCCCAGCGGGGCAGTCTGGACATCGCCGTGTCGGCTATGAGCGGAAAATGACTAAATTCCGAAGTCCAAGGATTTGCGGCGAGCCGATCAAGACAGATCGAGACAAATAGCCCGCTGCGGCGTTTAGGGTTTGGCGGGGGACGCCGACAAGGAGACGGAGCATGCCCCGCGGCGACAAATCGAGCTATACCGACAAGCAGAAGCGCAAGGCCGAGCACATCGAGGAAGCTTATGAGGATCGGGGGGTCCGCAAAGAGGAAGCCGAGCGGCGTGCCTGGGCTACGGTCAACAAGGAATCCGGCGGAGGTAAGAAGTCAGGCTCGGGCCGCGGCAAGAAGGAGAGCCACGAGAGCTCGCGCAAAGGCGGCCGCAAGGGCGGTGCGAGCCAGAGCGCGGAGAAGCGCTCGGCTGCTGCCAAGAGGGGTTGGGAAACCCGGCGACGCCAAGGAAATGCCTGACGTCCATTCACGAGATGGTCGCGGTGCACCCGGGTGCTAGTGACGATTTCAACGAGACGCTTGCTATTGAGCGTCACCTCGCCCCAGCCATTGACCAACTGACAGGTGTAATAGCGCCCCTTGATGGGCGGAAGCTCGAGCAGCACGGCAGCGGATTGGTCCCGCCCGCACGAACATGCGCCGCTCATGGCCTGCCGACTGTCAACGGCGGAGCAAAAGTCGGCCATTCGGCGGCGTAAAACCAGGCCACGGTGTTACATGCCGGGGGGAGTGGCGTGAGGGCGTAGCCCGAAG
>NZ_FZOS01000022.1 GCF_900188165.1 Edaphosphingomonas laterariae | reverse complement strand
TCGACGCGCGGCTCGCGGTTGCGGCACTGGAGGTGGCGATCGAGCGACGGTGTCCACCGCCAGGATGCGTTCATCATTCGGACCGTGGATCGCAATACGCGTCCGGAATCTATCGAGCATTGCTGGCCAACCACGATATGGTCGGCTCGATGAGCCGGCGTGGAAATCCGTACGACAACGCCAAGGCCGAGAGCTTCATGAAGACGCTGAAGGTCGAGGCGGTCTATCCGATGGCGTTCGAGACGTTCCGAGATGTTGCCGAGCAGCTTCCCCGGTTCATTGACGACGTCTACAATCAACGCCGCCTGCATTCCGCGCTCGGCTACATCAGCCCCGCGCAATTCGAGGAACTACATACCCGGCGCATGGTCAAATCAGCAGCTTGACCCTGTCCGGCTCCAGGGGCCCACTCCAGGCCCGGGCAACGCCCCCGCCCTCTTTGACCCTACTCAGAGCGGTCCGCCAGCCGAGGCCGATGATTATATAGCTGTCCACGAAGGGCCGCGCCGCTACCAGAACAATTCGCATTTCGTAAACCTGGCTCTCGATTGGGATCTCGGTTTTGCGACCCTGAATTTTGTTGGCGGCCATCAAGACACCCGCCTCGTCCAGATCGGAGATTCGGATGTCGGCAATTCCATTCCCAATTACACTGCTATCCAGACCACGAGAACGCCATACAATGTGGACACCGCCGAGCTTCGCCTCGTATCCAACGGGAATTCATTCTGGAACTGGTCGGTAGGTGCATTTTACTCAAAGCAAACCGGCAACGTCTCTGTTAACCAGAAATCAGACCGATTCTTTGTCAATACACCCATAACTTTTGGACTCTATTTGCCGATCACGGCCGACATCGCCGTCCCGGTCAACGACCGACAGCTTTCGATTTCGGCCAGCTCAAGTTTCCAGTTCACCGACAAACTGCGGCTCGAGGTTGGTGCGCGTTATTCGGAACTCAAGAGCGTTCAAACGGCATCTGTAACGGCAACCTCGCCCGGCTCCCCGGGGTTCCCAGCCTTTGGCATTCCTTTCATTCCCGCCTTCTCTTCAACGACGGACGCAATTCCGCCTGAACTTTCGAAGACGAAGAACCATCCCTTGACCGGCGGCGCGACGCTCACATACGAATTCACGCCAGACGTTACGGCCTATGCCGCTTATGGGCGCTCGTTCCGTTCAGGAACCGCAGGGGTCGGCGTGCCAGTCAATCTTTCGAATGACTTGATCAAGTCAAGTTCTGAACGTTCCGACGCTTTTGAAATCGGCCTAAAGACTGCCGTTCTCGATCGCAGGATCACCTTGAACCTGTCAGCCTTCTATCAGAAGTTCGATGGATATATCTCGCGCTTCCCCGGCATCAGCTATGATAACGGCGCACTTAACCTGTTCGGCCAACCAGTCGGTCCGCCCGACGGCAATGTCGATGGCGCTTTCGACTTCAACTATAACGGCGACGCGACGGTGAAGGGCATCGAAGCGACCATAGCCGGACGTCCCATCGACGCGTGGGATTTCTCGGTCAGCGCCGCTTACGTCAGGGCGCGCTTCGATGATGCGGTCCTGCCGTGCAACGACTTTAATGGCGATGGCGAACCCGATTCCGAAGGCGACGCAGGGATCACCGGCCCAGGCAATGTCAGCTATTGCGCAAGCAATGGCCGTCTCGGCGACGTCCCGGATTTCAGCTTGACCGCCAACACTGAAGTTCGCTTCACGGCCGGGGATCTTGAGCCGTTCGTCCGCGCCTTGTTCTCCTATCGGCCAAGCGTGTTCTCCGAGCGCTCGAACTTCGACTATCAGAGCCGCGAACTTCTCGATCTGTACGTAGGCATGCGCGGCCTCGGCGCTGGATGGGAAGTTAGTTTGTTCGCCAAGAACGTGCTGAACCAGAGGCGGATTACCAACATCTCACAGGGCGAATCGCGCACGGCGACCGATGGCGGTGACTATCTGTCCGGGTACCGGATCATCAACGCAACCAATCCGCGCGAGTTCGGCATCACGACCAGCTATCGATTCTAAAAGCGGGGGAGATTGGCCGCGCCTCTCCTCTCCAGCACGGCCTTTCTCAAGCTCTGGGGCGACGCCACTGGCGTCGCCCCTTTTTTTTAAGACACGCACGTCGCCGCTTGTAGCACCAGGCAAAGGCTTGACCGAGGCATGCGGGCTCCGGTGTCTACCCGATTGCGCAGTCGCGGCCCGGGACTCCGCCCGATCAGCACGAAGCTCGTCGCAACCAGCGCGAGCACGAACACGCGCCCCTTCCTGAAATGACATCCTGACCAAAATCCCTCGACGAAATACACGAGGCATAGCCGGGCTCTTCCGGCCCTTTTCGATCAAGCCTTGGCTCAGGCGGCCTCGACGGGCCCGCTGCCGAGGGGAACCTACCATTGCAGCCCGTTCGGCATATTTCGTTCAGCCGAATGCACGGCGCACGGGCGGCCCCGTCCCCCAAGTGCGCCCATAACAAAAAGCGAAAAAGCGCCGGTGATCCCACCGAGGCTTGAACGCCGACCAGGCTCTCCCAATCCACTTGCCGCCGGCAAAAAGGGAACTGATCCATGGGGCAAGCCAACGGCGCTCCGCGCCTCGGAATACCGCTCCGGCCTCATCCACCGTCTTCGTCATCGTCCATACGAAACCGCACACGCAAGGTCACGATCGGCGCCTCCTTGACCGGCACGAACCCACGGCCATGGTCGGGACACAGGGTGGCATAAAAGCCGTCGTCGACCATCAGCTGCGCGGGCCGGCCGCAGCGCTGGCAGAGGCTTCGCGAGCGCTGCTCGGCGGCATCGACCCGATCGAACGCGGCGCGATTGGCACCGCTCAGATAGACGCGGAGCTCACCGAACTTTTCCTTGGCCTGGACGATCGTCGCCTTCGGGCAGACCGCGGCGATGTCGCGTCCGAGCGCGCGCAACAGCGCATGCCAGCCCTCGGGCACGCCCAGCAGCCAGGGTTCGACATCAATCGCCATGACCTGCCTCCCGGACACGCCAAGGCGCGCGGACCGCGCGGTCTAGCGCTGGCCGCGCCGGGTCGCACGCGAACGGCCGCCGGCGAGCCAGGTGCGCATCGCGAGGCCATCGCCCGGCGACACGCGGTCGAGGCCGTTGACCACGGCCGCCACAAAACGCGGCAGATGAACAATCAGGATCTGCTCGGCCGTGGCGTCGTCGCACCAGGCGATGAGGTCCGCTTTGGTCAGGACGCCGCACCATCCCGGCGGGCGCGCGCCGCGATGCCCCAGACCATCGAGCGCGCGCGGGGCGATGCCGAGGAAGGGCCCCGACCGCGGTCCGGCCCGTATCTGGTTCGCCCACGCGTCGCGGAGCGCGTCGGCGATCGCTGGCCATTGGTGCAGCACCGTCGCCGCCGCGGACGCCGGGCGCACGCCGCAATCGAGCAGTTGGAAGGCCAGCGCGGTCTGGAGCACCGCCTCGCCGTCGTAGACCGCGCGCTGGCGCCCGACATTGGCTTGCGCCGGCAGGTGCAGCCGCTGAAAATATTTGAAGCGCCCATCGAGCGCCATGCGCTGTTCCGCAGGCAGATCGAACATCTGCTGGATCAGCTGGACGAGCGTGGCGTAACCGAGCTCCATACCGCATGGTAGCATGTCCCATCGGGAGCGGCATCCGCCGTGCGCCAATCCGTGATTCGACCCGGCGACACCTTGACGTTATGCTACATATATGTAGCATGGCAGTCCATTGGTAAAGGCCAGGGACATGATTTCCGACCAGCGCGCGATCGCCGCGGCCTGGCAGCTCTCCGCCGATGGAGACCAACGGCTGGCGCGCGCGTCGACCGCGCACGTGGCGGCCTGCCACGACATCGACCAGGCGCTGCTCCACCTGCTCGGCGAGCGCCGGCAGGTGGTGCGCTGGCTACGCCGGCCGCAACCCCCGCTTTACCACGGCCGACCGCTCGACATCATTCTGGCGACGCCCGCCGGCGCGCACCAGATCCGCCGCCTGCTGCTCGCCGAGCTGGCCGCGCGCGATCCGGGCGACGGCATCGTCGCGGCGGCGCTCGCCCGATGAGCCGGCACCGGAGCCTGGTCGTCGATATCGAGACCGCGCCCGATCGCGCCACCCTCGCCCAATGCGGTCGACGGCCACGCGATGCGGCGTCGCGGATCTGGCTGCATGGCCTGGCCGCGATCAGCTGGCTGGCCTTTACCGAACAGGACGATGGCACGGTTGGCGCGCTGGCGCTGACCAGCATCGCCGTCGCCTGCGCCAACGACGTGGATTCGGTCGCTATGCGCGAACGCGACGCGCTGGCGCGGCTCGAGTCCGCGCTCACCGCTCTCGATGACGGCGGGCGGCTGATCAGCTTCAACGGCCGCCGCCATGACCTTCCGTTTCTCAAATTGCGTCGGCACCACCACCATCTGTTCGACGCGACCCGGCTCGACCGCTTTCTGGGCGCGGACAGCGACCGCCATTGCGATCTGCTCGAGATATTGACGCGCGACGGCTTACGCTGGCCTTCGCTCGACGAGGCCTGTGCGGCGCTGCGCATTCCCCATGGGGTGGAGAACGTGGAGTGCGGCGGCTGCGCCCCGGCTGTCGCCAGGAGCCAGGTCGATGTGCTCGCAACCTTCCTGCTCGACCGCTTTCGGTTCGCGAGCGACGCCCATGCGCCTCTGGCGTTCGCGCGTGCCTGGTCGGTGCTGGCGGCGTGGTGCGTAGGGCAAGGTCGGCGATGGCCGCATCTGGTCCAATTTGCGACCCTCCCGGCGGCGCGGGCCGCATTGTTGGCGGCCGGCCGGGCGTCACCCGGCTGAGACCAGGCCACAGCGATCACGGCGTCCCGCGACCATGATCGGCGCTGGCGCATGGACAGGATTGGTGGCTAAAGGGCGGAATGGGTTCCGTCCTGGACAAAATTGGCGCCAACATCCGGCGGCTGCGCGAAGCGCGCGGCTTGACGCAGGCCGAACTTGCCAAAGCGATCGACGCCAATCGCAATACGATCAGCCGAATAGAGTGCGGACAGCAAAATGTATCTATCTTAATTCTGGTAGATATCTCCAAAGCCCTGCGCGTCAGCCTGGGAGCGATCCTCCAGGATTGCCTATAGAGCCAAGTCTCCCCGCGTTGCCTACCTCAACTCATCGATAATTCACATCAGCGTATCGGCAATTCCGATCGTTCGTGCTACATATATGTGTCATCGCCATCGACTGTCAAGCGACAAGGCATGCCCTATATTCTCGAATGGCAAAGCGAGCCCGATCGCGATCCGCTGTGCCTGGTGCGCCATGTCCGGGTGTTCCGCCGGGCGGGATCCTTGAAGACCTTTGTCGCCTCGCGGGCGTTCGCGCGTGTCCAGGTGCGCGAGCTGCGCCTGCAACGGCGGTTCGCGGGGGCAGCGCCCGAAATGGTCTTCACCTCGCCGGCCGCGATCGCGGCCTGGGATCCGACCCAAAGCGGGCTGCCTGCCCCGCTGGCCGACGCACGCTGGGCGGAGAGGCTGGCGGCGATGGGCGTGCGCGCGCATCTGGTCGAGCGGATCGCGGCCGATCTCGCCGACGCGGGTCGGCTGGAGCTGTTGAGCGGCGCCCAGATCGGATCGCTGCTTGCGCAGCTGAAGGCGATGCTCGCCGAGACCGCGGCCGCTTCCCCGCATCGCTGATCGCCGCGGGGACGACCGCGCCAGAGGCTTCCGCCACGCCGCCTACGGCATAGCGCGCATCGTCGGCGGCGCGGGCGGCGGCATCCTTGGTCGCCAGCTGTGTGATCAGCCCGCGCTGCACCCGGGTCTCTTCGCGCAAGGCCAGGACCATGGCGATCAACTCTGCCTTACCACGCCGTGCAAGCGCCGGATCATGGCGCAGATGATGGATCGCACGCGAGCGCGGGGGCGAGCGGCGCATCGCCCGGTACACGACAGCAATGCGCGGGTTGCGCAAGATCGTCGTTTCGGCGATGCCGACCCCATCGGGGTCGATGGCCCGGTCTCGGCGGCGATCCGGAACAGGCTGACCGAAGCACCGCGATCGCGCAGCCGGCGCAACGCGCGCAGTCCCAGCCAGGCCGCCCGGCGGAACCGCGACCGGCTGCGATCGGCGAAAGCGGCAGGTGCCGGTTTACGCGGTGGCGGATCGGTCGGCGCGCGAGTCCTCGCGAGAGCGAGACGGGTCATGACGGTCCCGTCTCGTCATGGGCCACGGCATCGAACAGGCGCGCCAGCCCGGCCTGCATCTGCGGGGTTGCCTGGCAATAAATCCGCGTCGCGCTTCGCCCGTCACCGGCGACCAGCGAACTTTCCCCCTCACGATGGTGGAGGATCAGGCCGATGGTCGGGATATCGACGCCCTTCTGCAGCAGATGCCGACCAAGGCCGTGCTTCAGATCATGACTGCGCACGTCGCGCGGCCACAGCGCGAGCGCGATCGCCATGTTAATTTCGCTGCGATCGCAGGCATAGCCGCCCCGCTGGTAGAGATAGCGCGCCGGTCGACATTTGCGATCGAGCGTGGCGGCCGGCGCCAGGGTCTGGAGCGGCCAGCCATTGGCCTTCATCACGCCGAGCACGGCGATGAGCGCATCGACGTCGGCGCCGCTCAGCCAGAAATCCTCAGGCTCGGTTCGCATCTTTGCGATCGCCCGATAGGCGTAGAGGGGCTCGGGCTGGACGGCGATCCGCGTCAGCTGACCGGGGCCATGGCATTGCTGCATCACTTCGCCGATGCGCGCGCCGCGCAGGCAGCTGCGCGCGGCCGCACGCGCGACGGTCATGGCATGGTGGAGTTCGTGCACGGGTATGAGGATGATCTTGTGGGCGAGACATCGGTTGGCGAGGGTCCGCGCCAGGCCATCCTGCGCGCGAAACAGGCGCAGATGGCGAAGCACCTTGGGCCAGCGGCGATCGCCGATCGCGCTCGCCAGCGCACGGGCCTGGTCGGCCGTCCGGTAGCGCGCCAGGCTGAACCCGCCCGCGGCATAGAGATCCAGGATCGGAAGGCCATCGCCCGGCTGCCGCGGCCCGAGATAGACAAGGTAGAGGTCGTGATCGGCGCCGGGCGCTTCGGCCATCCAGCGCGCCGCTTTGCCCCGATCGAGCCGGCGATAGAGATAGGCGCGGCTGACAACGGCAAAGTCGAGATCGCGCGTGCCGGCGTCCAGCCTGCCGTCAATCGCGGTGCGCGGCAGCGTGCAGGCGAAGCGGAGGCGGCCGCGCTGCAGCGCCAGCTCCCCTGCGCGGATCTTGGCGCACTGGGCATCGAAGCTTGCGCGGATCGCGGCGATTTCGCGGGTGCGATTTTCGAGCGCGGCATGGATCCCGGGAAGGTCATCGGCCACCGCCTGGCAGGTCGCGAGCCGCCGCGCCTCGGCCGCCGCCCGCGTGGCGGCCCGCAAGCGCCTGACCCCGGGCCGGGCCCGGTGTTCGGGCAGGGCAAAGCGGAGCGGCGCGCAGCGTGCGGCGATCTCAGGGTAGCGCGTCAGATAGCGATCGACGATCGCGACATCGGCAAGCCACTGCCCCCACAGCGCCTGGCGCGAATAGGTTGAGCGGTTCACGTCATCGAGAAAGTGGCCAATGCGCTGCGTCCGCCAGCGCGCGTCGCGCGGGTCGCCGCCGGCCAGCAGGCGATCGAGCGCTTCGGCGGCGTGGACGCAGGCATCGATCACCGAGCCGTCGCCGCGCGCAGCGCGGATATAGAGCGCCAGGCCCATCATCCACCGGATCGCCGGTGCGGTGAGCGCGCCGACGCGTGCGCGATGGCGCAGCGAGGGTGCCGGCAGCATCGCCGCCTGCGTCTCGGGGGCGGCCCCTGCCCGGCCGCCGGTCGCTTGCTCCCTCCCGCCGGGCAGGCGCAAAGCGGGGTCGAGGCTGGTCTCGGGCAGCGGTCCCACCTGGCCGAGGATCCAGGCCTCGAAGGCGGCCGCCGCCTGCGCATCCGCTGCGCGCCGTGGCGTGCGGTGGACGGGGGGATGACCGAGGACCTGACGCACGGATGCGACGACGGCGCGACCGGTCCGCGAGGTCGCGCCGATGGCGTCGTGAATTTGCGCGTCGGTGGGCGGCGGGCGATCGCGGAACATCGCGATCACCGCTTGACTCACGGCCTCGGGGTGGGGGTAGCGAACCACCCGCAAGGACCGCCGCAACCGGCTATAGTCGCGCAGGAACTGCGCCGGCGAGCGGGTTGGTGCCGCGGCGACGCACGCCTCGAGCACCGCAATCGCCCGCCGGTGACCACCGGGCTCGCGCCGCCAGGCCGGCGGCGCGAGACGCCCGCGCGACCGACGGCGGCGGGCTGGCGACCGCGGCATACGCGGGCGGACCTGGGGCATCAATCGTCTCCTGCCAGGAATTGGGCGATCCGCGGATCGTCGGCCGGGGGCGGCGGGACGGTGGACGGCGGTGCGCCATCGCGCCCTGCCGGATCCACGGCATAGAGGAGGCCGGCGAGCGCCTGATGGTCGTGTTCGCGCAGCTGGGGCGCATAATGGTCGACCATAGCCGCGCCCGTGCGCCAGCCCATCATCTCGGCGTAGATCGCGATCATCGCCGCTTCATGCGCCTTGTCGCGGGCGAGGCCGCGGATCTTGAGGAGGGCGCGGAGTGCGTGTTCGCGGCGCAGTCGGTGCGTGGTCACGCCGGGGAGGCCGATCGCGCGCATTGTCGGCCGGAAATAGTGGTCGGCAAAAAGCGAATAGGAGATCGCCGTGCCTTTGGCATTGAGAAAGAGCGGCATGGTGGCGAGCACATCGTGCCGCCCGTCGGCGGCCAGCCGCCGCGCCTGTGCCAGCGAGACGCCGGTTTGCGCGCGACGCGCGGTTTCGACATAGGCGACCAGGGCTTCGCGCGCGCGCGCCGGAAGGTAGAGGATTTTGGTGCGCGCGCCGTGCGATCCCTTATTGCTGGCGGCGATGCGGTTGCCGAAGTCGAACGCGGACCAATCGCCGAGCGTCAAGGCGAGCGCCTCGAAAATGCGATTGCCGCAGGCCGCGGTGAGCGCGGTGGCGGCGGCAAGGCCGGCGGGCCACGCCCGCGCGGCCTCGACAATGCGCGGCGCCAGAAAGTCCCAGTCGCGTGGCGGCCGTGCCGGTGGTGGCATCAGCACGACAAACTGACGCCCGGCATAGCCAAGATAGGCGTCACCGCGGCGAACCGAGGCCTGCGCCTCGCGCCGGACAAGCGCCGCGGCATTGTCGACGCGCATCGGATTGGGGAAACGCCAGATTTCGCGAAGGATCAGCTGGTCGTAGACATGCCCGAGCGCGATCAGGGCGAGCTCGATGCGGCGCGCTTGGCGGTGCGGCTGCGCGCCAGAGCGATGGCTCCGGTCGGCGAGCGCAACAGGGCTTGGCGCACCAGTCACATGATAGCTCCCGTCGCCATAGCGGCTCGGCTTGAGTTGTCCGCCAAGCGCGTGGAGCATCGCGGCGACCGCGGCGCGGGCCTGGGCGACGTCGTGGAACAGGCGCGCGACCCGCCTCGGCTGCGCTCCCGCCCAGCCGGTCAACGCCCACTCGAGCGCGCGCGCATAGGCGTCGATGGTGCGGGGCTCGAGTTGGCCTTCGAGCGCGGATAGCCCCACCGATAGCGGCCGGACGCAGGCACCTGCCGGATCGAGCACATAGCGTGAATATCGCGGGACGCTGAGCGTGAGGATCTGAAAGCGCGGGCCCGGCCAGGCCGGCGGCCGCGCAGCGTGGTTGGGGGACATGACCGCCCTCCCTGCAAACGGATCAGGCGGGTCGGGACGATCAGGCGACCGTCCCGGCCCAGCGGCTCAGGGCGCGCTCAGGGCGCGCCGCCCGAGGCGCGACCGCCGCGATGGCGCGGCGGGGTCCGCAACACCCGGGCGAGCCCGGCGCTGGCGCGTAGGCTCCCGACGGGGAGGCGGACATGGTGGCTCGAGCGGAGCGGCGGCGGTGTGGGCGCGCGATCGCGGTGGAAGTCGACTGTCACAGCGACGTGCGCGGCGTGACGGGGCAGCGTCAGTTTGAGATGCTTGGCCATTGTTCACCTCCTGCGGGCGCGCGGGCTTGCGCGCATCTTGGGGCCTTGCTGCCACCCCGCTCCCACGAGTCGGTTGGGAGAGTATACGCCCCAACCGGCCGCCGGGAAAATGGGGGGAAGCCCCCCATTAAGCGCGCGGCGGGTAGCCAGTACCGCACGCCTCATCCACGCTGACGCGACCGCCACGCGGCCCGCTTGGTCCTGCTGGTAGCGCTGCGCGAGGGCCCCGCGGACGCGTCGGTCGGACGCGTCCGGCGCCACTCGTGTCGCGGCCGACTTTTCACGAGTCCCGCGAAGCTCGCGAAACGCGCGGTGGGTCGACCATGGTCGCTGTGCTACCAGCAATGCACACACCTCAACGCGATTATCAGGTCACATAAATTCGTCTCAGAAACATACTATCCACGTCAACCCCAATAATATCGCGCTGTCTTGTGATTATATTTTTGGCCAGATCACTCCCCTAAACATTGCTCGTCCCAGCAATGTCAAAACTCCCTGCAAGATCCTTCCATTTTCACAAACCTTGCTTTCATCTATACGATGACTTTAATTTGTTTATCTTTTATATAGTTGAACTCCATGTAGGGACTATTGCAAACACCTCCCCGCCGGCAATGCTCCCTGATCGAAGCCGATCAATCCCTTAAGCGCGCTCCGCAATGGACCCTGTGCGCAAGAGGCAATGGTCCCTGAAGTCGACGAGCCGCTAGTACGCATCGGGACTACCGAAACCATCGGTCGCCCCCCCTCCCGCCGGCCAGAGACACCTCGTTGGACGCTCGGCCGCCCCTGGCGAATCGCGATTCGTACCCACTCCACGGACCGGAAACGTCATCGATTCGCACCCACGCCCACCGCAGCAGCACGCCGCCCTAGCCCTGAGTGCCAACGCCATCGGACGCCGCCAAGCCCTCGCCAGGAAGCCCCCCATCTCAATCGCCGATTTTCAGCACGCCCAAGATGCTCGAAGGCCAAACCGCGTCACCAACAGACAAAGCAAGCGACGTCACGTGGGTAGAAGCAACCCCGGGATCAGGATCTCACGGGTCGAGCCGGTAGATCGCCCCATCGCCATCGAGCCGGAGCTCGCGGATCATATCGATCCGCCTGCCGTCCCAATGATAGCGGAAGTGCCGCCCCTGCAACGGCTTGGCGACGACATCCGGCCAGAAGGCTGCAACGCATTCGCCCCCGGGGTTCCGCACAGATGGATAGACGATGCCATTGCGGCGAGCGTCGCGGCACGCCCGCGCGAACGCTTGCGATGGAGCATAATCGTCCGGCGCGAGCAGTGGGGCGAAACCACCACCCCGGATATCAGTCAATTCGGTCCGTACCGCGCCAACCAGCTCGCGCATGTCCGATATCCAGCCAGGCTCATCACGGCTGTCGGCCAGCCTCCGCGCCTGATGATATGCCACTTCGGCGACCGCGGTCTCAAAATTTCGTGCGGCGTAATACGCGCCATAGCTTCCGTCGTGGAACCGCCCCGGCTTGTCCGGCGAACAATGGGTGAAGGGCGCCATCACATAGCTCGCCCCCGGACCCGAGACGCGGCGTGCGACGGGCACCAGATCGAGATTGCCGATCGTCTCCGCAACCCTTGGATTGGTTCTGGTTTCGGCGGCCGCGAGCAGTTCCCAGTCCTCGGGGTCAGCGAGATCCTCGAACAGATCGATCGGCGGATATTTGCTTTCGATCAGGCGGACAGCCATCGGCCAGTCGACCACAGACAGAGGCGCATCGGGCATCCACCCTCACCATGCGCCACGATTGCTGTCGAGATAGCGGCGCACCCGCATCAGATCGGTCAATTGTCCACCGAGCATCACCTCCAGCGCCGAGCGATCGCCAAAAGCCTGGTTCGGCGCCTTGATCCAGCGATATCCCCGCTCCGCCTCCGTGTAGAGCAGGCGCAGTGCCTTATGAATGCCCATCAGGTTCGAAAGCCGGGCCGCGAGATCGACGTTCCAGCGACCATATTCGCCCTGCTTCCACCGCTGGTAGGTGCGCACGGCGATATCGCCGAGCAGCGTCGCCGCCTGTGCGTCCGTGATCTTCCAATGATCGAACAGACGGATCACCGCGCGCTGCATCGCCTGGACCTCTTCGGTCGAGAAATCCAATCCGGGCGGTGGAGCCTTACCCTCGATGGCAATGAGCTGCACAATAGCCTCCTTCAGCAATTGGCGCATATATCGATTTTTACGCCAATTGGCAATGTAGCACTAGATCGCCCCGAGCGACATCTCGATGGGCAGCATCGCGGCGCCGTTGTTCGGTGCGCCGAAGAGCCTACATGATGAGGTCTGCCGAACAGGTGATCCGCGCACGGAGATCAAGCGGGATTGGCCGGATGAAACGTCCGCCGGGGCGCCCGCCAAAAGTGAACCGGACGGCGGTTGAATGTAGAGGTTGGTCGACATGGTTACACACGCAGGTTCCAGCGGGAACGTGTTCGCCGATCTGGGCCTTTCCCACCCTGAAGATCGCCTGGCCCAGTCCAGGCTCGCTGCCGCCCTGCAACGGCGCCTGGAGGAATTGGGCCTCACTTACGCTGCCGCCGCCTCTGCCATGGATATGCCGCCGTCCAAATTGCTGGAGATTCTTCGGGGCCGCTGCGAGGGGTTAAGCGAAGGCTACGTCGCCGAGCGCCTTGCGAAACTCGAACGCACCGTCAAGAATGCCCACTAAGCATCCCTCGAGCTGTCCGCGCCGCGCTTGGGGTCGACAATCAGCCCCAAGTTCCAGTCACACCGCTCCCGCGGGGTCGGATCCAGATCTGAATGTCCCATGGCTCATCTCCTTGGGCCGGAATCCGCCGAAAGGATTCTGGCTCCGCTTCCGATCGCCGGCTCGTCCAACGATCTTGCCAATTTTTGCCAAAATCGCTATTTGCGGGACATGAGCACGATGAACATCTCGCTACCTGAGGCGCTCAAGGCATTCGTTGACCAACAGGTCTCGGGTCGCGGCTTCGGGACGAGCAGCGAATATGTCCGGGAACTGATCCGGAAGGACCAGGATCGCCAGTATCTGCGGGGGCTTTTGCTGGACGGTGCGGCTTCGGCGCCGACGGAAGCGGTGGATGCCGGATATTTCGACAGCTTGCGTGATCGCGTTCGGCGTCGCGCCACGAAGTGACTGCCAAGCCGGTGATCCCGCGCGCTACGGCCGGGCGGGATGTCGATGAAGCTGCGGACTATTATGCGGACGAGGCGGGCGCTGACGTTGCCCTGCGCTTCATCGATGCGCTTGAGCGAGCATATCGACTGATTTCTGCAAGGCCCGCGACAGGTTCGCCGAGATACGCCCACGAGCTGGATTTGCCGGGATTGCGCAGCCGCCAGTTGGCGGGCTTTCCGTATCTCGTTTTCTATCTTGAACGGGAAGATCACATCGACGTCTGGCGCGTGCTTCATGCCCAGCGTGACATCCCATCGTGGATGACCGAAACGGGTAGCTGATAGGCGCCACCTGCCCCATGGCTGTAATCTACCACCTCGCGGCGGCGCCCGAAACGCGCCGTTCATTCCGCTATCTATTGAGGTCACCACCTCGCTTGCGCGCGGGTTTTCCCCGAGTTGACGGCACACGCGCGGCGGGCATGTTGTCTGGCGGCCCACGTGGCCCGGAATGAATCAGGCAACCTGCAATTTTCTCGAGATCGCACGGTTTAGTTGAAAGCGAGGGGGGAGCGCACAGGATGGCAAAGGCACCCGATTTCCTCTGGGACGTTGCCAATGATGATTACCCCCCGGCAGCAGCATCGGCCGTCTCAGCCGACGCTGACATTTCAGCTGATCAATGGGAGCAGCTAAAGGCCGGAATGGTCTTGCTGCATCCGCGCGCTCGAGTAGCGCTCGAACGCGCGCGATTAGCCGGTATGCGGCCTGAGTGGCTCTTTGCTGCACTCGTCGCTGATCATGGCGATCCGAAGTGCCGGCGTGCCTCATTTCTCTTTCGGCAACCCGGTGGCGAAGGGCGAGGCGACTTCCACACCTGAAATGTGGAGCAGGTCGATACAGGCGCAAATTGGGTGCCGTCGCCAGATCTGCGGCAACCGCCTGCCCAAACATCGCTCGGCCTCAACCGGTTCATTCCAGCTGCACCGACACAGCGGACATTTCCAGCCCCCCTCGGGCGAGCGTCAGTTGCCGTCCCGTCCAGTAGCCGGCGGGGCCGACAGTGGGACCTCCGCGACGGTCCGGTTTGGAGCAGGGATGGGGGTAAGCGGCCGTTCTGGCGCAACGCCCAGTTCATGTGTTATCTAAGCGGACAACGGGGGGTGTATCGCGAGCAATTCCGCGATACATAATGGACATGGCATCAGCGCAGCAACTCATAGGTCTCGTAAAGAGCCACGCGGAGGGGGATTCCGATCGCTTCTTCGACCTCGCGATGCAGCTATCGGCTGCCGAGGAGCAGAAGGGACATAAACGGCTCGCCGAAACCCTGCGTCAATGGGCCAATGCTGGCCAGGCACCGCCGCAACCGGCCTCGCGAACGCCCAACCTCACACCGATCGCTGCGCCTCGCGGCGATCTCGCGCAATTCCTGTTCGCCTCCTATCCGAGCGAGCGGTTGAATAGCGTCATCCTGCCTCCTCTGATCGAGGAGGAACTCTCGCACATCGTCGTCGAGACGCGGATGCGCGAGAAGCTCGAGGAAAAGGGTCTCAAGCCGAGGCGACGCATTCTCCTGTCTGGGCCTCCAGGCACCGGCAAGACCTTGAGCGCCCATGGCCTAGCCGGTGAGCTTCAATTCCCGCTCTTCTCGGTGATGCTGCATGGCCTCATTACGAAGTTCATGGGTGAAACGGCCCAGAAGCTGAAGCTCGTGTTCGACGCGATCAAAACGACGCGAGGCGTATATTTGTTCGACGAGATTGACGCCCTCGCAGCAGCGAGAGGCGACGGAAACGATGTCGGCGAAGCGCGCCGCGTTCTGAACTCATTCCTCCAGTTTCTCGACGAGGACACCGGCCCCTCGATCGTGATCGCTACCACAAATCTCGCCGAGATCCTTGATCGCGCAGTGCTGCGTCGGTTCGATCTCGTTCTCTCCTACGAACTGCCCGATGCGGCCGCTATCCGCGAGGCTCTCGAACGACGTCTGACCGGTTTCTCCCACGCTCGCCTGTCATGGAAGAAGGTCACCGACTGTGCCATCGGCCTGTCGACGGCCGACGTCGTAGCGGCGGCCGAAGACGCCGCCCGCCGGGCCGTACTTGGCGATCGGAACACGATAACAACGCTTGATCTGGTAAACTCGCTGGAGCGCCGTCGCTCGCTACAGGAGCTGGGAAGAGGCGCGAATGCCACGGAATCTACGTCATTTTCTCCTGAAGGATCTCGGAAAGGCGCATCCGTTTCGAGCAAAAGGCGGGGGCGGCGGCAAACCGCCAAGTGACATCCTCAATCGGTCGGGCCACGCACAGGCTCTGCTCCAAGCCATTGATCTCCTCCCCCCGATAGCGACCGACGGCCTTCCCGGCGTCTATCTCGAGGTCAAAGGGCGACCGAACGAACCGCTGGCGAAAGATAGTCTGGGATCGAGTGGTATCGCGCTGTTGCGTAGCGATGCCGAGGTCAGCGAAGCGGGGACGACCGAGACAGCGACCGTTTTCGCCACGGCAAAGGGCGTCGAGAAGCTCCGCAAGAAGATCGAGCAGTTCGAAACGGAAGATACGCCCGACAGGGAAAAGGACGGCCATCTGATCCCTGGTCGGCCCAAGAACGCCAATCTCGTCCAGAGCCTGGCCGCCATCACCGAAGCTGGCCTGCGGGCGCTCTGGCGGGGTCCGCAGGACAAGTTCCCGGCGGGTAACGGCGCTACGCACTGGGAAATCTGGCTGGAACCCGAAGAAGCGGACGCCTTCATCGCGCAGGCCGCTGCCTATCAGGTGCAGATCGGAACCGATCGTCTGTATTTCCCGGAAGATGTCGTCATCATAGGACAGGCAACGCCGGATCATATCGCTCTCGCCGTGCGACGGCTTGGTGCCGTTCGCGCTCTCGCAGCGCCTGCGGCCACCGCCGATTTCTTCGACGCAATGGACGTGCAGGAGCAGGTTGCCTGGGTTGAGGACCTTTCCCAGCGAACGACCTATACCGGCGGGGCGAATGGCGGCTATGTCACCCTACTCGACACGGGCATCAGCCGTGCCCATCCGCTGCTCGTTCCTGTGCTTCTCGCGCAGGACCGGCATGCCGCTGACCCTGCATGGGGGCTGGATGACGTCAGGGGCCATGGAACCCAACTTGCCGGTCTCGCGCTCTTTGGCGATCTGACCCTCAACCTGCAATCGACGATGCCGGTCACGGTCTCGCATCGGCTGGAATCGGTGAAACTGATGCCGGATGCAGGAGTGAACCCGCATCACCTGCTGGGCGTTATGACCCGCCGCGCGATTAACACGGTCGAGCAGACGGTTCGCAGGCGGACCTTCACCATGGCCGCCACAACTGACGAGGACACTCCCCATGACGGTGCGCCGACGTCATGGTCGACCGAAGTCGACCAGCTTGCCGCCGGCGTATCGGGCGATCGCACAAACCCACGATTGATCTTGGTGTCAGCCGGCAACACCAACAATTTCAAGTTTACTGCGGATCCTTATCTCGACACCTGCGACCATCCCGACAATGAGCTGGAATCACCGGCGCAGGCGTGGAATGCGATCAGTGTTGGGGCCTACACCGAAAAGACGATGCTTCCGGCGGCCGATGGCCTCACCATCGTTGCGCCTTTCGGCGACCTCTCGCCCAGCTCCCGAACAGCATCGTGGTCATCTACATGGCCACTTAAGCCCGACATCGTCCTTGAAGGCGGAAACTGGGCTGCCAGTACGATGCCTCCACCCATGCGGCATCACGACCTGTCGCTGCTCACAGTCCATCATGCCTATCCACAACGCTCGTTCAGCCTGACCTATGACACGAGCGCTGCAACGGCGATCGCGGCCAAACAGATCACCGAGCTGTGGTCGGACTATCCACTACTCTGGCCCGAAACTATCCGGGCGCTCTATGTGACATCCGCCCGCTGGACGCCGCAGATGCGCTCGCACCTTCCCGCGCAACCGAACAAGGGCAGCTATGCGCGACTTTTTCAGCGCTATGGCTACGGGGTGCCCGATCTCGACAGAGCCCATCGCAGCGCATCCAATGCCCTGTCACTGATCGTTCAGGACGTCATCATTCCTTACGGCCTCTCGGAGCAAACGGGCCAAGACGTCCACAAGGAGATGCGGCTCTTCACCCTGCCATGGCCGGTCGAGGAGTTGCGCAAGCTAGGCAATACGGAGGTAACGCTCAGGGTCGCGCTCAGCTCCTTCATTGCCCCCAATCCCGCCGAAGCATCCCGCGGTTCGCGCTATCGCTACGCGTCCCACAACCTCCGGTTCAAGCTCAACCGCGCCGGCGAGAATGCCCAACAGTTCATGGCCCGCATCAGCAAGGCCGCCGAGCCGGCCGGACCCCAGATTGATGAAGATGATCTGTGGGACTTTGGAAGCAGCCGACGCGACGTCGGCTCCCTTCATATCGACCAGTTGACGTGCAAAGCGTCGGACCTTGCCCGGCGCAATCTCCTGGCCATTCATCCAGTCGCCGGATGGTGGAAACGCACTGCGATGTTGAAGGACGGAGAACCGCAGGTGCGCTTCGCTCTTATCGTCGAAATCGATACGCAAGGGGTCGAAGCGGATCTATACGCCGAGGTACAGACGGCCGTCACCGCCCTCAATGCGGCTCAGGCCATAATCATCTGAACCGCACCACGTACATCGCACATTATTATACCGATCGATGTCCGCTTCCGAGCAGTTGCCACGGCGGGCAGACCGTCCAGAAAGGGTCGACAGCCGTCGAAGCGCTGGCGCCAGGGCGGTCGGCAGTTCAATCGGAGGCGTCCTGGCCGCGCGCCCATCCCATCGGCACGCAATTTTGATAGTGGGGCGGTATAAATCCCATAGCTCAGCCAAAGAGGACATGGTCGAGCGATGCACGACGACCACCAAGGACGAAAACGCGGCTCTTAAGTGCGCCCACCGGCAGCAGCACCGTCTGGCGAGCATATCAATGGCCGATCAGAACCAGGCCTGCGAACTCCTCGGCCATGTCGGCGACGATCCATTCGCTTGGTTGGGGCGGAAGGTGGAGCAGCGCGAGGTGCTGCGCTTCATGGTCGACGGCCGCGCCGTCTACCCGCTCCTCCAGTTCGACCTGGCCGCGCACCGAATCTACCCTGCCATGCGCCACCTGCTGGCGATGGAGCCGACCATATCAGCGACCTCCGCCTGCTCTATTGGCTGATACGGCCGCATCTCGATTTCAACGATAGCCCGGGCGCGGCGCTCGGCAGCGAACCCGACGCCGTAATCGCAGCCTTCGCGCGCGAGATCGAACCCCAAACCCACGGGTGACCGCGACGCCCACTCGTCCTCGGGCCACTAGCGACCAGCTGGCACCTGCCTGGCGAGCGACGGCGTCCGTCGCCGCGGCCGCTCGACTGTCACCGGCATTGGCGATGTGCGCAGCCCGCTTGCCTCGCCGTTGGAGCGCCTCATCCGGCGTCGGACCGGGCGCGCGAGAACCGGAGGCGTCTCGCCGCAGGACCTCGCGACGCCTGTACCATTCGACCGCACCTGCTGAGGCACTGGCTCGAGATGCGCCGTCACATTGGGAATGAGGTCGATGATCGCGGCGAGCTTCCGCAGCCGTGTCGCCTTGGAGTAACGATGGGCCATGCCGCTGGTCGTGACATGGCCCAGCAGGTCATTGCGGGTCTCGACATAGACCTCGGCATCCTTGAGCTCGGTCGAGACCATGTGGCGGAACGCATGGACCGCCTGGCCGGGCTTGAGGAATGGCAGGTGGCGCGCGATGGCCCGCCAATGCCGCTTGTAGAAGACGTCGCCCATGGCGCGACCCGGTTTCGGCGGAACCAGCTCGGGAAACAGCACCGTATCGCCCCGCGCGCGGGCCGCTTCGACAAAGTCGAGGAAGCCGAGCCGGATCAGTTCCTGGGCGATCGGGATGAGCCGCTTCGACTGGCGGTTCTTGATCCGTCCGGTCGGCGTCACCGCAATGGCGATATACCTGATCCCCGCTGCGCCCCCGATGTCCGCCGTCATCAGCTTGCTGATCTCCTCGCGCCGCGCGCCCGAATACCAAAGCAGCAGCGGCACCCAGTAAGCAGCGCCGTGAAAGACACGATCGCCCGGCTTGAGGCACCGCGCCCGGCTGGCGCAGCCCGTCCAGATCGGCAGCGCAAACAGCGCCTGCCCCTGCTCGGGCGTGAACGCATCGCGCAGGTCGCGATCATCACGGTCGTCGGAGAACAGCAGGTCATCCCAATAGAGCGGTGCCATCTGCGGCACGTCGCGCCGCAGCCATTTGCACAGCTGGCGCAGGAAACGGAAATGGCGGTTGGTCGTCGGCGGCAACAGGCCGATCTTGCTCTCCGCGAGCTTGCCGGCCGCGACCATATCCGCCGCTTCATCGGCGATCGCCTCGAGGCTCATCGCGGCATGACGCGGGCTCTTGTGATGGCTCTGCGGTAACCGGTCGAACAGCGCCGAAAGGTCGAGCAGATCGTCCTGCGTGATCTGCCAGAGCGGCCGGGTGAAGCTCTTGCCGAGCAGCATCGCGGCGGTCAGGAACTGACGGCGGGTCTTGTCATCCCAGCCCCGCCGGGCACGCTTGGGCGGCGCCTTCGCGTCACCACCGGCGCGCGGCATGCTCGCGACGTAGCGCGCGGCGGCCTCAGTGACGCTGAGCGAGGTCCATGCCGGTGATGGCGTCGACCGGGGGCGCCCGCGCGGCTCGCGCGCGACCGTCCGGTGGCGTGGCCCCCAATCGCCGGCGGACGCGGGCAAGGGCGGCACGACATCACTCGGTGGCTCCGCCCCGTCGTCACCCGCGGGCGTCGCATCGTCGAGCCGGTAGGCCGTCGTCGGATCGGCAAGCCGCCGACGAAATTCATCGATCCCGGCCAACCGCGCTTCGTGGATCACCTTGAGCATCGCCCGGGTGACCGCCGGGGTGGCGACGAGCCCCTGCCCCTCGAGCGCACCGATCACCTCGGCCTGCCAGAGCTCACGACACCGCGCAGAGACCCCGGCCAGTGCGCTGCCGGCAACCGGCGCCGACGATGGCAGGCCGTCCTCGACGATCGCGCGCGACAGCCGCGCCAGATCGTCGAGCACCGCTGCGAGATGGTCGGCGGGGCGCATCACCGCCGGCGCCTGGCCCAGAATGTCGAGGTGAAGCGCCTCGAGCCGGTCGCGTCGGCGCGCAATTGGCTCCGAAAGATCGCTGCACGCTGCGTATAGGATAGAGGCGGATTCGCTGTGCCACCCTCGAGCTGGCGGCGAAGCGTTTCGCAGTGGTCGGCGAGACGGGCGGCGCAGGCTCTTGCCACGGCAAGTCTCCTCGTCAGCAGGCTTATCGCTATACGATAATTTGTCCCATCGGACCAGCGAATAGACCGGCGGAAGTAATAGACCGCACCACGCCGGAAGAGGTTGCTGTCGGTTCGCATCGGTATCGTCCACACCATGTGGCTACAGGTGCTGGTTACACACAAGCAGCCGGGACCCTGCCGCCCTGATTTATGGGATACTTAGCGAAATACTGGCTGGGGCGGCAGGATTCGAACCTGCGAATGCCGGTACCAAAAACCGGTGCCTTACCGCTTGGCGACGCCCCAGCATCGGAAAGCGGCGCCCTTATAGCGGGGGATTGTCCGCTGGGAAGGGGGCCGCTGCCTTTTCTTGATCGCTATGTTCAGCGGCGCAACGATGCCTTGAACGTGGCGAGCTTGGTTGCCAGCGCCTCGGCGCCGGCGCGATCCTTGGTGAAGTGGAGCGGGAAGAGTTCGATTTCCGTCACGCCCGCCTCGACCATGGCGTGGGCGTTGTCGAGCGTGCGATCCACGTCGAGCCGGCCGTCTGCGCCTTTCACCGCGCGCGGCACCGCGCGGACCATCAGGCTTTTCGGATCGCGGCCGCGTTCAACAAAGGCGGCGCGCAGCTTCACGATGCCTTCGGCGATGCTGGGCACATCGGCCTGGATCGGCAGCCAGCCATCGGCATGATCGGCGATGCGCGCGACATTGCGGTCGCTGGGCGCGATGCCGAGCATGATCGGAATGCGATCGCCCTGCACCGGGAAGGGCCGGCTGTGGATGCGATCGAAGCTGACGGTCTTGCCATGATAAGCGGCCGGCGCGTCGCGCCACAGCGCGCGACAGACCTCGATCTGTTCGACCATCAGGCCGAAGCGGCCCTCCCACGGCACGCCGCTCGCTTCATATTCCTCCTTCTGCCAGCCGACGCCGAGGCCGATCGAGACACGTCCGCCCGAAATCACGTCGAGCGTGGCGAGCTGCTTGGCGAGCAACACGGCGGGACGCAGCGGCGAGATCAGGATCGCGGTCTGCAACCGCACCCGCTTCGTCGCCTGCGCGATGGCCGACAACAGCGCGATCGGCTCCCACCACGGCCAATCGAGCGGCATCGGGAACGGGCCGTAGGGATAATTTTCCAAGGCCTCGCCCATCACCACATGATCGGTGAGCGTGACGCCGTCGATGCCCAGATCCTCGGCGACGGCCAGCCAGTCGATCATCGCGCGGACATCGCCGCCGAACAGGGTTTCGAGGCCGATCAGGCCAAGGCTGACACGCACATCACCCATCACACATTCGCCTTGGCTATATGGCGCGCCGCGCGGCGGCCGGAAAAAACGCAGTCGGCATAAGACAGGCCCGAGACATAGGTCTGCGATGCGATGCCGACGGCGGTGCGGCCGGCGGCGTAGAGGCCGGGAATCGGCTTGCCGCCGCCATCCAGCACCTGGCCCGTATTCTCCTCGACGCGCAAGCCGCCAAAGGTGATCACCGGCAACGGCAGGAACTTGCTCGCGATCGAAATGTCCATCGCATAATAAGGCCCCTGCTCGATCACCTGCATGTCGGGCGGCTCCTTTTCGAAGCGATCGGCCTCCTCGCCGCGCGCCGCGCGGTTATAGGCCGCAACGGTGGCCGCGATCGTCGCGCGGTCGAGCCCGATCTTGTCGGCCAGCGCATCCAGCGTCGGCGCCTTCTTGTAGTTGAACAGCAGGTTGAGCAGCGTCACATCGCGCTGGAAGGGGACCAGCACCGGATCGAACGCCTGGCTGAACGCCTGCTTGCGCAGATTGGCGTCGTAGATCAGCCAGCCCGACCCGCCATGATGATCGACGATATGTTCGCCCATGGTGGCGCCATAGACGGTTTCATCGACGAAGCGTTCGCCCTTGGCGTTGACGACGATCGCGTCGGACCACGCCTTGGGCGGATTGATGAAGCGCCAGGCCGAAACCTTGCCCATCAACGCGGTCGATCCGCCCGCCGTCATGCCCATGATGATGCCCGAACCCTGATCGCCCAGAGTGCCGTTGGGCATGCCGGCCGCATAGGCCGGGGCATAATGCTGGACCATCCTGGGGTTCATGATGAACCCGCCGGTCGACAGCAGCACGCCTTCCTTGGCGCGGATCCAGCGGGTTTCGCGGCCATGCGCCTCGATCCGCATCGCCTTCTTCAGATAATGGTTGCCGATGCCGATGGTGATCGCAGCAAAGGGCAGCGACGGCGGCAGCATCGCCAGGAAGAAATTGGCGCGGCGGATATGGTTGGTGAACGCCGTGGCGTCCTTCGATCCCGGCGGAATCGTCAGCACCTTCAGCCCGACGACGCGGCCATTGGCGTCGATGGCGAGCTGGCGCGCCTCGGTCAGCGGCCGGAATTTGAGGCCGAGCTTCAGCGCGGAATCGCGCAGCGGGTTGTAGATGCCGATGCCGACGCCCCAGGCCTTCTTGCCATTGGCGATATGGGCGCGGTGGCCGCGCGCGGCGGGCTTGGCGACCTTCTTGTAGCGGGCGACCAGCGAATTATCGGGGTGGTAGAGGAAGCGATCGAGCGGCGGATAGCTCGCCTTCTTCTTCCACACCGTGCCTTTCAGCTTGCCGCCATGGTGGAGAATCCAGTCCACCGTCGACACGCTTTCATCGACGAACTTGCGCAAGGTGGAATCGGCGACGACATCGCCGGCTTCCATCTTGAGATATTTGTACATCTCCTCCGGCGTGTCGTCCTCGCCCGCTTCCTTCTGGATGACGGTGCCGCCGCCGGCATAGAAGATGCCGCCATTGGCGGCGGTCGAACCGCCGCCTTCATAGCGATCGACGGCGATGACGGAGACGCCGCGTTCCAGCGCCTCCACCGCCGCGGCAACGCCCGCGCCGCCAAGGCCGGCGACGACCAGATCGGCCTCCTCGTCCCACATGTGGGCCGCCACGTCGTCGAGGATCAGCGGATCCTCGACATCGAGACCGACTTCCTGTGCCTTCGCCGCCACGCCCACGCGATCAGACCCCGAAGCCGCCCGAGACGGAGATGGTCTGCCCGGTCACATATTTCGCCCGGTTCGAGGCGAAGAACACCGCCGCCTGGCCGATATCCTCCGGCTGGCCCCAGCGCTTCAGCGCCAGCAGTTTGTGGGTTTCCTTCACCCATGCCTCGTCGAACACGCCCTGCTTGGTCAGTTCGTGGAACATGCCGGCGTCGATCACGCCGACCAGCACCGAATTGGCGCGGATCTCGAACTTGCCCTCTTCCTTGGCGATGCCCTTGATCAGCGCCTCATTGGCTGCCTTGGGCGCCACCGAAAGCCCGTCCATCGCCGGCCACCAATCATGCCCCGCCGAACCGAGATGGACGAAGGAGCCGCCGCCATTGGCGCGGAAATGTTCGATCAGCACCTGCGATGCGGTGAAGAAACCGAACACCTCGACGTCGATGGCGTTGCGATAATGGTCCTGCGTCCATTCCGCGATGTGGATCTGCGGCACGAGCGGGCCGGCGCCCCACACCATCGAGTGGACGCGGCCATGTTCCTTGGCGGCGGCGGCAACGGCGGCCTCCACCTGCGCCTTGTCGCGCACGTCGACCTGATGGATCGACGCCTTCACGCCATAGCCACGGATTGTCTCGGCGGTCTTTTCGGCCACATCCTGCTTGGAACGGTAGCAGATCGCGACCGCCGTGCCCGACTTGGCGAATTCGATCGCGACGCCCTGGCCGATGCCGCCGCTGCCGCCGAACACCATCACCGCGCCTTCGGGGAAATCCTTGCTCATCATTCCGTCTCCTAAATATGCTTGGCAATGATGCGATCGGCGTAACGGCTGATCGCGTCTTTCTTGACCTGAAGCTGGCGGAAATCCGCGCCGTCGTCGGTAAACCGCTCCACATCCCACGGGCTCGGCAGCCAGGGCATGGCGGACAAATGGCCACCCACCTCGTCCAGCCGGGCGATCGCGTCGGCGGTCAGCGGTTCGGCCAGCGACAGGATGGGGGTGAAGCCGTCGCGCGACTTGCCCTGTTCCTCGCGCAGGCCGAGCAGCTGGTTCACGATCGCGAGATTGCCCGCCAGATCGAGCGGCAGCCCCAGCCAGCCATCGTTGCGCGCCGCGCGGCGCAGCGCCGGAAGCGCCGATCCGCCGCACAGAACGGGGATCGATTCCGCCGGCGAAGGCTTCGTCAAAATCTTGTTGAAGTTGAAGAATTCGCCTTCATGGCTGACGATTTCGCCCGTCCACAGCTTGCGCATGACGGCGATCATCTCGTCGAGCTTGCGGCCGCGCGTGGTGAAATCGACGCCGACCGCGTCATATTCTTCCTTGAGCCAGCCGGCGGAAACGCCACACACGGCGCGGCCGGGTGCGAAGGCATCGACGGCGGCAATGGCGCGCGCCGCCGTGAAGGGATCGCGCAACGCCGCCAGATAGATGTTGGTCGCCAGCTTGATCCGCTTGGTCTGCGCGCCGATCACCCCCAGCGTGACCCAGGGATCAGGCCACGGGGTTTCGATCGGCCAGAACCATTCGCCATCCTGCGAATAGGGATATTTGGTCGAGAATTCGGTGGGCATGACAAGGTGATCGGCCACGGTGACACCGTGAAAACCGCATTCCTCGGCATGTTGCGACAGCGCGACCAGTTGGTCGACCTCGGCCACGCCCATCAGCACCAGCCAGAACTTCATTTGCTGTCCTCCCGCGCCTGCCGGTCAGTTGAAATTGGCCTGGCCACCGTCGAGCGGCATCGTCATGCCGGTGACGTAGCGGGCATCGTCGCTGCACAGGAACACCACCGCGCGGCCGATATCCGCCGCGCAATCGCCGATCCGGCCCAGCGGTACCGTCTTCTTGAACGCCGCCGCTTCTTCCGGCCGGTCGCGTTCCCAGCCTTCCAGCGCGGGCGACAGGGCGAAGGGGGCGACCGCATTGACGCGGATATTGTCCGGCCCCCATTCGGCCGCCGCCGCGCGGGTGAGCGAGCGGATCGCCTGCTTGACCGCGGCATAGGTGCCATAGCTCGACATATCCCAGCGCACCGCCGCCGACGTGGCGAGATTGACGATGGCGCCCCGGCCCGATGCCTTGAGATGGGGGTAAGCCGCCTTCATGAAACGGAAGGTGGCGAGCGGACCGGACTGGAAGCCAGCCTCGAACCCTTCGTCGCTCTGGTCGAGCAGCGGGCCGAGGAACACCTCCTGCGCATTGTTGACGAGGATGTCGACGCGGCCGAGATCGCGCGCGACCGTTTCCACGATCCGCCTGATATCGGCCGGATTCTTCACGTCACCCTGGATCGGCAGCGCCTTGCCGCCGGCTTCGGTGATTTTGGCGACCGTATCATGCAGCTTAGCTTCGGTCCGCCCGGTCACCGCGACGGCGGCGCCTTCGCGCGCCAGTTCCAGCGCGATGCCCTGGCCGACACCCTGGCCCGCACCCGTGACGATCGCCACACGCCCTTCGAGACTGCCCATCCGCTCTCTCCCAGATCAAGCGACATGCGTATTCCTTGTGCCGGAATATCGCCGGTTACGTCGCACAGGGTCTAGAGGAGCGCCATCATGCGGAAAAGTCCAGACTCGGGACCGCGAAAAGCGATGGCCCGATCAGTGGATGATGCAGCCCCGCCGATGTGGGCGAAATCCGCACCGCCGGGTGCCCCGGCGATGCGGCAATCGCGCTCAGCCGGTAATGCCGTTGCCCGGCTTGACGGTCTTGAGTTCGGTCCAGTCGATCAGCAGCGTGCGCGACGCGATCTTCCACACGCCGGCTTCACGCCGGAACTCGTCCTGATAACGGATCGACCACATGTCGTTGGTGGCGGTGCCATCCTCGGCAACGCTGATATGGTTGGCATAGCTCTTGGTTTCGCCACGGGCCTGATCGCCATCGACGGTCACGTCCTGCGCGATCACCTGATGCAGCGTGCGGGCGAACATCTGGCCCAGCATGCCGGGGATGGTGCGGATGCTTTCGATGCCCTCCATCCGGTTGAACGGCGTCACGATGAAAGCATCGTCGGTGAACAGCGCCGCGAAGCGCGCCGCATCGCCGGCATCGCCGGCAATGGTATAATCTTCGACAAGCGCGCGAATGGCGGCGCGATCGGCGGCGACGTCGGTCATGGCAAAGGCATCCTTCCTTGGTTGGCGCCCTTGTTCCGCCGCCCGTTGCCCAAGACAAGGGGCTTGGCGCGGCATGGCCCGATCGCCAATGCCTGCATGTCCCAAATCAGACAGAGCGATAGGCACGATACCAGTCGACGAAGCGCGGCACGCCAAGATCGATCCCGATGTTCGGCGCAAAGCCCAGATCGCGCTGGATGGCCGAGATGTCGGCGTAGGTTTCCTTGACGTCGCCGGGCTGCATCGGCTGATAGTCGCGGATCGCCCGCCGGCCGCATGCCTGCTCGATCACATCGATCAGGTGGCCCAGCTCCTCCGCGCGATGGTTGCCGATATTGTAGAGACGGTGCGGCGCATGGCTGCCACCGGCCTTTTCGGTGCCGTCGTCGGCCGGCGGCTGATCGAGCGAGGCGACCACGCCGCTGACGATATCGTCGATATAGGTGAAATCGCGGCGCATATCGCCGCCGTTGAACACGCTGATCGGCCGCCCTTCGAGGATCGCGGCGGTGAACAGCCACACCGCCATATCCGGCCGCCCCCATGGGCCATAGACCGTGAAGAAGCGCAGGCCCGTCAACGGCACGCGATAGAGATGGGCATAGGTCTCGCTCATCAGCTCATCCGCCTTCTTGGTGGCGGCATAGAGCGAGATCGGATGATCGACGCGATCTTCGACGCGGAAAGGCAGGCTGTCATTGCCGCCATAGACCGACGAGGAGGACGCATAGACGACGGGAAGCCCGCCGCGTTCGCGGGCGACTTCCAGCATGTTGAGGTGCCCGACGAGATTGGACTGCGCATAAGCACGCGGATTTTCGATCGAATAACGCACGCCGGGCTGGGCGCCGAGATGGACGATGCTTTCGATCGTCACGCCGCGCAACGCATCCGCCAGCGCGCCATGATCGGCGAAATCGACCTCGGCGAAGCGGAAGGCATCGCCATGGCGGGCCTGAAGATCGGCGATGCGATCGCGCTTCAGGGCGACGCTGTAATAGTCGTTCAGATTGTCGATGCCGAGAACGGACTGACCGCGCGCCAGCAGGCGATGGGCGACATGGAAACCGATAAAGCCCGCCGCACCCGTCACCAGAACCGTCATTCACACCACTCCATCCCTGCCCGGCTGCCTTGCAGGGATGGAACCATCGGTCATCCCAAAAGGCTGCTCCGGCCGTTGGCACATGCCGGCAACCCGGCTAGGCTGGCACCGCCGTAACAACTTCAGAAGGACATTTCATGAAGTTCACCGTCTACAAGGACAAGGCCGGCGAATTTCGCTGGCGGCTGGTTCACGCCAACGGCAACATCCTGGCGACCGCGAGCGAGGGCTATTCCTCCAAGGCCTCCGCGCTCAAATGCATCGACAATGTGAAGGCGTCGGCCTCGGCCGAGGTGATCGAGGAATAGATCAGGCGAAGCGGCCGGGGGCATAACGATCCGCGTCCACGGCGCGGACGGCCTCCGGCATCGCGCGGGCCATCAGCAGCGCCGCGCCCAGCATCGCCGCCGCCGGCGCGGTCTGGATGCCGAAGCCGCCCTGCCCGGCAAACCAGAAGAAGCCCGGCGCGCGTTCATCGAAGCCATAAACCGGCGCGCGATCCGGCGCGAAGCTGCGCAGCCCCGCCCAGGCATGATCCTTGGCGAGAATCCGGCCGACGCCCAGCCGCTCATACCGATCGATCGCGATCGCGATGTCCAGTTCCTCAGGCGCGGCATCGCAGGGTGGGCAGGCAATCTCGTCATGCGGCGAAAGCCATAGCCGCCCACCGGCTTCCGGCTTGAAGTAGAAGCGGCCCAGTGCATCGACGATCAGCGGCAGATCGGCCGGCGCGGCCGGATCGACCGCGATCTGCACCATCGTGCGGCGATAGGGCGTGATCGCGATCGGCGTCGCCTTTGCCAGCGCGCTCACCTCGCTCGCCCACGCCCCGGCGGCATTGACGATGATATCGGCCACCACCGGCCCCTGCCGCGTGGCGATGCGCCAGCCTGCGCCTTCGCGGGCAAGGCCGGTCACGGCGGCATCGGCCAGCAATGTCGTGCCATTCTGGCGCGCACGGCGGAGATAATCTGCATGGAGCGCAGCCACTTCGATATCCGCGCAGCTCGGTTCGGCAAGGCCAAGCGTCCATTCGGGCGCGAGGCCCGGCAGCAGGCGATCGAGGCCCGCGCGATCGACGGGATCGAGCGCGACGCCGGTGCCGGCGAATTCGGCCTGCATCGCGGCAAGCGCGGCGATGCCATCCTGATCGGCGATGTGCAGCGCGCCGCGATCCTTCAGGAAATTGCCGTCGCGCAGATAGGCGCCCGATGCCGTGGTCAGCGGCTGCACCGCCGGGCCGCCATAGGTTTCCGACCAGAAGGCGGCGGATCGGCCGGTGGAATGATAGCCCGGCTGGCTTTCCGCCTCGATCAGCACGACATCGACGCCCGCACCGATTTCGGCGGCGATCGATGCCCCCGCCATGCCGGCGCCGATGATGGCGATATCGGCGCGGATCATCGCGCAACCTCCTCCAGAAACCGATCGATCGCGGCGAGCGCGGGCAGCCGAACCGCGTCCGATTCGCGCAGCAACTCATGCGCGCCGTGATCGAACCAGTGCAAGCGGGCATCGGGCAGAAACCGGGCCGCGCGCGCGATCGCCTTCGCATCCACCAGCTTGTCCTGCCGCGTCGCGAGAATCAGCAAGGGCGTTTCCACCGTCGCCAGCACCTCGCGGCGCGCAAGCCCGGCCATCGATTCGGCGGCGGCGTGGATCCAGCCCCAGCTTGGCGCACCGACGACGAGTTCGGGATGCTGCGCGCGCCACCAGAGTTCATCCGCATAGCGTGCCGCACTATGCGTCAGGTTGCGCTGGCGGTGCGCGGGCATCGCATCGCGCCCGCCGCCCCATGCCGCCCGTTCGGCGAGGCCCAGCCGGCAGGCGATGGCCGAAAGCCCGCGCGCCAGCCACGCCGGCAGGCCGGACGCGGCAAAACCCAGCATCGGCGCCAGCAGGATCGCGGCATCCACCTGCGGCCGGCGTTCAGCCAGCAACCGCAGCACAAGGTGCCCGCCCATCGAATGCCCGACAAGCACATGGGGGCCGGGCGTGGTGGCCAGCCAATCGGCCACGATCGCGTCGAGATCATCCACCCAGCGGGCGAAATCCGGGGCATGGCCGATCGCGGGATCGGCGAGGAAGCGGCCCGATCCCCCCTGGCCCCGCCAGTCGAACCCGCGCAATTGCCAGCCGGCGCGATGCCAGTGGCCGAGCGGTTCGAGATATTTCTCGATGAAATCGCCCCGTCCGCCCTGAAACAGCAGGCTGCCGCGCGGCGGGCCATCCGTGGCTGCCGGCCAATCGAAGCGGCGCAGCGGCCAGCCATCCGCCGCCGGCACGAAATCGATCCTCATATCCGCCGGCCGGCAGCGCCGGTCGCCCGATTCCACATGCTTCGCCAAGTCCATGGCGGCTGGTTACGGTTTGGCAAGGGTGGCCGTCTAGCCTTGGCGGCATCATGGGGGTTGTGGGAATCATCATCCTGGCCGGGCTGGCGGCGGCGCTGCTCTACGTCATGTGGAGCGATCTGCGCACGCGCACCATTCCCAATGGCCTGAACGCGGCGATCGCGCTGGCGGCGCCGTTGTGGTGGTTCGCCCAGGGGCTGCCGCTCTGGCCCGACGCCGCGATCCAGATCGCGCTGGCCGCAGGCGTGTTCGCGCTGTTCGCCGCCTGCTTCGCCATCGGCGCGATGGGCGGTGGCGACGTCAAGCTGCTCGCCGCGCTGGCGCTGTGGCTGCCGCCGATCCCGATGGTGCGGATGCTGATGGTGATGGCGATCGCCGGCGGCGTGCTGACGATCGCGATGGTCGTGCTGCACCGCGCCCGCAAGGCCGAGGGCCGGCCGGAGATCCCTTATGGCGTGGCGATCTCGCTCGCCGGGCTCTGGGCATTAACCAACCATATCTTAACGACTCCGGCCGCATGATGCGGGCAATTCCTAGAAAAGGGCCGAAGGGACCACAGGCGTCATGGATGTGAAGAAGCTGGCACTGCTGATCGGTGCGCTCCTGCTCGCAGGTGTTTCGGCCTTCATGGCCAAGAGCATGTTCACCGGTGCAGCGGCACCGCAGGCGGCGGCGCAAGCTGCCGAGGCGGTTCCGACCGGGCCGGAGGTGCTGGTCGCCACCCGCGCGCTGCCGGTGGGCACGATCATCGAACCCGATAGCTTCCGCTATCAGCCCTGGCCGAAGGATCTTGTCGAAAAGGCCTATTTCATCAAGGGCGAGAGCGACCTGCAGGCGCTGACCGGCACCGTCGTGCGCGTGCCGATCACCGCCGGCGCGCCGATCACCCAGGGCTCGCTGGTCAAGCCGGGCGATCGCGGCTTCCTGGCCGCCGCTTTGGGGCCGGGCATGCGCGCCGTGACCGTTTCGGTGTCGGCTGCGTCGAGCGTCGCCGGCTTCGTCTTCCCCGGCGATCGCATCGATCTCGTGCTGACGCAGGATGTGGCCGGCGGCGGCGACGGCCCCGCGCTCAAGGCATCGGAAACGATCATCCGCAATCTGCGCGTGCTCGCCACCGACCAGCGCACCGACAATAGCGTGGGCGAGGACGGCAAGACCATCGTCGCCACCTTCTCCACCGTCACGCTGGAAGCGACGCCCAAGATCGCGGAAAAGATCGCGGTCGCGCAGAATATCGGCCAGCTCTCGCTGTCGCTGCGCTCGATTGCCGACAACACCGCCGAACTGGAACGCGCCATCGCCGCCGGCGAGGTGGACGTGCCCGAAAATGGCGATGCGAAGGCCGAAAAGCAGATGCTGCTCGCCGTCGCCAGCCGGCCGATCGACACCGACACCACCTTCACCGTCGGCGCCGATGTGTCGCGTTTCCAGCGCCGCAGCGTGCCGGCCAAGACCGCGCAGGCCCCGGCCGAAGGCGGCGCGGCGGTCGCGGCCAGCTATGCCGGCACGCCGTCCGGCCCGGTCGTGCGCATCGCGCGCGGCAACACTGTCACCATCGTTCCCGTGGGGGGGAAGTAAGATGCGGATTACCCGTAACAGCCATCACGCGCTGGGGCTGGCGCTTGCCGCCCTGCTCGCCGCAGGCTTCGCCGCCGCCGATCCGGCTCCGGTGGCCGCAGCGCCCGCCGCGACCGCGCCCAGCGATCGCGTCACGCTGTCGGTCGGCACCGGCCAGATGGTCCGCCTGAACGGCGCGATGAGCGATCTGTTCGTCGCCAACGATGCCATCGCCGATGTGCAGGTGCGTTCGCCCACCCAGCTCTACATCTTCGGCAAGGGCGCGGGCGAGACGACGGTTTATGCCACCAACAAGGCCGGCCAGGTCGTCTATTCGGCCAATGTCCGCGTCGGCGCCAATTTCAGCAATGTCGGCCAGATGCTCCGCGTCGCGATGCCCGACGCGCAGATCAGCGCGACGCCGATGAACGGCGCGGTGCTGCTGACCGGCACCGTCGCCACCCCCGGCGACGTGGAGGAGGCCCAGCAACTCGTGCAGGCCTTTGTCGGCAGCGGCACGCAGGTGTTCAGCCGGCTCAAGACGGCAACGCCGATGCAGGTGAACCTGCAAGTCCGCATTGCCGAGGTGAGCCGCGACTTTTCCAAGAGCCTCGGCTTCAACCTGCTCAGCCGCGACACTTCCGGCGGCTTCCTGTTCGGTATCGGGCAGGGGAACGCCGGCACCATTTCCGGCCCGGCGGGCTCGCCCAATTATCAGTTCAACTTCAACCAGACCGGAACCACGCTGGGCGCGGCCGGTCACTTGCTCGGCATGGACCTGCTGGCAACGCTCGATCTTGCCGAGAATGACGGCTTCGTCACCACGCTGGCCAATCCCAACCTGACCGCATTGTCGGGCGAGACGGCGAGCTTCCTGGCGGGCGGCGAAGTGCCGATCCCGATCAGCCAGGCGCTCGGCACGCTTTCGGTGGAATATAAGCAATATGGCGTGAGCCTTGCCTTCACCCCGACAGTGCTGGCCGACGGACGCATCTCGCTGCGCGTGCGGCCGGAAGTGTCGCAGCTTTCCACCGCCGGATCGGTGACGCTCAACGATTTCAACATTCCGGGCTTCATCACCCGGCGCGCGGAAACCACGGTGGAGCTGGGATCGGGCCAGGCCTTCATGATCGGCGGCCTGCTGTCCAACAACCAGAACAACGTGATCGATAAGGCCCCCTTCCTGGGCGACCTGCCGATCCTCGGCATGCTGTTCAAGTCGACCAAATATCAGCGTCGCGAAACCGAGCTGGTGATCATCGTGACGCCTTATCTGGTGAAGCCGGTTTCGGCCAATCAGGTCCGGCTGCCAACCGATGGCTACAAGGCGCCGACCGACGCCGAAACCTTCCTGATGGGGCAGAGCTTCAGCGGCCAGACCGGCGGCAGGCGGCCGGTGCCCACCGCCGCGCCGCCGGTGACGATGGCGCCCAGCGGCACGCCCGCCGCATCCGTCGCGCCGGCCGCGCCGGCCGGCACCAAGGGCGCGCTGCCCGCCCCCGGCTTCTCGTTCAATTGAGGCCCGCCATGGAGAGCATCAACATGCGCCGCATCCTCGCCTCCGGCATCCTCGCCTCCGCACTGGCGCTTGGCGCCTGCGGCCCGGTCAATCGTGGCCTGGAAGCCGCCAACCAGCCGGTCGTCACCCGCGCCAATTATGTGCTCGACGTGAACCCGGCCGGGCTGACATCGGCCCAGTCGCCCGAAGCCCGCCGCATCGACGGCTGGTTCGCCGCGCTCAACCTTGGCTATGGCGATGTCGTCGCGATCGAAGATCCGATGCCTTATGGGCATGAAGACGCGCGCGCCGCCGTAGCCGCCGTCCTCGCCGATCACGGCCTGCTGTTGAGCGAAGCCGCGCCGGTGACGCCCGAAGCGCCCGTCAACGGCATGATGCGCATCGTGGTGCGCCGCGCCAATGCCAGCATCCCCAACTGCCCGAACTGGGACCGCATCTCGCAACCCGAATTCGCGGGTTCGGGCATGTCCAACTATGGTTGTGCGGTGAACGGCAACCTCGCGGCGATGATCGCCAATCCCGAAGATCTGGTGCGCGGCCAGGAAGCCAATAGTTCGGACGCGCGCAGCGTGACCAAGGCGATCAAATCCTATCGCGATACCGCGCCCACCGGGGCCGGCGGCGCCATCAAGTCCGAATCGACCGGAGGCAAATAATGAACGCGCCTTTCCATTCGCGCGGCAGCGCGCTTCGCGATCCGTTCACCGCTTATGTCTGCGACGAAGCGACGGCGGACGTCCTCCGGCTGGTGGTCGGCGAATTGGGCTGGCCGCCGGAAAAGGTGAACAAGGGCGGCCTGCGCAACGCGGTCCAGTCGCTTTCGGTGTCGGCAAGCCCGGGCATCCTGTTCGTCGACATGTCGGAATCGGGCGATCCCCTGAACGACATCAATTCGCTGGCCGAAGTGTGCGAGCCGGGCACGGTGGTGATCGCCGCCGGCCAGGTGAACGACGTGCGGCTGTATCGCGATCTCGTCGCTTCGGGCATCCAGGATTATCTGCTCAAGCCGTTCAACCCGGATCAACTGCGCGATGCCTTCGCGCACGCGCAGATGACGCTGGCCGGCCCTCGCAACGGCGAACAGGCGATCGATCGGCCGCATCTGTCCACCGCCTTCATCGGCGTGCGGGGCGGTGTCGGCGCCTCGACGCTGGCATCGTCGATCGCCTGGCTGTTCGGTGACAAGACCGGCCGGACGACGGCGTTGCTCGATCTCGACATCCATTTCGGCACCGGCGCGCTGGCGCTGGACCTCGAACCCGGCCGCGGCCTGACCGACGCGATCGAAAATCCGAGCCGCATCGACGGGCTGTTCATCGAACGCGCGATGGTGAAGGCCAATGACCGGCTGGCCGTGTTGTCGGCCGAAGCGCCGATCACCCAGCCGCTCCTGACCGACGGTTCGGCCTTCCACCAGTTGCAGGAAGAGATCCGCGCCGCGTTCGAATGCACCGTCGTCGATCTGCCGCGTTCGATGCTGATCCAGCATCCGCACCTGACGCACGACATGCAGGCCGTGGTGGTCGTCACCGAATTCACGCTGGCGGCGACGCGCGATACGATCCGCGTCCTTTCCTGGTTGAAGACCAATGCGCCGCAGGCGCGCATCATCCTCGTCGCCAACCGCGTGCCGGCGGGCGCGATGACGGAAATCAGCCGCAAGGATTTCGAAGGCTCGATCGAACGCGCCGTCGATATCGTGCTGCCTTACGACCAGAAGACCGCGGCGCAGGCCGCCAAGCTTGGCAAGCCGCTGGCCGAAGTGGCCAAGACCACCAAGATCGGGCCGGCCCTCGTCGATCTGGCACAGCGCCTCGTCGGCGTCGTCGAAGGCGAAGGTGCCGTCGCGCCCAAGGCCTCGGGCAAGTCGCTCCTCGGCAAGATCGGCGATCTGAAGTCGATCCTGCCGGCCAAGAAGCAGAAGCAGGGCTAAGCGCATGGAGGCGACCCCGATCATCGTGTTCGCCGCCGCGATCCTGGGCGCCTTGCTGCTGCTCGTCGCGGCCTTTGCCGGGCCCTCCACCGCCAAGGCGCAGGGCCGGCGCCTCGCCGATATCCGCGATCGCCACGCCACCTCCAGCGGCGGCGCCGTGGAAGCGCAGATGCGGCGCATCCTCGCGCAGCGCGAAACCAAGCTCGACCTCGCCTTTACCCGCTTCATTCCCAATCCCGCGCAGTTCCAGAAGCGGCTCGACATGACGGGCAAGAACTGGACGGTCGGCAAATATGCCGTGACGTCGCTCGTCATCGCTTTGGTGCTCGCCGGCGGCATGGCCGTGCAGGGGCTGCCGATCCTGTTGGCGCTGTTCGTCGGCCTGCTCGTCGGCGTCGGCGTGCCGCACATGATCGTCGGCATCCAGATCGGCCGGCGCGTCGCCGCCTTCACTTCCAAGTTTCCCGATGCCATCGAACTGCTCGTGCGCGGTCTGCGTTCGGGCCTGCCGATCTCGGAAACCATGGGCGTGGTCGCGTCCGAAGTGCCGGGGCCGGTGGGCGAGGAGTTCCGCGCCGTATCGGACAAGATGAAGATCGGTCGGACGATGGACGCCGCGCTTCAGGAAACCGCGGACCGGCTGGGCACGCCTGAATTCCAGTTCTTCACGATCACGCTGCAGATCCAGCGCGAAACCGGCGGCAATCTGGCCGAAACGCTCGCCAATCTGGCAGAGGTGCTGCGCAAGCGTGCGCAGATGAAGCTGAAGATCAAGGCGATGTCGTCGGAATCGAAGGCGTCGGCCTATATCATCGGGTCGCTGCCGTTCATCGTCTTCGTCCTGATCAGCTACATCAACTACGATTATATGGGCAAATTCTTCACCGACGAACGGCTGATGATCGCCGGCGGCGGGGGAATCGTCTGGATGGCCATCGGCGCCTTCATCATGCGCCAGATGATCAACTTCGAAATCTGATCGGGGGACGCGAAGCATCATGGAAGCGCAGGCCGGCCCGACCCTGTTGGGAATCGATGTCTACACGGTGGCGACGATGCTCGCCGCCGTGGCGACCTTCGCGCTGCTCGTCGCCATCTACGCGGCGACCACGGTGCGCGATCCGATGGCCAAGCGCGTCAAGGCGCTCAACGAGCGGCGCGAACAGCTGAAAGCCGGCATCACCGCGTCGACCGGCAAGCGCCGCGCCAAGCTGACCCAGACCAATCAGACCGCCGATCGCATGCGCACCCTGCTCAATTCGCTGCAGGTGCTGCAGGACGAACAGCTGAAGCAGGCGCAGATCAAGCTGATGCGCGCCGGCATCCGATCCAAGGACGCGGCCGTCGCGGTGATCTTCGGCCGGATGGTGTTGCCGATCGTCATCGGCGGCGGCGTCGTGCTGGCCATCTATGGCTTCGGCTGGCTCGCCGACTGGTCGGCATTCAAGCGTTTCGGCGTCGCCGCCGGCGCGCTGATCCTGAGTTACAAGGCGCCCGACCTGTTCGTCGACAACAAGATCAGCAAGCGCAGCACGGCGATCCGCAAGGGCCTGCCCGATGCGCTCGACCTGCTCGTCATCTGCGCCGAAGCCGGCCTCACTGTCGATGCCGCCTTCCACCGCGTCGCCAAGGAACTGGGCAAGGCCTATCCCGAACTGGGCGACGAATTCGCGCTGACCGCGATCGAGCTGGGCTTCCTGACCGACCGCCGCACCGCATTCGAAAATCTGGCGATGCGCGTCGACCTGGATTCGATCCGCGGCGTCGTGACGACGATGATCCAGACCGAGAAATACGGCACGCCCCTGGCGTCGGCGCTGCGCGTGCTGTCCGCCGAATTCCGCAACGAACGGATGATGCGCGCCGAGGAAAAGGCCGCCCGCCTGCCCGCGATCATGACGGTGCCGCTGATCTGCTTCATCCTGCCGGTGCTGTTCATCGTCATCCTCGGCCCGGCGGCCTGCTCGATCTCCGACAACCTCCTCAACGCCGGCTGACGGCACATCCGGGGCGCCGCCAGCCGGCGCCCCGATCAGGCAAACGCCAACGTGCCACGACGGCGCAGGGCGCCGCCCACCAGCCCGAAGCCGGCGATCATCATGGCCCAGCTTGCCGGCTCGGGAACGGCGGCGCTCGCGGCTATGGCGCTGGCGAAATTGTAACGCCCGTCAGCCATTTGGATGAGGCCAGGTGCTTCGCTGGTGAAGTAGCTGCTGTTGCCGACAGTGATTCCGCTGATCACCGCTGCGCGTCCAAAATCGACAATACCTCCCTCAAGCTCTTCGAGGCTCATCAGGCCATAGACGAAGAACTCGCTGTTTGCGGCGACATCGAACCTCACCGTCAGCAGTTGATCGACGGCGCCTGGCGCGCAGCCATAATAGCTGCCACAGACCTTAGCATGATCCATGTGATAGCTGGCTTCCAGCTGCGCATATGTATTCTGACTGGCGTAAGGCCGCGACTGCCATTGGCCATGGATCAGCTGCTCCATGCGATCAGGATAATATCTCACCTGAATGAGCTGCGGAATCTGTCCAGATCCGGGAAGCAACTCGATCCAGGATTCATAATATCCGTCCTGCCGGGTGATGGTCATATTCTGCGTAGCCGTGCTGAGTTGCCGCACATAGGATTGATCGCTCAACCCGATGCGCTCGGTGCCGCCAGGCAACGGGCGCTCAACGCCGAAGCTGTAATTACCGTCCCCAGAATCGTTCATCGCGAACGTATCGACCCGGCCGCGGATCGCACCAAGCTGATAACCGAACTCCCCGGCCGCCTCGCTTGGCCACCCGATGTCCGGCGTCATCGAACCCTGGATACGAACGTCGAAACTCACCTGCACGCGGCCGCTGCCATCCAGACTGTCGCCGACGCGAAAATTGGCGCCCCAAAGCGAGTTGGCTCCAGCAGACCCGGTATCGGGATCGTCACCGGCCGCATAGATGCGGTTCACGCCCACGTCGGTGGACGCACGTGCCAGATTGCCATGGCGTTCCACAGTCAGCGTTTCGGTAGAGTCGTAGCCGGTAAGGTAGGCGGGGCCATCCGGGCGATATTCGCTTCCTGCGGTGACGGTCGTTATAATCAGCGCGGCTGGCGCTGGGACGGCAGAACCGAGCAACAAGACGGCCGCGACCACCGATCGACGCAACATCAACGAATCCCCCTGATAATAAAAGATTTTTACCCAACAGCGGGAAGCAATTTTTATGCCATCGTTGACTTCATTGGCGCGGCCATAGCTCCGATCCAGCAGCCTGTAAAAACTACCGACAATCCCGGCCCTATCCGCAGCGGCCGAGGGTGACTTCGGCGACGACGTTGCCGCCGGTGACGCGGGTGACTTTCATCCGTCCGTCCGCGAGCGGATCGAGCATCCAGCGTTCGCGGGTGTCCGTGCCTTCGGCGGTGCAGTGGAGGTCGAGCGCGATCACGCCGTCGAATTCCACGCGTTCGCCTTCGACCGCGCAGCTGGTTTCGCCGGCGGTCGCGATCCGGTCGCGCGCCATCCGCCAGCGGCCGCCATCGCACAAGGCGGCGGTTGCGGCCCATTCGCCGGTCCAGTCGAAAATCGGGGCCGCGGGGGGCGTGGCGGCATTGTCGATCGGCGCGGCATCGGGGTCCTGCTGATCGCGTGCCGTGTCGCCCGCTTCGCAGCCCGCCAGCATCAACGCCGCGCCCCAGGGCCATAATCGCATGTCTGCCTCCCTCGCCATCCTTCAAGGACAACGAGGGAGGCGCGATCGGGTTCAGCCCTTCTTGAGCGCCGCCTGTGCCGCGGCGAGACGCGCGATCGGCACGCGATAGGGCGAGGCCGAGACATAATCGAGGCCGGTCGCCTCGCAGAAGGCGATCGAGGCGGGATCGCCGCCATGTTCGCCGCAGATGCCGAGCTTGATGTTCGGCCGCGTCTTGCGCCCGCGCTCGGCCGCAAGCTCGATCAGTTCGCCGACGCCATCGACGTCGAGGCTGACGAACGGATCGCGGGCATAGATGCCCTTGTCGACATAGGTGGTCAGGAAGCGGCCGGCGTCATCGCGCGAAACGCCCAGCGTTGTCTGCGTCAGATCGTTGGTGCCGAAGGAGAAGAATTCGCCCACCTCGGCGATCTCGCCCGCCTTGAGCGCGGCGCGCGGCAGTTCGATCATCGTGCCGACCAGATAGTCGATCGTGCGGCCCTTTTCGGCGAACACGGCCTTGGCGGCATTGTCGATCACGTCCTTCATCAGTTCCAGCTCGCGCCGCGTGGCGACAAGCGGGACCATGACCTCGGGGATCGGCGCGGCACCGCTCTTTTCGGCGACCTCGACGGCGGCCTCGAAGATGGCGCGGGCCTGCATCTCGTAGATTTCGGGATAGGTGACGCCGAGACGGCAGCCGCGATGGCCGAGCATCGGGTTGAATTCGTGCAGTTCCGCCGCGCGGCGCTTCAACGCCTCGATGCCGACGCCGGCGGCCTCGGCCACCTCAGCGAACTCCTCCTCCGCATGGGGCAGGAATTCGTGCAGCGGCGGATCGAGCAGGCGGATGGTGACGGGCAGCCCAGCCATGATCTCGAAGATCTGGACGAAATCGCCACGCTGTTCGGGCAGCAGCTTGTCGAGCGCGACACGGCGGCCCTTTTCATCTTCCGCGAGGATCATCTGGCGGACGGCGGTGATGCGGGCCGCATCGAAGAACATGTGCTCGGTGCGGCAAAGGCCCACGCCCTCGGCGCCGAAGCTGCGCGCGACCTTGCAGTCGAGCGGGGTTTCGGCATTGGCGCGCACCTTCAGGCGGCGCACCTTGTCGGCCCATTCCATCAGCACACCGAAATCGCCGGCCAGTTCAGGCTCGACCGTCGCGACCTTGCCGACCATCACTTCGCCGGTCGAACCGTCGATGGTGATGATGTCGCCTTCCTTCACCTCGCGCCCGGCGACGCGGAACAGCTTGGCCTTGGCGTCGATGGCGAGGCTGCCCACGCCCGAAACGCAGGGACGGCCCATGCCGCGCGCCACCACGGCAGCGTGGCTGGTCATGCCGCCGCGCGCCGTGAGGATGCCCTTGGCCGCGTGCATGCCGTGAATATCTTCCGGCGAGGTTTCGACACGGACGAGGATCACGCTGTCGCCCAGCCCGGCGCGATGTTCGGCGGTATCGCTGTCGAACACGGCGACGCCCGAGGCGGCCCCCGGCGAGGCGGGCAGGCCCTTGGCGATCACGTCGCGCGGCGCGGCGGGATCGAGCGTCGGGTGGAGAAGCTGGTCGAGCGCGGCCGGATCGACGCGGGCAACGGCTTCCTGCTGGGTGATCAGCCCTTCATTGGCCATGTCCACCGCGATCTTGAGCGCGGCCTTGGCGGTGCGCTTGCCCGAACGCGTCTGCAGCATCCACAGATGCCCACGTTCGACCGTGAACTCGATGTCCTGCATGTCGCGATAATGGGTTTCGAGGAGGTCGAACACGCGGGCGAGTTCGCCATAGACCTCGGGCATCGCCTCTTCCATCGACAGCGGCTTGGCCCCGGCGGCCTCGCGCGCGGCCTTGGTGAGATATTGCGGCGTGCGGATGCCCGCCACCACGTCCTCACCCTGAGCGTTGATCAGGAATTCGCCATAATAAGCGCGGTCGCCCTTGCTGGGATCGCGGGTGAAGGCGACGCCCGTGGCCGATGTGTCGCCCATATTGCCGAACACCATCGCCTGCACGTTGACCGCCGTGCCCCAGCCGCCGGGAATGTCGTTCAACCGGCGATAGACCTTGGCGCGTTCGGACTGCCAGGAACCGAACACCGCGCCCACCGCGCCCCACAGCTGATCGTGCACGTCCTGCGGGAAGGGCTTGCCCCATTGTTCCTGCACGATCGCCTTGTATTTCTTGACCAGCGCCTGCCAGTCGGCCGCCGACAATTCGGTGTCGAGCGTGAAGCCCTTGTCTTCCTTGGCGATCTCCAGCGCTTCTTCGAATGCGCCATGATCGAGTTCGAGCACCACATCGGAATACATCTGGATGAAGCGGCGATAGCTGTCCCACGCGAAGCGTTCGTCGCCCGAAATCGCGGCCAGGCCGACCACGGTTTCATCGTTGAGGCCGAGGTTGAGGACGGTATCCATCATCCCCGGCATCGAGATGCGCGCGCCCGAACGGACCGACACCAGCAGCGGATCGGCGGCGACACCGAACTGCTTGCCCGTCACCTTTTCGATATGGGCGATGCCGCCCGCGACTTCCGTCTTCAGGCTTTCGGGGAAAACCTGCCCGTCTTCATAATAACGGGTGCACATTTCGGTGGTGATGGTGAAGCCCGGCGGCACCGGCAGGCCGATCGATGCCATGCCATCGAGATTGGCGCCCTTGCCGCCAAGGAGATTCTTGTTCCCCTTGCCACCATCCGAAACTCCGCCGCCGAAACGGTAGACGTACTGCGTCATCAACTCTCACCTTCGTTGAGCCCGCCGAAGTTGAGGAAGTTGAGGGTTGCGTGGGCATCCCTCAATCTTGCCCCGGCGGGCGCGCTTCAGCCTTCGATCTTCGAGAAATCGGCCACTTCGTGCACCGCCGCGCGGATGCGCGAAAGCAGCCCCAACCGCGCCGTCCGTTTGGCGGGGTCGGCATCGTTCACCGTCACCTTGTCAAAGAAGGCGTCGATCGGCCCGCGCAGGCCGGCCAACGCCTGCATCGCGCCTTCGAAATCCTCGGCCGCGACGGCGGACGCCGCCTTCGGCTCGGCCACGTCGAGCGCGGCGGCCAAGTCTGCTTCCTCTTTTTCAGGCGCGTAGGACAGTCCATTCTGGTCCGTCATGCCAGCGGAGGCTGGCATCGCTTGCGGCTGGCCGCTCGCGCCATCGCCTGAGACCCCAGCCTCCGCTGGGGTGACGGAAGTTTCGAAGCCTTCCTTCTTCAGGATGTTCGCCGCGCGCTTGTAGCCGGCCAGCAGGTTCGCCCCTTCTTCCGAACTGACGAAGCCCTGCAACGCCTTCACGCGGGCGAGCAGACGGACGAGATCATCCTCCCCGCCCAGCGCAAACACCGCGTCGATCAGATCGTGGCGAACACCCGCCTCGCGCTGCTGAACCTTGAGGCGGTCGGCGAAGAAATCGAGCAGATCGGCGGGGATCGCGAAACGCAGGCCGTTGTCGGTCAGCACGCGAATGATGCCGAGTGCCGATCGACGGAGCGCGAACGGATCCTTGGAGCCGGTTGGCGTTTCACCGATGGCGAAGAACTGCTGAAGGCTATCCAGCTTGTCCGCCAGGCTCACCGCCACGGTCACCGGCGCGGTGGGGACTTCGTCGCCCTGGCCGACCGGCTTGTAATGATCGCGGATGGCATCGGCCACGGCGTGGGGCAGGCCTTCGGCGCGGGCATAATAGCCGCCCATGATGCCCTGCAATTCGGGGAATTCGCCGACCATGCCGGTGACGAGATCGGCCTTGGCGAGACGCGCGGCCTGTTCGGCCTGATCGGCCAACACCGCTTTCGTCATGCCAGCGGAAGCTGGCATCGCGTGCGGCTGGCCGGTCGCACCTTCGCCTGAGACCCCAGCCTTCGCTGGGGTGACGGCAAGGGCCGGGGTGACGATCCCTTCTTCCACCAGCCAGCGGGCGAGCTTCGCCACGCGTTCCACCTTGTCGGCGACGGTGCCGAGCTTTTCGTGGAAGACGATCTGATCGAGCTTCTTCGCATTGTCGGCGAGGCTGATCTTGAGATCCTGTTCCCAGAAGAAGCGCGCGTCGGACAGGCGGGCGGCCAGCACCTTGCCATTGCCGGCGGTGATCGCGGCGCCGCCATCTTTGGCGTCCACATTGGCGACGCAGATGAAGGCCGCGGCCAACTGGCCGGCCGCATCGTTCAGCACGAAATATTTCTGGTTGGTTCGGAGCGTAAGCTGAATCACCTCACGCGGGACCGACAGGAAGTCCGTGTCGAAATGCCCAAGCAGCGGCACCGGCCATTCGGTGAGGCCGGCATTTTCCGCGACCAGCCCTTCATCGGGAACCACCGTCAGCCCGGCTTCGGCCGCGAGCGCATTGGCGCGATCGCGGATGATCGCCTGCCGTTCGGCGGGATCGAGGATGACGTGGCAGGCGCGCAGCTTCGCCGCATAATCATCGGCATTGCCGATGGTGACGGCGCCGGGATGGTGGAAGCGATGGCCGAGCGTCGACGCGCCCGAACGGATGCCATCCACCGTGCAATCCACCACATCATCGCCGAACAAGGCGACGATGCCCTGCAACGGGCGGACCCAGCGCATCGCGGCGCTGCTGATCGAAGCCGTGCCCCAGCGCATCGATTTGGGCCAGGGGAAAGCGGCGACGATCGCGGGGATGGCATCGGCCAGCACCTGCGGCGTGGCGCGGCCGGGCTTGTCGATCACCGCGAACAGCACGGCATTGCCCTTGGCATCGGTGCGTTCGACCAGCTGTTCGCGGGTCAGCCCGGTCTTCTTGAGGAAGCCTTCCAGCGCCTGCGCGGGCGCATCGGCGCGGGGGCCCTTCAGCTCCTCGCTCACCGCCGCCGTTTCCGCCGGCAGGCCACGCGCGATCAGCGCGAGGCGGCGGGGCGTGGCATAGGTTTCGATCGCGGCGGCCTTCAGACCCGCTTTGGCGATCTCCGCCTCGAACAGGCGGGCGAGATCGGCACAGGCCTTTTCCTGCATGCGGGCAGGAATTTCCTCGGACAGGAGCTCGAGCAGGAAGTCGGTCATGCCCGCGCCTCCATTTTCGTCACCCCAAAGGCCGGGGTCTCGTGCGGCAGGCGTTCCGAGATGCGGAGAGCGATGCCAGCCTTCGCCGGCATGACGATCTTGGGGAAGTCCGTCATCTCAGGCCTCCCACCCGTTATGCGCCATCCAGGCAGCGCAGCAGCCCTTCGCCAGATCGCGGACGCGGCCGATATAGGCCTGGCGTTCGGCGACGGAGATCACGCCCCGCGCCTGCAGCGTGTTGAAGATGTGGCTGGCCTTGATCGCCTGATCATAAGCGGGGAGCGGCAAGGGCTTTTCCCGATCCAGCAGCGCGCGGCATTCGTCCGCCGCGTCGCGGAACCAGCGGAACAGCGTTTCGGTGTTCGCGGCCTCGAAATTATAGGCCGAAAACTGGCGCTCATTTTCGAGGAACACGTCGCCATAGGTGACGCCTTCATCGTTGAAGGCGAGATCGTACACGCGGTCGACCCCCTGAATATACATGGCGAGGCGTTCGAGCCCGTAGGTCAGTTCGCCCGAAACCGGCTTGCAATCGAAGCCGCCGACCTGCTGGAAATAGGTGAACTGCGTCACTTCCATGCCGTCGCACCAGACTTCCCAGCCCAGCCCCCAGGCGCCGAGCGTCGGGCTTTCCCAATCATCCTCGACAAAGCGGATATCGTGGGTGAGCGGATCGATGCCGATCGCCGCCAGGCTGCCCAGATACAGTTCCTGCAAATTGGGCGGCGAAGGCTTCAGGATCACCTGATACTGGTAATAATGGCCAAGGCGATTGGGGTTTTCGCCATAGCGGCCGTCGGTCGGCCGGCGGGACGGCTGGACATAGGCCGCCTTCCACGGATTGGGGCCGAGCGCGCGCAATGTTGTTGCGGGATGGAAGGTGCCGGCACCCATCTCGACATCATAAGGCTGGAGAATCACGCAGCCTTGCTTGCTCCAATAATCATGGAGCGTCAGAATAAGTCCTTGAAAAGATAGCGGCTTTGCCATTGAACCCCGATATGCCTTCGCATCCGCACAAAATCGCGGCGGACCCTAGCGACCGGACCCCTTTGCGGCAAGCGGAACGGCAGCCGCTTGCCGAGCGGGCAACGAGCCCGGATAAGGCGGAAATGACCATCTTCCGGAAATTGCTGGCCGCGTTCGTGGCCGCCGGCCTCACCGCCTGCAACGCCGCCCCCTCCCCCGCCGCCAAGCCGCCCAAGGAAGGCCGGCCGGCGCTGTGGAAGCTGGCCGACGAGGATACGACGATCTGGCTGTTCGGCACGATCCACGTCCTGCCGCCGGGCTATAAATGGCGCGACGCGGTGATCGACAAGGCGGTGGCGCAATCGGACGGGCTGGTGATCGAGGCGATCCTCGACCGCACCGATCCGTCCAAGGCGATGGCGCTGCTGGCCCGCATCGGCATGACGCCGGGGCTGCCGCCGCTGGTCGATCGCGTGCCGGCGGACAAGAAGGCCGCGCTTGCCGCGCTGATCGCGCGCAGCAAGGTGCCGCCCAGGGTGCTCGACGGGATGGACACGTGGAGCGGCGCGCTGATGCTGATGCCGGTGCTGCTCGGCGATCTCGGCCTGGCCGGCGGGATCGGCGTGGAGGAACAGCTGGAGGGCGATTTCAAGGCCGTCAACAAGCCGATCGAGGGGCTGGAGACGGCCGAACAGCAGCTGCGCGTGCTGGACGGCATGCCGGAGGACGCGCAGCGCCAGTTCCTGATCGCGATGGTGGACGACGGGGCGGACCAGAAGGTCGAGTTCGAAAAAATGCTGACCGCCTGGGCACGCGGCGACGAAAAGGGCATTTCGGCGAGCTTCGACAAGGATGTCCGCGTGTCCCCCGAACTGCGCGAGGCGCTGCTCGTCCGGCGCAACGCGGCGTGGACCGAATGGCTGAAGGCGCGGCTGGACAAGCCCGGCACCGTGTTTGTCGCGGTGGGCGCCGGCCATCTTGCCGGCAATGATTCGGTGATCGCCATGCTCAAGGCGAAGAAGCTGAAGGTTCAGCGGGTGCAGTAAGGCTGGCTTTCGCGCGCCCCTGCTTTGACTCTCGCCGCCTGCTCGGCTATGCGCGCGCCTCCCCGATCCGGTCATCCCTGGAGGCGGTTCGGGCAGTGAAACCCAAGCGAACTGGAGACATGATATGAGCGACACGCTCAACCTGTCGGCCGAGGCGCGCGAGCGGGCAGGCAAGGGAGCCTCCCGCGCCGTTCGTCGTGAAGGCCGCGTCCCCGCCGTGATCTACGGCAACAAGCAGGAACCGACCTCGATCCACATCGAGGAAAAGGCGCTGGTGATGTCGATGGCCAACGGCCACTTCATGAACAGCGTCGTGCTGATCGGCCTGAACGGCGAAACGATCCGCACGCTGCCGAAGGACGTCCAGTTCCACCCGGTCACCGACCGTCCGCTGCACGTCGATTTCCTGCGCATTGGCGAGCACACCACCGTCAACGTCAAGGTGCCGGTCGCCTTCACCGACGAAGACCAGGCCCCGGGCATCAAGCGCGGCGGCGTGCTCAACATCGTCGAGCATGAAATCGAACTGATCGTCGACGCGGCGCACATCCCCGACGACATCACGATCTCGCTCGCCGGCCTCGATGTCGGCTCGTCGATCCACCTCGCGGACGTGAAGCTGCCCAAGGGCGCCAAGCCCGCGCACGCCGATCGCGACATCACCGTTGCAACAATCGTTGCGCCGTCGGCTCTTAAGAGCGAAGAAGGCGACAACGAAACTCCGGCGACCGACGCCGAGTAACGCGACGTTTGGACAGGAGGGCGATGTGCGCAGTGCCATGATTGCAATCGGGGCTGCGAGCCTCGTCCTCCTGCCCCACACGGCCTTTGCCCAGGCGGCCAAGGCCCCGGCGCCGGCCGTGAAGCCTGCCGACCGCGACGTCTTCTGCTTCGTCGCCACCGCGTTCAGCGCCACCGCGCTGCGCCAGAACGAAGCCAAGCTGACCGAACAGGACAAGAAGGCCGCCGCGGGCCTCAACCAGGCGGTGCCTTATTATGCCGGCCGCGTTTCGACGCGCCTGTCCGGCCCCGCGCTCGTCAAGGCGTTCAAGACGGCCGAAGGCGAGTTCAAGGGCAGCAATCGCGGCGTCGAGGCGCTGGGCTGCCTGAACGCGTTCGGCGCGACCATGAAATCCATGATCGAAGCCAGCCGCGCCGCAGGCGCGCCGGCCGCCAAATAACCGGCGGCGGCAACCCGCCGCCGCAACAGCCTTTCAGGACGTTTCGATGCAGCTCTGGGTCGGCCTCGGCAACCCCGGCGCGCAATATGCGCTCCATCGCCACAATGTCGGTTTCATGGCGGTCGACGCGATCGCCGAGGTCCACGGCTTCGGCCCTGAGAAAAAGGGCTTTCAGGGCTGGATCCGCGAAGGGCGGATCGGCAGCCACAAGATCCTGCTGCTGAAACCCGCGACCTTCATGAACGAAAGCGGCCGCGCGATCGGCGAGGCCCTACGTTTCTACAAGGGCGATGTCGGCGACGTGACGGTGTTCCACGACGAGCTCGATCTCGCCCCGTTCAAGGTTAAGGTGAAGACGGGCGGCGGCACCGCCGGCCATAACGGCCTGCGATCCACCGAAGCGCATATCGGCAATCCGTTCCGCCGGGTGCGGATCGGCATCGGCCATCCCGGCCACAAGGAGCGCGTGACCGGGCATGTGCTGGGCAATTATGCCAAGGCCGAGATGGACGATCTGGCCGAAATGCTGGGCGCGATGGCGGCGGAGGCCAAATGGCTGGCCGATGGCAACGACGCCCGGTTCATGAGCGACGTGGCGCTCCGACAGCAGGATTGAAACCATGCCCAGCCGTTCGCTGTTCGCGACCCGTTTCTACGAGGATAATATCGGCGACGACGCGCTTGTCGCCGAGCTGGAAGATGCCGTCCGCGCGCTGGCGGCCGAGGACATGGCCGGGCGGCGCTGGTCGCGCGAGCATGGCTATCGCGGCTATACGAGCTATGCGTCGCTGGCCGATCTGCCGCTGCGCGATCCGCGCTTCGCCGATCTCGTCCGCATCATCAACCGCCATGTCGCCCGCTTCGCCAGGGATTGCGCGTTCGAACTGGGCGGCCGCAAGCTCAAGCTCGATAGCCTCTGGGTCAATCTTCTGAAGCCCGGCGGCATGCATTCAGGCCACATCCACCCGCACAGCGTGGTTTCAGGCACCGTCTATATCGCCGTGCCGCCGGGCGCCGGCGCGCTGAAGCTGGAAGATCCGCGCCTGACGATGATGATGGCGGCGCCCCAGCGCACGGCCGATGCGCCCGAGGATCTGCAGACCTTCGTCCGCGCCGAGCCTGCGCCGGGCACCATCTTCCTGTGGGAAAGCTGGCTGCGCCACGAAGTGCTTTCGGGCGACGGCAAGCCCGATCGGATCAGCATCAGCTTCAACTATCGCTGAGCGCGCAACGGCGCCGCGCTGGCGACATTGCTGGATTTTGCGGGGATAAACGCCTATCGGCTTCCCCCGATCACGGGCCGCTTCAGGCTTCCTTCTAGACACAAGGTATCTCAATGGGTTTCCGCTGCGGCATCGTCGGCCTCCCCAATGTCGGCAAGTCCACCCTGTTCAACGCGCTGACCGAGACGGCAGCCGCGCAGGCCGCCAATTATCCCTTCTGCACGATCGAGCCGAATGTCGGCCAGGTCGCCGTGCCCGATCCGCGCATGCAGGAAATCGCCGCGATCGCGGGATCGGCCAAAATCATCGAGACGCAGCTCGCCTTCGTCGACATCGCCGGGCTGGTGCGCGGCGCATCCAAGGGCGAAGGGCTGGGCAACCAGTTCCTTGCCAACATCCGCGAGGTGGATGCGATCGTCCACGTCCTGCGCTGCTTCGAGGATGGCGACATCACCCATGTCGAAGGCAAGGTCGATCCGATCGCCGATGCCGAGACGGTGGAAACCGAACTGATGCTCGCCGATCTCGAATCGCTGGAAAAGCGCGTGCCGGCCTTCGCCAAGAAGGCCGCGCAGGGCGACAAGGAAGCCAAGGCTGCCGCGTCCGTGCTCGGCCAGGCGCTCGATCTGCTGCGCGACGGCAAGCCCGCCCGGCTGACCGCGCCGAAGGACGAGGATGAGAAGCGCATCTTCGAAACCGCCCAGCTGCTGACCGCGAAGCCGGTGCTTTACGTCTGCAATGTCGAGGAAGGCTCGGCCGCCGACGGCAACGCCTTTTCGGCGCGCGTGTTCGAAAAGGCGGCGTCCGAAGGCGCCAGGGCGGTGATCGTCTCGGCCGCGATCGAGGCCGAGATCGTCTCGCTCGCCACCGAGGACCGCGCGGAATTCCTGTCGGACCTCGGCCTCAAGGAAACCGGCCTCGCCCGCGTCATCCGCGCCGGCTATGACCTGCTTCACCTGATCACCTTCTTCACCGCCGGGCCGAAGGAAACGCGCGCCTGGACCGTTGAAAAGGGCGCCAAGGCCCCGCAGGCCGCCGGCGTGATCCACACCGATTTCGAACGCGGTTTCATCCGCGCCGAAACCATCGCCTTTGCCGATTATGTCGCCTGCAAGGGCGAAACCGGCGCACGCGAAGCGGGCAAGCTGCGGTCCGAAGGCAAGGATTATGTGGTGCAGGACGGCGACGTGATGCTGTTCCGCTTCAACGTGTAAGAGGGTGCGCGATGGTCGGTTTCTTCGAGGATTATGAAATCGGGCAGGTGCGGCGCTTCGGCGCCTATCCGGTGACGCGCGACGAGGTGATCGACTTCGCCTCGCGCTACGATCCCCAGCCCTTCCACCTCGACGATGCCGCCGCCGCCGCCAACCCGATCTTCGGCCGCCTTTCCGCCAGCGGCTGGCACACCGCCGCGATGGTGATGCGGATGATGGTGGACGAAGGCCAGCGCACCGGCAGCTTTTCCATGGGATCGCCGGGGCTGGATGAAATGCGCTGGCTGAAGCCCGTCTATCCCGGCGACACGCTGAGCGTGGAAACCGAGGTGATCGACAAGAGCGCGCCGAAATCGCGGCCCGAAATCGGCTTCGTCAAATTCCGCATCACCTGCTTCAACCAGCATGGCGAACAGGTGATGCGCCAGATCGCCAGCAACATCCAGCCGCGCCGGGCGGCGGCGGGCTGATCCCGGCCGGGCACTTTCCCGTCTTTCGCGCGTAGCCTTGAACGGTCATGATGCGGGCCTTCGCATCACCCGTTTGCCAAGGAGATCGCCGATGAAGATCGTCAACAAGGGTTCCGCCGTCTGGTCGGGCGGGCTGAAGGATGGGCGCGGCGCGATTTCGACGGGCAGCGGCGCGCTCGATGCCTATCCCTATGGCTTTGCGGCACGGTTCGAAGGGCAGAAGGGCAGCAACCCCGAAGAACTGATCGGCGCGGCCCATGCCGCCTGCTTCACCATGGCGCTTTCCGGCCAGCTCGACGGCGCGGGGCTGAAGGCCGACAAGATGGAAACCAGCGCAAAGGTGACGCTGGAGAAGCTGGAAAGCGGCTTCGCCATCACCGCCGTCGCGCTGAGCCTGACCGCCAAGATCCCCGGCGCCACCGATGCCCAGTTTCAGGAACTGGCCGCCAAGGCCAAGGCCAATTGCCCGGTATCGAAGGTGCTGAACGCCGAAATCAGCCTCGACGCCGTGCTGGAGGCGTAGCCACCGGCCAGACGGGGCGGCCAGGCGCCACCTGCACTGCGGCCAGCCCGTTCTGCCCCGCCCTGGCCAGCGCGCGTTCGGCATCCGCCAGCATCGCCGGCGCTTCATAAGCGAAGCCATTTTCCGCCGCCGCGATCGCGGCGCGCGGCCGCAATGCCAGCGCCCGGCCGCTCCAGTAGATCGGCGCGGCCAGCTGGGCGAGCGCGGCCGCCACCTGCGACTCGAAGTCACCGGACGCGCGATGGGCGTGGGTGAGGACGGCGAAATGCTCGTCATCGACACGTGCGATCAGCAGCGCATCGGGGAAGCCCGCCACAAGCCGGTTCGCCAGCGCGTCGAGGCAGGCGGCACCGGCGGCGGCACCCGGCCCATCGAAGACGCGGCCGACGCCATCGACCGCGATCAGCACGAGCGCGCCGAGCGGCCATAGTTCGACGCCGGTGGCCGGCCGATCCAGAAAACGGCGTTCGAAGCAGGATCGGCTGGCCAGCCCGGTTTCGGGATCATGATCGACGGCGCGGCGAAGCTTATCCCATTCCGCCCGGCTTTCGGTGATGTCGCGCTTCAGCCCATAGATACGCCGCGCCCGGCCGCCCTGGTTTTGCACCGCCGTTGTCAGCCGCATCCAGCGGCGCTGGCCATCGGGCCGGCAGATCTGCGCGTCGAGGGTGAAGCCCCGGCCGCGCGCGACGGCATCGGCACGCAGCCATTCCATCGCCTCGCGCGAATCGTCGCTATACATCTCGACGATGTCGCGCCGGTCGATCCGCGATCCGCGCGGCAGGCCGAACAGATCGAACACGCCGCTCGTCCAGCTCAGCGCCTGATCGGAAAGATCGCATTCCCACGCGCCGATGCCGGCATCCGCCGTCGCGCGATCGAGCAGCGCGGCGCCCGCCGCCACCCCGGGCTGGCGAACCAGATGCCGCCCCGCCAACCGGGCCGACAGGCCGGCCCAGCCATCGAACGCGCGCAGCCCCGGCATGGTGGCCCGCCAATGTTCAATCCAGTTCCGACCCACATTCGTCCCCCGCGGGCGGAGAGGCAGGCCCGCTGCCCCACCGCCGCGCCTTTCAGGGTAACGGCCAGCGCGCCAACATCAATGGCGGAAGTGGCGCATCCCGGTGAACACCATGGCCAGGCCCGCTTCGTCGGCGGCCGCGATCACTTCGGCATCGCGGATCGAGCCGCCCGGCTGGATCACCGCCGTCGCGCCCGCTTCCACGGCGGCCAGCAGGCCATCGGCGAAGGGGAAGAAAGCGTCGGAGGCGACCGCCGAGCCGATCGTGCGCGGTTCGGCCCAGCCGGCCTTATCCGCCGCATCCTTGGCCTTCCACGCCGCGATGCGCGCGGATTCGAGCCGGTTCATCTGGCCCGCGCCGACACCGGCGGTGGAACCGCCCTTGGCATAGACGATCGCGTTCGACTTGACGTGCTTGGCCACCGTCCACGCGAACAGGCAGTCTTCCAGTTCCTGCGGCGTGGGCTGACGCTGGGTCACGACCTTCAGCATATCGCGGGTGACGCGGCCATTGTCGCGCGACTGGACGAGCATGCCGCCCGCGATCGACTTCATCATCAGGCCGGGGCGCGCCGGATCGGGCAAATCGCCGGTGATCAGCAGGCGCAGATTCTTCTTCTTGGCGAACACGGCGCGCGCGGCTTCGTCCGCCGCCGGCGCGGCGACGACTTCGGTGAAGATGCCGGAGATCGCTTCGGCGGTCGGCCCGTCGAGCGGACGGTTGACCGCTATGATACCGCCGAAGGCCGAAACGCTGTCGCAGGCGAGCGCGGCTTCATAGGCCTGGATCAGCGTGTCGGCCGATGCGACGCCGCAGGGGTTGGCATGCTTGACGATGACGACGGTCGGCGGGCCATCGCGGAATTCGCTGACCAGTTCGAGCGCGGCGTCGGCATCGTTATAATTGTTGTAGCTCAGTTCCTTGCCCTGCACCTGTTCGGCCTGGGCGATGCCGCGCGCGGACGGGCCGGTCGGCAGATAGAGCGCGGCCGACTGGTGCGGGTTTTCGCCATAGCGCAGTTCCGCGCCCTTCTTGAGCGGCACCGACAGCGCGGTGGGGAAGCTTTCCTGCTGGTCGGCGAAGGCGAACCAGGAGGAGATCGTCGCGTCATAAGCCGCCGTCGCGGCAAAGGCGGTCGCAGCGAGGCGACGGCGCAGGCCAAGCGTCGTGGCGCCGGCCTTTTCGTCCATCTCGGCGATCAGCGCGCCATAATCGGCCGGATCGGTGACGATGGCGACGAAGGCGTGATTCTTCGCGGCCGAACGCACCATCGACGGGCCGCCAATGTCGATATTCTCGATCACCTCGTCGCGGTCCGCGCCCTTCGCCACGGTCTGCGCGAAGGGGTAGAGGTTGACGATCACGAGATCGATCATGCCGATCGCATGTTCGGCGGCGGCCGCCATGTGCGCCGCATCGTCGCGCACCGCGAGCAGGCCGCCATGGACCTTGGGGTGCAGCGTCTTGACGCGGCCATCCATCATTTCCGGGAAGCCGGTGAGATCGGAGATGTCACGCACCTCCAGCCCTTCGTCGCGCAGCGCCTTGGCGGTGCCGCCCGTCGAAACCAGTTCGACGCCATGGCGGGCGAGCGCGCGGCCGAGATCGGCAAGGCCAGTCTTGTCCGACACCGAAAGGAGGGCGCGGGTGATCTTCACGTCGGTCATGGGAAGCACGAGTCCTGATGGGGGATTTTGGCGCACCCGTTAGGGCAAAGGGCGCCGTTTTTCCACCGGAGTCTTGCACGCACCCGCGCAGCCGATCGGGCTGGCGCTCAGGCGGCGATCAGCTTGCCCGCTTGAACAGCCAGCTGACCGTCGATCCGCCACTGGCCGCCTGCCCTTCGACGACCAGCTGAACGGCCTCGCGCGGATGGCCCGCCGGGTCGATCCACAGGCTTTCCTCGGCCGTCAGCGTGCCGCCACGGCAGCGGAACTGCCAGGCCCGGCCATCGCCCAGCCGCAGCAGCGCGCCGAGCCCGTCGGCCGTGGGCGTCACTTCGACGCCCGGCGCCAGATGGAAGCGGACGGCAAAGCCGGTGCCGCCGCCACGTCGCCGGCGCCCGGCCGGCAACAGCACATCCTCGCCACGCAGCTCGCGGCCATCGGCGGCAAGCGCCAGCTGGCGCTGGTGGACGAAGCCGAAGCGGCGGACATAGCCGTCATGGCTGGCTTCGACCCGGCTACCCGCATCGCTTTCCTGCCGGTCCAGTTCCACCTCACCGACGCCGCGCCCCAGCGAGCCATCGGCATGGATCGCGGTCGAGTTGCTGTCGGCGATCACCAATGTCGAATGCGCGGCGGTCGAACGCAGCGCCTCGGTCAGCGATGGCGGCAGGCGCAGGCCGCCGCGCGTACCGCCGCAATTGACGACAAGCCGCTGCGGCCCATCGGACAGCTCGAACGCCAGCGTCGACGCGCAACCGCCCTGCGCCACGCGCGAAACCGGCGGCGGCGCGGCATCGACGACGACCACGGTCTGCCCGCAGGACAAGCGTTGATAGCCCCAGTCGCGCGCCTGGCGGAGCGGCCGGGCGCGTACGGTGGAGGCCTCGATCGCGGCCTGGATCCGTTCGGCCGAAACCGGCGTGCCGCCCTGCCAGCTCGACAGGCCGCCATCGCCCATGATGACGCCGAGCAGTGCTGGCACCGCGCGCGCCAGCGCATCCTCGATCAGCGGCGAAGGATCACGCCGACGGGCGAGATAGATGCTGCGGAGCTGCGACAGCAGTTCGACCAGTTCAAGCTGCGCCACCGCCGAACGATTGGCCAGCCCGCCATCGGCATAGAGCGCCTGCGCCAGCGCGCGGGCGAGCCCCGCTTCGCCATGGGCGAGCCGCTGGTCGCCCCCGGGCACCAGCAGGCCGGCCGCCACGACGCCGCACCAGGCGGCGATCCGGGGCAGCCCCTGCGGCGCCTTGTCCGCGCCGCGATCAAGATGGCGAGCGCCGCGCGCCAGCCCGTTGAGCACCGCCGAACGATAGACGAGATCGCCGCTGGACAGGATGAAGGGGGCATAAGCCGCCCAATAGAGGATGCGCCGGCCCCACAGATCGGCGCGCCATGCCGGTTCGGCAACATGGTTGCCGAAGGCCGCGATCCACTGCTTGAGCACCTGTTCGGCAATCGGCGCGCCGCGTTCGCGCGGGGCCGCCGCCGCCAGATCGCGCAGCCAGGCGAAGCTGTGGACATGATCGGCGCATTCCGCCGACACGCCGAGCGCGGAAAAATCGAGCTGGGCGAGATCGACGACCTCGCCCCCATATTCGATCCGGCCGCCGAGGATGGCCTGCCCGCGCACGGCATCGCCCGCAATCGGATCCGCCGGCACCGCCAGCAATTTCAGCGGGTAACGCCCGCGCAGCCGCAGCGCATGCAATGGCGTGCGCCAGGCAAGCTTGTGAAGGCGGTTGGCGAGACGTTCGGCCAAGGACAATCCCTGATCGCCCGCGACACGAATCAGCCGCTTGCCGGGTTCGATCCCGTCCTGCCCGTCGATCGCGGGCGGATCGACCGGGCCAGCCCTGCTCACGCCGCCTTCAGCGCCGCGATGTTGGCGGCATAGGCCGAAGGCCCGCCCCGGAAGGTGGCGGTGCCGGCCACGAACACATCGGCCCCGGCATCGCGCGCACTGCGGATCGTGCCGACATCGATGCCGCCATCGACTTCCAGGTCGATCGGCTTGCCCAGCTTGTCGATCGACTTGCGGATCGCCTCGATCTTGCGGAGCTGGCTGGAAATGAAGCTCTGGCCGCCGAAGCCCGGATTGACGCTCATCACCAGCACGAGATCGATTTCCTCGAGCAGATAATCGAGCATCTTGGCGGGCGTGGCCGGATTCAGCGAGATGCCGGCCTTCTTGCCCAGCGCCTTGATCCGCTGGACCGTACGGTGGGTGTGCGGCCCCGCTTCGGGATGGACGGTGATGATGTCCGCCCCGGCTTCGGCGAACGCCTCCAGATAGGCGTCGACCGGCGAGATCATCAGATGCACGTCGAACGGCTTGGCCGAATGCGGGCGAAGCGCCTTCACCACGGCCGGGCCGATGGTGATGTTGGGCACGAAATGGCCGTCCATCACGTCGACGTGGATCCAGTCGGCGCCGGCGGCGTCGATGGCGCGAACCTCTTCACCGAGCTTGGCAAAGTCGGCCGAGAGGATGGACGGGGCGATGCGGATAGGTGCAGTCATTACATATCCGCTTTATCACCCCGGGCGGCCGGGGCAAGCGGCCTTGCGGCCGCTCATCGCCCTTATGCCGAGGTTGATCCGATCAGGCCGGCCCCCAGCAGCAGCAGCAGCTTGGCATCCATCATCAGCCCATCGCGCCGCCGGGCGGCGATGAAATCGGCGATTCCGGCCAGCGGGACGCGGTGAACGGTGATATTCTCGCCATCGACGCCGCCGCCTTCGCCGGTTTTCACCAGATCATGCGCGACCATCAGGGTGAAGGTTTCGGAAACCATGCCCGGCGACGAGGCGAAATTCCCGGCATTTTCGATGCGTGCCGCGCGATAGCCGGTTTCCTCCTCCAGCTCGCGCGCAGCCGCGATCTCGATCGCCTCGCCCGCCTGTTCGTCGCCGACAAGGCCCGCCGGCAATTCAAGGCAATTCGCCCCGAGCGCGGTGCGATATTGTTCGACCAGCAGGACATGGCCGTCATCGACCGCCAGAATCACCGCCGCGCCGATACCGCGCGCGCGGCCGACAAATTCCCAGGTGCCGCTGCGCCGCGCCTCGATATAGCGGCCGCGCCACATGATTTCGATTGGATCATCCTTCATGCCCGCCGCGTTAGGCGAGCTTGAACGGCGCCGCAATCGCAAGCCTTGATCTCCACCGGCCAAGGCGGGAAAGTGGCGTCACCAAGCAGGGAGACCAGCATGCTGAATGAATTCAAGGCCTTCATCAACCGAGGCAATGTGCTCGACCTTGCCGTCGCGGTGATCATCGGCGCGGCGTTCGGCAAGATCGTCAGTTCGCTGACCGACGACCTGATCATGCCAGTGATCGGCAAGCTCTTTGGCGGACTGGATTTCGCCAATTATTTCATCATGCTGGGTGATCCGCCCGCCGATTTCAAAGGATCGCTGGCCAGCTATGCCGATCTGAAGGCGGCGGGGGTGCCGCTGCTCGGTTACGGCCAGTTCATCACCGTCGCGGTGAATTTTCTGATCGTCGCCTTCGTGATTTTCCTGCTGGTGCGCGCCGCCAACAAGGCCTTCCACCGCGCCGAGGATGCGGCCGATCCGGCCGATGTGGTGCTGCTGCGCGAAATCCGCGACGAACTGAAGAAGCGCCCGATCGACTGACCGGGCCTTCTCAATCGCTTCCGACCGCACTATATGCATCCGTGCCGGGCTTGCCCGGATATGGCGATAAATGATGTCGTGTAATAGATGCAGCGGACCCGGGGGCGGTACCCGGCGGCTCCACCAGAAATCCCGGCGCCGGCAACGGCATCGGGGCTCCTGACGGGGCCGAACTAGGATCGACGTGTATTCAAAGACGATGTTTTTGCCCGGCCTGAATGCGCCGTAAAACCGTTCAAACCTACAAGTGCCAACGACAACGAGGCGCTCGCTCTTGCGGCGTAACTGAGTCCTCACGGACGACGTTACGATCGACAATAGCGCGGTCCGGTCCGCACCGGGCAACAGAAGCGGAATCCAGCGGTCCGGGGGGCACCGGGCAACAGAAGCCCCCCACTTTCCAAGCAATCACATATGGTTAACGTGTCTTTTCGGGAGCGATAGAACCATTTCGTCGGGCATTTTGCCTCGCTTCGTCGCGATTTCGGGAACCGCAGGGGTTTTCATCGCTTACAACCCCTCGACCGCAGGGCTCCGTCCGCGGTCGCTCCCGAGACAGAGCAGGGGTTATACATGAACCGGATCATCAAGTTCACCGCCATCGCCGCCTTCGCGGCGCTCGCCGCCTGCGGCGGCCAGGGCGATGACGCGTTGGCCGAGAATGTCGAGCAGGCCTATGACAACCAGGCCGATCAGCTCGACGCGATTGCCGACAACACCACCAACGAGGTGCAGGCCGACGCGATCGAGGATCAGGCCGACGCGGTGCGCCAGGAAGGCGAGAATCGCGCCGACGCCATCGATGCCGCGGACGTGAACGCCCAGGCCATCAACGGCATGTGACAGGCGGCCTGTGGCGGCCGCGCAGTCGGCCGCCGCCCCGTTTCAAAAGCCGAAAACAGAAAAGGGGGCCAATCGGCCCCCTTTTCCTTATCTGCGATCCGTACGGACGATCAGTCGTCGTCGCGCTTCAGGAAAGCCGGCGCGAATTCGGGCGCCGGGCCTTCGTCGCGGTCGCGACGCGGGCCGCGATCACCACGGTCGCCACGGTCGCGGCGCGGGCCGCGATCGCCGCCGTCGCGACGACGGTCGCCACGGTCGCCGCGCGGACGATCGCCGCCTTCGCGCGGTTCGCGCGCGGGCCGCGTGTCTTCCAGCTCGGCGCCGGTTTCCTGATCGACGACGCGCATCGACAGGCGAACCTTGCCGCGCTGATCGACTTCCAGCACCTTGACCTTCACTTCCTGCCCTTCGGACAGGACGTCGGAGACCTTGGCGACGCGCTCATTCTTGATTTCGGAGACGTGGACGAGACCGTCCTTGCCGCCCATGAAATTCACGAATGCACCGAAATCGACGAGGTTGACGACCTTGCCGGTGTAGATCTTGCCGACTTCGGCCTCGGCGACGATGCCGATGATCCAGTTCTTCGCGGCCTCGATCTTGTCGAGGTCGGACGAGCTGATCTTGACGGTGCCGTCGTCTTCGATGTCCACCTTCGCACCGGTCTGGGCGACGATCTCGCGGATCACCTTGCCGCCGGTGCCGATGACGTCGCGGATCTTCTCCTTGGGCACGGTCATCGTCTCGATGCGCGGCGCGTGGGCCGACAGCTCGGTGCGGGTGTGATCCAGCGCCTTCGCCATTTCGCCCAGGATGTGCGCGCGGCCGTCGTTCGCCTGGTGCAGCGCGACCTTCATGATCTCCTCGGTGATACCGGCGATCTTGATGTCCATCTGCAGGCTGGTGATGCCTTCGGACGTGCCGGCCACCTTGAAGTCCATGTCGCCCAGATGATCTTCGTCACCCAGGATGTGGACAGGACGGCGAAGTCCTTGCCTTCGAGGATCAGGCCCATGGCGATGCCCGAAACCGGACGCTTGATCGGCACGCCGGCATCCATCAGCGCCAGCGAGCCGCCGCAGACGGTGGCCATCGACGACGAACCGTTCGACTCGGTGATGTCCGAGGTGAGACGGATCGTGTAGGGGAATTCCTCCTTCGTCGGCAGCACGCCGTGCAGCGCGCGCCACGCCAGCTTGCCATGGCCGACTTCGCGACGGCCCGGCGCGCCGAAGCGGCCCACTTCGCCCACCGAATAAGGCGGGAAGTTGTAGTGGAGCATGAAATGCTCGTAGCGCAGCCCGTTCAGGCCATCGATCATCTGCTCCGCATCCTTGGTGCCAAGGGTGCAGGTCGAGATCGACTGGGTTTCACCGCGGGTGAACAGCGCCGAACCATGGGCGCGCGGCAGGAAGTGCGCTTCCGCCACGATCGGGCGGACGGTCTTCGTGTCGCGGCCGTCGATGCGGCGGCCGTCCTTGAGGATCGCGGTGCGGACGATTTCCGCCTCGAGCTTCTTGACGAGCTTGTTGGCGACCATCTGGTCGTGCGGGGCCGCATCGGCGAACGCCGCCTTGGCCTTGGCACGCGACTCGTTGAGCGCGTTCGAGCGGGCCGACTTGTTGGTCAGCTTGTAGGCGGCGGTGATGTCCTTGCCGACGAGCTTCTTCAGCTTCGTCTTCATCGCGCTGGTATCGGGCTGGGCAGCCAGTTCCCACGGATCCTTGGCGGCTTCCTCGGCGAGGTCGATGATCGCGTCGATCACCTTCTGCATCTCCCGATGGCCGAACATCACGGCGCCGAGCATGACGTCTTCCGAAAGCTCCTTGGCTTCGGATTCGACCATCATCACGGCGTCATGGGTGCCGGCGACGACGAGATCGAGATCGCCTTCGGCAACCTGCGCGTCGGTCGGGTTCAGGATATATTCGCCATCCTTGTAACCGACGCGGGCAGCGCCGATCGGGCCCATGAAGGGCACGCCGGAGAGCGTGAGCGCGGCCGACGCGGCGACCATCGCCAGAATGTCGGGCTCGTTCTCGCCATCATAGCTCAGCACCTGGGCGATGACGTTGACTTCGTTGTAGAAGCCTTCCGGGAACAGCGGGCGGATCGGGCGGTCGATCAGGCGGGAGACGAGCGTCTCCTTCTCGGTCGCGCCGCGTTCACGCTTGAAGAAGCCGCCGGGGATGCGACCCGACGAGAAATACTTCTCCTGATAATGGACGGTGAGCGGGAAGAAATCCTGCCCTTCCTTGACGCTGCGCGAAACCGTTGTGCTCTGCGCCGTCACGGCTGCGCGCAGCGTCAAGG
>NZ_FZOS01000059.1 GCF_900188165.1 Edaphosphingomonas laterariae | reverse complement strand
ATCTCTTCCGGGCGATGCTTCTTGCTCGGCATTCCTTGTCTCCTTCGTAATCCAAAATATCATCAATTTTGGACCACTCAGAAGGGGGCAGATCATGAGCGCGTCTCGCAGGTCCACAAGGTCCACATCCGTCGCGCGACACTGCGAGAACATGCCTTCGGAAGGAGCCTCCTCCTCGTGCACATGGTGCCTGACCTCCTCGCACAGCACAGTCACCTTGGCGTCGAAAAAGTCCTCTGTAGCGCGAGCAGAATTGATGTCGTTGATGAGTACCTTCGCGGCATCATGCTCGACATAGGCCTCGTTCAATATCGTGTCCTCGATCTGGCCACGAAACGCCGGGTAAAAAATCTCCTCTTCGATCGCCATATGGACCTTGAGCTCGACACATATGCTCCGCGCCAGGCGCTGCTTCTTGTCGGCGCCGCGGGCGGCTGCAAACTCGGCGAACAATGCCTCGACGTTACGATGGTCTGCCTTGAGCAGCGCGATTGCATCAGTGAAACGCTCCATCTCCGGCATGTCCCTCCTCCAAGCGCGAGCGGTCTCAAATCCACCCACAGCAACCACCGTTGAGCGGAGAAGTTGCGAAGGATTGATCCTGATCAGTCGGATTGTCGGTGGTTGCGCCGAGATGGCATTCCCGGCCTCAAAGCCAGAAGCAATCGTTTTTGGGCAGATGCCTTCTCATGGCGCCTGGGATAAAACAGGCGGCCGAACTGGCGAACCGGCCGCGTTACGAATGTCGCCCCGCCGCGTTGGTGAGGTCCCCGGAACGGGCGCCAGCAGCAATAAATTCTACGACGGCCGCCTCCGCAAGCGCTGCGGAATAGTAAAATCCTTGCCCGAGATCACAGCCCATGGCGACGAGCCGATCAGCTTGTTCGCGCGTCTCCACGCCTTCGGCCACGACCTGAAGGCCAAAACAGTGACCGAGATTGATCACCATCGTCGAAATGGCGTCGGAATCCGGACTTTCGCCCAGTCTCTCGATGAAGGAGCGATCGATCTTGAGGATATGCACGGGAAATTCACTCAGGTGAGACAGCGAGGCATATCCCGTTCCAAAGTCGTCAAGTGCAATGCGGATGCCGTGATCGCCGAGGCGCTCAAGAGCGGCCTTGATGCTCCCGGTACTGTGACCGAGGAACACGCTCTCCGTGACTTCGATCTGGATGCAGCCAGGCGCAATATTGCGCTCCTCCAATCGCGACAGGATGGTTTCGGCGAAGCCCCCACGGCGGAAATCTGCGGCCGTCACGTTGATCGCTACACTTCCGAAAGCGATACCCAGCCTCGCCCAGGCCTCGATATCGTCGAGTATCCTCGTCAGCATCCTGTCGCTGAGTTGCGCCCCAAGGGCGGGATCATTGAAGGCGGCGTGTATCGACCCCGGCCCACGCAACTGGCCGTTCCCGTCTTTCCAGCGGAGCAAAGCCTCAAAACCTGCCACCTGCGACGTGCGCAGACAAATCTTGGGCTGGTAGTGCGCGATGATGGTATCGCACTGCAAGGCGTATCGCGCGGACGCAATCATGCCCTGATGATTCTCGACCTCCTCCATCATCGCCTGCTCGAATATACGCAGTTGCGCCCGACCGCCCGTTTTCGCAGCATAGAGGGCAACATCGGCCGCCTTCATGACCTCCGACCGCAAAGCACCGTCTCGTGGCATTAGGCTGGCCCCCACACTCGCGCCACATTCGATCAGGCGACCGCCATGATCAATCGGCTCGGCCAACAGCTCGAAAATCCGGGCAGCGACCTGCCTCACCTCCATCTCGACGGCGTCGTGCAGCAGGATGGCGAACTCATCCCCGCCTGTTCGGGCAACCAGCCCGTGATTGCCGACGGCGGTCTGAAGGCGCTGCGCGAACGCACATAGCAGCCGGTCGCCCGCATCGTGACCGAGCGTGTCATTGATCGACTTGAAATTGTCGACGTCCACGACCAGCAATGCGCCGGATGCCGCCTCGCGTCCGTCCAGCAGGACATCCAACTGCTCCTGCAGCACTGTCCGGTTGGGCAGCCCTGTCAGCGAATCGTGCTGCGCCATCCAGATCGCCCGCTCTTCAGAGAGCTTCTGCTGCGTGATGTCGCGCGCAACGACGATGAGGCGCCTCGAACCGTCCTGGATCGCATTGACGATGACGTGAAACCATCGCCGCTCACCGCTCGAATCGCGAACCTGCGTAATGAGGCTGTCGGCCCGCCCTTCGTGCGCGATTTGTATCGCCCGCAGACCTAATTCGCGGTCCCTGTCAGGAAGCAGGCTGAGCCAGTCGCGACCTTGCAAGGCGTTCGTATCGATCTCGCTGGAATTGGGCCCGTTGCAGAACGCCACATGATAAGCCTCGTCGAGGATCAGCGTGTAATCGGGGCTTGAATGAAGGATGATCTCATTGAGCGACCTGCTGCTCTGCAGATCGCTCAATGCCCGCATCCATGAAACCATCATCCGGTGGAGCGAGAAGGAAGCCGCAAGAATCGTCAGCATAAAGATCGGGAGCTGTATGCTGATCATCGGCATGATCGGTTCGGCGGTCATCAAGCCCGCGAACGCGCATGGCAATAGCGCAAGCAGAACCATGATCGCGGCCAGTCGCGGGGTGCCAAAATTTCGCAGACATATTCCGCACACCATCGCTGCCGCCGAGAGGCAGGCGATCGTGGCGAGGACCCAGTCTTCGCTCGTGATGCACAGATATGTGCCCACTCCAACCGATGCCGCCCAGCAACAGGAGAGCAAGGCTGCAGGCAGGCGCTTCGGCGTACGCCCCTGCCGAACGAGGCGACGTCCGTCGAGCAGCAACACGAGGCGGATGGCTCCCAGCGCTATTTCGAAGCCAAGCCAAGCGATGAATTCCGCTGTCGGATGCCGCCATACGGCAACCGACGCGACGGCGGAGGTGTTCAGGATTCCGCCGAGAAAAATCGGCACGGACGTAAACAGGCCATTCCTGAGCTGGACCGAAATTGCCTCGGGCAGCGCCTCGCGCCCGCCGAGCAGCCATGATGTCAATCTGTCGCCGATACCGGCCTGCGAGCCCATGAGATTTTAACCCTTGTCGTTCCCCGCAGGTAGCCGACAAATTATTAACAAGCCAGAAAGGATCAATGCCTGATGCCGGCCCAATTACGGGCAATTCGAAGGCCTTGAAGCGAGTTATCCCTGGCTAGGCGCGGCTGCACCGTGGCGAACGGAAGCAGCCGGTCACGATGAGGTCGTTGGAAACTGCCTCTGCACGATGAGCTCGTTTGACTTCGACTACCGCGGCGAGCCGAAGGAGCGTTCCGCCCCGCACCGCCAGGAGGCGACAGCCCAATATCGCCATTGCGCGAAGCACGGTGTCAGGCTGAGCAACAGTCCAGCCCACCAAGGAACGTGCCAGCTTGGGTCGAGACGGCGATCGGTCACCTCGGTGAGGCGAAATAAGCCCGGCCGGCCCAGCGAACGGAGACGGCATTTAGTGAAATCTTCCGGCGAAATGGTCAAAGGGGTAAGCTCAATCAATACCGGTTAGCCGCCCATTCAATACCGGTTAGCCGCCCATTCATGCCCAGTGGTTCATTGATCGGCTCACCAGAACGATTTTGAACAGGGATCTTGCCATGCCTGAAGATCTTTCCGCCGACGCCCTTGTCGCTTTGACCGCCGACATTGTGTCGGCGCATGCCGCCAACAATGTCGTGGCGATATCCGATGTTCCAGTGCTGATCGCCAAAGTCCACGCCGCCCTGTCCGGCCTGGGGCAGCCCGCAGCGATCGAAGAAAAGCCTGTCCCGGCAGTGTCGATCCGTTCCTCACTCAAGCCGGACCATATTGTATGCCTGGAATGCGGGAAGCGGTACAAATCGCTTCGCCGTCACCTGCGGTCGCATGACATGATCGCCAACGAGTATCGAACCAAATGGAACCTTCCTGAGAGCTACCCAATGGCGGCGCCTAATTATTCCGAGCAGCGCAAGCAACTAGCCCTCCAGATCGGCCTCGGCCGCAAGCCCGGCCAAAAGGTTGCGGCGAAGGCCGCGCACGCCCGGATGGCAAGACAGCCTCGCCCGAAAGCGATCCAGGCCGCAAAGGCGCATCTCAGCGCAGAATGACGACCGGCGCGCGTTTCCCTGACGACGGGCCCTTTGCCCGGCCCGACTGCCACTAACTCACCCTTTGGTCTGATGTCGGCCGAGCTGTTGTGCGGACCACCCTCAGGAACTGGACGCAAAGCAGGATAGACCGATGTTCATCGAGACCGTCGGCCGGCATTTGCTTATGATCGCCTCATCGGACGATGCGGATAGTCAGGATTTGGTGGCCGCCCGGCGGACAGCGCTCGATCGACGGCGATGCTTCCGACCATCCCGGGATGTCCGATATCGGCTCGCACATTGCTATTGCCCACGCTTTGATGATCGGTCTGAACCCTTCGGATTAGCTTAAGGTCGGCAGCGCGGCTCTGGCCCTTCCGAACTGGCCGCGTGACATAGGCGGCGGCGCGGTGCTTTTGCAATTCGGGCCAGTCTGGCCTGGTCAGCGTGCGCTTCAGGGGCGCTTCGAACAATCGACGAAGTGGTCGACGCCTCATGACCTGTATCGGCTGACGACGCGCTTCCAGGCGCGTTCATCGGGCCAGGGCAACTCGTCCCCAGTGGGCAGATCCTTGACCAGCGAAACCCTGATCGGCCGCACCTTCCGGTGGTCGGCAACCCAGCAACGGCTGCAAGACAGCCTTCGTGGCACTTCCTCCAGCCGGTCATTCCAGCGCCGACGCTCGAACAGCCACCAGAGCTGATGCCCCTGAAAAATCCGGACACGACGGCAGGACGGACAGACCACGCGGATATTGAAATGGTACAATGCCGCATGCTGGAGACAGGTCAGCTTGCGGTCGAGATGATCCCGCACCTGTGGCTGTTGAGCCATGGCACCACCACTCTCATGTTCAACCGTGATTGCCGAAAGGCCGTCCAGACCTGAGCATCTCCAGATGCGCGAAGCGCGAAGCGATCCGCATGGTCAGCGCCTCGAGCGCCCGGTCGCGCTTCGTGCGGTCCTTCGATCGCGCATCAACATAGAGAGAGGCGGGCGCCTGACCCAGTTCGAAGCGAATCAGGAAGCGGACCTCTTCTATCGTCATCCGGTCCGGTCGGGCTGGATCGGACCAGGTCATCGCGGATCACTCTCGAACTCGGGAAAGATCGGCAATGGGTCCGGCGCGCAGGGCGCGTCGATCGAGACAATCTCTAAGCGGCTCATATATTCCGCCAGATGATGCGCGAGCATCGTAACGGCGGTTCGATGCCGATTGCGGTCGGTTTCCGCCAACCCGGCAACCAGTTGTGGAGCCGCGCCACCAAGCGCCACCTCGAAATAGTGCGCGAGCGCCAATGTGTCGATTCGAGCCATGAGATAATGAGAACATTTGACGAACATTGAGTCAATGTCCGCTTTCGCAGCTCGTCGGGCGCGACTGCGATACGCATCGCAATGCGCCAAATTTCTGTTTTGTTCATGCTATGTTCGTGCTAGCATCCCACCACCTTCCGCTAGGTGATTCATGTCGCGCCTCCACACCGTCCGATCGAACGTCGCGGATCTCGGCAAGCATTTCGGCGCAGAAGCCTCTCCCGGTTTTTTCGTGCCTGACGAGACCGTGGAGGGCGGTCCCGGCATCATCGTCCTCAAAAGACATGGAAAGCGCATACTCAAGAATCTCCAATGGGGGTTTCCCCGTCAAACCCGCGAGATGCGCGATCAGGGCGAAGGGCCCGGTAAGATCGGATTAGTCGCCGACCTTACCAATCCAATGTGGCAGGACCTCGTTGTTGATCCGCGGTATCGATGCCTGATCGCGCTGACCCATTTCGCCAACCCTGATGGCGTCTCTGGAGGACGGACGCGAACTTGGTTCTCACTGAAAGACGCGACGATCTTCGCCTGGGCGGGCTTCTGTCGGAACACGGCCGAGTTCGGGCCCGTCTATGCCGGAATGACAATGGAGGCCAATGCGTTAATCCCGCCTACTAACGACCGCATGCCGGTGCTACTTGATCCGACAGAATATGACCGGTGGCTGCACGGCTCGATCGAGGACGTCATCGCCTTTATGTTTGGACCGCCTTTTCCCGCTGATCGAATGAAGGCCGAACCTACCGACGACCTATGGCGCAGCGGCGAGCCGCCACCGGCGACCGCTGCGCAGCTTGGATTATTTTAGATGTGTAGGGGCTATGCATTTGGCAGTGCCAACCATGCGGACTAGTAACAGCGTGACCATGAACAAAGAATCGCGTTCTGCGTCCCGCACCATCATTGCCAGTCCTCGCGCGATTTTCCGCGCATTTCTCGATCCCGAGGTAATCGTGAAGTGGCGCACACCGGCAGGAGTGAGGCTCAGGATACATGCGTTCGATGCGCGACCGGGCGGTGGATATCGCATGGAGCTGAGCCATACAGCGACTATCGAACAGGCCAAGTCGACCGGATACCGCGATATTGTCCGCGCCCGCTTCATCGAAATCCTGCCTGACGAAAGGCTTGTTGAGGCCGTGCAGTTCGAGAGCGGGTTGCCAGAGTTCGCCGGCATCATGACCGTCACCACGACGCTCGCCTCCGTGATCGATGGGACAAAGGTCACGGTGCTGGCCGAGGACGTGCCGCATGGCATATTGGAAGCCGATCAAATCCAGGCAATGGGCTCCTCGCTCAAGAGGCTTGCGGACTTCCTCGAATAGGGCCCCTCTCCCCGCCGCGCAGATCGCGTGCTAGATTTGACCGATGTGCAATCTTCACACGGTCCGAAAGAGCGCAGCGGAGGTCGCAGCGCATTTTGGCGTCAGAAATCCGCTCGCCTCGAACGCGCCGGAAGAAAGTTATCCCGGCACACCTGGACTTGTGGTGCGTGAAGAGGCCGGCGAGCGGATTCTCCAGTCCATGACGTGGGGTTTTCCACTTCGGCTGAAGGGAATGTCCCCGACCGCGAAGCCGAAACCGGTCAATAACATCGCCGATCTGCGTAAACCGATGTGGGCCGGCCTGGCCCGCAAACCGCAATGGCGATGCCTGATCCCGCTGACGGGCTTCGCCGAAGCGGAAGGTCCGAAGGGTGCGAAAACGAGAACATGGTTCAGTGTGAAGGGGCAACCGATCTTTGCCTGGGCCGGACTCTGGCGGCACAGCGACGAATGGGGCCCCGTATATTCGGGCGCAATGACCGATTGCAATGAAGCCATCAAACCGGTCCATGACCGGATGCCCGTCCTCCTAATGCCAGATGAGTATGATGACTGGCTACGCGGCGATTTTGATCAGGCACTGGCGTTCCAGGAACGCAGCTTTCCTTCCGATCTCATAGAGATGGCGCGGACAAGCGAGCTGTGGGTCAAGAGGAAGGGCACACTTCCGTCTCCCGCCGGGCAGTTGCTGTGAGCCTGTGGCGCCGGATCAGCCGGTGACCTTCGACGATTGTCATCGCCTAACTCGCAAGACTGAGCGCCGCTCCAAAATGACGGCCCTCCCTTCGCTGCCTCGAAGATTTCGCGTCCGACAATCAGGCGCTAGCGACAGTTGCGATCGCCACCATAACACTTCCATGCCAGTGCGATGCCCGAACGGTCCATGGCGCGCTGCCCTCGCCCACGTCGGGCGTCGAGCACCGGGCTGCAGTTTTGTTCTCTTCTGCGGAACCAGCCGAATGACAGCGCATGGTGACGCCGAGACGATGACGTAGCCCGACGAAACCTCCCCCTCAATCCACCACGCAAACTCACCGGCGCATGGCAACCGGCACGAAAAAATGCCGCGACTTCGACAAGCGACGATCTACGCGCAAAGCGAATCTCCTCAGTCCAGCATGATGTAGCGCCGCCCGTCGGTCGAAAAGGCCGGCACCAATCCTGCTGCCGTGGCTTCGATCATGCCAAGTGCATGATCACGCCGGTCATCGCTGTCGCAAAAGTGAGCGGCATCGGCCTGAAGCTTTTCCCATTTCCAGCTCGAAACGAGGATCCGCAGCGCACCGTCACCATCACTGCCCACAAAGGAAAGATATCCAGCTGTCACTTCCACCGGAAAATCATCGACAATCCGCAATGGGCAGACAGGCATGGCGCTCTTTCCCCCTGCGGTTGCTGCCGCTCTGAACGAAGCCGCCACCGCACGGATCAAAGTTGAAGCATTTTTGCGATCATATCAATCGGGCGCAATATGTCATTGCTTCGCTCGGAAATATGTGAACAAAAGATTATAATCCGCTGTCAATGACCGACGGCCAAACCACCTTCTCGTTCTGGAGTGGGCCCCTTGGGCCGGACAGGATCAGGCTGCTGATTTGACCATGAGCCGGGTGTGTTGCTCCTCGAACTGCGCTGGGCTGGTGTAGCCGAGCGCGGAATGCAGGCGACGTTGATTGTAGACGTCGTCAATGAACCGGGGAATCTGCTCGGCAACATCTCGGAATGTCTCGAACGCCATCGGATAGACCGCCTCGACCTTGAGCGTTTTCATGAAGCTCTCCGCCTTGGCGTTGTCGTACGGATTTCCAGGCCGGCTCATCGAGCCGACCATATCGTGGTTGCCCAGCAATGCTCGATAGATTCCGGACGCGTGTTGCGATCCACGGTCCGAATGATGAACGCATCCTGGCGGCGGACACCGTCGCTCGATCGCCACCTCCAGTGCCGCAACCGCGAGCCGCGCGTCGA
>NZ_FZOS01000071.1 GCF_900188165.1 Edaphosphingomonas laterariae | reverse complement strand
CAAGATCGCCATGACGCTCTTGCGCTTGGCGAACCACTGGCGGCGGATGCGGCTCAGCAGCTTGGTCGCGTCGGTCTTGTCGAGCATGATCGCGCGGGTCGCCCAGCGATACTCGAAGGCGAGCCGGTTTAGCTCGTCGAGCACGCCGGGGAAGGTCACGCTCGGGAAGCCGACGATAGTGAGCGTGCGAAGATGTTGGTCGCCGAGCTTCGGTTCGAGCCCGCCGGTCAGCGGCTGGTCGGCCAAGAGCGCGTCGAGGTGCATCGGCGTTTCCGGCACGCGGACGCTCTGGCGGCGCGTCGAAACCGTGCTGTGCAGATAGGTCAGCGTCTCGGCGTCATCGAGCCAGCGGACCTCGGGCACGAAACCTTCGACCAGGTTGAGCACCCGGTCGCTGCGGTCGGTGAAGCCCTTGAGTAGTTCCCACGGATCGACGCCGCTGGTGGACCGGCCCTCGTAGAGCCAACCTTCGGCGCGGGCGGCTTCTTCGGCCGGCGGCATCCACAGCAGGGTGAGGAAATAGCGGCTCTCGAAATGCGCGCCCTCCTCGCGGAACTGCTCGCGGCGCTCGAACTCGACCAGCGACGACACGGGATCGGGAAAGTCGGACTGCGGATAGTCGAGCGCGGGCGTGCGCTGCGCCTCGACGAAGATTGCCCAGCCGGAGCCGAGCCGGCGCAGCGAATTGTTCAGCCGTGCGGTCGTGGCGACCAGCTCGGCGGGCGTCGCGCTGTCGAGATCGGGACCGCGGAACCTCGCTGTGCGCTGGAACGAGCCGTCCTTGTTGAGCACCACGCCTTCGCCGACCAGCGCGGCCCAGGGCAGGAAGTCGGGAAGGTTCGCAGCTTTGCTGCGATATTCGCGCAAGCTCATCATGGCCGCATCCATGTCGGGTAGCGGAGGTGACGCCGGGCCACGTCCACGAATTGCGGGTCGCGGCGGGCGGCCCAGACGGACAGCCCGTGGCCGACAGCCCAGATGACCAGGCCGGCGATCCACAGGCGCAGGCCGAGGCCGATCGCGCCCGCCAGCGTTCCGTTGACGATGGCGAGCGAGCGCGGGGCGCCGCCGAGCAATATCTGCTCGGTCAGCGCCCGGTGGACCGGGGCGAAGTAGCCCGCGATCGGTTCGCCATGATCGGCCGCGCCGTTCATGCGATCAGCGCTCCGCCGCCGAACGAGAAGAACGACAGGAAGAAGCTCGACGCGGCGAACGCGATCGACAGGCCGAATACGATCTGGATCAGCCGGCGCGAGCCGCCCGACGTGTCGCCGAACGCGAGCGTCAGCCCGGTCACGATGATGATGATGACGGCGATGATCTTCGCCACCGGCCCCTCGATGCTTTCGAGGATCGACTGGAGCGGCGCTTCCCACGGCATCGACGAGCCGCCGGCATGGGCCGGAACGGCGAACGTCAGCGCGATCACGCTGGCGGTAGCGGTGAGCATGGCGCGGCGTGCGCCATGCCGAAGGGCATGGATCATTGCAGGTCTCCGGGCTTGGGGGTGGTGAAAGGTGCGAGGCGGTAGTCGCCGGTCGCGGGGTCGATCCCTTCGACGCGGGCCAGCTCGGTCAGCCGGCGGCCGTGCGCGTCGCGGACCAGCACGGCGATCAGGTCGATCGTCTCGGCTATCAGCGCGCGGGGGACCGTCACGACGGCCTCTTGGATGAGCTGTTCCATGCGGCGCAGCGCGCCGAGCGCGGTGCCGGCGTGGATCGTGCCGACCCCGCCGGGGTGGCCGGTGCCCCAGGCTTTGATGAGGTCGAGCGCCTCGGCGCCGCGCACCTCGCCAATCGGGATGCGGTCGGGGCGCAGGCGCAGCGACGAGCGGACCAGCTCGGACAGCGACACCACGCCGTCCTTGGTCCGCATGGCGACAAGGTTCGGCGCGGCGCATTGCAGCTCGCGCGTGTCTTCGATCAGGACGATGCGGTCGGTGGTCTTGGCGACTTCCGCCAACAGCGCATTGACCAGCGTGGTCTTGCCCGCTCCGGTGCCGCCCGCGACGAGGATGTTGGCGCGGGTCTCGACGCCCTGGCGCAACGCCTCGGCCTCGGCCGCTGACATGATGCCGGCGCGAGCATAGTCGTCGAGCGTGAACACGGCGACGGCGGGCTTTCGGATGGCAAAGGCCGGCGCGGCGACGACAGGCGGCAGCAACCCCTCGAACCGCTCACCACCTTCCGGTAGCTCGGCGGAGACGCGCGGGGAACGGGCGTGAACCTCGACGCCGACGTGATGGGCGACCAGGCGAACGATACGCTCGCCGTCGGCGGCGCTCAGCGTTTCGCCGGTGTCGCTGACGCCATCGCCAAGCCGATCGAGCCACAGGCGGCCATCCGGGTTCAGCATCACTTCGATGACGGCGGGGTCGTCGAGCCAGCCTGCGATCGACGGCCCGAGCGCGGTGCGCAGCATCCGCGCGCCGCGTGATTCCGC
>NZ_FZOS01000083.1 GCF_900188165.1 Edaphosphingomonas laterariae | reverse complement strand
TGAACCGCACCGGGTTTGCCGGAGGCTCCATCTCCTGAGAGAGTGGAGCCGATATGAGCAAGACGACGAACAAGTTTTCACCTGAGGTCCGCGAGCGGGCGGTTCGGATGGTGCTGGATCATGAGCGGGATCATCCCTCTCGCTGGGCGGCAGTGGTTTCGATCTCGGAGAAGATCGGCTGCGTTCCGCAGACGCTTCATGAGTGGGTGAAGAAGGCCGAGGTCGACAGCGGCAAGCGTGCCTGTGTGCCGACCGAGGTCGCCGACAAGGTGAAAGCGCTGGAACGCGAAGTCCGGGAGCTTCGGCAGGCCAACGAGATCCTGCGCAAGGCGTCGGCGTATTTTGCCCAGGCGGAGCTCGACCGCCCATTCCGGCGATGATCGCGTTCATCGACGATCACCGCGAAGCCTATGGGGTCGAGCCGATCTGCCGCGTCCTGCCGATCGCCCCATCGACGTATCACGAACGAGTTGCGCAGCGGCAGGATCCGATGCGCCTATCGGCGCGGGCGCAGCGGGACCAGGCTCTCAAGCCCGAGATCGCCCGCGTGTTTGCCGAGAACTTCGCGGTTTACGGTGTGCGGAAGGTATGGCGCCAGATGATGCGGGAGGGCTTTCCGGTAGCCCGCTGCACCGTCGAACGGCTGATGCGCGAGATGGGCTTGGCAGGCGTAATCCGGGGCAAACCGGTGCGCACGACGATCGGCGACAAGGCGGCGCCGTGTCCGCTTGATCACGTCAACCGCCAGTTCTACGCGCCGGCGCCAAACATGCTGTGGGTGTCGGACTTCACCTACGTCGCGACCTGGGCGGGCTTCGTCTACGTTGCGTTCGTCATCGACACCTATGCGCGCCGGATCGTCGGCTGGCGGGCCAGCAGGACGGCGCATGCCAGCTTCGTCCTCGATGCCTTGGAACAGGCGCTTCATGATCGTCGACCGGCCCATCGGGCCGGTCTCATCCATCATAGCGACCGAGGGTCGCAATACGTGTCCATCAAGTACACCGAGCGCCTCGCCGAAGCCGGGATCGAACCCTCCGTCGGCAGCGTCGGTGACAGCTACGACAACGCCTTAGCCGAGACGATCAACGGCCTTTACAAGGCCGAGGTGATCCATCGGCGTGGGCCGTGGCGATCGTTTGAAGCCGTCGAATATGCGACGCTCGAATGGGTCGACTGGTTCAACAATCGACGCCTGCTCGAGCCGATCGGCAACATCCCACCTGCTGAAGCCGAAGAGCAATACTACGCCATGCTCGACGACACACCCATGGCCGCGTAACTTAAACCCCGGAGCCTCCGGCAAACCCGGTGCGGTTCA
>NZ_FZOS01000047.1 GCF_900188165.1 Edaphosphingomonas laterariae | reverse complement strand
TTCGGGCTACGCCCTCACGCCACTCCCCCCGGCATGTAACACCGTGGCCTGGTTTTACGCCGCCGAATGGCCGACTTTTGCTCCGCCGTTGACAGGCGGAGCTTCACGAGCTGCGCCTGGGTCGGATCCTTGAGTTCGAGCAGCTGATGGACCTTGCCGATCGACGCCTTATAGCGCGCGAGCGAGGCCGGTTTGCTCCCGTTCTCCGCGCGGGCGTCAAGATAGTCCCCGACCGTTTCGGCCGTGGCGGGCAGGGTGGTACGGCCCGCCCTTCGGCACCAGAGATCGAACGCCTCGATATCGCTGGAGAGCGCACGGATGCTGTGGGGCGAGGAGGCGGCCTGGTAGGCGGCAACAAGCTCGCTGTTGACGGTGATGGTCGCACCCGCCTGGAGCTTGGTGATCTCCCAGGCGAGATCCTTCCCCTCAGCCGTGGCGCGGGGCCCGATCACGGCAGGCAGGATGACCTCGGCCATCCTACCGACCCAGCGCCTCGATCTCATCAAGCGTATGCGCCGCGACGCCGTAGATCTCGGCAAGTGCATTGAACGCCGCCACAGCGACGTTGCGGAGGCTGTCCTTGCCGTCCGAGGTCAGCGTTGCATCATATTCGAACGACGGCTCGACGGCCGCAAAGCCTTCATCCCCGAAATCGTACCGCCCCGCCGGCCACCAGGTGCCGTCGAGGCCGGTGATCCCAAGCCGCACATGGATCGGCAGCGAACCGCCATGGGCGAGCGCAAGGGCGCAGTTGCGTTCGAGGAACGACATCCACTGCTTGAAGATGTATCCCGTGGCGACCGTGAGCCGGCCGCTCTTCGGCGTGAACAGAAATTCGTTCGCAATCCCCCAGAACTCGCCGGTTTTCTCGAACCACTGGGTGAGCGCGCCCGTGGGATAGACCCCTTCCTCCGCCGCATCGGGTCGATAGATCATCGCGCCCCCGCGGCTGACGCCGTAGCCAAGCGAGCCCGCATTGCCGATCAGAGCTGGATGCCCCGGATGTTCGGCAATAGACCTTTTTGCGCCCGGCTTTGCCGCCCATTTCGACGGAATAAGACGGGCATAGCCATGGGCTCCGGGTTTCCAGCGAATCTTGCTTGAACCATGGGTGGGGTGGGTGACCGTCTGCTCCGCGCCAGGGTCAAACCATATATCGGTGTCACCCGAGAATGGCGGCTGCCAATGTACGGCCTCAGGCGACGGAGGCGGAAGCGTGTCGAACGCGAGCTTGAGCGCACCAGCAAGCTCCTTGGCGAGCTTGGTGCGGGCCGCACGCAGGGTCGTGGTGTCGGCGCCGATCGGCAGGTCAAAGCTCAGGGGCCCCCGCCGCCCACGCAGGTCGAACGGGAGCTTCTCGACGATCGCGCCTTCAAAGGCGGTGTTCCAAACCTGGATCACGCGGTGCGAGGTCAGTGCCTTGTTGGCATAGCCCATCTCGAGCAGCACATTGGGATTGGCGCACGCCTTGCCGCTGTCGGAGAGCGCGATCGGCGTCACGTCGCCGACGAACACCGCCGCTTCGTCGATCTTGGCGAGGATCGTCGCCACGATGTCGGGCGTGCCCGCAACCCCTTGCGTGTCAGACGTCAGGCTCGGCCGATCGGCCTCCTCGAGTTCGGCCGCAAGGATCGTGATCGCTTCATCGAGCGCAGTGCGGATCACGTCGCGCGTAACGCGGCCGTCGAGATCGCTCTGCCATCACCAGAAGACCGTTTTTCGCACGCACTCGCCCCCGCATGACCTGCGCGGCCTCATAGCCCATACATTATAGGGAGCGCAATTATGGATATGTGATAACTGTATTATCGCAATAAGCGTTTTCTCGATCTAGCACCATGGAGTGCCGTCAGCAGTCGACCAATCATTGTCATTCAAAGCCGGTTTCCGACTTCCCAAATGCGGACATGTTTTCCCGCTTGCTTCCGGGTCGCCCAATGTCAGAAAAGTCGGACGTTTGGGACTGTCCGGATTTACTCGCCAAGATGGAGAAGCGGTCTTTGATCTTGGCCCTGATCCGCTCATGCCAGTGCTACGTCCCAGCAAGGGAATGGGCGATCATTCGCGAAGGCGTTTGCCGAACCCGATCTTCGAGGACTTTCGGTTCCCTGGCCGACGCCACGTCACGACTTCGCCGGCCCGGTCGGGAATCGCGTTCTACATCTCGATCCAGAGATGATCGATCTGGATCGGAGACAGGCCGGCGAGTCGTTGATGATGGGATCGCAGGAACGCCAGGCGCTGCGCTGCATCGTGGCCTAGCAGCGCCAACTTATCCGTGACCGACCAGTTTTCCACTGTGTCGCCTACGATCGCATCAACCCAGCTATCGAGCTGCTGTTTCCAATGCGGGATGTCGTTGACCTGGACATAGCCGATCATCGCGGCATGGCTATGGCTGCCACCGTGGTGCCCAGCCTTAAAGCGCTGAATCCCACCCGTCGAACTGAACCGGCTGATCAGGTACTCGCGTTCGTCGCGATCCGCCGCTGCGGGCGTGGGCAGGCGCTTGCATTCGATCGGGAGCAAGGTGCGATACTCGGTGTATTCGCGCCCTTCGATCCAGATGATGGCTCCGCTCGGGGCGACGGCAAGGTCGATCGCGCGGCGGCCATCAGCTTCATCAGGCTCCTCGCGCTTGAACTGGATGAAATCCCAGCCTGGCGCGTGGCGAGAGAGACTATTCAGCCGCGAGCAGAGCTGCGCCGTCAGCTTGGTCTCGCCGGTCGCCGCTTCGCGCGCCGGATCATCGCGCCAGCCCGCCAGCGCACCGCCGATGAAACCGACCAGCGCCGACAGCCATTCTCCGGGCTGATGGATACCGACACTCAGCGCTCCCGCCGGTCTACCGCGTTCGCCTTCGTCCGCCAGCACCTCAGAAGCCCTGCGCTCTGAGGTCGGCGAGCACGTCGTCGGCGTCCCGAAGCGCGATGGCGGGCGTCCAAAAACGATGGCGATCGGGCTTCAACAAGAACACGAAGCCGTCGTCGTACAACCGGGTAATCCGCGTGATCGTCAGGCTGGTGCCCCGGCGCTCTTGGAGCAGCGCATCGAGCTTCTGGCGCAGTCCATCCGCGCCGGTCCAATCCACCTCGCCATCACCGAAGACATAGGCCTTGCAGATCGCCCCAGGCCAGCGCTGACCCGGCAGCGCCTTCAGGGCGGTACGCGGATAAACCGCATTGATCTGCCGGGCGAAAACGTCGTCGAATTCGGCAAGGGCTTCGCCCGGCGCGGGCCGCATGACGGCGGCGCCGGTGCCGAGGCGGATGAATTCGCGCTGGTGTTCGACCACATCCGCCGCAACGATCCGCTCGTTCTCGCTGAGGTCGAGGTCATGATCCTCGGGATAGGGCACGGCCAGAACGTCGGCGCTCAGAATGGCGGTGGCGCGCTGCGTGAAGAGCCGAGCGCTGATCCCCGCCACGTAGGCACGCAGAACCGTCGCTTCTCGGAAGAGCCAATCGTTGATCGCGCTCAGCGCACCGAGTTGCTCCGCCGGGGCCGCCAAGCCGACGATCTCGTGCTTGTAGGCGAGGTAGTGGCCGTTCCACACGCCATGGTGCAGATCCTCGTGCTCCTTGATGAGCAGCAAAGGCGGCGTGAAACGCCGCGCGGTCTTGGTGTCCTTGATCGGCTTGTCGGGCACGACGTCGAGAAAGCGCGTATCGAGCCCATCACGCGACAGGTTGCTGGTCGGAAGCAGCGGCTTGCCGACGAGGTGCTCCGCTGGGCGCGAGATGCCCTTCCGGCCGGCGATATAGCCTTCGCCGAAATCCCACTGATGCTTCTGCGCGAAATCCCGCAGAGTCGGATAATCGCGCAAGCGCTGGATCAGGTCGTGGACGCGGCTTCCGCCGAGCAGGTTCGCCCGCCAGATGTCGCGAGACTTCTCCGCGATCGCGTTGCCGAACCAGTGCAGGTCATAATAGTCGATGTCGAAGCCCTGCTCGGCCGTCGCCCGGCCGTTGCGGCGAAACACGGCATGAAGGAGGCGGCTGTCGGCGGTCGGCTGCACCGCCTCGGCAATGACCACGACGACCTTCGGGTCGGCCTCGCCCTTCTTGAAGAGGCCCCGAACCGAGACGAAGTCCAGAACCTCACGGACCGACCAGCGGCTGAAGAAGGACTGACGGAACGTGAGAGCGTGCTGGTTGTAGAGAAAGCCCGCGGGCTCGACCATCGCGAGCACGCCGCCCGGCGAAAGCAGCTCCATCGCCTCGCTGAGAAAGAGATAGGCGAGCTGGTTGTCGGCGAGCGCCCCATGCGCCTTGGTATAGGCGGCATAGCTTCGCCTCGCGCCGTCCGTCGTGAGAGCGGATTCGAACGGCGGATTGCCTACGACGACCGCGACCGGCGCCTGGACCAGGCCGCGCTCTTTGGCCTCGAAGAAGCAGCTCCAGTGGAGCGTGTTGTCGGCGAGCCGCGGAAACAGCTTGACGCTGGAGCGGATCTCTTCGGGCTGGAGAGCGTCGCACAGGCTCAGGCACAGGCTGAACGCGGCCAGTTCGACCGCCCCCTCTTCGAGATCGACACCATGCACGCGCTGGAGCAGCGGACGCAGATCGTCGACATCCGGACGCGCCCAGCCGTTGCGCCAGCGCCAGTGCAGCACCAGCCGCTTGTATGCCTCGACCAGGAAGACGCCCGATCCGCAGGCCGGATCGAGGATGACCCCGTCCCCGGCCATGAGCCGGTCGATACGGTCCCAGCTCAGCGTCTCTTCCAGCATTAGCCGAACCAACGCCGGCGGCGTGTAGATCGAGCTGGCCGCGTCTTTCACGAAGAGCTGGTAGATGTTGCTGATAAGCTCCACCGGCAGGTCGCGGAAGGAGTAGAGGCGCCAGAGGCTGAACTGCCCCGTCGAATCCTCGAAGCCCTCGACCAACCGCGCGTAGCTGGCGAGTTCGGTGCTGTCGGCCAGCGCTGCGCGCTCTGCATCCTTCAGGCGGAACACATGTCCGTTGAACCGCTCTTCGAGCGCTTCGAGCAATGTTATCAACGCCGGACCATTGCCCAGAACCTCGAAAAAGTGGGTGGCGCCAGGCAAGGCGCGAGCGAAGTCGTCCGGCAGAAGGACCGACCGTTCCTCGAGATAGGCGATGAGCAGTGAGAGGATCAGTAATCGCCGCTGCAGCCCGCCATCGAGCAACCTACGCTCGCCCATCTGCCTAGCGAGCTCGCGGACTTCTTCGACCAGTTTACGATGGGCCGATTTCTGAGCCGAAAGCATCAGGCGGCAGGCATCGGGGTCGTCCCAGATGGCGCCATTGCGGATGCGAGCGGCATCCCACCATACGTCCTGCACCGCGATCTCCGCGCCGATCGCCAGCGTGCGGATCGGCCGGCAGATTGGCGTGTCGTCGGGACCGACGAAATCGGGCGCATGCGCGCAGCGGAAGAGCTGAATCTGCCCCGGACCGGCGCGGTAGACGATCGGGACGCCGCTCCAGCTCCACAGCCGCTTGTGCAGCTCAGCGAAAGCCCGATCGTCGGCATGCGCGGCAGCATCGAAAACGAAGGCCTGCGCGACCGATGCGCGACCATGCCGGCCAGCTTCGAAAAATACCGCGCGCGCGCCGTAGCTCGCGGCCTTCTCGATGAAGGCGACTTCCTCGGGGGGCCGCCCCGCCGGAACATAGCCATCGACAGCGACCAGGCCATCGACGGCGGGCAGATCGCCCCCGCGCCCGATCGCGAAAAGCCATTCAGCGCCTTCGAATGCAGCGCCGGGTGTGTGGAGCGTCACATCCGCCTCCTCGGACCGAGGGCGGATGGAAGGGCGAACGGCACCACGATCATTTCTGCCGCTTCTTCTTCGAGAGCGCGAAGCCCTCCTTCAGCAGATCGGTCATCGTGATCCCTTGGGAGACCGCGAAGCCCTTGAACTCTTTCTTGAAGTCGGGACTCACCTTGAAATTGAGCGACTTGTTCTCGCCGTCGCCCCCATGATCCTCGTCGGCCGGATCGGTTCGACTGCTGGCCAAGATACGCCCTCCCACTGCGGCCATGTTCCCTCTCGGCTGCTTCGGTTTGGGCAGAAATACAGATTTCCGCCTTTCTGGCAATCCGGAAAGACGGAATTCCTGAAATCTGGAAAGACAGAAATAAAGAAATCTGGATCGACTCCTCGACTCACGCTGGCTCAGGCGGATTGATGGAAACGGTTAAAAACCGTTGTCATAACGAGAACACAATAGGAACATTTGGTCAACCTGCGGCTTTGTGGCGCCGAATAGAAAACCGACCCCTATTCGTCCAGACTGGCTCCGGTCGACCAACGCTCGTCGCTCGGTTTCAGGAAATACCCTTCCTCGCAACAGGCCGGCGCCAGGGCGTGGAGCGGCGCCTGTTCGTCAAGCCATTCGCCGATCGCGAACGGATCAATCAGGAGAGGCATGTCCCTGCTCGCGCGGCCGACGATCGCGTTCGCGGCGGTGCGAATGCCAGCGCAGTACATGCCGTCAGGCCCATCAGCGATACGGGCGTTGATCCGTGAGGCGATTTGGCGGCTGCTTACGACCCAAAGTAGGTCATTGAATTCCGCGTCCGCGAATGTCTGATCCTGACGGAAGCCGCCGACAATAATTCAAGGCGACGAGATGCCGACCCGACGTGCAATCGCCTGCGCAGGCAGCTGCCGCATGTTTTGACCGGCGCTACTCGGCCGACATCTGTGAGGATGGCTCGCAATTCAGTTTCTGCGCGCGGCCGAGGAGCCGGCCGGCCAAGGCCAGCCGGCGGAGCGGTAGAAGTTGCGGGTCTGCGACACAATGGTGTTGGCGGCACGTTTGACCGAACGATCAAGCCCGCCGCCTGCTTCGGCTAGCAAGCCGGTGCCGCCGCCCAGTGCCAGCCCTATGAGTTTTCCGGTGCCTGCGGCCACGACGCCGGGCAGCACCAGGCCGGGCTTGCGACCGCTCTTCGTGGTGGTTGAAAAGCCCATGGCGACATTGCTGCCGCCGGCCAGCTCCAGGCGGGTCTCGGTCTGTAGCGCGGACCGTCCAGCCCCGAACCCGATCAACATACGCTCCAGCCGGCTGCCAGGATCGGCACGACGTATCTCAACCCGCACCACGGCGCTGCTCAGCACGGGCGCCGCCGGCGATGCGATCGACACCTGAAGCCCCGCCTTGCGATAGCTGGCGAGCAGTGCCTCCTGCAAACGGTGTGCGGCACTGACGGCGTTATCATCCGCACCTAGTTCCGGCGCGACCGTGACGACGATCGCCAGTGACGTCGGGGCCGATTGGCGGATCGGCGCGGAAGCAATGGCCAGAGAACTGACCGTGGTCTTCGCGCAACCGGCAAGCGGAACCACGCCGAGAAGCACCGCGAGGCCGAGTATCGAGCGAGCCATGTCCACTTCTCAACGCTGTGGAACGACGGGCGGCGCCGGCGGGATGCCGTCAGCGAGCGCGGTGGCGGGCAGCGGCGCAGGCGGCGGTGCGCCGGGCGGGGTCAGGCGGAATGCGAAGGGGTAGGCTGTCCCGTTGAACATGACAGTCAGCTGGATCTGGCCATGGAAGCCGCGATCCTTCGGGATCGGCACCACGATCAGGCCACCGAAGCTGCTGCCCGGATCGACGGTCGTCGTCTGCAGGATTTCGGCGCCGAGCTGGTCGAGCGTATAATCGAGCTTTCTGTCGATCCCGCGCATGACCATGGCGCCGCCTGCGATCGCCGCAGTGGCGCCAAGAATGGCCGGCGTGTCGTCACGCCAGTGGATCACTCTGGTGTAGCTGCGCCTGGGACCGCTGACATGGCGGACATAGGTGCCGCGATTCGAGGCGGTCGAGGCGATCCCCGCCAGCGCACCCGCTGCGAGCATGGTGCCGATCCTTGCCCCGCGCGCCTTGTCCTCTGCATCTGCAACGAGTTGTTGATAGGTGGGCAGGCCGACGGGAATGGCGTTCACGCTAGCCAGGATATTCTCGATGCCGAAATTGGCGGCCTGCGCGCCCTCGTTGAAGACTGCAAGCGCGAACATGGCCTTGCCCTTCTCGACCCGGACCGGGCGAACCTCGATCGTGCCGGTGGGCTGGCGCAGAGATACGGCCGGTTGCCCGCGATAATAGCGTCATGGCTGCTATGGCGGACCGCAACCTGCGCATTGGCGGGCGAGGTGCTGACGGCGAGGACCATGACCATCGTGACGGCGGTGCTGGCAGCGGAGGCGGCCAGGCGAAAGAGCGGCGTCTTGGCGGAAGTGAAGAGAGGCATAACAGGCTCCGTTGATCGATGAGACTGTTATGAGGACGCCGTGCAACAGCCGGTCTGGCGCCATGTAAAGCATTGTATCAGCCGCCGGCACGATGCTCGCGCGCCAGATGCAGGCACAGGATTGCGCGAAAGCCGCCCTCGCGGCGATTTTCGATGCGAAGTTCGCCCTGATAGCGGTGGGCGAGCGCCTGAACGATCGAGAGACCGAGCCCCACCCCGCCGGTCTTCCGCGCGCGCGAGGGCTCCAGCCGCTCGAACGGCTCGATCAGGCGCTCTAGGCTCTCGGCGGGCACGCCGGGGCCCTCATCCTCGACGAAGATATGGGCGACTCGTCCATCGGTATGGACGCGCACGAACGCACGCCCCCCGCCATAGCGCATGGCATTGTCGAGAAGGTTGGCCAGCATCCGCTGGATCGCGGTGTGCGAGGCCTCTACGAACAGGGGCCGCGGGATCGCATCGATGGCGACAACTTCGCCGCGTGCCCGGCGCTCGGCAGCGATTTCGGCCAGTTCCTGACGGATGTCGCTGCGCGCATGCTGCATGTCATGGGCGACGGATTCGCGCGCGAAGGTGAGCGTGTCGCTCAGAAGGTCGCGCATCTCCTCGATGTCCTTGGACGCGAGGCGACGCTGCTCGGAATCCTCGATAAACTCGCCGCGCAGTTCGAGCCGGGTCAGATAGGTGCGATAGTCATGCGCGATCGCGGCCAGCATCCGGGTGCGCTCGTCGATCAGTTCGCGCAATTGGCGCCGCAACTGCTGGACGGCACCGCTAAGCTCGATGATCTCACGCGGGCCCTTTGGCGATAGCGTCTCGAGCCGGTCCCCGCGGACCGCGCGCGCAAGGCGTTCGACCGGGCGCGTGGTCTGCGAAGCAAGCCAGAGGATCACGAGGAGATCGACGGCGCCGATCGCCGCCACGAACAACAGCAGGTTGCCGAAGATCCGCGCCGCCGGCGCCAGCGCCTTTTGTTCGATTGTGACCGCACGGCCATCGGGCAATGCCACCGAGACACGGATGAGGTGGGTTGAAAGCGGGATCGGCTGGTCGAGATCGATCGAGCGATCGCCTCCCATAATCTCGATGCGGAACGGCCGTCCGCCAAGCGCGTCGCGGTACCGCGCGATGGTCGCGGGCGTCACGGACTCGCGGCCAATGTCGGGCAGCCGAGCGATTTCGACAACGCGCCGGTTGGCGTCCGAAAAGGCGCGAGTCAGGTCTTTGTGGGAGGTCGGGGGCGTGCGCTCGAATGCGGCGACGATCAGCGCGACATTGGCTGGATCGGGCAATCGATAGACCGGGCCATCGCCTGTCCTGATGAACGCGACGATCAGGGCGACCATCATGCCGAGATGAAGCAGGACGATGAGCGCGATGCGGTCGCGCAGGCGGCGCGGCCCGAATTTCAGCATCGAACGACGTCAGGTGAAAAAAGGTAGCCGTCGCCGCGCACGGTGCGGATGATGGTCGGTTCGCGCGGATCGTCGCCGAGCTTGCGGCGCAGGCGTCCGATCTGGACGTCGATCACCCGGTCGACCGGATTGGCAAGGCCGCCGCGCGTCCAGTCGATCAGCAATTCGCGGGACAGCACGCGCTGCGGATGCATGAGAAGCGTGTAGAGCAGATCGAACTCGCTTGTGGTCAACGTTACCTGCTCGCCCGCCGGATTGAGAAGCGCACGGGCGCCAAGGCGGAGTACCCAGCCATCGAATCGAAACGAGTCGCCGGTCTGTGCCTGAGCGCTTACCACATCGCGCGTGCGCCGGATGATCGATCGCAACCGCGCAACCAGTTCACGCTTGTTGAAGGGCTTGGCGAGATAATCGTCGGCACCGATCTCCAGGCCGACGATGCGGTCGATGGGGTCGTCCTTCGCGGTAACGATCAGGATCGGCAGCCGCGGCATTCGCGCGCGCAGCCGCTGGCAGATCATCAGGCCGTCCTCGCCCGGCAGCATCAGGTCGAGGATAAGGCAATCGATCCGTTCGAGCAGGCCGTCAGCGTCGAGACCGGCCGAGCTTTCGAAGGCCAGCACCTCGAACCCCTCCCGGCCGAGAAGAACGCGCACGAGATCACGGATGCCGGGATCGTCCTCGACGATCGCGACGGTGCCGTTGGTCGCTTGCGCTTGGCTGGCCATGCGGTTCCCTTTCGTCCCACGGCGCTTATTGGAGCGAACCACCCCCGAGGCAATCATGAACTATCGTTCGTACCCCGGGGGTTAGGGGCTCACATGCCGCGCTTGGCGGCCGCAGTCTGCAATTCGGCGGGCGTGATCTTTCCGTCCTTGTCGGCATCGACATAGTTAAACCCACGATCCCGGCGACCGGCAGCCTTCCACTCCTCGCGCGACAGCGTGCCGTCGCCATTGGTATCGACCGCCTTGAACTTTTCGGCCTGCAATTCGGCGGGCGTGATCTTTCCGTCCTTGTCGGCATCGACATAGTTAAACCCACGATCCCGGCGACCGGCAGCCTTCCACTCCTCGCGCGACAGCGTGCCGTCGCCATTGGTATCGACCGCCTTGAACTTTTCGGCGGCACCGGCGGGTGCGGACTGCGCCATGGCCGCGCCGGGGACCGTCACGCCAAGACCGAGCATGGCAAGGCCGATCATAAAGGTCTTCATGGATACTCTCCTGTGAGATTCGCCGTCAGTGAGCGGCCAATTTGATAGGCGCAGGTACACGCATCCATTTGCGTCATCGGTGACGCTAGGTAACAGTTTGTAACCGGGCCGGCCAGCACGATCGAAAGGGCCTGGCCGCCGTTCACACTCGGCTACAATGCACGGCAATTGCCGCCATCTCCTTGCCGCAAGCCAATCGTCCCGGTGAGCCGCACAGGCTTGCCCGCACAGGAGAATGAAATGTTCCCGACATCCCGCATCGTTGCGGCGGCCCTTGCCGCCCTCGTCACCTGCGCCGCCACCGCTGCCGAGGCGCGCCAGTTTTATGGAAGTCGCGGCATCCATGGCCCCAATGGGCGCGGCGTAACCCGAACGGTCGATATTACCCGCGGCGGTGGTCAACGCGTGGAGACGCGCAGCCTGCAGACCGATCGCGGTCGCGGCATCACCAGCCAGCGCCAGCGAGAGGTCGACGAGGGCAGCTTCGTTGGGTCACGCACGCGCACGCTCAATAACGGCACGCATTGGGGGGCAGCGACCAATGCAACGAAGAACGGCAACGGCACTGCAAGCTATGAACGAACCTACACCGGGCCGGGCGGCGAAACCTTGACCCGTTCGGGTACCGTCGGCCGCTGGTGAGCCACGCGCGGGCGCCCAATTCCGGAGCGCCCGCTTACAATCTGTTACAAAGGGCGAAAGGCGCGTTTGCGCGGAAGCTTCATCCGGCGGGGTGAAGGAGGACCAATCCGGTCTTCCACCCCGCTTCCCAAAGGGATGAAGATGGCGCGCCTAGCCCCCCTCCTGCCGCTCTCGGCGCTGATCGCCCTGTGCGCCTGTACCGGCGAAAAGCCTGTCAAGGACGAGCGGCGGGCGGTCTCCGTCCAGCAGATCACCGATGCCGCCGGCCCGGGAACGATCACCTATGCCGGGGATATCCGCTCAGCCTATGAAAGCCAGCTCGGCTTCCAGGTCGCGGGGCGGATCATATCGCGCTCGGTCGAGCCGGGCGACACCGTCCGCGCCGGGCAGGCATTGTTCCGGATCGACGGCAGCGATTATGCGCGCGCCGCCGATAGCGCAGCCGCGCAGACGGGCGCCGCGCAATCGGCGGCAGCCACCCAGGCGGCAGACCTTGCCCGCTCGCGCGCGCTGCTGAAGCAGGGCTTCATCTCGCAGGCCGAATATGACCAGCAAAAGGCCACGACCGATCAGGCGCAGGCACAACTGCGCGCAGCCCGGGCACAGGGCGGCACCGCCTCCGCGCAGCTTGGCCGCACCGTGCTGACCGCCCCGCGCGCGGGCGTCGTGACGAAGGTCGAGGGCGAAGTCGGCCAGGTCGTCGGCGCGGGCCAGATCGTCATCACGCTGGCCGATCCGGCCAGGCCCGAAATTGCCGTGGCCCTGCCGGAAGGTGGCCTTGGCGCCGTCCGCTCGGCGCGCAGCTTCGCAATCAGGCTGTGGAGCGATCCGACCCGGCGCTACACCGCAACGCTGCGCAGCATCGCGGGCGCCGCCGATCCCGTGACCCGCACCTTCGCCGCCAAATTCGCCATCGCAGCCCCCGCCGGCGCGCTCCACATCGGCGAAACCGCCGAGCTTGCCGTGGAGACGGAGCGCACGCGCGGCGGCGTGCTCGTGCCGCTGACTGCGATCATGGATGTCAAGGGGCGTGCCCAGGCCTGGGTGCTCGACCGCGCGACCATGACGGTGCAGCCGCGCGCCGTGAAAGTCGGCCCGGCCCAGGGCGACAGGCTCGCGATCCTTGCGGGCCTCAAGCCGGGCGACACGATTGTGACCGCAGGCATCCATCTGCTGCGCGCCGGTGAAACGGTCCGTATCGCGGAAGTGCCCCGGTCATGAGCAAGTTCAATCTCTCGCGCTGGGCGCTCGCGCACCAGCAACTGGTCGGCTTCGTCCTCGCGCTGTCGATGGCCGCGGGGCTGCTCGCCTATACCTCGCTCGGACGCAAGGAAGACCCTGAGTTTACCGTCAAGACGATGATGATTACCGTGGGTTGGCCCGGCGCCACTGCGGAGCAGATGTCGCAGCAGGTGATCAAGCCGATCGAAACGGTGCTCACCGAAAACATTCCCGAAATCGACTATGTGAAGAGCAAGGCCCGACCGGGCCAGGCGACGCTGAACGTCACGCTGATCTCGACGGTCAAGAGCAACACCATTCCCGACATCTGGTATCAGGTGCGCAAGACCGTGACCGACAACCGCGCCGACCTGCCCGACGGCGTGATCGGCCCGGCGTTCAACGACGAGTTCGGGACGACCTATGGCAATATCTACGCGATCACCGGCGACGGCCTGAGCTACCCGACGCTGCGGCGCTATGCGGAAACGCTGCGCGACCGGATCCAGACGCTGCCTGACGTCGCCAAGACGCAAGTGATCGGCGCGCAGGACGAAGCGGTCTATGTCACCTATGACAGCGCGCGGTTGGCGATGCTGGGCGTCTCGGCACAAACGATCGCCGATGCGCTCAAGGCCACCAACGCGGTCAATGCGTCCGGCATCGTCGAGGCGGGTGCGGAGCGCGTGCGGGTACAGGTCGCCGGCGCCTATGAGGCGATCGACCAGATCGCGGCGACGCCCATCACGGTCGATGGCAAGAGCATCCGCCTCGACGCGATCGCCAAGGTCGAGCGTCGGCCGGTTGATCCGGCCACGTTCAAGATGCGCCATGGCGGCCAGGATGCGGTCGGGGTCGGCATCAGCCTGCGCTCGGACGGCGATGTCGAACGGCTTGGCGAAGATCTCGGGACGCTGATCGCCGCCTATCAGGCCGAACTGCCGGTCGGCGCGCAGATCCACACGGTTTCCGATCAGACCCATGTCGTTGCGGAATCGGTCAGCGAGTTCACCCGGTCGCTGGTCGAGGCGATCCTGATCGTCCTGGCGGTCAACTTCCTGTCGCTGGGCTGGCGGCCCGGCATCGTCGTGGCGCTGTGCATCCCGCTGGTGCTGGCGATGACCTTTGTCGGCATGCAATATATGGGCATCGACCTGCAGCGTATCTCGCTCGGCGCTCTCATCATTGCGCTGGGTCTGCTGGTCGATGACGCCATCATCGTCGTCGAGGCAGTCGCCACGCACCTCCAGGCAGGCTGGACCCGCACACGCGCGGCGGTCAGCGCATATAGCGTCACGGCGGTGCCGATGCTGGTCGGCACGCTCATCACCGTCGCAGGCTTCCTGCCGATCGTGATGAGCCAGGCGACCGCCAGCGAATATGTGAAGTCGCTGTTCCAGGTGATCGCGCTGGCGCTGGTCCTGTCGTGGATCGTCGCGGTCATCTTCACGCCGTTCATCGCCTATCATCTCCTGCCGCAGCGCAAGGACGCGCGCGAAGATGCTGGCGAGCCGGAGGAGCAATATGAGGGCCGCTTCTACGGCTGGTTCCGCAGGCTGCTCGATCGCTGTCTCGACCGGCGCAAATCGGTCGTCATCGTGGCCGCCGCCCTGTTCGTAGGGTCGGTGTTCCTGTTCCAATGGGGGGTGCCGCGCCAGTTCTTCCCCTCGTCCGAGCGGGCCGAGCTGGTTGTCGATCTCCAGCTTTCGCAGAACGCCAGCTTCGCGCAGACCGAGGCGGTGGCCAGGCGGATGGAAGCGCTGCTGGCCAAGGACGAGCGGATCACCTCGGTGACGTCCTATGTCGGTGGCGGCTCGCCGCGCTTTTACCTGCCGCTGAACGTCCAGACGCCCGACATCGCGCTTGCCGAACTGGTGCTGCACACCAAAGGCGAGGAAGAGCGCGAAGCGGTCATCGCGCATCTCCAGCATCTGTTCGCCACCCAGTTTCCCGAAATGCGCGGCCGGGTCAGCCGGCTGGAGAACGGCCCCTCGGTCGGCCAGCCGCTCCAATATCGCGTCGCCGGTCCCGATCTCGATGCCATCGCACCGATCGCCGCCAGGCTCGAAGCGATCGTTCGCGCCGATGGCCATTCGCGCAATGTGAACAGCGACTTTGGCGAGCCGCTCAAGGTCGTGCGGGTCGATCTCGATCAGGAAAAGGTCCGCAGCATGGGCCTTTCGACCCAGGCGGTACAGCAGTCGCTCCAGGCGGCGATCGGCGGAATCGGCACCACTCGCTTCCGCGACGGTGACCGCGCGCTCGACGTGACCATGCGCCTCAGCACTGCCGAACGCACCGATCTTGGCCGCATCGCGAACCTGCCGATCAGCACGGCGAACGGTCCGGTCCCGCTCGCGCAACTCGGCCGCGTCTCCGCCGCCAGCGAACCGGCGCTGCTGTACCAGCGCAATCGCCTGCCCACGATCACCATCGCCGCCGATGTCGAGGGTGAGCAGGCGACGGACCTCTCCAAGCGGCTCGCGCCCGAGGTCGAGAAACTGCGCAAGGCACTCCCGCCGGGTGGATCGATCGTGATGGGTGGCGCCGAGGAGCAGAGCGCGATCAACCAGAAATCGACCATGGCCGCCGTGCCAGCCGCGATCATGGTCATCGTCCTGCTGCTGATGCTCCAGCTCCAGAATGTGAAGCGGATGCTCGTCGTGCTCGCCACCGGGCCGCTCGCGCTGATCGGCGTGGCGCTGATCATGGCGATCTTCCGCATCCCCTTCGGCTTCGTCGCGATGCTCGGCACCCTGTCGCTGTTCGGCATGGTGCTGCGCAACTCAGTGATCCTGATCGCGCAGATCGACACGCTGTCCGCGCATGGCCTCTCCCTGCGCGAGGCCGTGCGCGAGGCGGCGGTCCACCGGCTTCGCCCGATCATGCTCACCGCGCTCGCCGCCATTCTCGCGATGATCCCGCTGACCGGATCGACCTTCTGGGGGCCGATGGCCTGGGCGATCATGGGCGGGCTGATGGTCGCCACGATCCTTACCCTCGTCGTCCTGCCGGCGCTTTATGAACTGGTGTTTGACCGCCCGGCCAAGCGCGACGCTTAGCAGGAGATATCCTCATGAACCGCGCCTTCCTTCTCGCCACCGCGATGCTGATCGCGACGCCCGCCGGCGCCACCGACCTTGTCGAAGCATGGCGGGCCGCACTGGCGCATGACCCGACCATTGCCGGCGCGCGTGCCAGTCGCGACGCAGGACAGGAGGCAGAGGTGCAGGCGAAGGCACTGGGGCGCCCGACCGTGCAGGCGCAGGGCGCCTATCAATATAACCGCGTGGACGTTGAGGCCGATCTGCCACCCGATCTGCTTCCGTCCTTCTCGGGCGCGCGCAGCAATGGCCGGGCGACAATCGGCGTGCAGGCGGTCCAGCCGATCTACGATGCCACCAAGCGGGCGCAGGCGATCCAGCTGCGCGAGAAGTCGGCAGCGGCGCAAGTGCAATATTCGGGCGAGGAGCAGGCGTTGATCCTGCGGGTGGCGGAAGCCTATTTCGGCGTGCTGGCGGGCGAGGACACGCTCGACTCCTATCAGCAACAGGTCGCCGCCGCAGAGGAACAGCGGCGCGGCGCGCAGGCCCGATTCGATGCGGGCAGGGCACGGATCACCGATGTGCGCGAAGCCGAGGCCCGGCGCGATGCCGCCGAAGCACAGCGGATCGCCGCGCAAGCTGCGCTCGCCAATGCGCAGAGCAGCTTCACCGAACTGACCGGTCTTTCCGCCGACGATCTGCGCCGCCCGGCTGCGGGCGGCCCCCCCCCGGCGCTGGCGCTGTCGCTGGATCAGGCCAGCGCGCTGGCCGAACGTCAGTCCCCGGCCGTAAAGGTCGCCGAGCACAACGCCAGAGCGGTGGGAGCCGATGTCGATCGCTATCGCCTTGGCGGGCGCCTGGTCGTGGAGGGCGTCGCCGGCTATCAGGGGCAATATCGCCTGGGTGGCGAAAGCGGGTCGGGCATACTGCCGGACCGCATTCAGTCGGCCTCGGCCGGCATCCGCGTGACCATACCGCTCTACGCGGGTGGCGCGATCGCCTCGAAGGAGCGCGAGGCGCGAAGCAATGCGACCAGGGCCACCCATGATCTTGCCGCTGCCCGGCGCGACGCGCGCCTTCAGGCGCGCCAGGCCTGGTATGCCGCCACCACCGGTGAGCGCCGGGTCGAGGCGCTTCGCACTGCCCGGGCCTCGGCGGGGCTTCAGCAAAGTGCGGCGTTGACGGGACGCGAGGTCGGCATCCGCACGCAGAACGACGTGCTGAACGCGCAGAGCCAGAGTTTTTCGACCGATCGGGATCTCAACCAGGCCGTCTACGACATGCTGGTGGCACGGCTACAGCTTGCGGCAGCGACCGGCGAGTTGGGGCCAGACGACGTCCAGCGGGTCAATCGCTTGCTCGAGGCCCGTGCCACGAAAGCGACAGAGGCAGATAACGCCTCGTGATGACGACCAACTGCCTAGATGCCGCCCTCCTTTGGACTGTCGTCTCTCGACGTTCCCCAAGTAGCTATCGTCCGAGGTATCCGAAACCTTTCGTTCGTAAGCGCATCGGGAATGACGACTTCGTCCTAGGACACTAGCGAAGTGGCCCCTCGCCAGAGGCGAGGAGCCAGCAATTTAAATCTCAGTATTCTCGGCGAGAGCAAGCGCGTCTTCCACGTCGATCCCGAGATAGCGCACCGTATTCTCGATCTTGCTGTGACCGAGAAGGATCTGGACGGCACGGAGGTTGCCGGTCGCCCTGTAGATTATCGACGCCTTCGTCCGGCGAAGCGAATGGGTACCATATTCACTTCGCATCAAGCCGACCCCAGTCACCCATTCGTCAACAAGACGGGCATACTGCCGGGTGCTGAGATGCCCATTGTGATCAACCCGGCTCGGAAAGACGTAATCGTCCACTGTACCGCCTCGCCGTTCGAGCCATGCCAGCAGACTGGCTCGAGCATCGGGCAGCAGTTCAAATTGGACAGGCCGACCCGTCTTCTGCTGCATCACAATCGCGCGCGTTCGAATCTGCCCGCCGCTAACGAGGTCGCCGATCTTCATCTGCACCAAGTCGCAGCCCCGGAGCTTGCTGTCGATTGCTAGATCGAACAGCGCTCGATCCCGCAGACGGCGGCGCTGGTTTAGATAAAATCGGATCTCCCAGATTTGCTTTGGCTTCAGGGCGCGCTTTGCGCCAACGGTCCTTCCCGCATTCCAGACTTGGCGCTTGGTCGCGACGGGTTCTATTTCAGGCATCTCCATGTTCGTTCTCCAATGGCCAAATTGGCCAGTTGAAGAACGCATGCCCATGGAGCGCGGTGAGGCTTGTGCCGACCAGCCTCGGCGGCTTTCTGATAGCTGGTCGGCGCAGTGCTGAACGTCAGCTTTTGGCGGACCCTGCCATTCTACACATCACCTCGGAACGGCACAAATGTCCCAAACTCAGTCATTCCAGCTTGCGAGACAGGCGACCAACCGCTCCTGCTTCGGCCGCTAAATTACGATTATAGGCGAGCGGCATGCGGGGACTTTTCCAGCGCAGCGCGTCCATGATCCCGGCCAAATCTTCGCCCGCGACGAACAGGTCCTGATTAAGACCCACCCGCGTCGAATGAGCGCTTATTCCCTTCAGCAGTCGGGCCAGATCGTCAGCGGTAAGGTCGCCCAATGCGCCGCGATCGAACGCACGCTGAATGATTGCCCGCCAGATCGGGCCGATCGATCCCGGATGGAGCGCCGCGGCGCCGATGTCATACTCGACCCGCGCCTTCACAGCGGGCTTGGACAGCGTCTTGCGCAGATCCCAAGTCTCACGGCCCGAGATGCTGTCGATCGAACGACCCTTCACAGCCGCCCGCGCTTTGTAGCGCCGTACCTGCACCCGCCGGAACAACGGCCCCGCGTCGATCCCAGCGGCCTCTCTCCACGCCGCGACAGCCCGCACAGAGCGGGGCGACAAATAGGCTGTGGCTCCCTCGCCCTCCTGATCGCCTTTGCTTCGCGCGATGGCGAGGAGGCGCGCTTCGGGATCAAGCGCCTCGAGAATGTCATTGATGCTGATTGCGACGAGCTCCGATGCACGGAGCCCCGTGTCATAGGCCACCGACAACAGGGCTCGGTCCCGCAGGCCTGGCAGATCGCCCGCGCACGCCTCCAGCAAAGCTCGCACATTCAGTCCGCGAGGACTGTCGCGCTCCACGTCTCGCACTGGCCCCTTGAAGCGCAAGGGACGCGCCTGAGCCTGCGCGGTGCCCTTCTCGCGCCGGATCGCGCGTAGCCGCAGCTTCACGAGATCAGCCTGGGTGGGATCCTTGAGATCAAGCAGCTGATGGATCTTGGCGATCGACGCCTTGTAGCGGCCAAGCGAGGCGGGCTTGGCCCCCTGCCCTGCCCGCGCGTCGAGATAGTCGGCGACGATCTCGGGCGTGGCCGGCAGTGCAATCCGGTTGTTGCGCCTACACCACGCATCGAACGCCTCGACGTCGGACTTGAGCGCACGGATGCTATGGGGCGATGAAGCGGCCTGCTACGGGGATTTCTGGCCCTTCCCGGGCGGTTTCGGTGCTCACGACGCGCCTCGCTCCTCAGCCGCGCTTGTAGCCCACCTTATAAAGAACGGTCAAATCTGCTTATGTGATAAGTGCAATTATCACATGTTCGTTCACCAACCACCTGAGTAGTTGTGCAGTGTTTTGGCATTAACTACACATCCGGCATGGAGCGCTTCCATCCCCTCGCCGCCGACACCGACGTCCCACCCGAGGAGCTCGCCCTCGCGCAAGGCGAATGCGCGCTGGCGCTCGGCCGGCTCGACGGGCTCCTCGCCAGCCTCACCGATATCGAAAAACGGCTGTTCTGCGTAGGGCTGCTGCGGGAGGTGTTGCTTTCATCCCTGGCGCAAGCGGGATTTGCGGACGCCGAACACCGGTTCAACGCCTGGTTCGCCGGGCTCGACCGCGGCCCCCAAGAGACACCCCTCACCGGCTGCTCCGCCTATGCCGTGGTCCGCGCCCTGCTCGGCGAACTCAGCCGTCATCCGTGGGAACCGCTCGCCGATGCCGCGCAGACCATCGCTCTGGCCGCTCGCTTCGGGGCCGACCGCCCGATGCAAGCCGAAGACGCGCTGGCGGAGGAAGCGATCGGCAGGGCGATCACGCTAATGAAACAGGCCGGCGCGGATGACGAGACCCCCCTGCCCTTCGCGGGTCTGGCCCGCCTGCACGCGCTGCTGCGCGCCGATCCGCGGTTCGCGCCGCTGGAGCGCGCGGTGCAAATCCGTTCGTTTGGGAACCGCGCGGTGGCGATCGAGCAGGCCGCCACGCGCACCCCGCTCTGGGCGGTCGATGCCGCGCTGGGGCGGCTGCTGACCGCGTCCGGCGCGTGGGCCCGCGCCCTCCCCTGCCCCGGCGCGGTGACGGCGCAAACGCTGCAGCCGCAGCTCTGGCCGGGCGAACGCGCCATGCTGGCGGCCCGCAGCCTCCAGCGCAGCGTGACCCGGCTTGCCGAGCTGGTCGCGCAAGCGCGGCGGCGCGCGGCGCTGATGCGCGAGCAGTTGGGGCACCTGCGCTCGAGCGCGCGGGCACCGCAGGTGTGGATCCTGCTCGCTGGTTTTGCGCCACTCGGGCTCGATCAGATCACCTGGGCGTTCGGGATCAGTCGGCGCGGCACCTATGCGATCGGCGACGCCCTTGTGGCGGCGCGCATGGCACGGCGGGAGACGGTCAAGGGGAAGGCCCTGCTGGTCGTCGAAGAACCGGGAAGGGATGGGCAGCCGGCGTCTTTGGACCAGGCTACCGCCCTCCCCCATGCGGCTCTTGCCGAGTTCGACGCGGCGATGGGTGAGATCGACCGGCTGCTCGCCGGCAGTTCTGGCCATCCCTGACGCGGCATCGCGCGCATTCGGCGTGTATGAAAACTGATCTCTTCTTGACGTTATGTACAGATATCATACATAGACAGAGAAAGAAGGAGATGGCCAATGGCCACAACTGCCCATTCCGGCGTCCCCGCCAAAGCGCCCAGCCGCAAGGATCTGAGCGGTC
>NZ_FZOS01000048.1 GCF_900188165.1 Edaphosphingomonas laterariae | reverse complement strand
ATCTCTTCCGGGCGATGCTTCTTGCTCGGCATTCCTTGTCTCCTTCGTAATCCAAAATATCATCAATTTTGGACCACTCAGAAGGGGGCAGATCAAATGATCCTACGCCCTCAACGCAGTTGAATAGCGGCAGAATTGGGTCTGTTGAGAAGTTCTTGCCATTCAGGGTCATCCAGCATGTGGAAGAAATCCATTGCAATCGGCCTGTTGCTGACGGGAGCCTCTACCTTCGCGGCTGCCAGCGACGCAGGAGAAGTATCTCAAGGTCGCGAACTGGCGGAGCGGCGATGCGCGAGTTGTCACGCCATCGGCGAAACCAATGCGAGTCCCAACGTGCTCGCGCCACCGTTTCGCAATCTCTACAGGCAATATCCGGTCGACGCTTTGCGGCCTGCGTTCCTGAAGGGTCTTGAGGTCGGTCACCGTGATATGCCGCGCTTTGTCCTGACGCCGCAGGAGGTGACGGACATCATCGCGTTCCTTCATGAGCTCAACCCATGCCGCAAACCTTCGTCGGATGACACGGCCATGGCGCGGTGTTTCGCGCCCATGGAATGATGGATAATCCGGAATTTGGAGAGAGCCGGTGCATCACCGACGCCCCCTCCTTAGCCAGATGGATGCTCTGCTTCTCCGCCGTCAACGCGACATCAGGACAGGCAGGCCGACGTCGTCGATCAGGTCGCGCGTGACGCCGCCCAGCAGAATATCGCGTACCCGCGAATGGGCAAAGGCGCCGATGGCGAGAACGTCCGCTCCAGTTTCGTTTGCAAAATCCTGGAGGGCCACGGAAACGCGCCGGCCGGTCGAACTCACCACATGAACGTCGACCTTGAAGCCGTGGCGGGCGAGGTGGCGGGCAATATCCGAGCCGGGAGCGGGACCGTGACCTTCGGCAGTCGGTTCCGGATCCACACAGACCACGTCGATGACGGCGCCCGGATCGGCAACATCGATAAGATCCCGGGCAGCGCGGCGCGCTTCGCTCGAGGCGTCCCATCCCAGAACGGCGCGGCCCACGCGTTCGAGCCTTGCCTCGTCCGGCAGGACCAGGACGGGTCCGCCCGATCCCGTCACGGCGGCCTGCAGGCTCCGGCGACGCAGTTTCTGGTTCTCGAAGGCCGAAGCACCGCCGATCAGCAGAAGATCGGCATAACGTCCTTCAACACGTGACACGCCGCCGAGATAGGCAAGGGCGTCCGCGACGGGACGGATCTCGACGGGGATCGGCGCGTCTTCCACGGCGGCCTTCACCGTTTCCGTGCGGCGCTTCGCTTCGTCATCGATGCGATCCAGGATCACCGGATAATAATCGAAGGGTGGCAACACAGCAGCATTGTCGAAAATGTCCATCATCAAGGATATTGCGAGATGCGCCTCCTGCGCGGCGGCGAACGCCGTGGCGCGCTCGATGAAGCCGCGGGCGGCCTCTCCATTGTCCACGATTGCGACGAGGTCTTTCAGCATGTTTTCCTCCTTCTCGGTTGATCAAGTTCCACTCGCTAGGGCCGGTGGATGTTATGTGCGCTGTATGATGAGGTAGCTGAGATAGGCGGCGTAAAAGCTGACGAAGAGGCCGCCCTCGAACCGCGAAATCTGGCGCCCGCTGACGAAAACCGGAATGCAGAACAGCGCAACGCCCAGCATGACCGGTATGTCGATGCGGATGAGATGACTGCTGACATCAACCCCATGGGCCGGGATGAGGCAGGTCACGCCCAGGATTATGAGAATGTTGTAGACGCTGCTTCCGATCAGGTTGCCGATCGCGATGTCGCGCTCGCCGCGGATCGTGGAGATGATCGTGGTCACGAGTTCGGGTGCTGAGGTGCCAATGGCAACGATGGTCAAGCCGATGAAGGCGTCCGACACATGCCAGAGACGTGCCAGGTCGACAGCACTTTCGACGAGCCAGTCGGCGCCGACAACGATGATGACGAGACCGACCGCGAGCATCAGCATCTCGGTCGCCGCCTGACGGTTGGCGAGGCGCCGGGGCCCGAACTCACGGGAGAACTCCAGCTTGACCTTGAGGCTCTCTCGCCGGGCTGCGCGGATGACCGCCAGCGTGAATGCCGCGCCCATGGTGACGAGCAGGAGGCCCTCCAACCGCGAGAGCGTGCCGTCCCAGGCGAAGGCGAGCAGCGTGGCGGCGGCAATGACAATCGCGGGGAGCTCCAGACGCAGGGTCTGCATTTGGATCGCCAGCGGCTGCAATGCGGCGCTGAGGCCAAGGATCAGGAGGATATTGACCGTGTTCGTGCCGGCGATGTTCCCGATCGCGAGCGAGCCGTTGCCTTGTATGGCGGCCTCGATGCCAACGGCCAGCTCCGGCGTGCTCGTTCCAAGCGCAACCACGGTAAGGCCAATCAGCAGGGGTGAAATGCCAAGGCGGGCTGCCAGTGCCGCGCCGCCTCTTACGAGCAGTTCGGCACCGGCGATCAACGCGGCAAGCCCGACACCAATCCAGACGATTGCATGAGCCATTGGCGGTTAGTCTACCTTGCGCCTGGTGGGATCGGGGACCAGAAGGACGTCGCCGGGCACGGCATCGATGATCTTGCGCGCCGTGCTGCCGATCAGGGTCTCATAGACCATGCCGCCGCCATGAGACCCCACCACGGTGAGATGGCGTCGCGAATTCTCGGCATAGTCCCGCAGCAGCCCCTCGGGCACGCCATGTTCGATCATGCGGCTGACCTTGCGCGCGGCGTCGGGCGCGATCCCGGCTTCGGCCAGGAACTTGTCGGCCGCGTCCTTGCCATATCCTTCGAACTGCTTCTCGACCTCGGCGCGACCAAGATAGCCGGCAAAAGGCACGTCATAGGCGTGAAAGAGCGAGATGCCTGCCTCCGGGAAGAGCCGGACGGCCGTCTCAAGCGCAACGCGGGAGGATGCCGAGAAATCGGTGGTTACGAGCATGGTGCGATAGGGCTCGAAAGCACGGTCGCGAACGATCAGGACCGGAACGGGAGATTTGCGGATCAGCCGGTCAACGGTGTCGCCGAGGAACATGCGCGCGAGCAGTTCGTCGCGGGCGACGCCGGTAACGATCAGATCCGCATGGGACGCCCGGGCAGCACCCAGGACCACCTCGGCCGGCGAGCCCGTCTCGACGTGAACCACGATGTCGACACCTGGATCCTCGCGGACCAGATCCCTGTAGATGCGGTCGCGCGCCTTTCGAACCGGATCGGGCGAGCGGCGCCAGGACGGTAGGTCGCGCAGGCTCCCGAACAGAGGAGAATCTTCAGGCGGAGCAAGCGCGTGAATGACGGTGAGTTCAGCCTGCCACGCCTTGGCGACCAGCAGGGCACGATCAAGCGCACGGTCGCAGCGATGACTGAGGTCGGTCGCCAAGGCGATGCGCCTGGGAAAAGTGCCTTGGGTCATATTTCGTTCTCCTAGTCGTTGAGTTCCTCGAACCAGCCCAGCCGCCGCATGACGTGCTTTTCGACCTCGAGCAGGAGCATGAGAGCCGCGCCGGCGACCACAAGCAATGCGAGGTCGGCGAAAGTGAGCGGTCGCGAGTGGAAGATCGCGTTCATGAACGGGGCGTAAGTGAAGAGCGCCTGGCCCAGGATGAGGACCGTGATCGCGATCAGCACGGCGGGGGTGCCTACGGTGCCGCGCCAGGTCAGGGACGTCATATGCAGATAGCGGACGTTAAAGAGATAGAAGATCTCCGCGACGATGAACATGTTGACGACCATCGTGCGCGCGACTTCAAGCCCGCGGCCCTGATCGAGCGTGTAGAAGAAGATGCCGAGCGTGACCGCGGCGAACAGCACCGACACCAGCACGACGCGCCAGAGGAGGAAGGGTGAAAGCAGGGGCGCGCCGCGCTCGCGCGGACGGCGCTGCATGGCGCCGGGCTCGGTGGGTTCGAAGGCGAGCACCAGACCAAGGGTCGCGGCGAGGATGAGATTGACCCACAGGATCTGGGTTGCCGACATCGGGAGGGCAAACCCCAGCAGGATGGCCAGGACGACGGCCAGTGTCTCGCCGCCGTTTGTGGGGATTTCCCAGGAAATGACTTTCCTGATGTTGTCATAGACGGTCCGGCCCTCGCGCACGGCGCTGACGATCGATGCGAAATTGTCGTCGAGGAGCACCATCGAGGCGGCCTCCTTCGACGCCTCGGTCCCCTTGATGCCCATCGCCACGCCGACATCGGCCTGCTTGAGCGATGGGGCGTCGTTGACGCCATCGCCGGTCATGGCCACGATATTGCCTTGGGCCTGCAGAGCGCGGACAATGCGCAGCTTGTGTTCCGGACTGGTCCGGGCGAAAACGGAAATCCGGTTGACGGCCTGCTCGAGTTCCTCGTCCGAGAGTTTCTCAAGGTCCAGGCCGGTCATCACCTGGGGGTCATCGGCAAGGTCGAGTTGACGCGCGATGGCAAGAGCCGTCGCGGCATGATCGCCGGTGATCATCTTGACGGCGATCCCGGCCGAGCGGCACTCCGCGATCGCCTCCCTGGCTTCGAGGCGCGGCGGGTCGATGAAGCCGACAAGGCCAAGCAACTCGACGCCCGCCATGACGTCCTCGAATGCGATGCGATGCGTACCCGCCGCCATGGCCTTGGCGCCGAACGCCAAGACGCGCTCGCCTTCGGACCCAGCCTGCGCGATGGCATTTTCCCAATAAGCGCTGTCGCCTGGCGAGGTCATCGCGAAGATAGCCTCCGGCGCGCCCTTGATGAACAGTGTCATCGCGCCGTCAGGTCCGCGACAGAGCGTCGCCATGAAGCGGTGCGCGGCATCGAATGGGATCTCGTCGATCCGTTCCCATTCCGAACGCTCCAGTTCCGGATCGACGCCTGCCTTCGCGGCCAGCGCGCACAGCGCGCCTTCCATGGGATCGCCCTCGACGCGCCATTCCTCTCCGACCTTGCGCAGCGACGCATCGTTGCACAGGAGACCGCAGCGGATCAGCGGCATCGAAGCGGCCATGGCCTCGGCCTGGTCGCCAGCGCCCACGACCTGGATATGGCCTTCCGGGACATAGCCTGAACCGCTGGCGAGCATGGTGCATCGCGCCGAAATGATCCGGCGGGCCGTCATCTCGTTGCGGGTCAGCGTACCGGTCTTGTCCGAGCAGATCACCGAAGTGGCGCCGAGCGTTTCAACCGCTGGCAGCTTGCGGATGACGGCGTTCCGGGCCGCCATCCGGCGCACGCCGATGGCCAGCGTGATGGTGATGACCGCGGGCAATCCTTCCGGCACGATGCCCACCGCCAGGGCGACGACGGCGATCAGGGCATCGACCCAGTCGTAGCTGCGCGCCAGGACAGCGAACGCAAACAGCGCCAGGCCCCCCGCGAGCACGAACCAGGTGAAGCGGCGGGCGAACTGGTCGATCTGCGTCAGGAGGGGCGTCGCCATCACCTCGACCGACTGGATCAGCGAGCTGATCCGTCCGATCTGCGTATGCGCGCCTGTCGCGACAGCGATACCGTTCGCTTGTCCCGCAGCGACCAGGGTGCCGGAGAAGGCCATGTTCTGCCGGTCCGCAAGAACCGTTTCCGCAGGCAGCACCGCCTCGTGCTTCTCGGCCGCGACCGACTCCCCGGTCAGCAGAGCCTCATCGATCAGGAGGCGGCGGGCGTGGAGCAACCGGAGATCGGCCGGGACGCGATCACCGGCTTCGATGAGAACGAGGTCGCCCGGGACAATTTCTGCGACCGGGATCGTCAGCCGGGCGCCATCCCGGATGACGCTCGCCTTTGGCGCGATCATCTGCTGGATCGCCTCAAGCGCCTGTTCGGCCTTCCCTTCCTGAATATAACCGATGATCGCATTCACGATGACGACGGCCACGATGACCGACGCATCGATCATATGGTCGAGCAATGCGGCCGCGAGCGCGCCGGCGAGCAGGACGTAGATCAGGGTATTGTTGAACTGGGCCAGAAAGCGCAGCAGCGGACTGCGCCGGGATGCCTTGGGTAGCGCATTGGGACCGAAACGGGCAACTTGCCGGTCGACCTCCCCATGGGAGAGGCCGGTGAGGTCTACATCAAGAACCCTGGCGATCTCGCTGCTCGATAATGCATGCCAGCGCATTTCTTCCAAATCGACAGGCGCCGACATCAAGCCTCCTTCAGACAGTTTGGGCCATGGGTATCTGGCACAGGGATGCGCGGCTCGGTCACCACTTTGTTGCGTTCCTGAGCTGCGCTCCGATGCCCTCCAGTTTGATAAATGCGGGGTCAACTAGCCGGACGGGCCGGGTGGACCGCAATCCGGTTATATCCGTAGAGACGCCGCTGCCGTCGACCGATAATAAACAATGCTGCCCATGCGCGCGCTGGAGCGGCGCGCCGAGGCAATCGAGGTTCACGGAACACAGCAGTTCTTCACATCTTTAACGGTCTCGCAGGAATCCGGGGCAGCCCCGCATTTGCGAGGATGACGCGCTATGCCGGACCCGCTAGGAACGATCACGATCGCATCTCGACACAGGAAGACGAAATCCATGAATAACACTGATCTTGCCGAAAAGATCGCCGCCGAACAGGGGATCACCAAGGCTGACGCGCGCAAGATTGTCGATGCGATATTCGCAGGGATTGGCGAGGCGGCGGCCAAGGGCGAGGAAATCGCGCTCAACGGGTTTGGCAAGTTCAAGGTCAAGGAAAGCCCGGCGCGGGAGGGCCGGAACCCGGCCACTGGCGAACCTATGACCATCAAGGCATCGCGAAAGATCAGCTTTTCGGCGGCCAAAGCCCTGAAAGACAAACTCAACCCGTAAGCGCCTTCGGCTATCGCTCTGCTTAGCCAAAGGCCAGTGAACCCTGGTGTTGTCGTGGAGGGGCTGCCTCGAAACGGCCTGCTTGGAGAAGCTTTCGAGCGATCGGTGAAAGCGTGTAGACCGCCTGGCGTTGACCGCCTCGATTGTGGTGATCGACGCGGTAGCCTTGATAGTGCCTGCTTAGGATACCTGCGCGAACAAGATCGGACACCGCGCGGCTCACATTCGTCTTGCCGGATGCGCGAACCCGCCTCCGGACCTCAGCATCGATTTCGCACTCAGCGTCGACGGGATTCTGGGGCAAGGTTCCCGCCTCCTCCATCTCCTGGCGAACACGGTTCGCCAGAGCCATCCTGCGCGGGTAGCTGCTGCCCATCGGCATGAGCGCGTCACACAACCACTCCCGGATAGGGATGGCGCGCCCTCCTTCGAAGACGAGCGGGCCGGCGTTGCCATTGGGTCCAGCGATCTTCGCAATCAGATCGAGGATCATGTAAGCGTAGCGAGGCCGCGAGGAGGTTTGCGAAAGCAGTTCGACAAGACCGGGCATATCGAGCGGCCTGGCATTACGATCGGATGTAAGACGGGTCTGGAGCATGTGAGAATCATGCACAGGCAGAACGAAAAGTGAATCCCTCCATTGGCTCCAGGTACCATTTGTCGGCTATGACACTTTGCCGATGGGTAAAGTGTCACAGATGCCCGTTTGCAGTCAGGATGAACTTGATTCATTCTCGGTGCTGGCGCGCCAGGACAACCCAGAGCGACGATCATCCTTGTCCAGAGGCCATAACAAAGCCTCCTCCCGGAGCCGCAGGAGCGGAACGCAGCCCCTAGTGTGCAAAAAGCAACGGGAGCGATGCGCCACTAATCAGATCACGGGTGACGCCGCCAAGGATCATTTCGCGCAAGCGCGAATGCCCGTAGGCACCGAGGGCGAGCATGGCCGCGCCGCTCCGCCGGGCGGCCGTCACGAGCGCGTCGCCATCCGCCTCATCGCCACCGCGAACCGGTACCACCCTCGATACAAAGCCGTGCCGGGCAAGGTGGCGGGCTATGTCGGCACCCGGCTCCGATCCATGCCCCTTCAAGGTTGGTTTTGCGTCGAGAACAAGGATATCAATGCTTGCTCCTGGAGACGCAAAGGTTGTCGCATCGCGAAGGGCATGCGTTGCTTCCCGAGTAGCATTCCAGCCGATCGCGAGATGTTCGATCGCTCTTGCCTTGTAGCCGCCTGGCAGGATCAGGACAGGGCGGCCCGATGAAAACAGAATACTCTCGGCGGTTTCGCGGCGGATCGGCGGGTGGTCATAGCTGTCGGCCGGCCCGATAAGAACAACGTCAGCATAGCGGGCATAGACCGCCGTCTTGACGAAGATCACCGATGGTTGGTCTGAAATCGTGCGTATCTCGACATTGGTGGAACGCGCGAGCGCGCCGATGCGCTCCTGCTTGGCCTCCACTGCTTCGGTGTAATCCTGCAGGAAGGCATAAGGCCGCACGATCGTGAAAGCGTAGTCAGCCGATGGAAGCGCCGAGAGAATGACCACGGACAGGCTGGCCTTGTGGAACTCCGCAAAGCCAAGAGCGTCTCGTAGGAACTGTTCGTCCTTGTCGCCGGTATCCACAACCGCGAGGACATCCTTGATGGCCATGCTTTCCTCCAAAGTGCGGGACGTTTCTACCCAGCGCCGCCGTTCGGTTCATTTGGGTGTTCTACGTAATCCTTTCGCATCGATGGCCGCGAACTGGCCTGCCAGCGCGTCGCCGAGTATCGAAGCGAGCGTGATCGCATTGCTCGAATGCGGGATGCTGTCGGTCGTCACCAAGCGGCAGCCGAGGCCCCGGAGCATTGCTTCGGCATCGGATGCGAAGAGGCCATGGACCGCGAGGCAAATCGGCGCGGGGAACCCCTGCTCATGGATCTCCCGCGCAGCGTTCGCAAGGGTATGGCCCGATGAGATGACATCATCGACGAGGATCGGCGTTCGTCCTTTCCAGGCCGAAAGGTTCGACGCCGCAATGAGGACATCGCGGTCGCCCCGGCGCGTCTTCGTAAACACCACATGCGGCGCGCCGATATGCCCGGCGATGGCGCCCGCCCATTGTTCGCTCTCGCTGTCGGGACCGATGATGAGCGGCGCCTCGACATGATCGCGAATCCATTCCGCCAGAAGCGGGGACGCGGCGAGCGCTTCGGTTTCGATCGAATAGACCTCCTGCAGATTGCCGTACCGGTGCAGATGCGGATCAACCGTGACGAGCCCGTCAAATTCGGCGGAGAGCAGTTGGGCAAACTGGCGCGAGGTAAGCGCTTCGCCATCATTGAACCGGCGATCCTGCCGCAGATAGGCAAGATAGGGCGCCACGAGGTGGACGGATCGCGCACCGTTCTCGCGCAGCAATCGCGCCGTGAAGAGCAACTGCAAAAACCGGTCATCGGGGTGTGCGAGCGTACACACCACCGCAACAGCGCGCCCCGCAACGGTTGAATGGAGACGAATATAGCTCTCACCATCCGGGAAACGGCGTAATTCAAGCTTCCCGACCGCGCTTCCGATACGCTCGGCGATCGCGTTGGTCATACGCTCGTTCCCGAGCATCGGAAACAGCATCATGGTCATGGGACGATCACGATCATATCCGGATTGGAAGCGGCGTAGGTCAGGGCGTAAGCCATTTCCCCCTGCGACTGCGCATGAAGGGTCAGCAGGGGTTGACCAGCGATGATATCGTCGCCGAGGCTGACATGCAGGCGCATCCCTGCCGCCGGCACGTCTGGAGCGCCGGCGAGCTTTGCCAGGCGGGCAATCCGGCGATTATCGATATGCGTAACCCGGCCACTGTGGGTTGCCGCGATCGGGTGTGTCAGCCTGGCCGTGGGCGGCGTTCGCATTCCGCCCTGAGCATCGCATATACGCTGGAATTTCTGCCAGGCGCTTCCATCAGCCAGGGTGCGTTCGGCGAGCGCCCTTCCCGTCCCTGCCGCAGCCGCCTCGCCGATTTCCAGGAGGACGCCCGCAAGGATGCAGGCGCGATCGCGCAGATCCATGGGTGCGTCCGGGTCTCCCGTCAGCACGGCGATGACTTCGCGCGCCTCGAGCGCGGGGCCGATCGCCCGGCCGACCGGCTGTGTGCCGTCGGTCTGGACGCAGTAGGTGACGATGCCGAAGCGCGCCGCAACGGCACTGAGCGTTGCCGCCAGCCGGTCCGCCGCGGCGGCGCTGCGAACTTTCGCGGTGGGCCCGACCGGAATGTCGAGAACGACATGGGTGGCTCCCGCCGCAATCTTCTTCGACAGAACCGATGCGATCAATTGTCCTTCGGTATCGATATCGAGCGCGCGCTCGACGCTGATGAAGATATCATCGGCAGGGCTCAGGCGGACCGCACCGCCCCAGGCGAGGCACCCGCCTTCGGAGGCTACCACGCGTTGCATGGCCTCGAGGTCAAGGTCGACCTGGGTGAGCGTCTCCATGGTATCGGCGGTACCGGCCGGGGAGGTAATCGCGCGCGACGATGTCTTGGGCATGGTGAGGCCGCAGACAGCCGCGATGGCGACAATGATCGGCGTCGTCCGGTTACCGGGCAGACCCCCAACGCTATGCTTGTCGACGACGATCTCGCTCGGCCAGCTGAGGCGGTCGCCGGCGTCGACCATGGCTTTAGTGAGGAAATAGGTTTCATCATCGTCGAGCGGGAGAGCAGCCGTCGCCGTCAGGAACGCGGCCAGATGCACATCGGTATAGCGCCCGGCAACGACGTCTTCGACAATATGGCTCAAGGCAGCGGCGTCCAGCCGATGCCCATAGATGCGCTGGCGAACGCAGGCAATCGATTCAAGTGGCGGTGCATGCCCGACTTGCAGGATGGCCCCCTCCTCGGCGCCGAGCGCCTTCCATGCCGCTTCGGAGAGACCGATTTCGTCGCCAGCGAGAAATTCGCCATCGACCTGATAAAGCGTTGCCGCAATCGGCTGGCTGCCGTTGCGGATATAGACTTGGGTATGCGCTGCCAGTCCTTCGGCATGGCAGACCGGGCTGTCGGTCCGCATCACAGCGACCAGCTCATGGTGCGTGTGTAAGTGAAGACGGCGCGCCCGGGCGAAGGACGGCTCGATCTGCCCTGATACGCCCAGGTCCTGTAGCGCGGACTGTGCGCCGATGAGGTCGCCGCGCTGATCCTCGATCACGCGGCGATGACCACCTTCAGGGCCTGGGAAGCGGCCGCATTCGAGAATGTCTCATAGGCGGCGAGGATGTCATCAAGCGCAAAGTGATGGGTAATGAGTTGTTCAGGCTGCAATCGCTTCGCTTCGACCGTCTTGAGAAGCATCGGCGTGCTGACGGTATCGACCAGACGCGTCGTGATCGTGATATTGTGCGACCAGAGCTTCTCAAGATGCAGATCGACTTTCGTGCCGTGCACCCCAACATTGGCGATCACCCCGCCCGGCGCGACGAGCTCCTCGCACAGACTGAAGGTCGCAGGCACGCCAACCGCCTCGATCGCCGCATCGACGCCCTTATCATCCGTCAGGTCGCGAACCAGGCGCACGACGGCATCGCGCGAGCTGTTGAACGTATGCGTGGCGCCGAACCGGCGCGCAACAGCAAGACGATTGTCGTCAAGATCGATCATGATGATGAGGGCCGGCGCATAGAACTGCGCGGTGAGCAGGGTCGCAAGACCGATCGGGCCGGCGCCCACGATCGCCACGCTGCTTCCCGGCGCGACCTTGCCGTTGAGGACGCCGCATTCATAGCCGGTGGGCAGGATATCACTGAGCATGACGAGCGCTTCCTCATCCGCTCCGGCGGGTACCGGATGGAGGCTGTTGTCGGCATGAGGGATGCGGACGAATTCAGCCTGCGTCCCATCGATGGTATTGCCCAAGGCCCATCCGCCGTCGGTGCAGTGCGAATACATGCCGCGACGGCAATATTCGCAACGCGCACAGGACGTGATGCAGGAAATGAGGACATGATCACCAGCCTTGAAGCTGCCGACCGCCGTACCGACTTCCTCGACGATCCCGACGCCCTCATGGCCAAGAACTCGGCCCGGTTCACAAGTGGGGACATCGCCCTTGAGGATATGCAGATCGGTGCCGCAAATCGTCGTTTTCGTTATCCGTACAATCGCGTCGGTCGGGGCCTGAATCTCGGGCCTGGGGCGTTCGTCGAGGCTTTTCCGACCAGGACCGTGATAAACCAGAGCTTTCATGACATCCTCCGTTCGCAATCATTTGGTCGCAGCCAGTCATCAATGCACGAAGACGATCGGTAATCGTTGGTGCGCGATCAGTTCACGGGTCACGCCGCCCAGGATGAATTCCAAGGCTCGCGAACGCCCATAACCCCCGATGACGAGCACGTCGGCGCGGCTCTCAAAGGCAAAAAGTTGCAGAGCAGCCGAGGTTCCATGCTCCGCTGAAGCAATCGCGTGAACGAGGGCATTATGGCCATGGCGGGTGATATGGCGGGCAATCCGCGTTCCCGGCGCGGGCTGACCGGATTTATCGCCGTCGAGCGAGTCTACCACGACGACGTCGACCGTCGCGCCGGGTTCGACCAGGTCGAGAACCGTCCGCGCAGCCCGAAAGGCTTCAAGCGACGCATTCCATCCAAGTGCGGCATGAGTGATGGGCGCCGGTCTCCAGGCCGCCGGCATCACCATTGTGGGCACGCCCGCGAACATGAGCGCCTCGGTGATGTGGCGACGCAGGCCATCGCTCTGCCAGCCCCCTGTTCCGGGGACGAGGACGATATCTGCATACTGCCCTTCCGCCTTGGCAAGCCCGGGGAGAAGGCCAGGCGCTTCGAACAGCGCATGGACCTCGACGTGAACCGGCGCGCCTGCGACACGCTCGCGAACCGCCGCGACATGCTCTTTGCGCTGGGCCTCCGACGCCTCCATCGCTTCGGCATATGCCATCGGATCGACTGCTGCCGCCCAGGCGAGATTTTCGGTCACGACGACGATCGCGAGCGTTGCGTCATAAAGACCCGCGTAAGCGACCGCCTGATCGACCCCAGTCAGCGATGCAGGTGTGCCATCGACGACGGCGAGTACGTCCTTGATCGATATGTTCTTGCTCATGACCGCATCATGGTTCCGAATGATCGGCCTCGCACTCCGTAACATTACCATGAGCCGCCGAGACGCCGAACAGGTCGTGAATCATGCGAACATCATTCCTGACGTTGATAATTTCCCGGCTCTCCGGGAAGGAGAACGGCCGCGCCGACCAGAGCCCCTGCGCGAAGGCGCTCAAGCGCAATGTTGGCGTCAGCAAGGCGGAAGGTTGTCGTGACCGTCCTGACCCGAGCCTCTTGTGCGACTTCGAAAAAGCTCGTCCCATCGTCGCGGGTGAGATTTGCAACCGAGGCGATCGTGCGTTCGCCCCAGAGATCGGCATAGGGGAATGCGGGGATGTCGCTCATGTGAATGCCGGCACAGATGACCCGCCCTCCCTTGCGGATAGCGCGAAGCGCGACAGGGACCAGCGCACCGACCGGCGCGAAGAGGATCGCGGCATCGAGTTCCACAGGGGCCGGCTCATCCGATGATCCGGCCCACGCGCAGCCAAGCGACCGCGCAAAGTCCTGGCCCTCGCGATCGTCCGCTTTGGTGAAGGCGTAAACCTCCCTGCCCTGCCAGATGGCGATCTGCGCGATGATATGCGCCGCGGCGCCAAAGCCGTAGAGTCCAAGACACCGCCCTTCGCCGGCGGCACGCAGCGAGCGCCAGCCGATCAGGCCAGCACACAGCAGCGGCGCCGCCTCTTCATCCGAATAGAGGTCGGGGATTCGGAAACAGAAATGAGCATCGGCGACAGCATGGGTCGCATAGCCGCCGTCGCGCGTGCATCCCGTAAAGCCGGGCATGTCGCACAGATTTTCACGGCCCGAGCGGCAATAGTCGCAACGCCCGCAGCTATGGCCCAACCATGGAACGCCGACCCGGTCGCCCGGCAGGAACCCGGTCACACCCTCCCCAATCGCGGCGACGATCCCGACAATCTCATGGCCCGGGATAATCGGAAGCTGGGCCGTTACTTCACCATCGACAATGTGAAGGTCAGTCCGGCACACACCGCAGGCGATCACCTTGATGAGCAGTTCCCCTGGTCCCGGATCTGGAATCGCGCGGGCGACAAGACGCAGCGGACCGCCCACCGCGCCGAGTTCCATCGCCCACATCTCCGTCATCGAAAGACGTCCTTTCGGGGATATAATTATCAGCCCATCATTGAAGCTGCTTCGAGACAATGACGAGGGTTGCGTCATCCGGATAGGCCTTCACCGTGAAGCCCGAGTCCCGTTCCACTTCAATCGCCTTCTGGTTCAGCCGGCTTTCGACTGCCTCCAGCGTGCGGCAGCCACGCGTCTTCGCATAGTCTGCGGCGAGGTTGAGAAGCGTCCAGCCTACGCCTTGATGCTTATAGTCCGCACGGACCGCGATCGCCACCTCGGCGCGTTCTCCCGATGGTTCGATTGCGATCATGGCCGATCCGACCAGCGTCCCGTTGTCCGCGAAGGCCAGGAAATCCTCAGTCTGCTTGTGGTCGACATCGATCATGGACGCGATCTGGTCGTCAGAGACCTTGAGCATTGCTGTGAGGAAACGGAAGCGGAGATCTTCCGGGGTAACCCTGTCGAAAAAATCTCGGAGCAAAGGCCCATCGTCGCGCGTAACCGGCCTTAAGGACAGGCTGAGACCCGATCGGGTCACCACCTCGGTGAAGGACGCTATATCGGACATATGATCACCTCATCTGCGATATTGGCCATGTCGAGAGGACGGTAAGTTGCCGGCACCACGGCGCGCGCCTTTTCACACGATCCCAAGGCGCCGTCAGCCGGAATGATGACTCCTCCGTCGACGATGCGGCAGGGAGGATAGCTGACCGTTGACCTCAGCGAGCCTAGGAAGTGTACGTAACCGAAATGGAAGTTCGCTGTTTGTGGTAAAGGGACAACGGTGATGCCCATCGACCGGGGCCCATCTTGCACCACTGCTCGGCTGCGCCCATCACGGGCACAGCCTGATCTGTCATTCATTCGTCCAGAAGGACACGGAGAATGTCGGCTCGGCTGATGAGGCCGACCAGCTTGCCGTTCGAAATCACCGGCAGTCGCTTGACCCCGTGTCGTTCCATCAAGCCGATCGCATCGGTGAGCGAAGCATCGCCGTCGACCGTCACGAGTTCGGTCGACATGAGATCTCCAACTCGCGTCGAATCCAGTGCATCCCTTCGGACCTCCGGCCCGGCATCGAACAACGAGTCCAGCCGAAACGAGTCCGTCGACTTCCGGAAGAAATCGCCTTCGGAAAGGATGCCATGAAGTTCGCCATCACCATCCACCACCGGCAAGCCGCTGATGTTGTGGTTGCCCATGCATCGGATTGCTTCCGCCAGGGAGCTTACCGGGGTGACGGTGGCCGCCCCGAGCGTCATGATGTCGCTGACTTTCATGCCTTGGTCCTTCCGCATTCCCTGTGGCTCAGGCGTTGGCTTCAGCGTTGTTTGCGACCGGCACGCCAGCAGCATTGGCGAAGGCCTGGAGCGGCGACAGGAAGAAGGCGCGCAAAGGCGCAAAGGCAACAGACAGCTGCGCCGTCTCGCTTTCCGGCGAGAAGAGGTCCCCGGCGGTTTCCTGCCATTCTTCGAACGCCGCCTTTGTGTCGGCGATGAGGGCCTGACGGTTCTGCTCCACCTCCTGGGCCACTTCGGAAAGCTTGCCCGGCTCGAGGAAGGCGCCCAGCGCATGGGCCCCGATCGCGGCCTGCCGCGCGCCGGTGGTGCGCGCGATATCAAAGAACTTCAGCGCGAGTTGGCGGTTGGCGCCGGCGACCGCCAAGACCTGATCGAGTGGAAATGCCATCGTTGGATCCCTTCCATGATGATATCCGCAAGACGAGCCTGTCACCGGGCCGCAACCATCGGTTGCAATCATGTGAAGGTTCTTTCCCGCGGAAACACAGGTCCTGTACCCTGATTGGCGCCATGAAGAGAATGGGGATGTATACGTATCGGTCGGCCGCTGCCGATCGGATAGGGGCGGCAGACGCTAAAGCATGACCCACGCGCGGCAGGTTGATGATGAATAACATAGAGCATGTTGCCACCGACCCTCTCGACGGTATCAGCCAGACCCTCGATCGCGCGGCGGCTGCTGGCATCGCGCACCTGACGCACGGGCTGTCGCCGGTGACGATGATGCTCGCGGCAACGGACTGGATGCTGCACCTCGCCAGCGCGCCCGGCAAGCAATTGCAATTGGGCGCCAAGGCCTTGAGAAAATGCTGGCGTTTGTCCGATTATATCGGACGAAGCCTCAGCAATCCCGATGCCACCCCCGCGATCGAGCCTCTGCCGCAGGATCGCCGGTTCATCGATCCGGCATGGAAGGAGCCGCCCTTCAACCTGATCGTCCAGGCTTTCTTGCTGAACCAGCAATGGTGGCACGCCGCGACCACCGGGATCGGCGGGGTAAGCAGGCACCATGAGGAGATCGTCGAGTTCGCGGCCCGCCAAATCCTCGATGTCTTTGCGCCGGCCAATTTCCTTGCGACCAATCCGGTCCTGCAACGCAAGATCGTCGAAACCGGCGGGCGGTGCGTCGTCGATGGCTTCCATAACCTCATGGAGGACATGCAGCGCCTGGCGCGCGGCGAGCCGCCCGTGGGCGCGGAGGCCTTTCCCGTCGGCGAGAAGGTGGCGACGGCCAGGGGGAAGGTTGTCTATCGCAACGCGCTCATCGAACTCATCCAGTATGAGCCCACGACGGAGACCGTGCGCCCCGAACCGGTCCTGATCGTCCCTGCCTGGATCATGAAATATTATATCCTCGACCTCTCGCCGGAAAATTCACTCGTACGCTGGCTGACGGATCAGGGCTTCACCGTGTTCATGATCTCCTGGCACAACCCCGGCAAACAGGACCGCGGCCTCGATCTTGAGGACTATCGCCAGCTGGGTCCGATGGCCGCGCTGGACGTCATCGACACGATCGTGGGCGGTCAGAAGGTGCATGCCGCCGGTTACTGCCTTGGCGGCACGCTGTTGTCGATCGCCGCGGCGGCGATGGCGCGAGACGGTGACGAGCGGCTCGCCAGCGTCACCCTGCTGGCGGCCCAAACCGAGTTCAGCGAGCCGGGTGAGCTTGGTCTGTTTATCGACGAAGCCCAGCTCAACGTGCTCGACAACATGATGTGGGGCCGCGGCTATCTCGACGGCGCGCAGATGGGCGGTGCATTCCAGATTCTGCGGTCGAACGATCTCGTCTGGTCGCGCGTGCTCGGCACCTATCTCATGGGCGAACGCGAGCCGATGAGCGATCTCATGGCCTGGAACACGGACGCAACGCGCATGCCCTATCGCATGCACAGCGAATATCTGAACCGCCTGTTCCTGAACGACGATCTGGCCGAAGGAAAATACAAGGTCGATGACCGCACGATCACGCTGTCGGCGATCGATACGCCGATGTTCGTGGTCGGCACCGAGCGCGACCATGTCGCCCCGTGGCGTTCGGTCCACAAGATCCACCTGCTGACCAGTGCGGAGATCACCTTCGTGCTCACCAGCGGCGGGCATAATGCGGGGATCGTTTCCGAACCGGGTCACAAGGGCCGCTCCTATCGGGTAATGACGCGCGAGGCGTGCGGACCATCCTATGACCCCGAGGCCTGGCTGGAACGGGCGGAAGGCAAGGCGGGGTCCTGGTGGACCGAGTGGGGCGCATGGCTCACGGCGCGCTCGGGAGCGCTGAGCGCGCCTCCGGCCATGGGCGCGCCCGACAAGGGCTTCACGCCCCTTGGCGACGCGCCCGGCCGATATGTCCTGGAGAAATAAGCGAATGACCGACGAGACGTTTATCGAGAACCGGACGTTCGACGAGATCCGGATCGGCGACACGGCAAGCGTGTCCCGCACCCTGTCGGAGAAGGACATCCAACTATTCGCGCTCGTCTCCGGTGATGTGAACCCTGCGCATCTCGATGCCAACTTTGCGCAGACGGATTTCTTTCAGCGGATCATCGCCCATGGCATGTGGGGCGGGGGGCTCATCTCGGCGGTGCTCGGGACCGAGCTGCCCGGACCGGGAACGATCTATCTCGGGCAATCGCTGCGCTTCACGCGCCCGGTGGACATAGGCGACGTCATCACGGCATCCGTCACGGTGACGGAAAAGAAGCCCGAGGGCTGCATCCTCATCCTCGACTGCCGCTGTGTGAACCAGAACGGCGAGACCGTTATCGCCGGGCAGGCCGAGGTCCGCGCGCCAAGCGAAAAAGTGCGCCGCCCGCGCCTGACGCTCCCCGACGTTCGTGTCGCCACGCATGATGGATACCGGCGTTTGATCGAGCAGACGCAGGATGGAGAACCCATCGCCACCGCAGTCGCGCACCCGTGCAGCGCGGCGGCGCTCGCGGCGGCGGTGGATGCCGCGGAAACACGGCTGATCGTACCGATTCTCGTCGGCCCGGAAAAACGGATCCGCGCCGCTGCCGAGGAAGCGGGGAAGGACATTTCCGGCTACCGCCTTGTGCCTGCCGATCACAGCCACGATGCGGCCGCGAAGGCCGTGGCGCTCGTGCGCAGCGGCGAGGCGAAACTGCTGATGAAAGGCTCGCTGCATACCGACGAGCTTATGGGCGCAGTCATATCGGCCGCAACTGGCCTCAGGACCGAGCGGCGCATCAGCCATGCCTATGTGATGGATGTGCCGGGACATCCGACGCCGCTCATCATCACCGATGCGGCGATCAACATAGCGCCGTCTCTCAAGGAAAAAGCCGACATCATTCGCAACGCGATCGACCTCGCCCATGTCATAGGCATCGCGGCGCCCAAGGTCGCCATTCTTTCCGCTGTCGAAACGGTGAACCCCGACCTGCCCTCGACGCTCGATGCGGCAGCCCTGTGCAAGATGGCCGACCGGGGCCAGATCAGCGGCGGCATTCTCGACGGCCCCCTCGCCTTCGACAATGCGATCAGCGAGGCGGCGGCGCGGGAAAAGGGCATCGTCTCGCCAGTCGCCGGAAAGGCGGAAATCCTGGTCGTTCCCAACCTGGAGGCTGGCAATATGCTCGCCAAGCAGCTTACCTTTCTGGGCGGCGCCGACGCCGCAGGCGTGGTCCTTGGCGCGCGGGTGCCCATCATCCTCACCAGCCGCGCGGACAGCGAGCGGACACGCCTAGCATCCTGCGCCATTGCGGCGCTGCTTGCGCGCGCCGCCCCGAAAGCCGCGCCCGGGCTCCCGCAGGCTTCCGTATGAAGGCGATCGTCAGCCTCAATTCGGGTTCGTCGAGCATCAAGTTTGCGTTCTTCACCCTGGACGGCGCGGGCCATCCGGAGCGTTCGGCAGGCGGCAAGATCGAGAAGATCGGGATCGCGCCGTCACTGGTCGCGCGCCGGGTCGACGGCACTGTCCTTGTCGAGCGCACATGGGAACAGGGAGCTGACCTGACGCATGCCGAACTCCTCAAGGATCTGTTCGACTGGGCCATAGAGCATCTCGAAGGCCGGGAAGTGATCGCGATCGGGCACCGCGTCGTGCATGGCGGGATGCGTTTCGCCGCGCCGCGCCGCGTCGACGCCGCCCTCCTCACCGAGCTTGACGCGCTCTGCCCGCTCGCGCCGCTCCATCAGCCGCACAATCTGGCCGCGATCCGCGCCATTGCGGCCCTGGCGCCGGATCTTCCCCAGATCGCCTGCTTCGATACCGCCTTTCACCACGACAAGCCCGAGGTCGCCGCGCGGCTCGCGCTCCCCCGCGCGCTGCATGAGCAGGGAATCCGTCGCTATGGATTTCATGGGCTGTCCTACGAATATATCGCCGGGCAGTTGCGAACCATCGACGGGGAGCTTGCCGGCGGGCGGGTGATCGCGGCGCATCTCGGCAATGGCGCGAGCCTGTGCGCAATGCGGGACGGCAAGAGTGTCGACACCACCATGGGCTTCACGGCGCTCGATGGCCTGATGATGGGCACGCGTTGCGGAACGCTCGACCCCGGAGTCGTGCTCCACCTCCAGACGCAAATGGGCCTGAGCCCGGCCGGGATAGACGATCTGCTTTATCGCAAATCCGGCCTGCTTGGCGTGTCAGGCATATCCAGCGACATGCGGATACTGACGGCTGACCCGAGCAGGCAATCCCAGGAAGCCGTCGAACTTTTCATCTGGCGGGCTGTCCGTGAATTCGGCGCGCTCACCGCATCGCTCGGCGGCGTTGACGGCATCGTCTTCACGGCCGGGATCGGCGAGAACCACGCGGAAATCCGCCGGCGTATTTGCGAGCGGTTCGACTGGCTGGGACTGTCGATCGACGACGATGCGAATGCCGCCAATGCCCTTTGCATCTCGGGCGGGGACAGCCGCGTCAAAGTCCTCGTCATTCCGACCGACGAGGAGCGGATGATTGCCGATCATACGCTTGCCGTTCTGCGGTCGGGATCATGATCCGGGCATTGCCGGTGTTGATCACCGCATCTCGCCACCCTCGCCGTCCGTTCTGCGTGGCCAGTTCTATCGCCCCTCGTCACCACCCTCTGAC
>NZ_FZOS01000050.1 GCF_900188165.1 Edaphosphingomonas laterariae | reverse complement strand
ACGCATGTCTCCCTTCATCGGTCATCTCCATTGCAATTTCTGCGGGGCATCGGCTTCTCACAGAAGAAACAGTTGTTCGGCCCGCTCTCCATGGTTGTGTCGACCTGGTGCCGGCGCGACGGCAGCGGAGAGACGGGGCACTCCACCTCCAGCGGGCGGGGTTCGGGGTGGGCGGTCATGCGATACCCTCCAGATCCCCGGCAGCATCGCAGAAGGCGCGCATCCCCTCCGCCGGGCAACAGTCAGTCAGCGTGATCTTAAGTGGCCCGTTGCGGCGATCCCCCGTCATCACTCCATGCAGGGCGTCGCGCTCCTGCGGCGACAGGTTGCGCCATTTGGCGATCTCCCAGTCCCCAAACATGAGGCCGGTCGGCTGCGCTCGGCAGCCCGACGCCAGCGAGAACCCTGCGGACGCAAGGAGCCTCTCCGCACTGCGGAGTGCGACGAAATCGCCGATGCCGTGGATGATAATCACTCCCCGCACCCCCGCCCGATCTGGCCGGCGTCGGTCGGAACGCGCGCCATGCACTCGACCAAGCCGACCGCGAGACGGTTGATCGCCGTTTTATAGGCGTAGGCGTAGGCGTAGGTGTCGGCGTCGGCGTAGGCGTAGGCGTAGGCGTAGGCGTAGGTGTCGGCGTCGGCGTCGGCGTAGGCGTAGGCGTAGGCGTAGGTGTCGGCGTCGGCGTCGGCGTAGGCGTAGGCGTAGGCGTCGGCGTAGGCGTAGGCGTAGGTGTCGGCGTAGGCGTCGGCGTAGGCGTAGGCGTAGGCGTAGGTGTCGGCGTAGGCGTTGCGCAAAACCGACCGCCACTCATCGACTGGAGCGCGGTCGCCGTTCAGCGCGCGTTGGTGGAGCGCCTGCAACTTGCGGTGCGGCTCAGGGTCACGGCCTCGCTTTTCGGCTGCCTCTATGCCCATGACGCACGAAACATTCGCGTGCCAGTCATAGACCACGGTGAATGGAACCTGCCCGTCGAGCCGCGCGAGTTCGGCATAGAAGGTGCTCCCCCACGCGAAGGCATCTTCCGCGCGCTGATTGTCGAACAGCCACGGCACCATCTGGGCCAGCCATCGGGGCATGACAGAGGCGGGGCACTTCGATGCAGCGTCAATGCTCGGGTCGATCACGCCGAGCGCGCAGGCGACGTGCCGGCCATCCTGTTCACTGTTCCAGACGCCTTGGGCGATGCCGCCAGCGGAAAGCGCCGCGTCGTATTTCTCGAATGCCTGCTTGGCGGTAATCGTGATCATGGCAGCTTACCTCTCGAAATCATGCGGGGCGGCAAAAACAGACCCGTTAGCGCCGCCCCGAACCCGCTCACCGCGAGCGGGATGGGAATGTCAGGCGGCCTCGCTCCACACGCGGAACGGCACGAAACCCTTGTTCTCGGCCATCGCGATCAACTCGGGCGCTGAAACCTGGAGCCGCCCGCACTGGTAGCGCTTGCCTTTGAGATCGAACCGGCCCTGATCGTCGATCCGGTGGACCTTCCAGTCCCGCCGGCGCAGGAAGTCGGCCGCTTGGCCGGCAACGCTGTCGTCGCGCTGGGAGACGGGGGCGGCGAGGGTGCCGGGACGGTTGAACGAGATGCGCTTGCCGCCGCTGGTGGAGCGATCGACGGCGCCGGACTTGATCTTGCGCGACACCCCGCATTCATTCCGCAGCCGCGCCGCCGTGTGCTTGCTCATGTGGAAATGCTTGGCAAGCTCAACGAGCGTCGCGGTGCGCGCCATGTCGCGGAACCCTGTCGGCTCTTCCGTGCGCGGTTTTGCCAGGCCACGCACGGGCTCCATGCCGTGTTCTGCAAACCAGCGCTCGATCGTCTTATAATGGCGGCCGATGACCTTCTTGACCGCGTTGACGCTTTTCCCCTCCGCTATCTCGCGAAAGTTCGGCGGCGCCTCGGACTTGTGCCGGATCACTTCGCTGCCTCCTTGATCGCCGCAATGCGGTCCACGGCAGCCGCGCGCACCCGTTCCGCCGCTTCGTCATCCAGTTCGCCGATCCGGCTGCTGACGAGGCTGTTGACGTCCATCGCGGTCGTCTTGCGGGCGATGTGGGCGAGGATATCGGCTTCGGGGTCAACGGTGGTCTGCGCTTCGCCGTGGTCGAGAACCGGCAGCCCGAAGGGATCGTCATCACCTTGCGCCGGCCTGCGCTCGGCAATCGCCAAATCCACCTTGGCGGCCAGCTCCGGGCGGTTGTCAGCCAGCCAAGCGCGCTGCTTGGCGACGGCGGGGTCGGCGTCGATATCCTCGCCATTCTGGATGCGCTCGATCAGCGCGCGGACGCCATCGGCCACCTTGTCGGCCTTCTGCTCGACGACGAGAGGCAGGATCTTCACGCCTGCCTTTTTCCCCTTCGACTTCATGACGACCACGATCATTTCCCGGTCGATGTCGCTCATGTGCGAGATGCGAATGCCGCCGGTTTCCAGCCCGCCGAACGTGACCTTATCGTCGCGATAGAGCGTCATAGACTTGCCGACATACTCGTTGGCATAGCGGCCCCACACGCCCATCAGGACGCGACGGATCGTCTTGCAGGGCTTGAACGGCTTGCCGTTGTCGCCCTGATAGAAGATCGAAACAGGCTGATCGCCATCATTGCCGGTTACGCGGGTGATCGTGATCGTGCGCGGGGCGCCGATCAGGTCGTCGGCGTTGAGCTGGTCCGACTTCGCCTCGACGAAGCGGGACATATCTACCATTTCAGTCACAGGATTATCTCCATGTCAGTCCGACGCTCAGTCGGGATCAGCTTGGCCATGGCGGCGAGCGAAGCACGGTATTCCCGCTCCTTTTCCGCCAGCTTGAGTTCGAAGGATTGGGCGGCGGTAAGGATGGCGTCCTGTATCTGCGCGTCAGGCTCGACGCGCTTGACGAACATCGGCAGGCCGCCGGAATATGAGATGAAGTCGATCCATTTCCGGCCGGAAACCAGAAGGCCGGTCTGAAGCTGGATCATGTATTCGGCCGGGACTTCGTTTTCGGCGATTGTCTGGACCTGGAACTTCCCGGCCCGCGACTTGCACTCGATCAGGCCGTCGTCGCCAACGAGGCCGTCAGGCGAATAGCCGATCGTGAAGCCCCATTGATCGTTCGTGATGAAGCCCGCTTCGAGGGCCGGCGCGTAGTGCTCGGAATAGGCCGCGCGGGCGTAGATCTCGTCCTCCTGCCCGCGCAGCATCGCATCGGACACATATTGCGGCTCGACGAACCGGGTGAGGCGCTGGAACAGCAATTCCCAGAGGTGCGCGCGCGTTTTGTCGTTGTCCGCCACCTTCAGCGTCGGCGTGATGATGTGTTTCATTTCGCTGGCGGTCAGCAGGCCACAGCGGGCGGCAAGCCACTCGTCCGATCCTTGGATGAGCTTGTCGTGGATGCGTATGGAGTTGCGCGTCGAGATATGGACCGGCTCATTGTCCGAGGTCGACGGGTCGACATATCCAACTGCGAATGGGTTATTCATGATCAGAACCTCAGCGTTATCGCCGGCACTTCCCCAGCGATGATGGCCATGACAATCTTCTTGGCGGTCTCTTCGTCGGCACCGCACGACATGAACGCCTGCTTGGCGGCCGTTTTGACGGAGGTGCGGTGCTTTTTGTCAGCCTCGCGAGCCGCCTGCTCATCGGCGAGGCGCTGGGCTTCAGCCTCGGCCGCAGCCCTTTCGGCGGCCACGCGGTCACGTTCGGCTTGTGCGGCGCGCTCGGCGTCTTCTGCGCGGCGACGCTCAGCGGCCAGCGCCTCGTCATGCTCACGCTGGATACGGTCGCGCTCGGCCTGCGCCTTGCGTTCGGCGTCCCGCTGCGCGGCCTCGGCAGCCTCCTTGCGCTCGCGCTCGATCCGCTCCGCCTCTGCCTTCTCGGCGGCAATGCGGCGCTCTTCTGCGGCGCGTTTCTCTGCGGCCTCGCGCTCGACGCGTTCGCGCTCCTCGCGCTCTGCAGCTTCCTTCGCTTCTCGGGCGGCGGCTTCGGCGCGCAACTTTTCCAGTTCGGCGCGCTCGGCCTCCTCCCGCTCAAGGCGCGACAGGCCGGCCTTCAATGTCGCGATGGCATTTGCCTTCGCCGCCTCAGCCTCGCCGGCCATGTCACCGAACGCCTCGCCGACCTCGACACTATAGACCTCACTGCCGCGCGTCCTGACGGTCTCAACGGTATCGTCCATGGTGACGACCCCGGCATTGATCAGCCAGTCGATCTTGCTGCGGCATGCATCGACGCGCGCCTTCTCGGCCGCTTCCCAATCAGTCAACGGCTTTCGAACCTCGGCGGCGAGCGACTCCAGGCGCTCGCCGATGATCTTCCCGGCGGCGTTTGCCTGCGCGGTCATGTCGCGCCATTCTTTGGTCAGGCGCAGACGAGCCTTATCGATACCCGCCTTCTCCGACCGCACCTTGGCGGCATATGAGCGCAGGACATCGCGGCCCTTCGAGGTGGAAACGTCCGCATCAGTGGGCGCCTCGGCCTTCAGCTTGTCATACCAGGCGTCAAACTTCTGGCTGTCGATGAGCACTATACCGGGATCGCTAGCCACTGCGATGGCTAGATCGGTGCCGGCGGACGCTACGGGTTCAAGATTTAGGGTGGCCGCTTCCATTACAGCGCTCCATTTGAATTGGCGTTTGCGGCGAGCCCAGCCACGAAAGGCAGGCCGCAGGAACCCGACGCGACAGGGGGATGCGCGTCCGTGGCGGGTGATGCTGCTTCCCGGCGGGGCGTAGCCGTCGTGGGGATGGAAGCAGCGGCGGAAGGGTATTCGGCGGCGCAGGCAGCGCAGAACGTCAGCCACTCATCGGCGCGGCGGCCGCATTCGAGGCAAGTGCTCACAGTGCCATCATCCCGAACACAAAGGCCGAGAGCAGCGCCGCAAGGGCCAGCGCAGGGGCAACCGCGCGACGAAGCGCGATGCGGTGGGGATCGCGCGCGCCATCCCAAGGCTGGTCGGTGATCTGCCGTTCAAACTGCCGGCGCGTATGGACGCCTTGATATTGCGCGTGTCGGTGGAGCATCATTGCCTCCAGATGACGGCGGGGGAAAAGCGGGGTCATGGAGAAATCCTCCTGATTTCATCCTCGCGCCCGATCGCACCGGGCGTCTGGGGAAATCAGTCAGCGACCCGACGCGCCTGCTCGGCGAAGGGGTCGAACTCGCGACTGATCCGCATTTCGTAGATGCCGGGTTCCAGATCGTATCCGCCGTGCGGAACGGCCGCGTCCTGGATCAGCGATGCCGGTTCATCGAGCAGCGCGTAGAGGATTTGCATCCCAGCCGGCACGTCGCTCACGCGCTCCATCACATCACCGCCAGTCAGCAAGTGGTGATTGCCATTCTCGCTGTGGCTGATGATCCAGCCCTTAGCCGTCCGTTCGACCGACTTCGTTTCGGCATTCTCCGGCAGCGCGGAAATCTTGATGATGGTGATTTCGCCTTGGGCGCCGATGATCTGCTTCGTCATATGCTTAATTCCTCTTTGTGGGTGGTTAGGTTCGGATCGGGGGGTGGGAGTATTCGCTTTGCGGATCGCCGATGCGCCACGCTTGCGCCGCGAAAGCGGTCTCGATCGGAAGTCGATCAATGTCGGAAATGCGCGGGACGCCCTCGACGATGATCCCGTTGCGAGGGCAGTGCGCCTTGAGGAAGCGACCTGGCTCGCGCAGCCCGGGCAGGCTCAGTTCGATCAACTGGCCGACATCAGGCGATCCGCTATCGTCGATGACCGTGCATTTCAGGACAGAGAGCATTCGGGACCAGCCAACGATGGCTGCGCCAGCAGCGCGCTGTTCGACATTATCGGCCTTGATGACCTCGTTCGGGTCGATATCCGCGCGGTTGGCGATCCAGTGGTCAGGCACCTTGACGCCATGCCAATAGGTTAAACCCCATCCAGTGCCGGCGTATTTAATCGCCATGCCGGTTTCGCAGTGCGGCCGGCCGGAATCGTCCAGATGGATTTCAGATGGACGCTCCGATGCGAATACGATGCCATCAAGCGTCCAGTAGAAGCCACAGCTTGCGGTCATTTCCAGAAAGTTTCTGTCGATCGCGACCCCGCAGGCATCACTGAAGTAATCGGCCCAGGCTGCATATCCTGCGCTCCAGAGCCCACCACCAAAGAATGAATATCCGGCGCTGTCCACGGCGCTGCCCACGGCGCTGCCCACGGCGCTGCCCACGGCGCTGTACACGGCGCTGCCCACGGCGCTGTACACGGCGCTGTCCACGGCGCTGCGCACGGCGCTGCCCACGGCGCTGCCCACGGCGCTGTCCACGGCGCTGCGCACGGCGCTGCGCACGGCGCTGCCCACGGCGCTGCCCACGGCGCTGTCCACGGCGCTGCCCACGGCGCTGCCCACGGCGCTGTACACGGCGCTGCCCACGGCGCTGTACACGGCGCTGCCCACGGCTCTGTCCACGGCGCTGCCCACGGCGCTGCCCACGGCGCTGCCCACGGCGCTGCCCACGGCGCTGTCCACGGCGCTGTACACGGCGCTGTCCACGGCGCTGCCCACGGCGCTGCCCACGGCGCTGCCCACGGCGCTGTCCTTGCCCTCGATCAGCCGATGCTGGATCAGCGATGCGTAGACTACTGCGCTTAGTGCCGCACTGATCGGGCACGGGAGCCATATAACGCGCGGTTCGCGGAGCTTTGCGAGCTTATACAGCCCCGCAATCGCCGCCTCAGCGCGCGGCCGATCCGCCGGCTCGGTCGACAGTCCGATGTCTATCCACTTGCGGACGAACTCGGGAAAGCGCGCCTCCTGCTCGGTCGTCAACTTCATTATCTTGTTCATAAATCCTCCTGTTTGCTTACGCCTCGCACCATTCGCGCATCTGGTCGGGGTCGAACCCGGCAGCGCGGAGGGCGGCGTGGAAATCGTGCTTGGCGAGGCCGAGCGCGTCGTCGGCGCGGACCATTTCGGCCACCATATCGTCGCTCGGCTCGACGTTGCGGAGCGCGCAGTTCTGCTCGCGCATGTGGGCCAGCGTCTGCTTGGCGATCGCGGCGTCGAGGATGGCGGTTGTTTCGCGGAGGCGTTCGAGCTGGGTCATGCCGCTATCCTCTTGGCGGCAGCCGCGTCCACCTTGGCGAGCGCGGTCAGTTCGTGCTGGCGGCGAAGCGAGGTGATCGCGTCATCGATGCCGGGCGCCCAGCCGTTGCGACCAAACAGGCCGGCGCTGGCAGACAGAGCGGTATCGGTGAAACCCAGCGCGTCGTTGACCCGCTTCAGGTAGCGTTCGGCGCTGTTGCGGGCGAACACCGTGGCAAGCGGGCTGGTGATGATCGCATCCCGCAGGCGGTCGCGCTGGCTCTCAAGGAGAACGCGGGTCGCGGTCTGGGTGGGGTAGCGGCCCATGATCAAGCGGCCTCGGCCGGAGCAGGCGCATCTTCGGCATGGAAGTCTTTCAGCGCCTCTGCCGCACGCAGTTCGATGAACTTGATCAGCAGGCGGTATTGCTGGCCGTCAGGGCCGTCCCCGTGCCGCTCATCAACGGCTTCACCGAATTCTTCCAGCGATCCCGCGAAGCATCCGCGCGATACCCTGACGCCGCGATCCTTCTGGATGAACCAGCAGAGCGTGCCATTTTCGCTGCCGACGCAAGAGAACCATCCAAGGTGATTTGGACGGTAGACCCACGCATCGCCGTAGACCCGCGCATCGCCGGAGACCCGCGCATCGCCGGAGACCTGCGCATTGCCGTAGACCCGCGCATCGCCGGAGACCCGCGCATTGCCGTAGACCCGCGCATTGCCGTAGACCCGCGCATTGCCGTAGACCCGCGCATCGCCGGAGACCCGCGCATTGCCGTAGACCTGCGCATTGCCGTAGACCCGCGCATCGCCGGAGACCCGCGCATTGCCGGAGACCTGCGCATTGCCGTAGACCCGCGCATCGCCGGAGACCCGCGCATTGCCGTAGACCCGCGCATTGCCGTAGACCCGCGCATTGCCGTAGACCCGCGCATCGCCGGAGACCCGCGCATTGCCGTAGACCTGCGCATTGCCGTAGACCCGCGCATCGCCGGAGACCCGCGCATTGCCGGAGACCTGCGCATTGCCGTAGACCCGCGCATCGCCGGAGACCCGCGCATTGCCGTAGACCCGCGCATTGCCGTAGACCCGCGCATTGCCGTAGACCCGCGCATCGCCGGAGACCTGCGCATTGCCGGAGACCCGCGCATTGCCGGAGACCCGCGCATTGCCGGAGACCCACGCATCGCCGTAGACCTGCGACAGGTTTTCCTCACGCTCGATATATCCGCCGAGATCGCCGGCGGAGATGCTCATCGCGGCAATGTCAACCAGCGCACGGATGCGGAACAGTGTCCGGCCGCCCCATGTCTTTACGGTGTCGTCCTTGACGATCTCGTATTTCTTGCTGGTCGGCTGCTGCACGGTCATCTCCATCGCCGGTTGGGCTGATGGAGGTGGTGTACGCGTACACAATGTGTATGTCAACACGACGCGTACGTTTTTTTGCGTACGTTCGAATCGAGGCGCAAAAAACCCCGCTCTAGGCGGGGCTGAGATGATTGAACTGGTCTAGCGGAAGGTGTCTATCACGTCCTCCGAGACTGGAGCCTGCTCGATTTCCTCTCGGAGTTTCGATCCGCGCCAGTAGGCGAACGTGCCGACGATGACGGCTGGGATCGCATAGACCCCGAAGGCGGGCCAATAATATGGGCCGCCGTTAGCTAGCCCGAAGCCGGCCACGCCGCCGATGGTCAGCCAAGCCGCCAAAACGGAAAGCATCTTGCCTTTTAGCGGGTCGTCCATGACCCGCTTAAACAGGGCGAATTCCCAAAGCACAAACAGCACGAAAACGCCAAGGGTGCCACCAAACAGCCCTGCCATACCCCCTCCTACGAAAGTAGATCCCCCAATGTCAGCACGCGGTCGATCCGCAGCACGTCTGCGGCATCAAGCCGGAACGTCATGTCAGGCGTGAACTGCTGCAGCTCGACATACTGCGCTGACCGGCGCACCAGGCGCTTCACCAGAACGCCACGGGCGCGCTCGCCGTCGTCGTCGTCGCCGTTGCAGCGCAGATAGACAACAACATCATCGCCGACGCGCGGCGGCTTCTTGGCTTGCGCAAGGAGGAGCGTTCCTTCCGGGTGGACCGGATACATCGATGAGCCTTGGACATAGAGCCCATAGGCGTCGGGCGTGCCATTCAGGATGGTTGGCCGCTTGATATATTCAACGACCTCGCCGCGATTAAGCGTCGTTTGCTCCACTGCCTCACCATCCACTATCTTCGGCGCGCCAAGGGCGGTCCCGAATATTGGCAGATCGTCGCGCAGCACAACAGACGGGGCGCCTTCAAATTTCACGGGCTGGGCGTTTGATTGAGGGAGGCCGGTCAGGGCCATAACCTCATCGGCCAGGATCGCGGGGCTGCCCTTCCCGGCGAGCGCCTTTGCAAAGCGGATGGCCACTTCTGGCTTGATCGGCGTGTCATGCGTTGTGTCGACATAGCGCTGTATTCCAGACGCATGATTGAAGCCGGCACCCTCGGCTAACTCGCGCTGCGATAGCCCAGACCGTTCCCATAGCGCCCGGAAGCGCGAACCTATCGTCAGTACATCAGACATGGGCGTGTTTTCGCACCGAACGCGTACACTATCCACATTGACGCCTATACGCTGAACGCGTACACCATGCGTATGCTCGACAATCTCACCGAACATCAGCGGATCATCAAGCGGCTAGGCGGCATTCGGAAGCTTTCCCGACTGCTCGGGCATCGCAACGCCTCGACGGTGCAGGGCTGGTTCCAGCGTGGCCAAATCCCTGCCGCGCAGATGGAAAAGGTTCTCTCAGCCGTTTCGCAGGTCGCGGCATGACCCTGCGCGGCACACAGGTGTGGTGCGCGAAGCTCACCGATGTTGACGTGATCGCGATCCGGCGCCGCTATGCCGCTGGCGACACGCTCGCGACGTTGGCTGCTGCCTATCCGCAGTGCTCCAAGGTCAACCTTCATCATATCGTCCGCGATCGTCGCTGGCGCCATCTCCCGCGCACGTCATCCATGCGGGTGATCGGGTGATGCGCCGCCGGGCCGCCATCATCGCCACCGTCGTCGGCCCGTTCGCCGCCATGGCGCTCCTATGGGCGATCTGGCGGCCGCTACCGGTCATTATCGGCGTGGCGGGCCTCGCGTGGCTGGTCCACGAAATCCAGACCGCGCCGACGGTCCACGAAATCCAGACCGCGCCGACGGTCCACGAGGTTTTCCCGCCGTCGACCCGTGATGCCGCGATCCCGCGCCGCCGCGCGGAAACGGGCGCGATGGACCGCATGTCGCGCGGCCTCGCCGATCGGCAACCCATCCAAAGCAATGCAACTGACCATGAGGACTGAAATAATGACGCAGCGCAGCAGTGTCGTTCCCGAAACAAGTTCGGTCGGGGAAGATCAATTCCATGGCGCGATGCTTGCCGGGCTGGGCAGGGCGGAACGCAAGGTGGGCCTGAAAGTGCTCGCCTTCGTGATGGACATGACGCCCAAAGGCCTGCGCAATCTGTTCGCCGGAAGCGCGCCGCACCCGAAGCGGCTGTGGGACGCGCTCTATGCCGACAAAACGGCGCTGGACGACATCGCCGACCTCTACGGCCGCCGCGTGGTGGACAAGACCGCCGTTTGCGACACCGACGACCTCAAGGTGCTGATCGCGCGCGTGAACCTGAAATTGCAGGAATATGCGCACCCCGACAGCCCGGCCGCCGAAAGCACCGCCCATTGCGAATATCTGGACGGTGAGGCGCTGATGCGATCACTGCACCATGAAACCGGCCGGTGGCTGGAGCGGTGCAGTGAAATCCGCAAGCCGAGGGCAGTGGCGTGATGCGCGTCGAACACATCGGAAGCGCCACGCTCTATCTGGGCGATGCGCGGGAGATCGTTCCGACTCTGACCGGCATCGACGCCGTTGTGACCGACCCGCCCTATGAGTTCGTTCCCATGGGTGGCGGTCTCGGTGGTAAGCGGCAGGTTTACAAAGATATCTACGCTGAAAAGCTGCATGAGGGGTTCGATCCCGACATGCTTCTCGGTGTGGCTCCGTCCCTGACGGTATTCTGCGCCAAGGCCCAGATGCGCCGCATGATCGAATTTGCGGACACCAACGGCTTCCGCTGGAACCTCACCACCTTCAACAAGACCAACCCGACGCCGCTCTGTGGGGCAAACTACCTGCCGGATACGGAATATGTTTTCCATTTCTGGAAGGGCGTTCGCCTCGGCGGCACCTACCACGACAAGTCGAGATTTTGGGTGTCAAAGGCGTCGGGCGATTCCTCGGTCCATCCGACGATAAAGCCGGTCGACCTGATGGTGAAGCTTGTTCGTGTCGCCATCGATCTCCCTGATCCGCTCATTCTCGACCCGTTTATGGGTTCGGGCACCACGGGAATCGCCTGCCACCGCGAAGGTCGCCGCTTCATCGGGATTGAAATGAACCCGGCGCACTTTGATACCGCGTGCAGGCGGATCGACGACGCCGAGCGTCAAGGCTCTCTATTCGGAGCCGCCGCGTGATCTGGCCCTTCCGCCCCCGCCGCGCACGGCGCGCACTCCCCACTATCCCGCGCGGCTACGACATCGACCTCGCGCTCGGAAACCGCCGCCTCTGCCGCAAGGACAATCAGGCGCGCGCCAACAAGGCCGCCGAGACGAGGCGCCGCAACCCCGATTGCATCGCCCGCGCCAACGAAATCCGTGCCGCGCACAACATGCCGGAGATCCAGATATGACTGATGGCGCCGACCGCCTGCGCTTGCACATCGAAGCCGCCGAACGGCTGATCGACGAACGCAAGGGGCTGAACGAGGACATCAAGGAGCGTTTCGCGCTCGCCAAGTCCGAAGGATACGACATTCCCACGATCAAGTGGGCGATCAAGGAGCGCGCCATCGAGCGCCAGAAGCGCGACGAGCAGAACGCGCTCCGCGAAACCTATGGCGTCCAGTTGGGGCTGTTCTGATGCGCCTCAGCAAATACCCCGACAAGCAGATCACCCAGGCGCAGGCGCTGGCGCAGCTCAAGTCGCTGCTCACGTCCGCGCGCTCGATCGATCAATTCACCGTCGACAGCCTCGGCCGCATGTTCCGCGTGCCGCCGAAGCAGATCGAATATGAACTGACGATCGCCCGCCAGAAGCGAGCCGCGCAATGAGCGAGATCGCGATCCAGACCCGCTTTCGCGCGCGCGTGAAAATGCTCTGCCCGGCGGTGTCCGTGGTCGCGATCCCCAATGCCGGCAAGCGCACGCGCGGCGCGGCTGCCCAGGTCAAGCGCGAGGGCCTGTCCGCTGGCTTCCCCGACGTGATGTGCCTCTGGTCGCACGGTAATGACCCGGCCAACGTCGAGCCCCGCATCGCCTTCATCGAGTTTAAGGCGACCAAGGGCCGCATGTCGGAGAACCAGTCCGAATGGTTCGAGCGTCTCGCCCGCAACGGCTTTGACGTATCCGTTCAGCGCGACGCCAACGAGGCGATTGCGTGGCTCCGCGCGCTTGGCGCGCCGTTCCTGATGATGGAGGCCGCATGAGCCTCTCGTCGGAAATGGCCCATTATGCCGATGCGCTGAAGCATCCGCATTGCGAGTGGCTCCGCGCGCACGGCGGCACCGAATGGCCGCTGCTGACCGCCAAGGGAATACTCGGCATCGGTCGCGCCGCCATCGACCCCACCGGAGACCGCTGGGGGCCCGATGAGGCCGGCGCGCTCCATTTCATGGTCGGCGTCGTCGAGGATGGCGCGCTGGTCGACATCATCGCCTTTTCGCCTGATGCCCCGAGCCGCTGGGCGCTCAGGACGTGGAACGGCACCATTCTCGGTATGGACAACGTCCGCCGCGCGCAGGGCGCGTTCCCCGGCGAGGTTGTCATGCTCCGTATGGTCGGCACGCCGCTGGAGTGGATCGGCGACACCACCGCCGCCTGCGTGATCGACGGCTATTCCGCGCAGGCTAGCGCCGAAATCCGCGAGGTCCAGTCCATCGACGTGCCGAACAGCAAGCTCGCCCAGGCTCTGCGCCTCCAGCTTACCAAGCCGCCGCGTATCCCCGAAATCAATATCACGAAGGGGCGTCGCCATGCCGCTTGATCCGTCGTTCGAAGATGACGTGCCCTCGTGGATGGACGAGCCGCCGGCCTATGGCGAGCCGGTCACAGCGCCCGCCGCGATCAAGGCCACCCCGTTCACATGGCGCGCCGAGGCCGACATTCCCCGGCGCCAATGGCTCTATGGCCGGCACCTCCTGCGCGACTTCCTCTCGGTCGACGTGGCAGCCGGTGGCGTCGGCAAATCCTCGCTCAAGATCGGCGAGGCGCTCGCTCTCGCGTCGGGCCGCGACATCTATGGGCAAACGCTCCACGAAGGCCCGTTGCGCGTCTGGCTCTACAATCTCGAAGATCCCGCCGAGGAAACCGAGCGCCGGCTGCACGCGACCGCCAAACGGTTCCGCATCCAGCCCGAGGACATCGCCGATCGCCTGTTCGTCGACAGCGGCCGCGATCAACGCTGCGTCATCGCCGAGGACAACATGTCCGGCGTCCGCATCATCCGTCCGGTTGTCGACTCCATCATCGATGAGATCAAGGCGCGCAACATCGACGTGCTGATCCTCGACCCGTTCGTCTCCAGCCATGCCGTTTCAGAAAACGACAACATGGCGATCGATATGGTGGCGAAGGAATGGGCTCGTGTTGCCGGCGTCACCGGATGCGCGATCAACCTCGTGCATCATGTCCGCAAGCAGAACGGCCAGGAGGCCACCGCAGACAGCGCGCGCGGTGCCAGCGCCCTCATCGGCGCCGCGCGCTCCGTGATGGTGTTCAACCGCATGACCAAGGACGAGGCCGAGAAGGTCGGCGTGTCCGAGGCCGAAGCGCGCTTCTTTTTCCGCGTCGACAACGACAAGGCCAACCTCGCGCCGCCCGGATCGACGACCTGGTATCGCATGAACAACGTCGATCTGGACAATGGCGACAGCGTCGGCGTGGCCTGCCCATGGAAAGCCCCGGATGCGTTCGACGGCATCACCGTCGCCCATGTCATGCGCGTCCAGAAGGCTGTCGGCGCGGGTGAGTGGCGCGAGAACCGGCAGTCGAACGCATGGGTCGGAAGGGCCGTCGCCGATGCCCTGATGATGGACGCCGACGACCCCAAGGACACCAAGCGAATAACCATATTGGTGAAAGAATGGATCAAGAATGGTGTGCTTGAGGTGGTAGAACAGGAAGACAGCGCCCGCCGGAAACGCAAGTTCGTGGTGGTTGGAAATTGGGTGACGGAATGACCTGCTCCACCTCTGAAAATTGCGGTGGAGCAAGGTGGAGCAAGGTGGAGCAAATCCAAGGCCGAAATCCTGCTCCACCACCCCTACACCCTGAAGGGGTGGGGGTGGTGGAGCAACGGATGGAGCAGCGGCAACAGGTGGTGCGGCAAGGTGGAGCAAATGGAGGCGGGAATGAGGATCGTTTTTGACCAGCAGCCGGAAGTCGGGTTTGGCATTTCGATCGGGCGACACGCCTACATGATCGTCCAGCACGACCAGCGCACCAACCGGCATGGTGACGAGGTGCAAGTTTCGATCTGGCGTGGACGGTGCGCGGAATGCGGCGCCGCGTTCGACCAATACACTCGGATGGACTTCGCGCCCGAGAGCTGTCGCTGCGCTGAACACAAGCGGCCAGGCAAACGAGCGACCATGACCAACACGGTTTCCGAGGGGGCGCGGTGATGGGGGTGGTGGCGAAGCGCTACCTCGCTACGTATCGCCATGGCGGCCGGGCCTGCTCGCTGGAGATCACGGCCGAAGATCACGATGACGCGCAGCGGCGCCTTCGCTCGATCGGGCTAAGCGGACAGGTAGACGGGGTGATCGTCGCCAATGTCGCGACGGGTCATCTCGCGCTTGGGCCGCTGGCCCTGATTGCTGCGGCCTGGTGCTGGGTCAAAAATCTGGGGAGGGCATGATGGGCTACACGGACCCAAGGCTTGCCGAAGCTCTGGTTTTTACCGCGGTGGCCGAAGCGGCCGATGTCGGTGCGCCGTGTCCCAGCAATCAGGATCTGGCCGACATAATTGACGGGTCGGTCAGCAGCCCGCCCTACATCCTCACGCGCCTGCAGCGGCAGGGATTAATCGCCATCGAGCGCTACCAGAAGGAACGGAGGATCACTATCGTGGAAACCGGCAAGCAGACCGCGCCCGTTCGCAATCCCGCGATCCATTGGCGCAACCGCAAGCGCAATGTTCCCGCACCCGCCATCACGGCAGTCCGTCAACGTGACAACGAGACGGGTCGGCGGATCATCGTCGCAGCCCGCCGCGAGGGGATGGATGTCCAGACCTTCCTGACCTGCATGGTCGCCGTCGGCTTCGCTGAATATGAGCGGTCGATTCACCACGAGGCCATGGAAGGGGTAGGGGGCTGATATGCCCAAGCTCGTTCTCAACCGCTCGATCGAGGATGCCATCCTTGAGGAAGTGTCCGATGGCATTCCTCTCGCAGAAGCGTGCCGAAAGCATGGAGTGGGGCGCACAACGATCTATGATCGACGTGATGCGGACAAGGAATTTGCCGAACGACTCGCGCGCGCGCGCGAATTAGGCGAGGATGCCATTCTCGAAGAGACGCTGGATATCGCCGACGATGCTACCAACGACTGGATGATGCGCACGGGTCGGGATGATGAGCACGATGAGCAAGGAGTAGGGTGGCGTCTCAATGGCGAGCATGTCCAGCGCTCCAAGCTGCGCGTCGAAACCCGCCTGAAGCTTCTGGCGGTATGGAACCCCAAAAAGTTCGGCAGCAAGGTAGATGTCACGAGCGGCGGCGAGCAGATCAAGTCTGCTGACGACATCTCGACCATGACGCGCCTCGCCTCGCTCGCTGCCAGCCTGCAGGGCCGCATCGATGAACCTTCCGACGACGCCGAGTGAGTGGGAGCGGCTGCTATCGGTCGCAACCCCGGAAGAACGCGCCGAGATTGAGGCGATCCTTGCCGCTGACATGAAAGAGACGATCTGGCGCCCCCAGGTGGGTCGTCAGATGGAAGCGCTCAACAGCCAAGCCTATATCACCGGCTATGGTGGCGCTGCCGGCGGCGGTAAGTCTGACCTGATCTCGGGGCTCGCGCTCACACAACACAAGCGGACGCTGATCCTGCGGCGCGAGAAGGCGCAGACAGACGGCATCGTCCAGCGCATGACCGAGATCCTTGGGTCCACCGATGGCTACAACAGCCAGAAATCGGTTTGGCGCGTGACTGACAGGCTGATCGAGTTCGGGGGCCTGGACAATCCCACCGATCACCAGAAATGGCAGGGCCGCGCCCATGACCTGAAGGCCTATGACGAAGTGACCGAGATGCGGGAATCTCAGGTCCGCTTCACGATGGGCTGGGCGCGTGGCCCCGATCCCGCGCAGCGCGCCCGCATCCTCATGACCTTCAACCCGCCCACGACGGCAGAAGGCCGATGGGTGATAGACTTCTTCGGGCCGTGGCTCAACGACAAGCATCCCAATCCCGCCAAGCCCGGCGAATTGCGATGGTTCACCACGATCAAGGGCAAGGACTTCGAGGTCGAGGACGAGCGCCCCTTCGTGCTGTTCCGCGGCGATCCGGTCTATGACTACGATCCGTCCGAGTTCTCGCCCGAGAAGATCATCACGCCAAAGAGCCGCACGTTCATCCCGAGCCGGGTGACGGACAATTATTTCTACGTGAAGACGGGCTATATCGACACCCTGCAGTCCATGCCCGAGCCCCTGCGCTCCCAGATGCTCAACGGCGACTTCACGGCGGGCGTAGAGGACGATGAGTGGCAGGTGATCCCCACCGCGTGGATCGATGCCGCGCAAGCCCGTTGGAAGCCCCGCGACGCCAAGGGCGAGATGGACAGTATGGGCGTCGACGTGGCTGTCGGCGGCAAGGACAACTTCGTCATATCCCGCCGGCACGGCACATGGTTTGACGAACTGATCCGCATCGCAGGGCGCGAGATACCGCAAGAGGCTGCCGGTCCTATCTCCGCCGGCCATGTGATCCGCCACCGCACCGATCGCGCCGCGGTCCATGTCGACGTGATTGGCTGGGGCCTGACCACCTGCAACTTCCTGACCGAGAATGAGGTCCAGGTGATGCCCGTGAACGCGGCGAATGTGTCGCTTGAGCGGTCCAAGGACGGTAAGCTGAAGTTCGCCAACGTCCGCGCTGAGTTGGCATGGCGGATGCGGGAGGCGCTCGACCCGACGAATCCCGATCCGGTAGCGCTCCCGCCCGACCCTGCGTTGCGCGCCGATCTCGCCGCCTACAAGTGGAAGCTGACTTCGCGCGGCATCATGGTTCGCCTCAAGGCCGAAATGAAAGAGGATCTTGGCCGTTCGCCCGACGACGGGGATGCGGTGCTGCTGGCGAACATCCAGACCATGAAGCTGGAAGTGTATGAGGAAATCCGGAGGAACGTGGTAGAGCGGGACCGTTATCGGGAGTTGGATTGATGGTGGAGGCCGAGAAGATAGCCCTTGCAATTGAAGCCATTAATAGCACCGCCAAGGTTGCAAACGTAGCAGGCGATCAGATGGGAGTGGTGGGAAGGGCGCCGCTATACGTGGTCGTTAATCCGGAAGAGGTGGCGCAAGCTGTCATCGACGCCATTCGGCCATGGCCGAAGCTTGCCGAACTCGACTAGCCTCGATTCAACCGCATAACGGCGCGGGATAAATGGTCTCCCCATGATCGGGGAGACGAGCCATCTGCACTAGCACTCCAGACGTTCCGACTGTCCCCGAGCGACAGGCGGCCAAGCTCCCTGACGGTGGCTCCACCACGGCGCGCGTCGACGACGCCGCCAAGCGCCGCCGCGCGCTCATGGCAACCGTCCTCACTTCCGCGCAGGGCGCGCTGGGCAACCCCTCGGTCACTGGCGCGGCCAGCACTCTCGGCTAATGGCTCTCACGCTCCGCGAGCGATGCCAGAAGCGCCTGACCGGAATGCAGAGCGTCCGGCAGCCCTATGAGGCTGACTGGAAGGAAATAGCCCGCCACGCGCAGCCCGCCCGTTCCCGCTTCCTCAATAGCGACACGAACCGCAACGCGCGTCGACAAGCCCGCATCTATGACAGCCATGCGATCCAGTCTTTCCGCACGCTGACCGGCGGCATGACGAGCGGGCTGTCCTCCTCGTCGCGCCCTTGGTTCAAGGCCGAGCTCTACAATTCCGATGTCATGGATGACGTCGAAGTCCGCGCATGGCTCGATGAGACCCAGAAGCGGATGTATGATTTCCTTGCCGGAACGAACTTCTACGGCGCGGTGAAGACCGGCTACTCGGAAATGGGCCTCTTCGGCATGAGAACGGCGGAGCAATATTCGACCACGGTAGCGGCGGGATAGCCCTGCTGCGGGCGGCGTAAAAGTCGTCCACCTTGAAGCCTTTCTGCCAA
>NZ_FZOS01000079.1 GCF_900188165.1 Edaphosphingomonas laterariae | reverse complement strand
CGTTACGACAAGCTCGCCGCCAACTTCCTCGGCTTCGTCAAACTCGCCAGCATCATGCTCTGGATCAAATAATTAAATCGTCACTACAGCCTAGAAAAGCAACCCCTTCAGCTCCGCGATCACCACGTCGGTGGGCATCGACACGAACATCGCGGGGATGAAGGGGGCGAGCGTCATCGACAGCAGGAGCAGCACGCTGCGGAAATCCACCGGCAGGAAGCGCATCGCATAGACGTTGGAAACCACGCCATAAAGGTCGACCGTGGCCGAGAAATCCGGTTCGCCCAGCATGTCCGGCCCGCGCTCGCGCGCATCGGTGAACCAGCGTTTCTCGAACTGATGGCCAAGGCTTGACGCCAATCCGCCATAAGCGGCCGCACCACGGCGCCAGCAATGGACCAGCGGCGGGCCAAAGGCTAGCAACGGGCCGATGAACAGCAGCAGCACCAGAACCGCCGTTCCGCCCATCAGCAGCGCATTGGTGAATTTGGTGGCGGCGGCGTCGGCATAGACCTGGGCGAAGCGCCCGGCGGATATCGTGCCCAGCGCCATGCCGAGCGTCCCGAAGGCGCGCACCGATTGGTTCAGGAAACCCAGCCCGCCCGCCTGATCGGGATGCGCGGCGATCAGTTTGAGATCCAGCCCCGCCACGACGTGCAGGAAGCGCGTCCACAGCAGGATGCGCCATAGCCAGCCGATCAGCAGGATGATCAACAGCGGCAGGCTGACAAGCGCATTCCACCAGCCGGCGAACGACAGGCCTGCACCCATGTCGCCCCGCTGCCAGGAAACCTGCGTCAACAGGCCGCCATGATTCAGCACGATTGCGCCGATCATCGCATAAGCGATCAGCACCGTCGCCGCCTCCGCCCACAGCGAATTGGCGCGCCGGCGGACGGCGGCAAGTTCATCGACGAAGCGTTGCTTGCCGGCATCGTCCAGCAATTCGGAACGGAGGAAGGAAAGCGCGATTACGCCCAGCCGGTTGGCGCAGACGGCATAGCCCAGCACCAGCAGCGGCGCGGCGAAAGCGAAGCGGGCATGGACGCCGAAATCGCGCAGGAAGCTGGCCGGGGCTGCCGCCTCCGCTGGCGCGAGCTGGGTGAGCAGCGCCAGCGGTAGCCAGGCGAGCACGAACACCATGAGCACGCGGCTATGGTGGTTGGGGCAAAGCGGGGTGGGCAGCAGGGCGAGCGCGGTCAGGCGCCGGGGCGGCCCGCCTTCAAAGGCCCCTGCATCGCCGGCCGCCGCTGCCCATCGATCCGCATCCATCTGCGTGTGCCGTTCCCCACCGGTCATGGCGCCAGCTTGGCCGCACGGATGGCCGCCGACAATCGGGCATTATCCCGATGCGGCTAGGCTGTAGTGACATTTTAGGGATTCACGTTGGACTGGATTTCTGATTCAACGCTGACTTTTGGAGGTTGGCGTGGAAGGGGAAGTGCTGCGGGACGATCAGTGGGAGCGATTGCGAGAGTTTGTTCCGGGCGGCCGCAAGGGTAAGCGCGGCCCGCGCAGTGATGGCAGACTGTTTCTCGA
>NZ_FZOS01000054.1 GCF_900188165.1 Edaphosphingomonas laterariae | reverse complement strand
CTCGTCCATCGCCAGCCTCCGTCAAGCTGGCTCCCCATGAATCAGGGAAATCTCTCCTTGGGAATCCCAAAAATCACACTTCTGCCAAAGTAGCGCTAGGCCCGGCACGGCGGTTGCCCGCCGCCCTGCCCCCGCTTAGGGTTTGGCGACCAATCGGGAGGATATGCATGAAGGCCGCATCCGCGCTCGACTATCGCGCGCTCGCCAAGGCGCGGCTGCCCCATTTCCTGTTCGAATATATCGATGGCGGCAGCTATGCCGAGGCGACCCTGCGGCGCAACACCGCCGATCTGGAAGCGATCGCGCTACGCCAGCGCGTGATGGCGGACGTGTCGGCGATTTCGCTCTCCACCGAATTGTTCGGCCAGCCGCTGGCCATGCCGGTGATGCTGGCGCCGGTGGGGCTATCCGGCATGTATGGCCGGCGGGGCGAGGCACTGGCGGCGCGCGCGGCGGCGGCGGCCGGTGTGCCCTTCACCCTTTCCACCGTATCGGTCTGCCCGATCGCCGAAGTGGCGAAGGCGAGCGCGCGGCCGATCTGGTTCCAGCTCTATATGATCCGCGATCGCGGTTTCATGCGCGTGCTGCTGGATCAGGCGCGCGCGGCGGGCTGCAACGCGCTGGTCTTCACGCTCGACATGCCCGTGGCGGGCACCCGCTATCGCGACTTCCGTTCCGGCCTGGCCGGCGCGCCGGGGCCGCTGGGCAGCCTGCGCCGCTTCGGCCAGGCGGCGATGCGGCCGCGCTGGGCGTGGGACGTCGGCGTGCGCGGCCGTCCGCACCAGCTTGGCAATGTCGCGCCCGTGCTCGGTGAAAAATCGGGGCTGGAGGATTTCTTCGGCTGGGTGGGCAGCAATTTCGATCCGACGGTCACCTGGAAGGATCTCGATTTCGTTCGCGAAAATTGGGACGGGCCGTTGATCCTGAAAGGCATTCTCGACCCTGACGACGCCCGCGCGGCGGCGGATTTCGGCGCCGACGGGATCGTCGTCTCCAACCATGGCGGCCGCCAGCTCGATGGTGTCCTGTCCACCGCGCGGGCGCTGCCGCCGATCGCCGATGCGGTGGGCGACCGGCTGACCGTGCTGGCCGATAGCGGCGTGCGATCGGGGCTGGATGTGGTGCGGATGCTGGCGCTCGGCGCCAAGGGCGTGATGCTCGGCCGCGCCTGGGCCTATGCGCTGGGCGGCGGCGGCGAGGCCGGGGTCACCCATCTGCTGCAACTGATCGAAGCCGAAATGCGGGTGGCGATGGCGCTGACCGGGGTGACCACGGTCAGCGCCATCGGGCCGGAGATATTGGCGGAGTAAACGCGCCCTCACCCCGCCATTCTCACGATGGCGGGGATGACCACTCAATGTCAGGCCGTTACGTCGAGCGCCTTCAGTTCCGCCGCGCTCAGCTTGATCCGGGTCGCGGCAACCGCCTCCTCGATCTGCGCGGGCGAGCTTGCGCCGACGATCGGCAATGTCGGCAGCGGCTGGTTGACGAGATAGGCGAGCGCGATGTCGTTGGTGCTGACGCCGTGCTGCTTGGCCAGCGCCTGCGCGGCGGCCAGGCGAGCACGGTTGGTGTCGCTCAGATACATCTGCTTCAGATCACCACGCAGGCCATCCTCGCCCGCAGCCTCGATCTTGGCGAAGAAACCACGGCTCTGGCTGGAATAGGGGATCATGGTGAGATCGCCATGAACCGCAGCGAAGCCGTCTTCATAATATTGGCCATAGCCCTGCGCGGCCTGGCCTTCGGGATTGGGCTTGGCGAGGCCCCAATAAGGCTGGACGGCGACGAAGCCCTGATGGCCGATCGAGCGGGCACAGGCCTGCGCTTCGGCGATCCGTTCGGGCGACCAGTTGGACGCGCCGAAATAGCGGATGCGGCCGGCCTTCTGGTGGCCGATCAGCGCGTCGATGATCGTCTGCACCGGCGCTTCGGGGTTGTCGGCATGGAGCCAGTAGAGATCGATCGTCGCGATGCCGAGATGATCGAGGCTTTCGCCAAGGTCGCTCGCCAGATCCTCGGGCGTGACGCGGTTGCGCCAGTCGCCCACGCGCAGATCGACCATGCACCCCTTGGTGGCGATGACCATGCCGTCGCGGCCGCGACGCTTCAGCCAATCGCCGATCGTGCGTTCGCTGGCGCCCTTGGGCGCATCGGGAATCCAGTCGCCATAGCTGCGCGCGCTATCGAGAAAGTTGCCACCGAGCGCGACGAAGCGATCGAGAATCGCATCCGCGGCATCCTGCTGGATCGCGGTGCCGAACATGTTGGTGCCGTAGCAAAGCTGGCTGACGGTCAGATCGGTATGGGCAAGTTTCGCCTTGTCGAGCATGGACATCCTCCTCATTCGCGAGGAGCATAAGCCTCCATTCGACGATCGACTACGCATTTCGATGCTGCATGCCGGACATTATGACGATAAGTGGCAACATTCCGTACGTGGCATACGCATAGTCAGAACGAGGACGGCATGGACGATCTGGTTGAACCCAAGACGGCGGAGATCGCCTACGAAACCGATGAACCGGTGCGTTACGAGACGGACGGCGCCGTCGCCACCATCATCATGAACCGGCCGCGCTTCAACAATGCGCAGAACAGCCAGATGACCTATGCGCTGGACGCCGCCTTCCGCCGGGCGACCGACGATGATGTGATCCGCGCGATCGTGCTGAAGGGCGAAGGCAAGCATTTTTCCGCCGGCCACGACATCGGCACGCCGGGCCGCGACGTGACCAAGAGCTGGGATCGCGTCCACCTTGTCCCCGATCACATCAACAAGCCGGCGGCCGAGTTCCTCTACACGCGCGAGCATGAGGTCTATATCGGCATGTGCCGCCGCTGGCGCGACATCCCCAAGCCGACGATCGCGGCCGTGCAGGGCGCGTGCATCGCGGGCGGGCTGATGCTGGCCTGGGTGTGCGACATCATCGTCGCCACCGACGACGCTTTCTTCCAGGATCCGGTGGGCCGCATGGGCATTCCAGGCGTGGAATATTTCGCCCACGGCTTCGAACTGCCGCCACGCATCGCCAAGGAGTTCATCCTGCTCGGCGATCGCATGCCGGCGGAACGCGCCTATCAGTTCGGCATGGTGAACCGGCTTTCGACCCGCGCCACGCTCGACGCCGATGTGAAGGCCATCGCCGACGAACTGGCCACGCGATCGCGCCTTGGCAACTGGCTGACCAAGCAGGCGCTGAACCATGTCGAGGATCTGCGCGGCAAGCGGGCGGCCACCGACGCGCATTTCCACATGCACCATTTCGCCCATGCGCAGAACGACATGATCGCCGCGAACAGCCTGGGCGGGCTCGACGCGCGATCCATGGCGGCAGCGAACAAGGCGGCGGCCGGGGAAGACTGACCAGCCGCCGCCCGGTTTATTCCCGGCCCCGCACCGTTTAGGACGGGGCCATGGCTTTGACCGGAGGGCTGCGGCCCATCCACCATGTCGCGATCATCGGCGCCGGCTTTTCGGGCGCGTTGCAGGCGATCAACCTGCTGCGCCACGAAGGTCCGTCGGCCACACTGATCGAGCGGCGCGACCATCTGGCACGCGGCGTGGCCTATTCCGCCGCGCATCCCGATCATCTGCTGAACGTGCGCGCCGCGAACATGAGCGCACTGCCCGACGATCCCGATCATTTCGCGCGCTGGCTGGCCGATCGCCACCCCGAACTGGCCGAAGGCTTCGCGCCGCGCATCATCTATGGCGACTATCTGGGCGAGTTGCTGGCCGCCGCCGCGCGATCGGCCCCGGACCGGCTGGCCATCCAGCCGGGCGAAGCCGTGGACGTCGCCTTCGACGCGGCTGGCGCCTCGGTGCATCTGGCCGACGGCAGCCGCATCGCCGCGGAAACGGTGATCCTGGCCCCCGGCAACCTGCCGCCGCATGAGCCCGCCGGGCTGGCCGAAGCCGCGCTCGACAGCGATCTTTATGCCGCCGATCCCTGGGCTGGCGACATCGCCCGGGGGTTGCGCGACGAGGATGTCGTGCTGGTCATCGGCAGCGGCCTCACCATGGTCGACGTCGCCTTGCTGCTGGAAGCGCGCGGTTTTCGCGGGCGGATCATCGCGATGTCGCGGCGCGGGCTGCAGCCCCACGCCCATGCCGCCGCCCCGCATCCCGGCCCGCGCCTGTCCGATCGGCCGCCGCTGAGCGCCACGGCGCTGCTGCGCCTCGTCCGCGAGCGCGCGGACAAGATCGGCTGGCGCGCCGCCGTGGACGAATTGCGCCCGTTCACGCAGGATATATGGCTGGCCGCCCCGCCCGAGGAACGCGGCCGGTTCCTGCGCCATTTGCGGCCTTATTGGGATATCCATCGCCACCGGCTTGCCCCCGCCGTCGCCGCACGGCTGGCGGCGCTGCAGGCGCGGGGGCAACTGACGGTGACGGCGGGCAAGCTTTCCGCCTTCGCGGCGGCGGGCAAGGGCGTGCGGGTGCAATGGCGGCCGCGCGGCCGCGATGCGATCGAAACGATGATCGTGCGGCGGGTGATCAATTGCAGCGGACCGCAGGGCGATCTGCTGCGCACCGACGAACCCCTGCTGCGGGCGTTGATGGCGCGCGGGCTGATCGTGCCCGATCCTCTGCGGCTGGGCATCCATGTCAACCAGCAGGCCGAAACCATCGGCGCCGGCGGCAAGCCCAATCCCCGGCTGCTCGCGCTCGGCCCGATGACCCGTGGCACATTCTGGGAGATCGTCGCCGTGCCGGATATTCGGGTGCAAACCTGGTCGGTCGCACGGCGCCTGTCCAACGCCCATTGGGTGGGCGGCGAAGGCTTGTAGCGGCGCCATTCGTTAACATTTGTCCAACGCTGTCAGCCAAGCATCAAGCAAAAGATCGTTACAATCCCAGGCTGACCTTGCCGTGATGACGAAACCATCACCCGATCGGCAAAGCATTTAACACTCGAATCTATGCGCTTATTATTGACGTCACGGCGTCACCGATGCCATATCGTCGGGCGCAAGAAGAGTGCCTGTCGAGTATATGACATATAGAATGTGTCGATCGAGCTTCCCCCGATGAAGAGGAATCAACCGGCAGGAAAAGCAGCTGCGGCGCGACAGAAGGCGCGCAGCGCATCACAGAATTTTTCAGCGTCATTGCCGGTTATTGATCGCCATCGGGCGATCGTGTTTCCCAACCATCTTCGCCAGGAACGCAAGCGCGCGGGCTTTCCCAAGCTGTTGGGGCTGGCCCAGATCGTTCCCGACATTCCCTATATCCGCCTGTCCAAGATCGAACGTGGCGAGGTGTTCGCCAAACCGGCCGAACTCGTTGCCATCGCCAAGGCATTGAAAATCAGGCCCGTCGACCTGCTGATCGACATCGACGACCCGGAATTCGATATCGCCGCATGGGCGGCCGACATCCACGATCCCGCCACTTATGACGCGGAAGAGGACGCCTTCGCCGTCCTGCTCGCGGCGGCGTTGCGCGCCGAGCGCGAGGATGATCCCCGGCTTTCCATAGCGACGCTGGAAAATGAATATGGGATCGCGCCCGTGATCCTGTCGCGGCTGGAAAATGCCTATAAAACGATCGACCGCTGGAACGAGGATACGCTGGCGGCGCTGTGCCGCATCTTCCAGGTCGGCAATGTCGCGACGCTGCGCAAGGCTGTCGCCAACGCCCATGCCACCGGCGCGCTTGCCCGCCATGTCGACCAGATCGCCCACCCCGACCTGCGCATCGCCAAATCGCGCGCGCGGATCGCGGCACTGCGCGAGGCGCTGGCCACCCGGCCCCGGCACGCGAGTAAATCGCCACCGCCCCGGCGGAGCGAAGCGGCGGCCATGCCTGCCGCCGCGCCGGCGGACGGCCCCGCCGTCCACGCCGCCGACATGGCAACCGTGCGGCTGGTGCCGGTGTTCGGCACGCCGCTGGGCGATGGCCTGATCGCACGGACGCCGATCGGCATCACGGTGGAAGCACCGCGCAATGCCGGCCCGCGCGCTTATGGCCTGCGGGTCTGCCGGCCGAGCCTGGGCCCCGGCCTGCCCGGCGGCGCGACCGTGATCGTCGACCCCGATCGCTTCCCTTCGTCGGGCGGCATCGGCGTGGTGCAGGAACCTGAGGGGCTGCGCCTGTTGATGGTCACATTCGGCCGCGACGGCCGGATGATCGGTTATAGCGAGCATCCCGACCGCGAGATCGCGATCGACGAGATCGATCCCGCCGACGTTGCCACGGTGATCGCCGCGATCTTCGAGTAAGCCGCGCCGATCAATATTCCGAATTGACCGAGATCGGCGCCGTGAGATCGGCATTGGCGAGATCGCCCCGCGCGCTGTAGGTCGCGGCGCGGCGATTGGCGAGGCGGCGGGCCTCGGCGCTGACCGCGCCCATCATCTCGACCGAAAGATCGATCTGCCGTTCAAGGATCAGCGCATTGGTGGCCGATGCTTCGCCCAGCGCCACCAGCGCGTTGCTCAGTTCCTCACGCCCCGCTTCATCCAGCGCGTTGGCCCAGCCCGGTGCCTCGCGCTCCAGACGGGCCAGTTCGGTTTCGAGAACGCCGACCAGCCGCACCTTGGCCGCCGCGAGTTCCGCCAGATCACGGCCCCGTTCGCGCGAGCGCAGGCGTTCGGTTTCCTCGTTCATGATCAGCGTGAGCGAGGCCATGACGTCAATCGCATTAGCGGCCATCGGCCGAACCTCCCTGCATCTTGAGGATCTGATCCATCACCGCGGGCGCAAGGCCGATGCCGCCGCGCTTCGCGATTTCGTTGCCCATCTGTTCGGCGAGCACGCCGCGAAACATCTGTTCGCCATGGCCGCCGGAAAACTCGTCGCCGGTTTCCACCATTTCCATCATCATCTTGGTGATCTGGCCGACGAACACCGCTTCGAACTCGCGCGCGGTGGCCGCGGCATCGGCGCGCGGCTTGGGCAGTTGCGGCCCGGCCGGGGGCAGCATCGCGGCGGAGGAAATATCAGCCATGTCACTGCACCTCGATGTCGGCCTGGAGCGCGCCTGCGCCCTTCAATGCCTGAAGAATGGTGATCAGATCGCGCGGGCTGACGCCGAGCGCGTTGAGCCCCGAAACCAGCGTGCGCAGCGATGTGCCGCCGTCGAGCACCGCCAGCGACCGGCCCGAACCATCGTCGACGTCGATGCTGGTGCGCGGCAGCACCACGGTTTCGCCGCCCTTGGAGAATGGCTCCGGCTGCGACGCGACCGGGGTTTCGGAAACGCTGATGGTGAGGCCGCCCTGCGCGATCGCCACCGGGCTGACGCGCACATCCGCGCCCATGACGACGGTGCCCGCCGCCTCGTTGATGACGATCCGCGCCGGCGTGTCCACCTCGACCGGCAGATTTTCGATCCGCGCGACCAGTTCGACCAGCGAGCCGGCATAGCCGCCCTGCCCGCCCAGTTCGACCGTCGAGGGATCGAGCACCTCGGCCGCGCCGGGCACCCGGCCGTTGATCGCATCGGCGATGCGGTGGGCGGTGGTGAAATCGGGATTCTTGAGCGCGAGTTTGAGGCTGGTGGCGGATTTCAGCGCATAAGGCACTTCGCGTTCGATGATCCCGCCGCCGGCGATCCGCGCCGAGGTGGAAACCCCCCGGCTGATGCTGGCCGCCTGGCCCTGCGCCTTGAATCCCGACACCGCGACCGGCCCCTGCGCGACCGCATAGATTTCACCATCAAGCGCGCGCAGCGACGACGCGATCAGCGTGCCGCCCTGCAGGCTGGTGGCATCGCCCAGCGCGGAAACCTGGACGTCGATCTTGGAACCGGCGCGCGCGAAAGGCGGCATCGTCGCCGTGACCGAAACGGCCGCGACATTCTGCGTGCGCATCTGGGTGCCACGGATATTGACGCCCATCCGTTCGAGCATCGCCTGCATCGTCTCCTCGGTGAAGGGGACGTTGCGGATGCGATCGCCCGTGCCGGGCAGGCCGACGACGAGGCCATAACCGACGAGCTGGTTGCCACGGACATTTTCGACATCGACGATGTCCTTGATCCGCGGTGCCGCAGCGGCCGGGCAAGCGAGGCCGAGCCCGAGCCCGAACATCGCCGCCGTGGCGACAAGGGCGCCCCGCGCCGTGAAGCTGGATAAGGTTCGCATCATAATCCTTATAGGATGAAGCTGCAGCCGGACCGGCGGCGCGGCGAGGATTTTAACGGGCGCCATCAGGCGATCCGCCGCGCGAGGCGCATGACGTAGCCGATGATTTCGGCGACGGCGGCATAATGTTCGACCGGGATCGGATGATCGACCTCGACCGCCGCATAGAGCGCCCGGGCCAGCGGCGGGCTTTCGACGATCGGCACCTTGGCGTTGCCCGCGATCTCGCGGATCTTGAGCGCGAGTGCGTCGACGCCCTTGGCCACCACCACCGGCGCCGCCATCGCGCCATGATCATATTTGAGCGCGACGGCATAATGGGTCGGGTTGGTGACGATCACGCTGGCGGTGGGCACGGCGGCCATCATCCGCTTGCGCGACCGCTGCATGCGGATCTGGCGGATCTTGGCCTTGATCTTGGGATCGCCGTCGGACTGCTTGATCTCGTCCTTCAGCTCCTGAAGGCTCATCCGCATCTTCTTCAGCCAGGCGCGGCGCTGATAGACGAAATCGGCGGCGGCGATCAGGCAGACGAGGATCGCGACCGTCTTGACCATGCGATAGACGATTTCGCCGGTGGCCTGGCCGATCGCGCCGGGGCCGGCGCCGATCAGCTGGTCGAGCGCGACCGCCTTGGGCCAGGCGACGAGCAGCGCGACGGTGACGATCACGCCGAACTTGGCGAGCGTCTTGGCGAATTCGACCAGCGCGCGCTTGCCCAGCAGCCGCTTGAACCCGGCCAGCGGCGAAAGCTTGGACCATTTGAAGCCGACCCGCGACCAGGCGAAGCTGGGCCGCCCCTGCAGGAACAGCGTGAGGAAGGCAGCGCCGAACAGCAGCCCCGCCAAGGGCGCGATGGCCAGCGCCGTGTGCGCCATCACGCCCCCGATCAGATTCTGGGCGCCTGCCGGCTCCAGCGAGAAATCATCGGCATTGCCCCACAGCCGCACGAACATCGTGCCAAGCCGGGCGAGCGTCCAGGCGCCAAGCCCGCCGGCGACCACGATGACCGCGATGAACATCGCCGCGTGGCGCATTTCCGGCGCGGAAAACACATCGCCCTTGGCCCGTGCGTCGTCGAGGCGCTTCTGGGTCGGTTCCTCGGTCTTCTGATCCTGATCGGTATCCGCCATGGCCTAGAGGCTCCAGCCATTCTGCATGAAGGTCGCCATCGCGTTGGCGAAGGTGGTGAGCGCCGTGCCCAGCACGACCGCGAACAAAGCGAGGCCGAGCAGGATGTTGAGCGGCTGGGTGATGAAGAAGACCTGGATCGCGGGCGCCATCCGCGCCGCCAGCCCCAGCGCGACGTTGAACAGGATGCCATAGACGATCAGCGGCGCCGCGAGGCTCAATGCCAACGCCATCGCCTGGCCCGTGACGGTGACGGCCAGCCGCGCGAAATCTTCGCCCGGTGGCAGGCCACCGACCGGAAAGACGGTATAGGATTGGACGATCGACGCGATCCACAGATGATGGACGCCCATCGCCAGGCACATCACCGCCGCCGCGACGCTGACGAAGCGGGCGAGCAATGGCGACTGCCCGCCCATCGAGGCATCGAAGATCAGCGCCGACGACAGGCCGACCTGCAGGCTGACCATCGATCCGGCCATCGCCGCCGCCGCGAACAGGATGCGGACGATCATGCCCATGGCGAGGCCGACGAGCAGTTCCGAAATGATGATCCCCGGCAGCGCGCGATCGGACTGCATGACCGGCGTCACCTGCCCGTCGAGCAGGCCGAACAGCCCGGCGGTGAAGCCCAGGCCGAGCATCAGCCGGATCCGGCCGGGGATCGCATCCTCCGAAAAGACCGGCAGCAGCATCAGCACCGCCCCGACCCGCGCGAACAGGATCAGGAAGGCCGTCGCGTCGAAGGGGAGCCCGCTGATCATCGCTCAGCCATGGACGATGACGTCGGCAATCCGCGCCATGAAGGCGGACAGCGCGCCGCCGATCATCGGCAGCGAAAGCAGCAGCACCAGCCCCATCACCAGGATTTTCGGCACGAAGGTGAGCGTCATTTCCTGAATCTGGGTCAGCGCCTGAAACAGGCCGATGGCGACACCCACGATCAGCGAGGCGATCAGCATCGGCCCGACGATGGTAAGCGTCAGCAGCAGGCCGGCCTTGGCCAGTTCCATTGCCTGGAAGGAATCCATGTTGATTGCCTGTGTTGCGTGCCGAAACCGGGCCTGGGGGCGGTGGGAAGCGTCGTCAGATCTGCATCCGCATGATTTCGGAATAGGCGCTGACCACGCGATCGCGGACGGCGACCACCGTGTCGAGCGCGGTTTCGGCGGCGCCGATGGCGGTAACGACGTCGATCAGATCGCCCTTGCCGGCAACCTGCTTGGCGCTTTCCGCCTCGGCGGTGCGCAACGATCCGGCGGCTTCGGTGATCAGGTTTTCGATCATGCCGCCAAAACCGCCCGATGCGGGCTGCGCGGCGCCACCGGCGGCGGCATCCGTTTCGATCGATTTGGGCAAAGCGGCGTTGACCGCGCGGCCATAAGCGGCCGCGGCGTCGAGTGCTCCGATGGACATGGTGGGTTCCTTTATTTGATCAGGTCGATCGTCCGCATCGTCAGGTTGCGCGCGGATTCGATGGCGTTGAGATTGGCTTCATAGGATCGCTGCGCCGCCTTCATGTCGGCGGATTCGACCAGCCCGTTGACGTTGGGCCGCAGCACATAGCCCTGCGCGTTGGCGGCCGGATTGCCCGGCTGATAGACGCGCTGGAAATCGCTCTTGTCGCCGGTGATCGATTTCACCGTGACATTGGTGGCCCCGGTGGCGCGATCGACCTCCGCCTTGAAGGTCGCGACGCGGCGCCGGTAAGGATCGCCGCCGGCCGTGCGGGCGACGGAATCCGAGTTGGCGAGATTTTCGGCGATCACGCGCATCCGCAGCGATTGGGCGCGCAGACCGGATGCCGAAACCCCGATCGATGACTTGAGATCCATATGTCCCTCCCGCCGGTTGGCCCCGGCTTTTTCCTTATAGGCATTTTTTGCCTAGCTCGGACGGTTCCCGGAAAATTAATCCTATAACTTTCTCGAAAGGAGACACGCATGTCAGTCCTCGAGGGAATACCGGTCGACCTGTCGATCGTGCTGGGTTCGACCAGCCTGCCGATCCGCCAGGTGCTGAAAATGGGCCGCGGCGCGATGATCCCGCTCGATTGCGGGCATAATGATCCGACGCTGGTGTTCGTGAACAACCAGCTGGTCGCCAAGGGCAAGGTGCTCGTCGAAGGCGAGCATATGTCGCTGGAGATCACCGAAGTCGTCCAGCGGGCCCGCTGAGATGGATTTTCTCGCCATCCTGCGCACGCTGGGCGCGCTGGGCATCGTGCTCGGCCTGCTCGCGGGCGCGCTATGGGCGGTGCGCCGCTACGAACTCAAGCTGCCGGGCCATCTGATCGGCGGCCTGATCGGCACGGCCGGCCCGCGCCGCATCGAACTGGTCGAACGCCTGTCGATCGACGCGCGGCGTTCGGTGGCGCTGATCCGCCGCGACGACAAGGAACATCTGGTGATGATCGCGCCCGAGGGGCTGCTGATGATCGAGGCCGGGATCGCGGCGCCGCCCGCCGCCGTGCCCGCCCCCACACCGCACAAGGACAAGAACGAGGACAAGGCCGATGCGTAAACTGTTCGGCCTGGCCGCGATCACGCTGCTGATGGCGCTGCCCGAAGTGGCGATGGCGCAGAGCGTGTCCGCCAATCTGGGCGAAGGATCGATCTCGGGGCGCGCCATCCAGCTGGTGATGATGCTGACCGTGCTCAGCCTCGCCCCCGGCATCCTGATGACGGTGACGAGCTTCACCCGCATCGTCGTCGCCCTGTCGCTGCTGCGCACCGGCATCGGCGCGCCCGGCGTGCCGCCCAATCCGGTGATCATCAGCCTTGCCTTGTTCCTCTCCTTCTTCGTGATGGGCCCCACCTTCGACGCCGCGTGGAACCAGGGCGTGAAGCCCTATAATGAAGGCCGCATTACCGAGGCGCAGGCGTTCGAGCGGACGTCCAAGCCGTTCCACAGCTTCATGCTCAAGCATGTCCGCGACGAGGATGTGCGCCTGTTCGTCGAGCTTTCGAACAAGAAGCCGACCCCGCGCGCCGAACTGCCGATGACGACGCTGATGCCCGCCTTCATGATTTCCGAACTGCGCCGCGCATTCGAAATCGGCTTCCTGCTGCTGCTGCCTTTCCTGATCATCGACCTTGCCGTCGCCGCCGTGCTGATGGCGATGGGCATGATGATGCTGCCCCCCGCGACCATATCGCTGCCGATGAAGATCATCTTCTTCGTGCTGGTCGACGGCTGGGCGCTGATCGCCGGATCGCTGGTCAAAAGCTTCGGCGGGCCGGGCTGATCGTAGCGGCCGCCTGACACAAAAAGAGGGGCGCGACGGATATAGCTTCCGTCGCGCCCCTCTTTTTGTGTCGTTGTGCCGGGGCTGCCGGGCTGCCGGACCGGCGGGGCGTCCTACCCCTCCAGCGCGGCGGCGTAGCGGCGGGCGGGATCGTTGAGCCATTCGGCGAGCGCCGCGAAGGCGATCGATTCCAGGAAGGCGACGCCGATCTTGTCGCCCCGGATCCAGCGCACGACGCCGCGCACCGGATCGAGCCCGGCAACCGCCAGCGTGACGATGTCGTCCTTGGCGAGCTTCGCCTTGGTGACGAACTTGGCGCCGCCCTGCGACAGATCGACCAGCCCGACGCGATGGGCCTGGCCGTCGATCCGCACCTCGGCATGGCAATTGACCGGCATACGCGGCGCGCGCGGCACGGGCAATGCGCTCGGCCGGCGCACGGTGGAGGATTCGGAGAGCAGCTGGCCAACATTGATCGGCTCATCGAACTGGACGCCGATCGCGCGGCGATCCATCCAGCGCACCGTGCCCGAGATGATGTCGCCATTGCGAAATTCGACGCGGATCGCTTCACCCATCGCGAAATCGGCGCGGACCTCGGCCTTGAGGCCGCCCGCCGAAATATTGCGGATGCAGCAGAGCGCATCGACCCGATCGCTGATGATTCGGCCGATCAGCAGCAGCGTCATCGTCCGTGGCGCACGCGGCGTCAGCAGCGGCGCGGCCTTGGCCGGCATCCACGGATCGTCTGCAAGCCCGCTATTATCGTGCGACATCAGCGCCATTTTCCTTCCCCGATCCATCGCCCTTAGACCGGAGAAGCCTGCGTGACCACTGCCCGCCGCACGACATCCCTGCCATAGGCTTCGGCAGCGGCGTCGAGCACCACATTGCGGAAGGCGCCAAGGCTGGGGATCATGCCGTCGGGCCCGCTCGCCATCGGCGTGCGGAAGGTGCGCATGTTGATGGCGTTCAGCAGCACCGGCAGACGAAGCTGGACGGCTTCGCGCTGATCGGTCGGCACTTCGAGCTGCACCTCGAACGACACATAGGATGCCAGCCGGCCATCGGCGAAGACGAGCGGCGCGAGGTGTCAACGGCGGAGCAAAAGTCGGCCATTCGGCGGCGTAAAACCAGGCCACGGTGTTACATGCCGGGGGGAGTGGCGTGAGGGCGTAGCCCGAAG
>NZ_FZOS01000055.1 GCF_900188165.1 Edaphosphingomonas laterariae | reverse complement strand
CGCTGTCTTCGCTCACGGCCGGGCCGTTTTCGGCCGGAAATGGCCTATGGTGCCATTCGAGGCGTTGTTTTTGCTGGCTTTTCCCTTCCGCGCGGCACGCGCGCCGACCGATGCCCCCGCGTGAAGCCACGGAAAAGCCTTGGCTTTTCGGCGAAACGGGGCGGGCCTTGTATCTTGCCCTCGTCTCTCCCTACCGTTGTCTTCCTCCCCAGACACCTTGCTGCTTCGGACGGATGCGGGAAGCGACCTGGCGATCATTGCGGTCGGCCCGCGCGGGCGCGGGAGACGAACAGCGTGTCGCGTGGCTGATTGACGGACGGATCGGCAGCGCGAACGTCGCCGGATGTAAGCGGGTCGGCCGGCAGATCGGACTCAGCTTCTTCGCCATTCGAGTGTCCGGCGACGGCTTCCGAAGCGGCGCTGGCGGTGCGGACGAACAGCGCCGCACGACGCCATGCGAAGGGATCAGGCGTTGTAGTCGCCGTCACCTCCACCGCGCCCGCCGTGCCGGTAATCGGCGCGAGCTGGGCGAGATAGCCGACCGTCTCGGCAGGCAGCGGACGGCCGCGCGAAACGAAGTCGTCGTAGCGGCCCGGTCCTGCATTGTAGGCCGCCAGCATCGCGCTGGCGTTGCCGTAGCGGTCGTGCATCTCGCGCAGGTAGGCCGCACCCGCCATGATGTTGTCGCGCACATCGAACGGATCGGGGCCGAGGCCGTAGCGGATGCGCAGCCCCGCCCAGGTCGCGGGCATGATCTGCATCAAGCCCATCGCCCCGGCGCGCGAGACGGCGCGGGAATTGCCGCCGCTCTCGACGCGCATCACCGCCCATATCCACGCTTCGGGGATGCCGAACCGCCGCGCGGCCTCGGCGACATGGACCGCGTAAGGATGGACGGCCGCAGATCGTGCGGGCGGCATGTCCTGCGCCATCGCCGGGGAAGACAAAGCGCCGCCGGACAGCAAGACGACGGCAAGCATCGCCGCTGCTCCGACTCCGCTCCGCCAGCAGCCTGCCAGCGTGCTCGCTACGCTCAAGGGTGCGCGCGGAGCGCCGGCCTTCGGCCGCCCTTGACCTTCGCTGTGCGCCCCGGCCGGCCTGCGACCGAGCGGGACGAAGGGATGAGACGGCTTTCCCGCGAACAAAGGGATGATGAAGAGCCGCACGGGATCAGTCCTGCTCGCGCGACTTCGGCTGGCGGTTCCAGCGCAGCGACCACGCCGATTTGTCGCTGGTGCTCTGGAACAGCGCGGCGCGAAGCGGCTGCGCGAAGGCGGGATCGTCGATGCGCAGCGAGACGTAATCCCCCGCGCGCTCGCCGGTCTCGTTCCATCCGGCGCCGATCTCCGGGCCTTCGCCATCGTCGCCGCGGTGAACGCGCCAGTCCGGCGCCTTGTCGGCGTCGCTCTGATCGGCCGGAACGATCGAGATACGGATGTCGAGCGTTGCCGTCTCGATGATGCCTTCGTAACCGTTGGTGGTGCGGAAGAAGCTGCCGATCTGCATGATGATCTCCTTTGGGTTGGCAGGCGGGGAAGCGGGTCAGCGCCAGAGGAGCGGCGCGGTCGGGGTGTCGCGGGTGACGATCGGGACGGCTCGGCCGAGCACGGTCGAAGCCGGCAGCGGCCCGAAATAGCGGCCGTCCATGCTGTCTGCGTGGTCGGGGTTGAGCATCAGCAGCTCGCCGGCGCGCAGCGTGCGGCAGCCTTGCCAGAACGGCAGCGGACGGCTGCGGCCGTCACGCTCAAGGGCGATGACGACGGGCCGTGCATCGACGCTCACGACGGCGCCGATCCGGCAAACGATCTGTCCCGGCCGCGCCGCGACATGCTTCAACAGCGGGACGCGCTCACCCAGATAGCCGCGCTCCGCCAGCCAGCGCGCCAGCACCGGTGGCGGCGTCACGGCGACCAGCGCGCCGAGCGGCGCATCGGGAAGCGGCTCGATCCGGTAGAGCCCGATCGGCGCGCTGGCGCTGGCATTCCAGACGACGCGCGGGATCGGATCGAACACCGCGATAGTGGCGAACGATATGCCGAACAGCGACGCGGCGGAGGCCGTCGCAATGGCCCATCCACGGCGGGTCATCGCTCGATCTCCCGGCGCTTGAGCCAGGCGCGATGGCGCTCCATCGTGTAGAGGCGCGGCGGCTGGCCGGCGGCGATGCGGTTATGAACATGACGCCAATGGTCGGGCGCGGCGTCGCACGGATCGATGCCGGCGGCCTCGGCCCCGTCGATCGCGGCGAGCACCTGGCTGACCTTGGGCCAGCCCTCGATATTGAGCAGGATGTCGCCGCCCGGCCGCACGAACGGCAGCGTCGTGAACGGCTCGTTCACGCCGACCGCGCGCACGATGTCGATGCGCGAGCTGACCGTGCCATAGTCGTTCGCCGCCCAGCGGACGAAGGCGAAGATGGCGCTGGGGCGGAAGCGGACGATGCGGCGGCGTCGATCGACGATCTCATCGACGGTGACGCGGCCGAACCTGATCCAATGCTCGATCCGCTTCTCGATCCACGTCAACTCGACACGGGTCATGCCGTCGTCGGACGGCTGGCGGTGGCGCATGGGTGACGGCGGCACGGTCATCGCCGGCTCCGGGCGATGGCCGAGTCCGCGCGCGGCATGAGGTCGTTCTGGCCCGGATCGGAGGTCGAATGCTTGATGCCGATGTCGGCCCAGGCGCGCAGGTCGTCGACCGAATAGACCACCCGGCCACCGATGCGGCGGTAGGCGGGGCCGGTCCCGAAATAGCGATGCTTCTCCAGGGTTCGGCCCGAGAGGCCGAGAAACCGCGCGGCTTCCGGCGTGCGCAGGAAGCGGGGCGGGAGATTGGTGGGCGTATCGGACAAGTGACGGCTCCTGCGGGCGGTGGCGGCAGGAGGCGTAGTTGTCAGAACAGGGGCGGCGGGGTGGGGTATGAAGATGTGCGGCTGCACGGATGCGACCACCCCCTGAAGGGTGTCGCTGGGGGCGCTCGGATCAACGGATGCGTAGCAGCTTGCGGTAGTCGCCGTTCATCATGGCGATGCCATCGCGGACCAGGCGCACCACGAATGACCGCGACGCCGACATTTTCCAGTCGCTCGCGGATAGCCGGGCGGCATCGTCGCGGCCCAAGGCGGTCGCGATCTCGCGGTAAGTCGCGCCCTCGTCGCGCAGGTCGAGCGCGCGGAGCATCAGGTCGAGCCGCGCCAGCCGATAGGCGGTCAACGGCCAGCCGCGCGGCAACGGACCTGACGCGCGACCGAGCAGCCGGCGGTGGAAGCGCAACAGGCTCGCGATGCGCGTGATGAAGTCCTTGTCGAGTGGGATCACGGCGGCGAGCGGCCGGCCGGGCTGCGGATCGCGCAGCCACAGCCGATGCTCACCGGCGGCATCGGCGACGATGACATGGCGTCCGTCGATGCCGGCCTGATCGGCGAGCAGCGCGCCGAGCGCGCGCGGATCGACCGGGGCGGCCGCCTTGAATCCGTCCGGCGCGAAGTCGAGGATGAGTGCTACGGCGGTCAGCTCCGGTCGCCACGCAACCGGCTCAGACAGGTCGTCCGGCGCCGTGGCGAAAGGATAACCCCCATCGCCGCGCAAAGGCCGCCTCGGCGGCTTTCTGCGCGACGGCGCCGTTCGCGATGCTTTGCTGCATCTGCGCGTGTTCGGCGCGGTAAGTGCGGTTCCGCCGCAGAAACTCGGCGGCTATATCGGCGCGCCCGAGCGCGTGCGGCAGTCCGCCGGCGCGACGCGGGCGACGCCCAGGCGGCGTCGGCATTGCATCCTCTCTATCGCGCTATGCGCGCATTTTGAGAGGCGAACATGGCGGTGCGCGCCGTCGCCGCGATAGCGCGAACATCGCGCCGAACGATGCCGGCGGCGCCGTCGCCGCAGCAATGAAACGACACCAAAACGGATGGAATCTTAACGGTCTAGCGGGCGCTCGCTGCCGAGAAGGTGCGCGTAGCCAACCTCCGTCATCCACCGCGCGCGAGCAAGGTGGGTTTCGTGCATGGTCCGGGCGCGATCCGGCTCGGCGGCCACGTCGATCTCGAACACGGCGGCGGCTGCATCCCGCCAATCCGCTCCGTCAGCCTCGGCGTCGAGCAGCAACAGATACGACGCCAGATGGCCTTCATCGTAGCTGGTGAGCTGCGCGCAAGCGGGCGCGCGGTCATAGAATCTACATGCGCCCATGATGCCCCCGAGTATTCGCGCGCGTTAACCAATACGATCGTCGCGGATCAACTTCGATCCGCTGATTGGACATAGTTGCAAGCAGAATCTGCACCGGCCGACCAATCTCATGTGAGCTGCTGGTTTGCGGTGCGCCCCCGCAAACAGCTCCTGGACCCGTAGTCGGGGAGTTGGAAAACCGCGTTTAGTCGGTTCCTGTGACCTTTAGCCCGGAAGCCTGTTGTATACGTCACAGGCTCCCCGACCATGTGGTCAAGGATGGCGGCGCCGTCACGGCCGGCGCCGAACCGCTAAACGTGGGGTTTCCACACCCCAGGCCGCCGCGTAGCGGCCTGGCCTCGTCATAGAATGAAGCGGCGGATTTGACCACCACCTAGCGCGAGCCGGGCGACAGGCCGGCGAGCGCGATGGCGTCCGCGCGGACCTCAGGGACGCGCGGACGCCGCCGATCCGGCGTGGCGGATCGGCGCGAAAATGGCGAAGCCGCAGGGCCGGAAGCTCCAGCCCTGCGGCGTTCGGCGGTCAGGCGGTCTTGAGCCGCTGCATCCCCTCGGCCAGCGTCCAGAGCGCGCGATTGAGCGTCACGTTCTGGTCGATGCCGTTGATCGCGCGGGTCTGGCTGCGGCGGATACGGCCCTCGCCATTGCGCTTGCGGCCATCCAATCCGCCCCGAATGACGTTCTCCTGAATGACGTTGAACGTCGTCCACAGGCTGCGGTCGGTGTCCTCGCGGCGGCGTGGCTCGACGATCTGCTCGGGCCGCAGGGGGCTTTCGTCCTCGCCGTAGCGGGCAACCAAGCTGACCTCGCCGAGCAACCGTCGCTCGTCATCTGACAGCCTAACCGCCTTCATGCTCTCGCTGGCGTCGATAAGGCGGGGGAAGTCCTCGGCGACGGTGTGAACGCCTTCGATGATGTCGTCCTGAATGTTGCCCTTGTGCGGCACGCGGACCTCCTCGAACCGCTCGCCCGCGATCATGCTGTTGGTGCAAACGAAGCGCAGCATCCCGGCGAACATCTGATAGGCGGACGTGCCATCGTGCGAATTGACGATGATGACCTCGGCGGCCTCGGGCTTACCGATGCCGTCATCCCGGCGCAGGCGCAGCATATGCTTGGCGTGGCCGTGGCGGCTGCCGTCGCGCGGCACCGACTGGACGGCGAAGAACGGGAACCATCCTTCCCGGCGCAGCCCTTCCACGATGTCGATGGTCGGGACATAGACATAGCGCTCCGAACGGCTGTCGTGCGCCTCGCGGGCGAAGATGGACGGGACGTGCCGATAGAGCGCTTCGTTATCGAGCGCCTCACGCCCGCTGATCTGATGAGCGTTGCGGCCGAACCGGGTAGCAAGGTGATGGATGCTCATGGGTCTTTCCTTCCTTGGGCTTGGGTTTCCGCGCAGCGGAGCGCCGCGCTGAAACCCTGCCCGTCGGCGAGACCGGGGGTGCAACCGGAGTGGGCGGCTTCGCGGGGAACCGGCTGCACGGAACGCGCTCGCGCGTGGAGGAAGCTGGGCGGAAGCCGCTCCGAAGGGCGCTGGGGGCAGCGCCCCAAGCACCTCACAGACGATGCCGGGCCTCCGGCCCGTCCGTCTCTCATGAGCCAGAAGAGGCATGACAAGGCGCCCCCGCTCCGGTGGAGCGGGGGCGCCGTTGGGGGTCAGCGAGACCAGATGAGCGCGTATTCGCCAGCGGTGTCGGTCTCGGACAGGGTGGCGTAGATCGGCGCCGGGAAGGTCGGATCGTCAAACTTGACGGAGATGTAGTCGCGCTCTTGGCGGCTGGTCTTCTTCCAACCTGCGCCGCATTCGACCGTCCCGACCAGGAGTCGGTAGTTGGGCGCCTTGTCGCCTTCGATGTCGATGGGGCGGAGAGTCGCCTTGAGTTTGAGAGTCGCGGTGGTGATGGTGCCGGTGAAGGTGCCGTTGTGCGCCTGGGTGAAGGTGCCGATGATCGCCATGTCGAAGTTCCTTTCGCTTTCGGACCGCGACTGCCGCGGCCTCGATGGCGATCGGTGAAGCGGGGATGATTGGACGCGCACCGCTTGCGGCCGGAGCACAGCGGAGGATGGCGACACGCGGCTTTTTTGTTTCGCGATGCAAAGCCGAAGGCGGCGGAAAAAAGCCGCACGGCGGCGTTGCGCCAGGCCGAGCAAGGCGAAGCCGGCCCCGGTTAGATCAAGCCAATCGAGAGGCCGTGCGGTCGCGCCGATGCAGGATGGAAAGCTATGGCGGCTCCGAACGACCGAACCCATGCGGCAAATCCGGCAGGACCAGCTCGAACCGAGTCCGCTCTCAGCGCCCGAACTCTGTCGCACTGACATGATGCGGCAATCCGGCAACGCGCCGCCCGAGATGGACGGCTCGGCGTTTCAGCACACGGTGGAAGATCCGACCGCGCGGGTGCGGGCTTATCGCCAACGTCGATCCCGCCCACGGCAGCGGTGAACACCTGTCGAAGCGGAATCGCGCAACGCCCTCTCTGAAAAAGCCGCCACGCGCGAGCGCTCTGCCTAGGGAGCGCCAAGCCGACGATGCCAAGCGGCCGCGCCCGATCAGGGGCGCGGCCGCGATTTTTTTGGCCGTTCCGAAGGGAGGCCGGGACCGCTTGCGCGGCCCCGGCCCAATGCCGCTATTCAGCGGCGACGGCGTAGGCGTCTTGCTCGTCCGCGTCCTGCGGCTCGGTCGCTTCGGCCTCGACGGTCGCGGGCTGCTCTGCCTCCGCTTTCGGCGTCCGCAGCACGGCGGGAAGCCAGCCGGTCCCGGCCAGAAGCTGCTCGGCGGCTTGCGCCATGTCCGGCTTCTTCATGTCCGCGATACGGCGGGCAGCGTCCTCCGACACGCCTTCGGCGACGGCCTCCACGATATGCGCCTTGGTGACGCGGCCAAGGTAGCTGTCCACGGTCGGCGCCCAGTCCTTCGCCACGTCTAGCGCCAGCGCAGTCGCCAGCCGGTCGGCGGTTTGCAGCGTCCGGGGCTTGCGGTCCCACGGCAGCCGCAGGGCGTTGACGGTGCGGGACGCGCAATGCGCCAGCAGCGCCAGCCGCTTCTCGTCGTCCAGCGCGACGATGAAGCCCCATAGGTCCGCCACATCACGCGGCATCCGCTCGGCCCAAGCATCGCGGGCCTCGTTCGCCTTCGCGGCCAGCGGCGTATCCTCGATCCCGTCCGCATGGCTGCCAAGCGGCGTCACGGTCGGACGAACCTCAAGGCAACCGGCCTCGGCGTAGCTATAGAACAGTTGCGCCGTGAGCGTATGGGTCAAGGCGATCAGCGCCAGATCGGGCCGCTCGCCCAGCGCCACCCGCAAGGCCAGCGTCCGGTGGGCGGACAGGTCGCGGGTGAGGCTGTCGGAAATCGGCTTGCCCGGTTCCTCGTCCTCGTCCTCGAAGTCCTGCACGTCCTCGTCGCCGTCCTCCGGCTGCTCATCTTCCCTCGCCTGCGGTTCGGGCGCATCGCCTTCGGCTTCCGACTCGGGCTGCGGATCGGCAAACGCCTCATCCTCGGGACGGACGAAACCGCGCTCGACTCTGACCGTCCCGTCATGATGAAGCACGACGAACGCGCCGCCGTGCGCGATCACGTTGGCGTCGTAGGCGGAACGCTTGGCCGAAATCTCGTCGATCTCGTCCGACACGGCCTCCAGCTTCGCCGCCACGTCCTCGGGCATCTCGTCGTAGGACGAATAGCCCTCGGCAAGCTCGTCATGTTCGGTGGACAAAGCGTCCAGCCGCGCCTCATCCTCCTCGGACAGGGGAACCGACTGCGGATAGAAGCGCCGCATCCCGTGGGCGTGGGGATAGTCGATATGCGCCTCGGCCCATTTCCAGCCTTCGGCCTCGACCTCGCTCGCAATCTCGCGCAGCTTCTCGACGGCAAGAATGTCGAGCAAGCCCGCATCCTCGAAGAACCCGCCTCGATCCTCGCTGAACAGGTCGCGGATGATGTTGCCGCCCGCCTCGACATAGGCGTCAGCCCCGACGAACACCGCGCGCCGGTCGGTGGCGGGAACATTGCTCGCGGTCATGTCGCGCCGGATGATCCACGGTTCGCGGTTATGATGCAGGCCCTCGAAAACTTGCTCCTGCCGGGCATGGTCCTCGGTGATGGCGAAGGCCATAAGCTGGTCCAGCGTAAGCCCGTCCTCCCGATAGACCTGCAACAGCTTGGGCGAGACCGCGCCAAGGCGAAGCCGCTGCTTCACGACAGAAGGCGACACGCCGAACCGTGCGCCGATTTCCTCCGCGCCATAGCCCTTCGTCTCGGACAACTCGCGGAACCGCTCGAACTGGTCGGCGGGGTGCATCGGAGTCCGGGTGACGTTCTCGTCCAGACTGATCTCGGACGGGTCGTTCGCTGTGTCCAGCCAGCAGCGCACGGGTTCCGATTTCTTGATCTGCTTGCGCTTGGCGCGCACCAGCATCGCCAGCCTGCGGCCCTCGCCAGCGGTGACGAGATAGTAGCCGGTCGGCGTCCCGTCGTCCTTGGTCTCCGGCTCCACGACAAGGTTCTGGATCAGCCCCTTGTGCTGGATCGAAGCGGCCAGCGCCTCGATAGCGGCCTCCCCGTGCGGCACCTTGCGAGCATTGCGCGGGGACTTCTTGAGCTTGGCGAGCGGCAGAGAGATTTCCACGCCCGACACAGGCTCGGCGGCTGCGGTTTCGGTCACAGCGTTCATCACACTTCTCCTTAAAACCACACTCACCCCGGAATGGGGTGGGCGGCGAAGAAGCGGACCGGCAGGCCCGCCGGCGGAGCCGGGCAGCACCCGAAGGGCCGGAACGCAGAGGAGGTAAGCGCGCCCCGCGTGCGTTGCGGCCCGGCGCGGCGGGCCTAAAGGGAAGCGTCGCCCACCCCACCGACGGAGTGAGCAACGACCAGACGCGATCGGGCCGGCGTAGCCCTGGCCCGATCTCCGTAGATTGGATGGACTACAATCCGCCGGGCGGATTGACCGATGGGCGCGCGTCAGCGCGGCCCCGCCATGCCGACCGTCACCCGGCAGGGCCGAGACCCGGAACGGGGCTCGGTCGGAGCGCAGCGGAGATAGAGCGGCGGTCCCGCAGGGAGGCGCCAACCCTGACCTTGCTTTTTTCAGCCTCATCGACTAATATGCAGTCAGTGACTTATGGAGGCGCGTATGGCGGTCATGACGATCCGAAACATCGACGATGCTATCAAAAATCGTCTGCGCCTTCGCGCGGCGATGCACGGCCGGTCTATGGAAGACGAAGCCCGCGACATTCTGCGCTCGGCGCTCTCGACCGAAATCCCACGGCCTCGCAACCTGGGCCAAGCCATTCACGAACGCTTCGGCGCGCTGGGCGGCGTCGATCTGCCTGACTTGCCCCGCGAGCCGATCCGGGCGGTGGACTTCGGCGAATGATCGTCCTCGACACCAACGTCATTTCCGAGCTGATGCGGCGTGAGCCTGACCCGAGAGTCATGGCGTGGATCGCCGAGCAGCCGATGGCAGGCGTGTTCACGACGACGCTGACACAGGCGGAAATCTTCTATGGCTTGGCGCTGCTTCCCGAGGGACGCCGCCGCGATGATCTGCTGACGGCTGCGCGTCCGATGTTCGAGGTCGATCTGGCTGGGCGCGTGCTGCCGTTCGATACCGAGGCCGCTCTTGCATATCCCGAGATCGCCGCCGGGCGGAAGCAGGGCGGCAAGCCGATCAGCCAGATTGACGCGCAAATCGCGGCGATCGTGCGCTCGCGCGGCGCGCGGCTGGCGACTCGTAATGTGCGCGACTTTGCCGAATGTGGGATCACAATCGTCGATCCGTGGGGCGAAGCATGACGCCCGCCGCCGCGCGCCCCTATCTGCGCTTCGCCGCGCAAGAGGCTTTGCGTGGGATGCGGTCGCGCGGCAGCCTGCCGCGATGGCCCTTCCTCGCAAGCTCCGCCGCCGCACGCCTCGCCGCTGGGCCGAAAGCCCGGATGATCTGCACGACTACACCAACCGCGTCGCACCGCGTCGGGCTTCGCGCCGGCCGCGCGACGATGGAGGGCCGATCGTCGTTACCGACGATTGGCCGGAGCAAGTTCCGATCGGCGACGCCGAGTTGCGCGCGATCGAAGGCCACATGCGGCAGGAGCTGGACAAGCTGTTCGGGCCGCTGCCGTGAAGTGAGGAGTAAAGCGTCATGACCAGCGCCGCCCTGCAACGACGCGAGGATGAGGCGCCAGTCGTCGCGACCGCTCGCGCCGCCCTTTACCTGCGCGTTTCGACCGGCCGGCAGGCTGATAGCGACCTGTCCATTCCCGATCAGCGCCGCCAGATCGAAGGCTATTGCCTGTCGCGCGGCTGGGAGGTCGCGGCCGAGTTCGTCGAGCCGGGCAACACCGCGACCGATGATCGCCGGCCTGCCTTCCAAGCGATGATCGACGCGGCGATGGTCAAGCCACCGGCGTTCAACGTCATTCTCGTTCACAGCTTCTCGCGCTTCTTTCGCGATCAGTTCCAGTTCGAGTTCTACGTCAGGAAGTTGGCGAAGAACGGCGTTCGGCTGATCTCCATCACGCAGGATTTGGGTGACGATCCGATGAGCGTGATGATGCGCCAGATCATGACGCTGTTCGACGAATATCAGTCGAAGGAGAACGGTAAGCACACGTTGCGGGCGATGAAGGAGAATGCCCGGCAAGGCTTTTGGAATGGCGCACGCGCGCCGATCGGCTATCGCGTGATCGCGGCCGGCGAGCGCGGCGCGAAAATCAAGAAGAAGCTCGAAATTGACCCGATCCAGGCCGAGACGGTGCGGCGCATCTACAGGATGGCGCTCAACGGCGTCGATAATCTGGGACCGATGGGTCTCAAGTCGATCGCCACCTGGCTCAACGAGAACAATATTCGCACCCGCGATGGTGGGCGCTGGGGCTTGGGCGCAGTGCATCAGGTGCTCACCCGCACGACCTATATCGGCCAGCACCGCTTCAACACCCGCGACCACAAGACGAAGACGCCCAAGCCGGAGAGCGAGCACGCCGTCATGGAAGTGCCGGCGATCGTCTCGGAAGGCGAGTTCGAGGCCGTCCAGCGTTCGCTCAAGGCGCGCAGCCCGAAGATGATGCCGCCGATGGCGGTGGGCGGCCCGACGCTGCTCACCGGCATCTGCTTCTGCGCGTGCTGCGGCGGTGCGATGACGCTGCGCACGGGCACCAGCAGCGTCGGTCGGGAATATCGCTATTACACCTGCTCGACGAAGGCGCGGCAGGGTGCGACCGGCTGTCCCGGCATCACCGTGCCGATGGATCGGCTCAATGAGGCCGTGGTCGATCATCTGGAAGCGCGGCTCCTCGATCCGGCGCGGCTCGAAGCTCTGATGGATCAGATCCTCGAACGCCGCGACGAGTGGGTGAACCAGCGCCGCGAGCATGTCGCCGACCTTGAACGGCGCGCGACCGAGGCAGAAGCGAAGCTCAAGCGCCTTTACGACGCGATCGAGAACGGCGTCATCGACGTGAGTGATCCATCGCTCAAGGATCGTATCGCCGAGCTGACCGCGACTCGCGACCTGGCCAAGGGTGATTCCGAGCGCGCCTTGGCCCACATCGTGAAGATCGGCCCGGCGATCACGCCGGAGAGCCTGCGCGCCTTCGCGGCCGCCCTCAAAAAGAAGCTGCGGCATGGCGACGGCACGTTCGCCCGCGATCAGGTTCGCGCCGTGGCGCAGCGGGTTGAAGTTGTAAGCCGGAAGGAGGTCCGCATCCGTGGGCTACGGAGCGAGCTGCTCCGAACCCTAACCGCCGCCTCTGGCGTAGAGGCGGCGGTGCTAGGCGTTCGTGCCTTTGAACCGAAATGGCGCACTCTGACGAAGTGTTTACAAACCAAATCCTTGAGGTTTTGGAAGGCTGGGAGAGGATTCTCCAGCACACCAGCCTCAGCCGGACATTCGATCCCGATAGCCTTGAAGGTGAGGACGAGCACGCCCCGTGCGACCGTCCTGCGGTTGCGCGGAGGCGTCGCCGCAGGGCGTGATCGGAGGGCGGGATGGCACGAAAGCCATACGATCCTCCTTTCTCGCTCCGCCTCTCGTTCGAGGAACGGGCACGGCTGACCGAACAGGCAGAAGGTCAGCCGCTCGGGGCCTATATCCGCTCCCGTCTTCTCGACGAGCCGCCGCGCAGGAAACGGGTAAGCAAGATCGACCGCGATTCCCTGCTCCGTGTTCTGGGGAAACTCGGGCAGTCGCGGATCGCGAATAATCTCAACCAACTCGCACGAGCAGCCAATCTCGGCACGTTGCCCGCCACTCCCGAAGCCGAAGACGCGCTCATAGAAGCGTCACGGGACATTGCCGAGATTCGCGCCCTGCTGATTAAGGCTCTGGGCATGGAGGCAGCTCCATGATCCTGAAAGCCTCCCAGCGCAGCGGTGCGGTTCAGCTTGGTCAGCATCTTCTGAAAACCGAAGAAAATGAACATGTCGAGGTGTGTCAACGGCGGAGCAAAAGTCGGCCATTCGGCGGCGTAAAACCAGGCCACGGTGTTACATGCCGGGGGGAGTGGCGTGAGGGCGTAGCCCGAAG
>NZ_FZOS01000056.1 GCF_900188165.1 Edaphosphingomonas laterariae | reverse complement strand
CGATCGGCTGCGCGCGCGGGAACGCGCTTGATGAAATCATGCGGAAGGTTTGGACCCGCTACGGCAAGGGCGAGTTCACCGACGACGAGGCCGGGGAGCTTACGACGCTCGCCCATGAGCGCCGGGCCGCCCTGCGGGGATCAGGACAGGGAACCTTTAGCCTGGTCCTGCCCCCCCCCGCCGAGCGATGCCCGACGCCAGTTCGCCGGCATAGTCATATCCGGGGCCGATCGGAGGGCCGGATATGGCTGCCGACGACGCGCAAGGACGTTCAGGCGATCTTAAAGGCGGCCGAAATCTACAACGAGGCCGGCTTGCACGAGAAGGGAGAGCGCAGCGGCCCGCTAGGATCGGTCGCGCTCGACGTGCTGCGGCTGTTCGTCAATCTCATAGACTTCCGCACCGGCCGGCTGGAACCGTCAATCACCACGATCATGGATCGGCTAGGCCGGTCGCGCGATACGATCGTGCGGGCGCTGAAGAACCTGCGGGCGCATGGTTTCATCGACTGGCTGCGGCGCTACGAGCCGACCGGCAACGAGGGGCGCGGCCCACAGGTCCAGCAGACGAGCAACGCCTATCGCCTGTCCCTGCCCGAGAAGGCCCGGCAGTTCCTCGGCCGGTTCGGGAAGGCCCCGCCCCTGCCCGACGACCACAGCGCCGCACAGGAAGCCCGCGCGGCCGAGCTGGACGCCTACAGGAAGGCCCTGCCCCTCGATGAGCTGGCGCTGTTCGAGGCCGGCGACAACCCGTTAGGCCGGGCGCTCGCTGCCCTTGGGAAGATGGTGCAGAAACGTGAGTCCGATAACCAGACTGAATCCCCATCTAATCTTTATCTAAGAGGGCAAACATAAACGGTCGCCGCTGTTCGGGCTGCTTTCGCAGCTCTGCGGCGGTTCCGATCCGCGTATAAGGCGGATCGGGAAGCGGATACCTCACAGCAAAAACACCACCGTCGCGCCAGCGGCCAGCGTCCTATGGGCTTTCGAGAGGGACCGAGGAGCACGGCTGGCGCTCAATTACTTACGTTAATACGTATTGACGTGTATTCGTATCGCTTAGAAGGCGATGACATCGGCCGGAAAAACGTGCTAGAGTGTATACAAGTCAACACACAGAGGCGATTCCATGACCGCCAGCACCACCATGACGATTCGGGTTCGGCCCGATGTGAAAGAAAAACTCGACCGGATCGCGAGCGACACGCAGCGGAGCAAATCTTTCCTCGCCGGCGAGGCCGTCGCCGCCTACGTCGAGCGCGAGCTTGAAATCATCGACGGCATCAAGCGCGGCATGGCCGATGTTGCAGCCGGCCGCGTCGTGCCCCATGAACAGGTGATGGCGGAAGCCCGCCAGATCATCGCGGAAGCGAAGCGCAAGAAAGCCTCGTAAGCATGAGGCGGGTTATCTGGTCGGCCGACGCGCGGCGCGATTACCTCGACATTCTGCGATACATCGCCGCCGACAACCCGCTTGCCGCTGAAAGGGTTGCGGATGCGATCGAGCAAGCGGGGAACGGACTTGGTGAGTTTGCGACCGGAAGGCCGGGCCGCGTCACAGGTAGCTATGAAAAGTCGGTTCCCCGCCTGCCCTACATCATAGCCTATGAGATCACGAGCCAAGCCGAGCGAGAGGTGATCGCGGTCTTGCGCGTCATCCACACGTCGCGGGACTGGCGGGCCGAGGAATGGCCCGACTAACTTAAAGACGTAGTAACGTCCCTAGCTATGTGCTTTAATACGTATTCACGCAAAGAAGGATTGACGCATGAACGTCATTGCGTTTTTGAGCCAGAAGGGCGGGAGCGGGAAAACCACGCTTTCGGTTCATACTGCCGTGGCGGCCGAGGCGACCGGCGAACGGGTTTGCGTCATTGATGCGGACCCGCAGGAGAGCGCGACCGCATGGGCGAGCGCGCGGGAAGCTGGAACGCCGATCGTCGCCACGGCGCAGGCCGGCGAGCTGGACGCGGCGCTTAGAGCGGCCGAAGGCGAGGGCATCACCTTGGCCGTGGTGGACGCCCCGCCCCATGCCGCCCCGGCGGCCGGCCAGATAGCCCGTAGGTCGGAGCTGGTCTTGATTCCGGTTCGGCCGTCCGCGTTTGACCTCGCTGCGGTCCCGGCCGCCGTCGAGATCGTGACGGCGGCGAAGGTGCGCGGGGCGTTCGTCCTGTCTGCCTGCCCGTTCCGTGCGCCCGAGATCGGAGAGACACGCGCGGCGCTGGAAGCCTACGGCCTGCCGATCGTTCCCGGCGAGATCACCGACCGGCGCGCGTTCGCCCGCGCTGTCACGACCGGCAGCGCCGTGACGGAGTTCGAGGCCGAGGGGAAGGCAGCGGAGGAAATCCGGGCTTTGTGGGCATGGATCAGGGACACGTTAGAGCGTAAATAGCTAAATACGTAAGAGCGTATCTAAGGAGCGGAACCTATGGCAAAGAAAGCAACCGGCCTTGCGGCCTTCACCCGCCCGAAAGCTGGCGCGGAAGTCACCAGCCTTGCAGCGATCAAGGACGAACGGCCGGCCGTGGAGATTCCGACGCCGAGGCGAAAGAGGGGAGGGGGCGAGACTGTCGCCCTAACGGTCAAGGTCCGGCGATCGGACTGGCAGCGCCTTCGCCAGCTCGCAGATGCAGAGGGAACGACGATTCAGGCGATGGCCGAGGCCGGTCTTTCGGCGGTGCTGGCGCAACATGGATTGCCGCCGATCGAACCTTACGCACGTTAATACGTGGATACGTAAATAGCTTAATCCGCAACGCTTGCGCGTGTGGCCCGCCCCCCGGCCGTCCCTACGGCCCTAGATGATGAGAGCGGGCCGGCCGGGGGCTACCGTCGCGGTCGTGGTCCTTCCCTGAATAGAGCTTGCACCAGGTCGTCAGCTAGATCGCGGCGCGAGCCGCGCCGGCCCGGAGGCGAACGCGCTCCCCAATAGCGCCGTAGAGAGCCGGAGGGCCGTTCGTAACAATGTTCCGGCGCTTTAGCGTCGGGTCCGCTTCGCCCGAAGGGCGGTTGAGGGATCGAGCCGGCCGAGCCTGTCAGGGCGCATCATACAGCCCCCGAAATTCTGCATCGGCGTAATAGGCGAGCTTGCCGGCGACGATCGGGCGTTGCCCGGCGAGGAACAGCAATTCGACATGCTGCGGCAGGTTGCGGACCTCATCGGGCGTCAGCAGCGGCCGGGCCGTGTGTTGCTCGCCGTAGGAGAGGCCGGATTTTTCGGAATCGAGCGCCTGTCCCATCGTCTTGAACACCACGGTTGATTGTCCGAGCAGATCGGAGACGAGGCGGGCGCTGTCGTGATCGTTGACGCCGAACACCTGCAGGACGCCTGCGTTTGACAGGAAGGTGCCGGCGCGCTGCCCGTAGGTGGCGCGGAGCTGGTGAACGTCCTGCAGGATCGGCCAGAGCTGGACGCCGTAGCCGGCCATGAGGCCCATAGCGCGCTCGACGGGCGCGAGGTGGCCGAGGGCGGCGAACTCATCCAGCAGGTAAAGAATGGGCGCGGCCGGCTTGCCGGGATCGCGGGCCATGTCGGTCAGGCTTTGGGTGACGATCAGGCGTAGCCATCGGGAATAGGTGGCGAGCCGATCGGGCGGCAGGACGAGGAACACCGAGACGTTGCGGCGCTTGAGATCGGCAAAGCGGAAATCGGATCGGCTGAGGACCGCGACCATGCGCGGGCTGTCAAGGAAATGGGTATGGCGCTGCGCGGCCGAGAGGACGCCGGCCGCTTCCCGGTCGGATTTGCCGAGGTGGCGGTTTGCGGCGCGGGCGATCAGGCCGCCTGCGGCCGTTGACGCCTGCATGTCCTTCAGGAGCGCCGTGAAGGCTTCAGGGGCGAGGGTGAGATATTCGCGCAGGGTGGCGAGGTTTCTCCGGTCGCGCGGCTCGCTGGCGGCAATATGGAGGATCAGGCCGGCAATGAGCGCCTTGGCTTCCTCGTTCCAATGCGCCTCGCCGGCCATGCCCGGTTCATCGAACACGAGGGCGTCGGCTAAGGTGCTTGCATCTTCCGCGACATCGAGGCCAGCCGGATCGAGTTGGTCGAGCGGATTGAAGGCGGCCGAGGGCTGGCCGGTGACGCCGAAGGGGTCGAGGACGTGGACCGGGCCGAAGGTCTGGCGGGCGCGACCGGCGATCCTGGCATTTTCGCCCTTGGGGTCGATGCAGATCACGGAGCGGTCAGCCGTGAGCAGGTTCGGGATGATGGTTCCCACCCCTTTGCCTGTGCGCGTCGGGGCCATCGTCAACAGATGGGCCGGACCGTCATAGCGAAGGAGCTTTCCGGTCTTGCCGTCGCGGCCGATCAGCAGGCCGGAATCGGCGCGGGCGAGGGCGGCCGTTTCCTTGTCGGTGGCGAAGCGGGCCGAGCCGTGGGTTTCGCCTTCCATGTCCCCGAAATGGATAATCAGCGGATTGGTGAGGAACCGGAAGGCGAGCGCGGCCACTACCAGCAGCGTGACGAGATCGAGCAGGAGAATAGGAACCGAACCGGCGCGGATGCCTATTTGTTCAAGGGCGAAACGGCCGCCGAAGCCGATCACGAACAGGGCCATGACGAGGATGAAAAGGACACCGAGCAACGGTTTCCAGATTCGGAAAGGCGCAGCGAGCAGAGCGACGAACGCCCATAGTGGATCACGCGCGGCCTGCCGCATCATGTTCTTGAACGCGGCCCATGCAAGTCTTGCCTGACTCATGATACGCCCCCCTCGGTGCTGCCTGTCGTTTCCCCGGCCGTCGCGTTGCCGATCAGATCGGCAAACAGTTCCTTGTCACCGGGGCGCGTCAGGAAGTCGGGCAGTTCGCGCTTGAGCCATTCGCGCAGGCGTCGGGAAAATTCCTCATCCTTGCCATTTTCGAGGCGATGCAGGACGAGCGCGCCGAGCAGCACCTTGCGGCGCGTATCGTTGGCGCGTTCCTGTTTGCCGAGCCGGGCCTTGAGCGTGGCGCGTTGCGCATCCAGTTCGGCCAAGCGTTGTTCGATCGTTTTGCGCGCCATTCCTCAAATCTCCCTTTCCGGTTGTTTGCCCAGACTATCATTCCCGGCCGTCTTTTCCAGCGTCTGCCCGTTGCGCTTGAACTTTCGGCGGTTTTGCAGCACAATCTGGGCTTCAATTCATCGAAACGACTTTGCCACAGCGCCACACCGGAGGCATAAGAGAGCGCAGCGAGCGAATTACGAAGGGCGCACTTACGAGTTACTGCGTAACTCAGCGCGCCGCCAGCTTTGGGGCTGGCGGGAAAGGCTGAAACAAGATCGAGGCAACGGGTTGGCGATCTACCATTTGAGCATGAAGCCAGTTTCGCGGGCGAAGGGCCGGAGCGCCGTCGCCTCGATGGCTTATCGTGCCGGGGAGAAGCTGACCAACGAGCGCGACGGGATCACGCACGACTACACGGCCAAGCAGGGCGTTGAGCATGCCGAGATCGTCTTGCCCGAGGGCGTCAACGCCGATTGGGCGCGGGATCGGTCGGACTTGTGGAACGCCGCCGAGTTTGCCGAGAAGCGGAAAGACGCCCGCGTGGCGCGGGAGTTCGAGATTGCCTTGCCGCATGAGCTTTCGGCCGAGGAGCGGCTAGAGGCGGCGCGGGTGATGGCGCAGGAGCTGGCCGACCGCTACGGCGCGGCCGTAGACTTCGCCATTCATGCGCCGCACGAGGCCAGCGACGTTCGCAATCACCATGCCCACATTCTTATGACCACGCGGCAGGTGACGGAGGACGGGCTAGGCGACAAGACCTATCTTGAGCGCGAAAACAAATGGCTGTTGGCGCACGACCTGCCGACGACCGATATGCAGCTCCGCGACCTTCGCCAGAGGTGGGAGGGGATCGCCAACGAGCGCCTTGCGATGGCCGGGCTAGATATTCGGATCGACCATCGTTCGCACATGGAGCGCGGGCTAGAGATCGCGCCGACCGAGCATATGGGCGTCCATGCCACGCAGATGGAACGCAAGGGCCTCGACGTGTCGCGGGCGCGGCTGGACGAGGAAGCGGCCCGGCGCAATGCCGAGCTTATCCGGGAGAAGCCCGAGCAGGTTCTAACCCTCATCACCGGCGAAAAGAGCGTGTTCGACCGGCACGACGTTGCGCGGGCGCTGCATCGCTACATCAACGACGACCCGCAGGAGTTCCAGAGCGCCTTTGCGAAGGTCATGGCCTCGCCGGCGCTGGTCGAGCTTCAGCCCGAGCGGGCCGACCCGGCAACGGGAGAGATCGAGCTTGCCCGCTATTCGACCCGCGAAATGGTCGAGATCGAATCCGGCATGATCGAGAGCGCGCAGCGGATGCACGGCGCGCATGGTCATGGCGTCGATCGCCGGCATGTCGAGCGCGCCATAGATCGGCAGGACGCCGCCATTCAGCGCAGCGCCGGCGATGCTTCTGCCCGGCTGTCCGACGAGCAGCGCCGGGCGATCGAGCATATCACCGGGCCGGAGCGGATCGCGGCGGTTGTCGGTTATGCCGGCGCTGGCAAGTCCACCATGCTTGCGGCGGCGCGGGAGGCATGGGAGGCCGAGGGCTACACGGTCCACGGCGCGGCCTTGTCGGGGAAGGCGGCCGAGGGCTTGGAGGAAAGTTCCGGCATCCAGAGCCGCACCCTCGCGTCATGGTCCCGCGGTTGGGACAACGACCGCGGCACGATCGGCCGCGGCGACGTGTTCGTGATCGACGAGGCGGGCATGGTCGGGAGCCGCCAGCTCGCCCGCTTCGTTGGCGAGGCCGAGGCGCGCGGGGCGAAGATCGTCCTTGTAGGCGACCATGAGCAGTTGCAGGCGATCGGGGCCGGCGCACCGTTCCGGGCGATCACCGAGGAAATCGGCTATGCCGAGCTGTCCGAGATACGCCGGCAGCGCGTGGACTGGCAGCGGGAGGCTTCCGTTGACTTCGCCACGCACCGGACGGCCGAGGGGCTGGCGGCCTATCGGGATCATGGCAATATCAGCTTTGCCGAGACGAGCGAGGATGCGCGCGGCCAGATCGTGCGGGATTATCTTGCCGACCGCGACGAGCGGCCGGAGGGAACCCGCGTAGCGATGGCGCATCGCCGGGCCGATGTTCGAGCGATCAATGACGCGATCCGGACGGAGCTACAGGACCGGGGCGAGCTGGCGCGGGGCGAGGACGCCGGCGCGCTGACCTTCCAGACCAATGACGGGAGCCGAGAGTTCGCCCCCGGCGACCGTATCGTGTTCCTCGAAAACAACCGCGACCTTGACGTGAAAAACGGGATGCTTGGCACCGTCGAGCATGTCGAGGCCGGCCGGATCGTCGCGCAGCTCGACGGCCGGGGCGGCGATAGCGTCAGCGTCCCGATGGGCGACTATCAGGCGATCGACCACGGCTATGCGACGACGATTCACAAAAATCAGGGGGCGACGGTCGATCGGTCCTATGTGATGGCGTCCGGAACGATGGACCGGCATCTGACCTATGTCGCCATGACCCGGCATCGTGACGGCGTGCAGCTCTATGCGGGTCAGGACGAGTTCACTAATGCCGGCCGCCTGGTCGAGCATGGGGCCGCGCCGTTCGAGCATGATCCGCAGAAGGCCGGCAGCTATTTCGTGACGCTGGAAAACGACAAGGGCCAGCAGCGCACCCTATGGGGCGTCGATCTTGAGCGCGCCATGAAGGAGGCCGTGCCGGAGATCGGGGAGAGGATCGGCCTACAGCATGAGGGTTCCACCCCCGTCACCTTGCCGGATGGGACGCAGACGCACCGGAACACATGGAAGGTGCAGGATGCCGGCGAGCTGGCCTATGACCAGCTAGAACGCCGCCTGTCGCGATCGGGTGTCAAGGAAACCACGCTCGATTATACCCGCGACTTTGCCGAGCGGCGCGGGATCGCGGAGCAAATGGGCGTCCGCAGCGAGATCGAGATTCCGGCCCGCGAACGGGAGCGCATCGAGGACCGCGCGCCGAGATCCACGCAAAAAGTCGGCGTGGATCTCGCGCAGGATCTTCGTGCAGATCCGCGCGAGGATCTTGCCGGCGATCGACAGCAGCGCCGCAATCCGTTCGAGGGCCTGAAACTCGGGCGCGGCGCGGCGGCCGAGAGCCGCGAGCTGGACCGCGCCGGCGAGGACGGCCCACAGATCGACCAGAAACGGCCGCAGCAGGCCGAGAAGCAGCGGCGCGGCATGTTCGCCGGCCTCAAGCTCAATGCACGTCCTGCGCCGTCACAGGAGCGCACAGACCGGCCGGAAAGAGAGGGGAGCTTGCGGCAGGCGCCGGTGCCCGACCGGCTGGCCGAGCGGGTGCGGGGGCAGTCGCCGCTTGAGCAGGCCGTTGACCGCTATGCGCGGGCCTATCAATCGATCGACCAGCACCGGCGCGAGGGCCTGCCCGTTCTCGACATGCAGCGGCAGGAAATGCGCACGGCCGGGCAACAGCTCGACCAGGTGCAGGACGGCATGAAAGATTTGATGCGCTCGACCCTGCAACACGACCCGGCGACGGCGCGCGCCATGACGGAGCTTTCCGGCCGGGAGCGTGTCGCGCAGGTCATCGACGGCATGAAGCGCGAGAACGCGGCGCTGCAAGACCCGAATATCAGGGCCGAGCGGTTCGTGAACCGCTGGCAGGAGCTGGACGGCCAGCGCCAGAAACTTCGCGGCTGGCAACATGACGAGGCGCGGGGCAAGGTCGAAAGCCAGATGAACGGCCTGACCAAGAGCCTTGAGCGTGACCCGCAGGTAGATTCCATCCTGCGCAATCGCCGGCAGGAACTCGGAATCGGGCAGGAGCTTCGCCGGGGGCAGAGTATCGCCCATCAGTTGAAAGAGGAAATGACACGCGGCCATCGGCTTAGCCGGGGGCATGGTCTGGAAATGTAGGCAGGAAGAACATGGCAGAGTTGGACGACGACAGGGAAGGTATAGAACCAGAAGAACAGGACGAGGACGCCGGCGACCCGGCAGCGGCGTTCGATTCACTACGGCGCACGATCGAGAAGCAGGGCGGGCAGATCAGCGCGGAGATGACGATCATCCGGCGCGGGTTGGAAGCTGCTTTCGGCCAGCTCGAAAAGATCGAGCCGCAGGCCGATTACAAACCCCAGCTCGCCCAGCTTGTGCAGGCGCTCGACAGCGTTGCGGAACGGATGCACAGCGTTGAGCAGTCACCTATTCTCCGGCAGGGTGCGCAGCACTATGCGGCGGCGCTCGAGCGCAGCGGCGAGGGTTTGGTGAGGACCGCCGTGCAGCAGCTCGAGCGGCAGGCGTCCGACCTCGAGCGCGCCGGCCGGAATCTTTCCGCTCACGTCGCCAGTGCGCGGGAGCGCAGGCGGCAAGATTGGTGGCTTGTCGTCGCCTTCGCTATCGGCCTGCTCGCCGGCGCGCTGGTGATGCTGTTCCTTCCGCGCCTGTTGCCGTTCTCGGCCGCGCCGCGTGTCGCTAGCGTCGTCATGGGCGAAAGGCCGTGGCAGGCCGGCATGAGCCTCATGGCGTTCGGCAGCCCGGAAGCATGGCAGCGCGTGGCCTCGGCCGACCAGCTCCTTGAAGCGAACAGGGAGACGGTAGCGGCTTGTTGGGAGGCCGCGCGCACGGCCGGCGAGGATCAGCGTTGCACCATCACCGTGAAAGCGCCGACAGCGCCGGCGCAGTAGTGTAGAGTTGTTGCGGGTTTCCGGGACTTTTACAACAATGGGCCATCCCCGATATTTGACGTTCCGGTCCGAAAGCATCCCCAAATTTCAAAGGCTGATATGACGAAGCTCACACCGCAAGAGACCATGAACCCCAATACTCTCTTTCGTAAGGGAGATATCTTCGTGCTTTTTGGCGAGCTGTTTGGCCGTGGCTATGCAGCCGGTCTGCTTGACGAGGCCAAGGCGGCGGGCATGACCATCCTGGGGGTCACGGTCGGCCGTCGCGAGGAGAATAACGCATTGCGCGGCCTAGCTGATGACGAACTGGCTGCGGCTGAAGCCAATCTCGGCGGCAAGATTATCAACACTCCGCTGATGGCTGGCTTTGATCTCGATGCTCCCGAGGGCGGTCCTACCCCAACCGATCTTCTCGGGAAGATGACTCTCGACACCTGGCAGACCGATACCCTCGATTGGGACTATATTGCGCGCTGCCACGAGGTTGGATTGACACGGTTCAAGACCGCGCTCGACGCAGTTATGGCGGAACTCGATATCCTGATCCCCGACGGCAGGAACGTCTTCTTCGCACACACAATGGCAGGTGGTATCCCGAAGGCCAAGGTCGTTCTCGCTCTCGTAAACCGCATCTACAAGGGTCGTGGCGCGCGACATATGTCGTCGCAGTCGCTGATCGAAAGCGATCTCGGGAAGCTCGTCTTGCAAAATTTTGATGAGGTCTCGGCGAATACCTTTGGCTACCTGCTTGAAGCCAGCTCTGCCATCCGTGCCCGCATCGAGGCGGCCGGCGGGCAGGTTCGTTACACCGCCTATGGCTATCACGGCACCGAAGTTCTGATTGGCGATAGCTATCGCTGGCAGACTTATACCAACTACACTCAAGGTTATGCGAAGATGCGTCTTGAGGGTGTTGCCAAAGCTGCGTGGCGCTCCGGCGTTAAAGCCACGGTATTCAATTGCCCCGAAATCCGCACCAATTCCTCCGATGTATTCGCCGGGCTCGAACTGTCACTCCTACCGTTGCTCGCTGCGCTGAAGAAAGAAGGCGGTGGAGCATGGGTCGAGGTGCTTTGGCAAGGATGCCAAGACCTGCTGAAAGACGGCGTGACGCTCGAAGCCCTGCTACAGATGGTTTTGGACTATCAGCACAACGAGGCGATGCAGCCCTATTATGACTTCGACCTTTGGCCGCTGCCGAACAGCGCCGCTCAGGCGGAGAAGACCATCGGCACATCGCAGGAGATTGTGCAACTGCACAAAGACAGCAGGATTCTCGTCAGCGACGTCTTGAGCCATCATGTGGTCAAGGCGATCGGCCAGTTGATCTTTGGCGAGGTCAGCGAACCCTCCGGGCCTGTCCTGTGGCTGAATCACGATCTAGTTGCACGTCGACTCATCGCAGCAAGCAGGGGGGGTGCAGGCTGACACCTTGCACAGTCGGAGCCATATGCTCTAACCGCCGAAAAGCGAGGCTGTCTGTCGCCAAAATCCTAAAACCTGCAACAGATCGACCACCCTCGGAAAATCAGGGGTTTTCGTGTCGCATATCTTTGTCGCAAGTGCTACGCCACTTGCGACATGATTTGCGACAAGGGGAAGCCGTGCGCCACCAACCAGATTCCGACGCCGGCCGGGCGTTCATCGGCTATGCCCGCGTCTCGACGCGCGGGCAGGACCTCGATGCGCAGCGGGCCGCCCTTGGCGCGGCCGGCTGCGTCCGCATCTTCGAGGAAAAGGCTTCCGGGGCGAAGCGGGACCGGCCCGAGCTGGCGCGGATGCTTGACCATTTGCGCGCCGGCGACGTGGTGACGATCACCCGGCTAGACCGTCTCGCCCGATCGACGGCCGACCTTCTGGCGATTGCGGAGCGGATCAAGGAGGCTGGCGCGGGCCTGCGCTCGCTGGCCGAGCCTTGGGCCGACACGACGACGCCGGCCGGGCGCATGGTGTTGACCGTGTTCGCCGGCATCGCGGATTTCGAGCGATCCTTGATCGTAGAGCGCACGAGCGCCGGCCGGATCGCGGCGAAGGCCCGAGGCGTCCGGTTCGGCCCATCCCCTGCCCTGTCGGCCGAGCAGATCGCCCACGCCCGCCAGCTCATCCATGACGACAAGAAGCCGGTGGCGGAAGTCGCGCAGCTCTTGGGCGTTCACCGCGCCACGATCTACCGGGCGCTTGAGAGCGCAAAGACGTAAATACGCATTGACGTAACCACGTTTAGTTGCCGGCCCTAGAAGTAGTGCCTTTCGCGGTTCCTTCCGCAAGGGATTGCAGAATCGGGCGAGTTCGTCCTTACTGCTAAGAATGAAGCGCGACTCGGAGAGGATTCGGAAGGACGTTGCCGCCCATCGGGCGCGGCAGCTTGCGGCCGGCCGTATCGCGCTGACCACGTATGTTCCGACCGATCTTCTCGCCCAAATCGACAAGATCAAGGAGCAGCGGGGCGTGCTTGGCCGCGCGCCGATCATCGAGGAAGCGTTGAGGTTCTATATCGAAGCGAAGCAAGGGACATAACGGCAAAACGCCCGACCGCGCCAACGGTCGAGCGTTTTTGTAGGCCGTCAGACACACCGTAGAGACGGGGCCAAAGCTCTCCCCTTATCTACGCTACAGCACTCCAATTCGCAAGATTGATTCTTGCGGAAACGGGGAGCTGTGCCTGCCGTCCGCGCTGTCATGTCCTTCAAATGGAAGGACGAGGGCATATGTTGAGGACGCACTACGCGGCCGCGATCGGCTGCGCGCGCGGGAACGCGCTTGATGAAATCATGCGGAAGGTTTGGACCCGCTACGGCAAGGGCGAGTTCACCGACGACGAGGCCGGG
>NZ_FZOS01000081.1 GCF_900188165.1 Edaphosphingomonas laterariae | reverse complement strand
CGGGCAGGGCGCCGATATCGACCTCTGTTACCGAGAAATCGAGGATGCCGTCGTAGATCGTGCCGACGTCCCCCTCGGCGCAACTGATCGTGATGTCCTGGTTTTCGGCGATGACCTCGGTGGCATTTCCCGTGCCGACGATCGCGGGGACGCCAAGTTCGCGGCTGACGATGGCGGCATGGCTGGTGGTGCCGCCATGGTTGGTCACGATGCCCGCAGCCCGTTTCATGGCGGGAACCCAGTCGGGATCTGTCGTCTCGGTGACGAGGATCGATCCATCGCGGAACTGTTCGATGTCGGCGGCGGTGCGGATCACGCAGGCTTTTCCGGCGGCGATGGCAGTGCCGATGGCGGCGCCGGTCGTCATTGCGGCGCCTTTCGATTGGAGGCGGTAATGCCGGAAGGCGGTGACGCTGGATTGCGCCTGGACCGTCTCGGGCCGAGCCTGAACAATGTAAAGTTCGCCCGTCTCGCCGTCTTTCGCCCACTCGATGTCCATCGGGCGTTGATAATGGTCCTCGATCGCGACGGCCCAGCGGGCAAGCTGCAGGATATCGGCATTGTCGAGCACGAAGGACCGGCGTTCCTGCGCGGTCGTCTCGACGATACGCGTGCGGTGGCTTCCGCCTTCGCCGTAGATCATGCGGAAAGCCTTGCCGCCAAGCTCCTTGTCGATGATCGGCTCGTTTCCCGGCTGTACGAGAAGCGGCTTGAAAACGACATATCTGTCCGGATTGACGGTGCCCTGCACCACGGTTTCACCGAGGCCCCAGGCGGCACTGATGACGATCGCGTTGGGAAATCCGGTTTCGGTGTCGATCGAGAACATGACCCCCGAACCGGATAAATCCGAACGCACCATCTGCTGGATACCGATCGAAAGGGCAACGTCGAGATGATCGAAGCCCATCGCATCGCGGTAACTGATTGCCCGGTCCGTGAACAGCGAGGCGAAACAACGCCGGCAGGCGTCCTGAAGTGCGAGCTGCCCTTTCACGTTCAGGAAGGTTTCCTGTTGTCCCGCGAAACTCGCATCCGGGAGATCCTCGGCGGTAGCACTGCTGCGCACGGCGACGGCCGGATGATCAATGCCCGTGCGGCGACCGAGTTCCGCATAGGCGGCCAATATATCTTCCGCGACATAGGAAGGGATTGCGCCCTCCAGGAACAGGCGACGAATGGCTTGTCCGGTTTCCTGCAACGTCTTTTTCCCGGAATGGAAAGCGGCGAGATGTTGGGTGATCAGCGGGGCAAGCTGGTTGTCATGCACAAATGCCCGATAAGCCTCAGCGGTTGTGGCGAAACCGGATGGGACCTTGACGCCCTTGTGAGCTCGCGCCGCCGTCCACT
>NZ_FZOS01000057.1 GCF_900188165.1 Edaphosphingomonas laterariae | reverse complement strand
ATCTCTTCCGGGCGATGCTTCTTGCTCGGCATTCCTTGTCTCCTTCGTAATCCAAAATATCATCAATTTTGGACCACTCAGAAGGGGGCAGATCAGTGTTGATCCGTCATCAGGAGTCTCCATTGCATGAGTCTCCCCCCGTGCGCTGTGGGATCGCATGTCCGGGCGACTGTTCGATGACACTTACCGCCTGCTTCGGCCGGACGAATGTTCCGTAAGCCGACATGCTTGACCGGCTGTGTTGGCAGATGCCAGAAGATCCCATGCCGCGACCAGCATCTCAGCCAGACGATGCGGCCCTAACCGCCAAGGATGCTGGCGGAATGCGACGCAACCGCGACGAAGCAGCAAGATTCTGCCGTGACGGCCAGAAGGTCCGTCGCCGGAAGGTGCGCGGGCGCGGACGGGCCGATATGTCCGCGCTGGAACAGACCCGTGAGCGCCCCCTCGATGCAGCGCAGGCGAAGCTGGTCGCCTTTGTTTGCCGCGATCTCCGAGCCGACAGGTGATCCCACCTGCCTTGAAATCGCTCTAGAAGGCGAGGTCGGCGCGATACACGTCCCTGATCCATTCGGGCAGCCTGGGCAGCGCAAAGACCAGTCGTCCGGCAGTGAACCCAAGGCAATAGACAGGCGGACGGTTGAGCCCCGAATTGTCGAACACCATGCCGCGATCGGCCTTGATGACCGCTGCGCGGATAAGCGGCGCGCTGCGTTCATAGCGGGCTCGGATCTTGTCCTCCGGGACCATGTGTCCGCCTTCCTCGACCCGTGTGCCGACGCGGGCCACCGAGAGACCGGGCGACCCGACGCCCACATGCATGACAATGATGGTGAATCCCTTGTCACGGGCTTCGTCGACGAGCGCGAGCTTCGAGGGGTGCGAGAAGACCGTCTCGGTAACGAAATCTCGCCCCTGAGCAATATATTCCGCACGGCGCGCAGAGGCGATGCGGGCGGCCTCGTAGGAGGCCGCCGGAGAGGCATCCCTCAATTCCTCGCGCTGGATGATATCGGCGTTGATGAAAGGCCCGGCGAAGCTGGAGGCCACACGGGTCTCGTAGAGCGTCGACTTGCCGGCGCCATTGGGGCCGGCAAGCAACACCATTGTCGGCTTCATGCGTCGGTCGCGTTGGTCTCGCGGACGAGATTGCCGGCTTCATCGAGGCCAACGCCAAGACCGAGCTGGCGCCGCCGGGCATGGAAGGCTTCTTCGTCCGGCCCCGGACGCGCCATCCTTTCGACGAAACCGTCGAGCCAGACATCCTTCTCCTCTTCGGTGAGCCGGGAGGTATCGGTTTGCCCGGCAAGCGCGGCGGTTATCCGGACATGGTCGAAGTGGCCCGATTTCTCGATCGCGCGGCCGATCCGCAGCCAGTGGGCGATCTGACCCGCGACCGACCGGCTTTGCAGCTCGGACTCGCGGCGCACGATCTTCATGATATCGTCGGCAAGCTTGACGGACTGGGCCATTTGCGGCACCTCCTCGATCTATTGAGGTAGCATTTTGCTACCTCAATTTCAAGATTGCTCGGATGGTGAATGGGGTCAGCCGTTCACCTTGTCCTTGAGCGCCTTGGCAGGCTTGAAGCCGATCTTCGTCGCCGCCTGGATCGTGATGGGCTCCTTGGTCGCGGGATTGAGACCCTGGCGCTCGGCCGTCCGTTTCGTGGCGAACTTTCCAAATCCGTTGATCGAAACCTCATGGCCGCTGGCGGCTGCCTCGGCGATCTCAGTAAACACCGCGTCGACGATCAGTTTCGTCTCGGCTTTGGACTTGCCCTGCGCCGTTGCGATACGCTCGATGATCTCGTTCCCAGTCATTGTTCCTGCTTACTCACTTTCATATTGCGGACGCGACTCGATGCCAGCCTCTTCAGGGTTTGGCACCATACTGAAACCCTGGCCACCCCGTGTCGGGACGGGCAAGGGGATTTTTGACTTCGGCCGGGATGACCCCGTCCTTTCGAGACAAGCCGGGCGGCTCGTTCGTTTCCTCCGCCTCGAGGCGGCGGACGACCTCGCGCCCGACCCATATGCGGCGAATGGGCTGGTCGACCCGCTTCGCCTTGCGCCGCGCCGCGGCGAGCGCACTTGTCCCATGCAGCTCGCGGATATGGCGATAGGCCGTATCGACGACCTCGACGAAATCATGCGAGCGCCGCCAACGCCAACGCCACCGCCTCAGCCACCGTCCCAACATCGGGTCGCCTCCTCGCCGCAAGCAGCCTAGGTCAGGTCCGATGGCCGGAACCCTTCGCCCCGGTCTCCGGCGCGGCGGACGCCGCAGGCGCGTCGAGCTGGATCACGATCCTGAGTGGCAGCAGCATGTCCTTCGGCGGCGCACCGGCGAGCGTCTGGCCGACGATGAGGGTTCGCAGATCGGCGTTGGGCTCGGCATGGGCGAACGGCTCAAACTCGATCCGGGTCACCGTGCCTTCCTTGTCCACCCACAGCTTGAGCGTTAGTGGCGCCGTGGGCCGGTCAGGCGCGGGCCGGGTCCGGTCGAGATAGGCGCGCAGGCGAATAGCGGTCTCGGTATCGGCTTCGAGCAGACGGTTGACCGCCGTCGTCGCGTCGTTCGCGTAGCGAACCCATTCGGCCGCCGCGGCGGACGGCGCGACCGTCTGCGCCTGCGCGGGCGATGCCGCGGCCAGGACCGACCCGGCCAGCAAGGCGGTCCAGCGCGTGAGGCGCGAGAAGATGGAGGGATGGCGAGTGGTCATGCGGTTGGTCCCATGATGGCGATGCCGGACAGGCGGAAGGTCGGCCGGAGCGGGGCCGCGGGCGAACAGGCGGTGCTGCCGCCGCTCATCGCTTGCCCGGCGTGCAGCCATAAGTGGCGCGATAGACGTGCTGCCGGCGGCTTGCCTGATCCGCCATCGGCGGAGGCAAGGTCTCGGCGACCGTTACTTCCAGCAAGCGCACCTCGCCTTTGCATTGCCGTTCGGCGTCGGAGCGGCATGGCTCGGCGGATGGCGCGGTCAGGGTGCAGGTCACGTTGATCGGCGCATCGGCAAGCGGCCACGGCGAGGACGGACCGGAGCCTACAGGCTGGCCCGGCGCGCAGGCGGCGAGCATCGTCGCGCATGCGGCCACGAAGCCTGCGCCGCATGGCCCGGCTGTCATTCGCGCGCGGCGAAGCGCACGGCCCATGCGCGCGCGGCTCATGACAGCGACGCTTTGAAATGGGGCGCTTCGGGCATGGGCACGTCGGTGAACAGGCGCATGCCGCCATAGCCCTCGACGGCCTTCACCGCCTCGTCGTGAAGAAGGCCGAACACCAGGCAGGCCAGCGCCCCGGTCACGAGGACACCCATCACGAAACCGAACGCAACCAAGGCGATGAACAGAAGCATGACGGTGCCCTCCTGATGGATCAGCGCGCAGCCGGGGCCGCCGCGCCGGGTTGTTGCTGCGGCAACCGCTCGCGCTCGAACGTGATGGTCTGGATGCGCCCGTCGAGCGCGCGCACGACATCGGCGGTCAGGTCGTTGGCGAAATTGCCGCCGAGCGCCGCTCCGCGGTCGAACAGCAGGCCGCACTTCTTCTGGCCATAGACCTGCGCGATCACCGGCTGCGCGTGGTTGGCGATGGTCTCCAGCGCCTTGGCGCGGGTCGCCTCGATCTCGCGGCTCGTGTGCGCGGCATGGCCCTGTAGCGTCTGCAAGCGGGTTGCGAGCGCTTCGCGGCGCTGCTTGTTCGCGGCGTTGTCGCTCTGGCCTTCGAGCGCCCTGGCTTCGGTTTCGAGGGCGGGGCGCTGCGCGTCGATCTCGGCCTGCGCGGCGCGGGTGAGCTCGTTGAGCCGCGCGGACGCGGCCTTGCCGACAGCGGCATTGGCGAAGATCGCCTCGCGCGAGAGCAGGCAGACGCCGGCAATGACCGGCCCGCCCAGCGGTTGACCCTGGGGCTGCGCGGCGGGGGAGGGCGGGGCCGGCTGCGCTCCGCCCACGGTTTGCGCGGAGGAGGTGGTGGCGGTGAGAAGCGTGGCGGACAGGGCCGGGGCGGAGAGGAGAAGACGGGCAATCATGGATCAGGCTTTCTTTGCTTTGGCGGCCGGTTCGGGGGCATCGGCAGCCTGGGGCGTGTCGACAGGTGCGGGCGCTTCCGCGGGCGAGGGCAGGGACGAAGACTCACCGGCCACGTCCTTCGAAGCAGCCGAGGATGACGGTCCCGTGACGCTGCGCAGTGCTTGCCGGTCCAGCAGGCTGCGGAACCGCTCGAGCGACGCCAGATGGAAATTGACCAGTGCCAGCAGACCCTGCTTGTGCCAGGCCAGCACCGTCTCGTCGTCGAGCGCAGCGAACTTCGCCGCATCCACGATCTGGAAGCCGTCGAGCCCGAGCGTGCGGTCGTCGGGCAGGGTCGCATCGGCGCGCCGATCGATCAGCAGATCCTTCTCGTGAAGCGCCGATGCGAACAGCCGGGTCAGATCCGCGTCGCGGCCGAACGCCGCGCAGAACTCCAGCGCCTCTTTGGTGAAAGCACTGGGCTCGCCGTCGACGAACAGCGGTTCGCCCTCGGCGCCGCCTTCAGCGACGCGGTCCGAGCCTTTGTCGATCACCAGCGCGAAGCCGGCGGGTTGCTCCGTAACGGTGAACGCAAAGGGATAACGGCGCACATAGGCGGGCACGTGGGCGTCCGCCGCCCATTTGCCGTCCGCCACGAACAGATTGCAGCCTTGCTCGAGGCCGAGCACGGCGATCGGCTGCGCGCTGTCGGCGGCGAACACCACCGGGTAGCTGCGCGCCGCGGCGGCCAGCTCGCTCGCGACGATCGGCACGAATGGCGTCCCGGCGGCGAAGGATGCATCCCCACTCTTGAGCCGCCAGCCGGCATGAACCTCTGAATGAAGCCGCTGCGGGTTCTTGTAGAACAGCGGAAGCAGGGGTGCCTCCGCTGGGGAGGCGGTTTGGGCGTTGTCGGCCATGACGGTCATTGTCTCCGAGTTATTTGTGGTCCGCGAGGGCGGGTGGGAGTGCCGCCATCCCGGTGGGTCACTCGCCGAAGCCGGCGAAGGTGACGGTGATGATCGTCGGTATCTCGGTGCGCATGGGAGGCCGCGAGCGTTCGGCAAGATCGGCCGCCTGATTGGCGACCGCCGTTGACGCGGATGACGCCGCCGTCAGCGCCCCCGTGTTGACCACCGCAGCCATCGGTATGCCTGCCGCGTCGCCCTGCACCTGGATGTTGGCGGCGTTGATCACTTGCAGCGCGGCCAAGTTGATGTTGCCCGATACGCGGATCCCGGCTTCGCCTGCGTCGATCGTGCCGAGCGGCGCGATCAGGTCGATATCCCCCGCCGGCACCTCCGGGATGGGATTGAGCGTGGCGATGCCGGCGCCGGACGTCGGTGTTTGCGGAGAAAGAACGACGTTGCCGTAGTCGTCGTAGACACGGCGGGGAGGCGTATAGACCACCGTCGTCTTGGCGCCACGCCCGGCGTTGATGTCCCCCTCGGCCGACCACATGGTTATGCCGCCGCCGAAGGTGGTGAATACGCGCGAGAGTCCCAGCAGAACGCTTTCTCGGGTGAAGACCTCGATATCCCCTTGGCCTTGGGTCAGCAGGCCGGTGGTGACGGGCGGTGCAATACCATCCGCGCCGAGAGTAAGGCCGCCGCCGGGCGCGAGAATCTGAACGTCGCCGCCAGCATAGGTGTGGACGCCAGCCCCCTCCAAAAAGGTGATCGAGCCGAAGTAGTCACCCGGCTCATCGCCTTCGCCCATGCCGGGGAGGAACGTGGCGATCGCCTCGCGTCCGCGCAAATAGCTGCCGAAACGGCCGCTCTCAGGATCGTTATACTCACGCCCGGCAAGGCGCAGTTCCTCGAAGTAGACGGAGCGCAGGAACAGACCGCGTTCCTCCGCCGACAGGCCGTCGAACCTGGCTCGCGCTCCGTCCGCCCCGCCGTCATAGCCATGACGGCTCCTCAGCCATTCAAGCAGCTCGCGCTCATAGGTGCGGACAGCCTTGCCCGGTTGATCAGCCAGCGGCCGATTGGGATCAGCGAGATTGGTCGGATCAAGATAGCGCGCAGCGAAGGCGGCCAGATCAGCCCCTTCGACGCCGAGCCCGGCAGACAGGAAGATACCGGCGCCTGGCCTCGTATCCCCTGCGATGATCGGGCCGAGGCTTTGGAATACGCCCAGATTCTGATCTCGCTGATCCGGGAATATGGCTCCGCCATGAGTGTAAGCCTGATAAATGTTGCGACCGGCCGCCACGTCGAGCAGTCCCGGACCGCCGACCCTGAAGCTGCTGTTCAGGATGTCGCGACCCGCGCGGACGACGGAGACGTCCTTCTCGTCGCGGTTGAGCATCAGATGGCTTCCAGCGACAATATCGCGACCTGCGCGGATGTGGGTGGGACGGGACATCACCCAATAGGTCTCGGTCCCATCTGAACTGTTGTAGGTCAGTCCCGATCGCAGCCCGATGTCGCCGTTCAGCGCATAGAGGCGGATCGGATCGAGGCTGTCCTGCGCTAGAGCGCCGGCGGTGTTCGGGCCAAAGGCGAACAGGACCGAGCCTACTACGCCATCGTAAAGGCCCGAACCCTCCAGATGACCGTATTCCGTAAAGGCGTTAGAGGTACGCCCGGAAGGCCCATCTGAAATCCAGAGCGGGTTGAACGGTGTCGCAATTCTGTCGGGGGTCGCACCCGACATGCCAACCTGGTTACCACGGGTCGCATTACCGAGCAGGTGATCGCGTGCGAGAAGCTCAAGCGCGCTCTGGTGGGACGGCGCGAGTACCAGCGCGTCGCGGATCATGATGGATCCCCCGGCCGCCAGCGCCGTGAACCGGCCCGGGCTGTAGGTCGGCGCGTAGCTGTCTGATGTCAGCCAGGACGACCATACGATGTCGCCGCCGGCCGAAACCAAATCCATTCCGCTGCGATCCGTCCACAGGCTGAACGCCGTCGTTCCGGTCGCCCCGTCTTCGCCCGCGATAGTCTGCCCGCCGGCCAGCGGCGCGCGGCCAGGGTCTTTGCCACTCGCAACCACAAGGCTGCCCCTCGCGGTGAACCGAGCCTGTGCGTCACCGAGCGAGACGACGAGCGGCGAATAGCCGATCAGATTGGATGGAGCAGTAATGTCAACGGCACGCGGATCACCGAGACGCCCGACGCCATAGCCCGTCGCCGTCGTCTGACCGATCGCGCCCGCACGCACCGCGACTGAGCCGCGCAGATTGACGATCGTGGCCCGGCTGTCCGGCTCGGGCCGTTCGTTGAGACCGGTGTTGATCCGCCCCCCGGCCACCATCACCAGGTCGCCGCCGCCGCTCTGTACAAGGCGACCCGATGTGTCGATGCGGCCGCTCGATCCGACGACCACGGCTAGGCCGTCGGTCACCACATCGACGAATTCCTGCCCCGATACATTGGTCGTCGAACCGATGTCGCCTCCGGCCGTAACAGTGACGTTGCCCCCGCCAAGCGTGCCGACGCCAGAAAAGCCGACGAAGCCGAGCGCGAAGGTGTTCGGGTCGAAACGATATTGGCCGAAGTTCACGCCCCATGCGGTCGGCTGGTCAAGGCCCGCGCCGCCTTGCCGCCACAGCCAGTCGCCTATGTCGGCGTTGCTGGAGCCAAACGTCGCCTCCGTATAACCGCGCACATCGCCCTGCGCGGTAAGGCGCAGGTCGCCGCCGCCGGTCGTCAGGTACATTCGGCGCGGATCGAGGGTGGCCTCATAAGCCTCGTTGCCCCCACCCAGCACGCTTCCGTCCCATTGCACGGCCCGGCCCACGTCCAGGGCGTCGCCAACGGCGATCTGGGCGCCGGCGGTATAGATGCCGAACAGAGACTTCTGGACGTGGTCGCCGCCCGACAGCAGCTCCAGGTCGCCCGTGCCGGTGCGGATCACCGAGATGTTGGTGATGCTGCGATCCGGCCCGATCTTCCCGGGATCGTTCAGGATCATGTCGCCGCGACCGCCGAGGCGCGACGCGGCGGTCAAGGTGCGGCTGTCCGCCGAGGCAAGGTCGGCCCCGCTCACCAGCCGCATCGACCAGGACTGCGAACCGGGCGCCAGCATCGACGCGGCCGCCCAGACCCGGCCCGATTCATAGGTGTCCGGCGTCACCCCGGTATAGCTCGGAAGCGGCGTGTTGGCCTCAAACGCGGTGTTGTATGCTGCGAGGGTCGTTCCTGCCGGGACAGTTTGACCAGGACCGTAGTAGTTCCAGTTCGTGTCGTACACGGACCCCATGAAATTCTGGTAGAAAGGTGTGTCAGGGACCGTCCAATCCTCCTGGAGAGTCAGATCGGTATCCAGCCACCAGTCGTCGGGCCGCGTCGTCCCTGCAGGGTACTCGACCGTCTCGCCTGGAATGAGCGTGAAGAAAGGATCATCTGGGGTCTCAGGCGGCGGCGCAAAGCCGTCGCTGATGCTGCCCTCGATATTGAGGTCGCCGCCGGCGCGGATCGTCAGCACGCCCACCTCGCCCGATCCGCGTACGGATGGATCGGCATCCGGTCCGTAGCGATAGCCGGACAGGTCGAGGTCCCCGTCAACGATCAGATTCCCATCCGGCGTGGCGCTGCGGATTTCGACGCCGGGCCGCAGGTGGAAGGCATCGCCATAGGAAGCCAGCCCCGCCAGCCGCCCAGACAAGGCGTCATTGCCGAGAGCGGCATCTATGAAGGCGACGCTGTCGCCGTGGATCACGTCAAGATAGCCTTGGTCGATCCGCCCGTCGTCCGGCGTGTAACCGCGGAAGGCATTGACCGCGATGCTCTGCGCCCCCCGGATGGTCAGCTGCCCCCCGGCGTCGATCGCCACGTCATCTGCGCCCAGACGCTGCGCGTTGATCTCCACCCGGCCGCGCGCGACGCCGTCCGCCGAGCGCAGGTCGATGACGCTGCCGTCGCCAAGCGAAACGCGGCCCGCCGCGCTGGTCAATTCGACCCGCCCGCGATTGGCCGCCTCGATCACATCGCCCCGTCCGTCGCGCTGGAGTTCGCTTGACGAGACATCGAGGTGTGCGCCTGCCGCAAGCACAAGATCGTCCCTCGCCGCCAGCCGGATCTCGCCAGGCTTGGCGCCGCTGGCGTCGATACGTCCATTTACGGTCAGCGAGCCGCCGTCCGCAGAGATGGAGACACGGCGGGCCCGCACCTCGTCGCCGATGGTTAGATCGCCGCTTCCGATCACGAAGGTGCGGGCTTCGAAAAAGCCGCCTGCGTTCAGGCTCTCGTTGAGGTTCGCAAAGTCAGCCAGCGACCGGGCGCGGATATCTACGGAACCCGAAGCGAACCCGGTCGCGCCAGCTCCGCGCATGCCGCCGGCGAGGATCACCGCTCCGTCGGCTCCAGTGGCGGTCGCCGCGATCAGGCCGGCATCATGACCGGTCGCCGAAACGTCGATCATTGATCCCGCGTCCTGGACGATCGTGCCGTCCCTCGTCTCCATAACCAAGTCGCCGCCCCAACTGTGGCGAGTGACGTCGAACATGGTGATCGTGCGGCCTGACAGGTCGATAGCCGCACGGTCGGTCAGCCGGATGCCGTCCTCGGCTTCCAGGACCAGCCGGCCGCTGGGCAAAGCGACGGACGTGTCCACCGTTACGGTTCCTCCCGCCAGCCGGACTTCGGCTCCGAGGTCCCTGAAGGTGGGCAGGTCAGGCGCCGCGGCGCCTTCAGGCGCAGTCAGCCGCACGTCACCGCCGGCCCGGTATTCCGCGAAGGAGCCAGAGTTCCCGGTCATGACAGGCGTGACCAGATTGAGGTCGCCGCCCGCATAGCTGTCCGCATCGGTGCCGCGCGCATAGACTGACAGCGTGCCGCGATGATTGGCAGTCATCCGCTCGCTCGCCAACAGATTGACGGTGGCGAAGCCGAGCGCCAGGCGATCCAGCGCGACCTGGTCCTGCGGTTGGGCATAGGGAGCATAGCCGAGTTCGATCCGGCGCGCATCGATGGTGAGCGTTCCGCTGCCGGTCCCCGGGCCGCCGTCGGCGACGGGCGCCGGAGGCAGGCTGACAAAGGGCCTGTCAGCAGCGCCGGCGCCAGCCGACAAGCCGCTCCAGACGACCGTGTCCGCGATGATGCGCGCCGTCTCGCCCGCCTCGCCCCAGCCATACAGAGCGGGCGTTTCCAGCAGCAGCATGGTATTGGCCCCACCGGCCGCATGGCGCAGGTCAAGCGTGACCTCGCCCAGCAGGTTGATCGATCCGCCGGCGTTCAAGGTCAGGCGTTCAAGCGCCTGTTGTCCCGCCGTGCTCGGTCGAACCAACCGCTCCAGCATCGACTGTGAAAGACGCACCCCGGTTCCCAGAATTCCCGCCTCATCTGCGCGGGCGAAGGACTCTGTCGTGCCGACATGGATGCTTGGCGACGTCAGCGTCACGTAACGCGCGTTCAGTTCCGCTTCGCCGATGTTCAGCACGCCGTTGGTCGAGAACGACAGGGAACCCGGCGTCCGCAGCATCGCGCCGTCCGCGATGTCGATCCGGTTGAGGCGCAAGCCCGAGCCATCGTCATAGGGCGCTGTGGGTGCGGTGAAGCGGATATCGCCGCCCGAAACGCCGAGGATCGCGCCGCCGGTCGCGTTGCGCAGGTTATAGGTATCCGAGAAGATGTAGCCGTGCTCGTAATCGATCGCGCGACCGTCCGTCGCCTCCGCCTCGATGAGGGCGCCGCCCTCGACCGCGACGCGATCCTGGCTGACGAGGAAGACCTGCCCGCCGCGCAGGCTGGCGCCGTCACGCACCACGACTTCACCGCCGCCGGCTTCGAACACGACGCGTGGACCCAGCTCGTAGGCGCCGAGTTCGGGCGCGGCGCGCGCCTGGGTGAGATCGAACAGACCGCCAACCGTTAGGATCCCGGCGTCGACGCGGGCCAGGTCTTCGGAATCGACCGACGCGAACCGTTCGGTGGCCAGTGCATCTTGGGTTTTGATCTCGAGCGGCCCATTGGCGGTCAGGAACAGATTGCCCGCCGCCCCATCCTTGGCGCCGGCCATCCGAACCTCACCGCTGAGGTCGAGCACGTCGCCCTGCCAGGCGCCGAAATCTAGGTGAAGGCTCTGCGCATCCCGCTCCAGACGCGGCGCGGGGCCGTTGAACCGGGCCGCATTGGCGATGGCGAACGCGGAATAGCCCGTCTCGTTATACTGCGAGTAGGATCGCACGGCCTCGGCGGGCGTGAGCGCGATGCGGGTGGGCAGGACGTCCCTGATCGCGGTATTCGCGACGCCGAGATAGCCCGACGCCAGGACCATGCCCGGCGGCAGGGTCTGTGGCGCAAGCTGGCGTGGGGAGGTTCCGCCAAGCTCGACCCGGAATGCGCCCGGCAGCAGGGCATAGGTCGATGGCATCAGGGTGTAGGTCCCGGCGGGCAGGCCGGCCACACCCTCAGGGATCGTGATCTGCTCGCCGACGCGCGGGGCGCCGGCGCCGGCATCCGGCGAAACCGAGGCATAGCCGCCGGCCATCGACGGCACGATGGCGTAGACTTCCGCATCCGGGCTGCTGAACTCATAGCCCGGATTGACGTTGGCGAGCGCGGTGCGAAGCACATCCAGCGAGCCGCCGCGGCCGGTGAAGAAGCCCGCGCCGGTCAGCTCACCGCCGCCGGACAGGTCGATCACCGATCCCTCCTCGGCGGTCAGCTTCGCCTGGCCGATCTGCACGCCGATCTCAATCTCGGCGCTGCCCAGGTCGGCGAGGTCGCGGAAGGTCACTTCCTCCCCGTTATAAAAATATTTCAGGCCGTCGGCGGTGCCGCCGTACGGCATCAGAAGTCCCCCGGCGCTCGTGGAGGTGAGACTGCCCGCTCGCAGCACGACCTCATGGAGCGCATCATTGTTGAAGTTCATGTTTGGCGTAGGCCCCAGAACAATCCGGCCTAGCGGTGCGCGAACGATGCCGCCCTGATCGATCGTCGATGCGCGGAGGTAGAGTTCGCCGAATACAGAATAGGGCATAGCGGGCGTTGCACCGTTGCCTCGGATTCTCAGCCACCGGTCGGGGTCGAACTGGTTCGGACCGATTACACCCGCCAGCACTTCGCCCCGAGCATGGGTGGTGGGATAGATCTGGGCGGCGGTCAGTGTCATGTCGCCTG
>NZ_FZOS01000058.1 GCF_900188165.1 Edaphosphingomonas laterariae | reverse complement strand
AACATGTCGTGGCGGACGAGGAGGCCGGCTACATCACCATCGACGAGGGCGATTACGGCGCGCTGCCGATGACGATCATAGACCGGATCGTCCACAGCGTGCCGGGCGGACGGCTTGACGAATTCTGAGACAGATGGGGAGGGGCGCGTCTGCGCCTCTCCCTTTTTTTTGCTGTGGGGTCAGAACGGACATGGAGGGCATCGAGCCCTCCATGTCCGTGCCGCGAGCATGCTCGCGGCGGGGGCTGTTCACGCCGTCAGGCGCTTTTCCACTTCGTCTATCCCGAGGCTCCGAATCCGGCCGAGAAGGTTCCCCAGCCGCTTTGTCTCGAGTTTGAGAAGACCGGTCTTCTCGATGGCCTGAATGGCTGCCTCGCGTTCCTTCTCTTCCAGTCTTTGCCGCCGCTCTTCGAGCTTGCGGACATCCTTTTCGATCGCGGCTCTTTCCTGTTCCAATGTGCGTGCCATGAAGGGCCTCTTGGTTCACGCTGATCGGGCTATGAACCGCGACACTATAGCCTCTCGCGACCGGCCTCGAAAGCGGAACGTCGCCGATGTTTTTCGGTGCACTTTTCCTCGTGCAAACAAATCCCATCAGCGTCGTTCACAACGCTAAGACGCGCAGACTGGCAGTCTCGCTTCGCGTAATCACGCCTTGCACGCCGTTCCGTCCAAAGGACGGCGAGGCGCCCCGCCGAAGGCATTTTTCATCCCAGACCATCTGTGTCACATGACGACCCGAGGGTGGAGATCTGCCCTGGTACAGAGCAGCACACCGAACGCACCAGGGTGCATGGACTTTGACAGCGATCCCAATAGGTTAGCGGCGCCATGGGCTGTGTGCTGCTGTGGGACAGCATCCGGGAGGCGGAAAGCACCGCTAAAATCCGCCATTTCAGCGTGTTACGTCAGAACACAGCGCGCCCGTCGCTCGCGACTTCCTTGCCCTCCTGGCGCGGCTGCGCTATAAGGTGGATCGGTTTCTGAGACCCCACCAGCCTCCCTGCTAGGAGGCCTGGTTTGACGACCCCCAACAAGCATTGCACGGTCCGCCTCGACCGGAGCAAATATGATCGCCTCGTCGAGCTCGCTGCCGAACGTGGTTGCACGCTGACCGACCTGCTCCGCGCGGCCGTCGACAACTTCCTGTCATCCGGCCAGCTGCTGACCTCCAGTCAGCGCCGTATCGCACGGATCGGCGAGTTCCAGCACCTCGCGCTCGACATCATCATCCGCGAACAATTTCCCGAATATCGCGACCGTATCATCGCGGAAACCGACAAGCGCCTGGAGCTCTACCATGGCGCGTAAGGACGACATCCGCACCGATGGCAGAGCCATCCCGCTGACCCATCACAGCGCGCGTGGCAAAGTGCAGCGCAACTCAGGCAATTTCACCCGCGGCAGCCAGCTCATCACCCATGAGATGCTCATGTGGTTCTCGGGTGCGAAACTGCCTTTCATCCTCTGGTTCTTCGCCTTCCTCGGCGCCTGGTTCATCATCATGTCGATCAAGCTCGACGAGCACGGTTTCCAGCTCGTCTGCATGAAGGTCTACGCGACGCTCTGGAACTGGATCGACCTCGATCCAAACAAACGCGTCAACGTCACGTTGCCGAGCGGCGACATCATGCGAACGGTGATGCAGGCGGTCCCTTATATCCCCGAAGTCATCAAGGCTTGGAGCACCGCGATGCGCGGTCTCCTGGGAGCCTTTCTGATCTCGATCTTCGTGACCATTCCGGTGGCCATCTGGTTCGTCGATCTGTCGCATCGGCGGGGGCGTTCGATCCTTCAGGAACGGCACGAACGCGGGGCGATGCTCGTGGCCCGCGACATCCTTCAGGCCGAGATCAGCCAGCACAATCTCGAGAAGTTCGAGGAGGAGGCGCGCGATCTCTTCCCCGGCATGTCCCCTGCCCAGGTCCTCCGCCTTTCTTTCGGCAAGCGGAAGGGGGCGGGAATCCATCATCCTTACACGCTCGCAGGTGTTCCGTTTCCACACCGGACCGAGCAGTCCCACGTCATGCTCATCGGCACCACCGGCTCGGGCAAGACCACCGAGCTCAGGAGCCTTGTGACGCAGATGCGCGAGCGCCAGGACACCGCCGTCATCTTCGACCTCACCGGCGCCTATGTCGAAGCCTTCTATGACCCCGCGCGCGACACGATCCTCAATCCCATGGACGCGCGCTGCCCGGCCTGGTCGATCTTCAACGACTGCCGCACGCACAGCGAGTTCACCGCTGCTGCTGCTGCCCTGATACCGTCGGATGGTGGTTCGTCCGAGCCCTTCTGGGCGCTCGCCGCGCGCACCCTCTTCATCGAGATGTGCATCCGCTTGATGGAGCGCGGACAGACTACGAATCTCGCGCTGTCCGAGAACCTGATGACCGCCGACCTGAAGCGCGTTCACCGCTTCCTCGCCAATACCATCGCAGACCCGCTGACCGCGCCGGAAGCTGCGCGCATGGCGGAATCGATCCGCGCGGTCTTCAACACCAACGCCCAGGCCTTGCGCTTCCTCCCTGACGACGGCGAGCCCTTCTCGATCCGCGACTGGATCTGCGGGGAGAAGAAGCCGGGATCGATCCTCTTCGTGACGTCGAGCTATGTCGATCTGCCGATGAACCGGGCGCTGCTGACGCTCTGGATGGACCTCGCCATCAACCGCCTGATGACGCTGCCGCGCACACGTAGCTTGCGGACCTGGTTCATGTTCGACGAGCTCGGCGCGCTTCACAAATTGCCGGCGATCGAAAACGGTCTTCAGACCGCGCGCGCGTTCGGTGGTGCAATGATCCTCGGCATCCACAGCTTCGAGAAACTCGTCGAGGTCTATGGCGAGCAGGGCGCGAGAAATCTTGCCTCGCTCGCCCGCTCGAAACTCATTCTCGCGACCGCCGATCTCGACACGGCCGAGCAATGCGCACGCTATATTGGCAACCGCGAGGTCCGCCAGATGGATGAGGCCTATAGCTACGGCTACAACAACACGCGCGACGCCTCGACGCTGACCCCGCGCAAGCAGGTCGAGCCGCTCGTCATTGCCGACGACATCACCAACCTGCCCTCGATGCACGGCTTCGTGAAATTCCCCGACGGCTTTCCCGCCGCGCGGATCTTGCTCGAGTGGAAGGACTATCCCCAGGTCTCCCAGGGCTTCGTCCAACGGCCCGATATCGGGCCGGTTCGGTCGAAGCGCGGAGAGGAAGCGTTCGAGGAGGACGGGGCAGGGGAAGCGGGCGGACGGGACGGCGCCGGGCAGGTGATCGAGGAAGTGTCCGAAAGCACCAATCTCGCGAAGGATCTGGCCGCGCGCATCCTGTCTGCCGAGGTCGAGGAAGTGGACGATGCTGCGAGCCGGGCCGCCCAGCGTGCCGACGATCGCGATGAGCAGACCGCGCCCACGCTACACGCCGCGGACAGGGCCCAGGCGGGCCGCGCCAATGGCGAGGAGCAGCCGGTCGCGACGCGCGAGAGGGACCGGGGAAGCGAGCGGCGGACCGATACGCCGCGAGCGCCCCAGGTCGAGGATCTGACACCGGTCGAGCTGCGCCAGGCCTTCCACCCAGGCCGCGGCGACGACGGCGTCGACATGGGGATCTGATCCATGCTGTCGGTCGCCGCCGTCCGCTCCGCATCCGGCGCCGCGAACTACTTCGCAAAGGACGACTATTATACCGTCGAGGGATCGTCCGAGGCCACCGCCTGGGCGGGGGAGGGCGCCGATGCGATCGGGCTGTCCGGCGAGGTCTCCAAGGAGGCCTTCGAGGGCGTGCTCAACGGCATCCTGCCGAGCGGCGAGGCGGTCGCGCAGGTCGAAAATCGGCGCGCCGGCGTCGACCTTACTTTCTCGATGCCGAAGTCCGCGTCGGTCATGGCCTATGTCGCCGGCGACAAGCGCGTGCTCGGCGCCAACATGGCCGCGGTCAAGGCGACCATGGCCTGGGTCGAGAAGAACCTCGCCGAGGGGCGGCGCGATGTCGAGGGCCGCAAGGTTCCGGTCCAGACCGGCAATCTCGTCTATGCACTCTTCCAGCACGATACCAGCCGGGCGCTCGACCCGCAGGCGCATATCCACGCCGTTATCGCCAACCTCACCCGCATGCCCGACGGCAAATGGCAGGCGCTGCATGCCGACAAGATCTGGAGCCACAACAGCATCATCGGTTCGATCTACCACGCTTACCTCCGTTCCGAGCTCGAGCGGATCGGCTACCAGCTCGACATGAAGGGCAAGCACGGCACGTTCGAGATCGCCGGCGTGCCCAAGGCGGTGATCGCCGAATATAGCCAGCGGCGCGAAGAGATCCTCGACCGTGCGACCCAGCTCGGGATCAAGTCGCCCGAGGGTCTGCGCGAGATCACCAAGCGGTCGCGCGATCCCAAGCTCGATGTCGAGGACCGCGCCGCGCTGAAGCAGGACTGGGTGGACAGGGCCGCTGCGCTCGGGTTCGACGGAAAGGAATTGCGCGCGGCGGCCGAGGCGCGCGCAGGGCTGACGCCGTCCGAAAATGCACTCGAACGCGGCTACCGCGCGATCGTCGATGCCGTCGATGGCGCCCGCCAGACGCTGGGTGCGCTCCTTCGCCCCCAGGACCCCTTGGTGGACAATGCGCTTGCCCGAGCGGTCAGGTCGCCGGCCGAAGCGCGCGCGCAGCTTGGCGTCGCGTCCGCCGTGCGCATCCTTTCCGAACGCGAAGCCGCCTGGCCCGTCGCTCTGCTCAGCAAGACCGCGCTCGATCTCGGTCTCAAGGGCGTCACCGTCGATATGATCGAGAAGCGGATCGACCGGCTCGTGACGAACCGTCAGCTCATTCCGGGCGTCGCGACGGCAGCGGACCGGACGGGCCGCATGGTGACCACGCAGGAGGCGCTGCGCACCGAGGAGAGGATTCTTGGCGCGGTCGATGAGGGCAAAGGGAAAGCCGAACCGATCGTCGCGGCGGCCGACGCGCCGCAGCGCCTGCAGGATGCGGCGGCGCTTCCTCTGAACCCGGGACAGCTTGCCGCGGCGACGATGATCCTCTCCTCGGCCGACCGCACGGTGTCGGTCCAGGGCGTCGCCGGCGCGGGCAAGTCGACCATGCTGCAGGCGGTGGCCCGGGTTGCGGAAGCCGAGGGGCGCGAGATCACCGGCCTCGCATTTCAGAACAAGATGGTGGCGGACCTCGCCGAAGGGGCCGGGATCAAGGCGCAGACGATCGCCTCGTTCGTGCTTGCCAACGAGCGTTTCATCTCCGAGCGCGATACGCCCCGCTACGAGGCGGCGCGCGAGAAGCTCGCCGGCACCATGCTGATCGTCGACGAAACTTCGATGGTGTCGTCGAACGACATGCTCAAGCTCCACCAGATCACGGCAGCGGTGGGCGTCGACAAGCTGGTGCTGGTCGGCGATCGCCAACAGCTCTCCTCGATCGATGCCGGCAAGGCCTTCGCGATGATCCAGGCGGGCGGTGGCACCGTGGCGCGGATGGACCAGAACATCCGCCAGCGCACCGACCAGCTGCGGACGGTCGCCGCTCTCGCCAATATCGGCAAGGCCGGCGCGGCGATGAAGGTGCTGGGGGACCATGTGGTCGAGACGGCCGAGCCAGCCGCCGCGGCGGCCGCCATGTGGCTGGCGCTGGATCCGGCCGGGCGGGAAGCAACCGCCGTCTTCGCCTCGGGCCGCGATGCGCGCGCCATCATCAACTCGGCGATCCAGGACGGACTCGTCGCCGAGGGCAGCGTCAAGGGACAGGGCATCCACCTCACCGTCTACGAGCGGGTCAACACCACGCGCGAGGAGCTGCGCTATGCCTCGACCTACCGGCCGGGCCAGACGCTCGAGGTCGGCCGCGGCGGTGCGCAGGATGTAGGCATCAGGGCCGGTCGCTACGACGTCCTCAAGGTCCATGCCAATGGCAAGGTCGAACTCGCCGAGGGCCGTCGCAAGTTCCGGTTCGACCCGCAGAAGCTGTCGCCGACCGAACAGCGCGATCAGCTCCAGCTCTCGGAGAAGAAGGATCTGCAGCTCCGCGAAGGCGATCGCATCCGCTGGACCGCCAACGACAAGGAGCGCGGCCTGCATAACGCGGCGCTCGCTCGCGTCGTCGGCGTCGATGCCGACGGGGTGAAGGTCGAGACCGCAGACAAGTCGCTCCTGACGCTCGGGCTCGGTGATCCCATGCTCTCCAGGCTCGACCTTGCCTACAGCCTCAACATGCACATGGCGCAGGGGATCACCACCGACAAGGCGATCACCGTCATGTCCGCGCACGAGCGCAACCTCTCGAACCAGCGCCTGTTCAACGTCGGCGTCACCCGCGTGCGCGACGAGCTCACCATGATCGTCGACGACAAGGAGAAGCTCGAGCGCCAGCTCGATATGAATCCAGGCAACAAGACCTCTGCGATGGAGACGCTTGGTCGCCTCGACATCGATGGGAAGAAGGGGACGTCCCCCCACGACAAGTTCGATCCCGGGCCGATCGAGGGCGTCGATCTCACGGACCTTCCACCCCTGCCCACCGACCTGCCCCCGTTGCCAGATGGGGCAGTGCCGGCGGCGAAGGATCCGCAGCGCCCACCCGATCTGAATCCTGATCGCGGCGACGTGCTGCCGCCGCTGCCGGAGCGAAGCCTGGGTCTCGATTTGTAGCTTGAAGCCGCCGGCGAGGGGCCGGCCGCAATGAAGGAGAAATCCCATGGGATGGGAATTCGAAGAAGCCGGTAAGTTCGGCAGTGAGAAGGCGGCCGACGACTATGCCCGGCGCAACAATATCGACCCTCGCGATGTCCATATCGCGCGCAAGGGCGATGAGGTCGAGCTTAGCATTCGCCGCTCCGCTCTCGATCGCCGAGGCTTGCGCGATAGTCATGAGGGCAGGCGGGATGGCTGGAGTTGAGGGGGGGCCTCGCTCTCCTGTTGCCGGCATGGAGAGACTATGTCAGTCGCTGCACCATGTTCGCCCTTAAGGCTCGGGGAGGGGGTCGCGCTGTATCCTACGACTATCGATCCTCAGGCCAGGAGTTCCGTTCCGATCTGATGTGCTGTCTGACCGCTCTCTTCGAAGCTCGAGATGTTGTGGATCGTGGTCTCCGCGATGGCTGTGAGCGCCTCGCGGGTGAAAAAGCCCTGATGGCCTGTAATGAGGACATTCGGGAATGTCAGGAGGCGCGCGAAAACATCATCCTGCAGCATGGTTTCCGACAGGTTTCGGAAGAAGAGATCACCTTCTTCTTCATAGACATCGAGGCCCAACGCCCCAATCCTTCCCGACTTCAATCCGGCGATGACAGCGCGGGTATCCACGACGGCTCCCCGGCTCGTATTGATCAGCATCGCACCCTCGCGGATCAGCTTGAGCGAGTTCGCATTGATCAGATGATGCGTTTGCGGCGTGAGCGGGCAATGGATGGTTACGATGTCGGATCGTTCCATCAGCTCGGGGAACGGCACGTAGGTCACGCCCCGCTGCTCGAGGGTCTCATCCGGGACTGGGTCGAAGGCCAATAGCGTGCATCCGAATCCTTGAAGGATATGGGCCACGAGCGTTCCAATGCGGCCGGTCCCCACAATCCCGACTGTTCGGTTGCCGAGGTTGAACCCAAGCAGGCCGTCCAGCGCGAAGTTCCCTTCCCGGACCCGGACATAGGCCCGGTGCAGCTTGCGGTTGAGCGACAGGATGAGCGCGACGGTGTGTTCGGCAATTGCTGCGGGGGAATAGGCTGGTACGCGCGCGACGGCGATCTTCAGCGCCTCAGCCGCTTCGAGATCGACATGATTGAAACCGGCGCATCGCAAGGCAATCAGTTTCGTCCCTTGGCCGTGAAGCGCGGCGAGCACGTTTCGATCGAGGTGGTCGTTGACGAAGGCGCAGATCGCATCCGATCCCGCCGCCAGCGCCATCGTCTGCTCCGAGAGGCCGGCGTCGAAATAACGCAAGGCGTGCGAATTTCCAGCCGCCGCGTTGGCCAGATCGAGAAATTCCCGATCATAGCTGCGGGTGCTAAAAACGGCGACGTCCATCTACCTGCTTCTCCTGGCCGCAGTGTGCGTGTCCTAAGTATGATCCCGGACAGACAGCCATGTCGATCCGGGGCAAGCGTCACCACACTTTGTCATAATCCGTCAGCAGGATCACTCTCTGAAGCGAATCTCGCGGGCAGATCAGGAAGGACATCACAATGCAGGGATTTATCGGCGACATCGAAAATCTGACCGAGGATAATGAGGACTTTCGCCGTGTTCTCTACACGGGCCGAAATCTGCAACTCGTGCTCATGGCTTTGAAGCCCGGTGAGGAAATTGGGCTCGAAATACACGATGATCGTGACCAGTTCTTTCGGGTCGAGAAGGGCAGCGGCGAGGTTCTCATTGATGGCGTTCGCACGGCCATCAAGGGCGATGACGGCATCATCGTTCCTGCCGGGGCCGAGCACAATATCGTCAACACCGGCGACAAGCTGCTGCAGCTTTACACCATCTATGGGCCGCCGGAACATATCGACGGTACGATCCATCGCACGAAGGCCGATGCCGAAGCGTCGCACGAACATTTCGACGGCCGGACAACGGAATAGACGGGTTCCGCTCGGCCCGGATTGGACGATCAGCGGTCTCCTCCGAGGAGGATTGTTCGCACCTTGCCTGCGACGACCTCGCGTGCGCCGTCCGCTCTTACCTTGTGCCAGTCAACACTGCCGATATCATAATGTGCCTGCGCTTCGGCCACGACGGCATCGGCATCCGAGGCATCGTTCGCGCGCGTCGTGATTCGTTGTTTCAACAGATCGGGCGCGGCTTCGAGCCAGATACCCTCGAATGGAAGGCCCTGGCGCCGTGCGATCCGACCGATCGCATCGCGCTCCACCGGCCTTGCAAAGACCGCGTCCGCTATCGCGGCCTGCCCGGCGTGCAGGGTGTGACTGGCCAATCGTTCCAACTCGCCATAGACTGCCGCGTTTGCTGTCGAGGTATAAGAGGCACTGGGAAGCGGGGTTTCCGGCGGAACGCCCGCCAGCCGCTTGCGCAAGACATCCGACCTTAGAATTCGGGCACCGGGAGCCCGACCCAGACATGGAGCCACCAGCCTGGCAATGGTCGACTTTCCGGTTCCGGAAAGCCCGCCGATCGCGACGAGGCGCGGCGGCACGGGAACGAGCAGCTTATTGGCGAGCGCCAGATAATGCCGGGCCTTGTACGCTAGGTCCGAGTCCGGTGTCCCCGCCGCTTGTGCCGCCAAGGCATGGGCCCGGATGGTCGCGCGGATGGAAAGAAACAAGGGGAGGAGCGCTATGCCCGCCTCATCCTGCGGAGAAATGTCCAGATAGCGGTTCAGCAGCAGATTCGCCTGCGTTTGAAGCCCGCGCGCCCAAAGATCCATCAACAGGAAGCCGAGATCGTAGAGCACATCGGTCGTTGCAAGCGTCGGATCGAACTCGAGGCAATCG
>NZ_FZOS01000061.1 GCF_900188165.1 Edaphosphingomonas laterariae | reverse complement strand
ATCCGGGCAGCCGCGCCAAGATCGGCGTCATTTCGCATGACGGCTCGATCGATCCGGTCGGCGCCTGCGTCGGCATGAAGGGCAGCCGCGTGCAGGCCGTCGTGCAGGAAATGCAGGGCGAGAAGATCGACATCATTCCCTGGTCGCCCGACACCGCGACCTTTGTCGTCAATGCGCTGCAGCCGGCGCAGGTTGCCCGCGTCGTCATCGACGAGGAAGAAGAGCGCATCGAAGTTGTCGTTCCCGACGATCAGCTTTCGCTCGCCATCGGCCGTCGCGGCCAGAATGTCCGCCTCGCCAGCCAGCTGACCGGCAAGGCGATCGACATCCTGACCGAAGCCGATGCCAGCGAGAAGCGGCAGAAGGAATTCGTCCAGAACAGCGAGATGTTCCAGAACGAGCTCGACGTGGACGAGACGCTGGCGCAGCTGCTGGTCGCCGAAGGCTTCGGCAGCCTCGAGGAAGTCGCTTATGTCGAGGCGGACGAAATCGCTTCGATCGAGGGTTTCGACGAGGAACTGGCCGCCGAGCTTCAGAGCCGTGCGCAGGAAGCGCTGGACCGCCGCGAGCAGGCCAATCGCGACGAGCGCCGCGCGCTTGGCGTCGAGGACGATCTGGCCGAACTGCCCTACCTCACCGAAGCGATGCTGGTGACGCTGGGCAAGGCCGGCATCAAGACGCTCGACGACCTTGCCGATCTGGCGACCGACGAACTGGTCCAGAAGAAGCGGGCCGAGCCGCGTCGCCGCGCCGAGAACGCGCAGAAGCGGGCCGAGGACAAGGGCGGCGTGCTCGCCGAATATGGCCTGTCCGACGAGCAGGGTAACGAGATCATCATGGCGGCGCGTGCGCACTGGTTCGCCGATGAACCGAATGAGTCCGGGGAGGTCGCTCCTGCGGATGGCGAACAATGAGCACTCCAAGGCAATAGCCTCCGCGAATCGCTCGTCCCGGGCGAAGGCCCGGGGCGTGCCGAAAGCAGATGACGTGCAGGCCGCGACGGCGCCCGGCGCGGTTGGGGACGATGACGCCGGCACTGGCGCGCATGGCCCCGAACGGCGCTGCGTGCTGTCTGGCGAGCATGGTCCGCGCGACGGGCTGATTCGCCTCGCGCTCGGCCCCGATGGCACGGTCGCGCCCGATGTGCGTGCCAAGGCCGGCGGCCGGGGCGCGTGGATCGCGGTCGACCGGGTGGCGCTGGAAACGGCGATCGCCAAGGGCAAGCTGAAGGGCGCGCTGGCCCGCGCGTTCAAGACGGCGAGCTTCCTGATTCCCGATGATCTGCCGGCGCAGATCGAACGGGCGCTCGAACGCTCCGCGCTCGATCGGCTGGGGTTGGAGGCGCGTGCCGGCAACCTCGTCACGGGCAGCGAAAAGATTGTCGATGCCGCGCGCAAGGGCACGGTGGCGCTGCTGCTGCACGCCCGCGATGCTGCGGCGGATGGCACCCGCAAGCTGGATCAGGCGCTGCGGGTTGGGCTCGACATGGAAGGCACGGATACGCGGGGACTCGTAATCCCGGCGAGCCGCGCCATATTGTCGATGGCTTTGGGGCGCGAAAATGTGGTACATGTCGCGCTTATCGCGCCGGCTGCCGCCGCGCGCGTTTCCGATGCACTCGGCCGCTGGCGCGGCTTTATTGGACGGAACGGCAGCGCCGAACCTTGCGATATGGCTTCGCAAGGCCCATCGGCGCTACGAGATTGATGTAAGGGGTTCGGATACTCGATGAGCGATAACGACAAGCCGAAACTGGGTATGCGCGCGCCCCTGGGTCTCAAGCGCACGGTGGAGACCGGCCAGGTGAAGCAGAGCTTCAGCCATGGCCGCTCGAACACCGTGGTGGTTGAGGTCAAGCGTCGCCGTATCCTCGGCAAGCCCGGCGAGGCCGAAGCCCCGGTTCAGGAAGCGGCACCGGCCGCGGCGCCCACGCCGGCGCCGGCCCCGACGCCCGCCCCCGCGCCGGCCCCCACGGCTGCGCCCGCACCCGCCCCGGCGGCTCCCGAGCCCGCGCCCGCGCCGGTCGTGGCCGCCGAGCCCAAGGCGGAAGCGCCTGCCGCTCCGGCGCCGACCCCGGCGCCTGTCGCCACGCCGGCCCCGGCGCCTGCCCCGGCTGCGCCCAAGCCCGCCCCGGTGAAGGCCGCGCCCAAGCCTGCGCCGCGCCCGGTGACGCCGACGCGCGCCATGACGCCGCTTGAGCGTCGCGAGATGCAGGAACGCCTGCTGCGCGAAGCCGAGGAAGCCCGCATGACCGCGCTGGAAGAAGCGCGTCGCCGCGAAGATCGCGAAAAGGCGGAAGCGACCGAAGAGGAACGCCGTCGCGCCGAAGAGAATCGCCGCGCCGAGGAGGAGGCCGCCAAGGTCGCCGCGCGCGAGGCGGAGGAAGCCGCCGTCCGTGCCGCCGCCGAGGCGGAAGCGGCCGCCAAGGCTGCCGCCGAAGCGCCTGCCGCCACGGCTCAGCCGGCCGAACGGACTGCGGGATCGGCCACGCCGCCGCCGCGTCGTTTCACCCCCGTGGTGGCGCCGAAGCGGCCGGAACCGGCCAAGCCGTCGCGCGATCGCAAGGGCGATGATCGTCGCCAGTCCGGCAAGCTCACGGTTACCCGCGCGCTTGACGATGGCGATGGCGGTGCGCGTGCGCGCAGCCTCGCGGCGCTGAAGCGCGCCCGCGAAAAGGACAAGCGCGCCCACCAGATGGGCGGCCCCGCCGCCAAGCAGGTGCGCGATGTCGTCGTGCCGGAAACGATCACGGTGGCCGAACTCGCCAACCGCATGGCCGAACGCGGTGCGGATCTGGTGAAGGCGCTGTTCAAGATGGGCATGCCCGTCACCGTCAACCAGTCGATCGACCAGGATACGGCGGAACTGCTCGTCACGGAATTCGGCCACAACATCAAGCGTGTGTCTGAAAGCGACGTCGATATCGTCGCCACCGACGATGTCGATGCGGCGGAGACGCTGCAGTCGCGTCCGCCGGTCGTGACCATCATGGGCCATGTCGACCACGGCAAGACCTCGCTGCTCGATGCCCTGCGCGGCACCGATGTGGCGTCGGGCGAAGCCGGCGGCATCACCCAGCATATCGGCGCCTATCAGGTGACGGTGAAGGATGGGGCGAAGATCACCTTCCTCGACACGCCGGGCCACGAAGCGTTCAGTGAAATGCGCGCGCGCGGCGCCAACATCACCGATATCGTGGTGATCGTGGTTGCCGGTGACGATGGCCTGCGTCCGCAGACGATCGAGGCGATCAACCACACCAAGGCGGCCGGCGTGCCGATGATCATCGCGATCAACAAGATGGACAAGCCGGGCAGCAACGCCCAGCGCGTGCGCGAGGCGCTGCTCCAGCACGACGTCCAGGTCGAAAGCATGGGCGGCGACGTGCAGGAGGTGGAAGTCTCCGCGCTCAAGAAGACCGGCCTTGATGAACTGATCGAGAAGATCGAGCTCCAGGCCGAAATCCTTGAGCTCAAGGCCAATCCCGATCGCGCGGCCGAAGGCACCGTGGTCGAGGCGAAGCTGGACAAGGGCCGTGGCCCGGTGGCGACGATCCTCGTCGGCCGCGGCACGCTCAAGGTCGGCGACGTCTTCGTCGTCGGTGCGGAAAGCGGCAAGGTCCGTGCGCTGGTCAACGACAAGGGCCAGCAGGTGAAGGAAGCCGGTCCGTCGACGCCCGTCGAGGTGCTCGGCCTGTCGGGTGTGCCTGGTGCTGGCGATCCGCTGTCGGTCGTCGAGAACGAGGCCCGCGCCCGCGAGGTCGCGGCCTATCGTGCCGGCGTCATCCACCAGAAGCGGACGACGGCGGCCCCGGCCAGCCTCGAATCGATGTTCTCGGCGCTGCGCGACCGGCTCGCTCAACAAGATCTCGACCGACGATATCCAGGTGCGCATCCTGCACTCGGGCGTCGGCGGCATCACCGAGAGCGATGTCACGCTGGCCGCGGCTTCGAAGGCGCCGATCATCGGCTTCAACGTCCGCGCCAATGCCAAGGCGCGCGATATCGCCACGCGGGATGGGGTCGCGCTCAAATATTATGACGTGATCTACGACCTGCTGGACGAAATCCGCGCCGCGATGGCGGGGCAGCTCGGGCCGGAATATTTCGAAACGGTCGTCGGCCGCGCCGAAGTCCGCGAAGTCTTCTCGGCCGGCAAGCACGGCAAGGCGGCGGGTCTGCTCGTCACCGAAGGCTATATCAAGAAGGACCTGCGCGCGCGCCTCACGCGCGACGACGTCATCATCTACAACGGCAAGATCGCCTCGCTGCGTCGCTTCAAGGACGATGTGGCGGAGGTCCGCGCCGGGCTGGAATGCGGCGTCACGTTCGAGGGTTCGACCGACATCAAGGCGGGCGACTTCCTCGAAACCTTCGAGGTCGAGGAGCGCGCCCGGACCCTGTAATCGTTACGCCGGCGGAGGCACATCGCTTCCGCCGGCGGACGGTGGGATTGGGCTGAAAGATCTGGACCATGCGCCGCAACGAAACCCCCGAAGGCAAGTCCGTCCGCGTGCTGCGCGTGGGCGAACAGGTGCGCCACGCGCTGGCCGACATCCTGATGCGCGGCGACGTGCATGATGATGTGCTCGCCAAGCACAGCGTGTCCGTCACCGAAGTCCGCATGTCGCCGGATCTGCGCCACGCGACCGCCTTCGTGAAGCCGCTGCTCGGCGCCGACGAAGCGGTGGTGCTGAAGGCGCTGCGCACCAACACGGCCTATCTGCAGAGCGAGGTCGCGCGGCGGGTGAACACCAAATATGCCGCCAAGCTGAAGTTCCTCGCCGATGAAAGCTTCGACGAGGGCAGCCATATCGACGCGGTGCTGCGTCGTCCGGAAATCGCGCGCGATCTGGAGCAGGACGACTGACATTAGCGCAGGCCGCCGAGGACAGGGCGGCCCGCTTTTGGTCGATCAGGATGCGGCGTCGGCCGCTGCCCAGCCGAGAACCGCGCCCGCCGTGGCGAAGATGAGCCCCAGCCGCCGCCTGAATTCCCTGATCTTCATCGTCGAATCCCCCTGCCTTGTCGGGCGACGGGTTCGCACGCCATCGATGATGCCGTGGTGACGGTGGGATGACGGTTTGGCGACAGCGCGGCGAATCCCGTTTTGGCGCGCCGGCGGCTATCAGGTGGCGGGCAGGCATTCTGGAACTGCGACGCGAAAGGAAATGATGGTCATGGCTGATGTGGATCGCTTGCTTGTGCCGCTGGCGGATGGCGATGCCGCGCTCGTCCCGCTGGGGGAGGGGCATCGCGAGGCACTGCGCGCCGCCTGCGCCGCCGATACCGAAATCTGGCCGACCTATAATGTGTCCTACGATCCCGATCATTTCGATGCGAGCTTCGATGCGCTGATCGCCAATCCGGCGCGGCTTGCCTTCGCCATCCTCCATGATGGCGATCTTGTCGGCATGACCGCTTATCTGGGCGTGGATGCGGCCAAGGGCCTGCTCGAAATCGGCAACACCTATATCGCGCCGGTGATGCGGGGCACCGGCTTCAATCGCCGGATCAAGGAGATGCAGATCGATCACGCCATCGCCTGCGGTTTTCGCCGGATCGAATTCCGCATCGACGTGCGCAACGCGCGGTCGATGGCGGCGGTCGCCAAGCTCGGCGGGGTGAAGGAAGGCGTGCTGCGGCAGGAACGCGTCACCTGGAACGGGCATCTGCGCGATACTGCGCTCTATTCGATCCTGGCGGACGAATGGCGGCGGAGTTGACGGTTGGATAATGGCGTGACGGCGCCTAAAGGCCCGCCGATGGACGGATGGATCATTTTGGACAAGCCGGTCGGCCTCGGGTCCACCCAGGCGGTTTCGGCGGTCAAGCGGGTGTTGCGGCAGGGCGGCTATGGCAAGCACAAGGTTGGCCATGGCGGGACGCTCGACCCGCTGGCATCGGGCGTGCTGCCGATCGCGATCGGCGAGGCGACCAAGCTTTCGGGCCGGATGCTCGATGCCGACAAGGCTTATGACTTCACGCTGAGCTTCGGCGTCGAAACCGACACGCTGGATGCCGAGGGCAAGGCCATCGCCAATTCGGACGTGCGCCCGACGCGCGATCAGGTGGCGGCCGTGCTGGCAAGCTTCACCGGCCCGATCGAACAGGTGCCGCCGGCTTTCTCCGCGCTGAAGGTGGATGGCGCGCGCGCTTATGATCTGGCCCGCGCGGGCGAGGAAGTGGTGCTCAAATCCCGCGCGGTGACGATCCATGCGCTTGAGCTGATTGACTGGACGGGGGAGGCGGCGACCTTCGCCGCGCGCGTGTCCAAGGGCACCTATATCCGTAGCCTGGCGCGCGACATCGCTTATGCCCTTGATACGGTGGGCCACGTCACCATGTTGCGGCGGACCAAGGCGGGCCCGTTCACGCTGGATCAGGCGATTTCGCTGGACAAGCTGAACCAAGTCGCTATGGGCCAGCCGCTTGAAGACCTTATCCTGCCCTTGACGGCGGGGCTGGACGACATCCCGGCTCTCGCAGTCAGCTTCGATCAGGCAAGGGCGCTCCGCGAGGGGCGTAAGGTGATCGGAGCTGCCAAGCACCAGGGCCTGCATCTGGCGATTGCGGACAATGTGCCCATCGCCCTGGTGGAGGTTTCCGGCCCGGAAATGCGGGTGGTGCGCGGCTTCAACATCGCGATGTCGAAGGAAGAAAACTTATGACGATCACTGCTGCTCGCAAGGCCGAACTCATCGCCACCCATGCCCGCGCCGAAGGCGACACGGGCAGCCCGGAGGTGCAGGTCGCGATCCTTTCGGAGCGTATCGCCAACCTGACCGAGCACTTCAAGACGCACGCGAAGGACAACCATTCGCGCCGCGGCCTGCTGATGCTGGTCAACAAGCGTCGCAGCCTCCTCGACTATCTCAAGCGCGAGGACGCAGGTCGCTACGCAGATATCGTCGCCAAGCTCGGGCTTCGTAAGTGAGCCTGATCCGGTGACCGGAACGGCCCCCCACGGGGCCGTTTCTCGTTTCGGGGGACTCGATTCATACCCCCCGGAACACCCCCGGATCCGGCATGCGGCCGCGATCCGGTTTCGGGCAGGACGCCCGACCCCGGGGCCGGAAGGCCGGTCCCCGACAGGCCCCGCCGGCATAGGGCCGGCGGCAGGAAGGACAAAAGATGTTCGACATCAAGAAGCAGGAAATCCAGTGGGGCGGCAAGACGCTCACTCTGGAAACGGGCCGTGTTGCCCGTCAGGCCGACGGCGCGGTGGTCGCGACGCTCGGCGAAACCGTTGTGCTCTGCGCCGTCACGGCTGCGCGC
>NZ_FZOS01000063.1 GCF_900188165.1 Edaphosphingomonas laterariae | reverse complement strand
CCCGCAGCACTTCCCCTTCCACGCCAACCTCCAAAAGTCAGCGTTGAATCAGAAATCCAGTCCAACGTGAATCCCTAAAATGTCACTACAGCCTAAGCTCTTTGTTGGCCGCGTTTTCCGAGCCAGCGGGTGATTCCACCGGCTTGGAAAGCGCTTTAGTTGCCGCTGGGCCGCACGGTGAAGCGGCCGGTCACGCGGCCGCCGCTGGCTCCGCCGACGCCCTTGCCGTCGATGGTGGAACGGCCGCTGTCGAGATCGATCACCAGCCGGCCGCCATTGACGGTGTTCGCCCCCTGGGTGAGCGTAACGTTGCCGAGCATGGTGATGAGCCGCCGATCGAGATCGTAGATCGCGACCGAGCCGCGCGCGGTTTCCGACGGGCTGCGCACGGTGACGCCGCCCGACGCATCGAGCCGCTGGATCTGCGTGCCGCTGGTGCCGCCCGAATAAGCGACCGTCAGGCGCGCCGAATTCATCGTCAGATCGGCCTGGCGGACATTGACGTTGCCCGAGAAGATCGCGCGATCGGCGCGGTCCTGCACCTCGATGCGATCGGCCTCCACATCGACCGGAGCGTTGCTGTTATGCCCCTTGAGCGCCGACACCGCGCCCTGGCCGAGGGCCGGGCCCGCCGCCGAGGCGAGGAGGATCGAAAAGAGGAGGGCGGGTCCGCGCGTCATGCCGCTCATCTGCCGCCGCGCTGCACGATATGCAAGCGCGCGCGACCATCGAGCACCACGGTGCGGTTCGGCAGATCGGCCGTCATGCGGTTCGCGCTGAAATTGCCGAGCGGCATCGTGCCGTCCACCGCGCCGCCGCTGGCGACCTGCCGGGTCTTGAGATCGACCGCGACATCGCGCGTATCGAGCTGATAGCCGTCGGCGGTCTGGAAGCGGACCGCGCCGTCGACGAACACTTTTTCGCTGTTCATGTCGTAGCGGCCGGTTTTCGCGCCGATCGTCGCCGGGCCTTCGGGCAGCTGGATCTGCGCCGACAGATCGGCGAGCCGCACGACGGGATCGCTTGAACGGGTCTGCACCGCCGATCCGGCGCGGATGCTGAACGCCTGGCCCTTGGTATCTTCGCCGCGATAGACGGCATCGGATACGCGCAGCCTTTCCTTGGCCACCTCCACCCGATCCTTGGCGAGGACGAAGGAGATGTCGCGGCCCATGGTGAGCGGCGCGACCGCGAGGATCGCGACGAGCGCGCCGATCCCCGCGGGCAGCAATATCCGCAACAGGCCGATCACCCGGTCATGGCTCGCGCCCGGCGCGGCCCAGACCTGGCGATGGCCCCTTGCGAGATCGGCCGCCTTAGACATGGACTGTCCCGCCGGCGCGCACGCACGGCTGCGATGTCGTCAGGATCGGATGGCGATCAGACATGCGCGAAGATGTCGATCTCGGGCCAGCCGGCGAGATCGAGCTCCGCGCGGTGGGGAAGGAAATCGAAACAGGCCTGGGCCAGCGCCGCGCGGCCTTCGCGGGCGAGGCGGACGTCGAGCTTTTCGCGCAGCTGGTGCAGGTAGCGCACGTCGGATGCGGCATAATCGCGCTGCGCGTCGGTCAGTTCCGGCGCACCCCAATCGGACGATTGCTGCTGCTTGGAGACTTCCTGGCCGAGAATTTCGCGCACCAGTTCCTTCAGGCCGTGGCGATCGGTGTAGGTGCGCACCAGCCGCGACGCCGTCTTGGTGCAATAGACCGGTTCCGCCATCACCCCGAGCCAATATTTCATCGCCGCGAGATCGAAGCGGGCGAAATGATAGAGCTTGAGCCGGCTCGGATCGGCCAGCACCGCCTTCAGATTCGGGGCGGCATAATCGCTGCCCGGGCCGAAGCGGATGAGATGTTCGTCGCCATGGCCGTCCGAGATCTGGACGACGCAGAGCCGGTCGCGCTGGGTGATCAGGCCCATCGTTTCGGTGTCGATGGCGACGGGGCCGGGGGCGAGCACGCCCGCCGGCAAATCTTCTTCGTGAAAATGAACGGTCATCCAACCCGCATAAGCGCGGAGGGCTTAACGCTCAATGGCCGAATCGATCGATCAGGACGGTGATTCGCCGCGCCGCCTGGCCTGCGAGCGGCGCTGCCAGATGTTGAGCGCCTCCACACCGGCCGAAAAGGCCATCGCCGCGTAGATATAGCCCTTGGGCACATGGACGCCGAAGCCATCGGCGATCAGCACCGCGCCGATCATCAGCAGGAAGCCCAAAGCGAGCATCACCACGGTCGGGTTGCGGGCGATGAAATTGGCCAGCGGATCGGCCGCGATCAGCATCACCAGCACGGCGGTGACGACGGCGATGATCATCACCGGCAGATGATCGGTCATGCCGACGGCGGTGAGAATCGAATCGATCGAGAACACCATGTCGAGCAGCAGAATCTGGAAGATCGCGGCGCCGAAGCCGATCGTCGCGACGGCGGACTTGTCCTTGTCGAGCAGATCGTCGGTCGGTGTCTGATCGACCGAATGGTGGATTTCCTTGGTCGCCTTCCACACCAGGAACAGGCCGCCGGCGATCAGGATCAGATCGCGCCAGGAGAATTGGGTCTCGAAGCTGGGCTCGCCATGCGCGCCGGGCGCGCCCTGGATGCCGAGATCGAACACCGGCGCGGTCAGCCCGACGATCCACGCGATCATCGAAAGCAGGCCGAGTCGCATGATCAGGGCCAGGCTGATGCCCAGCCGCCGCGCTTTTTGCTGCTGGTGGGCCGGCAGCTTGTTCGACAGGATCGAGATGAAGATGAGGTTGTCGATGCCGAGCACGACCTCCATCACCACCAGAGTCACGAGGGCGGCCCAGACGGCGGGATCCGCGAAAAGCGCAAGAAGATCGGTCATGTCGCCACCTCTGCCGGGGGTTCCGATACGCGACAAGCGCGTCTGTGCAACAAACTGTAAATCGTGGATTCAGTTGCGGCGTGATGTGGCGCCACGGCGCCACATCGCATGATGAGTCGAAAGCGCTCGCCCCATCCACTTTTTTACGCTAATGATATGCGCTGGCGTGCTGGTTCTGGCGCCAGAAGTCTCGTGGCCGCGCCCGGCTTTGAGAACTTGCAAGATTGTGGGGCGACGGGAAAGACTTGGGCAAGCATGAGTTTCGATAGAGGACGGCGCGGGCAGCGCGGCGGCAGGGACAAGCGCGACGGCTTCGGCGATGACAATTACGGCGGCTTCGGCGGCGGTGATCGCTTTGGCGGTGGCGGCGGTTACGGCGGCGGCGGCGATCGCTTCGGCGGTGGCGGCGGTTACGGTGGTGGCGGCGATCGCTTCGGCGGTGGCGGCGGCTACGGCGGCGGCGGCGGCGGTGGTTTCCGCGGCGGCGGCGGTGGTGGCTTCGGCGGCGGTGGCCGCGGCATGCCCGCCCAGGTGATCGGCGAAGGCACCGGTGTCGTTAAGTTCTTCAACGGCCAAAAGGGCTTCGGCTTCATCGTCCGTGACGATGGCGGCGAAGACGTGTTCGTGCACATTTCGGCCGTCGAGCAGGCGGGCCTGGCCGGTCTGGCGGAAGGCCAGCCGCTTGGCTTCACGCTCGTCGACCGCGGTGGCCGCGTGTCGGCGACCGAACTGAAGATCGATGGCGAGCCGATGCCGGTGCAGGATCGTGGGCCGCGCGACGGCGGCGACGGTGGCGACCGTGGTGGCCCGCAGCGCCAGCTGACCGGTGAACGCGCCAGCGGCACCGTGAAGTTCTTCAACGCGATGAAGGGCTTCGGCTTCATTCAGCGCGACGACGGCCAGCCGGACGCTTTCGTTCACATCTCGGCGGTCGAACGCGCCGGCATGACCAACCTCAACGAGGGTGATAGGCTGGAGTTCGAGCTCGAGGTCGATCGTCGCGGCAAATATGCCGCGGTGAACCTGAACGCGATCCAGTAAGCCAAATCCCCGTCAATCGGGAAATGGCCCGGCCCGCGAGCTTCGCGGGCCGGGCTTTTTCTTGCCCCTTGTCCGGCCATCGCCCATCCGCTCCGTCTTGCGCGGAACGCGGGACTCGATAGAAGCGGCGCATGGATCGCATCATCATTCGGGGCGGCCAGCGCCTCGCCGGCCGCTTGCCCATTTCGGGCGCGAAGAATGCCGTGCTCACCCTCATGCCCTGCGCCTTGCTGACCGACGGCAAGCTGACCCTGAGCAATCTGCCGCGACTGGCGGATGTCGACAGCTTCGGCCATCTGCTCAACGAACTGGGCGCGACCACCAAGGTCGCGCGCGGCGCGGGCGACGAATTCGGCCGGGTGATGACGATCGACGCGAACCGAATCGCCTCGACGGTCGCGCCCTATGACATCGTCCGCAAGATGCGCGCGTCGATCCTCGTGCTCGGCCCGCTGCTGGCCCGCGCCGGCGAGGCGACGGTGTCGTTGCCCGGTGGCTGTGCGATCGGCAACCGGCCGATCGACCTGCATCTGAAGGCGCTGGAGGCGCTGGGCGCCGAGATCGAACTGGCCGCCGGCTATGTCCGCGCGATCGCCCCCGAAGGCGGGCTGAAGGGCGGGCGCATCGTGTTCCCGGTGGTTTCGGTGGGCGCCACCGAAAATGCGCTGATGGCCGCCGTGCTCGCCAAGGGCGAGACGATCATCGACAATGCCGCGCGCGAACCCGAGATCACCGATCTCTGCAACTGCCTGGTGGCGATGGGCGCGGAGATCGAGGGGATCGGCAGCGAACGGCTGATCATCCATGGCAAGGACCGGCTGCACGGCGCCGATTATCGCGTGATGCCCGATCGCATCGAGGCGGGCAGCTATGCCTGCGCGGCGGCGATCACCGGCGGCGAACTGGAACTGGCCGGCGCGCGGGCCGAGGACATGCAGGCGATCCTCGATGGCCTGATTCTGGCCGGCGCCGAGGTGAAGGTGACCGAGAGCGGCATCACCGTGGCGGCTGAGAGGCGGCTGAAGGCGCTGACGCTGTCGACGGCGCCGTTCCCCGCTTTCCCGACCGACATGCAGGCGCAATTCATGGCGATGCTCGCGCTCGCCGACGGCGCCAGCGTGCTGACCGAGACGATTTTCGAGAATCGCTACATGCACGTGCCCGAACTGGCGCGCATGGGGGCGGACATTCAGGTGCGCGGCCGCACCGCCGTGGTGCGCGGCGTCGATCAGCTGCGCGGTGCCGAGGTAATGGCGACCGACCTGCGCGCATCGATGAGCCTGGTGCTCGCCGGGCTGGCGGCCGAGGGCGAGACGCAGGTCCATCGCGTCTATCACCTCGATCGCGGTTATGAGCGGCTGGAGACGAAATTGTCGCAGGTGGGCGCGGATATCGAGCGCGCCGGCGGCGACTGAGCGCGGCCTGCGCGGTCGTCGGGCTGTCCGCCCGCTTTAGCCGGCGGGCGGCTCCCACAACCAGCGCATTGCCTTCGGGATCGTGGATCCGCGCGAAGCGGCCGATTTCCGGTGTCGCGTCCCATTCGGCCTTGGTGATGACCGCGATGCCGGCGGCGCGCAGCCGATCGAGCAGCGCATCGAGGCCATCGACGCGCAGGTTGAGCATCCACTGCTTGTCGGCGGCGAAATAATCGGTGTCGGCCTTGAACGGCGCGAACACCACCGGCCCGACCTGCACCCGCCACGCCCATTCGTCCGGCTCGCCCGCGCCCGCCGCGACACAACCCGCGCCGACGCCGAGATGATCGCGATACCAGGCCGCCAGCGAATCGGGATCGCGGGCGCGGAAGAAGAAACCGCCAATGCCGAGAACGCTCATCTCAGTTCTCCCCGTCGGGCAGGCCTGTATTCCGTAGCGGCAAGCAGGATTTCGCCGGCGCGGATGAAGTCTAGCACGGGCGCGGCTGTTGCAGAAACGTCGCAAGCAAGCCGATTTGGCGGGCAATTGTGCCAATTTCACTGGCCAGCGCGGAATTAGCCGTTTACGTAAACGGCAACTAGAAAAATCTAAAATAATCATTGTGGGAGAGACTGATGAGAAAGGCGCTTTGGCTGCTGTCATCCGGGTTGTTGATTTCCACTGAGAGCTGACCCGGGAAGGGCCGATATTTCCACTGAGAAGTGACCCATGTTGAACTCACCCCTCCGGCTTGGCGAGCGGGG
>NZ_FZOS01000064.1 GCF_900188165.1 Edaphosphingomonas laterariae | reverse complement strand
TCCGACACGCCGATCCGCTCGCCCAACGCTGCCTCCCAAAAGCAGCCTTGAATCAATCCAGAGTCACGCCGTCAAGCTTTGTCCACGACGCCTAGCTTCGACTTGCGCCCAGTTGATGCACAAGCGATTTCCCCGCTTTTTCCCTGCGGGAAGCGCCTTGCGGTCAATCAGCTTACCCCACACTTCAAAATCGCAATTAATCTTCACGATCAAGACCTTGCTGAAGTTTCGATCCATGTTGATCTCAACGACATCGCAGCTCTTGAAAGGTGTGATCGTTTTCACTTCTACTAAATCGTTGCCAAGCCGTCCATCAGACCCCTGAGCATAATTCCGATGCAGTTTTATGCCATGGGTAATGGCCCCATAAAGTTCACCTATATCGCCATACACCTGGAGGTGTCGGCCGGTGAGCTGGTAATATTCTTCGGCAGTACCGATCAACGATTCAAAGATCGGTACAAGCGACAGGTCAGCATTGGGATAGCGGGCCCGCCATTCCTTGTACTGGATTTGCTGGTTAATCTCATCCCAACTTATCCATTCACCATCCCAAATGCCGTCGCAGATGTCAGCGGGAACATCGCCCATGTCAGCAATGCTCCATGAGGTCGTCGATCTTGGTGGCTTTGACGTAACGGGCCGGATTCTCGTCAACTGCGAGCGCCTTGAAATGCGCTTCGCCGCAAGCAATTTTCGCGGCCTCATTGTCGCGCAGATCGTCGGTGAACAGGCTGCCCTTGGTTTCGACAACGAAGTAGAGGCGTTCCTCGCCGTCCACCTGCACCAGCACAGCCCAATCGGGATTGTAGGTGCCGAGCGGCGTGGGAACTTTGAACCAACTGGGCAATTTGGCGTAGACTTTCACCGCCTCATTCTTTTCGAGCTGTTCGGCGAAGGTGCGCTCGACGCCGCCGGAATCGTAGATGACATGCTCGAACACAGATTTCTGCGTGTTTTGAAGCATATTCTTGAGGTAGCCGGTCAGCTCCTCCTGCTCGAACAACTCCTGCGCATAAAAGTGATCGTCGCCGATCCGCTGGTATTTGATGCCGTCCACGAGCGCGAGGCGCTTGGTGCGATTGATGGTTTCTGCCGCCAGCTCGATGAAGGCTTGAGGGTTACGCCTGAAATCGCCAAGCCTGCCGCTCTCGGTCAGGATGGTGACAAGGCTGCGGCGAGTAAGCTGGGTCCGGTCCTGTAAATCAGTCAGCACGTCAGGGAGGGCAATATCCCCTTCCTCGATGGTGACGGGGCCGGACGTAGCGGTTTCGGTAGCAATTACGCCGCCTTGACCGATAGCGAGGTCAGCCTTGCGAATGACAGCCTTCGCCTTGGTGATGGGTGGCGCGCTGGAAATTGCCTTGGTGCAATCCTCGATCAGCTTGGCGTTATCGAAATGAACGCGATAGGTCGTGCGGTGTTTGATGCGATCCCATAGCGCCTGAAACTCTGCGCTGTGCAGGACTTCCTTGCGCACGCGGACGGCCTTGCGGTCGTCAGCGTTCTTGATGTCGAGTTTCCCTGCGATTTTGCGCAGGACTTCCTTGATCTGCGGCAGGTGCGCAGCAAGCTCGTCAGGGACCGTCAGCGTCCCTTCTTTCAGCGCCGTACGCAGTTTGTCCTGCACTTTGCCTTTGGCGTCGATGAAATCAGCGCCTTTGAGATATTCGTGGATCGCGGCGGATTGCTCGAACCCCAGCATAGCTAGGGTACCGTCCTCTTGCTGGACAGAGATAGCCGCGAACTGGTGCTTCTCGACGATACCAAAACGGATGCCGGTATCGGCCTCGATCTCTTTTTGCAGGTTTTCGGCGAAGGCTTCGTAGCTCTCGGTGGCGATTACCGTCAGCGTGTTAATCTCGAAACCGCGCACCCGATGCCCTTTTTCGGGGCCGACAGATTTGACACAGAGGCGCAGGCCGCGCCCGATAGTCTGGCGGCGTTCACGCTCGGTGCCGATTTCGCGCAGCGCGCAAATCTGAAACACGTTGGGATTATCCCAGCCCTCTTTCAGTGCCGAGTGAGAGAAGATGAACTTCAGCTTCGTGTCGAAGCTCAGCAGCTTCTCTTTGTCCTTCATGATGAGGTTATAGGCGCGCTCGGCACTGTCGCGATTGGCCTGATTGTTCTCGGCGGTGTCGGTCCAACGCTTGGCCTTGTCGATGGAGAAATAGCCGTCGTGAACTTCTTCCGCGTCGGTAGTGAGGTCCACTTCCTTGAACAGGCTGGCATATTCGGGAAGCTTGGCGGCGCGGCGATATTCTTCCTCGAAGATCGTCGCATATTTGCCTTTCACCGCGTTTCCATCCTCGTCGTAGGAACGGTAATGCTCCACGGCATCGATAAAAAACAGGCTGAGCACCTTAATGCCGAGCGGTGCAAGACGGCGTTCTTTCTCAAGGTGCTCGGTGATTGTGCGACGGATCATCAGTCGCTTTATGGCATCGGGGTCAACATCGCCGATGGCTTGCCCTATGGCGAGGAAGGATTCCGATCCGGCTGTTTTCACTTCCAGCAGTGAATCTTTACCAGCCACGCGGATTTCGCCGATGCGGCAATCTCTATAGACAGACCGACCAGTGACATCATTTTCAAGATCGTCACCATCACGCACGGTCACTTCTTGGCGACGCACTTTCCCATGCACTTCCACATCGACCTCGACGCGAGCGGTCACAGCACCGCGCTTGTTGCTGGCAGAGAGAAAGCGCAGGTAGGCTTTGTTATGCCCACCCTCGACTTCGAGCGAGGCCACTTCGATCTGCTTGACCAGCTTGCGCTCATAGGCGTCCACCGCGTCTAGCCGGTAAACCATATGATGCTTGTCCACATGGGTTGCGGAGTAGCGTAGCGTGCAGAGCGGGTTCATGGCGCTAAGGGCTTCTTTGCCGCGCCCCTCAAGGCCGCCGTCCACGGTCTGGGGCTCGTCTACGACAATGACAGGGCGCGTGGCGCGGATCAGGTCGATTGGCGCTTCACCGCCGGTTTTCTCGCTGTCCTTGTAGAGGTTGTTCACATCCTTCTTGTTGATTGCGCCCACGGTCACGACCATGATCTGGATGGTCGGGCTGGTGGCGAAATTGCGAACTTGCCCCAGCTTTGATGAGTCGTAGAGGAAGTAATCAAAGGGCTGACCGGAATAGAGGCCCTTGAAATGGTCCTCCGTGATTTGGAGTGTTTTATAGACGCCTTCCTTGATGGCGACGGACGGCACGACGATTACGAACTTAGTGAAACCGAACCGCTTGTTCAGCTCGAAAATTGTGCGGAGGTAAACGTAGGTTTTGCCGGTGCCCGTCTCCATTTCCACCGTGAAGTCGCCGGAGGCGAGGCTGGCGGAGGGCGGCAGACCATTACGGAGCTGGATTTCATTCAGGTTAGAAATGATCTCGTCGTCGAGCAATGTCAGCCGGTTGCCGATGCCGAGGGCGTTTTCGACAAGCCCAAGCTCCTGCTGCGCGCCACCGCCAGCTTGGCGGGTGACGGTAAATTCGGTACGGTTGATTTCCTGCCCACGAAAGAGATCGCAGACGGCTTCAATGGCGGTGTGCTGGTAATCGAGGTCTGGCTCGAAATGAAGTTTCATGCCCGTACCCCCCCGATAAGTGCCATGTGCTCGTCGTGGCGTGTGCGGTCTTGATCCTCGTCAGCAGGCACGGATGCTAGCCTTGCGATATAGGACGCGGGAAGCCCGTGTTCCCGCGCACCCGCGATGACTAAGGCGCGATACCATGTATAGGGGCGAAGCGCGGGATCGGTATCGGTCGCTCTATATGCCTTGGCTGTTATCGGGCTGCCGCCACAAAGAACCTCGACCTCGATTTCTTCGTACCCGGCACCCAAGCCTTCGGCGCGGTCAAGCGCGCGTTTCTCGTGCGCTGCGATCTCATAGAGTACGCCAAGCACGGAACCATTGGCGGCGGCGCTGGCGGCAATATCGCACTTACCTGACCCGTCCCGGCTGCGCTTGTGCCAGCGCAATTCATGGCCGGACAGTTCGGCAATGCCGATTGTGCGCGCAGATGGGCACCGCTCGCGCAGGCGCGCGGTGGGCATGTTGGAGCCATAGGCGAAGGTGACGAAACTCTCCGTGCTCATCACAGGCTCCTCACGTCGAGGATACCGTTCTGGTTGAGGATCGCCGCCATGTTGGCCTTGGCCACATCATCGGCGAAGCCGGAATCCTTGAACACGACGCGGGTATCGACGGCGGGGGCAAGCTCCTTCCACCATGCGATGATGCCGTTGGCGACGGTTTCGATTGTGTCCGTGGCAAGTCCATCGGCAAGACAAACGATCAGCGCGCCACCACCGATGGAATGGACGGCCTTCCCAGCTATTTCCTTCTTCTCGATGGGAACGCACAGGTCGAGGCCCAGCTTGAGCAACAGCTCATAGAGCACGTCCTGCTCTGTGCGCCCCGGCACAAGGTGCTCGGCATTGGCGAGCAAGGTGCCTTCAAGGTCAGATAGCTCCGGTTCCCACGCGACTATGTTGGAGGAAGCCAACTTATAGGTTCGGAAACCTCTGTCGATTTTTGCCGTAGGCACTTCCGCAAACAACTTGGCAGACGACCGGCGAAGGCGCTCCTTGGTCAACTCCGCGATATTCGTGGGTTTACCGAGTTTCTGACAGAACCTCGCCGCAATCTTCTGGTCCTTGTCATCTTCACTTAGGGGTTCAGGCAACTGGACAAGTATGTAGCGCCTATGGCCCTGATCCCTAGCATTCAGTGTCATCACTGCATGGCCAGTGGTTCCTGATCCAGCAAAGAAGTCCATGACGATGGCATTTTTGTCACCGTTAGTTGCGTAATTAATCCATCGCGCCAAAATCTCATGGTCTTTTGGGTTGTTGAATATCTTTGCGCCAAACATACCAAGCATCAAATTTGATGCTTGGAGTGCGCTCCTATAGAAATATGATCCAGCCACTTGGATGCCGACATCCTCAGTTTCCATCTCGTCATCGGACTGATCGTCCTGTTCTTCATCGCCTCTAACTAGATAGGTCTTACGAATGGGCGGATCTGTTTCATTATCACGAAACATAACGCGACCAGCTTCTATCATCTGCTGCATTTTCTCAGGAGTCGAATATCGCCAGCCACCTTCTGGAACCTTGCATGGCTTGCCCGTTATCGGATGGATGACGTCATACGTTGGACCACCGCCGCCCGGCCAAGACATATTGTCATCTCGCCATACGCCTCGCTCATCGACGTTTCCGTATCGTGAAAGCTTCTTGGAAGGGTGCTCTTTGGGAAGCCCTCTGTAGAAGTCTCGGATGCCCTCCTGAATCGCCTCGTTGTCGCCATTGTGGAGGTCCTTGAGGCGCAAATATTCAGTCTGAATCTCCGCCGCACCGGGTTTTGCCTCGCGCCACTTTACTCCATCCTCAGTAAGGGCCGGTTTGTTTCTCGCATAAACAAGCATGTAGTCGTGGCCATTTGACACGAGCTTAGCGTCGTTCTTCCGACCCTTTTCCCAAATGATATTTGCGACGAAATTTTCCGATCCGAAAACTTCATCGCAGAGAATTCTCAGGTTGCTGATCTCTTGGTCGTCTATGCTAATGAATATGACGCCACTCCGATGAAGAAGGCTCTGCGCCAGCTTGAGCCTCGGGAGCATCATATTGAGCCACTCAGTATGGAAACGGCCTGAACTTTCTGGATTGGAAGTTCGCTTATACCCGTCAGCATCCAACTGTTGCGTGATGCGAAGGTAGGCGTCGTGGACAAAGCTTGACGGCGTGACTCTGGATTGATTCAAGGCTGCTTTTGGGAGGCAGCGTTGGGCGAGCGGATCGGCGTGTCGGAT
>NZ_FZOS01000085.1 GCF_900188165.1 Edaphosphingomonas laterariae | reverse complement strand
CAGCTTTGGCGTTTCGGCGATGGGCTGGCCGGCATATTCGCGCAGGCCCCAGGCGCCCCACTGACTGACGGGGCCGGTATTGTTGTACAGCGTCATCGCGTCGCCGATCTGCGCCTTCCAGGTTGCAAGGTAGCGCTGGTACAAAGTGTACATGCGCGGATCGCGGTTGATGCTGCGGACGAGTTCCACATTGCTGGCGTGAACGACGTGCTGGCCGCCTTCATAGGCGATGTAGCGCTTGCCATAACGGGTCGCGACCGCCTTGTTCTGCGCCGCCTTGGCGAGCACCGCGTCGATATCGGCATCGAGGAAGGTGAAGATATTGGTAAGATCGGTGATCGCCGCCCGGCTGCCCGAGAAGGTGCCGCCGCCGAAATAGGGCGCCGTCGCCAGCGCATCGAAATTCTGCGCCGTATCCTCGAACTTCAGCACCTGTTCCGCCGCCCAGGGATTGGCATTCTGGGTCGCGATCACGCGCACCAGCCGCTTCATGTCGGACGCGAACACCTGCGACCAGATCTTGTGCATCCACGTCGACTTCTGGGCGTAGCGGCGCAGAAGGGCCTCGGCCTCGTTGGTCGCCAGCCCCATCGACAGGCCTTCATTCTTGGCCTGGGTGGTTACCGGGAAGGACCAGTTCCACACCTCGTTCGACATTTCGACATAGGCCTTGCGGCCCGGCGCCAGATTGTCGCGGACGTAGGTGGCAAAGCGCCGCTGATAATCCTCATCGGCGTTCCACGGCATCGTGAACCACGGGTCGATCCCGGCCTCATTGGCCAGCGCCACCATATATTCGACCGAAGCGCCCATCTTGCTCGCCTGGTTCTGCGTCAGCAGTTGCGGCCGGGTCGCCCAGGTCACCGCCACATTGGCGTTGGTGCTCTGCCAGTCCATGAAGCGCAACACCTTGTAACCGCGCACCGACGCCAGGAAAGCGGGCGAGAAGCGCGCCGTCGCCGACGCCGTCTTCTCGCGGCAATCGAGCTGCCGCACTGGATCGGCCACATCGGTCCGCGA
>NZ_FZOS01000065.1 GCF_900188165.1 Edaphosphingomonas laterariae | reverse complement strand
GGGTACCGCCCACCGGCTCCGGAAACGATCAAGATGCCAGCCTGGCCGCTCGGCTCCGCTGCGCTCCGCCTCCCGCCCAGGCTGGCATCGGAGGCGATCTTCAACTAACTATGCAACCGGACCAGTCATCGCGGGCAGCCCACCATCACAAGGCGATGCCCTATGAGGCAATCCCCGCTTTTGTCGGCGCGTTGCACAAGCGCGAAGCCGTCGCGGCACTGGCGCTGGAATTTACGATCCTGACTGCCGCCCGCACCGGGGAAGTAATCGGCGCAAAATGGTCCGAGGTCGATCTGGACAAGGCAGTCTGGACCGTCCCGGCCGGCCGCATGAAGGCGGGCAAGGAACATCGCGTGCCGCTGTCACCGCGCGCCGTGGAGATTTTGAAAGTCACCCGGGATCTACGCAAGGAATGGCTGTTCCCGGCGATCAAGGGTGGACAAATGTCCGGCATGGCCATGACCATGCTGCTTCGCCGGATGAAAGTTGACGTGACCGTGCACGGCTTCCGCTCGGGCTTCCGCGACTGGTCCGCCGAATGCACCGGCTATGCCCATGAGGTCGCGGAAATGGCCTTGGCGCACACTATCGAGAACAAGGTGGAGCGGGCCTATCGGCGCGGCGACCTGTTCGACAAGCGGCGACGGCTCATGGACGATTGGGCCACCTATTGCGCCACGATCCCGACGGCTGGCGCCAACGTGACGCCCATTCGCAAGGCTGAGGCCGGATAGAGATTCACCGGGCGTTCGGCCCGATGGAAGCGGGCCAGCCGGGGAAGGTAGTAGCTCCCCTGCCGGCCCTAACCACAACCCGACTGCAAGGAGTCGAGAATATGGCTGACATATCCCTACAGGCGGAACTCACCCGCCCAAATCCCTTCCCGGATGACACCGCCTTTCGCCTGGTATGCGATATGGAAGATCCTCTCCGTAAGATTCGCGATTTGTTGTCTGCGCTAAACTACGTCGCTCAAGGCGTCGAAGATGGCGGAGAGGCCATCGCAGCTATAGCAGATGCGACTCGCGAGAACCTGAAAGCTGCGGAGGCATTGCGGGGCGACCTGTTCCGCCTATCACACCCCAATCGAGCCGTGTTTGAAAAGGAAGGCTGGCCGGCCTGACTGAGCTATCCCCTGATTTTTGTTGGCGTGGTTGCCGAAGGTGCCGGCTTCATCGCTCCCGGCGTTTCCTATCAGTCAGAATGCACGGTATCACATGTATGGGGATAGGCTGGCCAGCCGACAAGCGCGCATCCCACGCGCTTCCCCGCTTCATCATGGGAGCCGCTTGGGAGGCGGGATGGCGCGAAAAGACGAGCGGGGCGTAGTGACCCCCGCGCCCATTCAATTCAACAATTCGGCGTCTGCAAACCTGCCGCGCTACGATGACGAGCATCGTGGGCCAGCCGTCGCCGATTCCTATCAGCTATCCCATTGCAGGATTGACCTAGCGGAGCGATCAGTGAGCTGGCCAACTCCGGCAAGCCTGCCCCCGCTCATGGTGGAATTTGCGCAATCTGTTCCGGACGATCAGCGGGCAGACTGGCTCAGGCGGCAAGCCAATATTGAGGATGCGGACAAACACATTGCCGACGGCATGCGTTCCGGCGAGTTGCCGATATGGGTTGCGCCAATTGGAGAGCCGGACCGTTTGGTAGCTCCCGATGCAATTGTCGAAGCTGACCATGCTACGGTTGTTTCCGGTGTGTATCGCCCTCCGAACGATCGCGGCTGGCTCTATGGCAGGCCGCTTTTTGTAAAACGTGCCGATTGGGCAAAATTCGCCGCACGGATTGATGCCGCGAAAAAGCCCGCGCGTGAAAATGGTAAATTCCAGTCACGCTCCCATGACGGAGACGAAAGGCAATGGCTGCGAATATCGAAGGCAACTCGCCTCTTGCATCGCATCCTGAGAACGCGGCTGGCAGGGCAAGAACCGGCACCGTGGATTGATCCCCCAGCCGACCCGTTCGCTGCTGAGTGCGACAACGCAACGCATCGGCACCGGCGCACTGCCCACTCGTCTCTTACCATGCGCCGCGCCTTGCTGTCGGGCGATTTGACTGCGCATCTGGTGAAAGATGGCCGCTCCCATCCACTGCCCGGCTGGGTTTGGGAGAATGCCAGGGCGTCCGAGAGCGCATTTCATTTTAACTGGCTGCACGTCGACCCATTCCTCGACCACGGCCTTCACGACTATGTGAATTGGGGCTGCTTTGTTCGCCGCGCGGCATTTGCGGACTGGCTGGCGAATCCTGAGGCCTCGGAAATTGGGGATCTGCCCAACCTGCCTTCCGCCTTCGATCGTGACGAGATGCCCAACCCCACCACCTACCGCGAACCGCGAGACGCGCCTTTTGTCGAACTTGGCGAGGCGCTGACTTGGGTCGGCTTTAGCGTTGCCATGAACCACGATGAATTTACGACGTCGGACGAATACGGCTTTGGCCCGTTTGGTCGATCAGATTGGCTTGAGGCATTGCAGAAAGCAATGGCCAGCTTGTCGGAGCAGGCTAGCGCCGGACGCATCCGTGTTCGTGGCCGATACGTCGAGAATTATTTCAATTTTTCCGCAGCAAGCGGCAACACTGAATATCTTTCGGACACGCAACTGCGGGACTTTGCGTGTTTTGACAGCCTCCAAGGGGGCCTTAAGCGCGGCACGGGCCTTTATTGGGAGCGGAGCGCCGTCAAAAGGGCCTTTGAGGATCCTCAGGATGGTTGGCGCGACGTGGAGGTCTGCCGGGCCGAATTGCTCAGGAGCTTCCCGCCAAGGTTCGACGATGCCAAAGCATTGATCGTTTCGCTGCCAGCTTCCCTGCCAGGCATTGGCCCCGTCATGGGCATGGAGGAGGCATTTTCATGGCTCTCACATGATAGACCGTCCTACGACATTGGCGTTTGGCAAGATGCGGCAGGCAATCTGATTCTCCGTGATCCCAACGGCGCGCCTATCGGGCCTCGCGCCGACGGCTCGCCCCCTCCGTTCATGGAGGCATATCGGCAAGCCAGTCGCAAGCTCCATGGCGCACTTCGGGACGGCAGTTTGCCAGCATATGTCGCGCCGACAAATGACAGTCCGCTGCTTGTGCCTCGTTTCTATTGGAACGGGGTAAATCCGGAAAATTTGCACCTTGTCTATCGCGGAATGGCACCTGAGAATCAGGGCGCAGGATGTCCGGTGCTGTTGTCGCGGATGGGCTTTGATAGGTGGCGCACTGAAGTTACGGCCTCTGAGGCAATTGATCGCGCTCCTTCCGTAAAAGCGGGCCGTCCGCCAAGCGATTCTCAGATCCTAGCTAAAGCCGACGAACTGAAAGCTCGCGGCTTGAGCGGCCGTTCGATTGCCAGCCGAATGCGCCACGAGCTGGGATTTGAAAACGTGGCAACAACAGCCGTTCGCGAGCTAATTAGGGGACGCTGGAAGCCCTCGGGGCGCCCTTCAGGGAAGGGCGGATAAAAGGCGCACATCGTTCCGCACATGCGCCTTTTGCTGCGCATTTTTTAACCCGGCTTTCTTGCCTCGTTCAACAACGAACGAGGTGCTTCGATGGAGTCCACCAAATCCGGTCCCCTGAAGATCGGTTACAGCATTCGGGAAGCCTGCCTGGCGTCCAGCCTAGGCCGGACGACGCTCTACAATCACATTTCGGCTGGCCGCCTTCGCGCTGTTCGCGTCGGTGGCAGGACAATCATTCCGGCCGAAGCGTTGCACGCGCTGATCGCAGGGGAGGCTTGAGCCATGCCCCGAAAGCAAAACCCGACCGCTAGGGGCAGCCGGGTTCTGTGGAATAGCTTGGTCGGCACTTCCACGGAATCCCTTACCCTCTCCGCCTATCGCGCTCAACACTTGATCGGCAGCTACGGCATTCGCCCGGAACTGGCCGCGATGGTCGCCGCGATGGCCTTCGGGGCACACAGCCATGGCTGATAGCTATCCCGACATTCCCGGCGCGAAAGGCCGGGACGGCACCAGTCAGGACGCTGCGGAGGCCATCAAACCATGCGCTTCCTACCTTCGCCGCGTCGCCATGCGCTCGCTGGACAGGTTGGGCGAGGCAACGGTGCTGGAAGCCGTCGCCGTTGCCGAGGTCGCCCGCGAAAGCCTGCAACCGCGTTTCTCCGAACTGCGGGCCATGGGTATGGTGGAACCGACCGGCGCACGTCGCCGCAATCCGTCCGGCAAGGGCGCGGCGGTGCTTCGCCTTACCGAAAAAGGGAGGGCCGCACTGTGACCGATCCCGTTTCGGAATTTCTCGATGCCATGGCGGCGGCGGGTATCCGCCCGGTGGAGCCGATTGCCGATAAGCTCGCTTCCGGCGATCCCGTCCGCTTCCGGGCCGATGGCGACAAACCCGGCCGGCGCAACGGATGGGCCTGCCTGCACCTCGATGGCGTGCCCGCTGGGGTGTTCCGGCATTACCGGCTGGGCGTGCGGACGGTATGGCGTGCGGGGAGCGATCCCCGTTCGCTGTCACCAGCCGAACGCCGCGCGATCGTGGCTCAGGCTCGTGAAAGCGAGGCCCGGCGCAAGGCGGAAACGGAAGCCAAGCAGGAAGCGGCGGCTGGCACTGCCCGCGACCTGTGGCGCGATGCCGGCAAGCCGGATCCCGCACATGGCTATCTGGCGCGCAAGGGTCTGTCTCCGTTCAGCATTCGGCAGCATGGCGACGTCCTGCTGGTGCCGATGGTCGATCCCGGCTTTCGGCTGTGCAACGTGCAGCGCATCTATCCGGATGGTCGAAAGCTGTTTCTCAAGGGCGGGCGCACGGAGGGCCTGTTCTGGCCGCACGGCGCGCTCTGTCGCGATGGCAGGCCATCGGCTGGCGCGTTGGTGATCGGGGAAGGCTTCGCCACGATGGCGGCAATTCACCATGCCACCGGGCACGGTGTTGTTGCGGCAATGTCGGCGCGCAATCTCGGAACCGTCGCACGCACGATGCGCAACCTGTTCCCCGGCCGGACGCTGATCGTCGCGGCGGACGATGACCGTCACCTATCGGAGAATATCGGGCTGCAATCGGCTCAGAACGCCGCTGAGTCCATCGGGGCGCTTTTGACCACTCCGCTGCCCATCGGCCAGGAAACTCGCTCAACGGACTCCGGAACCGATTTTGCGGACATTGCGCCGGCCGAGATCGCGGCCCGCATCGCTCAAGCCGGGAGGGATGCCGATGCGTGACGCGACCACCCCCATGGATTTTGCGGACCTGTCGCCGGATGCCGTGGCCCGCCGCATCGCCGATGCCGCACCTGCCGGCACTGCCATTCGCGCCACGCCCTACCGCTGGCCCGATCCCCGTTCGCTACCGACCCGGCAATGGCTGCTTGGCCATTGGCTGCTGAGGGGCGAGGTTACGGCGATCATTGCGCCCGGTGGCACCGGCAAGAGCACGATCGGCACCGCGCTGGCATTGTCGCTGGCATCGGGCCAGCCGCTGCTTGGCAAGCCGCTTCCACGCGGCCCGCAATCGGCATGGATCTACAACCTTGAGGATTCGCAGGACGAGCTGGACCGGCAAGTGTCCGCCGCCTGCATGTTTCACGGCATAGTGCCTGAGAACGGCGGAGCAATATTCGACCACGGTAGCGGCGGGATAGCCCTGCTGCGGGCGGCGTAAAAGTCGTCCACCTTGAAGCCTTTCTGCCAAG
>NZ_FZOS01000072.1 GCF_900188165.1 Edaphosphingomonas laterariae | reverse complement strand
CTCGCGGACCTCAGGTGAAAACTTGTTCGTCGTCTTGCTCATATCGGCTCCACTCTCTCAGGAGATGGAGCCTCCGGCAAACCCGGTGCGGTTCAAACACCGCACCGCAAATCCAACCAATAACCGGGCGCTCATCGGAAACGATCAACCACAAAGCGCCGCAAAGAGCGGCGAGTAATTGCGTGACTACGGTCGTCAGCCAGCCCTCCCATGAGATGGGCATGAAACTGAACCCGGCGAAGCGCCTGAACCATGGCTTGTCCATAAACTCATCCTAACGATCGACCGGAAGGTCCGCAAAGTCCGCGAGTGTCGACTGTCAGGAATCGGGCCGTCACGATGACGGTTCACACCCGCGTGGCAGTTTACAGGCTCACATCAACACATTGATTTAATTCAGCCAATTTTGTCGACTGTGTACATTGCGACCCGCAGAAATCCCGGATTTTGGGCAGGTTGGAAGGCTAGTGCTCTGCCATTGAGCTACACCCGCTCGATTTGCTCGGTCGGGCGCGCCGCCAACAAGGACTGACGCGTTACCCGCACACCTGCTGTGCCGCTGCGATGGAAAGCTAGGTCCGCGTGCGGGTCGGCGCGTGGAAGTCGGCGGGCTTGTCGGCGATCCACGCAAGGAAACCCGCAATCGCGGGATGGCCGCGCAGCGCGACGCCATCCGCATCCATGCGCGCAAGCTCGGCGTTGGAAAAGGTCGCGTGGATCGCGCGGTGGCAGATCGGGTGGAGCGCGACCGTGCTGCGCCCGCCACGGCTCTTGGGCACGGGATGGTGCCATTCGACACGGCGGCCAAGCGGACGGCCGCACAGCCAGCATGCCATGTCCCCGCCCCCATTTTGCTTCATCGCGATAGGCTCCGAACTTCGCCGCTCCATGGACCCGCCCCGCCACAACCGCGTTGATTCGGATCATATCGGGAGACATTCATGCTCGAAATCCTGCCTTCGCCGGACAATGTCGCCGCCTACAAGCTGTCGGGGGTGGTCGACGGGGACGATTATGACCGGCTGATCGCCGATCTCGAGGCACGCCTCAAGCGGCGTGAAAAATGGGGCGTCCTCGCCGATCTCAGTGAGTTTCGCGACATCACGCTGCAGGCGGCCGGCAAGGACTTCCGCTACGGCCTGTCCAAACTGCTCCAGCTCAACCGCTTCCCGCGTGAGGCGGTGATCACCGACAAGGAATGGATCCGCACGCTCGCCAGGGTCGCAAGCCCGCTGATCCCCTTTGTCGAGATCCGCAGCTTCGCTCCGGCCGAAGCGGCGGCGGCGATGGACTGGGTGGCGGGCGTGCCCTGACCCGGCTTGCGGCGCGCGCACGGCCTGCGGCACAAGGCGGGCATGGACATGTCCGCTTTGATGCCCCGCACACTGACACCGGCCGAACAGCACGCCTATTGCGCGCGGATCGGCCTCACGCGCCTGCCCCAACCGGATGCCGCAGGCTTGCTAGTGGTGCAGCGGGCACATCGGCTGGCCATCCCGTTCGAGAATCTCGACATCATATTGGGACGTGGGATCAGCCTCGATCCCGATCACGTCTTCGCCAAGCTCGTTGGTGCGCGCCGTGGCGGCTATTGCTTTGAACAGAATCAACTGTTCCTGCGCGTCTTACAGACGATGGGCTTCGTCGCGCGGCCATTGCTCGGCCGGGTATGGCTGATGGCCAATGGCGTGACGCCGGGTCTGACGCATACGTTCAACCTCGTCGAGCTCGATGGCGCGCAATGGATTGCCGATGCCGGCTTTGGCGGCTTCTTCACGCCGCCGATGCGGGTGGCTGATGGTGGGGAGGCGGTGGCCGCCGATGGCGGGCGATACCGCCTGGTCGCACGCGATCCCGCGATCGAACCGGGTTGGATGCTCCAGCGCGCGGTGGGCGACAACGGCTGGGCGGACCAGTATAGCTTCACCCAGGCACCCGCTTTTCCGGCGGACCTTGCGCTGAGCAATCACTGGACCGCGACGTCGCTCCCGTCACGCTTCACCAGCAATCGGATCGCCAGCCTGGTCACGCCGGACGGGCTGTTGACGCTGAACGGCCGCGGGCTGACCGAACGCGCCGGCGACACGGTCGTTCTGGAGCTCGAGATTGGCAGCGCATCGGCCTATCGCGCGCTTCTGGTCGAGCGTTTCGGCATCGTCTTCGATGCTGCGACGGTCGATGCGCTGGGGCTGTTCTGACGGGATCAGGCCCGATGCCCGAGGCGGGGGTGTGGGGACTGAAGGATATGCCCCAAACGCGAACGCCGCCCTTTGAGGGCGGCGTTTGGCGTTGAGTTTTTATATTGTTGGTTGCGGGGACAGGATTTGAACCTGTGACCTTCAGGTTATGAGCCTGACGAGCTACCGGGCTGCTCCACCCCGCGCCAACGAGCGCGGCCGCA
>NZ_FZOS01000068.1 GCF_900188165.1 Edaphosphingomonas laterariae | reverse complement strand
GGACGACGTGGTCGGCCGCACCAAGGTCTACGAAGCGATCGTCAAGGGCGACGACACCTTCGAGGCCGGCATCCCGGAGAGCTTCAACGTGCTCGTCAAGGAAATGCGTTCGCTGGGTCTCAACGTCGAACTCAAGAGCATCGAGGACGGCGACGGCCTGGCCGAGGCAGCGGAATAAGCGAGCGCGGGGGTGGCGGCCGGATCAGCCGCCACTCCCCCTCCTTCCCCGCCGCCCGACGAATTTGACCCTCTAGAGGGACTGGGAAATGAACGAACTGACCAACTTCGCCAATCCGGTGGCCAAGCCGGAAACCTTCGACCAGATCCGCATCGGCATCGCCTCGCCGGAGCGTATCCGTTCCTGGTCGTTCGGCGAGATCAAGAAGCCCGAGACGATCAACTACCGCACGTTCAAGCCGGAACGTGACGGCCTGTTCTGCGCGCGCATCTTCGGCCCGATCAAGGACTATGAGTGCTTGTGCGGCAAGTATAAGCGCATGAAGTACAAGGGCATCGTCTGCGAAAAGTGCGGTGTCGAAGTCACCGTCTCGAAGGTCCGCCGCGAACGCATGGGCCATATCGAGCTGGCCGCCCCGGTTGCGCACATCTGGTTCCTGAAGTCGCTGCCGTCGCGCATCGGCCTGCTGCTCGACATGCAGCTCAAGCAGCTTGAGCGCGTGCTCTACTTCGAAGCCTATATCGTCATCGAACCGGGCCTGACCCCGCTTGAGAAGTATCAGCTCCTCACTGAGGACGAGCTGCTCGAGGCGCAGGACGAATATGGCGAAGACGCCTTCACCGCCGGCATCGGCGCCGAAGCCGTGCGCAAGATGCTCGAAAGCCTCGATCTCGAAGGCGAGCGTGTAGATCTCCTGAAGGAGCTGGCCGAGACCAAGTCGGAGCTGAAGCCCAAGAAGATCATCAAGCGCCTCAAGGTCGTCGAAAGCTTCATCGAATCCGGCAACCGCCCGGAATGGATGATCCTCGAGGTGATTCCGGTCATTCCGCCGGAACTGCGTCCGCTCGTGCCGCTGGATGGCGGCCGCTTCGCGACGTCGGATCTCAACGATCTCTATCGCCGCGTCATCAACCGCAACAACCGCCTGAAGCGCCTGATGGAGCTGCGCGCGCCGGACATCATCGTCCGCAACGAAAAGCGCATGCTTCAGGAAGCCGTCGACGCCCTGTTCGATAACGGCCGCCGCGGCCGCACAATCACCGGCGCCAACAAGCGTCCGCTGAAGTCGCTGTCCGACATGCTCAAGGGCAAGCAGGGCCGCTTCCGTCAGAACCTGCTCGGCAAGCGCGTCGACTATTCGGGCCGTTCGGTCATCGTGACCGGCCCGGAACTCAAGCTGCACCAGTGCGGCCTGCCGAAGAAGATGGCGCTCGAACTGTTCAAGCCGTTCATCTACGCGCGCCTCGACGCCAAGGGTCTGTCGATGACCCTGAAGCAGGCGAAGAAGTGGGTCGAAAAGGAACGCAAGGAAGTCTGGGACATCCTCGACGAAGTCATTCGCGAGCACCCGGTCCTTCTCAACCGCGCGCCGACGCTCCACCGTCTCGGCATCCAGGCCTTCGAACCCGTGCTGATCGAAGGCAAGGCGATCCAGCTGCACCCGCTCGTCTGCTCGGCCTTCAACGCCGACTTCGACGGTGACCAGATGGCCGTCCACGTTCCGCTTTCGCTGGAAGCCCAGCTCGAAGCGCGCGTGCTGATGATGTCGACCAACAACATCCTGTCGCCCGCCAACGGCAAGCCGATCATCGTTCCGTCGCAGGACATGGTGCTCGGTCTCTATTACCTCTCCATCCAGAAGGAAGGTGAGCCGGGCGAAGGCATGCTGCTGGCGGACATGATCGAGGTCCACCAGGCGCTCAACACCGGTGCCGTCACGCTTCACACCAAGATTGTCAGCCGCGTCCCGCAGACGGACGAGGCCGGCAACCAGTATATGAAGCGCTACGAAACCACGCCGGGCCGCATGCTGCTGGGCGAATGCCTGCCGCAGAGCCACAAGGTGCCCTTCGAGACGGTCAACCGCCTGCTCACCAAGAAGGACATCGGCGACGTCATCGACGAGGTGTATCGCCACACCGGCCAGAAGGAGACGGTGCTGTTCGCCGACGCGATCATGGCGCTCGGCTTCCGTCACGCCTTCAAGGCGGGCATCTCGTTCGGCAAGGACGACATGGTCATCCCGGGCGCCAAGGAAGAACTGGTCGAAGAGACGCGCACGCTCGTGAAGGATTACGAGCAGCAGTATCAGGACGGCCTCATCACCCAGCAGGAAAAGTACAACAAGGTCATCGACGCCTGGTCGCGTTGCGGTGATCGCGTTGCTGCCGAGATGATGAAGGAAATCCAGGCTGTTAAGAGGGATCCGGAGACCGGCCGTGAAAAGCCGATCAACGCGATCTACATGATGGCGCACTCCGGTGCCCGTGGTTCGGCGGCGCAGATCAAGCAGCTTGCCGGCATGCGCGGCCTCATGGCCAAGCCGTCGGGCGAGATCATCGAAACGCCGATCATCTCGAACTTCAAGGAAGGCCTGACCGTCCTTGAATATTTCAACTCCACCCACGGCGCCCGCAAGGGTCTCGCGGATACGGCGTTGAAGACCGCGAACTCGGGTTACCTCACCCGCCGTCTGGTCGACGTGTCGCAGGATTGCGTCGTCGTCGAACTGGATTGCGGCACCGAACGCGCGCTGGTGATGAAGGCGATCGTCCAGGGCGGCGCCACCATCGCTTCGCTCGGCGAACGCATCCTGGGCCGCACCACGGCCGAGGACATCGTCGACAGCAAGACGGGCGAAGTGGTGATCCCGGAAGGCACGCTGCTCGATGAACCGATGATCACGCAGATCGAGGCGATCAGCCTCCAGTCGGTCAAGATCCGCAGCCCGCTGGTCTGCGAATCCAAGAACGGCGTCTGCGGCGCCTGCTACGGGCGCGATCTCGCCCGTGGTACGCCGGTCAACATCGGCGAAGCGGTGGGCGTCATCGCGGCGCAGTCGATCGGCGAACCGGGCACGCAGCTCACCATGCGTACCTTCCACATCGGCGGCGCGGCCCAGCTCAACCAGGAATCGAACCTGGAAGCGGTGGCCGATGGCACGCTCGTCTATCGCGAGATCCCGACGATCATCGACACGCGCGGCCGTCGCGTGACGCTCGCCCGTAACGGTGAAATCGCGATCCTCGACAGCGAGGGCCGCGAACGCGCCACGCACCGCCTGCCCTACGGCGCCACCGTCCTCGTCGAGGATGGCGCGTCCGTCACCAAGGGCGAGCGTATCGCCGAATGGGATCCGTCGTTCAGCCCGGTGATCACCGAAAAGGGCGGCACCGTTCGCTTCCAGGACATGATCGAGAACCGCACGGTTCGCGAGGAAACCGACGAAGCGACCGGCATCTCCCAGCGCGTGATCGTCGAAGACCACCTCAAGTCCAAGAAGGACGATTTCCGTCCGCGCATCACCCTGCTCGACGAGAACAGCGGTGAAGCCGGCGTGTCGCGCCTGATCCCGGGCTCGATCGTGGCGGTCGAAGATGGCCAGACGGTGCAGGCCGGCGACGTGCTCGCCCGCGTGCCGCGTGAAGCCGCCAAGACCCGCGACATCACGGGCGGTCTGCCGCGCGTGGCGGAGCTGTTCGAAGCGCGCAAGCCCAAGGAAAATGCGATCATCGCCAAGGTCTCGGGCCGTGTCG
>NZ_FZOS01000069.1 GCF_900188165.1 Edaphosphingomonas laterariae | reverse complement strand
TGAGAACGGCGGAGCAATATTCGACCACGGTAGCGGCGGGATAGCCCTGCTGCGGGCGGCGTAAAAGTCGTCCACCTTGAAGCCTTTCTGCCAAGTCAGGGAGGTGTGGGGATCTACAGCGTGGAACTTTATCTTCAGGTCCGTCTGGCTTGCGCGGATGGCATGAGCCAACGGGCGGCGGCGAAGCGTTTCAATGTGTCGCGCGATACGGTACGCAAGATGCTGTCGTTTTCATCGCCGCCGGGTTACCGGCGCCAGTCCGTACCGCAGCGCCCGAAGCTGGACGGGTTTGTGGCGATCATTGATGGATGGCTTGAGGGTGACCGCAGTGTCCCGCGCAAGCAACGCCATACGGCGAAGCGGGTATTCGACCGTTTGCGCACCGAGCATGGTTTCACCGGCGGCTATACGATCATCAAGGATTACATTCGGGAGCGTGAGCAGCGTAGCCGGGAGATGTTCGTGCCGCTGGCGCACCCTGCGGGAGATGCGCAGGCCGACTTCGGGGAAGCGCTGGTGGAGATCGGCGGGGTGGAACAGAAGGCCTACTTCTTCGCGCTCGATCTGCCGCACAGTGATGCCTGCTATGTGCGGGCCTATCCGGCGGCGGTGGCGGAGGCCTGGGTGGACGGACACGTTCATGCCTTCGCGTTCTTCGGCGCGGTACCGCGCTCGATCGTCTATGACAACGATCGCTGCCTTGTGGCGAAGATCCTGCCCGACGGCACGCGGCAGCGTGCCACGCTGTTCAGCGCTTTCCTGTCGCATTACGTGATCCGCGACCGCTATGCCCGCCCGGGCAAGGGGAACGAGAAAGGCAATGTGGAGGGGCTGGTAGGCTATTGCCGGCGCAACTTCATGGTGCCGATCCCGAAGTTCCCGACCTGGGAGGCGTTCAACCTGTGGCTGGAGGAGCAATGCCGCAAGCGCCAGCAGGACAAGGTGCGCGGGCAGAGCGAGACGATCGGTGAGCGCTTGGAACGCGATCTCGCGGCCATGCAGCCTCTGCCCGCTACACCCTTCGAGGCCTGCGATCAGAAAGGCGGGCGGGTCTCCTCGCAATCCCTGGTGCGCTACAGGACCAACGATTATTCGGTTCCGGTGGCCTGGGGCCATCAGGAGGTCTGGATCAGGGCCTATGTCGATGAGGTGGTGATCGGCTGCCGCAGCGAAGTCATCGCCCGTCATCCTCGTTGCTATGCCCGCGAGGAGGTTGTCTTCGCCCCGCTCCATTATCTCCCGCTGATCGAGCAGAAGATCAACGCATTCGACCAGGCTGCGCCTTTGCAGGGCTGGGACCTGCCCGAAGCGTTCACGACACTGCAGCGGTTGATGGAAGGGCGCATGCGCAAACATGGCAGGCGCGAATATGTGCAGGTACTGCGCCTGCTGGAAACGTTCACCCTCGCCGATCTCCAGGCGGCGGTCGAACAGGCCATCGATCTTGGCGCCATCGGCTTCGATGCCGTCAAGCACCTCGTCCTGTGCCGGATCGAACGCGTACCGCCCAGGCTGGACCTGGACGTCTATCCCTTCCTGCCACGCACCACGGTCGAGAAGACCTTTGCCAGAGCCTATCTGAGCCTGCTCTCCGACCGGCAGGAGGCCGCATGAGCGATCAGGCCCCGGAGATCCTTCTCGCTCACCATCTCAAGGCGCTCAAGCTGCCTACGTGCCTGCGTGAGCATCACAAGCTCGCGCGGCAATGTGCCGCTGAAAGCGTCGATCATATCCGCTTCCTCGCCCGCCTCGTCGAGATGGAAATGATCGAAAGGGAGCGTCGCATGGTCGAGCGGCGCATCAAGGCCGCGCGCTTCCCCGCCGTAAAAAGCCTCGACAGCTTCGACTTCGCCGCCATCCCCAGGCTCAACAAGATGCAGGTGCTCGAGATGGCGCGCTGCGAGTGGATCGAGCGGCGTGAGAACGCCATCGCTCTGGGGCCATCAGGCACCGGAAAGACGCACGTAGCGTTGGGGCTCGGACTGGCAGCATGCCAGAAAGGACTGTCGGTGGGCTTCACCACCGCGGCAGCGCTGGTCAGCGAAATGATGGAGGCCCGCGACGAGCGCCGTCTTCTGCGCTTCCAGAAGCAGATAGCCGGATACAAGCTGCTCATCATCGATGAACTGGGTTTTGTGCCGCTCTCCAAGACCGGCGCCGAACTGTTGTTCGAGCTGATCTCCCAGCGTTACGAACGCGGCTCCACCTTCATCACCAGCAACCTGCCCTTCGACGAATGGACCGAAACCTTCGGATCTGAGCGTCTCACAGGCGCGCTCCTCGATCGCCTGACCCATCACGTCAGCATCCTCGAGATGAACGGCGAAAGCTATCGCCTCGCGCACAGCCGGGCCCGCACGGCCAAAACCAGACCCTGAAAATTACACCAATGCCGGGGGGAGTGGCCTTCGGGCTACGCCCTCACGCCACTCCCCCCGGCATGTAACACCGTGGCCTGGTTTTACGCCGCCGAATGGCCGACTTTTGCTCCGCCGTTGACA
>NZ_FZOS01000070.1 GCF_900188165.1 Edaphosphingomonas laterariae | reverse complement strand
CTGACCCGGGATTTTCACCGAGAAGTGACCCGCCTGCGGTTATGGTTTGGGTGTCATTGGTGGGTCAAGATGTGGGCTTCTCCTTTCTGGGTTTGGGCCGCTGGGCCGAGCTGTTCTTGAACCGGAAGCTGTCGTTGCCAGTTTCGAGGATGTGGCAGTGATGGGTGAGGCGATCGAGGAGCGCGGTAGTCATCTTGGCGTCGCCGAACGCGCTGGCCCATTCGCTGAAGCTGAGGTTGGTGGTGATGATGACGCTGGTGCGCTCGTAGAGCTTGCTCAGCAGATGGAAGAGCAGTGCGCCGCCTGACGCGCTGAACGGCAGATATCCGAGCTCGTCGAGGACGACCAGATCCGAGTGGAGCAGCCGATTGGCGATCTGGCCGGGCCTGCCCTGGGCTTTCTCCTGTTCGAGCGCGTTGACCAGCTCGACCGTGGAGAAGAAGCGGACACGCTTGCGGTGATGCTCGATGGCCTGGATGCCCAGCGCCGTGGCGACATGGGTTTTGCCGGTGCCCGGACCGCCGACCAGCACGATATTGTCGGCGACGTCGACAAATTCGCAGCGGTGCAGTTGGCGCACCAGCGCTTCGTTGACCTCGCTGCTGGCAAAGTCGAAGCCCGCCAGATCGCGATAGGCGGGGAACCGCGCAGCCTTGAGCTGATAGGCCACCGAGCGCACTTCGCGCTCGGCGGTTTCCGCTTTCAGTAGCTGGGAGAGGATCGGGACCGCAGCCTCGAACGCCGGGGCTCCCTGCTCCATGAGATCGGTGACGGCTTGCGCCATGCCGTGCATCTTGAGGCTACGCAGCATGACGACGATGGCGCCACTGGCGGGATCATGACGCATGGCGATTCTCCCGGCGCAGGGCGTCGTAGCGTTCGACATTGGCGATTGGCTCGCTGACCAGCCTCAACGCCTGGGGCGCTGTCACCGGGGGCGTGGTGACCGGCTTTCCATCGAGCAGCCTGTGCAAGAGGTTGAGGATGTGGGTCTTGGTCGGAACGCCGGCATCCAGAGCCATCGCAACTGCGGTCAGAACAACCTGCTCGTCATGATGCAGCACCAGCGCCAGGATCTCGACCATTTCCCTGTCACCGCCGGGGGAGCGCAGCAGGTGTCGCTGCAGCCGCTGGAACGGTTCCGGCAGCTCGAGGAACGGGGCGCCGTTGCGCAGGGCACCGGGCTTGCGCTGGACCACGGCCAGATAATGGCGCCAGTCGTAGACGGTGCGTCCCGGTCCATCATGGGATCGCTCGATGATCCGCCGATGTTCGCACACCACCTGTCCCTCGGCGACCACCAGGAAGCGATCGGGATAGACGCGGAGGCTGACAGGCCGATTGGCGAAGGACGCCGGCACGCTGTAGCGGTTGCGCTCGAGATGAACGAGGCAGGTCGGCGAGACGCGCTTGCCATATTCGACGAAGCCGTCGAAGGGCCGGCCCACCGGCATCAGGCATTCCGCCTCATCGGCCCAGGCATCGGCGACCGACCCGGGCGCGCTTCCATGCGGTATCTCCGGCCACAATGCCCTGCAGCGCTGCTCCAGCCACAGGTTCAACGCGTCCAGGCTTTCGGCCTGCGGGATGGGTTGCCACAGGCGGTGGCGCGCATCCTGCACGTTCTTCTCGACCTGGCCCTTTTCCCAACCCGCTGCCGGATTGCAGAACTCGGCCTCGAACAAATAGTGACTGACCATTGTCAGGAAGCGCGTGTTGACGTTGCGCTCCTTGCCGCGCCCGACCTTGTCGACGGCGGTGCGCATATTGTCGTAAATCCCCCGCCGCGGCACGCCGCCCAACACGCGGAACGCGTGATTATGGGCGTCGAACAGCATTTCGTGGGTCTGCAGCAGATAGGCCCGCACGATGAAGGCCCGGCTGTGACTGAGCTTGAAGTGCGCCACCTGCAGCTTGGTGCGAACGCCGGCGATGATCGCCCAGTCCTCGCTCCAATCGAACTGGAACGCCTCTCCAGGCGCGAACGATAGCGGGACGAACGTGCCGCGGCCGCTGATCTGTTGCTGACACCGATAATCGTCACGCCAGTCCCGGGCGAATGCGGCGACCCTATTATAGGATCCCTCATAGCCCAGGCTCACCAAATCGGCGTGCAGTTGCTTGATCGTCCGCTTTTGCTTGCGCGGTCGATTCATCTCCCGCCTCAGCCAGGCCGACAGCCGTTCCGCAAACGGATCCAGCTTGCTCGGTCGCTCAGGAACCTTGAAGCGCGGCTCGACCATGTCGGACCGCAGATATTTGCGGATCGTGTTGCGCGACAGTCCCGTGCGCCGCGCAATCTCGCGGATCGGCAGATGATCGCGATAATGCCAGCGCCGGATCACACTCAGTAACGCCATGTCCAACACTCCATGACCCCCCGCTCGCCAAGCCGGAGGGGTGAGTTCAACATGGGTCACTTCTCAGTGGAAATATCGGCCCTTCCCGGGTCAGCTCTCAGTGGAAATCAACA
>NZ_FZOS01000074.1 GCF_900188165.1 Edaphosphingomonas laterariae | reverse complement strand
TGACATGCCCTCGCCCGCCTCTTATGGTCCCGATTATACCCCAAAAATGGCGGCAGCCATAGCGTCTTGCACCGCGTCCATTTCTCGCCTCGATGCCCGAATTTCCGTCAGTTCCGTCGCCTCGGCCTGGAACCGGCGGGCAAGTTGGTCGGGCTATGCGCGGGCACTGCAACTGCAATCCGCCGAGGTCGACGAGATCGACGCTTTTTCCTGGGGCTGCGGGCTCCAGATCCCCGGCCGGCCGCTGCGCTCGACCACCCTCGACCTGTTCGACCGCTTCGATGCGTGGGCCGCGGCCCTCGCCGATCCCGACCCGCTCGCCTGGCGCGATGCGCTGCCCACCGCCATCGGCGCGCCGGCGGGTGCCACGCAGCACCCTGCCCTCGTCCGCGCACTCGACCAGGTCCGCCAGCACGCGCTGGCGGATGGCGGCATCCTGCCCTGGCTCGGCCTGCCGTTCGCGCTGCGCGATGGCGGCCTCTCCGCGAGCGCCCTCCCCTGCCTCGCCGGCGGCGCCAAGGCGTTCCGGCTGAAGCGGAAACCCGACACCGATGATTGGCTGGCGGCGTTGCGGGCGCTCGAACGATCGGCGCGCGAGGGTCTGGAACGGCTTCACGAGCTGGAGAAATACCATCGCAACGCCCAGCGCGCGATCGTCGACGCGTTCCGTCCGGGCGCCCTCCCCCGGCTGCTCGCGCTCACGCATCATCGCCCGCTGCTATCGCCCCAGGGGGTTGCCGATGCGCTGGCCCTCAGCGTCGCCGGCGCGAGCAAGCTGCTGGAGCGGGCCGTCGCTGCGGATCTTCTGGTCGAGATTACCCAGCGGCGCAGCTGGCGGCTGTTTCTGCCACCAGACCTTGCGGTCGAATTCGGCTATGCAGCCTCCAAGCGTGGCCGTCCGGCGAAGGAGCCCCCTCCCCTACCCGCGAGCCGGAATCTCGCCGTGGCTTTCGATGCATTTGATGAGGAAATGGCCGCCATCGACAAGCTGCTTACAAGCGCGCGCGGAACAAAGCTTTCGTCGCCATGACAGGTGCTGCGAATCAAACGCGAATTTGCGGTGGGAGCAAGTGGCGTTCAGAATCATGTGCGCCCTGATTTTGATCACAAACTTGTGGCAATTGACCCAAAATGCGCCCCAGCCAGAAGCCCGTACAGAGCGATTTGACGCTATTCATGAGTAAGGGATGTCAGAACGCCCAGAAGCGCCTGGTGAGGCCCTGGCGGCGTTTCAGGGCTATTTCTCGGTTTGTTCCGATTTTGAGGGACATGCTGGATATAAAGCACCCTGACTTCGGCGGTATGTACCCTACATCTCACAAGCTGATCGAACGAGGTGATTTCACGCGAGTGCTGCACCAGCAGAACGTGTGACCATAAGCGCCGCGAGGTTGATCGCTGTGGAAAGCTAGATACCGTTTGGATGCCCGTCCGATGGCAGACGCTCAGCATCAAGGTAGATCCAAGCTTCCAACAGGCCCTCGAGAGTTTGGACTTCGATCTGCGCTCGCCGATATTCGACTCCTTCGAAGGCGTCGAGGGGGACCCAGTGATGAGGCAGGTCAGGCGACAGGAAGAGGTGAACCGGGATCTCGTCCGCCATCGTCCGCGGGGATCAAGCCCGGGTAGCCAAGATGATGGGATCAGCTTCGGGTGCGCATTGTCGAATGTTGTCTCGCTGATTGATCGGGAGGCGAGTGATGCACGGTTCGGCAGCGGATGTTGAATGCCATCCTCTGGATGCTCTATGCTCGTGCGACATCGGGCACTGGGCCTTGCCATTGTGTTCGGTGCTTGCCGATGGCCTTCCCTGCCCCTTCAATCTTTTCATAAAAGGGAGAAGCGCCGCAGGCGCCGTTAATTCCTTTAGAAATAAAGATAGAAAGTTAGGCTGTGGATGCGCCGGCCGCGACTCATGGATTCATCACGAGTCGGGGAATTCAGCGCGTTCCCGTAATACCGTCCGACCGT
>NZ_FZOS01000084.1 GCF_900188165.1 Edaphosphingomonas laterariae | reverse complement strand
CCTGGACATATGCGCAGGCACCCCGGCGTGAAATCACACCGTGTGCCGTTCTCGACAGGGTTCTTAAGCCCCGGCGCTGCCGTTTTTGCAGCACGCCGAAGCGCCTAGCACAGCGACGAGGACCAACCAAGCGGCACCCCGTTCGCCGGAGTAGCGCCGGGGATTTACTGCCGGGTTACCCGCTCGACTTGCCGGGCAGGAGGCAAGCACGCGTTCGCACATCTCGGCATCAGACGGGGCTTCATCGCCATAGCATGACGCTGGGTGTTCCTCGGCCGTCAAGGATCAGCGGTCCCCCCGATTTTGCCGCCGCTCCGCTGCGCTACCCGGCAACAAAATCGGTTCCCCCGCTGCCCGCTTCGCGGCGGCCATGCCGTCCCTGACCGCCTCAACACCGCGTCCCGCTGAGCCCATCCTCATCGATGAGAGATGGGGAGCACGGCATCATTCTGATGGAGGCTCTTATGGACAACCTTTCCGACGATCTCCGGGCGCTGTTCAACGCTCCGATCTGCCCGTACTGCGCGACGCTCTACGATCCTGAGCAATATGACGAGGTCGATGAATGCGCCCGCTGTTCGAACTGCTGCAGGGCATACCAGGTCGCGGCCGAACACCGCCCACCACAGCCGCACATTCCGCAAGATGACCCGCTGTCGGCAGCCGCCCAATCAGATAGTCTGGCCCAGTTTCGGGACGAGGCGGGGCTCGTTTCGAAAGCCATGATGCGCCAGACCGCCGGAGGAAGCTACCAAATGTACGAACGCTGGTTCACAGAAGCGCTCGGGCCTGCCATCGACAAGCTCGATCCGGTGCTCCGGCCCCAGGCAATCACGATCGCCAGCGAGCTTGGCTATATCGCCGATACCGAGGTCATGGCGGCCGGCTTCGGTCCAGGCCTATGCTCGATCAGCGGCATCGATGAGCATTTTTGCCATTGCGGCCGGCATCCCTGACGACATCGGGGCCGGGTATCCGCTCGGCCCCTTCTTCTCATCCATCGCCGAACTCGTTCCGGCTCGCTCGCGTGCCGCGCGGACCCGTCGGTCCGCACGCCGCTACGCCTTGCCGCAGCGTCCCGACGAGGGGAAACATCTCTCACAGACTTCCCATTATGTCGGACGGCCGAGACCGCCTCAAGGACGGTGGGGCCCCACCATTTTCTTCGGCGGATCGAGCGCGGCGCTTCTCCTTCGGCGTTGGCGGCCGCCGAAGAAAATCGTGACCCCCACCGCCGCTCACGCGGTCGCTTCGCGATCCTTGACCCGGCCTCGGCCGCCCGACGCGCCGCTCCTGTCATTCAAGACCGACAGGAGCCTA
>NZ_FZOS01000076.1 GCF_900188165.1 Edaphosphingomonas laterariae | reverse complement strand
CTTCTGCTTGTCGATGCCGCTGATCTGGACGGTCGTCTGATCCGGCGTCACGATCGTGATGCCTTCCGGCACCGCGAAATCGACGTCGTGGCTGTAGCCGAGCTGCAGCTTCAGGTTCTTGCCCTGAAGGTTGGCGCGGTAGCCGACGCCCGTGATCTGCAGGGTCTTGGAGAAACCCTCGGTCACGCCCGTCACCAGATTCTGCACCAGCGAACGCTGCATGCCCCAGAACGAGCGCGCGCGCTTGGTCTGGTTGGCCGGCTGGACGGCGATCTGGCCGTCCTCGATGGCATAGGTCACTTCGGCGGCTAGCGGGATCGACAGGGTGCCCTTGGGCCCCTTCACCGAAAGCTGACCGGCTTCGATCGTGGCCGTCACGCCCGCAGGCACGACGACCGGCTTCTTACCAGTGCGGCTCATCAGAAGACCTCCGCAAGGATCTCGCCGCCAACATTCTGCTCGCGCGCTTCCGCGTCGGAGAGAACGCCCTTCGGCGTCGAGACGATGGTGATGCCGAGGCCGTTGCGGATACGCGGCAGCTCCTTGGAGCCCGAGTAGACGCGGCGGCCAGGCTTCGAGACGCGGGCGACATGCTGGATCGCCGGCTGGCCCTCGAAATACTTCAGTTCAATGCGCAGGCCATCGTGGCCGGCAACCTGTTCCGCGCTGTAGCCACGGATATAGCCTTCACGCTGCAGCACGTCGAGGACGCGGGCACGCAGCTTGGACGCCGGCGAAAGGACGCTGTCCTTGCGCGCGCGCTGGCCGTTACGGATGCGGGTGAGCAGATCACCCAAAGGATCGGTCAGAGCCATATTCGGTTCCTTACCAGCTCGACTTCGTGACGCCCGGGATCAGGCCCTTGTTGGCCAGATCGCGAAGCTGGACACGGCACAGCCGGAACTTGCGGTAGTAAGCGCGCGGGCGCCCGGTCAGTTCGCAGCGGTTGCGCACCCGGGTCGGGTTCGCATTGCGGGGCAGCTCGGCGAGCTTCAGGCGCGCAATCAGGCGCTCCGTCTCGTCCTTGCCTTCGTCAGCCGCGATCGCCTTGAGGCGCGCATACTTGCCAGCATACTGCTTGACGAGCTTCTTGCGCTTCTCGTTCTTGTTGATCGAACTCAGTTTCGCCATGACTTAAGTTCTCTTTCCTTATCGGATCGAGCCTGTCTCCATGAGGAGGATCAGGCCGCCTTCTTTTCTTCGGTAACCGGCTGCGGGAACGGGAAGCCGAACAGACGAAGCAGCTCGCGCGCTTCCTCGTCGGTCTTCGCGGTCGTCGCAACGATCACGTCCATGCCGCGGATCTTGTCGATCTTGTCGTAGCTGATTTCCGGGAAGATCAGCTGTTCCTTCAGGCCCGTAGCATAATTGCCACGGCCGTCGAACGACTTGTCGGACAGGCCACGGAAGTCGCGGACGCGCGGCAGGGCGATGGTCACGAAGCGGTCGAGGAACTCGTACATCCGCTCGCTACGCAGCGTCACCTTGCAGCCCACCGGCATGCCTTCACGCAGCTTGAACTGCGCGATCGACTTCTTGGCCTTGGTGATGACGGCCTTCTGGCCGGCAATCGCGGTCATTTCCTGAGCCGCGATCTCGACCTTCTTCTTGTCCTGGGTCGCCTCGCCGACGCCCATGTTCAGCACGATCTTCTCGAGCTTGGGCACCTGCATCGGGTTGGTGTAACCGAACTTTTCGGTCATCGCCTTCACAATGCTGTCTTCATACAGCTTGCGCAGGCGCGGCTTGTACTGATCAGCCATTGATCTGCTCCCCGGACTTCACGGCCACGCGGACCTTCTTGCCGTCCTTGATTTCGAAGCGGACGCGCGTCGGCTTGCCGTCGGCGGTCACGTGCGCGACCTTCGAGACATGCATCGGCGCT
>NZ_FZOS01000082.1 GCF_900188165.1 Edaphosphingomonas laterariae | reverse complement strand
TGCGGGCATCGGCCAGTTCCGAGGCGAGCCAGCGCAGGTCCCCGCGCAGCGCCAGATGGTCCTTCCCGCCGATCACCGGCTTGAAGATCGAGAAGGCCGAGCGCAGCCGGCGCAGCGCCACCCGCGCCTGGTGCAGAGCCCCGCCTTCCCGGCCGCCAAGCAACAGCGCTTCGTTCGGCCGGAACTGCCGCAGACAGCTCTGGACGATATGCCGGAACGCTTCGGCGGCCGTCATCCCGGCGCCGAGCGTCACCGGCTCGGCCTTGACCATGGTCGGAGCGCGGCCTCCCTGCTTCAGCTCCAGCTCGATCTCACAGATCGGCGCGCTTCGTTCGCCCGCCACCGCCTCGCCGCGATCGAGCGCCAGTTCGATCGTCGCGTCGCCTTCGCTGATGATCCATGTCCGCCGCTCGATCCGCACCTCGAAGGCCGGGGCAATGGTATCGGTGGCATCGCCGAGCAGCGCCCGGATGGGGGTCGCGTCGTCGAGAACAGGCGTATCGCTGTCGACGGGGCATTCCCATTCGGAGCGCATGAACAGTCCGGCGGCGCTGGCGCCGTCCGCCTTGACCGTCTGGATGCGCGTCCCGTCCGAATGGCGAATGCGAAGCGACAGCCCGCCCTTCGACAGCCGGCGGTAGGGTGTATCAAAATAGATCGACCGCTGCGTGGCGATGCCGGGATCACCCGGCAGCAAGGCGGCGGCCTCGAGCGCATCGGCCGCGTCCGCCGTCAGGTCGAGTTTCAACTCTATTTCGTCGGCCATGGACGCCCTTGTTGCAACGGCTCGTGCGTCACACGGCCGATCTCGAATCGTCACATCAATCTATATCCGATCTCGTGGATCAAATCCTTCACCGGCAGGCGCACCCCTTCCAAAAGCTAATCCGCCGGAGTTCCCAGCATCACCACCGGATTATTCCCGCCAGCGCAATGCCTCGACCAGAAGATTGAAGGCCGGAGAGTGTTGCCGGCGGCTTGGATAATAGAGGTGATAGCCCGGAAACGGCGGGCACCAATCCTCAAGCACCCGCACCAAATGGCCTTCGCCGAGTGCGCGCTCGACTGTATCGTTGGGCAGACAAACAAGACCAAGCCCGTCAATCGCGGCATCGATATTCGTCTGCACATCGTCGCAGGTAAACTGCCCCTCGACCCTGACGTTCAGGGGCCTGCCATCCTTCTCGAACTCCCAGGCATAGAGCCCGCCCCTGGTCGGCAGGCGCAGGTTGATGCAGTTGTGATCGGTCTGATCTGCCCCCTTCTGAGTGGTCCAAAATTGATGATATTTTGGATTACGAAGGAGACAAGGAATGCCGAGCAAGAAGCATCGCCCGGAAGAGAT